>WGMM01000016.1 GCA_016125085.1 bacterium
GTGCTTTTTGACCGCCGCCAGCTTGAAGTCACGCGTGAAGCTTCGTCTCTGTCGCTCGCTCATGGAAGAATCTCCTGTCGGTCCGTCGCTCTATCATGACGTAAGGAGATTCAGTGTCTACCGATCTTGGGGAGGGTCAACATGAAGCGTCGCTCTTCGAACTTCGGTAAGTTCCCTTACCTTTTCGGGAATAAGGGTCGGTAATAATCGAACTTGAAAAGAACCGCGACTACGAGCTTCTAACTCACGATATTCGGATTGCTGCCAGGACATATCTTCAATCCAAGCCTTGATCGTAAATCCCAGAATGCTAGTATCCCTACTGTAATTTAAACTATAAAAGAGATCCACTACTACAAGTGGATAATTCTCCGAATCGAATAAGTGATACATTCCTGATGGAATCGAAGGCATTCGTACTTCGATATTTATTCGGAATGGTTTTCCGATAGTACCTAGAGTTCCTCTTGGTTCTTTCAACTTGCCCAACATTTCCTTAGAACTTTCGGTTTGGCTAGAATCGCATTCTATTAATTCATTCCTAGATTGAATCTCATCATTTATTGCTTGTTGAAGGGCAATTTCTGATTTTTCAAGCTCATGTAGAATGTTGCTATCGGAACAGGCAACCATGGGTGAGTAAAATGCTTGACGCCACAGCCTTACTTGCTGTTCAGCCTCAATTCTATGGATTCTTTTCTTGAGGACCTCAGAATCTTCCTCTCTTCGCATAACGATGCGACCTTTCTGAGTAACGCAGAATCAAGCATCAACTATGTGCAGATTCGAGCGTGCCATATGCATAGCATTCGTATCTTGTTCCAATGATCAATCTAGTAATCATCTCTATCCCTCACATCACCATCACGACCCCGTCCACCGTCCTAATGGCTGCATAAATCGCCATGACGTGATCCGACGACTGGGCCAGGACGTTGATCGACACCGAAGTGTGCCGGCCGCCGGCGGTTTCGCGTGAGGTGTATTCGATATCCGTCTCGGCCACCTCGGCACTGATTACGGCTGCTACCACGCGGGCGATGAAGTCGTTTTCCGTCGCCCCGATCACCTTGATGTGAAACTCGCACGGGAAGCTGTGCACGGCGTCCAGCAGCTCCTGCGGCGTCGGCTGGGCAGGGTTCTGGTCCGTCGGCGGGGCCGGGACGATCGTCAGGTCGACTTCGGAGCTGTGGCCGTTTTGTTCGCTCATGATGCTTCGCGGTGTCTTTGTAGGAAAGGGATCGACGCCCTATGATTCGTTCCTTGAATCATAGGGCGTCGCACGATGGTCATCAACCGAAAAGTAGGGCGGGCTTCAGCCCGCCAGTCCTCCGCGAATCCCCGTCCGTCTTCGATCACCTGAGTAGGGCGGGCTTTAGCCCGCCATTCCGGGCGACTTTGAGGGTCCGAGTATCGTTGTCGTGCCGAAGCTGTTGGGCTAAAGCCCAACCTACTTCGTAAGGCGGATTTCGTATCGGAGATGGTTCTGAAGATCCACGCCCGGCATGCCTTCCGGCGGGCCGGCTTCGATCGTGGCCGTGGTCGCGTCGATACGGCGATAACGGACAGGCTTGCCCGTGAAGTGGTCCGTCAGGTTCGCAGGGTAACGGGTCAGGGTGTCGGTCGATTCGGGCAGTTCCGGATGATCGGCGGCATAATCCCGCAGCAACTCGATGAGCGAAACCACGTTGAGCTTCGTCTCGAGCCGGGCTTTTGTCAAAGTGATCGACATCGCGAATTTGTCGGGCAATTCGCTGTTGAACACATCGATTTCCTTGCCTTCGAATTCGAATTTCGGCAGTGAGACCAGATCCACGCCGTCGAGCGTGGTTTTCGATTGCCGCTCCCGGCCGATTTCACGAATCGCGACCCAGGAATCGAACGGGAACCAGCGGCCGTAGCGGCGCATCTGCGAAAGAAATATTTGCCGGTGAAAGATCGCACACACCTGGGCTTTCGTCATCGCGTTCAGTTCGGCTTCCGCGACGCCGGACTTCTTCAGGTTTTCCACCGCGAGCGGATGGAGTTTGTCGACGAAAGGCCGAACCGCGTCGATCCATTCAGGAGCGTTCGGGGCCTCGAAGAGAACGCCATCGACGACGAACAGACGCATCTGGCTGAGGAAGAAATCCAGGGCGTCCTTTTCGGTCATGACAGTCTTGAGTTCCGCGGCGGAGTGGCTGCCGATGCCGTTTTCGTACATCAGCAACTCACCCTCCAGGAGTTTGTCGGTGTGCAGAAGGGGCCGCGGCAACTGCGTCAGGGGCCAATACAAATTCATCGTGTCCGGTCGCGAGACCCAGTCGTGCATCGAGGCGACCGTTTCGTTGGCCATCGCGGCCGCAATGAGCAAATTGATGTTGCCGTACTGGGCCGAAAGGTGCCGCGGGGCCGCCAGGCCGGCCCGGATCATGTCGAGGGCCGTGTCATAACGCTTCTTGAGGATCTCGGAGCGGGTGAACAGGCGGAGATCCCGGTTCGTCTGGCGTAAGGCCGAGATTTCGCCCAGCAGTGTGTTCGCCCCGCCTTTTTTGACCCGTTCCAGGTAGCCCATGTCGGCATAGGTCTTGCGCGAGCCATCGATCATGAGATACACCGCAGCGCCGCCGCCGCGCAATTCATCGGGTTTCAATTCGTCGAGCGGCATTTCCAGCCACTTGACCTTTTTCTCTTCCAGTTCGCGTGTCCATTGCCGCACGCCGGAGTATTCGTAAGACATGCCCCGGAAGTAGTCGAGCATGGCATTTCCGCTGGACATTTCGGCGCAGGGGGGCAGGAGGGGCTTTTCGAGATCTTTCGCCTCGATCGCCTTCGGGTGGATCGTGATGCGGATGACTTTGTCAGCCGGCGACGGCTGGGCCGGTTTCGCTTTCTCAAGTTGTTCCGGTTTTTTCGCCGGTTCCTGGGCTGCAGTTCTGGCGGCAAGGCCTTGCACAAAAAGGCATGTCAGCAGGATGAATTTCGAAGCGCGTACAGGGGGCATGGTTCACCTCCAAAAGAGTGAAGTTGGAATTCGATTTCGAATCGGTTCGGAATTGTGTCAGGACGGATTCAGCCGGAAGCGGTCGCCGGCTCGGCCAGAAGTTCCTGCATCCAGCGCTGCCGGTTCCAGGGGCCTTCCGTGTTCTCCGGCTCGTTCCGGTCATTGTCGTTTTGCGAATCAGTGCGACTTTCCTGCGGGTCTGCAAATCGGCCATCGCCGCGAACGGCGGCCTCGTAGCGGGCGAGTGAGCGGATTTCGTCGACGGTCCAGGTTTTCGGTGAAACCGGTTCGCCCGACGATTTAGAATTCGAACCGGATTCGCCCGAATCGGTCCGAACGACCGCTCCATTCGAAACCGCCGATTTCGAACGCTCCAGCCAGGTCGTACCCGCCCAGACCGCCAGGCACGCGGCCGAGGCATAGGCGAACATGGCCTTGCGGGCTTCTTTACGGCCTTGCATTCGTCCCAGCTCGAATTGCAGCCGGGCCTGGACGAAATCGGGAACTTCAGCCGGTCGCACCGATTGCAATTGCCCTTCCAGCTGAGCGAAATCGCCGGATTCTGTGCTGCGTTCGTCGTTCATCGCGTGATTCCCATGATTTCCTGCAGCCGGTTCAGGGCTTCCTGATATCTTCGCCAGGCGGTGGCGGCGGAGATTCCGGTGGCTTCGCCGATCTTTTCGAAATTCGTGCCGCCCCACAGGTGGGCGACGACGATCTCGGCCAGTTCCGGTTCGAGCGTGTCGAGCGCTTCGGCCACGAGCCTGGCATCGAGCTTCGCGGCCGGGTCCGCTTCGACACTGGCCGGCTTCGATTCGGCGAACATGCGTTCGTCGAACCGGCGTTTTTTGTCCTTGCGGGCTGCCTTCACGGCCAGCCTGCGGGTGACGACATAGAGCCAGGCCCCCGGGTCGTCGGGCATCGTTCGCCGGGCGGCGAGCTGCAGGAAGGCTTCCTGCAGGATGTCGTCGGCCTGATCGCCCACCCACGATGCCGCCACCAGCCGCAAGTGCGGCCCGGCGGTCGTCAGCAGGTGATGCAGGTCATTCGGCGTCATCGTGGGAATAGTGCCAGGCCGGGCGTTTCCGTTTCGAAATTTTCGGAAAATTGGTCCGGTCTGCCAGAATCAGCTGCCGGGGATGCGAACCCGGTGAAGTCGCCCACTGTTCTGGCGGCACGGGTTCGCCTATAGTGGACGGGAGAGTCTTTTTTGCAGGAACTTGCAGCACAGACGGGAGAAACCCATGAGCGGCCCCCAGGACAATTCAGGAGCGGAATCGACGGCTTCCGAGCTGATCGACCAGATTCGCACTCAGGCCCAGTCGATCATCGGCGAAGGCGGCGACGTTCGTGAGAACGTCAAGCGGCTGGTGGCCCAGGCGGCCGAACAGGCCCAGCAAAGCGGCCAGGGGCTCGCCGGGCTGGCTCAATCGATCATGGAAACGGCGGTCGAAACGGTCAACAAGTCGCTGCCGGAAAATCCGAACAGCACGCTGCGTCAGGTGATCGACGGCCTCGGCGACGGTCTCGCGCAAGCGGCCCTGGCGACCAAGATGGCCGTGAGCGAATCGGTGGCCAACAGCAAGTCATTCGCGAACGAAGACTTGCAGAAGGTCGTGGGTGACGTGAAGACGCTCAAGGAGATGTACCTGCAGACGATGACGGACGCTCTGGGCAAGCTCAAGAACCTGACGGCGAGTCAGGTGAGCGACTTGCAGTCGCATGCGGCGAATGCCCAGCAGTCGATCCTGCCGGCCTTGCAGTCGGCATTCGAGGCAGCCTATAACCACCCGGTCGAGCTGGGCAAGGAATCTGTGCAGACCGGCCTGGAGATTTCGAAGCAATCGGTCGGCGGGCTGTTCGCGGCGGTCGGCAAACTGCTTCAGGATGCGGGCCAGAAGCTGCAGGAAACCGCCGAGGCCGCGAAGGAAGAAAAGAAGCCCTGATTTACGGCGAGGATCGACGCAAGTCGTCCGAGTCATGACTGAAGCTGAATCCGGGGTGTGCATTACGAACTGCCGCCCCGGAGTTTCTGATCGAAATGTCGAATTCCTGACTTTCGAGTCTCATATGTTAAGTTCTTCATTCCTATTTCCGAATATTCATGACGACAGCTAAGCACATCAACGGATCCAGTACAGATGCCCCTGTGGAACGATCAGGAATCGACCTGGCTTCGATGACATGACCGCTGCGAAGCGGCAGCGAATTCGCCTGAACCATCCCGAGACCGGCGAATCGGTCTGCTGACGATGCGTCATTCGCGTAAGGATGCGCGAACATCGAACTTCGAACACCATGTGGCGAGTAAGGAGAGACTCGTTCCCATGATTTTGAGCCATTTTATCCTGTCCATGGCCATGACTGGCCAGGTGATTCCCGCCCCCGTCACCCCCGCCCCGGTTCCTGCCGGCGTGGCGACTTTCGACGGCACCGCTCCGGAATTCGCCGATATCGCACTTCCGGCGGCTCCGGCACCGGCAGAAGGTTTTACCGGCTTCGTCCCCGCGGGCGAAGTGCCGATGGATTCGCCCCTGGGCACGGCACGGGCCGCATTCCAGAGCGACCATGAATTCGACGGCTTCACAGGGCCATTGTCGAACCCCGTTCAGTTCAAAGATCCCCGGTCACTGACCGAAGCACGTCTGATCTTCATGCAGAACTGGACACGTCCGAGCACGCCCGTGATCGGCCAGTCATCGATGCAGGTCTACGCACTGCAGCTGCGTCTTGCCCTGACCGAACGGCTGCAAATTTTCGCCGACAAGGACGGTATCGTTCGACTTTCTCCGAAAGGCACGACATCCACGACCGGTCTGGCCAATATCGCCGCCGGTGCCAAGTATGTGTTCCTGCGGAATGTCGAGACCCAGACGCTCGGCTCGCTGGCTGTGCAGTACGAAGCTCCTACCGGATACGCCAATATCTTCCAGAATCAGGGCTCCGGCCTTCTGGGCATCTGGGGTATCTTCGGCCAGGAATTCGGCGACGGCTGGCACGGGATCTTGCAGATCGGCCAGAACCTGCGCATGAACAAGATCGATTCGGGCTACTTCATGACGAGTGCCCACATCGACAAACGCTTCGGCAAGTTCACGCCGTTCTACGAAGCCAACTGGTTCTACTACAACCAGACCGGCACATTCCTGCCGACGCTCAACACCGAAGGCGGCGGCCTGCTGAACGTGGGTGCCGGCAAGGTGATGGGCCTGAACTATGTGACCAACGCCATCGGCTTCAAATATGACCTGACGCCGAACGCCGAGCTGGGCGTGGGCTATGAATTCCAGCTTTCGGACAGGGCCATGCTCCTGGGCAACATGGTGCATGCCCAGCTGATCCTGCGATATTGATCCGACTGCGGCGAGCCCCGCGAAGTCGAAACGAAACCGCCCGGAGCGAAGTCTCGCCCGGGCGGTTTTCGTCGATGTCAATTACCGAATATTGAGCGATGCCGAAGCTGAGCGCTGCGACCAGCCTTACTGGCACACTTCCTTGATGGCTTCGAAGAGGGCATTCGGCGAGCGGTCGACGTGGCGGACGACACCGGTCTTGTCGATCAGCATGTTGGAAGGCAGAAAGCGCACGCCGAGCTGCTCGGCATAGTCCGTCTTGCCTTCCTCGCAGATCAGGCTCTTCCAGAGCAGGTTCCGTTCGATCATGAATCGGCGCACTTCGACGGCGAGATCCTCGGGGGCTTCGCCATCCTCACGCAGCCGGTCGACGTTGATCGTGACCACTTCCAGGCCTTTTTCCTTGTATTCTTCCGTGATGGCGACCAGTTCGTCGATCTGGTCCTGGCTGATTTCGTCCCAGGTGGCCCAGAATACGATCAGGACAGGCTTGCCCTTGTAGGTGGCCAGGTCGAAGGGCCGGCCATCCACGTCCGCACCCTTGATGTCCGGGGCAGGTTTTCCGACTCGCGAAAGGGATTTTTTCTCGCCGTTGAGGTAATCCTGGATTTCTTCCGAGTTCGATTCGCCCAGGATCAGGTCGATGGCCTTGTTCGCCATGTCGTACTTGCCGGCGTCGACGATCGTGCGCAGGTAAATTTCGACCAGGCTCAGGCGCAGGTGCTCGGGGATCTGGTCTGCGGCCTCGGCATTGTCTTTCACTTTGGCGAACAGCTTGCGGACGCTCTCGATCGACTGGTCAATCGCACCGCGGCGTGCTTCCGCGATGATGTGCGTCACTTCGGCCATGAACCGGATGTCCAGCGGCAGATTCTCTTTCGCCAGCAGTTGATTGGACCTTGCCTCGGCCTTAAGGAAGAGGTCTTCGGCCACGATCGTTTCGAAGTAGTAACGCCAGAGTCCGTCGGCTTCTTCGCCCGTCTTCTTATCCGCGAGAGCCGCGATCCTGTCCAGCCGTTTCAGCTCCACGGCCTGAAGTTCTTTGGCGTATTCCTCTTCGATCGCATCCAGCGTATCCGGCTCGGTCTTGGGGGCGTCCTGGGCGGCGAGCCGGGCCGACGTTCCGACGATGCACAGGCAAAGCAAGCCGATGCCGGCCAGACGTCTCAGGGAACCGAATGGGTCGAACCTACGCATGCGAGTACTCTCCGCCGTGTCGGTGAACGGACCGGGCAGGGGCTTCGATACGGAAACGAACCGCGATCGAGCCCCTTCCAATGCATTCACATTACCAGAATTCGATCGATTCGAAGAGTGGGATGCATGGCGGCCGGCTCATCGATTCTTCGCCCATTGCCGCAGCGCCTCTCCAAGCTCCGCGATCACGCCTGCCTTCGTCGGGTCGTCAGCCAGGTTCTTCGTCTCGTGCGGGTCGTTTTTCAGGTCATACAGAAACGGCCCCTTCGTCGGATTGATGATCCGGTTGAGCGGGTCGCCGCCGACCGGCTCGACGGCCGACTTTGCGGCCACTTCCGTGGGCAGGATCAACTTCCAGTCGCCACGCCGGATCCAGCGATAGGTCGTATCGATCTCCGGCTCACCCAGCTTCGTGGCCGTGTGCAGGAACAGTTCGCCGAAGATCCTGTCGCGCGGCAGTTTCGGGCTTCTGCCGGTCGAAACGTTCAGCAGACTCATGCCCTGTAAACTCCTGGCCACGTAGGAGAGCCCGGCGATATCCAGCAGAGTGGGCACGACATCGAGCGACGAGACCAGGTCTTCATGGTCTTTAGCCTCGGTGTGCCCCGGCCAGGAGAGCAGCACCGGAGTTCGCAGGCCGCCGTCGAAGGGCGAATTTTTCGATTTCACGCCGTACGCGGATCTTTCGCCGGCCTGGGGTACCGCCCAGCCGTTGTCGACGATGAACAGGATCGCCGTATTTTCCGTCAGTTTGCGGTCTTCGAGCATCTTCAGCAGTTCGGCGACCGAATCGTCGAACCAGCGGATCGTGGCATAATAGGCCTGCGTGGCCTTGTCCAGGCCTTTGTCTGCGAATGCGTCGAGATACTTCTGCGGCGGGTTGTGCGGCGTATGCGGCAGCATCGGGGCGTACCACAGGAAGAACGGCGAACCGGCGGAATCGTCGAGAAATTTGGCGATCGGCTCCATCGACGTCCGCCCGATCGTCAGACCTGTATCACCGTGGCGGCCCTTGACGGTCATGCCGTCGGTGAAACCGGCGTTGGCGTAATGGCCTTCCCAGAATTTACCTGTCTGAAAGCTGCGGTAACCCGCAGTGGCCAGAATCCGGGGCAGTGCCGGCGAGCGCGCGATGAAGGGGTGCACGGAATCGCGTGAAAACCCCTTCGGCGGATCATTGAAACAGATCATGTGCTCGTGCGCGTACTGGCCGGTCAAGAGCGTCGCCAGGCTGGCGCGGCACAGCGATGTCGGAACGTAACCGTTGGTGAATCGGGCCGATTTCGCGGCCAGGGCGTCGATCGCGGGCGTTTTTACGAGCGGGTGCCCCATGAATCCGAAGTCTGTCCAGGACTGATCATCGGCGATAATGAGCACCAGGTTAGGCTTGCGAACTTGCGCTGGCTGCGCGTCTTCCGTGGGTTTCGGCAACGGTGCGACAGGTGCCGGACCAGCTTCTTTGCGGGCAGGGGCCTTCGCCTGGATGGCTTTCTTTTCCTGCTGAGCGACCGCGGAAGAATATCCCGGGCCAGCCGACAGGCAGCACGCCCAGAGAACGGCGGCGAAATGTGCCGCTCGCAGTTGGCCCTGATTTCCGAAAATCATGATTCGCATCGGTCAAGAAACTCCCTGGCGGCTCGAGTCGATTTTGCCCGAAGGATTGGGCAGGAGTGGTGGGGCTGACGATTTTCGCTCATTTCGAGGGCGAAATACAGAACCTCGGCTCGGCAGTCACCCTTCGCCAGTCACGGATTTCCGTCCTGCATCACATCATACGGAGGGAAAAGATCCTCCGGTCCATAGCGTAATCGAAGCGAAAGAGGCGACGGGCCACGGCTCCTGATCGACGAACGTCATGGCACGAACAAAAGAAAAAACCCGGCATCCGCAAAGGGAAACCGGGTCGATTCGCAATTCCTGGAGACTGAAGAGAAAACCGCGTGATCTCAGGACTTGGGCTGGTCCTTCTTCTCTTCGGCGGGCTTGGCTTCTTCCTTCTTGGCCTCAGCAGGCTTGGCTTCTTCCTTCTTCGGCTCTTCTTTCTTGGCCTCAGCAGGTTTGGCTTCTTCCTTCTTCGGCTCTTCCTTCTTGGCCTCAGCAGGTTTGGCTTCTTCCTTCTTCGGCTCTTCCTTCTTCGCTTCGGCGGCCTTCTTGGCTTCGTCAGCCTTACGGGCTGCGTCGGCGGCCTTGGCGGCACGTGCCTGGGCCACGTAGGTGTTCAGCATGTTGGTCCGCTTTTCGTACCAGTCGCTCAAGCCCTTGGCCGGCTGAATGATACGAACGTCGCTTGGCGGATTGATCGTCAGGCCCGAGAGTTCGTCGGACTTCTTGCCATGGCCGGTGAACCAGGCACCGAAAACTTCCGGGCTCACGCCCAGGCGCTCGGCGGCGGGCTTCTTCAGTTCACGCAGATCAGTCGCCCGGCCGGTGATGAGCAGGTCGAGGATCGGCGGCTGATCGATGGTCGTTTCGACAAGGCCAGCGTCTTCGGCTTCGACGATCAGTTCCGCAATGGCTTTGCGGGCGGCTTCGAGCTTGGCTTCCACCTCAGGCGTGATGGGCTTCAGCGGGGCTTCTTCGACCTTCGGTGCGGCCTTGGGCTCTTCCTTCGGCTTCACTTCTTCCTTCGGCTTCGCTTCTTCCTTCGGCGTTTCGGTCTTGGGGGGCTCGGCTGGTGCCGCCGGCTTGGCTTCCGTTTTCGCCGGATCCTGAGCGGAGAGGCTTGTGAGAACGGTCAGACTGAAGAACGCGAACAGCAAAGAGATGGAAAAGCGTTTCACGGAGATCGCTCCTGGGGCCACGAATGGTGAGTCATGAGGGCGTGTGCGGCACGACCGATACGCAGGCACAAGCCTGGTTCGATTTATGCCGCTGCGCCGAATGCACGTTATCTTAATCTCGGACCGGCGCTCCTCGCTAGTCGGAAGTCGTCCGGCTGTCCGTTCCGGCTTTGGTCCACAAGCCGCCGATCATTCGTCGGGGAGGTGAGTGGACCGGTGAGTTTCGACGGAAACCTCCACCATCGCTCCATCCGTGTCGTAGTCGCTGCGGAGAATTCCGATGATTTCGCCGTCTTCGTTGCGCAGCAGGTCGGTCGAATCGTCGTATGGTTCACTTTGGACTTCACCGCCCGGATTGCCGAAGAAAATCATGACGGTGCGGTTATCCGGGTCGTGAACGACTTTGATCTGTGCCATGTCCGATCATCCTCCATGTTTCGCCTGATCCGGCGCCATCCGGATCAGAGGCTGCGGCTCATAAGAAGTACAGGGTGACTTCCGCGCCACGGTCGCTTATGATACGTGACACAGCCGATCGGGCAAGGCAACTCTCAAGATTAATCGCTTCGCAAGTTGCGGGTGGCATGAATGCATGTCCCGCAATCTCCGAAGTTTGAGAGGACGGAGCGAGCGGGACCATGAGCGACGCTGCCAGACGTCATCCGAAATCGCCTGCCGCCCATGATTCGGCGACCACCCTTCAGACACTGCTGCTGGAGACCCGGATCGAAGAACGGGCCCGCGACCAGGCATTCCGCCAGGTCTATGAAACGGTGCTGGGAAGTTCGACGTATCTTGGCGATAAGCCGAACTTTACGCGCATCGGCACGAACGACCTCGCCCGTATGTTCGACCTGTATGACCGGATCTTCCTCGGTGGAGAAGTCCGCCGGGCGCTCATGGCCCAGAATTCGAAGCTGGAGTTCGCTCTTTCCCGTCGGCTGACACGATCCGGCGGACAGACCAAACGCACCCGCCCAAGCCGCAGTCAGGCATTTTCGCCCGCTCAGTACGAAATCGCCGTCTCCGTACCCGTGCTGTTCGCCACGTTCGGCGATGTGGACCGCCCAATCCGCGCCTGCGGAAGGCTTTGCTACGACCGGCTCGAAGCCCTGCAGCGGATCATGGAGCACGAACTGCTGCACCTGGCCGAAATGCTCGGCTGGGATCGTTCGAACTGTTCCGCCAACAGGTTCCGTAATCTGGCGACGAACATCTTCGGGCACACCGAAAGCCACCACCAGATGATCACGCCACAAGAGCGTGCCATGGTTCAATTCGGCGTCAAGCCTGGCTCACGCGTCTCGTTCGACTGGGAAGGCAAACAGCTTTACGGCATCGTGAACTCGATTCGCCGCAGGGCCACCGTGCTGGTGCCGAGCGCCCAGGGCACCCCCTACAGCGACGGCCGGCGATACGACAAATTTTACGTGCCCGTAGAATGTCTCAAACCCGTTTGAGATCCCAAGTTCTTCTTTTGGTCGTAAGCAATTGAATGAAAGAGGCTTAGAATGTGATGCGCGGAATGCCGGATACATTCGCTTCCTCAAAATTGCCTGTTCGGTTCAGCTTTTCCGAATTCCGTAAGGGTTCGTGTCGATTCAATTTGAGTCATGTCGATTTCCACGAATGCGCTCGGAATGTCGAGACAATCGACAATCCCGTTGCAATCGGGTCGAAAGGACTTCGGAAACTGTTCGCCTGGGCCAGGTGCTGGCGATGCGGGGAGCGGTCGATTTTGGAACCACTCGAACGACGGCCGATTCATCGGCGAGCCATGAACTTGCGGATCCTTGCGGCGACTTCCGCCGCATGGTGTTCGTTGCCACGCGCTCAGGCGTCGTTCTGTCCGGCAGTCGCCGGCAGCCCGTTCGAACTCGAAATCCAGGCCGATGGCGCTCGCCGCACCGCAATTTGCTACGTACCGAACCGGTATGACCCGAACTTCGCCTGGCCACTCGTCATGGCTTTTCATCCGTATCTCCAGCCGAATCGTTCGTGGGCGCGATACGTCGAATCTCACTCAGCTGCGGAGCGGCACGGCTACATTCTGGTTATGCCCAGGGGCACGGGGCCTTTGTGCTTCCGGTCGTTCCGTAACGATCCTGTGAATCAGAAACGCAAGCCGGATGATGTCGCATTCGTGACCGCTCTGACCGAAACTCTGGCGGCTCGGTTAAGTATTGACCGTTCGAGGATTTATGCCATCGGCCATTCGAACGGTGCCATGTTCGCACATACGCTGGCGGCTTATCTGCCTGGTTTTCTGGCCGGGATCGTGGCCGTTTCCGGGCCGCCGGCTGTCGAACTGGAACTGAACACGGCTCCGACGCCCGTGATGATGGTACATGGTGCTGAGGACCGCATTACGCCCTGGACCGGGCCTTCACGATTCACGCCCCGGTTCGCTCGATTCGTCGATGTGGATACGACGCTCGAACGGTGGCGCCGGATCAATGGGGCGGTCGCAGAGGCCGCTATCAGTCAGTTCGACCGACCTGGCGACCGTACGAGTATCCTGCGATACGACTGGCCCGCCCCGCCGGCCACAGCGGAAACCGTCCTCCTGCGAGTGGAAAACGGCGGCCACCGCTGGCCGGATCCTCAGAAGAAGCTCTATTTTCCGTTCACGGGCGAGCAATCGCAGGATATCGAAATGTTCGACGTCGCCTGGGATTTCCTCAGCCGTCAGCGCCGCGGGGCCTGATCGCCCGGCGCTGATTGCGGATTCGCCAGCTTAATTCGGCACAGGCAGATCGATCTCAATGACTTCGTCCACCGTCGATTTGCCAGCCGCTTTGACTTCGGTGAGGGAACGGACAATCTGGCCCGGCATCTCCTGACTGATCCAGGTGCGGGTCGTGGCCGGCCCGGCTTCCGTCGTCGCACGGCTTTCGTACCACTCGGTTTCGTAGGTTTTTCCGAGCAGGTCGAACTTCTCGGTTCCGGCTTCCGCGATGCCGGCGGGTTTACCGACCTTCGATGGATCGGCCCCGGGCAGGAGCGGAAAATACCGCTTGATCGTGGTTTCGACGAAATCGTCGGGGTTCGGCTTCGGCTCACCGGCGACGGCGAAACTTTTGCGGATGACGACGGCCTTGTCGTCCTTTTTCATCAGCACGGTCGTCGTTTCGACCGTCGATGAGACCATGCCCTTGATTTTCGTGACCGAACGCATCGTCACACGCGTACCGACCGGGAATTTCGACCAGTTCACCCAGGCGGGATGTTCGATCTGATCCGCTGCGATTCTTGGAAAGCAGTTCTGCAGGATCACCAGAGCGAGCAGGGGGATGCAGGTTTTCGAAAGGAATTCAGGCATGGTGCGGGCTTCTTTCGTCGAGTGGCATCGGACAGAACGGACTTCGGCCGGATCGGATTCGTCAGGTGCATGGATTTTTCCCGGACAGCGTGAATAAGCCGCGATCGAACGATGTCGAAACCATGAAATCTCATGCGATTCCTGTGGGTCGCTCCTAATTTCACCGGCAATTCATGAGCCGTTCATCGAATTCTCCGTGGTGGACACCACAATTCCGGTCGACCGATCACGAACTGTCACGGATCGGAAGTGCGGTTCCATGCATCCTGGAGTGTTTCCGAATGTCAGTCTCAAAACCCGAATCGACGAGACGATCGGCTTTCACGCTGATCGAATTGCTGGTCGTAATCGCCATCATCGCCGTTCTGATTTCGCTTCTTCTGCCGGCCGTGCAATCGGCACGCGAAGCCGCCCGCCGGGCCCAGTGCGTCAACAATCTCAAGCAGATCGGCCTGGGCTTCATGAATTTCGAAAGTGCCTTCAGCCATCTCCCGCAAGGGCCTTATGACGGCGACCCGAACGCCGTGACCGCCGGCGGCGCGCCTGACCCCAACGGCTACAACTACGACGAAGATCCGACCAAGTCCTATGGATCGACCACCTGCTGCAACGCCGCTCACCCGGACGGCTGGAACCACTTCTTCCGGATTATGCCGTTCATGGAACAGCAGCAGGTTTATAACGTCGCCAACTTCGACGCCCCCCGCATCCACGCTGGCCGTCCGGCGAACATCAACGGCGAAGACACCGTCGCTCGCGTCGGCATCGCGGCCTTCTATTGCCCGACCCGCCGTGCCGTTCAGGGCTACGGAACCACTCCGACCTTCCGCAACGATTACGCCGGAAACGCCGGCTTCTTCCAGGGGCAGGCTTACGAATGCACGTCGAATGCGACGGCTTTCATCCCGCCGGCTCCCAACGGCCTGGGGCCGATGGCTGACGAACGTTCAACTCCGAACCTGGGTAACACCGGCGGCCGCAAGGGCGCGATCGTGTGGAGCGGCCGGGGTGCCAAGCGTCGTCTGAGCGATTTCACGGACGGCACGTCCAATTCGATCCTCGTCGCCGAAAAAAGCCTGCCGCCCAGCCGCCACGGTTCTGACGGCGGCGACAACGAACGCTGGAACAACTCAGGTTGGGACGAAGACAACATTCGCTATCACTTCGTTCCGGTTTCTGACTTCACCGCTCCTAGACTCAATGGTCAATGCTCCACGCCTCCTAACCCGAACACGGGTGGTACTCTCTGGCGGCGGATGTTCGGCAGCTCCCACCCCGGCGGCCTGAACGCGGTCTTCGGCGACGGGTCCGTGAAGTTTCTCAAATTCACCATCGACCCCGGCACGTTCCGCAAGCTCAGCGTGATCGACGACAACGAGCCGATCAGCGCGGATTCGTATTGATCAAATTCCTGCAACGACGAAAGTGGATCGAATGACGATGCGATATCGCCAGGCTGTTTGCGTGTCTCTGATCAGCGCGGTTTTGGCCGGTTGCGGCTCCGGTGCCGGAGACGTTCCGACCGACCCCAGCCAGCTCAAACCTTTGACCGAAGCCGAAAAGGCCGAGATCAAGAAGCAGGACGAAGCCGTGGCTGAAGAAGAAGGCGCGGGGCAAAAGCTCGACTTCCGCAAGAAATCGAAGTGATTCACCCCCGTTGATCGTTGGCTCAATGAGCCTCGATACCCAGGAGAGACGTGCTTTTCCGGCAAGGAGAAGCACGTCTTTTCCATTTCGGAATTTCCCGGTTCCTCGCGGGAAGCCTGGTCCCCGGGAAACGCAGTCTCGCAGTCGATGGGCTTCGCTTGACGCATTCGTCCGAAAACGGCTAGGATCAGCTTGTCGTCGGCATGGAATAACTTAAGTCGATTCCGAAGGAACGAGCACCAGTGAACATTCTTCTCGCGAATGACGACGGCGTTTTCGCTCCGGGCTTGCGAGCCCTGCGTCAGGAACTGACGCATCTGGGGAAAGTCACGGTGGTGGCCCCGATGCAGGAGCAGTCGGGGGTGGGCCATTCGATTTCGATTCTCGAGCCGCTCGTCGTCAAAGCTGTGGACGACGCCGATGGATCGCCCCTGGGCTGGGCCGTGGAGGGTAGCCCTGCCGATTGCGTCAAGCTTGCCGTCTATCAGCTTCTCGACCAACCGCCGGATCTGATCGTCTCGGGCATCAACGCCGGAGCCAACGCCGGCATCAACGTGCTGTATTCCGGCACGGTCGCCGCGGCGATCGAAGGCTCGTTCTTCGGCATCACATCGATCGCCGTAAGCCTGGAATTCGCTGAGCATTTCGATTATCCGAAAGCTGCCCGCACGGCGGTGGACGTCATCCGCAAGATCCTGGCCAACCGGCCGCCTAAGGGCAGCCTTTTCAACGTGAACCTGCCCAGCCACGTGCGGGGCGAGCCGCGCGGGATCAAGGTCGTCCCGATGGGTATGGGCCGCTATGGCGAAGGCTTCGAGAAACGGCTCGACCCCCGCGGCCGGACCTATTTCTGGATGACTTACGCACCGCCGTATAACCTGGAAGGCCCGGAAACGGACGTGACCGCTCTGACGGAAAACTACGTGACGGTGACGCCCCTGCAATTCGATATGACCAAGCACGAAGCCCTGCCGGGCATGTCCGACTGGAATCTGACGCTGCCGCACGACGAACCCTGAATTTCGAACGCCTGATGTCCGAGTTCGATGGATATCACGCCCAGGAAGGCGGTTGGGATCGTTCGGGCTCGAGAGCGGTACGTCCAGGTCGATCCCCAAAACCCGATGCGGTTCGGACTACCATTTTGCGTTTTGCAACACGATTCGGTAGCCGTCCGGATCCGCGAAAGTCTTGCCGTTCCTGTCCCAATAGGGGTTGAATGACTTTACGGATTCGTATCCGGCATTTTCCAGTCGAGCGATCGCCTGCTTCCATTCGCCGTCATCAGGCAGATAAAAGACAAGCAGGTTGTCTTCTGTAGGGGCTCGGCCGACCTCGTGCCCGGACTTTCTCGTGAATTCAAGATGGTATGCCGCTCCTTTGCGGCCCAGCATGACACCGTCGAACCCGTCGTGGTCTTCGAATTCGTAGAGAATGTCGAACCCAAGACCTTGTTCGTAAAATCGAACTACGGCGATCAAATCGTCCGTCGGACGAGCCACTCTCAGGTGTGCCATTCCCAAATCAGGCAATTGGTCCATCGAATTCACCTCGTCTTCGGCGACCGGAAACCGGCTGTGTGGCTTATGACCATCGACAGCACCGCTCTTCGAGTGAGCACACGGATCATTCGACAAGCTCCTGGATAGATGGTGTGTCTTTTCAGGATTCCGAGCCCGGCGCGAGATGTCCAGCGGATTCGAACCCTGACCGATTCACTGTGCTTTTGCGTGAACGGTCCTTCGACTTCAGTCAATGAAAAGAGCACGCCGGTAAGGGCGTGCTCTCTTGATGATCGAACGAGTCGATCGCGATCGAAACGATCGGATCAGTCGTCCTCTTCCTCATCGAATCCTTGCCCGAAGGCGGAGGTCGAAGGTGCTCGACGACTTGCCACGCTGGATCTGCCTGGCGCGACGGAGGTCAGCGAACCACCGCGTGCCGCGGCCTGGGAGCCGCCGGTGAGGCGTTCCGCAGCCTGATTGACGATGGCCGAAAGCACGGTGCTCGGGCCGTAGCCGATGCTCAGGCGCACGAGTGGCTTGCCGGTAGACTCGCAAACCTGGATAAGTTCTTCGCGAGCCTTTTCGGCGGCCTTTGGCGAGACCATGACGAGAACGACGTCGGGGCTCGAAATTTCGGCCTTGAGGTCCATCATATCCTCGGGGCCGGAAAGGCTGAACCAGATCAGCTCTTTCAGCTCGAGTTCTTTCTGAAGCGCGCGGCGTGCCGGTTCGCGGACTTCGCCGCTCACCAGGACGATCGACCGGCCCCTCAGACGATCCTTGATCAGGGTCGTGGAATCGATTTCAGGGGTTTCGGGAAGATCCGTCGCGCGGGTCTTGAGACTTTGCGTGACGGAACGCAGGCCAGGTTCCATGCGGCTGCGGAGAGCCTTGGTGGATTCCTCGGTCTGCTTCTTTTCTTCGAGAACGCTGACGACATGGTTCCATACCGTCGAGCAGGAATCCGGTACTTCGACCTCGTCAGGAATCGAAGGAGCGATATGGAGCAGGGGATTGATCATGTCCGGATGGCTGGGAGGGACTTCCATATCCAGCAGATCTTCGATCGTCGTGAAAACGATCTCCCAGCGGGGCAAAGCGAGATCCGCCGGCAAATGCGCGATCTGGCTGGTTTCGTAACCCAGCTTGCGAATCTGCTTCTTGATCTCGGTGCTGGTCCGACGGGTATCGTCGAGTTGCTGCTCAATTCGAGTAACGGCTTCGTGAATCATGACCCAGTCGTTTGGATCTGCAGGGTCATCAAGTCTCATATAACGCGAGAGATAAATTCTTTCGACCTGGGTAATCCGCCGCAACCACTGATAGGATTCCATTTGATCCTGATCGTCGCGATCGTAAACCTGGCGAACGATCATTCTCAATGCGGATTGCGACTGGGCCATGTAAGTCAATGCCTGCTTGACGAGATCGGGCTGTTTATGCCGATCAGGCATGACTTCCTTGACGAGCGAAACCGCTTCGGCCAGCGTCTCGAAACAACCTGCCAGCGTTTCCATTTGACGCTGATCGGTCAGACGTGGTCCGAACGGGTCGTTCATCCACATGTAACAGTTCGAAAGCGCCTTTGCACGGTGCACAAGGCTTTGGTCGTTCGGTTGAATTTCGCGCATGAAATCGGCGCCGGCATGTATGCGGCGTTCACGCGTCCAGGCCCAGCGTACGCCTTCGGCCTTCAGCCTGGCTCGCTCGGAGATCAGGTTCAGGTCGATCGTGTCGGGGCCGAAGATTCGACGTGGAGGTTCCGGAGCGACCATGCCCGCTTCCGGGCCGCCCCATCCATGTGATTCCGTGGCGGCGGGTCGATAATACTCGCCTTCGAATTCACCGTATCTCGGTTCGTGCACTGGCATACCCGAACCATAACCGCGTGCGCCATAAGCCCCACCATAGGGCTCCTTGACACGTTGCGGATAGCTGGGGGCGATGCCGCCCGGAGGCCCGCTGACTTCCGCGTTGCGGAGCAGCGACATCGCAAGTTGTCGTATGAGACCGGCCATGTCGGGGTCTCTACGTGCCTGATGCGAAATCCTTGTCCACAAGTGACGAAAGATTTCCACCAGTTCTTCGGTATCTCTGTCTGGCATACCTAAACTCACTCCCAAACGCATCGTAAGGGTCAGTCAGAAAATGGACACGACCGATTGACGAGTGCGAATGCGCATTCCTGAAAGGATTATTCAATTCCCACACCAAGGGTCATTATGTGGCTTCATCTATCAGGAATCAAGTGATTTTTCAGATGATTCGTTCGCCCGTAAGAAAGGTGCGGTAAGCTTCCGCACTCGATCGATCGACTTAATATGCGACGCTGAGAAAGGTTCGATCGGAACCGGCAGCCAATCGACGGTCGCGGCGTTTTTCTTTCAACGGGCCGAAAATGAACATTTCGAACGATTTTCGCTTCGACTCCGGCCCTTCCCGCCGCGATCTCAAGGTCCGGATGTCTCACGCTCGATCGCGATCCGCAGGCCTATTTCGCTCGCTGCGTCGTAAGCCGCCACGGCCAGCCGGTGTTTCGTCCGGTTCTCGGCGCGCAGAAGCATGCCTGTCTTGCCCGACTCGTTCCGAACCGCCCGCAGGCTTTCCAGGAGCCGATCGGAAGGAATCGGTTCGTCGTCGACCAGAATGTCGCCGTCCGACGTAATCTTCACGACGATGAACTCGTCGGCCAGTTCGTTCCGGTCCCGCGTGCCCACGCCCGGGGCCGTGGCCGCGGCCGGTTTCGTCGATTCCGTCGGTTTCGGCAGCTCCATCGATTTGATCATCGTCACCGAGGCTGTGACCATGAAGAACAGGACGAGCTGGAACGCGATGTCCACCATCGCCGCAAGGTCCATTTCTTCAACGTGTTCGACCTTCGAACGGGACAGCGTGAAGTCGTCTTCCTCGTCTTCCGACTCATCGAACGAAAGCCGCGGTTCCGAGGATTCCGCCGGCTCCAGCTTGAGCTCGACGGAAGGTTCCAGAAGCGGCGTCTCGCGTTCGACTTTTCGAACCTTCGCCGGTTTGGCTACGACCTGTTCAGGTTGCGATTCGACCGGCTTCACCGGTTCCGGATCTTCTTCCGTCAGCCATTGCAGGGCTTGAAGCTCGATCGAGGGCAGTGCCTCGCGCGGGGCTGAACTCCGCTCGTCCTTCGCCGCAGCTTTCTGCGGAACGGGTGCTTCGTTCGCACCGGAGTCCGGATCGAGATCGATTTCCGCGTCGGGATCGAGAAGATCCTGATCGACACCCGCACCGTGCGATTCCGGTCGGCCGGCTATCCCGACCGGAGTCGACAGCGATTCCAGCGGAAATTCCGAAATCCGCTGCCAGGCCTCGCTCGTTCCGGAAGGGCGGATCAAATCGGTTTCCGTGATTTTGCCGGACGAAAGCGCTTCGCGGATCCATTCGGCCGTCATCGACTTGCGAACGACGAGCGTCCCGGTCTCGTAGATGTCCCACGTGCGTGCGGAGTTCATTTGGAAGGCGGCTCCTGAACGGCGATGTGCAGGCTCGTTCCTTCGACTTCTCCGACGACCGCGGCCACGCGCAGAACCTCGCCATGATCGACCTGGCCATCCGCCTGAATGATCACGCGCGAACGTCCGCTGGCGACGGCCGAGGTCAGATACTTCCTGATCGATTCGTCATCCTCGGCCCGAGGGGCGTTCAAGTCTTCGCCCATCAGGATTTGCGACGCACCGCCCGCCTCGGACGGGGGCAGGATGATGACCAGGGCGGAAGCGTCTTTCTGAACGCCGACACCATGCACCGCTGGTGGCACGTTGACGATTTCGCCGCCGGTCATCTGGCTGGAAAGGAGCAGGAACGTCATGAGCTGGAACACGACATCGACCATCGGGGTCATGTCGATGTGCTGCTCGACTTCCTCATCCGTCTCACGTCGGAGCATTCGGGGAGATCCTCGCGGTCGCGGGCCACCTGGCCCGGGGACTCACTGCCGTTTCCGGAGCCGGAGATTCAGCGTGCAGGACGGCCCGCGGCAGCGGGCTGTCGGGCCGGGGCGGCTTTTGTGCCGATGGACCCGGTCTCTTCAAGGATGTCGAAGACCTCGGTCAGCTGCCGCTCGGTGTTGTCCCGCAGCCTGCGGATTTTCGCGTGCACGGCGTTACCGATGATCATGAAGGGAGTTGCGATGATCAGGCCGCCGCCCGTGGCCCACAGCGCCAGCGCGATGTCAGACGCGAGCGCGTTGGGATCCACCTTTGAGGACCCGCCGATCCGGCCGAATGCGCCGATCATCGATGCCACCGTTCCGAGCAGACCGATCAGCGGCCCGAGTCGAACGATCGTACCGATGGAGGCCAGGCGGATTTCCATCGGGGCGATGATTTCCGTATGGAACTCGGAGACGAGCAGTTGCTTGATCTTGCCCAGGCTCTTGGCCCGGTTCTGAACCGCGACCGCGACGAGCTGGCCGAGCGCCGTAGCCCGGTATTGCGGGCTTCGACAGATCTGGATCACTTCGTCGTAGCGATTCTGTTCCAGAAGCGGCTCGACTTTGGTCAGAAGCGGGTTGGGCCTGCCCTTGATGTTGGCCCGTTTGAGACCGCTGAAAACGAGGATGATGTTGTAAATCCCCCAGACTGCCAGAACGCCCAGGGTGAAATAAATCACCATGCCGAAGGCGTCGATGATCTGGTTGACGACTGGTGTGCCGCCTGCGGGATTCGGCAGGTCCGCGGAAGGAGGTGCTTGCATGGATGTAGTCTTCCGGGTCCAGAGTTCGATCGATTCTTCGCCTGGCCGGAGATCGATTCGGCTGCGGCGGATTGTGATCCGTAGCGGTTCGGAACGCTCCGAAACCACAGGATTCGTGACAGCCGATTGTGGACGAAATATCCGGTGTTTTCAAGAGCGGCGCGGGGCATGAAGCGACGCCCTTGAGAGACTTCACTTGCAAAAATACGTCTGACGTGGAAGAATTGGTTGAACTGTCCAGCCATTTTCTCGCGGGGTGAGTGTCGAATGCCGCCCACCGCTCTGATCGTGAACGACGAACCGACGACGAGCGCCCAGTTGGCGTCGATTCTCGAGGATTTCGGGTACCGCATCCTCACGGCCGACACCGGTACCGGTGCACTCAAGGCCGTGCATGAGCATGAGATCGACGTCATTCTGCTCGATCTCACGCTGCCGGATGCGACGGGCTTCGAAATCTGCCATAAACTCAAGTGTGACCGGGAAACGAACCTGATTCCCGTGATCCTCGTGGCGCTCAAGGACGACCCCCGTCAGGTCCTTTCCGGGCTCCGGGTCGGTTCGAATGGGTACATCTCGAAACCTTATACTCGAGAAGAGGTTAAGGAAGCCGTCGACAGTGCAGTGGCCTGGCGTCACGAGCGCATCGAAAGCGGTGAGCATGGTGAGATCACGTTCATGATGCGCAGCGAGATGGGCTTCCTTCAGGAAACCAACGACCTGCTCGCGGACCTGCTCGCCCACACGCCCCTGACCGAGCGCCAGATCAAGGAACTCAAGCAGGTCATCACCGAGATGGGCTGCAATGCGATCGAATGGGGGCATCGCAAGAACGCGGATCTCCCGCTGCGGATCACGTACCGAATCGGCAGTGACCGGATCATCCTGATCATCAAGGACCAGGGGCCGGGCTTCGATCCCAAGAACCTTCCCCACGCGGCCAGCGAAGAAGATCCGATTCAGCACCTTGACGTTCGGAACGAGCTGGGAATTCGCGAAGGCGGGTTCGGCATCATGCTCACCAAAGGCATGGTGGACGAATTCCGGTATAACGACATCGGTAACGAAGTCACTCTCGTGAAACGATTCCCCAAAAAAGATTGACGCCGGCCTGGGCTGAATCGGGCTCTGGCCCGGGGCCGGTTCGAAACGAGTGCATCGAATGAAGCCGCGTCTCTTCTGGTCCCTTTTTCTCGTCCTCCTGTCCGATGCCAGTGCCCATGCCCAATTCGGGATGGGCTTCGGCGGGATCGGCGGCTTTTTCGCCCCTTATGTCTCACCGACGCAAATGGTCCAGGACCGGCGGCCGATCACCCAGAACGTCGGCGGTCCTGTAAGCCGCCCGGTCGAGAAACGAAACGGCTACTGGAACAACCTGCGCGAGCCATTGCCGGCCGACTATTCGTTCACGCCCCGCCGCGACATCCGCCGCGGAACACGCGCGGTCGATCAGGTCAGCACGCAGTCCGTCAAACCCGCCGCTCCAGTGCCGAATCGTACTCCGAAAGATTCGTTCCTCGGGTTTTTCGGATCGAACGATCTGCTCGTGTGGCCCAAGGATTCGCCGGTCGAAGGAGACTTGAGCGGCAAACGGGCAGCGGTCGATTCGGCCATGGCCGATTTGCGCAAGGAGATCGTCACGTCCAGGTCGCCAAGCGTCGCCAATGTCGTGAACAGCCGTAACGAGCTTCTCAATTACGGCCGGCCAGCTCTTGCAGCCTTGCGCGAACAGCATCCCGCCCAGGCGGACGAATTCCATGCCTGGCTTCTTGGCCTGTACAACACTCTGGGTAATCTGGTTCAGCAGTGATTCCGCCCCGAGCGGGAATTTCGAGAAAGGCGCCCTCATGCAGTCCGATTCCGTCGCTTCGACCGATCGCAGAGACTTTCTCCGTACTTCCGCCGCCGCCGTCGGAGGCTTGGCGCTGGGGGCCGGAGTCGCCAAGGCGTCGCCGGGCCGATCGCTGCTGCCCGACTCCGCCACCGCACAAGTGACTCTCGGCCAGACTGGCATTCGCTGCAGCCTGGTCGGTATGGGTACCGGCAGCCACGGCAGCGGCCAGGCATCGAACCAGACACGTCTGGGCGTGAAGGATTTCACGCGGGTCGTACGGCATGCCTATGACCAGGGCGTGCGTCTTTTTGACGTCGCGGATCAATACGGCTCTCACACCTATCTGCGTGAAGCTCTGAAGGGCTTGCCGCGTGAGAGTTACGTCATTCAGACCAAGTCGCACGCGATCAAAACCGTCGATGCCCGCAGCCACATCGAACGCTACCTGATGGAACTCGGCGTCGACTACATCGATATCGTCCTGCTGCACTGCATGCAGAAAGCGGAGTGGCCCGCCGAACACACCGGCAGCATGGAATATCTGATGCGTGCGAGGGAGCAGGGGCTGATCCGTGCCCACGGCACGAGTTGCCACGGTATGGACCCGCTGCGCGTCTCGGCGAAGCATCCTTTCGTGCAGATCGATCTTGCCCGCATCAATCCGGAAGGCGCCAAGATGGACAGCGCCAAGCCCGACGAAGTCGCCAGCCAGCTCGAAGAGATGCACAACGCCGGCAAAGGCGTCATCGGCATGAAGATTCTGGGCGAAGGCAAAATCAATACGCCGGAAGGCATCGACGCCAGCCTGAAATACGTCCTGGGCCTCGGTACGGTCAACGCGTTCATCGTCGGATTCGAATCGCCGGCTCAGGTGGACGACCTTCTGGCCCGCACCGATAATGCCATCGCCGAACTGAAAAAACACCCCTGATCGATACGTAAAGTCGCATCGACGTTGGCTTCCTGACGACTTTTGATCCATTCGGACCGGCCGCTTCGGACTTGCTTCCGCAGCGGTCGTTTCGCATAATTCGTAAGGAACGGCAACGACCGGGACCCGATTCCGGCGCGGTGCCTGATCCTCCGAAACGTGCGACCGGGCAGCTCGGCCCGTGTCATGAGTTCGGCCGGAATCGACCACCCAGGATGCCTGTTCCACCATGCAAGACCGGATCGCTTACAAAGGATACACGTTCGACGACCTACTTCTGGAGCCGGGCTTTTCCGAAATCGTTCCGGCACAGGTCGATACGCGAACCCGCCTGACGGCCCGGATCGCGATGAACATCCCGATCCTGTCGGCACCGATGGACACCGTGACCGAAGCCAACCTGGCCATCGCCCTGGCGCAGGAAGGCGGCCTCGGGATCATCCACAAAAATCTGTCGATCGATGAACAGGCTCTCGAAGTCGACAAGGTCAAGCGTTCGGAAAACGGGATCATCGTCGATCCGATCACCCTGGCGCCGGAAGCTTCCGTTGGCGAAGCCCGCGAAATTATGGTTGCCCATAATATTTCGGGCGTTCCGATCGTTCAGAAGGACGGCACACTCGCCGGCATTCTGACACGCCGCGACTTGCGCTTCCTCGAGTCTCTCGAACGGCCCGTCTCCGAAGTGATGACCAAGGGCCGCGAAAATCTGATCGTCGCCCCCGAAGGCACCAGCCTGGAAGAAGCCGACCTGATCCTGAACCGGAATAAGGTCGAAAAGCTGCTGTTGGTGGACGGTGACTTCAAGCTTCGCGGGCTGATCACGATCAAGGATATCGACAAGATTCACCGATATCCGCACGCGTGCAAGGATTCGCGCGGTCGTCTGCGAGTCGGAGCGGCCGTCGGCGTGATGGACTTCGAACGGGTTCGCCGGCTCGTCGAAACCGATGTTGACGTGATCACCGTCGATTCGGCCCACGGCCACTCCCGCAACGTGATCGAAACCGTAAAGCGAATCAAGGCTGATTTTTCCATCGAAGTCATCGCCGGTAATGTCGCGACGTTCGAAGGTGCGAAAGCCCTGGCCGACGCCGGTGCGGACGCCGTGAAAGTCGGCATCGGCCCCGGCTCGATCTGCACGACGCGCGTCGTCAGCGGCGTCGGCGTCCCGCAAATGACGGCGATCTTCAACTGCTCGCGTGCCCTCAAGGGGCGTATTCCCCTGATCGCCGACGGCGGAATTCGCTATTCGGGCGACATCGCCAAGGCCATCGCTGCCGGAGCGAACTGCGTCATGATCGGCGGCCTCTTCGCGGGACTCGCCGAAAGTCCCGGTGAGATGATCATTTATCGCGGCCGAAGCTTCAAAACCTATCGCGGCATGGGTAGCCTGGGCGCGATGGCCAAGGGCAGCAGCGAACGATATCGGCAGGAATCCAAAAATCCGTCGAAATTCGTGCCGGAAGGTGTCGAAGGCCGCGTGCCCTACAAGGGACCTCTGGCCGATTACGTCTATCAGCTCGTCGGTGGCCTGAAGGCCGGCATGGGTTATTGTGGCACTCCGAACATCGAAGACCTGCACGAGCGGGCCCGGTTCATCGAAGTGACCGGTGCCGGCGTTCACGAGAATCACCCGCACGATATCGTCATCACCCAGGAAGCGCCGAACTATACGAGCTTCATGTCTGGCGAAGGCGAATCGGTCCGCGGCGGGGTCTAAACCCAAGTAGGGTGGGCTTTAGCCCACCTTCGCGATGGACGTTGAGCCATCTGCGAACTCAACTTGCCTGATCCGGTGGGCTTAAGCCCACCCTACTTTCGTTTGAATTCGGCGATCATCTGTACCAGGATCGCGAAGGCCCCAAGCGCACCGCCGCAGAACACGCCGCCGGCCGCGCCGAGCACCGTGGCCGCCGCGACGGGGTCCAGCTTTTCGATCGCGACCGGCGTGATCCGGAGTTCGAACAATCCCGGAGACACGTGGCCGGCCGCGTATCCGAACGCGCCGCCGAGTGTCATTCCGAGCAAGGCAGAAGCGGTCACCGTGACGATCGTCCGAACGATGGAAATCTGCATGTCAGGCGGCTTTCGCATATTTGTCTGGGGATATCCCGAATTGGCGATGCGAAGATTCGAACGGCAAGCATCTGGCTCATCCCAGACGTCTTCTCAGCGTTTTCTGATCCCAACATAATACGCCGTTCCGATTTCCCGGCCTTCAGAATCGAGAAAATCGGCCTGTAGACGCGTCAGCCCGGTTTTCAAGCTGATGTCGAATTCGGCGTATGTGTCGCCCGGGAGAAGGTCGATCGTCCGTTCGATTTCGCCCAGCTTCAGCCGGGCTTTCGCGATAGGCCAGGGCATTGCGTCTTTGGGGGCGTCGGTCAGTTTCATGCCCGATTCTTCCGGCCAGCGGGAGCAGCGAATTCGGTAAGTTCCAGCCTGTTTCGTTTCCAAAGCCCAATAGCCACGTACTTTCGGGCCTTTCAGGATCATCGTCTGGTTCCAGGGCAGGTTGGCTGGCGTGCCGCCGGTGTGCAGGTCCATCACGTTCAGCCGGGTTTCCTCTTCGGCACCGCCGATGTGGATAGGGTTGTCCCGGCTCAGGGCATCGCCCAAGCCGTCGAACCAGCGGTCATAAGACGACTTAAGCGATGCGACGATATCCGGATGTTCCGCCGCCACGTTCGATTTCTGGCCGGGGTCGGATTTCATGTCGTAAAGCTCGGTACTGTTGACAAGCCGCCACCGGTTCGAAAGCACGGCGGCCTTGCCGCGAGAAGGCGGTGCGTCGGTCTGGGCGAACTGGACGAACGACGTGCGGTCGTCAGGGATCGTCTTTTCGCCACGCAGAATGGAGCCGAGATCCTGGCCGTCCAGCGGCACGGGGTGGTTCTTCAGGCTCAGGCCGCAAAGTGAAGCGAGCGTCGGCAGCAGATCCTGGGCGATCGTCAGACCGCCAATGTCTTTTCCCTCTTTGGTTGCGGGCAGTCCGCCGCCGGGCCAGCGGATGAAGCAGGGCACGCGGTGGCCGCCGTCATAAAGGTTGCCTTTGACGCCTCGCATGCCGGCATTGAAACCGCCAGGGGCCCGGTTGCCCATGGTCGTGCCGTTATCGGTGAGGAAAACCACGATCGTATCGCGGGCCAGATTTTCTTTTTCCAGCTGCGCCAGCAGCTTGCCCAGGTTCGTATCGATGTTTTCGATCATGGCGTAGAAGGCGGCCGCCATGGTGTCGATGCCGGCGATATCGCGATAAGCGTTCGCGAGGTCCGGCGGGGGTACGAACGGAGAATGCGGTGCATTGGTGGCCAGATAGACGAAAAACGGCTGGTCTTTCGTTTCTTTCATGAAATGGCTGGCCGCGGCGAACCAGACGTCGGTGCAATAGCCCATGGTGCGGATGGCTTCGCCGTCGAGCCGGTACGTGTCATCGACATAGTCGTTTCCCCATTCGTCGGGTGTCTGGCCGACACCGCCCCCGCCGTGCATGAAGACATGGCGAAAGCCTTTGTCCCGTGGCCGGGCAGGGGCGTTGTCGCCCAGGTGCCACTTGCCGAACATGCCCGTGCGATAGCCGTTGGCCGCGAACACGTCAGCGATCGTCGGCGTGGATGCCGGTAGGATCGACCTGCCCAGCACCGTGGCCCAGACACCGTCTCGCAGCGGATCACGGCCCGTCATCAGGGCGGCACGCGTCGGCGCACACAGGGGCATGACGTGGAAATCCGTCAGCCGCAGCGATTCGCGATGGAGCCGGTCGAGATTCGGCGTCTTCACGAACGGGTGACCGTGACAAGCGAGGTCGCCATAGCCCTGGTCGTCGGTTACGATCATGATCACGTTTGGCCGCCGCTCGGCCACGGCGCTTGTGCAGAAGATGAATCCCACAGCCATGGCCCAGAGAAGAGCAGAGAACCGAATCGATGTGTGCATGATCTTTCGAAGCCCTGGGGCTGGTTTCGCGGAGGCGGCCACCTGACACTCATTCGATCCTGACGACCGGTCGTGGACACTTCAAGAGTCGAGAGGCAAGATCGACCTCTGGCCGTTACGACCGATACATCCGTCAGATTGAGTCAAATCGTTACGACTGATACACGTAAACCTCTATGGAATTTTGGGTTAGGGTGCTCAAGCCGGGGGCGGGGGCGGTCGATATATCCAGTGTCGCCGCTGGGACTCGTACCTCGGGCGGACGAAACGGGGAGCACCGAACAGGCGTCGGATCTTTGGATGGCTGATACGAACGAAGTCGCAAGACGGAAGCGGATCAGCCGGGCTCGGGAAAGCCTTCCAGGGCAAAGACGCATCACCTTCTCGTCGTCAGAAGTGGAAGAAGCGACCCTCGAACGTTTCTTCTGTCAACGCTAATCGCTAGGAGTGATATCTCCCATGTCTAAATTGACGCTGAGCCTTGCTTTCGCTCTCGTCCTCGGTCTGGCCGGCGTTTCCGAAGCCAGCCACGGCTGCGTGAACTGCGGCCTGGCTAGCCCTCAAGGCTACGTCGCCCCCAGCGCCCAGAGCGTGGTGGCGGTCGCTGATTGCGGTGGTGGTTGCGGCACCGGCCACAAGGGCTTCTCTCTGCCCTCGATCTGCCTGCCGAAGATCAGCCTGCCGAAGATCAGCCTGCCGAAGCTTGAGCACACCACGAGCTGCGAGCAAGTGGTCGTGACCAAGAAGAAGCACCACTTCCGTCTGGTCAAGGGTGGCGGACACGGTCATGGTTCGTACGGCTACGCCGCTCCGGCTGCCTATGCTCCTGCCGCTTCGCCCCAAGGTGGCTATGCTTCCCCGCAAGCTTCCGGCCAATATTGATCTGACAAGGTCGGCTCGGGATGGTTCGGCAGGCGTGGGTACCCGGCAACCCTGGGCGATCCGCGACACGAGATCTGTAGCAATCGCTCAGATTGGCTGACGTCTGGCGGCGAAATCCCTTAAGCCGATCGAATTCGATCTACGAAGGCACGCTACCCTCGGGTGCGTGCCTTCGGGCTTTTTCGTCACACAGGAAACTGATGAGATTTCGATTCGTTCGTTTGCGATGAATCGATCAGAAGTCGTTCGTTCAGCAGCTTTTCGAAGTCGCAGTCAGTGCACTCGTGCTTGTGCTTTTTTTGAGATGCACCGGGCCAGGGATTTGCGAATCGCCACCGAGTTTGCGTCGCGGCCGGAACATGGACCACGTCAGGTGTGCGATGGCGTCATCCGGGTAATCAAGAATCGCCTTTTCCAGGCGAGCGATCGTGCGTTCGAAAACCTCCGAACGGGAATCGCCCGGAGATATCACGAACGGATTCTGGAATTTCAGCCGGAATCGACCGCCGGGCGTCTGGCGGCATTCGACACCGATCACCGGGATCCCCAGAAGCATGGCGATGTCGATCCAGATCGACTGAAAGCGTACCTCCTGGCCGAGGAAACGACATGCGTCCGTGTTCGGGCCTGACCAGCAGATGTCGCAATTGGTGTAAATCGACACGCCATGGCGAATCAGACGACGTACGTCCATCGTGCGACGTGCCGCTTCGGTGACGTTCAAGTCCCGTCTCAGAAAAAGCTTGTGTTGTTCGCAGATCGGGTGGTCCTGATCGAACCACGCGTCCAGGCCAGGCGAAACGTGTCGCGGCCGTTGCACCAGCATACGAAACGGGATGCCATGGGTGATCATCCAGTGCACCGCGGCGATGTGGCCGCCCAGATGGCTTCCCAGAAAGATCGCTGCCTGGCCTCTTTCGTTCAGTTCCTGAACGGCTTCGTAGCCTTCGACTTCGAACAGGTCGTCCCAGGCATCGGGTGCGATGCGATCGCAAATGCAGTCGCGGGCGATGTAACGCAGCATTTGTGCGGAGATGCCGCGGGCGATTTCGTCGGGAGAACGATCCGGATTGGCCTGATAGACTTCGCCGGGAATGATTTTTCTGAGTTGCTGCCGGCGGGGGCTCCAGGAGTCGTGGATCAACCGGCCCATCTTTTCCAGATCCGCACCAGCCCGGACCGGCCCGCGGCGAGCGAGTATCGGCAGAAGGCCCTTGTAAAACCACGACTTCCAACGCAGCACATCACGGCTCGCCAGGAACGAGAACGGCGAATTCCCCGGCGGTGCCAGTGCGTCCAGAGATAATCGCGGCGGTGGTTTCTTCATGATGTCGATCCGGTTCGTTTCGCCGATTTTTCCGGGGGATGCGTTCCGTGCCAGGTCGCGTTCAGGCGACCTGCTGCGCGATTTTGCCGAGTGCCGGGTAGTCGACTTTATCCGTCGATGTCGTCGGCAGTTCCGGCATGAACCGGATGGTGTCCGGAATCATGTATTGGGGAAGGAATGTGGCACAGTGGCGCTTCATGGCGATGATCGAAGCCGGCCTGTCCGGCTTCATCGCGACGAACGCCGCGATGCGCACACCTTCTTCGTCCGATTGTGTCGCGACGACGGCCGCACGCTCGACGGAGTCATTCCGGTAAAGGGCCGATTCGATTTCGCCCAGCTCGATCCGGTAGCCCCGCTTTTTGACCATCCGGTCGCGTCGGCCATGGAACAGGAAGCAGCCTGTGCCGTCGTCCACGACGAGATCGCCCGTGCGATACCACTTCTGGCCGTTACCTTCGGTGAAGAACGCCGATTCGGTGAGGTCTTCCCGACCGAAATAACCGGTCATGACGCGTGGCCCCGCGATGACGAGTTCACCCTTGGCGCCAGGTTCGACATCGATGCCCTCAGGGTCGACCACCCGGGCCTTGAGCGGGGTGCAGGCGGGGCCGATGGGCAAGGGGGCCTGGAGATCGTCCAGGTTCTGCGGCGTCTTGTAAGCCGTGCAGACGTTCGTCTCGGTCGGGCCGTAGAGATTCCAGAACGTGGAATCAGGCCAGATTTTGCGCAGTGTCTTGAGCGGGCCGACGGGAAAAACCTCGCCGGCGAAGAGCGTCAGCCGAGGGCCCGCCCAGGGCTTGCCACCCGCTTCGACCGGTTCGTCGAGCCTGCCGTGTTCGACCATCATCGCGAGGATCGAAGGGGCCGAGTACCAGACGGTGATCGAAGATGATTTGAGGAAATCGGCCAGGCGGACGGGATCCTTGGCCATGCCCTCGTCGATAAGGACCAGAGGCGCGGCGTTGAGCACGCTCATGTAGAGGTCGAAAACCGAAAGATCGAAGTGCAGGGGGGCGTGCGAGGCGAAGACATCGCCCGCGTTCGGGGCGATTTCGCGGTCGCACCAGTCCAGGAAGCACCAGGCGTTCTCATGGCTGAGCATCACGCCTTTCGGCAAACCCGTCGAGCCTGAAGTGAACAGCACATAGGCCAGGTCAGATTCAGGCTGTTCAGTCGGTTCGACGGATCCGGCCGATTCCGATTCCTGGATTTCGTTCCAGCTCAGTGATCGTTCGGGAGTTGGGGCGGAACTTTCGCCCACGACGATCAGCCGGGGCCGGGTTCCTTCGAGTTCGGGCGGCCACGAGGCCAGCAGACCTTCGACCAGGCTGGCGTGGATCACGACGGCCGTAACGCCGGCGAGGCTGAAGATCGTGGCGGCACGTGTCGGCGGAGCCAGCGGATCGACCGGAACGTGTGCCGCGCCGGTTCGCAGGCTGGCATGGATCGTAGCGACGGATTCGATCGACTTCGGCAGCCAGATGCCGACACGATGACCTCGGCCGATCCCGAGCCGGTGCAGGGCTCCTGCAAGGCGGGCGACGATTTCGTCAAGTTCGCCGTAACGCACGTGGCGGCCGCTGGATGACTCGACCAGGGCGACGCCGTGCGGGTTACTCGCCGCGGCGGCACTCAGAAGGCCGCCGAGAGTCGACGGTCGGTTCCGGGCTGTCGCATGGGTTGCCGTCATGGCGATGTCCTTTCGTGTGTTGCGGATACTGCCGGTCCGTTTTTGCCCTTGTCCGGACGGCGGACGAAACCGAAGTGATTTTCCGGCCCATGGGCCGTGATCGATTCGGCCAGGCGGCGGAAGATCAGTTCGTGCCCGCGAGTGTTCGGGTGGTCGTCCCAGGTAGCCAGGGCAAGCTTCGTCGGATCTTCGGTGTCGAAGGCATCGGTCAGATCCCAGACCGGCACGTGATGTGCCCGGGCCGAAGTTTTCTGAATTTCGACGCCCTCCGCCCTCAGGTGGGGCAAGTCGTTACGGCCGGCGCGGGGGATGATCAGGCAGAACAGTTCGACACCGTCCGCGCGTGTCTCCCGGGCCAGTTCGCCGAGAACTTCGTGATTGATGCCGTCGCGATACGGCTCCAGCCACGACTTGAACTTGTTCTTGTCGACCCATTTGCCGCGAGGATCGCGCCGCAGGCTTGCCGGATCGTAATCCGATTGAGCGACGATTCGAGTCAAGTGTTCGAATCGGCTGAAGTCGGTCTTGTAAGAAAGCAGATCGCAAAGGTGGATTTCGCTGAGCCGGGCATCGAGCATGGTCGTCGCATAGAACACCATGTCGGGTTTGAGCTTGCGTGCGAACCGGCGATAGGATTCAAGCCGCTGGGTCGGCGAATAGGCCGCCACGGCGAAATTGAGGATTTCGAAACGGCGCGGGTCGCCATGCTGTTTCGCCTGTTCGTTCAGCCAGTCTTCCAGCCGGTTTTCGTAGGTTTCGTCGGTCGCGACGCCCCAGCCCATGTCCATCGACGCTCCCAGCAGGGCGATGCGAACGACCTCGGCCGGTTTTTCCGCACTCACGGGTCGGTCACGCATGCGCAGGGAGTTGGTCGTGAAGGACTTGCCGAAGAGCGAACGTGAGACGTCAGGAGAAAGCCGGAACAGCAGGATATCGTCCGTCTGCATTTGCGAGACGCCGCTGTCCGTGAAATGCACCCAGTCGGTCGGTTCGCCGACGAGGCTCTTCTTCAGCGCGTCGGCCTCCGAATCGGATACGCCAAGCAGGCCTTCGTAATAGCCGGCGGATTCCCGGCCGATCTCGGGCGACTTCATCGCATGTTTGAGTACGCGCACCGTGCCCCAGGAGATCGGCAGGTCGATCAACCCGAAAGCCAGAATGGCGATCGTGGCGGTGACTCTGCTCCAGGGGCTGGCCAGCCGGGCCTGAATCGTACGAAGGATTTTCATCGAATCTGCTCCCTTCGGGATTCGAGCCGCGATTTCAGGTCGGGCCAGGCCGCCAGTGAATTCGTCCAGGCTTCGGCCAGGATGGAATGCCCGCGTGCGTTGGGGTGGTAATCGCCATCGGAAATCGCGAGATCCTCGTCCCGATAGTCGTCGAATGTGTCGGTGAGGTCGACGACGTAATCGAACCCGGCGTTGCGGGCACGGTTCATCAGCGCGATCTTTTCCAGCTTGCCGAGATTCGAACCGACTCGCGGAATGAGCACGAACGCCACGGGCAGGCCCTGCTCATGGCAACCATCCACAATGCGGCCGTAGACGTTCTGGAGGATCGTCCAGCTCCAGTTTCGCAGAGCTGCCGAGTTTTTCTTCGGATCCATGTTCGGCACGAATCCGGCGGCTTTCAGCGTCTTTTCGTAGAGGGGGTCGTCCAGGCCGACCGATCGGGCCATGAAGTGCGACATGCGAAGGGCGTCCCAGCCCGGGTCGCTCGTCGTGCCTTCATACACGACCAGGTCGAACGGAATGCCCGCTCCGACGATTTCGAAATTCTTCCAGCGCTGGCCCGGTGAATGGCCCGGCGTGGCGAAGTTCCACACTTCCACATCCTGGCCGGTCGTTCGTGCCTGGTTCCGCAGCGACTTTTCCCAGATTTCCTCGAACCGCTCCGCCTGAGTCACGCCCCAGCCGCATGCGATCGAATCGCCCAGCAGCGCGATACGGATTTTTTCGGGTCCTTTTTCGGCCGGATAATCCGAATCACGCAGGCCGAGCCGGTTCGTGACCCAGTGGGTGTCGAAGGCCGTGGCGTCGATCGACGGTTGCAGCACGTATTCGCGCATGTCGTCCACCGCCAGAACAGGTCTTTCCGGCGTGGGACCGTGTTCGTTCTGCGGCGGTGCCGCGGGCTTGTCGCCGGACTTGCCGGAGTCCGAACTGACGGAGCGAACCGTGTCCAGAAGACCTTCGTAATAGCCCCGTTCCATCGATTCGTAGTCGGCCCGGTTCAGGCCCGTGCGCTGGAGAACGTCTCGCAACCGAACGACATCGGCAGGCAGGAACGGTTCGGGGATCGTGGCGAATACGATCAGCCCCAGCGCAAAACTGGCCCAGGAGTTCGGCCCTTTCGGAAGTCGCCTCAAGAGGCTTCCGTCAGATTTCTTCATCGCCGCATTCCTCACGCTAAGCGAAATCAGCCTGGTATCAATCCGCGACCCATCATGGCCAGCCAGTCCCCGAGAGTCGGTGCGGACCAGAGAGACCAGAGGAGCGTGATGGAAACCAGCATGCCGCAGATGCCCGCGATCCTGCGAACCTGCTCCGTAAAGGTCGGGCCGGCCGTCGAACGCAGCGCCGGTTTGCGACGGGCGTCCCACTGCACGTTGGCGAGCACGGCGACGCCCAGGATGCCCCAGAACAGGCCGTCGGTCACGCTCAGGCCCCACGTGCCCCGCAGCCAGAACGACTGCCAGGCGTGCAGTGCCCAGGTGGCGACGAACACGGCGCACGTGGCGACGCCCAGGGCGACTGGCTGAGGCCGCTTCCGCATCCGGAAGAAGACGGGGTTGAAGACCGTCTTCACCATGAAGTCTTTCCAGTAAATGTTGATGCGGCGCCAGTAATCGGTGAAGCTGTTCGCCAGCAGGTAGTGATGGTGCGTCTCCGGCATGTGGTTGCCGAACATGTGCAGCACGCCGCACGCGATGTGGAACTGACCCGAAACACGCAGATACAGCAGATAATTGCACGCCAGGTACGAAACCAGCGTGGCCGTGCCGACCACTTCCGCGGGCGTGATCAGCAGCTCGTGATACACCAGGCGGTACCCCAGCAGGTGCGTTACGCCGGTGAAGATCATGTTCAGGCCGCGGCGCCGTGTTTCCGTGATTTCCTTCGAGTAGAACCCGCGCTGGAGCGTGCGGTAATCGACTACCGGAAAGTGCAGAAAGCACCAGTTCGGCAGGATCAGAAAATACGAGGCCGTGTCGGTCCAGGTTTCCTGTTTCTTCGCATGCTTCAGTTCGTACATGTAAAGGGCCAGGCGGAACATCAGCATCGTGCCCGCGACGGCCCAGAAGGCCGGCGGCAGAAACGCAAACGCTTCGGCCGATCGGGCCACGGCCAGGCCGAGTGCGATCGCCGTGATCAGGCCGGCACGTGTGTGCCAGGATAGCTTCGAAGTGCGGGCCAGGCAGACCATCGCCGTGGCGAAACTGACGACCGTGATCGCCGCGGCGGCACCGTAAATCAGGCCCATGGCGATCAGGGCCGAACCAGCCAGCACCGGTTTTTTCAGCCGGAACGGGACGAATTCGTAAATCGGCAAAGTCGCCAGCACTGTCCACATCATAATCTCGAAGGCACGGCCTTCGATCTTGTAGACATGGATCAGCCCGCCCAGAATCGCCAGATACGTCCAGCTCGAAAGAAGCGAACGGGCGTCGATGCGGGCATTCGCGGGGCGGCCTTCGTCCAATTTCGCATACCAGGATCGAGCCGCTGCCCGATCGACCGGTATGAATTGGCGATGCGGAAGAATGCGACCAGACCGGCTTCCGACGGAACGATCGGCCGTATCCTTTATTTGCGAATTTTGAGTCGTCTCGACCACGGCGTTCCCTCGCGCGAGTTCGGACCTGTCATTCAGTCATTCATCCGAGGACGGTGGCGGCTCGATACGTTGCGAAGCAAGCTCGTTCTCGTGCGGAGAACTTGAACCACCGGAAAATCAACATCCGGTCCATCGATTCCCGTCCGAACGGATTCCACTCGAATCCGCCCGAACTGTCAAGCTCAATCGATATTGCGAAAGCCATCTCAGGCCATATTTTTCAGGACTCCGATGAAGTCCGACCTTGCGCTATCCGCTCCGGAGACCGTCTGACCCGATCAGGGAGCCAGATATCGAGCTTTTCGGAAGACAGCGAAACGTCCCTCGGCCGAGGTTCGGGCATCGGCGTTTCGGCTGACAGCGCGGGCCGGATCAGCGATGCGTCGAACCCTGAAGCGATAGCCGACCGACGGATCAATTCGAAGCGAGACATCCGCTCTGGCCCACCCAGATGAATCACGCCGGTTTTGTCCGGGTGTTCCATTGCAAGTTCGCATAGCATTTCGGCAGCTGAGACGTAATCGAGCGGCGTACGGAATTCGTCGGTGAAAATCGTCCTCGATTCGCCCTTGCGAAATGCGTCCATGCAACCGGACCAGAAACTGGGCTTGCCCGTGAGCGTTGGCCCGAAGAGCAGGGCGATCCGGGCGACCAGTCCGAGCTTCGTCGCAGTGACAAAGCCCTCCGAGCGTGCCTTCGTGCGGCCATATTCCAGCAGCGGCCCCGGCGCGTCGTCTTCCGTCCAGAATGCCTTCGAGCCGTCGAAAACCAAGTCCGTCGATGTGTAAACCATGCGTGAGCCATGGCTTTCGCACCACTGGGCCAGTGTCCGCGTGGCTTCTTCGTTGATGAGGCGGCCCTGTTCCGGATGCTGGCGGACTTCGTCGGCGGCGCTCATCGCGGCGGTGTGGATCACAATATCCGGCCGGATCTCGTCGAGCCGGCATTGGACCGCCGGTCTGTCCTCAAGCACGACCGGTTCGAGAACGAAACCTTCGAAAGATCCGGCCTTGCGACCGGACCAGGCATGGACTTTCCGGCAATTGCGGCGGGCGAGTTCACGGAGCGTCCACCGGCCGAGCTGACCGCTGGCCCCGGTGAGAAGGACGACATGACCTTCCGTGCGATTCATGGACAACGGCTCCCGATTCCGCTAGATTCGAAGGCTCGATGAGATCCGATCGGCCGGTTCGGCCCGGAAGAAACTGATCCTCCGGCGCAATTCTTGCCGATGAAATGCTTTGTGCCTGAACGAAGGATCTCAGGATAACCTGCCGAGGATCGACATGGAAAGCCGCGAAGTGTTTCTGGACGAAGTCGTCATCGACGAGCGGCTCAACCTGCGCGACCGCCTGGATCAGGACGCCATCGAACGCTACGAGGAAGTTCTCCGGCGTCTGCCGCCGCTGACTCTCTTCGACATCGAAGACCAGCTCACGCTCGTCGACGGCTTCCACCGCTTTGCCGCCGCCACCAACAAGGGGCTCAACAAGCTCCCGGCCGAAATTCACACGGGCACCTACACGGAAGCCCTCGATTTCGCGGCCGGGGCGAACCTGTGGCACGGCGTGCCGCCCAGCCGGGCCGAACGGCGGCGGATGGTCGAAATCAAGCTGAAGCTGCACCATGAGATGTCGGACCGAAACCTGAGCGAACAGCTCAGCGTCTCGCGCGAATTCATCGCCAAAGTCCGCAAGGCCTTGATCGACGCTCAGGAGATTCCGTCCGCCACGACCCGCATGGGTGCCGACGGCAAGCTTTACCCGATCGGCCTGGCCAAGGACGAAGCCAACGAACGCACCCCCGGCAGGGGCGAAAACGCCGGCGAAGATGTCGCCAGCATCGACGAAACCGGTGGCAAGTCCGGTGCCCGCCGCGCCGCCTGGGAACATGCCGACGACCCGCTGCCCGAACCGCCCGCGGCCGAAGCGGGCTTTTCCGAAGCTCGCGACGCCGCCCTGGGCCCATCCGCCCGGGCCCCCGAGTTTCTCCGCGAAGTGCCTGCCGCAGGTGCCCCGGGCCGGAATCCGGTCGACGACACCCTCGACGCCGTCACCCACACGATCGAGGACATCCTCGGCTGGCTGACCGACGAGGACTTCGCCGCAGGCTACCCTGGCGCGTCGCGGCATGCCCGCGAGCGGTTCCAGCAGGCCGTCCTGCTCTTGTCCAAAACCGCCGAGCGGCTGCATACTCGGCGTTGAATTCGTCGGCCCGAACACAGGGCCTTCACCTCCTGAAGCTTCTCTTCCCTGATTCGACACCCTGATGGCCAGACCCAGCGGACGAGACCGCTTCGAAACGCCTGACCTGTTCGGTTCCGAACCTGAACCGCCGTCGAGCGATGATGCGTTCGGCGTATCCGATTCAGGCGGAACGACTTCAGCCAGTCTCGCACCACTGGCCGAACGAATGCGGCCCCGCACGCTCGACGAATACGCCGGTCAGCAGCATCTGATCGGCCCAGGCAAGGCACTCAGGCGGGTGGTCGAAGGGCGCGGGCCGTTGCCTTCGCTGATCTTCTGGGGCCCGCCGGGTACCGGCAAAACGACGCTCGGGCGCTTGCTCGCAACGTCCGTCGGGGCCGATTTCGTGCCCATCTCGGCCGTGATGGCGGGCGTGAAGGAACTGCGGGAAGTTCTGACCGAAGCCCGCAAAGCCAAAGCCCGGGGCCTGCGGACGATCCTGTTCGTCGACGAAATCCACCGCTTCAACAAAGCCCAGCAGGACGCCCTGCTGCCCGCAGTCGAAGACGGCACCGTCACGCTCATCGGCGCCACGACCGAAAACCCTTCGTTCGAAGTCAACGCGGCGCTGCTCTCCCGGGCCCGCGTGCTCGTGCTTCAGCCCCTTTCGGTCGACGACATCCGAAACCTGCTCGAGCGGGCGATCAATGACGTCGATCGCGGCATGGCCGGCTGGAACGCGACCATCGACCCCGCCGTGCTCGACTGGTTCGCGGCCCAGGCCGGCGGCGACGCCCGTGTGGCCCTGACGGCACTCGAAGGGGCCATTCAGGCCGCTGAGCCCGACAAAACTGGCCAGCGGCAGATCACGGACGACCTGCTCAAGGAATGTCTCGGCCGGGCAAGGTTCGCCTACGACCGCCAGGGCGAAGCCCATTACGACCTCGCCTCGGCCCTGATCAAGAGCATCCGCAACAGCGACGCCGACGCCGGTCTTTATTGGCTGGCCCGGCTGATCGAAGGCGGGGCCGATCCGATGTTCATCGCCCGCCGGCTTTGCATCCTGGCTTCTGAGGACATCGGCATGGCCGACCCGGCGGCCATCGTGCAGGCCTCGGCAGCAGCCGACATCGTGCACAAGATCGGCTTTCCGGAAGGGCTTTATCCCCTTTCGCAGGCCGTGGTCTATCTGGCGACGGCCCCGAAGTCGAACGCCATCAAACGGGCCTATCACGCCGCGGCAGACGACGCCCGTGAAACGGCCCGCGAGCCGGTGCCCATGCACCTGCGCAACGCCCCGACGAACCTGATGAAAACGCTTGGCCACGGCTTAGGTTACCGCTACGTGCACGACGACCCGGCCGCAAAAGAAGAAATGCCCTGCCTGCCGGAGAACTTGGCAGAGCGGAAGTACTGGAAGCCATGAGGGCCTCGGTCGATGCCGTGTCGAATTCCCAAAATGACGAAAATCTCTTAAAGCCTATCTCCCGAAATAATCGACTTCGATCGATCACGACCCCCTGCTTTCCGAAGCCTCGATCGTGCGGGCAATGGCTTCTTTCAGGCTCATCGGGCGAAACGGAAACACGCTCAGGGCTTTCCTGTCACGCACCACGGTCGGGTTCTTGAGGCCTTCGATCAGGTGCCGGCCGACTTCGAAAGCCGCGGGTTTCACGAGCGTCAGCCAAAGGCTCGAAAGATAGGGCGTCAGCACGGGCACGTAAATCAGCCACCGCCGCAGGCCTTTCTGGCGTGCATATTCCTGAATGATGCCGCCGTAGGTCGTGATATCCTCGCAGCCGATTTCGAAGGTGCGGCTTTCGCCCGGTGGTAAGTCCAGGGCTGCCAGAAGGTAACGGAGCACGTCGTCCACGGCGATCGGTTGAGTCGGTGTTTTGAGCCACAGCGGGCACAGCATGACGGGCAGCCGTTCGGTCAGCGTTTTCACGAGGTCGAACGACAGACTGCCCGCCCCAATGACGAGCGAGGCCCGAAATTCGATCGTCTCCACTCCCGAGTCACGAAAGATCTGCCCGACTTCATGGCGGCTGCGCAAGTGGGGCGAAAGCCCGGCCGCTTCGTCGTCGCCGAGTCCGCCAAGGTAAATGATCCTGCGCACTCCGGCCATTCTGGCGGCTTCGGCGAAATTCACGGCCGCCTGGCGATCTTCCTTCTCGAAATCTTTCGAGCCGGACATCAGGTGAACGAGATAATAGGCCGTGTGAACGCCGGCCAGGGCATGGTCCAGGGAAGGGCGGTCGAGCACGTCGCCCTGGACGACTTCGGTGGACGAATTCACCTGCCCGGCGACGGCTTCAGGCTTGCGGGCCAGGCATCGCAATTTGAGCGGCAGGCTTTCGAGCATCGGCAGCAGCCGGCCGCCCACGTAGCCGCTGCAACCCGTCAGGAGCACGAGCCGATTCTGCTGGGTCGAAGCGTCAGCCTGTGGGTGATTCGGCATCGTGACCTCTGAATTCGATTCGCATTCGGTACCCGGATTGCCTGCTGTCTACTCTATCTCTGCTACGATGGGGAAGGATAGTGCCGAAGCGGCCTTTGGCGTCCGATTTCGATGGAGGATTCGATGCTCCTGATCCGCAAGCCTTCCGACGCGTTCATCCAGCGCTTTCTGGAGGAACAGAGTCGGCTCGGCTTCAGTTACGATGCCGTCGGGGCCACCTTCGGTGAGGTGCCGCCGGGCTTCGACGTGGACCGTACCCGGATCAGGCTGGGCGAAGGTGAGGCCGCATTCCAGGCCGCGAAAGTGGCCCTTGCGCGTTGGGATCAATTCCGGCTGGGCTGGGTGGGCACGCGTCCTGAGGGCGTGCCGATCGAGCGAGGTGCGGTCGTCGCGGTTCTGGCACGCGCCATCAATTTGTGGTGGCTCAATGCCTGCCGCATCGTCGATACCGTGGACGAATCGGGCGAATTCTTTCGATTCGGCTTCGCTTACGGCACCCTGCCCGAACATGCCGAAATGGGTGAGGAGCGATTTCTGATCGAGTGGAACCGGGCGGACGACAGCGTCTGGTTCGACATTCTGGCATTCTCACGCCCGAAGCACCCGCTGGTGCGGCTGGGATATCCGGTGGTGCGGCGCACGCAAAAGCGTTTCGGCCGAGAGGCTTGCGCCGCGATGCTGCGAAGCGTGCGGCGAATCGGCCCCCCGGCCAGCTTGAGTTCTGAAGCCTGATACCGTGGTTCAGGATACGTCGATTCTCTTCCGCCGCCGCATCCGATAACCCGCTCCCAGAGCCCCGGCGATCAGGAGCGATACGATCGAAGCCGGTTCGGGAACGGGATTGGCCGTGAGGGTGACGTTGTCGATCGTCACCGTTTCCCGGTTCGTCGGGCCTCGAAATCCGTTGTCGACATGCTCGAATCGGATCCTCAAGCTCGTGACGTCCGCGAGAATGGCGTCCCAGTTCCCGCTCGAGACCGTCCAGGCACTTTGCTGAAAAGGAACGACTATGGAATTCCAAAGCGTGCTTTCCGGCGGGATCGTACCGAGCCAGAAAGCCTGGCCCCCAGGACCTGACAGGCGAACTTCGAGCGGCACGATGCCGTTGTTCTGACTGCCGATCTGAACCAGTCGATGATCGTAAGAAATCGTACCTGTTTCGTTCATTGCCCCCAAATTACCGAGAAATGGGGCAGGGGCGTCGAACCAGGTCTCGCCCGAAGAACCGTCGACGAATTGGGCAAATCCTCCCGGGTTACCGCCCGCCGCTTGCCATTTCACTTCGGCAGGCGTGTTCGAAGTCCAGCCTTCGAGACCTTGGTCGAAGCCGCTGAAAGCGACGATTCCCGCATGAGCCTGGGGAATTCCGGAGAATCCCGCGACTGTCATAGCCAGAGCAATAATCGGATACGTACGAAAACTCATGTTGAGTACCTCCGTTGAGAAATGTTCGCATTCGTACGCAAATGCCTATCGAAGGGGCGTAACACGAAAAAATCATGATCAGCGAAAATGGCCCGGAGAATTCTTGTCCTGAATTTATGCAAACTTTTATATGATAGGTTCTTGTGTTGAATTATCCTCTCGATTTCATGAGGCGTTCGTCACGATCCGGAATCCGGAACATCGAACCCTTCCAGACCCTTTTTGACGGCGGGAATCGTCTGCGTATAAATTGGGAAGTGAATCGAATACGGTTCGAGCGGATGAGACGCGAACTCAGGCATTCGGAATCCGGCAGATCCATGACGACAAGCACGATGTCGAACGTTCCGAAACTTCTGAAAAGATTCGGCTTATCGCCGGTCCATTCACGAACGTCCGCTTTTCTGATCTGCGCTGGTCTGGCGACCACCTTCCTCCACGGCTGCGGCCAGGGGGCTTCGGAACGGCCGGCATTTCCGCCCGCCGGATCTTCTGAGTCCGAAGCTGGCAAGACGGTCTTCCCCGGCGTCACTCTCAAGGTCGCCAGTCCCGAAGACCCCGCCCTCGGGGCCGTTACGGCCGATCTTGTCGGCGAATGGCGGGCTTCGCGCCAGGCTGAGGTCGAAGTCGTCGAACTGCCGAAACCGGCGGACGGCAAGCTGGCGGATATCCCGGCCGATATTGACGTCCTGCTCGTCCGTGGCGACCGACTGGGTGAATTGGTTGACAGGGACATGATCGAAAAACTGGGCGATCTCGACGCCGACTGGGCCACGCGGCCGCCGGCCTTCGAAGAAACCGTCAGCCGCTATGGGCCGGACCGCTACGCCGTGCCGATCGGAACGAGCGCCCTGGTGCTGGCGTATCGAGAAGACGCATTCGCTTCGCCCGAAACGAAAGCCGAGCTGGAAAAAGCCGGAGTGAACTTTCCTCCTGCGACTTGGGACGAATTCGACAAGCTCGTCGCACTGCTGGCCGCCCGATCGCCCCAGCCGATCGCCGTGCCCACGTTGAGAGGCCCGAACGACGACCTGCCGCTGGATATCCTGCTGGCCCGGGCCACGGCCGCCGGCAAGCATCGCGATTATTTCTCCTTCCTCATGGGTCTGGACGAAGCCACGCCCCGGATCGCCACTCCGCCGTTCGCGGAATCGCTCGCGAAGATCGTGAAATGGCGTGGCAAACCGGGCGAAAAAGTCTCGCCCGACGACGCCCGAGCCGCCTTCCGCCAGGGTCAGGCCAGCCTGCTGATCGACTACGCCGAGAACGCCCCGGCCTGGTCCGAAACCGGCGGCACCGCGAAGATCGGTGTGGCACCGCTGCCGGGTGCGACGCTCGTCTTCGATCCCGACCGGCGCGAATACGTGAAAACCTCGCCACCGAACCTTTCTGCCTGGCTCCCCCGGGGCGGTGGTTATGTGGCCGTGCTCAACAAAGGCCGGTCGGGCAAACAGGCAGAGGCGGCGCGTGACTTCCTGAAATACATCGCCGGCGACGCCACCGCCCCGCAATGGGCGGCCGATAGCCGGATGCGGATGCTCCCTACCCGCGATGCCGTGCTTGCCCAGGGGTTCGTCGATCCCCGATTCGCCCCGAAAGTCAATGGCGGGGCCTGGGGCGAAGCCATCCTGAAACAGATCGGCAGCCCGAATTATGTCGTGGGCCTGCGCGTGCCCGACGCACGCACGCTCCTCGATTCCGTCGGTAAGGCAGTCGAAGCCGCTTTTCAGGGCTCACCCGCCGAAAAAACGCTGGCCGAAGCCGACGAAGCCTGGAAGAAAACCGTCGCTGCCTACGGCCCTCTGCGTATGAAGTGGCATTACGGCCGGAGCCTCGTCAAACCGCTGACCGATTCTGAAGCACCGCCGCCTGGCAAGTGAGGTTCTCGCCGTGGCGAACGATTCGGACGATCACGAGGCCTTTTCCTCGGTCCGCAGCACCGAAGCCGAGATCAAGCAAGTGCTCGGTATGTTCGACACGCCCGCCTTCGCACGGCGCGGCCGGGAAGTCGAATGGGTCGTGCGGCACACGCTGACCCTGTGCGAACGCCGCCGCAAAGAAATGCTGGACATGGTTCAGTGCCGCCTGCGCATGTGGGCCAACGTCGCGAGCGGCCCCGGCGACTGGCCGCTGGCCTTCGCCGAGCCGATTGACCACCTGTGGGAACTCACCTGCGCCGAACCGCCGCGCTGGAAGGCCAGCAAACCGCCTTCGGCCAAAACCGCCATGAACTGCGCAGCCGGGCTGTGCCAGAGCATCGAACGATTCAACGACCGCTGGCGACGCTTCGCGAGTGAGCTGAAGGCCGACGCCATCAACCACCAGATCGACCGGTTCAATAAATATTACGTGCTGGAGAAAGAGTGCATCGTCGGTTCGTCGCGGCTGGCCGCGCGGCTGTTCGTGCCCCAGCCACGTATCGAGCCCGCATGGCTGCTGGAGCAATTGCCGATTCTGCCGGTGCCGCGGCTCAGGTAGATCTGTTGATCGACTGCCCGCACGGGCATCACGGCCGTTGCCGGGCCTTCGGGTCGAACGTCTGCAACCGGTCGTTGAGTCTCAACCCCAGACCGTTCTTGTTCAGCCCCGCCGGAATCGTCAGGGCGATTTTATCGTTCGGCAGCGCGGCTGACGTCACTTTCGAAGTCGGCCGCACGCTCAGCGCCCCCATGCGGATCGTCGGCATCAGCTGCGTATTCGTCCTCGGCAGCCCGGCCGGCAGAAAGGCCCGGATGTGCACCTGATAATTCCCGGCAGGCAAAGCGCTTGCCGGCTGAAGCGTCCAGGCCCCGCTCGCGTCAGCAGTGGTCGTGGCGATCGGACGGGCGGCGTCGATACCGCTTTCGGCCGGCGACAGATAGAGCTTCAGCGTCGCGCCCGGGGCCGCGATTCCGGACCACGCCGGGCTTGCGTCGCTGGTCGTCAGCCGGTTGCGGGCCCAGTTGCCGTCGGTCGCTGCGATGGCCGTCGTTTCGAGGATCGAAGGATTCACCGGCTTTTCGCCCGTTGCATAGTCGGGCAGGGCATTGAAATAAAACCAGGTATAAACGCCGCCGCCGCCCGAGTGGGCAAGGCCGGGGCTATTGAGCTGTATATAACGTGCCGAGCCGATCACGGGCACCTGGCCCAGCAGGTTATATCGGCCGTTGTTCGAACCGTTCACGCTCACGGGAGTGCGCTGGTAGTAGACATCGGCCTCGTCGATCGAGTCGGGCACGCGCACCACCGGGTCGCGGGCGTTGCCCTTGTACCAGGCGATGACAGTCTTCGTCATCCAGCCGAAAAAGCCGCCAGGGATGCTTTCGTCGTTGTTGGGGGCTTCCGGATTGGCCGCGTGGGGGTCCAGCAGGGTCATTCGCGAATAGCCTTCGCGAATGCCGGCCGTCTCATGCTTTTTCATCCAGATCGCGGCCTGCGAAACGACCACGGTGCCCTGGCTGTGGGCGATGTAGTCGACGTCCACATAAGCCCCGGCCGGGAAGTTCGCGGCTTCCTGCAGGATCCGCCCGCCAAGCCTCGGGGCCTGTTTCGCGGCGGCGCCGGGCGTGCGGCTGGCATTGGCCCAGTTGAAGGGAATGACGGCGTCATAACCATAAGACTGAAGCCGGTGGCCGATCTTGGCCTCCCACATCGGGATATTGTAGCTGGAGCCCTGAATGCCGCCGTGGCTCACCGCCGCGATGGTGTATTTGCGGAATTGGCCGATATTGTCGGTGAAGACGGTCTCGACGGCCGAGCCGGAAACCTGGCCGACGACGAACACCCAAGGCCGCGACGGATCCGGCCGGAACGCTTCGCCCAGGTCGAACGTCTGCGTGTGAGCTCCAAGGGCTCGCGCGCTGGCGTCGGTCAGATCGAACTGACCGAGGAGTTTGTCGGTCGCGTCGAATGTCGCATCAGCGGACCGGTAAACACGAAAGTCGAGCGACGTCGTCGGTACCGGCTGGGCCGAGATGTCGTAACTGACACGCACGAGCCCGCCATCGACCGGCGCGAAATCCTGGATGGAGAGCACGTTCACGTCCGCCGCCATCATCAGGCGCGGTTCGAGCATGGAACCTGCTTCGATACCGACGGTAGGCCGCAGGTCGTTACGCTGCCGGGTCGATCGCTGTCGGGAACGGCTCGATTTTGCCATCTTGGGCTTCGTCCTGCTTTCCGGGGCTTCGCGCGAACGCCCCTGCCGCATTTCGGCGCCGATCCGTCGACGCTCGTCATCCAGCATCGACGACTTGGGCCCCTGGCACGACCGAATCCGGGCGCGTTGCGAAGAGCCCCATGCCGGATCGTCGGATCATGCCGGTCATGCCGCCTCGTTGGATCGATTCTGTGAAGCGGCGAACAAATTGACACGAATACACGATGTCGTGTATAAGTGAAGAGAGGAGACGAGCATGACCGAGATTCAACTGCAGAACGTCGATCCGCCCGCCACGCAATCGGCTGATGCCTGCTGCGTCAGGCCGCCGCTAGCGGAGAGGCCGCTCCTCGGGTTCGTCGATGCCGTCAAGGTCATGGCCCTTTTCAAGGTGCTTTCGAACGATACGCGCATCCGGATCCTCCACCACATCATCCGAAGTGGCGAAGCTTCGGTGACTGACATCGCGAAAACCCTCGGAATGAAGCCTCAGGCGATATCGAATCAGCTCATGCGACTTTCCGACACGCGCATGCTCAAGTCCAGGCGCGATGGTAACAACGTCTTTTACAGGGTCGAAAACTGCTGCGTCGCCCCATTGCTCGATCTCGCCTTATGCCTGATGGAGAATGGGTCGCCGGATCGAACGGCCGAAGGAGCCTCCAATGCCCAGCCCGATTGAAGAAGCCGTGCGCCAGAAATACGGTGCTGCCGCCGCAAGTTCGCTTTCGAACGAGCATGAAGGTGTCCGAAGTGTCGCCGAGGCTTTCGGCTATACGCCCGAAGAACTGGCCAGCATCCCGGCCGAGGCCAATCTGGGGCTCTCGTGCGGCAACCCCACGGCGACCGCGAATCTCAGGCCCGGAGAGGTCGTCGTCGATCTCGGCTCGGGCGGCGGCCTGGATGTCTTCCTGGCCGCGAAAAAGGTCGGACCGGCCGGCAAGGCCATCGGTATCGACATGACCCCTGAAATGCTCGCCAGGGCTCGGGAAAACGCCAGCCGGCAAGGGCTCGACAATGTCGAATTTCTTGAAGCCAACATCGAAAATCTGCCGCTTCCGGATGCGTCGGTCGATTGCGTCATTTCGAATTGCGTAATCAATCTCGCTTCCGACAAGAACGCTGTGTTTCGGGAGATCGCCCGTGTTCTGAAGCCTGGCGGCCGTGTGGCCGTTTCCGACATCGCTCTCAAAAAGCCTCTTCCGCCGGAACTCGCGAATGACATGCTGGCCTATGTCGGTTGCATCGCCGGTGCCATTTCGATCGAGAATTATGTCGCAGGCCTGAAAGCCGCCGGATTTTTCGATGTGCAGGTCATCGACACGAAGCGGGACTTGAATGCTTACGCGAAAGTCGAAAACCAGGCCGCGTGTTGTTCTCCGCCGGCGCAAGTGCAATCGACGGGGCTGGAACTGATCGCCGATTCCTGCTGTTCCACTGAGAAAACGGTTCACGAAGACCTCATCGAACTGCTGAAAAAGTACGACGTGAACGATTACGCCGCAAGCGTTCAGGTCTTCGCCCTCAAGCCCTGACGATTCGGAGTTCGATTCGAAATACCATGCGAATTCTGATCTCGCTCGCAGTCTTCGGTGCCATTTCCGTCACGCCCGATGTCGGACCGTTCGTCAGGCTGCTCTGGCTCGTGCAGGAAAATGGAACCCCCGAGGCCCGGAACCCTGCGAACGATTCGAAACTGAAAGCGACGCTTATGAAAGCTCTTTCGAAAGACGGAGTCGTGGCTCGCGAAGAACTCGGAGGCTTTATGGATCCTGAAAGTTTCGAAAAAGTCGCGGGGGCCGACGGCGTGATCGATCCCGCCGAGCTGGCGCAAGCCCTGGAAAGCTCGACGCCCGAGAGCCGAACGAAGCTGCATCCGAAACTTCGGGATCATGCTTCATTCCTCACCACGACGTTCGACCGTATCGATCCTGTGCATCGCGATGCCGGCGACAAGCTCGCTCACTGGATCGCGGCGAATTTCAGGGAGGGGCAACCGCTCGATGTCATCGTGGTATGTACCGGGAATTCCCGCCGGAGCATTCTCGGCTCATCGATGGGCAATCTGGCCGCGGCTTACTATGGGCTGCCGGAAATTCGATTTCATAGCGGCGGGACCGATCCGACGGCTTTCGATTCCAGGACCGTGGCGACTCTGAAAGCGATCGGTTTCGGAATCGAACCGACCGGCCAGGAAGCACCGAGGGGCGAACCGGATACGGCGAATCCTGCATATCGCATCAGCTGGGCTGAAGGCTTCGAAACGCTGGAATTTTCGAAGCATTATGCGGATGTCTCGAATCCGCAAACGGGCTTTGTGGCGGTGATGGTCTGTTCCGAAGCTGATGAAGGCTGCCCGGTCGTGAAAGGCGCTTCGCTCCGGCTTTCGATGCCTTTTCACGACCCCAAAACCTACGACGGTGGAGCGTTCGAATCTGCGAAATACGCCGAGCGCCGCGACGACATCGGCCGGGTCATGCTTTCCGTGATGCTTCAGGCCCGAAGGGCAATCGATTCGAAATCGAAGAAGACTTCGTAAAGAATCGGCAATGTGCTTCGTCAACGCCTGAGAAACGACTGGTTTTGACTCTCCGAATCTGATAAACAAGGGAATCGCACGAGTCCTGCCAGCTCCCGCGGCTCTCCCTCTCATTCCGGGCACCTGCGATTCGCCCGACGTGCCGTCGCGGCCCACCTCAATCAGGAATCCCCAACGATGTCATCGGATACGATGAACCCGAAACCCTTCGTTCTGGTCGCCGCCAGCCTTATGCTCGGCTCGGTGGCGATCGCGGCCGCTCTTGTGAATCAGCCCCGCATGGGACGGCAGCCTGACGGTTCTTTCGTCGTCAGCACGGGTCAGCGGATCGAGGCCGACGGCAAAGCATTCACCGGCCGCCCCAGCGACCTGGCCATGCACCCATCCGGCAAGTTCTACGCCGTGCTGGGCCGCAACCGCGTGTTCCTGGGCACCGGGGAAAAGGTCGACGAATCGGCGGGCATCAGCCTCGGATCGAACGCCGGCTTTCACGGCCTCGTGTGGTCGCCGGACGGCAAGACGCTTTACGCATCCACTCAAAAGGGCCATATCCAGAGCTTTTCGCTCTCCGATGACGGCAAGTCGCTCGTGGCAGGCAAGGTTATCCCGATCGTCGGCCCCGACGTGAAAGAAAACCCGGTGCCCGGCGGTTTCGACATTTCCGCCGACGGCAAAACGCTTTACGTCGTCTCGGCCGAACGCAACACTGCTTCGCAGATCGACGTGTCCGCCGATCCGCCGAAGATCGTGCGGGAATTCCCTGTGGAGAACGTGCCCTTCGAAGCGAAGCTCACGCCCGACGGCAAGCGGCTTCTCGTTTCGAACTGGGGCGGGCCGCTGGCCAAGCCGGGCGACCGTACAGGCAAAAGCCACAAGCAGGATGTCGTCGTGAACGAACGTCAGTCGGTCGCGACGGGCACCGTCAGCCTGATCGACCTGGCCACCGGCTCGACGAAAAGCGTGACCGTCGGCGTGCATCCGACCGCTTTCGCATTCCACGGCGGCAAGGCTTATGTGGCGAATGCCATGAGCGACTCTGTCAGCGAGATCGACCTGGCGACCGACACCGTCGCCCGCACCTTCGAAATGCGATACAAGGGCGAACGGCTGCTGGGCGCCATGCCGAATGCCCTTGGCGTGGCGGGCGGCAAGCTGTTTGTGGCCGATGGCGGCGACAACGCCCTGGCCGAGATCGACCTCGCCTCCGGCGAGTTGCTGGGCTTCCGGCCTGTCGGCTATTTCCCGCTGGCCATCGGTTTTTCCGAAGATGCCCGAACGGCCTTCGTGCTCAATTCCAAGGGGAATGGCTCGGTGGCGCGGACGACCCTTGGCCGGGCCGGCAACGCCCACGACTTTCAGGGCACTGTCAGCGTCGTCGACCTGAACCGCCCGATCGCGGCCGAAACCGAAAAAGTCGCCGCCAATAACCGCTGGGGGCAGACTCCCCGCAAGCCCGCCCTGAAGGTGTACGAAGGTGCCATTGAGCACGTGATTTACATCATCAAGGAAAACCGGACGTACGACGAAGTCTTCGGCGACTTGCCTCAGGGCAACGGAGACCCGACCCTGGCAAGCCTGGGGGCGAAAGTCATGCCCAATCACCGCAAGCTGGCTTCCGAATTCACGTTGTTCGACAATGCCTACGTCTCCGGAACGAACTCCGCCGATGGCCATGCCTGGAGCACCCAGGCCATGGCGACGGAGTACCTGGAACACTTTTACGTCGGATACTCGCGGACTTATCCGGACGACGCCATCGACGCCATGGCGATCTCTTCCGCGGGAGCACTCTGGGATAATGTCCTGGACCACGGCAAGACGCTGCGGATGTACGGTGAAGCCTGCGACGACGACCAGAATCGCGTCGAACCCGCCCCCAAAGACTGGTTCGAAGTCTGGGAAGACCGCGAAAAGAAAACCGGCAAGTTCAAATTCCTGGCTTTTCCGTCCATCCCCCGGCTCAAGCCTTACACGCACCCGAATTACATGTACTGGCCGCTCTGGCAGAGCGATCAGGACCGGGCCGACAAGTTCATCGCCGAATACGAACAGTTCAGCCGCGAGAACAAGGTGCCCAATCTCATGATCCTGAGCCTGCCGTGCGACCACGCCGAAGGGCTCAACCCCAAATACCCGACGCCCCGGGCCATGATGGCCGACAACGACCTTGCCCTCGGCCGGATCGTGGAAGCCGTCAGCAAAAGCCCGCAGTGGGCGAAGACGTGCATCATGGTGATCGAAGACGACGCCCAGGCCGGCCCGGACCACGTGGACGGCCACCGCACGCCGTATCTGGTGATCAGCCCCTACACGAAGCGTGGTTATGTCGATTCGACTTTCCATACGACGACGAGCATGATCCGCTCCATCGAGCTGATGCTCGGCCTGCCGGCCATGAACCGGTTCGACGCCATGGCCTTCCCGCTGGAGGCCTGCTTCACCGATCTGCCTGACATGAAGCCTTATCAGTCCGTGCCGAATCAAATCGCGCTCGACGAACGCAACCCGAGCGGCAAGAAGATGACGGCCCTGGACAAATACTGGCAGGAAAAAACGCTGGAGCTTGACTGGAGCCACATCGACGCCCCTGACCCCTACTGGCTCAACCGGATCAACTGGTACAGCGTCTACGGCGACACGCGCCCCTATCCCGGCCGACCCGGCGAAGAGCCTGGCATGTTCGAGGAAGAGGAAGAGCGTGAAGAAGAAGAACGCCGCCGGGCCGGTCTGGCCGACGACGACGACGATTGAACCGGTTTCGTCGCAGCCTTCTCCGTTCGGTTCGAAACGAGCCGGACGGGGAAGGGCGACTGACGGATTCGAAAGGTATTTCTCGTTCGAATGCGGGTCGGATAGAATCGAAGAAGATTCGATATGTCGCGAAGAGATACGTCAATGGCGCACGAGATCGGCAAGGTCGAACGCGGCGGGAAAGTCTGGACGATCCGCAAGGTGCATGTGACCGAAACGGATGAAGAGGATTTTCGTTTCTGGTATCTTGGAATGACCCCCGAAGAGCGGATCCTTGCCGTGGCCGATTGTACGGAAAGCTGCCTGAAGGCAAGGGGTCTCGATGGCCTGCCAGGACTACGAAGAGTTTATCGCCGCATTAAATGCAAATGAGGTGAAATATCTGATCGTCGGAGCGCACGCGGTAGCCGCTTATGGTCGACCTCGTGCGACGAAGGATCTCGATGTATTCCTCGACCATACTCCGGAGAATGCGGAACGCATCGTTCAGGCGATCCGCCAGTTTTTCGGGGGAACCGACCTGGGTTTTCGCGAGTCGGACTTCCTCGATCTCCAGTGGCATATTCAGCTGGGCGTAGCCCCCACCCGGATCGATTTGCTCGCGAAAATCGACGGGATTGAGGAATTCGCCGTCGTATGGAAGAATCGTAATGAACTGAATTTCGGTTCGGTTCCCTGTCATTTCATTAGCGAAACCGATCTGATCGTCAACAAAAAAGCGTCCGGTCGGGCTCAGGATCTCGCCGATGTCAAAGCTCTCGAAAAAATCCGCGCACTGAAGGCGAAACGAAAAACGACCTGAGACCTTGCGGACTCAGATCGTCGAAATTGCGACCTCGAAATCGGGCGGCTGTCAGGAAATCACTTGAGGACTTCGAGCAGCTCGACTTCGAAGATCAGGGTGCTGTTGGGGGCGATGATGCTGCCGGGAGGGGCTTGCTCACCGTAGGCCAGGTTGGCCGGGATGAAGAGCTTGTACTTCGAGCCGGCGGGCATGAGCTGGAGGGCTTCGGTCCAGCCCTGGATCACGCCGTTGACGGGGAACTCGGCCGGTTCGCCGCGCTTGTACGAGCTGTCGAACTCACGACCGTCGATCAGTGTGCCGCGGTAGTGGGTCCGCACGTTGCTGGAAGCGGTCGGCTTGGGGCCGGTGCCTTGCTTGAGGACCTGGTACTGCAGGCCGCTGGGCAGCGTCTTCACGCCTTCCTTCTTGGCGTTTTCGGCCAGAAAGGTCTTGCCGGCGGTCATGTTCTTGGACGATTCGGCCTTGGCCATTTCGGCCCGCTTGGTCGTCAGTTCCTTCTGGAAGGCCGTAAGGATCGCCTGCATTTCCTCAGGCGTCATGGTCGGGGCCGTTTCGCTCAGGCCGTCCTTGATGCCTTTGGCGAATTCTTCGGCGTCGATCTCGACACCCTGAGCTTTCAGGCTCTGGCTGATGTTCAGACCCAGGGCATAGCTGGCTTTGTTCTTCAATTCGGCTCCAGTCGGAACGGCAGCGGTTTTGGCCGCGGCGTTCTTTTTCGTATCCTGTGCGTAGGCACCGATCGACATCAACAAGGCAAGGCTCGTGGCTTTGACGAGGATGCCCGGCATTTTGGGGAAGGACACGCGTGTTCCTCTTGATAGGGACGTGTAGGGGATGGGCGGCCGATCGTCGTTCCGAAAGTCCGAAACCGAATGAAGATGCCGCACGAACAAGAAATATTACCAATTCGGACGGTCCGAATCAAATGGTCGGTGCGAACGGCTTCGGAGCGAATCGCAGAAGAGTCAAGAGTTTTCGATGAGCGGACGGCAGCGAACACAGCCACGTCGACCACTTCGATCGCCGTCCTTTTCCGTAATTCACGATCCTGGCGACCCGGGAAGATTCTCACATGTCGAAGCATGAATTTTGATGAATCGGACTTGAGTATCTCCTGGAAGAACCTATGATTGTGTTGCTATCCGGAAGTTCGGGTTTGCGAGCCGATTAGGAACTTCCGTGATTCGCCGGTCCTGTGGAATGGATGGGTATGATTCGGAGATTGGTCTCGACGATCCTGATCATTTCGCTATTGCCCTTTCCGGCATTGCGTCAGGGATTGAGTTCGGGCGTCGAACGTTCTCCAGAATTCGAATCGTTATTCGATTCCTCATACTTAAGCATTTCCGAAAGCGACTCAACGCACGAAGTGCCTCGTTTCACTCTGCCTTTCGATTCGGAAAGACCGGAGGAAATGCAGCCGATTTGCGTCGCTGAGACCGAGATCTCCGAATATGAGGGATCCGAAAACGCCGAGAATGGTTCCATCGATCTTTCCTGCACATTCGAGCGTCGATCCTGCAAGGTGGCCCGTTATCGGGCTTTCGAGTATGAAATTGGTGCGGGCACTTCAAGATTTATGAACCCGAATGAGACATTTCGCACGCTGCGTTGTTGATCGAGCCTGGTTCGTACCTCCGAATTCGCTGATGAGGACGCTTTCGTCCGGAACGGATCGAAGCAGCGCTACGCTTTCCGGAATTTGATCATCTTCGCTCGCGCGCAGCCGTACCATGAGAGAACGGCAAACGCGGAAAACGATACCGGTTGGATGGACGCGACCTATTGTCCGGCAGCTTGATCGCAGCGGGTTTCCGTCGCGATTCGACAAGGGCTGCAGACATATTCCGAAGACCCACAGACCGCAGGACCCCATTCCATGCTCCAGACCGTGCTCGAAAATATCGGAAAGAACTTGTTCAATCCGCTGTTGCTGTTTTTCTTCACCGGATTTCTTATTCCGCTTCTGAAAGTGGAATTCGAATTTCCCAAGGCCCTGTACCAGTCACTGACGATCGTTCTCCTGCTGGGGATCGGCTGGCATGGAGGCGAAGAGCTTTCGAAACTCCCGTTCGACAGCGCCCTGATCTTCATCGCGGCATTCATGGCGCTCGGGTTCGTCATGAACAGCCTGGTCGGTACCTTCGTGTACTACTGGATTCGCCTGTTTTCGAACGTGAAAAAGATCGACGCCGCCGCGATCGCCGGGCACTACGGCTCGACTTCCGCCGGTACGTTCGTGACGGCCCTCGGCTTCCTCAATTTCCTCAAGGTCGCGACAGCACCTTATATGCCTGTGCTGCTCGCCGTGATGGAAATTCCCGGCTGTATCGTGGCCCTTTTCCTGGCTTCGCGGTTGCGCCATTTCGGTCTGGACTCCCAGGGCCGCATGCCGGGCGAGCCGGATTACGTTCCGCCTTCGACCGTGTCGAGCGAAGAAGAAATTCCTGCGATGGACATTTCTCTCATGCCTTCCGATCAGGGTTTCAATAAGCGCCAGAAGAAGCGGTTCATCGACGGACATCTCCTGCATGAAGTCTTTCTCAATCCCGGTACGTTTCTGCTGTTCGCGGGGGTGATCATCGGCCTTCTGTCGGGGCTGCAGGGTGTGAAGGTGACCGAACCGGTGGACCACCTGTTCAATTTCGAATTCCAGCCGATTCTCTGCCTGTTTCTCATGGAAATGGGTACGACCGCGTGCCGCCGGATCAAGGATCTGAAGGCAGCGGGGCCTGGATTCGTGGCGTTCGGCATCATCACGCCGAACTTGCTGGCGGCCGTGTCTCTGTTCGTACTCTACGGATTCGTGAAACTGACGGGAATGGAAATCGAACTGGGGACGTATCTGCTGTTCATGGTCCTGTGTGCATCGGCGTCTTACATCGCGGTGCCCGCACTTCAGCGGATGGCGATTCCGGAAGCGAGCCCGACGCTGCCTCTGGCGGCCGCGCTCGGTTTGACGTTCACCTACAACGTGACCGTCGGGATTCCGCTGTACTTCGAGCTGGTGAAACTCGTCGTGGGTACGTCCTGACCTGTTCGAAGCTTGATTCCGCTGTCTGCGGAAGAGCCGGATGATCGGATTCACGGGAAATCATCATGGCACACGTCGATCCAGACCCCCGGCCGTAACCGGGCCGGGGAGTTTTGTGGATCGACGATATTCCATTCATATCGTACAAGCGGAGATTGAGACGACGGATTTCGCGAATTTGCCCTTGCGTCTTCGCCCATTCGGACATAGGATTCGAATACGACCTTCTTGTCCGATGCGTGAACCTCGTGCACGTATCGTCTTCCTGCGACAGGATCGATGCTCAACCGAACCGTCTCACTATTACTGATCATATGTTTCCTGCCTCTGCCGAATGTCCATTCGGTCGACGTGAGGAATTTGATCGTGCTGGTGGTCGGTAGCAGCGAGACGGGGTCGGCGAAATTCGCGAAAGTCGAACCGCACGAAGACCCTTATCCGCGATGGGTGCAAGGTCACGCCGATTTCGAGGATTCGGAACGGCTTGTCTTCTGCGAGATGGAAAAGGAAGTCAGGGAAAACGAGTCGAAGGATGGCGAGGACAATTTCTTCGATGAGGTTCCTTACGTGGGAACCGAAACCGGCGGTCGCCTGACGATCCAGTCCTTGCGTACTATACTATCGATCCGTATGCGATCGGTGGAATCGATCTATTCGCGGTTACATTTATTACGCTGTTGAAACCGGATCCTCCTGGTTGCCGGTAATTGCCGACACCGTTCGCTGCCAGGTCAATCGACGCGCAAATCCTTCGTCTCAAAAGGACTGACGCGATACCGCGGAATGCGGGTCGCGAGAATGGACGCTGCGATTCGAAATCGCCGTCGTGTCCGCGCGAAAACATACTTGTCATCGCTCCGCGAATCGAAATGGCATTCGAGTGCATTTCGCGATTTCGGAGCTGCGAAATACCCGATTCACCCCCACCTGAATCTGGATGGTGTTCCATGTCCATGAACGAATTGCGTGCGGAAGTGCCCCGTAACGGGATACCGGGGCTGAAACACTGGCGACACGACATTCTCGCCGGTCTTCTGGTTTCGATCGTGTCCCTGCCGCTATCTCTCGGAATCGCCGTCGCCTCAGGCGCACCACCGATCACGGGGCTCACCTCAGCGATTATCGCGGGTGCGATCGTGCCCTTCATCGGCGGAACTTACGTAACTGTCAGCGGCCCTGCTGCGGGCCTGGCGCCGGCTTTGCTCACAGGGATGCTGGCTCTTGGCGAGGGGGATAAAGTCAAGGGTTACCCGCTTCTGCTGGCCGTGATCATGATCGTCGGAGCCATTCAGATCGTTCTGAGCCTGTTGAAGGCCGCTCAGCTGAGTGCCATTTTTCCTTCGGTCGTCGTGGAAGGCATGCTGGCATCGATCGGTCTTTTGATCATCGCCAAACAGATACCCTACCTGATGGGGTCGAAATTTCAGGCGCATACGTTTTTCGAGTATGTCGCCGAGATTCCCGATGGACTCAGCAGGGCGAATCCATCGGTCCTGTTCCTCGGTATGGCATCCCTGGCGACGTTGTTCATTCTCGCGTCGAGCAAGAACAGAAATGTGCGCAAAATACCGCCGCAACTGATCGTCGTCGTGCTGGGTTCGCTCGCGGGCGTCGTTCTTGGGCTGGAAGGCGATTACCTCATCCATCTGCCGGACAACGTGCTGGAACACGGCGTCACGGTGCCGCATTTCTCTGGTTTGTTCGCCAGCAGCCATCTGTACACGGTCGCGATCGTGACTGTGGTGACGCTGACGCTGATCGATGGCGTCGAATCGCTGGCGACAGCTGCGGCCATCGACCGGATCGACCCGTTTCACCGCAAGAGCGACCCGAACCGCACGCTGCTGGCGATGGGTATGTGCAACATCGCCTCGAGCATGGCGGGCGGCCTGACGATCATCCCTGGCGGGGTGAAGAGCAAGGCCTGCATCGTGGCGGGCGGCCGAACGCTCTGGTCGAACATGTACAATGCGATTTTCCTCGTGCTTTACCTGTCGCTCTTCAAGTCGCTGATCAATGCCATTCCGTATACGATTCTGGCTTCCATCCTGATCTATACGGGTTATCGGATGTGCGAACCGAAGATCTGGCGGCACCTTGCGAAAATCGGCCCGGATCAGTTGTTCCTGTTCGTGGCGACGATCGTGGCGACACTCCTGACGGACCTTCTCATCGGAATCGCGGTCGGAACGGTGCTGAAGCTGTGCGTGGCGTTGTATTTCGATTCGAAGATGGAGCGCGATGGTGAAGGAAAAGGCATCCCGACCGGGAAAGCGATCAGCCACATTCCTTCCCGGATCCGGGCGATGTTCCGGAATCCCGTCGTTTCGACGGATTCGCATGACGACTCGTTCGACCTGCACTTCGGCGGTCCTGTCGTGTGCTTCAACAGCTTCGCCCTGAGCAAGGCGATCGAGTCGATTCCCAAGCAGGCCAGGCACATTCGCCTGTTCATCGACGAAGACGTTTCGGTCATCGATCATACGTCCTTCGAGATCCTGCACGAATTCAAGAACGAGATCGAACGAGTCGGCGACTCGAAAGTCGAATTCGTCGGCCTCGATCGTATGCGAAGCCTCTCCGCGCACGAAAGCTCGTTCCGGCTCGGATATCGATTCCCAACGGTCTCGAACGATTGAGTCGTTCCGGTATGGGAATTCGGTCCCGGCATCTTCATCGAAGGTCCGGCGGCTTCGCGGAAAGAAATCCAGCGCTTGCGAAATTCCTGGGCGATCGATTCGGGCGAGCCAGGTACGCCCTGCTTCATTCGAAATCGGTCGCCCCATTTCGAAGTTCCCGCTTCGGAAAGCGAAGCAGGCGATACTTCGAGACCAGAAGATCGATCCGGCCGAGCGAAGAACAGGGGCCGGCATCGAATTTGCGGGGTTGACATGCAAGTGTCCTTGGCTCAGGATTCGTACTTCCCGAATCGAGCGGCGTGTCCAGATCGAAAGCACCGAAAATGATCATCCAGGTCGCGTGGTCGATATCGTTCATTGCCGGGTTGAGTCTGATCGCTCTCAGTATCTTCGCGAACACCGCTTTGCGCCCTCAGCTCCGGCGTATTCTGCTGTCGGCTGCCGCGGCTTCGATGGTCATGGCCGCAGTGGTTTCGGTTCGGACGCTCGCAAGCGGTTCCGCCGTCGAATTCACCGGGCCATGGTTTCTGCCGATCGGTTCCTGCGCCATGCGGATCGGCGTGTCCGAAGCCATGATGCTTCTGCTCGTCAATCTGTTCGGGGGCCTGATTCTCGCATCCCTCTGGCGTGAAGAATCGGAACTCGATCTTGGTGCGCTGATCGTCCTGATACCGGCCCTGGGCGTTTGCTTGGCGGCCAGGGATGTCATCCTGTTTTTGATCGCATGGGAAACGATGGCCCTTTGCGGGGTCGTCTGGCAGCGTGGTCGTTCGCTTCCCGAAGATCACTATTTCGGTCATGGCCTCTGGGCCTATCTGGCTTCGGCGAACCTTGCCACAGGTTGCCTCATGGTCGCGCTTCCGCTGCTTGCGAAACTTGGCGGGGCTGAGTTCGGGCCGGCAGGCGGACCCTTGCTCTGGGACGGTCACTTCGCAAGCGAAGCCAACCCCGTGACGGCCTGGGGGCTTGTCTTTCTCGTGCTCGCGGGCTTCGGAACCAAAGCGGGCCTGTTTCCGTTCCATGTCTGGATCCGCACGGTCTACCGCAACGCTCCGGCCCACTTCGGCGCGATTTCTTCGGGCCTGATGGCCAAAGTGAGCCTGTTCCTTCTGATTCGCACGCTGATCCGCATGATTCCGCTTCTCGGCCCGGAACGCCTTCCATGGCTTGCGGGGCTGCTGATGCTCATCGGCATGGCGACCGGCCTGGCCGGCCTCGCCGGTGCACTGACGAGTGCCCGCATCAAGGTCATTCTCGGTTATTCCAGTATGGAGAATGTCGGGATCATCCTGATCGGCACGGGCCTGGCGTTCTGGGGTGTCGCACGCGAGGCCTGGGTGGTCACCACGTTCGCGTTCGTCGGTGTCTGGTTCCATATCCTGAATCACATGCTGGCCAAGACGTGCCTGTTTCTGGCTTCTCGCAACATCATTCAGCAGTCTTCCACCGACGACCTCGCTCGCCTGGGCGGGCTGCACCTGCGCATGCCGGTCACGGCTGCCGCGTTCGGGGCAGGGGCGCTGGCCCTTTCGGCGATGGTGCCGCTGAACGCCTTCAACAGTGAGCTGATGATCTACGACGGCCTGTTTCGCGGCGTACTGGCGCTGGGGCCAGTGGGGCGCGACCTGGCGATCGTGGCGATCGCGGTTCTGGGGCTGATGGGCGGCCTGGCCGCTGCCTGTTTCACGGGGGTCTGGGGCCTTGGCTTCCTGGGTAACCCTCGTACGGCGGCGGCGGAAAAAGTCAGCGAAGCGGAGCTGTCGCCGGAAAATCGCTGGATCGCGAAGTTCATGACCTTCGCGATCATCGTTCTGGGCATCCTGCCCATCCTTGGCTATTTCGTCGTGCGGCGTGCCGTTGCGGAGAGCCTCGTCAACTCCGGCTATGCGGAAGGCATTTCCCGTCAGGCCGATTCGGACGTCCGCTCGCTCCTGCTTTGGCTTTCGCTTGTGGCCTCGCTGCTTTTCATGCTCCTGCTCGGACTCAAACGCTGGCGTGATCGACGTCTCAATGCGGCGACGATCGATTCGGGCCTGACGTGGGACTGCGGCTTCGGCTACACCGATTCCTTCGCACGCGGGCAATACGGGCCGCTTTCCTACTTCGATCCGCTGAGTGCTTATGTAAGCAAGTGGACATGGCAGAAGGTGCATCGGCCCGAAATTCGGGAACCGTTTCCGGCGAAGATGCGGGTCCGGATCGAATCGGTGGATGGCATGCTGCATTACGTCTATGACCCGATTTTCCGGTTCGTCGGCAAGTACATGTCCCGGCTGCGCTGGATCCAGGCCGGCTCGATCCAGCTCTATCTGGCGATGATGGCCTTGACGCTCGTCGCGATGCTGGCCTGGGTGGCGGTACTCTGAGGAAAGGCAAGACAAATGATGGCAGAGTTCGCCTGGCTCGCAGAAACGTTGATGCAGAGAACGATTCAGATGTTCATTCTGATCGTGCTGCCACCGATGTTCATCGGGATCATCGTCAAATTGAAGGCCGTGGCCGCGGGCCGGAAGGGGCCGCCGATCTGGCAGCCGTATCTTGATCTGGCGAGGCTGAGCCGCAAGGGGGTCGTCTATTCGACGGCGACGGGCCAGGTCTTCCGCTGGGCTCCACTGCTTGTGGTGGCCTCCTCGATCACGGCGGGGCTGATCGTGCCGATGGCCGGCTTCACCGCGCCGATCCACTTTTCGGGCGACCTGATCGTTTTCGCCTATGTGCTGGCTCTGGGAAGGCTTGCGATCATCCTGGCGTCTCTCGACACCGGCAGCGCGTTCGAGGGCATGGGAGCGAGCCGGGAAGCGAGTTTCGCGGCTCTGGCCGAGCCCACGATGTTCCTGATTCTCGTCAGTCTGGGGTTGCTGGGCCATGCGGATCCGCACAAGTTCGGCGTCGAATGGTCGCTCACCGGCACGCTCGCCCAGATGGAAATGATCACCTGGGCCCACTATGGGCCGGCATTGCTGCCGTTGTCGTTCGCTCTGTTCGTGCTGATCCTGCTTGAGAACAGTCGCGTGCCGTTCGATGACCCCACGACGCACCTCGAATTGACGATGATCCACGAAGTGATGATTCTGGACCACTCCGGCCCCGATCTCGCACTGATGGAATACGGCGCGGCCGTGAAACTGCTGGTGTTTCAGTCGCTTCTGGGGCGGATCATCTTTCCGCACCACTTCGAAAGCCAGTGGGCCGATGTCGTGACGTTCGTGATCAAGATCGGCGTTTTGTCGGTCTGCGTCACGGCCGTCGAGGTAGGGATGGCACGCCTGAAAATGAACAGGATTCCGGGGATTCTGCTGGGAGCCTTCATTCTGGCGGCTCTGAGCGTCGTCGTGATGCTCGTGGAAATGGGCGAATTTCGGGGGCTTCCGTCATGAATTCGATGGATGAAGTTCTGCTGCACGAGTTCATCGACATTCTGCTCGTCGCGGTGCTGATTCTCGACCTGTTGATCGTCGCGACACGCAAACTCAAGTCCTCGGTCTGGATGAACGCATCCCAGGCGGCACTGCTGGGGCTGATGCCGCTGCTTCTGACAGGCGGAGAGCTGGAATTTCACGTGGTGCTGATGAGCGTGGCGATTCTCGTCGTCCGCGGGCTCGTCATTCCCTTCGTCCTGCTGCGTTCCGTCCGCTCCGCGCCGGTTTCCGTCGAACTGCGATCGCTCGTCGATCAGGCGACGGCCGTCAGCCTGGCGGCGGTTCTCTTCGGGCTATCGTTCGCACTCGGAATCAATCTCCCCCTGCCGGCCGCGATTCCCCACTTCTCCGACCTGCTTGTGCCGACGGCTCTGACGACGATCATGATCGGCCTGCTGCTGCTGGTCATTCGCACCCAGGCCCTGATGCAGGTGATCGGGTATCTGACCATCGAGAACGGGATCTTCCTGATCGGCCTGGCGCTGGTGCGGGAAACGCCGGTCGTCGTCGAACTTGGCATCCTGCTGGATGTCTTCGTCGGCGTTTTCGTCATGGGCATCGTCCTGTTCCACATCAGTCAGGCATTCGAACACCTGGATACGACCGAACTGAGCAGCCTGCGCGATTGACCGGGCGCCTGGAACGTATTCCCAACCGTTGAGGTTCGAGCGACTCATGATCGATCCGTTCAAGATCTTCCGCAATGCGGAGCCGCTGCGTCTGAGCGACATCCCGAAAGTGACGGTCGATGTCCTGCGTGCTCGCACCTTCGATGCCATTCAAGGTGGCGCGCGGCTCGTTTCCTGGTTCGGCCAGGATCTGCCGGGCCGGAATCTGGTCCGGATTTTCGCCATCGTCGCGGACGACCCGGGCCAGCGGCTGGGCGTTCTCATTGCCGAAGTTCCGCCAGGTTCGGCTTATCGGTCTCTGGCACTGGATGTCCCCGCCGCCGATCGAGCCGAGCGTGAACTCTTCGAACAGTGCGGCATTCGCCCGGAAGGGCACCCCTGGCTCAAACCGGTGCGGCATCCCGTGCCGGCGGCCAAACTCGAACCGGGCCGAAAGCTCGGCACCGTTCCTGAAAACAACATCGGCCGCGATTATCCCTTCTGGAGCCTGGCGGGCGATGCCGTCCACGAAGTCGGGGTCGGGCCGATCCACGCCGGCGTGATCGGCCCCGGCTATTTCCGGTTTTCGTGCGTCGGCGAACGGATCGAACACCTCGAAATCATGCTCGGTTTCGAGCACCGGGGTGCCGAAGAAATGGTCCTGAATGCCAATCCGGCGCGCCAGCCAGTGCTGATCGAATCGATCGCGGGCGATGCCGCCGTGGCCTACGCGATCGCACACTCCCAGGCCATGGAAAGCCTGCACGGGATCGAAGTTTCGCTGCACGACGAAGCCCTGCGGGCGTTCGCGCTCGAGAACGAACGGCTGGCCTATCACGTGGGTGATCTGGGGGCTCTGGCCGGCGATGTCGCCTATTGGCCCAGTGCCGCCTATTTCGGAAGGCTGCGTGGCGAGTTTCTCAACACGGCCATGGATCTGGGCGGTAATCGTCAGGGGCGTTACTTCGTCCGGCCCGGCGGCGTTCGCCGAAGTCTCGCACATGCGACCAAAGTCCGGCTGATCGAGCGGTTCCGCAGCGCCAGCCAGCAGATTTCCGACTGCCTCGAACAGATGTTCTCATCGCTTTCGGTCTTGAGCCGGTTCGAAAGCAGTGCGTGCGTCCGCCGCGAGGATGCCCTCGCCTTCGGCTTCGTCGGCCCGGTGGCACGCGCTTCGGGTGTCGGTGTCGATGTCCGGATCGACCACCCTGTCGGCTTCTGGCAGCGGCACGATGCCGAAATCGCTCTGGGCGTCGAAGGTTCGGTTCTGGACAGGGCCACGATCCGGCGGCGGGAGATCGAACGCTCCCTCGCCTTGTGCCTGCGGATACTGGAGTCGCTGACGGACGAACGCTCGGCACCGGTCCGGCCCGACTTCGGCACGTCGCCCAAACGCGGCGATTTCTGCGTGAGCCTCGTCGAAAGCTGGCGCGGGCAAGTCATGCTGGCCTACGTTTACGACGACCAGGGGAAACTCGTCCGTTTCAAGAGCCAGGATCCTTCGTTCCAGAACTGGAATGCCATGCAGCTCGCGAATCGAGGCAACGCGATCAGCGATTTCCCCGTATGCAACAAGTCCTGCAACCTGGCATACAACGGCCACGACCTGTGAACCATAAACGCGAACCTGTGTGCGAACGTCGAGACGCGCGTGAAGGCCGTCCGAAACTTGCGGAGGTGGTGAGATGCTGACGTGGCTGATCAATCGGGCGGCTCAGGGTCAGCGGACTCTCGCCTATCCCGCCGAACCCGCGAACATGCCTGACACGTACCTCGGGCGCCCGACGGTCCACCCGACCGGTACGGCCTGCCCGCCGGACTGCCAGGAGTGCCTGGCGAGCTGCCCGACGGATGCCATCACGCTGCAGCCGGATATCTCGCTCGATCTGGGCCGGTGTGTGTTCTGCTCGGAATGCGTGCAATCGTGCCCGGAGCAGATCTTCAAGCTGAGCAACGACTTCCGCACGGCGTCGACTTCGCGTGAAGGGCTGAAGCTCCGCAACGACGAAGCACCTGTCGTCGAAAAGCTGCAGGAATCGATGCTGCGAATCTTCGGCCGGTCCATGCGTATCCGCCACGTTTCGGCCGGCGATTGCGGCGGCTGCAAGGACGAATTCAACGCCATGTCGAATATCGTCTTCGACCTGAGCCGGTTCGGTATCGGCGTCGTGGCATCGCCGCGCCACGCCGACATGCTGCTGGTGAGCGGCCCGATTCCGGAAAACATGCGGGTGGCGCTCGAAAAATGCTATCTCGCCTTACCTCAACCCAGGCTGGTAGTCGCCCTGGGGGCTTGTGCCATCAGCGGCGGCCCTTTTGCGGGCAGCGCCTTCTGTCATAACGGTGTCGAGTCAATCCTGCCTGTGGATATGTACATACCAGGCTGCCCGCCCCACCCGCTGACGGTTCTGGACGGGTTTCTGCGGCTTCTCGACCGATTGCCCGACGGTGCGTCTCCTTCTCGCGAGGGAACCGCCGATCGACCGGAACGCTCAACCCGCTAAGCGCTTCAGGAGACCTCGATGATTCTGCTGGAATTGCTGATCGCGTTGCCGTTTCTGGGTGCTCTGCTGAGCATGTTCCTGCCGAAGCTGCAGGGCAAGCTTGTCGTTCTGGTTTCAGTCGCAGCGTGTCATGCCGTTTTGACGCTCGTCATCGTGACGTCCGGCGATCGCTACGGCGAAGTCTTCGGCACCGACGACCTCGGCAGGCTGCTGTTGCTTCTGACGAGCCTCGTGAACTTGCCATGTTCTTTGGCCGCCGTCGATTACGTTCGATCCGGCCGCCGCGCCAAAAGCGACAGCTATGTGCCCTGTCACCTGGCTTTTCTCGGCGCGCTCACGATGGCCCTTTGCACGTTGCACCTGGGTGTGTTCTGGGTCGCCATCGAGGCGACGACACTGGCCACGGCTCCCCTGATTTACAACCACCGGAGCCGCGAAAGTCTCGAAGCCACGTGGAAATATCTTGTGCTGTGCTCCGTCGGTATCGCGCTGGCGCTTCTGGGGACGTTCTGCATGGCGATCGCGCTTTCCGGCGCGAAGTATCCGACACCCTGGGACGTGCTCGCCTTGCCGGACATGCTCGCCGCGGCAAAATCCGGAAACGTCGACCTTCAATGGCTGCGCGTGGCGTTCATTCTGACGCTCATCGGCTATGGTACGAAAATGGGTCTTGCACCCATGCATTCATGGATGCCGGATGCCTACTGCGAGTCGCCTTCGCCCGCAGCCGCGGCCAGCAGCCTGCTGAGCAACACCGCATTTCTCGGCATTTTGCGGATGATGCGAATCTGCGACGCCGCGGGCGAGTCCGATTTCGCTCGTCAGGCGCTGGTGATTCTGGGCCTGCTTTCCGTACTGACGGCCGCGATCTTTCTCCATGGTCAGAAGGATTTCAAGCGCATGCTGGCCTATTCGAGCCTGGAGAACATGGGCCTGATCGCGCTTGGCGTCGGTCTGGGTTCGATGGGGGCTTACGGCGCGGCCTGGCTGATGGTCAACCATTCCGTGGTGAAGGCCATGCTGTTCATCTGCGCCGGCTCTTTCGTCAGGACGTACGACAGCCATGCCGTCGCCGATGTTCGCCATGCCCGTACGCTCGCACCCGTGACGAGCGTTCTCTGGATCCTGGGTGTCCTCGCCATCTCCGGAATGCCCCCGTTCGGCGTTTTCCCGGCGAAAATGATGATCCTCATCAGTGGCATCCAGAGTGGCCGTTATCTCCTGATCTGCGTCTTGATCCTTTCGCTCTCCTGGATTTTTCTGGGAATGTCGCGGACGGCTCTGAGCATGGTGTTCCGCATGGAAAGAACCGATTCCGACCCGGTCGAAGACGAAGCCGCGAACGTTTCCGTCCCTCATCGTGACGAATCGCCCTGGTATCTGATTCCGGCCATGTGTCTGGCTGGGGCTTCGATCGTGCTGGGCCTGGCCGTTCCTCAGCGCGCAGCCGATAACGTGGCCGCCGCCGCGGAGCTGACCCTCGAAAGTTCGGTGTCTTCGATTGTGCCGCTCGTCGAACGGACACAGGAAGCGATGCCGCCCGGCCATTCCGAGTGAATCGACTCTGTCTTCGGATCCGGCATTTCCCGGATGAGCCGAAACGAAAAAGGGGAAGGACGGATGAAGCCGGTTTCGGCACATCCGTCCTTCCCTCGATTTTCGAACGTTCGTGAAATCAGTCCTGGTCGATTCCGAGGCGGAACTTCAGCTCGTCGAACTGTTCCCGGTAGGCATCGTCGGTCGAGTGAAGATGCTCGGCCTCGGAGATGAACCGGAGGGAGTCGTCCCGCTTGAGCCCCGACGCCTGGAGGATTTCCTCGAAGGGCGCGAGGTCATGAGCGTAGATGAAGATCAGTTTGTGTTCGTCGAACTGAACTTCCATCGGGCCATTGGGATTGAGGGCCGCCAGACCGGTGCAGCCGTCGTTCAGGAGCAACTCTTCGTAGTCGTAGAGCGTGCTCTTGAAGATGACGCTGTCCATATGCTCACGGTACATGTCGGAATGAAAGCCAGGCTCGCTTTCATGGCTCGACTCCATGACGACGTCGATTTCGTCGCCCAGGGGAGTGAGCAGTTCCATGAAGACATCGAAAAGGCGTTCGGCTGAGACACTCGCGGCAAGAACGGGCATCGTGGCACCCGTTTCAGGATCGCGATACGTATCTCTTCGATAGCCTTCCCGCGGCACGATCTCGAGTCCGAAGCTCGGCCGGATCGCGTCCGTCAGCAGGTATTCGCCGTAGCGGCCTACTTGAAGGTGGGCGTCCAGCTCATCCTGGCTGAGATCTTCGAAGCTCGTCCGGGCCATGCGTCTTGGACTGTTGCGCAGGACCCGTTCCAGGAATCGCTGAATAAAACTCATGGGAAAGGAACCCCTCCCTCCGCGACACTTCGAATTTGTATCTGATGAAGTGCATGAGGCACCAGCCCCCGCGTCGAGCGCATCCGGAAGTTGCCCACCGGATCTCGCCTTCCCAAGCAATTGCTCAATTCCTCGATCCTCGAAACCGGGAAACAAGTCCCATTCCGGATCAAGTTGCCGTTCCACTGGCTCCGCTATTCGTGCACCACTCTCACAACTGAATATAGCACGCGGAAACAGACGTTCCAGATCCTGGCGGAAGTTCTCTCCAAGATTCTCGAAGCGGATCCGGTTCGCTGGGGATTTCGTTTCGTAATTGCGTTCGGACATGGCCAGGTGACCTCCATTCGAACCGGTTTGCCTGTCCAGATGTCAATTCAGGGTGCGCGTCAGTAAGAAAGGCTTCGGTCTTCGTGCTTGAGAAATTCCCGCGATCCGTCGCGACCGTGATCCTTGCGTTCCACACTTCCAATACGTCGGAATCCTTCGGAACGGACGACAAAAAGTCCAGATTTTCGCCGAATTTTTTCCGAATTGACTTCAGTTCGCCCACCAGATTGCCGAACGAAGGCCGAAGATTCGCTGATCGACGTCGTTATAAGTTCCTTCGTATCAAAAGGATCCATTCGAGCATCAAAATCGGCCGGCCGTCAGGGCACGACGGCCCGGTACAAAACCACATTTTTCGTCGCCCCGCCCACGGCCACGATATCGTGGTGGCCGTCGCCGTCCACGTCGGCGGAACGCAGATCCTGCGCCGCGATCGCCGGGTCGACGACCGTCCTGCTCCACGAGCCGGCTTCGTACCGGTAACCGACGACGCTCATGCCTTTGCCCCGGTAGCCGGCGAAGACTTCGTCGGTGCCGTCGCCGTCGACGTCCGCCACGCACAGGGCGTGGCCGTCGATCAGCGCGTCGTCGAGCAGGCTCTCTTTTTCGAAGCGATCGCTACCGGCCGGTGACTCGGTATGGACGACCACGGTCGTGCCGTGCCAGGGCTCGATCGTCGCGAAGAACGTCGACCCGTCCGAAAATCGCCCCTGATGAATTTCGCTCGCACCGGTTTTCGGGCGTTTCCCGGCCGCACCGTCGAACAGCTTCCACGAAACCCACGTTCCATCCACGTTTCGATGCCGCCAGACACCTTCATTGCTGGCACTCAGGATCGTATCCCGGCCTTTTCCGGCCCAGGGCACCACGCCGATCGCGTGCGTCACCTTCTTGCGGGCGAACTCTTCAGGCCGAAATCCTTTTGCCGCGAACAAAACGAGCAGCCCCGCACCCTCTTCCTGAAAATCAGGCGAGGTGGCCGAAGGACCGAAAATCGGGGCAGCGGCCAGATCCGCCTTGCCGTCGCCGTCGAAATCGCCCCAGCGCAGCCGGTGAATGCTTGGGAAATCGCCGAGTTTTTCGTATGTCCAGCCACTTTCGGCCTGTCGGGCGATCAGCAGCTTGCCCCGTTTTGGCTGAGTCATTTCGAATTCGTACGCGATCGCGATTTCGGCCTTGCCGTCGCCGTCGATGTCGCGGGTGGCCGAACTGATCACGCCCGGCGTGGTCTTCGAGTCACTCACGACCTGCTTGATCCAGGTCGGGTTCTCGTACCAGGCCACCGTGCCGCTGCCCAGGGCCACGATGTCAAGCTTGCCGTCGCCGTTAACGTCGGCGATTTCCACCTGATAGGCGCCGGGGAGGTTGGCGTCGATCACGACGCGCTCCAGCCCCGGGCCGTTCGGGCCGAGCTTCACGACCTTCGGCGGTTCGGCCGCACGGGTCGTGAACGTGATAGAAAGAACCAGCCCGGCGATGCCGGACGCGATCGTTCGACGGTTCATTTGTCGCCCACGAACCGGAGGCCGGCGTAGTCTTCGTAGCGGTGATAGTTGCCTATGGTCAGCGGGGCGCATGAGCCGAGTTCCGGCTCCGTGCCTTCGGGGCCATAGTCATAATAGCTGAGCTGGAACCGCCAGACGTCGCCCGGCTTGGGCTTGCCGCCAGTCATTTCGAACATCTTCCAGGGCAGACGGCCTTCGACCGTCCACTTTTTGTCGGTTTTGCCGGGGTTATCGAGCGAGCCCTGAATGTCGACGGCCACCGTCATGCCCTGATGCGGCTTGGCGACGAGTTCCTCGAACGAATAACCACGCTTCGGCATCGGCAGTTCGAGGATCGACCCGAACGGGTTCGCCTGCAGCTCATAATACTCCGGCCGATCGGCGTAGGGCTTGAAGAACAGCTCGAAGACGTCGCCCAGCCAGAGCTTGTCGTTACGGTTCTTGCCGTAAGCCTTCAGGTATTCGTCGGGCAATTCGGCGTGGAAGTACATGGCCTCGTCGTCCCACAGGATGCGGGCCGTGTGCGGGTGCTTCGCCTTTTGACCGGACCAGAAGGCCTGAAATGTCGTGATCGGCTGGGCGTCGGCCCATTCGGGCTCGTCGGCCTTGCCGTCCAGCTTCGGCGGATTCTTGGCCCGTTTGGCCAGAAAGACCGGATTCGCCAGCGATGTCAGGCGGATGACGTCCGCCACGCGCCGGCCGAGAACCTGCGAAGCCTGGGGTGTGAAGTGGACGCCGTCGGCCACGAGGGCTTTTTCCGGCTCGCGGGCTTTGACGAACGTGTAAAGGTCGTTGATCTTGACTTCAGGGTAGTCCTTGAGCACTTGCATGGCCGCGCCGTTATAGGCCCGTACGTCGGCATCGCGGCGGTCGAAGGGCTTATTGGCGGCGTGGAGGTCGTCCAGCACGGGGGTCGTCAGGGCGAAGATGACGGTCGCCTTCGTCTCCTTCGTGATCCGTTCCAGAATCTTCTTCAGATTGGCCTGATAGTCTTCCAGCGAAACCTGATATTTGCCCGTTTTGCGGTCGAGCTTGAGGTCATGAAGGCCGGCGTTCAGGTGCACGACTTTCGGATTTGCCGAGATGACCCATTGGTCCAGATTCTTGAGCACGTTCGCGGTATCGCCGCCGTTAGGCTCGGGGCTGCGGACATCGGCGATCGGCCCCAGGGCCTTGATCACTTCCGGGGCATAGCCCATGCGGATCGAATCGCCGACGAGCACGACGACGGGCTTGTCCGCCGCGAAGATCGGGGCAGCGAATGCCGTCGCACAAAGCGATAAAAGACATCGACGGACGATGGATCGAGCGATCATGGCGGTTCGGTCTCCGGAGTGCGGAAATTGCGCTGGATCGTCGCATCGTAATCTGCCCGCTCGATGCGGGCAACGGGTCGGTGACGGACCTGGTATTAACGCGACCGCTCTTCCGTCCCGCCCGTGTGCTGAATCGCCACCAGCAGCCGCACGCCCATCAGCACGGCCACGAAGCAGCCGATCGAGCCGAAGACCGATGTGCCGTAGAGCGTCGGCGGTGTCTGGCGGCTCCACAAAAGGCTCGAGCCGGTGAAAAGCGCCGTGCACAAAAGGCCCTGAACCAGCCGGTTCACGGCCGATTCGATGCGGCGGTGCTCGAGCCTGATCGACAGCCGCCCCGATTCGAGTTGATCCAGCAGCGTGCCCAGGTTGCTGGGCAGGTCGCGCACGAGCTGGGAGAAGTCGACCATCAGCCGCCGGGCGTACATCAGCTGACCCTTGAAATTCAGATGCCGCCGTAGCGAAGTCTGATAATAGGGCATCAGCAGTTCGGCCAGGTTGAATCGCGGGTTCAGCAGCCGGCTCGTGCCTTCCAGCATCACCAGCACCTTGATGAGCATGGCGTATTGCGGCGAGAGCACGATGTGGTGCTTGCGCACGATGGCCGTCACGTTCTGCAGCACGGCCGAAATGTTCAACAGCCGGATCGGCACGTCGACATAATCGCTGATGAACTCGGCAAGGTCCTGCCGCAGGGCGAGCCGGTCCAGGTTTTCAGGCGTCGAACCGATGCGCCGGATGACGTCTTCCAGCAGGCGAATGTCCTGCTCGACGACGGCCTCCAGCATCGTTTCGACATTCCCGCGCGAGGTGTCGTCCAGAACGCTCACCATGCCGCCGTCGAGCAGGATGATCCGCCCGCCTGAATCGACGAGAATGTTCCCCGGGTGCGGGTCGGCGTGGTAGAAGCCGTCGCGGAAGATCATGTTCAGGAAGATGTTCGCCCCGCGTTCGGCCAGGTCGGTGTCGGAGACGCCCATGGCCTTGATCTTGGCGATCTCACGGACGGGCACACCCTCGACGTACTCCATCGTCAGCACTTTGTCGGTGCACAGCTCCTGAATCGGCTGGGGGAATTTCACCAGCGGATCTTCCGCGAAGTTGCTCGTGAAACGCTCCAGGTTCAGGGCCTCGCGGAGGAAGTTCAGCTCCTTGCGCATCACGCGCCGCATTTCGGTCACGAGCGCCTTCGGCTTCACCAGCCGAAGTTCCCGGTCATAGGCCTCGGCCCATTCGGCGAGCTGAAGCATGATGCGGAAGTCGGTCTCGATCCGCTGGCTGATCTTCGGGTGCTGGATTTTGACGACCACCTGGCGGCCGTCGAACAGCTTCGCCCGGTGCACCTGGCCGATCGAGGCCGAGGCCAGGGCGACGTCGTCGAACTCGGCGAACAGGTCTTCCGGATGTTTGTCGAACTGCTCGTGGATGCTCCGGCGCACGACTTCCGGCGGATCGGCCGGCACGTCGGCCTGGAGTTTTCTCAGTTCTTCGGCCACTTCCGGGCCGACGAGGTCCGCACGCGTCGACAGAATCTGCCCGATCTTGATCGCCGTGGTGCCCAGCTCGGTGATCGCCAGGCGAATCCGTTCCGCCTGGGAAAGGTCGTAAATTCTTACGCCGTCAGGCCCTTTGAACAGGCTCGAAATCCGGTCCGGCAGGCCGACTTCGAGCTGGTTCATCCAGTCAGCCAGGCCGTATTTCAGCAGGATCGTGACGACTTCCCTGAACCGGCCGGCATCGCGAGCGAGTTGAGGAGGCAGCGGAAATCGCATCATGAGCGGCTCGACCCGTTCGGCTTTCGGAAGGACGGAAAATTCCCGGCGGATTCGCTTCGATGCGTCATCATAATCGAACGAGTCTCAGATACCCAACCGGCGAAGCAGGTTCCGGCATCTGACGAACGACCCCGGCGGCTTGCGAAGAAGCCCCCGGGGTCGAGATTCGAAACGCGGAATTCGAGGTGGTATCAATAAGAATCGGCGCTGATCACTTCGCTGCCGTTGCGGGTGGCGAGGCCGGCGTAGACGTGCTCGTTGATCGTGTCCTTGATGAACCGCACGGAACCGTCGCCGAACAGGAAGTTCACGCCGCCGGGGTGGCGGCTCCAGTAATCCTCGACGTGAGCCTTCGGCTGGTTCGGCGTTCGCGGCGCTTCGCCTTCCTCAACCTCGATCGGCCCGAGGATCATGCAGAAGGACTCTTCCGGATCGGGCACGAACTTGTTCGTGCCGCCTTCGAAAGACGACGTGGTGAACAGCCAGCCGCCGATGGCCCGGCCCGTCCAGGTGACATAGCTCAGGTTATGGCTCCGTTCGCCGACGACGAATGTGTTCGATGATCCGTCCGTCATCTGGGCGACGCCCACACGGCTGTTGCGGAAGAACGTGCCGTTGCCCCGGCCCGGGGCCTCGCCGATCTCGCCGACGCCGTAAACGCCGATGTAGTTCGAAGTGCCGACGGTGTAGATCGTCTGCGTGTTGGTTTCGTCCCGCACGGGTACCTTGTTGGGCGTGAAGTCGGACGGGCAGAGGAACGTGGCGATGCGCGACAATTGGGCCGTTTCGTTGGCCGCGTAGGTCATCGTCAGGCTGAAATTGATCGCGCTGTGGATGGGGGCCTGCTCCATCTGCGGCAGGATCTGGCTGGCCCAGCCCCAGCCGGGGCCGATGTCATCTTCGGCCGTGCCTTCGTCGCCGCTGTCGCGACGGAAGTGGCTCACGTATCCCGGCGGAAACGTGCCGTGAATTTCATGATAGGTATGCAGGGCGATACCGATCTGCTTGAGGTTGTTGAGGCACTGGGCTCGTCGGGCGGCTTCGCGGGCCGACTGGACCGCGGGCAGCAGAAGACTGATGAGCACGGCGATGATGGCGATGACGACGAGCAATTCGATCAGCGTGAAGCCGACTCGGGAACTGCGGCGCAAGCCCGCCGGGGCAGAGATTGTGCATTCAGGCATAGGGGAGAATCTCCGAAAATCGATCGGTTATGAGGAAAATCGATGAAGACGGCACCGAACGAACGGACGGAAACATCCGGTTTCAGGTGCGAAGGAATGCGACCGGACAGAACCTATCGGTCCGATCCGGCACGAAATACGTAATTCAGGAAATCGAAAAGGGTGGGGCGCGAGGGTTTACGCCTGACAGGCAATCTTCGGAGATCAGGACGATCGCGACTTCGCGGACGTCCTCGGCCGGAACTTGATCCGGCAGTTCGGCGGGAACCGTGACATCTGTCCCGAACGCCTTGCAGGTGACGCAGACCGGGCAATCGGCCGTCGTGAACAGGTCCGACTTCAGGGCCGCCCAGTGGGCCGTGTCGTCCTCCTGGTGTTCGACCGTCTCGGCCGAAAGATCATGCGAGCACCCGAGCGACTCATGCAGAAAGCCCGACCCGAACGCGCAAGCGAGCATCCAGACCGCCGAGAAGGCGATCACGAGTTGCCGTGCTGTTGGGAAGAGCTTGCGATACATGCGTCGAATCACTGCGTGTCGAAAAGGTCACCTCTCATATGATAAAAGCGCGAAGCGGATACGTAAACATGGTTTCGACCTGAATCGAGCGATAAATTCCAGGGCGGATTCGATCGAGTGAATCACGCCAGAATCTCCGGAATCACCTTCCCGCCGATGTCCGTCAGGCGTTCGAAGCGGCCGTCGTGCAGCACTTCCAGCGCGGTGTGGTCCAGGCCCATCGTGTGCAGGATCGTGGCGTGAACGTCACGCACGTGGGTTTTCTTGTCCACGGCGTAAAGGCCGATTTCGTCGGTCGCGCCATAAGTCGTGCCGCCCTTGATGCCGCCGCCGGCCAGCCACATCGAATAGCCGTGCGGGTTGTGGTCGCGGCCCTTGCCGCCGCCTTTGCCTTCGGAAAGAGGCGTGCGGCCGAACTCGCCGCCCCAGATCACCAGGGTTTCGTCCAGCATCCCGCGCCGTTTCAGATCTTTCACCAGGGCCGCCGTCGGCTGGTCGGTCAGGCCCGCCATGCGGCCGTGGTTGGCTTCCAGGTCGCTGTGGGCGTCCCACTGGTTTTCGCTCGACCCGCCCGAGGCCAGCACCAGCACGAACCGGACGCCACGTTCCACCAGCCGCCGGGCCATCAGGCACTGGCGGGCGAAGTGGTCCGTCGGCTCCTGGCCCACGCCGTAAAGGGCCAGCGTCTCTGCGGATTCGCGATTCAGGTCAACGGCCTCAGGCGCGGCCGCCTGCATGCGGAAGGCCAGTTCGTAGCTGGCGATGCGGGCGGCGAGTTCGGTGTCGTCCGGTGAAGAGAGCGACCGGTTCAGCTCCAGCACGTTTTCCAGAATCGCCCGCTGCCGCTTCGCCGAGACTCCGGCCGGTGGCGTCAGGTTGTCCAGCGGCCGTTCGCCGCCTCGGAAGACGGTGCCGTCGTAAACCACGGGCAGATATCCGCTGGACCACAGCGGCTTACCGGCTTCCGTCGCGCCGAATTTCGAAAGCAGGACGACGTACGAAGGCAAGTTCCGTGTCTCGCAGCCCAGGCCATAGCCCAGCCATGAGCCGAGGCTCGGGTGCCCGCCGACGATCCGGCCCGACATCAGCTGATACTGGGCCGTTTCGTGGATGAAGCTGTCGCTGTGGCAGGAGCGGATCACGGCGATGTCGTCGGCGATCGTCGCAGTGTGGGGCAGGAAGTCGGAAATCTCGATGCCCGATTCGCCCCTTTTGGCGAATTTGCGCGGGCTGGCCATGATGACGTCGCTGTCGCGCAGGAACTGCGTTTCGATCCCCTTGAACGAGTCCGGCAGCTTTTGCCCGTGGTATTTCGTGAGCGTCGGCTTCGGGTCGAACAGGTCGATCTGGCTGGGCCCGCCGCACATGAAGAGCATGATGCAGGCCTTGGCCCTGGCGGGGTGGTGCGTCGGCTTGGGCGCGAGCGGGTCGACGGAACCGTCCGCGGCCCGCGACTCGTTCAGCATGCATGATAAAGCCAGGGCCCCGAACCCGGAGGCCGAGCGTTCGAGCATGCGGCGGCGGTTGAGCGGGGATGTCGGGCGATGGTGTGCGAATGGGTCGTTCGGGTGCATCGGGGGTCACTCCACATAGAGCCATTCGACGGAATTGACGACCGTCAAAGCGACGTCGGTCCAGATCTCCGAAGCGTCCGCCCCGGCTTCGCATGCGGCTTTCGTCCGGGCCAGGATCTGCTGAAGCTTGCTTGCAAGAGCATTCGTCGGATCACGGCCCGTCACGTGCCGATAGAGCGCCGCCAGCCGTACGGCATCGGTCGCACCTGCAGCATATGCCCGATTGCCGATCGCCCGGGCACGTTCGATGATCCACGGGTGGTTGAGCATCGCCAGCGACTGCAGGGCATGGGTCGACTGATTCCTGCGGGCGCAGCTGGTCATCGAATCAGGCTGGTCGAATTCTTCGAGAATCGGCAGAACCAGGTTCCGGTCCACGATCAGATAGATTGACCGCACCATCGCTGCGTTTTTGTCGGGTGTGGGTCGCCAGGCGGTTTTGAGCCGCTGCAGTACCTCGGGCGGCAGTTCAGGAGCGATGCCAGGGCCGCCGCGATGGTCGCGCCGCAATTCGCCGCTGATTTGCAGCAGGCCGTCGCGCAGCTCTTCGGCCGTCAGCCTGCGGCGATTCTGGCGTGAGAACAGCTCATTGAGCGGGTCGGCCTTGAGGGCTTCGGCCGTCGGTCTCGAGCTTTGCCGGAATGCCAGGCTCGCGACGATCTGCCGGTGCAGCCGTTTGATGCTCCAGCCATGCCGGACGAAGTCGTCGGCCAGCCAATCGAGCAGTTCGGGATGGGTCGGATCCTCGCCCAGCTCGCCGAAGTTGTTGGCCGTGGCGACGATCCCCCTGCCGAAATGCTGCTGCCAGATGCGATTGACGATCACCCTCGCCACCTGCCCCTGGCTGGTCATCCAGCGTGCCAGCCGCAGCCTGCGGCCCGTCGTCGAGCCTTCGGCGGGACGCTCTACGCCGAACGAATCTTCCGTGCCATCGGCAAAAAACGCCGAGGGAGGGCGGGGGTCGACCATGCCGGACTTGCGGTCGATCTCGCCCCGGTGCAGAAGATAGGTCGCCGGAGCGATCGGTCCGGCGTCTTTCAGGCCCCAGGCGGTCGGCAGGGGGGCGGGCCGCCGGGCGCGCAAGGCCTTCAGGCGGGCTTCTTCGGCCGCGATGGCTTTTCGTTCGTCGGCGGTCAGTTCGGCCGAGATTTCAGCCTCTTTCGGCTCGAGTTCAAGCTCGACGACTTTCACCAGGGCCGCTTCCGCGTCCGTGCGCTGGTCGTAGGGCTTTTCCAGGGCGGTTCTGGTCGATGTGTCCAGCTTCGATTTGCGGATATCCCGCAGACGGCGTGCGGCACCGTCGCGAATTTCCTGAATGCGGGCTTCGTGCGGTTCCATGGCCCGACGAACTCGCTGGGATTCGGCCTCATGAGCGGTTCGCCGGGCAGCGGTTTCGAGCGGCAGTGCTGCCGGCTCCGCCGCGGCGAAAAAGGCTGCGAAGCGGTAATAATCGGCCTGGGGGATCGGGTCGATCTTGTGGTCATGGCAGCGGGCGCAGCCGATCGTCAGCCCCAGGAAGCTGAGGCTCACGTTCGAGACCATTTCGGTGATCAGTTCCTGGCGGTTGCGTTCCAGGTTCTGATTGCCCGAGTTCGTCCGGAACGGCCCCAGCCGGGCCATGCTCAGGGCGGGCAGGGCATCCGTCGGTGCGCCCGGCAGTTCGTCGGCCGCGAGCTGCTCGGTGAGGAAGCGGTCGAAGGGCTTGTCCGTCTCGAAAGCCGCGATGACGTAGTCGCGATATCGCCAGGCGTCGGCCCGCATGCCGTCGGCGGCGTAGCCGTCAGTGTCGGCGTAGCGCACGACGTCGAGCCAGAGCCGGGCCTGATTTTCGCCGTAGGCGGTCGAATTGAGATACTTTTCCGTCAGTTCGGCATAAGTTCGCTCGTCAGGATTTTCGCGAAACTTGCGAATGTCTTCATCGGCCGGGGGCAGGCCGGTCAGATTCCAGCAGAGCCGCCTAACCAGCGTTTCAGGCTCGGCGGGCGGCGAGAATCGCAGTTTTTTCGTCCCCAGCGATCGTGCCAGCCAGGCGTCGATCGGGCTGAGCCGCTGGCCGTCGGCATCCCGAACGTCTGGTACCTGTTCGACTTTCAACGGATGATAGACGTATCGTGCGGCCGCATCGGAATCGACGGGTTCGACTTCGATTTTCGGGACGGAGGGCGTCTTGCGGGCCAGATTCGAGCGGGCGGTCTCCGCGGCATCGAAGATCGGCCAGATTTCGTTGGCCCGAAATTCGTTGCGATCACCGTGATTGGAGCGGAGCACCCACTGGAAACGCTGCACGGAGAGCGGTTTGTCGAACAGGTGCGACTGGGGCTTGTCGTCGGCCGACTGACTGCCGCGGTAGACGACGGAATCGAAAATGCCGGAATCGGGCGTGGATTCGACCCGAATTTCGAAATCCGCCAGGCGCCGCGCCGGTGCCGCCGATGCCGAAAGCACTTTCAGGCCAGCCAGTTCGAGCGTGCGGCCGTCGATCGCCTCGAACACGAATTCGAACGGCGGGCCCAGCGTCGTGCGCGTCAGGCCGGTCGCGATCCATTCCGAATCCGGGTCGCCGTCGCACACTTTCGGGCCCAGGTCGCGGTCGGTCGTCCCCGGGCCACGATACTGCGTCATCCGCAAAACCGGTAATGTTTTCGCTTCCGGCGGCTTCTGCCAGGGGCTGGCACCGGTCGAGCCTGTGATCTGAATCAGGCAGATGAATGTAGCCGCCAGCGTCGCGAAACCGGCGTTCGCGAAAAATCGGCGTATCATGAAGCGGATGGAGCGGGCTGCCATCTGTGCGACCTCGCGGGCGATCGATCTCGATGAGGTCCGTGTTCGGAAACCAGGCGGGGTGCGGAGATATCGTTCCGCATGATATCCATCATAACGACGGGTCATCGATTTGGGCAGACAAATCGGTGGGGGCCGTCAGTGCCTGTTTTCCCATTTGACGTTCGAAATCAGGGCCGCGTAACGCAGGCCGTTGGCGAATTCCAGCGCGTCCTTCTGGCGGTTCTCAGGCTTTTTGCTGAGCGCCTTCAGGCAGACCCGTTCGATCGGCGCGGGGATCAGCGGATCGATCGAAGTCGGCGGGGGCGGTTCCTCGTCAATGATCGCCGAGATCAGGACTTTCGTGTCGGGCTGTTCGAAGGGCAGGCGGCCGGTGAGCATTTCGAAAAGGATCACGCCCAGTGCGTAAATATCCGTCGCCGGGCCGATTTCCGAAGTCCTGCCCTGAGCCTGTTCGGGCGCCATGTAACTGGGTGTGCCGATGACCATGCCCGATTCGCGGTCGAGGTCGTCGAGCGTGGCCGCGATGCCGAAATCGCTGATCACCACCCGGCCGCCTTTTTCCAGCAGAATGTTGGCCGGTTTGATGTCCCTGTGGATCAGCCCCTCGGCATGTGCCACGTTGAGGATCTCAGCCACTTCCACACACAGCCGGACGGTCTCCGCGAAGGTCGGCTTCACGGTTCTCAGCCGCTTCGAAAGGTCTTCGCCTTCGATCAGTTCGCAGACGATGAACGCCAGCTCGTCCTGAACCCCGACATCGAAAATCGTGACGATACCCGGGGCATGGAACTTCGCGATCTTGCGGGCTTCCTCGATCAGCCGGTATTGCTCCACGTAACGCTGATGTGCAGGCAGGGCCCGCATCCGCTCGGGGCGCGTGATCTTGATGGCCACCCGCCGGCCGAGTTCCGGGTCGAACGCCCGCCACACCTGGCCATGCCCGCCCTGGGCGATGAACTGCTCCAGATAATACCGGCCGATGATGAGTCTCTGATTCCCGGCGTTTTTGACCGGCTCAGCCGGGTTTTCGAGCAGCCCAAGACCTTCGGCGGCAACGAGATCGAGCGCGCTGAACGTCGCCCCGGAGACGGTTCGGGAAGAAGCCGTGTCGACCATCGTGGGCTGATCGATCGTGGCCGGTTCGGACAGGTCGGTCATGATCCGTGTCATCGCATGCAGCGATTCGATCTGGTCACGCACCCGGTCGACGATGTCCATGTCCTGAACGCACAACTCTTCGGCCTTGAGGTAGATGCCCTTCTCAGCCTGTTCTTCCCAGTGGTCCATCAGCTTGCGGACACGGGCGGTCGCCTCCACCGACGTGCGGACTGCCTTCGGCTCGGTGGAATCGATCGTGCCATCGACGGGCGTCTCGTTGGCCATCTATGGGTCTCTCCCGATCCACGTCGAATCAGGCCCGCATTCTGGTGCGACACCAGCGGCCCGGTTGCGAAGGGTGCGTTCCACGCCGCAATCGAACGAAAGTTGCGGCATCCCCATTATGTTCGATCGTCGATGGAAAAGAAAATCGTTCGTGCCGGTTCGCCCCGGCATCGTGCCGTCGTATTCGACACCGTCGTGCGATCTTCCCAGCCGATTCGATCGATCGCCGAACAAAACTGCCCTGAGACGCCACACCCGTTCGTCTGGATCTCTTCCGCACATGATCGATGAGCGGTTACATTGTCGGCATCCGTCTGCAGCCACGGGAGCGAGATCGATAAGTCACATGAGCCAGTCCCCAACGGTATTCGTCACAGGTGGTTCCGGCGGCCTCGGTCTGAAGACCGCCGCGATTCTGGCCGAAAATGGCTGGACCATCGGCCTCTTCGCCCGCGATTCCGCCCGGCTCGAAGCCGCCGCCGATGCGATCCGGGCAGATACTCCGAATGCACGCGTCGACACCTTCGCGGGCGACGTTCTCGATTACCCCGCCCTGAGCGAATCGCTCCGCCAATTCGTCGCCGAACATGGCCGGCTCGATGCCGTCATCCATGCAGCGGGCCGGCTCACCGCCATCGGCCCGGCGGCCCAGGTCCATCCGCGCGCCTGGCGCGAGGATCTTGAAGTCAGCCTCGTCGGTGCAGGCCACCTGGCCGCCGCCGCCGGGCCTGATCTTGAAGTGAGCCCCAGTGGCGGTGCCTTCGTGGCCTTCGTCGGCCCCGGGCATCATCAGGGGTTGGGGTTCGCGTCGGGCTATGCCGCGGCTCAGGCCGGACTGGTGCGTCTCGTCGAAAATCTGGCCGCCGAACGTCAATGGCCGAAAACCGCCGGACCCGCACCGGCCAATTTCGTCGGGTATTACGCTGTTTTCCCGGCGGTGACTCCGACGGGGCTGTTGGTCGACGTCCTCGGCACCGCACAGGGCCGCAAATGGCTGCCCCGGTTCACCGAGATGTTCGGCGAAGGCAAGGAAGTCGAGCCCCATGTGCCTGCCGGCATGGCCGCCTGGCTGTGCGGCCGCAAACCGCCGGAATTGAGCGGCCGGGTCGTTTCGGGCATGCTCGACCCCGAACTGACCGAAATGCGGCTCGGCATTCTGGGGCAGGGGGATCAGGGCCGCCTGCGGCTGAAATTCTGACGATCCCGATCCTGACCTTTCACCTGTATCCACTTTCATTCGCGAACGCTGTTCGATTCATCAACCGACTCTGAGGTGTTCCGATGTCGATGGCCGTGAGCGTTTCGATTCTGCTGGCGACTTTCTTTTTTCTTGCGGCGATCGTCGCTTCCATGCGCCTTCGGGCGATCCTGCACGCATCGCTGCCGGAACTCGACGGCCAACGCCTCGTGGCAGGCCTCCGCCAGGGCGAGTCCGTGACCATCGAAACCGATGCCGCCGGCGTGCCCCGGATTATCGCCGCCGACGCCGAACTGGCTGCCTTCGGGCTCGGTTATGTCCATTCCCGCGACCGGTTCTTCCAGATGGATCTCGCCCGGCGATACGCCGCCGGCGAACTTGCAGAACTGCTTGGCGGGGCGCAGCCGCTCATCGATAGCGATCGCTCGATCCGCCGCCACCGCTTCCGGGCTCAGTGCGAGTCGATCGCCCGCGACCTTCCGCCCGATCAGCAGGCGATCCTGGCCCGATATGTCGCCGGCGTGAATCAAGCCCAGGCCGACCTGAAGCGCAAGCCCTGGGAATATTCGCTGCTCAAGTGCGAACCACGCCCCTGGACCGCCGCCGACACGCTCCTCGTGAATCACTCCATCTATCTGGGCCTGGAAGGGGGCGATATGGCCTATCATCAGGCGAACGCCCTGATGGATGAAGTTCTCCCGCCCGAAATCGTCCGATTGCTGCTCCCCGACGGCTCGTCCTGGGATAGCCCTATCGAAGGCGACCGGCACGCTTCGCCCGTCGTCCCCGGGCCCGATGTTCTCGACTTGCGGAAAACACCCTGGCACGACGACTTCGAAGCCCCCGAGCACTGGGACGATATGGAGCAGAAAGTCCTCGGCTCCAACGGCTGGGCCGTGGCCGGAACGCTCGCGAACGATGGCGCCCGCGGCCCCGCGCTCATCGCCAACGACATGCATCTCACCCTCGGCCTGCCGGCGATATGGCATAAAGTCTCGATCGTCATTCGAAATCGAGCGGGAGATGTCGACCGCCAGTGCCACGGCGTGACCATGCCGGGCGGGCCGGCCTTGATCGCAGGTTCGAACGGCCAGATTGCCTGGGGCCTGACCAGTGCCCAGGGCGACTGGGGCGACCTGCTCACCCTCGAACTCGACCCCGCCGACCGACATCGATACAGAACGCCCGAAGGCTGGCAGCGGATGACGACGCACGAAGAGACGATCCGCGTGCGTGGCGGATCGGACATTCCGGCGAAATACGACTGGACGATCTGGGGCCCCGTCGTCGATACCGACCTGGCCGGCCGGCCTCGCGTGTGGCGCTGGGTGGCTCAGGAAAAGGACGGCGTTGACATCGGTGTCGGCAGGATGGCGGAATGTACGACGGTCGAAGAGGCCCTGACCGTGGCGGCCTCCAGCGGCGTGCCGCACGTGAATTTCCTCGTGGGCGATCGCGACGGCCACATCGCCTGGTCAATCATGGGCCGGATTCCCCGGCGCACGGGGCTCGGCACCGTCGACGAACGCTTCCCCATGCCGGCCGCTGACCCTACATCCCGTTGGGATGGCTATCTGACTCCCGAAGAGTATCCCCGCGTCGTCGACCCGCCCGGCGGCCTGATCTGGTCGGCCAATCACCGGATGGTCGATGGCGAAAAACTGCTTCAAATCGGCCGGGGCCGCTACGACCGGGGCGTGCGTGCCCGGCGGATTCAGGAACTGCTGGAAAATGCGCCGAATTATGACGAAGCCGTGATGGGCGAGATCCAGATGGACAATCGCTCGCTGCTGCTTTTGCAGTGGCGTGACATGCTCCTGGCCGAACTGTCGGACGAAGTGGCCCTGGCCGACCGCGACCGGGCGATCTTTCGAAATCGATTGATTGATTTCGATGGCCGGGCCGACGCCGACTCGATTGCCTTTGCCCTTGTGCATCAGTGCCGCTTGCGGATCATCCTGAAAATCCTCGGGCCGATCACGGCACCTTTGCGCCAGGCCTGCCGCGAATCGGGTAATGGCCGGTTTTCGCTGCGGCAGATCAGCGTGGAAGCACCGGCCTGGGCGATCTTGGAGGAACGCCCATTGCATTTGCTGTCTTCGAAATACCGAAGCTGGAGCGATTTGATTCTCGAAGCCATCGACGAAACCGTCGCCGATGCCGTATCGAACGGCTGGCCCGCCTGGGGCGACGTGAACATGCTGCGGCTGGTGCATCCGTTCGGGAAGAAGCTGGCGATGTTGTCGCCCTGGCTGGCCTCAAGGCCGATCCGCTCCTCAGGCGCACTCACCGACATGCCGAAAATCCAGACGCCTCAATTCGGCGCCAGTCAGCGCATGGCCGTTTTCCCCGGCCGCGAATCCGCCGGATTCATGCAACTGCCCGGCGGCCAGTCCGGCCACCCGGCCAGCGACCACTTCCTCGACCTGCTCGACGACTGGATCGCCGGCCAGCCGACGCCGCTGGAAGCGGGCGAAGCCATGGCGACGCTGCGGCTTTACGGTTCGAAATCGTAAGTGTGCGGCCCGATCCATCGGCAGGAATCCGTCATGAAGTTCGGATCCGATTCGTATCGCTCATCCCGGATCATCAAAATCCCCGATTGAGGGAATCTCGGAAAATTCTTGCCCTGAGCACTTGACAAAAACAGACAGGTCTGTACATTAGAGGTATGGAAACGAGAAAAGCGAAAACGTCGAACGCTCGCCAGCGGATCGTGGAGACCGCTGAGAGGCTTTTCTATGCGGAAGGGGTTCGTGCGGTCGGGATCGACAGGATCATCGCCGAAGCCGACGTGGCGAAGACATCGCTCTACAACCACTTCGCTTCGAAGGACGACCTGATTCTGGCCGTATTGCAGTTTCGCGAAGAGAAGTTCGACGCCATGTTCGCTCGCTGGATGAAGCGGCATGCCGATGCCGGGATGGGCCGGCTCGAAGCCTTTTTCGGCGCCTTGAAGGACTGGTTCGAAAGCCCCGGTTTCCGAGGCTGCATGTTCATCAACGCCTTCGCCGAGCTGGCGTCGCCTGATCATGAAGCCGCGAAGTTCGCCGTCATGCACAAGCAGCGGTTTCATGCGATGATCAGGGACCTGATCGTCGAATCGGCAGGTGCCGAATCGGCCGATCGCCTCTCCCAGGCCATCGCGCTGCTGGTGGAAGGCGCGATCGTCACGGCGGTCATGTCGCAATCGCCCACCCCGGCGGATGTCGCCGGAGAGGCGGCTTTTGCCCTGATCGGCCGGAAGAAGAGAAATTGAACACATGCCGAATCCTCTTTTTTTCGGCATACATGAACAGACCTGTCTGTATGGTTGCGATCTCTTGAACAGGGGCCCTATCCGGATGCACACAATGCAGAGCCAGTTCGAGAAAGGCGAATCCGTTTCGACCGCTGCGGTTCGGTTGGAACACAAATCCTTTGAAGATAAGGGCTTGCCATGTCAGGCAAGCGAACGTGCAATTGCAGATTTTTTTTGAGCCATGCCAATACAGACCTGTCTGTATTGGTCAATGACGGGAGTCGGGCGTGTCGCCCGGCTCGGAGATTCGGTCGTGTCCCAGTGTTTCAGGAGCCATACCATGCAGCGCCTTCGATCCATCGAACCCGAACAGGCCCAGGGCCGTACGAAAGAACTTTTCGAAGCCGTCAGTCAGGCCTTCGGCATGATTCCCAACGCCGCCAGAGTCATGGCGAATTCGCCCGCTGTGCTCGAGAGTTTCCTCGCCTTCAGCCAGGCGATGACGGGGCTCAAAATCGGTGACGTAGTGCATACCCAGGTGAAGCTCGCCACCAGCGAGTCCAACGCCTGCGCTTATTGCACTTCGATCCTCTCGGTCGTGGCCCCTTCGGCCGGGCTGTCCGCCGCCGACATTCTGGCCGGAAGAACAGGGCAGTCCGAAGACGTTCGAATCAAGTCGGCACTGGCATTCGCCCACGAAGTGCTCGAAACTCGCGGCAAGGTCAGCGGTCAGCGTCTCGCCGAATTGAAAGAAGCCGGCTTCGACGATGCCGAAATCGTGGAAATCGTCGCGAGCGTTGTCCTCGGCTGTTTCACGAATTTCCTCAACAACGTGGCCGATACGCAGCTCGATATCCCCAGGGCACAGCCGGTGGAATTCAGCCCTGCGCATTGACCCAGTCGTATTTCCGACCGGGTGCCTGGTCCGGCCAGGCGCCCGGCTTTCGAATGCCGAATTTCGAAACAGGGAGCCACATCGATGAACGTGATCCGGCCGCCGTTTACGCTCGAAACCGCATCCGCTAAAGTCCGTGCCGCGGAAGACGCCTGGAACAGCCGCGATCCTCACAGAGTTTCGCTTGCGTATTCCGAGGATTCAGCCTGGAGGAATCGTGACCGATTCCTGCACGGTCGTGACGAAATCCGCCGCTTTCTCGCGTCCAAATGGGAAATGGAACTGGACTATCGCCTCGCCAAGTCGCTCTGGTGCTTCGCCGATGACCGGATCGCTGTTCGATTTCAATACGAATACCGAAACGCCGATGGTCAGTGGTTCAGGGCCTACGGCAACGAATTTTGGCAATTCGACGCGGACGGACTGATGAAGCGGCGGGAAGCCAGCATCAATGACGTGATGATTTCCGAACAGGATCGCAGGTTCCGCTGGACAGCGCCAGGCCCGCGACCGGCGGACCATCCAGGAATACCCGATCTGCGATAACGGTCTGACTTGCCTTGTCGATCGAATCGTGGAATTTCGAATATCGGCCAGTTCACATTTTGGAGGTCTCATGCGAGAGTTCTCAAGCGACATCGCCTTCACCCAGTCGGTCAAAGAGGTCCAGACAGAAAAGGGATCGCGTCCCGGCTATGCACGAATGGAACTTGCGGGAAGTTGGGAGACTCAGGTCACGCCGGTGCTCAGTGAGTTTCTGGCGGGCCTTGACATGTTCTATTTCGCGACTTCGAATGCCGAGGGGCAGCCTTATGTCCAGTATCGTGGCGGCTCGCCGGGCTTTTTGAAGGTGATCGACGAAAAAACGCTCGCATTCGCCGACTTCGGCGGCAATCGGCAATACATTACGATCGGCAACCTGAGGGAAAACCCGAAAGCTTTCATTTTCCTGATGGATTATGCCCACAGCCGCCGGATCAAGCTCTGGGGCCATGCCAGCGTCGTCGAAGGCGATCCCAAATTGCTTGACCGACTTCAGGATCGCGCCTATCCCGGCAAGGTCGAACGGGCCATCGTCTTTCGAATCGAAGCCTGGGATATCAATTGCCCGCAGCACATTCACAAGCGATTTTCCCAGCGCCAGGTCGCACCCGTGATCGAAGAGCTTCAGGCCCGAATCGCGTCACTGGAAGCCGAAGTGAATCGACTCAGGGGGCAATAGCTCGGGCCCGAAAAGGGGGCGTTCTCCACTCACCCCCGCACGCGCCCCAGGCCGAACTGATCGCCATTCGCCACAGGCTTTCCGGCCGCATCGATATGCAATTCTACCATCTTTTCGCTCATCAGGATGCCGCCTTTTTCGTCGGCCAGTTGGGTCACGCGTTTGCGACTTGCGGTTTCGAAAACGTCGCCGGTCGATGGATAGGCATAATCGCCTTTGACGGTAAAGGTCACCCAGCCAGGTTCGTCGCGCATGGCGAGCGATTCCATGTATTTCGGCGGGTCGACGGTGTTGTCGAACACGTGTACCTTCTGGTTGAAGGCGTCCACCACCCAGACTTGCATTTCGTCGGGAGTCAGGCCGATGCCGTGGCTCGGGCAGCCGTGCCGCTTGACCGGGCCCTGCTGGAATCCCGGCACTTCCACCCGATGCAACTTCTTGCCTGTGCGGATGTCGCCGATTTCGAAACCCAGCAGACCGTTCACGTTGACGTAGGCCCGATGCTGGCGGCCGTCGACCGTGAAAGGCCGAATCGCAGCCGCGAACGGGCCGACCTGGCCCACGATCTTGTGCGTGGCTGTGTCGCAGACGGTGAGCATCGGCGACCGCAGCCCGGCCAGATAAGCTTTCGAACCGTCCAGCCCGACGACCGTGTTATGGGCCCCCGATTTCGGCGAGATTTTGGCGATGACGTCGCCCGACAGCGGCTCGACGACGTGCCAGTCGTCCTTTTCGAAAGTCGGCAGATAGATGAACCGGCCGGCAGGGTCCATGCTCATCCGGTCGCAGCCGTTGGGGTAAGGCTTTTCCCAGTCAAGCTTTTCGGTGACGATATCCACGCACTGAAGGGTTTTCGTGGTGCTTACGAAGATCTTGCCGATTTTGGCGTTGGCGCAGATTCCCTTGACGTTGTCGGGCTTGCCTTCGGCGTTCAGGCCGGCGAGCGGAATGCGTTTGACGAACTTATGGCCGGCGTCGATATCCAGCACGACGAGACCGTGGCCGCCGTATTCGAGATAATTGCGAATCCCGGGCGTGGCGACGTAAAGCAGCCGCCGCGGCTTCGGCTCGGCCTGTGCCTTCGCGGCGGAGCCTGCGACGAGCGAGACGGCTGCGGCTGCCAGGGCTTCCCGGCGTGTGAGCATCGCCCGCTGAATTTCGGTCGAAGGGTTCATGGCTTTCGTCCTGGTGATTTTGGGGATCTGGCAGGTGTGCGGGTTCGTATGATTCGCAGGTTAGCCGAGCGGTGCCTTCATGAAAAGCGACTCGAGATCGGGTAAGATCAGATTCTCTCGTTCCGCCGTCGACACGTTCGCCCGGTTCGATGACCCCACCTGGTGATCGGCATGATCCGCACGCGGAAGCCGTGAAGTCGAAACCCCTTCACTGAACAGACCATGGAGCGAACACTCATGGAACGAACCCGGCGAACCCAACTCATGTTCTCACGGCTTCGGTCGTTCAGGCGCGTCATGGTCGCAGGTGCGTGCTTCAGCCTGCTCGGCGGTTCCGGCGTTCTCACGGGTGCCGAGATCAAGATCGATCACCGCACGTTCACGATTCCGGACGGCTTCGTGATCGAGAAAATCTCGACGCCGCCGCTGGTCGACCGGCCGATCGTCGGATCGTTCGACGAGCAGGGGCGGCTTTACGTGGCCGACAGTTCGGGCTCGAACGACAAGGTCGAGATCCAGCTCGAGCAGAAGCCGCACCGGATCATGCGGCTCGAGGACACCGACGGCGACGGCAAGTTCGACAAATCGGTCGTGTTCGCCGATCGCATGATGTTCCCTGAAGGCACACTCTGGCACCGGGGCTCGCTTTACGTTTCCGCGCCGCCCTCGATCTGGAAGCTGACGGACACCGATGGCGACGGCGTCGCCGATCAGCGTGTCGAATGGTTCCAGGGCAAAACGCTCACCGGCTGTGCCAACGATCTGCACGGGCCCTACCTGGGCCGCGACGGCCGCATTTACTGGGCCAAGGGTGCCTTCGCCGAACAGACGCACAAGATTCACGGCAAAACGTGGAAGTCCAGCGCCGCACACTTCTTTCGCTCGACCGAAAATGGCGAAGAGCTGGAGCCGGTCATGACCGGCGGTATGGATAACCCGGTGGACATGGTTTTCACGCCCGGTGGTGAGCGTATCTTCACGACCACGTTCCTCACGCAGCCCTCCGTCGGCCAGCGCGACGGGCTGATCCATTCGGTCTACGGCGGCATTTACGGCAAGACCAACGGCAAAACGCAGGAAGCACAGCACGTGTGGACGGGCCCGGACCTGATGCCCGTCCTTTCGCACATGGGCCCGGCGGCACCCTGCGGGCTGGCCGATTATGAATCGACCGCATTCGGGCCGTCGTTTCGCGGCAACGTGTTCAGCAGCTCGTTCAACCTTCGCAAAATCGTGCGGCACCAGCTCGAATCGACGGACAAGGCCGGCCTGACGAGCAAGGACACCGACTTCATCGTCTGCGACGACACGGACTTCCATCCGACCGACGTCCTCACCGACGCCGACGGCAGCCTGATCGTGATCGACACCGGCGGCTGGTACAAGCTCTGCTGCCCGACCTCCCACATCGCCAAGGCCGACGTTCTGGGCACGATTTACCGCGTTCGCCGGGCCGATGCCGCCCCGATTGCTGATCCTCGCGGCCTGAAGCTGAAGTGGGATGGTGTTGCCGTGGCCGAACTTGCCGCCAGGCTTGGGGATGCACGCCCGGCGGTACGCGACCGTGCCATCGACATGCTCGCCCGGGCCGGTGCCTCGGCCGTTTCGGAACTCGAAAAAATCGTGCGGGATACGGAAAAATCGGCTGAGATCCGCAACGCCGCGATCTGGACGGCTTGTCGCATCGGCGGGAAAGAGGGCCTGGCCGTTTGCCGGCTTGGCCTGGAAGATGCGGACGCCTCGAACAGGCAAGCGGCGGCACATGCCCTGGGCCTGCATCGTGACCGGTCGTCCGCGGCTCCTTTGATCGCGATGCTGGCCGACAAGAGCGAGCCGGACTCCGTGCGCCGGGCCGTTGCGGAAGCGCTTGGGCGGATTGGCGACCCGAACGCGGTCGGGCCGATCCTGGCGGTCGCGGCGAATTACCTGAACGACCGTGTTATGCGGCATTCGCTGACTTACGCCCTGGTCGAAATCGATTCGGTCGACGCCATTTTCGAAGCGCTCGCTTCGGTCAAGGATCCACGCTGTCGGATCGTCGGCCTGATCGCGCTGGATCAGATCGGCGTGCCGAATTTGCCGGTCAGCGAATTGATCGGGGCGATGGATGCTTCCGAACCTACGCTGCGCACGCTTGCGGCATGGGTCGTTTCACGGCACCCCGAATGGGCCGATTCGCTGGTTGCCGGATTGAAGTCCAAACTGGTTCAACCGCCGGAAGATACGGAACGTCAGGCGACCCTCGTGGACCAATTGGCCCGGTTCGCAGGCAGCAGCGAATCGGTGCGTGAACTGCTCGGTAATTCGCTGCAGATTGGCTCGGCGCGTACGCGGTCGCTGGCTCTCCGGGCGATGGCCGCCTCCCGCGCCAAAACGAGCCCGAAGCTGTGGGAATCGGAGCTTCAGAAGTCGTTGATGAGCAACGATCTCGCGACGCTTGAGGATGTCCTGGCGGCTTTGAAGGCACTGCCCCCGGCCGATGAGTCGTCCGTCGATGTCCGTTTCCGGCTGCTGCTCAAGCGTGCCGAAGAGAAGGACTTGTCCGCGGATTTGCGCTGGGCCGTGCTGGGTGCGATTCCCGCCGGAGCTGGTCCGGTGCCTGTGGGCCTGTTCGAAGAAGTTCTCGGTCGGCTTCGACCTGAAACGCCTGCTGTAGCGAGGCTTGCGGCGGCCGATCTGCTGATCCGGCTGAAGCTCTCGCCGGATCAGCGCAAGAGCATCGCCCTGGCGTTCGGGACGCTTGGGCCGATGGAGTCCCAGAAATTGATCGCCCTGTTCGAAAACGGGTCGGACGCTTCCATCGCCGATGCCTTGATCCACAGCCTGGGCGCTTCGAAGAACCTGGCATCGCTGCGGGAAGATTCGCTGAAAAATGTCGTCGCGCGGCTGCCGGTGGAATCGAAAAAGGAGATGGACCGTGTCCTGGAACGGCGTAATCAGTCGCTTTCCCTGCAGCGGAAAAAGATCGATTCGCTCCTCACCTCATTTCCCGCGGGCGATATCCGGCGCGGCCAGGCGGTGTTCAATGGTTCGAAGGCGGCCTGCCGCACCTGTCACTCGGTCGGATACGTCGGCGGCAAGGTCGGCCCGGACCTGACGAAAATCGGCGGCATTCGGACGGAGCGCGACCTGCTCGAAGCGATCGTTTTCCCGAGTCTCAGCTTCGTCCGAAGTTACGAGCCGGTCACGATCGCCCTGAGGGATGGCCAGGTTTTGAATGGAATCGTTCAGGGCGAGGATGCCGACACGCTTACGCTCGTCCTGAACGCGACGCAGACTTCACGCGTACCGAAGGCCGATATCGACGAGATCGTCCCAAGTGCCGTGTCGGTCATGCCGGCGGGTCTCGACCAGCAGCTCAACGACCAGGAACTGGCCGACCTGGTGACGTATCTCAGGTCCAGCAAGTGAATTCGAACCGGAACGAAACGAAAACGAATCGGAGAACGGCATGATCTGCGTGGTAGTCACTTATCTGATGCGTGAAGGTACGGACGCTCAGGCGATCGAGCTGTTCCGACCGCTGGCGGCGGAAACCCGGAAAGAACCCGGGTGCCGCTTGTACGAGGTGCACCGGAGCACGACCAATCCGCTCCAGTTTTTCCTCTATGAGCAATACGACGATCAGGCCGCTCTGGACGCCCACCGTGCGGCGCCCCATTTCGAAAAATACGGGAAAAACGGCCTGTTCGCCCTGATCGAAAGCCGCAGCCCCGAAATTTACGAGCGGCTGGAGGTTTGAACCGGCCCGCCGCTCGTCGGAACTGCTTGTCTGATTGTCAGATCAGTGCACGATGTCTTCGACCCAGCCCCGCTGGGTGAGGAAGTCGTCCAGCCGAGCGGCGGCATCAGGGTCGACGAGGTTCGGGTCCCGCTTGGCGAACAGGATCGAATCGGGTATCCGAAGCTCGTCCGCCGATGGGCCGAAGAGGCCGCCGAGGTTCCCCTCCAGTGCCACGAACATCGTCACCGCCGAGAGCATCATCATCGTCGGACGCCCGACGATATTGCAGATTGCGTTCCGGATCGAGAGCTTCAGTGTTTCGCGGTGTTGATGACGGTCTGCCATGATCGATCCCCCAGCCTTTCGCCGAATCCTGATTGCGTACGTTCGAAGCGGACTCCAGAGACCAGGCTCGATGCCGTCTGCCGGCATCTGTGCGCGTTGGTCCGAGTCTTCGAACAGTCACTTCGGGAACCTCGGATCTTCCGGATCCGAATATCCCGCGTTCATTACGGAGACATTAACGTCGCCGATCGTTCCGGCTTGCGCTCCGGCTCACCGGTGACCGGTCTCGTACCGGTCAAGAGTGGATTCGACGGCTAGCGGGGTTTGTTGAATCGTGACGGGAATTTTCCGAAAATTTTTCCGCCAGGGCCAGGTGAAGCATCGGAATGAGGAGTTCATGATGCCCCGTCAGACCGATCCCCTGGCTGCCGGGCCGCTGCAGGACGTTCACAAGGCCCCGGTATTGCTGCTGAAAATCGAGATTCGCCGTGGTCATGCCGTCCAGGCTGTGGCCCAGGTTCCGCGCGATGGCCACGGCCTTGAGGAAGACTTCGGGCAGGATCACGGCACTGCCGAGATTGAGCCACACGCCGTTTTCGAGCCCCGCGACCAGGCGGCACAGCAACCGGAAGTCGTTCATCGTGGCCGCGCCCAGGTCCGCACCGTCAAGCTGGGGCGTCATGTGGGTGATGTCTGTGCCCACGGCGACGTGAACCGTCAGCGGCACACCTGTTTCATGAGCCGCCACGAGCACGCTGATGTCGCGGCCAGGCCCGGCGTTCTCAACGGCCAGCCGCGCCAGGCACTGGCCCAGCCCTTCGCCGTTCTCACGCGCGGTTTTGCAGGCCTGGGCGAACAGTTCCGAAGTCTCCCGCGCGAAACCGAACGTGCCGGCATGCAGCCGGGGGCCGACATCTTCGCTCGTCTGGCCTGAGATGGCCAGTTCGAGGTCATGGATCGACGCCGCGCCGTTCAAGGCCAGACCGTTGATCACGCCCCGCCGCATCCAGTCCGCAAGATAAGGCCCGCAGCCGGTTTTGATCACGTGCCCGCCCGCCGCGGCCAGGATCCGCCGATTTCCTTCACGAGCCTTCGCGATGGCGTTGACGAGCGATCGGAAGTTCTTTCCGCCCAGCTGGTTGGGCAGTGTGTCGAGGAAAGCCGCGAACGAAGCCCCCGGGCTGGCCAGGCCGCCGATCTGGCTCAGGTCGACTTTCGAAGGCCGCGTGGCGAGCGGTTCGTAGCGAAGTGCGGACCATTCCAGGTCGGGAATGTCGTGATCCATCGGCGGATTCCTTTCCGGCATTTCTCGCGGGTGTTTCGTCAATCGTTCGGCCGGGGGCAGACGGTGGCGTCCAGAATTCGCTGAAAATCCTTTTCGCCGCTCACGAAAACCATGCCGATGCGCAAAGCCAGCAGGTGCCGGCCGCCGAGACTCTCGACGGGTAACTTGACCGAATCCTTTTGCGTGGTCAAGGCCAACTGGGCCCCTGAAGCGGCCACCCAGCGGGAAAGCTCGGCGATGTCGTTCTGCGAATAGCGATGATGGTCCGGAAACCAGCGTACATCGCGCACGAGGGCCCCCAGCTGCTCGACGGTCGCACGGAACGCGTCCGGGTTACCAAGGCCGCAAAACAGGGCGACTTCCTTGCCTGCCAGCCAGCCCGGTTCGTGAACGGTACCGTCGAAGTCGATCGCCTCGATCGGCCGGTGAATGCCTTCGCACCAGACGAATCCTGCGGGGGCGAACCGGGCGACTTTACTGCGAATCGCTTCACGGGTGTCGGCACTGACGAGATCCGAACGAGTCAGGACGACCACATCGGCCCGTTTCAGGCCGGTTCGCAAAGGTTCGCGCAGCAGGCCGGCCGGAAGTGGCCAGCCATGGCCGAACGGGTTCGTGGCGTCGATCAGGACGACGTTCAGGTCGCGCCCGAGCCGCCGGTGCTGATGGCCGTCGTCCAGCACGATGGCTTCGGTTTCCAGCTCTTCGATCGCCACGCGTGCCAGGGCGGAGCGGTCGGCGCCCTGCAGGTGCGGCACGTCGGGCAGGTTGGCGTCGAGCATCAGGGCTTCGTCGTTCGAGCCGCCTTCGGGATCGGAGCCGTAACCACGGCTCAGGATGGCGACCCGCAAGCCCTTTTCGCGCAGGTATCGGGCGACGTATTCGACCATGGGCGTCTTGCCCGTGCCGCCGGTGGTGAGGTTGCCGATCGAAATGACCGGGCGATCGACCCGCTCGGTCGTGATCATGCCCATGTCGAACGCGGCCGAACGAAGCGTCGCGACAAGCGCGTACGGAACCGACGCGATGCGCAGGGCCGTTCGAGCCGCGACGGCCAGAACGCCTGTTTTGCGTCCTGAAATGAGTTCCAGATAAGCCTTGCGGGTGTCGTCGTTCATGTGGCCTGGCCGGGAAGGAAATGGCAAAAAAAACCGCCGGCGCAAGGCCGGCGGCGATTTCGCAGGGGTGTTCGCAGTCGAATCAGCCCATGGCCTTGATGATGGCCTTGGCCATCTCAAGGGTACCGACGGCCGTGGGGTCGTCGCGGTGGGGCTTCATGTCGTAGGTGACGTCTTTGCCTTCGGCGATGACATGGGCCACGGCCTTGTCGAGCCGGGCTGCGGCTTCGGTTTCGCCGAGGTGTTCCAGCATGAGCACGCCGGAGAGGATCAGGGCCGTCGGGTTCAGCTTCCACTGGCCCTTGTATTTGGGGGCCGAGCCGTGCGTGGCTTCGAACACAGCGCCTTTTTCGCCGATGTTCGCGCCCGGGGCCATGCCCAGGCCGCCGATCAGGCCGGCGCACAGGTCGCTGACGATATCGCCGTAGAGGTTCGGCAGAACCATGACGTCATACAGTTCGGGCTTCTGCACGAGCTGCATGCACATGTTGTCGACGATCCGGTCTTCGAATTCGATGTCCGTGTAGGACTTGGCCACATCGCGGGCCACTTCCAGGAAGAGACCGTCGGAGAACTTCAGAATGTTGGCCTTATGGACGGCCGTGACCTTCTTGCGGCCGTGCTTGCGGGCGTATTCGAAGGCGTAACGGACGATCCGCTCGCTGCCGGCGACGGAGATCGGCTTGATCGAGATGCCCGAGTCGGGCCGGATCGTCTTGCCGTTGAGCTTCTTGATGTCGTCGATCAGCTGAGCCGTTTCGGGCTTGCCCTTTTCGAACTCGATGCCGGCGTAGAGGTCTTCGGTGTTCTCGCGAACGATGACGAGATCGACCTTGGCCTTATCGAAGTAAGTCCGCACGCCCTTGTAGATCTTGCAGGGGCGAACGCAGGCGTAAAGGTCAAGCGCCTGGCGCAGGTAGACGTTCACGCTGCGGAACCCGGTGCCGACGGGCGTGGTGATCGGGGCCTTGAGGGCCACCTTCGTGCGGCGGATGGACTCGATGACGCTGTCGGGAACCGGCGTCCCGACTTTTTCCATAATGTCCACGCCGGCTTCCTGGACGTCCCAGTCGATCTTGACGCCGGTCGCGTCGATGCAGAGTCTTGTCGCTTCAGCGAGTTCAGGGCCGACGCCGTCGCCGGGAATCAATGTGACCTGGTGTGCCATCTCTGGGGATCTCGTGTTTCGATTCTGCGGTTGCGTCCGCACGGGTGGGTAACACACGTCGTGCGCTCAAGGTGCACGCTTCCATTGTCGCTTGCCGCCGGTGTCGTGAAGCGTGCCGGCAAATCTGACGGCTTGACATCACGTGCTCTTGCAGTGCAAGTTCAGGAACCAAAAGATTAAGGAACGCGGGGGAACACGTCAAGCGAAAGGGGAGACCGGTGTCCGTAATCCGGCAGTTCGGATCCTGTTTCGCTTCGATCGCCGTGACTTCCGTGTACTTGTCGAACCCGACTTCGGAGCGGCCCCGAGCCATGATTTGCCCGCCACTGCCACGAGCGCCACTCGTCGACGACTGGATGCGCCGTCACGCCCATCGCATCAGCTTCGCACTGCATATTCTGGGCATTCCGCCGACGCTCGTCGGCGTGCTGCTGATTCCGGTGTATGTCGGGCTGCTCTCGGTGCCGATCTTTCTCGTCGCCCTGGCGGCGTTCACGGGCGGTTACGCACTCCAGTTCGCGGGCCACTGGGTGGACGGCACCGAGTCGGGCGAGATGCGGTGGATCAAGCGTCAGACGAGGAAAATTCTGGGCCGCGACGATCCCGAAAAAAAATGAAACAGTTGGCCTTGGCAGGATCGGCCCGTCTGCTAAGATCCGCTCCAAGCCTCATGGACCTTCCGGTCGAGCGGCCCGGGAAATTCACGTTTCCCGGCTCGCGAATTACGGCCGATGCGGATTTCCGCGTCACCGCAACGAACCGGTCGGCATCCTGACGATGGCTCTCGTGACGCAATCGACTGAGCGGTTGTCAGGGTGTTCGTCGGATGGAATCGACGAATGCGGAACTCACGGGGCCGTGGCTGGGACGAACCGCGAAAGCGGCGACTCGACCGACGGCTCAGCCGTGAGAACATCAAGCCAATCAAGGATGATTCGGCCATGCCTTGGAAATTCACCGGACGACGCCTGCTGACGACTGCCTTCGTCTTCACGACGGGGCTCTTTGCCACTGGCTGTCAGCGAATCCCCTATATCGACCAGACGCGCGTCGTGCCTTCGGACGAGATCGGGGTACTTCCGGAGGAGGACAGGCAAATCCGCCAGGCTGCCCTGTTCGAAGACACGGCCAGCCAATTGCCGACACCTCTTCCTGATCTCGCTCCGCCGCGTACGACGGATCAGCCCGAAGCGGACGAAATCTGGGAGCTGACGCTTCAGGATGCCATCCAGCTCGGCCTGGAGAACAGCGAAGTCATTCGCGTGATCTCCCTGGGTGCCCAGGGCATCCCGATCGGCGGCTTCGAGCCGACACCGCTCAATACCGGTGCCGGTGGCGGTATCTCCAGCGCCCTCGGTGCCGGCGCGCTTTCCACCGTGTACGACCCGGCGATCCAGGAAACGCAGATCGCCCAGGCTCTCTCCGTATTCGACACGACGTTCACGACGTCGCTGTTCTGGGGCAAGAACGTCCAGCCGTTCAACAACTCGATCGCCGCCGGTATTTTCTCGGCCGCGAACCGGGTACCCGTGATCTTCAACCAGAAGAACAACGAGTTCAAGATCGGCCTGCAGAAACGGACGGCCACCGGTGCCACGCTCAACGTGGCCCATAACATCAACATGAATTATTCGAACAGCCCGCAGAACGTTTATCCGTCCGCTTATACGGCCAATACGCAATTCCGCATCAGCCAGCCCCTTCTGGGCGGCAGCGAACAGTTCGGCCCCAGCGGTCTGGAAGCCAACCGGGCTCCGATCGTCATCGCCCGCGTCAATGCCGACGCCGCCGTGTGGCGGTTCAAGGCCGACGTGATGGCCATGGTCCGGTCCGTCGAGCAGCAATACTGGGCACTTTCGCAGCAGCAGGTGCAGCTCTGGAGCCGGGAAACGGCGATCGGGCTGGGCGAACAGATCGTCCGCCGCGAACAATCCCGCCTGGAAGTCGGCCGGGGCTCGCAGTCGGACGTCGCCGAAGCCGAACAACGGCTCGAAGGCTTCCGCCTTCAACTGATCTCAGCCACGGCGGACGTCATCACGACCGAACGCCAGCTCCGGAACATCCTCGGCCTGCCGCCGACCGACAATCGCCGGATCATCCCCGTCACCGCCCCGACCGAAGCTCGTCTCGAGCCCGACTGGGAGCTGAGCCTGGCCCAGATGATCGCGTTCCAGCCCGATATCGTTCAGCAGCAGTTGCAAGTCCGCCTGGCCGAACTTCAGCTTCTGATCGCCCGCAACCGTCTTCTGCCTGTCCTGAACTTCGACGCCCTCTACCAGCTCAACGGTTACGGCGACAATATCGACAACGCCGAATCGGTCATGACCGGCCAGACGATCAAGGCCATCGACCCGCTCAACGCACTCCTGCAGCAGCAGGCGGGCCTTCAGGTTCAGCCGGCGAACTTCTCCAACTTCCAGACCTGGCAGCTCGGCCTGACCTTCTCGGCGCCGCTCGGCTTCCGGGGGCCCCTGGCCAATACGAAGGCCTCGCAGTATATCCTGCTGCGGCAGCGGGCCTACTTGCAGCAGATCGTGCACCAGCAGACTCACTCTCTGGCACGTTTCTTCCTGGAAGTGGACGCCAACTACAAGCTCTTCAAGACGGCCGGGCGCAACCGCCTGGCGGCCTCGACACGTCTGGAAGCCCAGCGTGCGGAATACGAAGTCGGCCGGGTGCCGATCGACCGGTACCTCGAAGCCGTGGCCGAATGGGCCAACGCCGTCGCTCAGGAAGCCCAGTTCAAGACGAGCTACAACACGTCGATCGCGGCTCTCGAAGAAGCCAAGGGCACTCTGCTCGCCTACAACAATGTGGCGGTGGAAGAAGGCCCGCAACCGGCCAAGGCCTATCTCCAGGCTCGCGACCTGATGAACCAGCACGGGCGGATTCCGACGAACGGCTCCGGCCCTTCGAACCCGAGCGAAGCCGTCGGCCCCTCGATGCCTGACCCAGTTCAGCCCGTTCAGATTCCCGGCGTTCAGCCTCGCGGCGATCTGCCGCCGTTCCCGGCACCGGTCGGTCCGGCAAGCCGTCCGCCGAATCCGATTCCGCCCGCGGTTCCCGCTGGCGAGCCGGACTATCTCTCGGAAAACGGCGGTTCGGCCACCAACCCGATCGATCGGATGAAATCACGCGATGCCGCTTTGATCCCGGCTTCCGGGGCAGGGGCTTCAGGCCCGCCTTCGAACTTCCCGCCGCTGCCCTGATCATCAGGCCAGGCCCGGGAAAAGATCCGAACGCCGAACTTCGCCCCTGTCCAGAACGGACGGGGGCTTTTTCGTCGGCGTCGTTTCAGTGAGTCCTTTTCAGCCGTCGTAACGGACTTCACCTGAGGCGACGCACTTGAGTTCAGCGATCGTCGCACAACCTTCGGGCAGTTTCGCCTCTTCGATCAGCATGTTGGGGATGCCGTTTTCGATGGCGAAGCGCGTTCCGCAAGAGGTGCAGACGAGCGTGTCCCCTTGTCGTTCCAGCGGTTTTTTTCCCATCGGGCAGACCAGCATCGCCAGCTTTTCGTCTTCGTTCATGGTGTGCATTCTCACGAGAAAGGTTCAGGGCTCGATCTGAGGCCAATCATGTCCCGCCCGGGGCTTTCGTGCAAGATCGTCATCCGGGCCGGTGTCGAAGGGAATCGTCCGCCGGGCCGGTTTTTTCAAGATTTCCGAAATCCTCTGAAATCTTTTCCCAATCGGCAACATCCGCCGAGATTCACGGACAAAAATCGGACGAGATTTTCGAATTCCCTTCACGCTGGATATAATTCCTTTAGAGCGTTTCGGTCATACGAATTCGCTCGAATCGTCGATAGGCATCCAGTGATTGGCACGCCATTTTCACACTATTACACCGTACAGGTCCGTCGAACGTGCGATCGATTCGAATTGGCCAGACGGGAAAGGTGGCCGACGATGTCCAGAGAATCCCTGCTGAGCGGTCTCGAGGCTGGCCTGGAGGCACCTGCTGTGCGTGAATCGCTGACACGCCTCCTGGCACGTGATCCCCGGTTTTCGATACATGCCTATCGTTTCGTCATGAGCGCTCTGAGCATGGCGACGATCAAGCATCATGGCATCGTGCCTTCGAATGCGGCAGTCAAGGAACTGCCGGAACGGCAGGACCACGTCACCGGTCAGCAATTGGCCTATGCCGTGGCCGGTCTGGCCTCGCAGGAATTCGGCTTCCTCGGTTATCGTGTGCTATCGAGTTGGGGCATCCGCTCGACCGGCGACATCGGCGATATCGTCTATCACATGATCGACGAGAACCACATGCAGAAGTCGCCGACCGATTCCCGTTCCGACTTCGACGACGTCTTCGACCTCAGGCAGGCGCTTGAGGACGACTACCGCATCGAATCCACCGAATTCTGATTCAGGTCCACCATCGATGAGCGACGACGCCGGGACAGTCCGTGTCCGAAAGCGATTGATCCGTGGCGCCGTCGCGCTTTACGTCGTCTGGGTCGGTTTTCTGATCACCCTCGTGGCGATCTCCAGCGTCAAGCCGCCCAACTCGCCTGCACAATCGGCCGATCGTTGATTCTCTGTCCGTTTCGCCCGTGAATCGCCTGAAATCCGCCCTTCGAAGATCGATTCGAGACCGTTCGCGCTGTCGACCGATGCCCGAGCGGCTATGATATCGTTCGTGACGATCGAATATCGTACCGACCGATCAGCCTGTTCCGCGGCGGACTCATGAGCGAACCATCCGGCACTCCGAAACCGACCGACGACACGCCCTGGCCCAAGTGGCGGATCCGCCTGGCGCGCCTCAGCCCCTACGCCATCGATATCCCTGAGCAGCTCAAACGCTTACGGCAATTGACGATCGGCCTCACGGTCGTCCCCGCGTTCATGGGCACGATCGTTTTGACCCTGCTGAGCGTCTTCGGCCGGCCCGATATCGGGGCGATGTCCGTCTGCCTGATCTTCGGGCCCATGATCGCCCTCGCCTGGTGGGATTATCTCCGCATCGCCCGGCAGGCACGGGCTTATCTCGCCGCCCAGGCTGGTAACGCAGCTGGCGCGGCATCGCCTGAAAGTGCTTCGAAGGCTTGACTTTCGCCACGTCTGTTCGGCACACGCATTGCGTTAACGACATCCGAAACGAGCCGGAAGCGTGAGCCACGGAACGATTTCAGTGCTTTTTGTCTTCGCATGAAATAAACACGCCCTGTTCGGATCGGTGCGAATCAGGAATTCATCACTCCAGTCAGGGCACTCTTGCGTAACCCTTTCCGTCGCTTACGCCTTAATATACCTCACATCATTCGCCTTGACGGAAATCGTGATTTATGTGTCAACCCGGGGACAAGGAGGCCCCTATGGAAATCTCGCTGTTTGCGATCGAGAACTTCTCCGCCGTCAACCCGCTCAACACCAAAC
>WGMM01000015.1 GCA_016125085.1 bacterium
GCGATGATGGCGATGACGACGAGCAGCTCGATCAGCGTGAAGCCACGCCTTGGAGTCTCGGAATATTCTGTAGAATGCGAATTCACTTGGTACCTCGGGGTTCGGGATCACTTCTTCTTCGAGATATTCTTGGCCGCGTCTTCGGCCTTGCCTGCGGCTTCACCCGCTTTTTCGACGAAATCGATCGGCGTAGCGAGCGTGCCGGACTTTCTCTGATCCGGATTGCCGCCGCAACCGATCAGGTTCACAATGAGCGCGCTACCGACGGCAAAATTCACGATAGACCTTACGTAGACCCTACGATTGGGGGGGATCATTGCGGAGTTCCGGGTTTTTCGAAGCGGGTGATTGTGGATGTTCGCCAGAGCGATGTCTGGAAACGTCGGGATTATAATGTGCATGTTCGAGAAACGGAAACGAAATCCTCAAAACCATTTATCCCTCGCGCCGCTGGTCTTCCGGAATATGCGCCGGTGCTTATGGAAGGAAGTCGAGCGATTCGGGTAACGTGCGTCAACATATTGCCCTTAAAATGCTTGCGACGTTTCGGGCGTCGTGTCGAATCGGCTGGAGAGCACGACGGAAGGCATATGGTCTTTCTAAGGCCTCACGGTGGTTCCGTATCGGCCTGGGAATTGGATTTCGGCCCCCTTTCGGATCAGCCGAAGTTCTTCTACAATGGTCGTACCGACGGTTCGACCAGAACCGTCGACCGCCCTCAAGTCCCTCACCCCTCCTCAAATTCAGGCCCGGTGCTTGATCGGCAACGACAAAGTACGGAAACTCTCATCGAACCGAATCTGCCGACTCCCGGCGAGTGACATGCTCATGATGATATCCAGATTTCGAAGACACCTGCTGCGGGCATGCTTTGTACTGTCGCTCGCTGTCACGATGAATTGGCTCTCGCAACCCGCAAAGGCCCAGATTCCTCTGCCACCTGGCCTCGATCGCCCGGAAGACGGCGACATGATCGCCTGGATCGGCGATACGTTCGTGGAACGTGAGCCGGCTTACGGCTATCTCGAAACCTGGCTGATGACACGGTTCCCCAACCGCTCGATACGCATGCGAAACCTCGGCTGGTCCGCCGATGTGGTCACGTGCGAATCGCGGGCCCGCTTCGGCTCGCCCAAAGACGGTTTCGAACACCTGATGAACACGCTCGAAGTGGTCAAGCCCTCAGTCGTCGTATTGCAATATGGAGCCAACGACAGTCAGTCCGGGGCTGCCGGTCTCGAGAAATTCAAGGCCGATTACCGCACGCTGGTCAATACGATCCGCGCGAAATTCAAGCCGAGGAAAATCATACTGGCGTCTCCCGTGACACCGCTTTCGTTCGATGGCCCCTGGGGCAATTCCGAATCCCGCCGCAAAGATCTCGCGCTTTATGACGACGCCGTGACGAAGCTGGCCGAAGAACTGACGGCCGATTACCTGGATTTTTCGCCCATCGCGAAACTCGGTACGAAATCGCCCGAAGAGCTGAGACCGATGCTGCCGCTGATTTCCGATAACGGCATCAATTATGCCAATACGGGATACTGGGCCTTGATGAATCAGGCCGACAGGCTGGTTTCCGGCGATACGGGCGGGGCGACTCTCAAGTTCCGCCTCACGCAGGATAAGGATTCCGCCGTGATCGTGCCTTCGAGCAGAAATGCGATCGCATTCGAATTCGCGATGAAAAAAGACGCGAACGATGGTCAGTTCGAAATCCGCCGCGTGCAACTGCCAGCCCCTGTCGGGCCCAGCGAAATCGGGGATGACCGTCAGCGCACCGCACCTGGCTGGTCGTTTCAATTCACGGGGCTGCCTGAAGGGAAATATCGGCTCGTTTTCGACGGCAAACCGGCCGCGATCGCTTCCGCCAAAGCGTGGGCCGAGGGCATCACGATCGGCGACGATCCCGACTCGGCCCGAGTCGAACGGATCCGTCAGGCCGTGATACGCAAGAACGAGCTGTTCTTCCATCGCTGGCGGCCCCAGAACGAGACCTATCTTCTGGGCTTTCGAAAACACGAACAAGGCAACAACGCCGTCGAGATTCCCCAATTCGATCCTCTGATCGTGAAACTCGAAAAAGAAATCGACGAACTCAAGAAGCCCCCGGTGCATAAAGTGCAAATCGTGCGGGAGATCGAAGGCAAATGAAACCCATGAATACGTTCCTCAAAGCTGGATTCTCATGTGCACTCGCGATCGCTTTGACTGCCCCGAGTGCAAGCGCTCAGCGCAATCTGACCGATATTCCCAACCCCGACCCTGAAGTGGAACGGGCGAGTTTTCAGGTCGCAGACGGATTCGAAGTGAATCTATATGCCGCCGACCCGCTCTTGGCCAAGCCGATTCAAATGAATTTCGACCCTCAGGGGCGACTCTGGGTGGCGAGCTCCGAAGTCTATCCCCAGATCGAACCAGGGCAGCGAGCCAACGACAAAATTCTGATCCTGGAAGACGCCGACCATGACGGCAGGGCCGAGAAAACGACGATCTTCGCCGATGGCCTGCTGATTCCTACTGGCGTGGAACCTGGCGACGGAGGTGCTTATGTCGCGAACAGTACCGAGCTTTTGCATTTTTCGGACACGGATGGAGACGGCAAGGCTGACCGCCGCAGGGTCGTGCTTTCCGGCTTCGGCACAGAAGATACGCACCACATTCTGCACACGCTGCGCTGGGGCTACGACGGCTGCCTGTACATGAATCAGTCGATTTACATTCACAGCCACGTGGAAACGCCCTGGGGCGTCAAACGGCTCAACGCCGGTGGCGTCTGGCGGTTCCGGCCCGAGCGGATGAAGCTGGACGTTTTCGACTATGGTCTCGTGAACTCGTGGGGTCATCACTTCGACAAATTCGGCCAGCATTTTCAAACCGACGGCGCCGGCGGCGAAGGCATCAATTATGCCATTCCCGGAGCCTACTACTTCACGACGGCCTATCCTGCCAAAATCCTCAGAGGCTTGAACCCCGGAAGCCCGAAACACTGCGGTCTCGAAGTCGTCGACGGCCGGCATTTGCCTGAATCTTGGCAGGGTTCGCTCATTACCAACGATTTCCGGGGCAATCGCGTCTGCAGGTTCGTACTCAGCGATTCCGGTTCAGGTTATGTCAGTCGCGAGCAGCCGGAAGTGATCAAAACCAGTCACGTTGCATTTCGGCCGATCGACATCAAAATGGGCCCGGATGGTGCCATTTACATCGCCGACTGGTACAACCCGATCATTCAGCACGGTGAAGTCGACTTTCGCGACCCGCGCCGCGACCACACCCGTGGCCGAATCTGGCGTGTCACCGCCAAGGGCCGACCGCTGGCCCCATGGCCGAAACTGGTCGGCGCACCTGTTCAGGAATTGCTCGAACAATTGAAATCACCCGAAGGGTGGACTCGTCAGCAGGCACGTCGAGTTCTCAAGGAAATGGGCCCCTCGCAGGTGCTGCCGGCACTGGCCGACTGGACCAAATCGATTACGGGCGAAGACGCGGCGGCCGACCGCCAGCGTCTGGAATCGCTCTGGATGTACGTCGCTTTCGACGAGCCCGAACTGCCCCTGCTCGATAAAGTGCTGAAGGCGAAAACGCCCGAAGTGCGAGCTGCCGGATGCCGTGTCGTGAGCCACTGGCAAGACCGTGTGCCGAACGCCCTGGATCTGATGAAAATCGCCGCTGGTGATGCATTTCCGCGTGTGAGGCTGGAAGCGGCCCGGACTTTGGGCACGATTGGCACGCCCGCGGCGACCGTCGCCGCATTGACGACCCTCAAGCCCGGGACAGACACATTTCTCGATTATGGCGTCTACCTCACAGCACGCGAAACGGCTTCGAAATGGGTTCCTGCCTGGGCGAAAGGCGAATTCGAATTCGATTCGGTCGATTCCACGCTCTTCGCGGCTTCGTCCGCCGAATCCGGCGACGTGGTGCCAGGGATTGTGGCCCGAGTGAAGGATGGCCGAATTCCTTCGGACAAGCGGGATGCCGCGTTCTCACTTGTGGCCACTCTCGGTCGTCCCGATGATCTCTCGCTGATTCTGGATACGGCGATTGCCGATCCGAAGTCAGCGACAGCCGGTCTCAATTCGCTCGCGGGGGCGGTCAATTCCCGTCAGCTGAAGCCGACGGGCGACTTGAATCGCCTGACGCCGCTGGTGAATTCGCAGGATACCACTGTCGCCCGATCCGCCGTGAATCTGGCAGGATTATGGAAGCTGGATTCTCTGAAACCCGCGATTCTTGCCCTGGCATCGAGCGGCCAGACCAATCCCGAATTTCGTGCTGCCTGCGTAGAGGCGCTCGGCCGGTTCGGTGGGGCTGATGTCATTGCCGCGTTGAAGTCGCTCGTTTCGAATCGAGACGCCGATGTCGTCCGTGAAAAGGCCCTGGAATCGCTGATTCAGGCGGCACCGGGCGAAGCGGCGACGATCGTGGCCGACCGGCTTTCGACGGGTTTCGAACGAGAATCGCTGACGGGCATCGTCGAACGCGTCGTCCGAAGCCGTCCGGCGGCGGAATCCCTTTCGAAAGCTCTTACCGGCCGGGCGCTGGACAGGGAATCCGCCAGGCTGGCCCTGCGCGTGGCCCGGTCAGGTGGGCGGGCGGATCTCAAGCCACTTGCCGATTTGCTGGAAAAATCAGCCCAGGGCGGCCCCGCGATTCCTCTGCCGACTGACGATGCGGCCATGGCGACACTCATCGGAGAAATTCGATCCCAGGGCGATCCGGCCCGAGGCGAAACTGTGTTCCGCCGCGCGGAACTCAATTGCTACAAATGCCACGGCATCGGCACGGCGGGTGGTCTGGTCGGCCCGAATTTGCAATCGCTGGGTGCTAGCTCGCAGCCCGATTACATTGTCCGCTCGATCCTCGACCCTGCCGCCGCAGTGAAAGAAGGATACAATGCTGTGGTCGTCGCCATGAACGACGGCCGGATCCTCACGGGTATTCCGATCGGCCAGTCGGGCACCGAATTGATCCTGCGCGATGCCGAAGGGCAGGAATTGAAATTGCCCAAGGACCAGATCGAGGATCAGAAGCCAACCGGTTCCCTGATGCCTGCAGGGCTTGTCGATTCGCTTTCACGTGGCGAATTGATCGACCTCATGCGATTCCTGACCGAGCTCGGCAAACTCGGCCCCTATGCATTCCCGAAAGAACGAATCGCCCGGCATTATCAGGTTCTCGAAGCCGATAACGAGTCGCGTACCGCTCTTTCGCGTCTTTCGCACGGTGCGATCGCCCGGGGCGATGCCGCCGAGGCCAAAAACCTGCACTGGCGTCCGGCTTATGCACGTGTCGCGGGTGAACTGCCGATGAGCGATGTTCCGATCGTCGCAGCACAGTCGCGTGCCCCTGCCCGATTCGTCCGGTTCTCGTTCGAGGCCAAATCGGCCGGCGACGTGATCCTGAAACTATCAGGTAACGAAGGCGTGCAGGTCTGGCTCGATGGCGTGGCCGTGAATGCAGCCCCGGAAACGAAGCTATCGGTTCAGCCGGGCCGGCGAACCGTCGTCGTGGCGACGGATCCGGAGAAGCCTTCACAAAACCTGAAAATCGAGATCTCCGACTCCAGCACGGCTCAGGTCGAGCTGCCGACGGGGCCTTGAAGATCAGCATTGAGGCAACCTGAGTTGCATCCGATCTTTCTGGCAGCCATAGCGATTCTGAGTCTTTCGGTCGCCGCCCCGGTGGCCAGGGCTCAGAATTTACACGAGATTCCATCCGATCTGACCGTCCCGCCGGCTACCGACGAAAAACCGGCGGCCGGCAGACGGGTCAAAATTCAATTGCCGGAATTCTCCGGTTCGTCACTGTTTCATGTGTTGTATTTGCCGCCAGGATGGTCATCAGGCAAAAAATATCCAGTGATCGTCGAATATCCCGGCAACGGAGGATTTTCGAATCGGCTTGGTGACAAAAGCACTGGTCGAGTCGAAGATTGTGAGCTCGGATACGGAATCAGCGGTGGCCTTGATTTTATTTGGGTTTGCTTGCCGTTCGTCGATCAGGTTTCGAAATCGCATGCACTTCAGTGGTGGGGCGATGCCGACGCCACTGCGGCCTACTGCCGAGGTGCCGTCCGGCAAATTTGCGAAGAATTCGGCGGTGACCGGGACCGCCTGGTCCTCACAGGCTTCTCCCGAGGCGCAATTGCGACGAGCTATATCGGCCTGCGGGACGAGGAGACGGCGAAGCTCTGGCGTGTCATCATCGCGCACAGTCATTTCGATGGAGTTCGGAGATGGGATTATCCAGGCAGTGACTCCGATTCGGCGCGCAACCGTCTGGCAAGGCTTAAGGGCCGGCCGCTCTACGTTTCGCACGAATCTTCCGTCGAAGAAACACGGAAATTCCTCGAATCTGCCGGTATCGTGGCAAGTCATCACCCCCTGCCCTGGCCGAATCATTCGGCCGATTGGGTTCTGAAGGACGTTCCCGAACGGGCCGAATTGCGCAGGTGGCTGGCGGAATCGCTCCGGCGAACCGAACTCGAAGCCGGAAATTCCGCGAGCCGCTGACGTTTCCGGTCGTACCGGAACCCAATGGATTCCATTGACCGCCAGGGCCTCTTCCGGTCAGAATGTTCCGAACGGAACACCGGGCCGGACGGATACGGCTATCCCCATTCGGCATTCGAAACTCGGTTGATGTCGGATCCGCGAAACGTGTTTCGAATGTCATCGACGTAGTTCTCGGAATACAATTCCGAAAACACCGTAATCGGACCGAAGCCACATTCGCTCAGGCAGGCATGCAACCATGAACCGGACGGTCACGTACGAATCGAACGCCATGCAGCCTGCCGCCAGGAATGGCGAACTCGTGCCTGCTCCGGCGATCTGCCTCGAACCGTTCGAGATCGGTTCCGTGCCGATACCTTCACGCTTCTTTTTCGCTCCGATGGCCGGCTACAGCAGCCTTGCGCTGCGGCTGGCCCTGCGTGAACTGGGGGGCATGGGGCTGGCGACGACTGAACTCGTGAATGCCCGCAGTCTCATCGAAAAACGCCAAAAAGCCTTCGAACTGGCCGAAACCTCCGCTGAAGAACAGCCGGTCGCCATTCAGATCTACGGCCACGTGGCCTGGGAAATGATCGATGCGGCGAAGATGTGCGTCGACCTTGGGGCCTCGATCATCGACATCAACATGGGCTGCCCGGTCAAAAAGATCGTAAAATCGGGCGGCGGCTCGGCCCTGTTGTGCGATGTCGACAACGCCGGTTCACTTGTCGAAGCTGTCGTTCAGGCTGTGAGTGTACCGGTCACCGTCAAAATGCGACTCGGCTGGGACGACGCCACCCCCACCGCGCCCGAATTGACCCGCCGGTTCGAATCGATCGGCGTGGCTGCCGTGATCATTCACGGGCGGACGCGTGAACAGAGCTTCATGGGCACAGTGAACCTGCCCGGCATCGCCAGCGTGGTAGCCGCGGCGGAGAAGATTCCGATTGTGGGCAACGGCGACGTTCGCACGCTGTTCGACGCCGAACGCATGTTCCGCGAGACCGGCTGCTCGGCCGTTTCGATCGGCCGGGGGGCTTTGGGAAATCCGTTTCTGTTCCGTGAGCTGGATCTCTGGGCGAAAACGGGCGATCCAGGGCCAGCCCCCGGGTTCTCCGAGCGGGTCGACCTGATGGACCGGCATTTTCATTATCTGGTGAAACTTCGTGGCGAACGCACGGCCTGCACGCAATTTCGCAAGACACTGGCCTGGTATCAGCACGCGATCCGGGCGCCGAAGGCACTTTACCATCAGCTCATCAACCTGCCGAGCGTAGCCCGGTTCGACGAAACGATCGCCGAAATGCGAAAATCGGGCCCGACCGGCCCTCTCCCGAGCCACTTCGAGCCGAAAATCCCGACTCCGAAGGGGCCGATCGATAAGTGGTAATTGGCCTGATCGAGTTGTTTCATCGACAGCGTATCTGGTGTTCGAAATCGTAATCGCTTGCGCTGATCGTTCCTGAAACTTCTGCGATGAGATCGCATTCGTTGATGATGTGCAACTTTCTGGGATTATTGTGCCAACAAATGCAAATTATAGCCATTAAGATTCGAAATCCTGGAGAATGGTATGATCGCTCGGGCTCATGGAGGAATCCAGGATCCGTATTCCGATTTTTTTTGTTGGACTGATAACCGGAGCGGGACATAATACGATCAGGAATCGCTCGTCGATCGATCATGCCCCACCGCCTTCGAATTTCCTCAGCCACCTTCAGGAGAACTCACACATGACCCCTAAACGCCGTCATTTTCTGGGAACGGGGCTGGCCGGTCTTGCATTGGCTGGTCGTTCGAGTGCGAGCGTTTCGGCGAACGAAAAGGTGCGCATCGGGGTGATCGGGGTCCGTGGGCGCGGGGCCGATCTGGTGAAGTCGTTCGCCTCGCACGAGGGCTTCGAAGTCGCCGTGATCGCCGACGCCGATTCGAACGTCTACGGCAAGGCACAAAAGAATCTCGATGCGCTCGGCAAGAGCGAGGCGAAGATCGAAAACGACTTCCGTAAGATTCTTGACGACAAGTCGATCGACGCCATCGCGATCGCTGCGCCCGACCACTGGCACGCCCTGATGACCGTCATGGGATGTCAAGCGGGCAAGCATGTCTATTGCGAAAAGCCGGCCAGCCATAACATGGTGGAAGGCCGCCGGATGGTCGAAGCTGCCCGCAAATACAAGCGGGTCGTGCAGGTCGGTACGCAGCGGCGCAGCTCTCCGAGCGTGAAGGAAGCCGTCGAACTGGTCCGTTCCGGGGCCGTCGGCAAGGTCGGCATGGCCCGGTCGTGGATTCACCAGATTCGGCCCAATATCGGCCACGGCAAGCCGGGGGATGTTCCGGCGGGTGTCGATTACGCCCTTTGGCAGGGGCCTGCGCCTGATCGGCCGTTTCATGAGAACCGGTTTCATTACAACTGGCACTGGTTCTGGAACTGGGGCACGGGCGAGCTGGGCAACAACGGCATTCACGGCGTGGACGTCGCCCGCTGGGGCCTGGGAGTCGATGCCCCGTCGCATGTGGCGTCCGCGGGCGGCAAGTACGTGTTCGACGACGATCAGGAAGTGCCGGATACGCAGATCGTCACCTGGGAATTCCCGGAAAAATGCGTGATTCAGTGGGAGCACCGGATGTGGTCGAAGCACCCGACGGAAGGCTCCAGCTTCGGCATCGCGTGGTACGGCGACAAAGGCACGCTGCTGTACACCGATAAGGGCTGGAAGATTGAGGATCTCGACCCGAAGGCCCCGCCCGTGGCGAAGAGCGAAGGACTAGCGGCCGACGGCATGAAAGCCCACGTGCAGAACTTCCTCGATTGCATCCGTGGCGGCGGCAAGCCCAACGCGGACGTGGAAATCGGCCACCTTTCGACGCGGCTTTGCCATCTGGGCAATATTGCGCACCGGACGGGCAAGCGTTTGGCGTTCGATGCGTCTAAAGAAACCTTCCCCGGCGATGCGGACGCGAACGCCCTGCTGGCACGCGAGTATTCGAGCCGATTCTCGATGCCGGCCCAGGTCTGATCGATTTTCTCCTTGTGCGGATGGTAAGATCGGACGAGTCCAGCAGGAGCGGCTCGTCATGAAGATCGTCCGTATCGAACTGAAGCGTGTGCGATTGCCGCTGGTCCGGCCGTTCCGGACCAGCTCGGCTTATCGTACGCATATCGAACATATTCTGGTGCGTTCGTTTGACGAAACTGGCGCAGAAGGCTGGGGCGAGATCGCCACGGCCGTCGACCCGTTCTACAACGCCGAAACGACCGACACCGCCTGGCACATCGCCCACGATTTTCTTGCCCCTCTGGTTCTGGGTAAGGAGTTCGGAACGCCGGACGAATTTCGCGCACTTTACGGCAAAGTCAAGGGGAACCGTTTCGCCAGGGCGGGTATGGAAATGGCGGTCTGGGACTTGGTCGGAAAAGTCCTGGGAAGATCGCTCGCCGACATGCTCGGCGGTTCGCGGAGTCAGGTCGAAGTCGGCGTAAGTCTTGGTATCGAAAAAGAGATCGAAGTTCTGCTCGACCAGGTTGAACGCTATGTGAACGAAGGATACCGGAGAGTGAAGCTCAAGATCGCTCCTGGCTGGGACATTGAACCCGTGCGGGCCGTTCGTGAACGCTTTCCGAACGTACCGCTCCAGGTCGACGCCAATTCGGCCTATCGCCTTACTGATGCCGGTCATCTGGCGAAGCTGGACGAATTCGGGCTACTCCTGATCGAACAGCCGCTTGCCGAAGACGACATTGTCGATCATGCCGAACTTCAGAAGCGTGTGAACACGCCCGTTTGCCTGGACGAAAGCCTTCATCACGCTGACGATGTGCGAAAGGCGATCGATCTGAATGCGTGCCGTGTCGTGAACATCAAAGTGAGCCGGGTGGGCGGTTTGTGCGAGACGTTGAAAATCCATGACCTGTGCAGGTCGCGCGGAATGCCGGTCTGGTGCGGTGGCATGCACGAATTCGGCCTGGGCCGAGCGGCGAATCTGGCTGTGGCGTCTCTGGCGGGCTTCACTCTGCCGGGGGATACATCGGCTTCGGACAAGTATTGGAAGCAGGATATCATCGAACCGGCGATCACGGTTACGAACGGCCTAGCTGATGTTCCCACCGGGCCTGGGTTGGGCGTGAATCTCGAACCGGATCGGATTGAATCGCATCTTGTTCGATCGGCAGCCCTTACGACATCAGGCGTATCTGCATGAATTCTCTCGAACGGCTGTATGCGGAATTGAGCGGGCGTCTGGACAGATTCGTTGCGGCCCTGAAAACGCTCGTGGAGATGGAGTCGCCGAGCCGCGACAAGCCGGCGCTCGATCGTGTCGCCGATCACCTGGCTCAGGAATGGTCGTCTGCCGGCTTGAGTGTCACTCGCATCGCGAACGCTCAGGGCGGAGATCACTTAAGGATCGATTGGCCTCTTCCTGACGATTCGGCCGCGAAACCCTGGCTCGTCCTCGGCCATTTCGACACTGTCTGGGCCAGTGGAACTCTGGAAAAGATGCCGTTTCGCCGTGATGGTGACCAGCTTTTCGGGCCTGGCACGTATGACATGAAAGCCAGTCTGGCGATGGCGCTTGAAGTCGTAAAAACCATGAATGACATTGGCTTGCAGCCGAGTCGGCCGGTGCGGTTCCTGTGGACGAGCGATGAAGAGATCGGCAGCTCGTCATCACGCCAGTTGATCGAAGCGAACGCGCGGGAATCGTTCGCTGCGCTCGTTCCCGAAGCGCCACTGGCAGGCGGTGCATTGAAAACGGCAAGGAAAGGCGTAGGGGCCTACAGGCTGGAAGTGATGGGCCGGGCGGCACATGCGGGGGTGGAACCTGAGAAGGGCCGAAGCGCGATCGTCGAGCTGGCTCATCAGATTCTCGCCGTCGGCGAACAGGCCCGGCCCGAGTTGGGAACGACGCTCAACGTGGGCAAGATCGGCGGCGGTTCGGCGAATAACGTCGTTCCGGAGCTGGCCTGGGCCGAAATCGATGCCCGGGTCGCGATTCTGTCCGAAGCCGAAGCGCTGGACGGCCGGCTGAGATCGCTCAGGCCGATAACACCTGACACCACGTTCGTTTTGTCAGGTGGCTTGAACCGTCCACCCATGGAACGTACGGCAGGCACATGCAGGTTGTTCGAAACTGCCCGGGCGATCGCTGCTTCTTTAGGTTACGACCTGAGCGAAGGTGCCACCGGGGGTGGTTCCGACGGTAATTTCACTTCGGCGGCCGGGTGTCCGACTCTGGATGGCCTGGGGCTGGAGGGAGCAGGAGCCCATGCCTCTCACGAACATGTGGACTTGACCAGTTGGCCATTTCGGGCGACTCTTCTGGCAGGCCTTTTGATGAGCGAGCCGGAACTGGGGGAAAGGCGATGAGCGTGAACGACTCGAACGAAACCAGGCGATTGCCTGAGATCACGATTCGTAGGCCTCATTCTCCTCAGGAATACGTCACTCTGCAGGAAGCCCAGCGGAAGGCCTGGGGCATCACGCAGGACGGTTACGTCGTGCCCGTAGCGACCATGATCGGGGCCCAATATCATGGCGGGCTTGTGCTTGGGGCGTTCCTCCAGACGGGAGAAGTGATCGGTCTGAGTTTTTCTTTTCCGGGGATTGTGCATGGCGAGTTATGTCTTTATTCGCAGCTCACGGGGATCGTGCCGGGGTATCAGGGAATGGGCATCGGCAGTCAACTGAAGTGGGCCCAATGGGAATATGCCCGAAACCACAAGATTCCGATCATCGCCTGGGCCTTCGACCCGTTTCAGTCGGGCAATGCACACTTCAACATGCACATGCTGGGGGCAAAGTCGAGGCGCTATATCGACGACATGTACGGCCCGCGCACAGATAACCTCAATTTTGGTGTGGCTACGGACCGGTTGATCGCCGAATGGCGAACCGGTGTGGATCCCCGAAATCACATTCGTGAAGACGAGGACATGAGCCAGTATCGCCGGGTAATCGAGACGCATGACCGCGAAAACGGCATGCGCACTGTGGCATTCGTGCACGATCACTTGCGGGACGACGTGCTTCTGCTGGAAATACCGGCCCGAATTCACAAGCTTCAGGCAGAGGACTGGGATCAGGCGGATCGCTGGCGCATGGCCGTTCGTGCCGGCTTCCACACGGTATTTCAGAACGGCTACGTGGTTACCGACTTCGTCAGGATCGGCGAAAAACCTGACCAGCGGCTGTTTTACAAGGTGGAACGCAACGTCTGGCTTTAAGACATTGCATTCCGCCCTGATTCCGCAGATCCGATTTGCATTCCGGTTTTCGGATCGTCAAACCCTGACCGGACTCACACGGACCTGATGGGGTTCCGATGTGGCGCGGAAGATGTTTTCGTGTTGAACATAAACTTCCAGACCGACAGTCTTTCCGAATCGTTCGAGTTCGGTTCGCACCGTGGCCGGTTGCAGGTCGGCCGGCAGAAATGCTTCCATGATCAGGGAAAAGCGGTCGCCGTCGACACGGGCGTGCAAGTCCAGAATGTTGACGCCGAGATTCGCCAGACATCCCGAGATTCCGTGAATGTTGCCCGGCTGGTCTTTGCCGAGCACGGTCAAAATGTAGCGTTCGCCTTCAGGTTCAGGCTTCGCTGCGGAAGCGGCGGCGGAGACATCCAGGACGTTCGCCTCAAGCTGGAATCGTTTGCCTTTTTCGGCGATTTCCTTTTCCAGGGCCGTGGTTTCCCTGGGCTGATCGAATTCGACCGCAAGGATGATGGTGAAGAAACCCCGCATGACGGTCTGCGAGAGTTCGAGAATGTTTCCGCCCGACTCACGGAGCGAACCCGTGACGTTCTGGATGATTCCGACTCTGTCGGCAGCGGTGACGGTCACGATGTATTGCGGTTTTTCGGCCACGCCGGGCATTCCTTCCGTTTCGGATCGCTTGCCGGGCAACATGGCCCGGTCACTCGCAAAGTGCAGGTCGAAGCGTTATATTACAATAATTCGTGCGGATTCGTATTCAGACCATCCACCCTTCGAAAGGAGAGCGCGTATTATGAGCGGTCCGATCGTACGGAAATATGGCTTTCCGAATTTCGAACAGATTTTCGGTAAACGGGATCTGGAACATGGTGTCGAAGGCAAACAGCCTGTCGATCCGCTGCATCGCGAGCCCGAGCCTGCCGGCATCAAGCCGGATGAGGCCGTAAAGCCTGTATCGGAAAAAGTTTCGGAAACGAAAAGCTGAAGAATCCGATTTGGCCTGGAACCCTGATCGGTCAACTCCCGATTTCGGTTCCGGGCCAGTTTCCTTTCTGGCCATTCTCGATTCGATCAGAGCGAACGCATCAGTTTGGAGTGCCCTCGAAATACGAGGCGAGACTCGATCGCAATTTGCCGATGGCTTCGGATTTCACGTTGGACACCGTCTTCGGACTGACGCCCCAGCGAGCGGCGATTTCCGTCGGCGAGTCGCCCGCGATCGTGGCCAGGATGACATCGGCCTCGCGAGAATCCAGCGATTCGGAAATGACTTCATCAAGATCCTGACCGAATGCCAGAGTCTCAATTGCCTCGGCCCAGTCCTGGCCATCGATTTCGGCCAGAGCGGCAAGGCTCACGGGGGTCTTGCGCTGCTGGCGTTGGGCCTGTTTCTTCACCTGATCCAGCGCTCGAAGGAAGTCGAGGCCCACCGCTTCCTGTCGATCGGTCAGGCGATCCAGCCCGGATCGGCCAACTTCGGCGGCGACATCCTCGAATCGGTCGCGGCCCCAGCGCTCGAGCAGCACCATGAACACGGACTGAGTGCAGTCTTCGTCCTGCGGAGAATCAATTCCGGCCTTTCGCCAGGTTCGGCCCAGGTAGTTCGAGATTCTCCCGAAACCTGACTGAGCCAGCGATTCGCCGTATTCGTCCGCTGATCGCTGAAGCAGGTCGACGGACGGGGTATACCGCTGACCGGCAAGCACTTCGTCCCAGGCATCGAGCCCGGCGACAGCCCCTGGACTGCTCGTGACGATCCCGTTGGCCGAAGTGGAAACCCATTCGTCCGGAACTGGCCAGGCCGGAGCCGGGGCGGCAAGCCCATCGGTTTCGATCAGTGCATCGGGTGCAGGCAGCGTGGCGTTGAGCAGGCTGATCGATTCCAGCGATTCCATGTCCGGCCGATAGCGCCGGACCGATCGGGCCGGTTTTGTGGTCCGGCCGTTCGCTCTGGTTCGATCTTGCCCGACGGTCGCATTCGCCATAAGCCTGCCGCTCCACATACCGAATCGACACACTGCCATACGCTTTCGGTGAACGAGCGGGAAAATAACCGATTCCGCAGAAACGGTCGAGGTCATTTCCACAACGCCGAAATCGCTCTCGACGCGCAATCGATCACCATTCCCGGTTCGCGAATTCGTCAAATTCCCCGCAGGTAATACGCTCCATGAAAACCGTTCGTGACCGGCGAATCAATCGTTCTCCGAAAATAATGTCGAGAAAACCGCCAGATTCGCGCGGATGCACCCTGGCGTTCGTACGCGGGCCGGTCATCACGACCGTTACGATCGATCGAATCCCGGTGAATGGGAGAATCGCTCGCGAAGTTCTATAATGTGTCGAGCCGAAGAACGGAAGCCCACGAAGACGGAACACGACGATGCCGAAGGACGAGCCGGGAAAAGAATCCGGGCGACGCAAAACCGAACCGGGCAAAAACTTGCGGGCGAAATCCCGGACGGAACGCCCCGGCCCGCAGCAGGAGAAGAGCGTCTCTGAATCCAGGTCCGGGAGTCAGCTCAAGAGAACTGAGGCCGACAAAATCGAGCCAGACGGTTCAGCGAAAGCGACTGCCGAGGAAAGTTCCCCCGAGATGATCGGCAAGACCGACGCCGCTGATTCTGCCGATGCGGCACTATCGCCGAAGGCCAAGGTTCGAACCTTTCCCGCGAAGCCAGGCGTGTACCTGATGAAGGATGCCCAGGGGCGTGTCATCTACGTCGGCAAAGCGAAAAATCTGAGGGCCAGGGCTGGCAGTTATTTTCAGAAAACGTCCGAAACCGATGCCCGGATTCGCGACTGGATCGGCGAAGTGGTCGACGTCGACTTTCTCGAAGCCGATTCGGAGGTGGATGCCCTTCTGATGGAAGCCCGGCTGGTGAAGGACATCCAGCCCCGGCACAATGCGGAACTCAAGGATGACAAGTCCTTTCCGTATCTTCAGATTTCGACGTCCGAAGATTTCCCGCATGTCAGCTTCACGCGGCAGCCGGCGGACCGTGGCGTAAAGCTCTATGGACCGTTTCCCCGGGCGAAAAGTCTGAGGGGGGCGATTCAGGTGCTGCAGAAGATCTTCAAGTTCCGCACCTGCGAGCTGGAGATCGAAGAGGACGACCCCCGCTGGCGCTGGTTCCGCCCCTGCCTGCTGGCTTCGATCGATCAGTGCACCGCACCCTGCAGTTTGCGGATCGATAAAGCGAATTATCGCAAGGATATCCGGCGGCTCATGATGTTTCTCGACGGGAAAAAGGCGGCTCTCGTCAAAGAACTTACGGATGAGATGCAGGAGGCCTCTCGAGAGATGCGGTTCGAAGCCGCCGCCCGTATTCGCGATGAGCTGAAGGCGATCGAATCGATCGCTTTACGCGGCGATCTGCGTACGCACGCTCAGCCGGAAGTTTTTTACGTCGACCCAAAGAAGGGGCTTCGCGGGCTGAAGAAAGTACTGGGGCTGGAATCGGTCCCACGCCGGATCGATTGCGTGGACATCGCCCATCTCGGCGGTTCGGAGACGGTCGGATCGCTCGTCACCTTCGTGGACGGTCTGCCGTTCAAGCCGGGCTACAAACGATATAAGATCCAGACTGTCAAGGGTATCGATGATTTCGCATCGATTCGTGAAGTCGTTTCGCGGCGAATCGAGGGTCTGCAAAAACGCGATGAACCCCTGCCTGACATTTTTCTGATCGATGGCGGCAAGGGGCAGCTCTCGTCGGCGATGTCGGCCTTCGATGCGGCCGGAGTCACACCCCCCTGCCTCATCTCGCTGGCCAAGCGCGATGAAGAAATCTATCGAGTAGGTCTATCCGACCCTCTTGTGCTTTCCAGGCATAGTTTTGCGCTCAGGCTGCTGCAGGCCGCACGTGACGAGGCCCACCGATTCGCCCAGCATTATCACCACCTGCTGCGGAAAAAGCGGGCGTTCGAGGAAGAGTGATTCTCACAGGTGTGCCGCTCGCAGATCGTTGAGGCAGGTGAACCGGCTGGAACACGCTCAGAACAGTTCCGCCACGGGAGCGCCCCCATCGACCAGCTTGCTCGGCCGGCCGTTGGGCGTGGTGTAGACCGTGTCGAGATTCAGGCCCATGGCCTTCGACATGGTCGCGACGATGTCCATGACTTTCATCGGTTTATCGGCGATTTCCATGCCGTCGGCGGAGGTCGCGCCGAGGGCCTGGCCCCCCTTGAGACCAGCACCGGCCATTGCGATCGACCAGCATCGCCCCCAGTGGTCGCGGCCGGCGTCCTGATTGATGCGGGGCGTTCGGCCGAATTCGCCCATCCAGACGACCAGCGTGTCGTTGAGAAGGCCCCGGTCGGCAAGATCACCGATCAGCGTGCCCATGCCTTTATCGAGAGTCGGGTGCAGGTTGTTCTGGAGACTATCGAAGTTGCCGGCGTGCGTATCCCATCCGCCCAATTGAACTTCGACGAAAGGCACGCCCTTCTCGACCAGCCTCCGGGCAAGCATGCAGCCTCGGCCGAAGTTGTTGTCGCCATAGGCTTCTTTGATGGCAGCTGGCTCGTCTTTCAAGTCGAAAACGGACGTAAGCGGCGAATTCAGGAGCATTTTCGTTTTGTGATAGACCGTCGCATGATCTGCTGCGGCCATGTCTCGCGACTTCCGGAACCGGCCTTCGACTTCGGTCCAGAGAGCCTCGCGCTGCATGGCCCGCAGTTGTGCGACTCGCGCTTCGACCGGGCTGCCACCCAATCGCAGGCTCCCGGGAAGGTTCATGTTTTCGATCGGCCCGCCCGGATTGCCGATGACGAACGGTGCATGACTCATGCCCAAAAATCCGGGCCCGTGCCCGCCGCCGTTGATGGCAATGCAGGTAGGAAGAGGGAAGTCGCCGAGCTTCGAACCGAGTTCATAAGAGAGGATCGAGCCGAATCCCGGGTGTTCGATCGTCGGTACCGGCAGGTTGCCCGTATGCATCAGATAGGTGCCGCGTTCGTGGCTACCCTCCCGGCTATCCAGCGAGCGAAGTATGGCGATGTGCTTCATCTGCTTCGCGACCGTCGGCAGGTGCGGGCTGATGAGCACACCTGGCGCGGCCGTTTCGATCGGTCGGAACGGGCCTCCGTTGGCATTGCCGGGTTTGAGATCCCATGTGTCCAGATGGCTCGGGCCGCCGGACATCCACAGCAGGATGCATCGTTTCGAGCCTTTCTTGACCTGTGCCGATTGCGCATGAAGGGCGTTCATGAAAATCGCCCCCGGCGAGGCAATCGCGGCGGCGGCCAGGTGGCGGAAGTAATGCCTGCGGTTCATCTCGCTTGGGAACATGGCCTGGGCTCCGGTTCGGCGGTTCGACGTCAGGGGGCCGAATTCGATGGTATGTCAGTGATTCAGAATGAATTCGTTCGAATTGAGCAGAGCCCAGGCGAGGTCTTCGCCGGCCATTCGCAAGGCCTGCCACGCCGGGGAATCGACACCTGCCGCTGATGGATTCGGGTTACCGTATGAAAGAGTTCCGAGGAGTTGGGTGAATGCTGTTTCGACGGCTTTGGCCTCGCGGGCGGTCGGCGGGCGTGACAGGAACCTGGCATAGAGCGAATTGGCCAGAACGGTCGCCGGCTGGCGTGAAGCGTATGCCTTTTCGACCAGCCGCTGCATGGGGCTGTCGGGCTGGCGGAAGCTCACGATGATGGCGTCGACCATCGGCCCATGCATCAGCAGCATGGCCTGGGGAATGGTGCCTTCGAATTCGGAGCTTTCGCCGCCTTCGTCGTTTGCGAAGTTGCGCACGAACTGGCGCACCCAGTCCTGCCGGCGTGCGATGCGTGCCCGTTCGGCGTCGGCCCCGGAACCGGCAGCTTCATCCACCATCGTGACGGAAATCAGAGAGTCGTAAAGTTGTTCGGGCGACATCGGCTTGAGTTCCATGCGGGCGAACAGAGTGTCGTCCTTCGCTTTCGTGCCGGGCGGTATTTCGGACGAAAGCTGATAAGGAATGCTCGTCGTTACGGTTACGATCAGCTTCCGCAAATCGAAACCCTCTTGAACGACTTCAGCGGCAAGAGCGTCGAGCACTTCGGGCATGACAGGGTCGTTATGATCGCCGAAATCGTCGACAGGATTGACGAAACCTTTACCCATGAACAGAGCCCAGTAGCGATTGGCTACGGCCTTCGCCAGCTGGTTGCGGTCCTTCACCGTGATGTAATCGGCCAGGGCAGCGCGGCGAGATTTCTTCTCGTAATCGGGCATCTCCACACCGCCGATATAAAGCGGCGGCAGGCTGCCGGCCGTGGCGTTGCGGCGGTCGAACATGCTCCAGTCCGTGGTGGGGACGTCTCTTACGATGAATCCTGGCGGGCGGTTCCGGTCGCCCCTGGCGGTGTCGTCTCGCGGCAGCTCTTCACGTTCCAGGCCGAGGAAAAAGGCATTCACGCCCCAGAAGTCGTTCTGCTTCCAGGTGCTGTTCAGGAAGTGGTCGTGGCACTGGGTGCACTGGATCTGCAGGCCCAGAAACACGCGAGTCGTCTTGCCGGTCAGGGCCGTGGCGGCGTTTCGATCCGCCAGCCGGCTGCCGCCGAAGCGGGCGTGAGCCAGAATGTAATTGACAGCGCCTTCGTCCTTGTTGGAACCCTCGCCCGCGATCAATTCCTTCACCATGGCGTCCCACGGGCGGTTCTGCAGCAGTTGCGACCTCAGCCAGGTTTCGAAGGCGGGGCCGTTCACGTCCTGGCCCCCCATCGGGTTGCGCCCGATCAGCACATTTTTCCAGATCTGGGCGAACCGCTTCGGATAGTCGGGATGCTCCAGAAGCGATTCGACAAGCTGCCGCCGGCCCTTCTTTTGCGAAAGCCCCATGGCCAGCGCCGCTTCGGCTTCCTCCAGAGTCGGCACGCGGCCGATCAGGTCCAGATGCACCCGGCGCATCCAGGCGTATTCGTCGGCCACGGGGGCCGGCGTCACATTTTCGGCCTTCCAGGCATCGACGATGCGGGCGTCCAGCTCGCTGAGCGGCTCAGCGAACGCCAGTGCCGTCGACCGGACCGCCCCCTTTCCGGTACTGGCCGAACGTGATTTCGGGGCATTGATGCGCCCGGCTGACTTCGATTTCGCAGATGTGCCCTGCTTCGCCGCGGAAGAATCGGTCGCCTGTGATTTGGCTTCCTGCCCGATGGCCTGCATCTGGACGAAACAGCCCGCGATGCACAAAAATGCCGCGATTCGACGTTTCGTAAAGCGGATGAAGACTGGCATCGCGAAACCTCAGCGTGATCGTTGTGTCAGCGGCTTAGGGGAGACGAAATCTGCTGAGCGGATCTTCCTCTTCTATCTTATACGAGAGAAGTCCGTATCGTGACGGATGAAGATTCATGAAATCATCGATCCATCAGATGAAATTCATTGCCTTGTGGGCGAATGCCGCGATCAAGGCACCCAGGATCGGCCCGACGACAGGCACCCAGGCGTATCCCCATTGCGACGAGCCTTTGCCCGGGATCGGCAAAATCGCGTGAGCGATCCGGGGGCCCAGGTCCCGTGCGGGGTTGATGGCGTAACCGGTGGGGCCACCCAGGGATACGCCGATCGACCAGACGAGCAGGCCCACGAGCACAGGGGAGAAGCCGGCCTCAAGCGGCGAGCCCTTGGCGAAGTTGGCTTCGCTGAAGATCGTGAGCAGCCCGAACATCAGGGCGAAGGTGCCGATCGTTTCGCAGATCAGGTTGTCGACGGGGCTGCGGATCGCGGGCCCGGTGGCGAATACGGCGAGCTTGGCTTCCTTGTCGTCCGTGACGCCGAAATGGGGCCGATAGGCCAGATAAACCAGTACAGCGCCGGCGATGGCACCAGTGATCTGGGCCACGAGATAAGCCGGAACGTCCTGCGCCGGAAATGCCCCGGTGGCAAAAAGTGCGAGCGTGACGGCCGGGTTCAGGTGCGCGCCACTGATGGATTTGGACAGATACACGCCGACCGTCACTGCGAACGCCCAGCCGGCGGTGACGACGATCCAGCCCGAGTCATGCCCCTTGGTGCGCTTGAGTACCACGTTGGCCACGACGCCGTCGCCCAGCAGGACGAGCATCATGGTGCCCAGAAATTCGGCCAGCGGTGCGTTGCCCATGGTCGTGCGAGTGCTCCAGCGATTGGGATTGCGGTCGATTCGTCGAGTTTTCGGTATTCGGTTGCGAGCGGTCGGGGTCGTGGCTGCCCAGATGCGAGATCGCCAGTATCGGTGGATGAATGATCCTGTGCAAGGGATTCGCGGTGAGGTTCCCCAATGATCTCTGCCTTGCCAGTCGAAAGGCTTTCGTAATTTGCCATAACATTCGATGATGCGTGCGCCCAACTTGGTATGATCGCGGCTCGAATCGCTGCGGCTTTTCCTCGGCTGTTGGTGCCCTGCTCCATCGTCAGCACACGGGCAAGCCGCAGCGGCAACCCGCGGGTCGAATTGTCACATCGAGCAGGTCCCCACCAGGAGAATTCCCGCCATGCGTTTTCCGCCGATCGTCGCGGCACTGTCCGTGCTCGTTTCGTCGCTGCCCGCGAACTCCTACTCCCAGGAAAAAGAGTTGCCCAAGGGCGAGGTGACCAAGCACGCGTTCGAGAACTCGAAGATCTTCCCCGGCACTTATCGTGATTACTGGATTTACGTGCCCAAGCAGTATGATCCGGCCAAGCCAGCCTGCGTGTTCGTCTGCCAGGACGGTATCCAATACAACGCCCCGGCCGTGTTCGACAAGCTCATCGCCGCTGGCGAGATTCCTGTGACAATCGGCGTTTTCGTCATGCACGGGCGGGTCAAGGCGCAGTCGGACCAGGCCCTGGACCGGTTCAACCGGAGCTTCGAATATGACGGCCTGGGCGACAATTACGCCCGGTTCATCCTTGACGAACTCCTGCCCGAAGTGGAGAAGAAAACCACGGCCGACGGCCGGCCGATCCGGCTTTCGAAGTCGGGCAACGACCGGGCCATCGCGGGTAACTCATCGGGCGCGATCTGTGCCTTCACGGCGGCCTGGGAGCGGCCGGACGCTTTCACTCGCGTGTTTTCGGCGATCGGGACTTATGTCGGCCTGCGGGGCGGCAATGTCTACCCGACGCTCATCCGCAAGTACGAGCCGAAGCCTCTACGGATCTTCCTGGAAGATGGATCCAACGACCTGAACATCTACGGCGGCGACTGGTGGATGGCCAATCAGGAGATGGAACGAGCCCTGACCTTCGCCGGTTATGAGGTGAAGCACTCCTGGGGGGACGGCGGCCACAACGGCAAACACGCGACGGAGATCTTCCCCGAAGCCATCAAATGGCTCTGGAGCGGCTGGCCCGAGCCGGTGAAGTCTGGCAAAGGCTCGCAGCCGCTTCAGGAAATTCTGATCCCGGGCGAGGACTGGAAGCTCGTGGGCGAAGGCTATGCCTTTACCGAAGGGCCGACGGCTGATCCGAAGGGCGTCGTTTACTTCAACGACATTCCGGGCAGCACGACTTACCGGATCGGTGACGACAGCAAGCCCGTGGCCGTGAATACGAAGTCGAACCGGGCCAACGGGATGGGATATGGGCCCGACGGGCGGCGATACGTCGTGGAAACCGGCACGGAGAAGGTCGTTTCGATTGGCCCCGACGGCGACTCGAAAACCGTTGCCGAAGGCTTCCGGGGCAATGATCTGGTAGTTCTGGCCAATGGCAATGTCTACGTCACGAACCCGTCTCAAACCAACGAGCCGGGCAAGGTTTGGCTGATCAAGCCCGACGGCACGAAATCGGTGGTGGACACGGGCCTGAACTTCCCCAACGGCGTGACGGTCTCGCCGGATCAGAGCCTGCTCTATGTCGCCGAAGCCCGCAGCCACTGGGTATGGAGCTGGCAGATTTTGCCCGATGGCTCGCTGGCTCACAAGCAGCGGTATTATCACCTTCACATGCCTGATTCGGCCGATTACGCCGGTGCTGACGGCATGCGGGTCGACACGGCCGGGCGACTTTATGTGGCCACGCGGCTGGGCATTCAAGTGTGCGACCAGGCGGGGCGGGTGAACGCAATCATCCCGACACCGAACGGGAAGTCGTCGAACCTGACCTTCGGAGGGCCGAATTTCGACACGCTTTACGTCACCGCGGGTGAAAAAGTCTATTCCCGCAAGGTGAAAACGACGGGCGCCAATGCCTGGCAGCCGCCGATCAAGCCTGCGCCGCCGCGGTTGTAAGTCTCACGAGCTGTCGATCGTTTCGACTTGGCCTGGATTTTGCGGCCTCGTGCCGCAAAGTCCAGGCCGTTTTCGTTCATGGATTTGATCGCTGAGGAATTCAGGAAGTCTGTCCGGCAGGTTCGTGCGGTTCGGGAATGGTGACTTTCGGGGTGGCGACTTCGTCTCGCCTGCCCCATCGCCCGGCAAGGATACCGCAGACGACGAGCTGGATCGGGTGGTAGATCATGATCGGCACGAGGATCAGGCCAAGATCGGCCTGTTTGCCGAAGATCAGCGATGCCATGGGCACGCCTGAGGCGAGTGTCTTTTTCGAGCCGCAGAAGACGGCCGCGATGCGGTCCTCTTCAGAAAAGCCGAGCAGCCTGCAGAAGAGCGACGTGATCGCCAGAGCAGCCGCCAGAAGGATGCATGAAGCGACGAGGGCGGCAATCAGCTGACTCCACCCCTGGCCCGACCAGACGCCCCGCTTGACCGAGTCGCAGAACGACGTGTAAACCAGCATCAGGATGGTGCCCCGGTCGACGAGCTGCGTGTATTTCTTGTTCCGTGCGGCCCAGCCTCCCAGCCAGGGGCGGATCGCCTGGCCGATCACCAGGGGAACCACCAGCCACTTCACCAGGTCAAGGATCACGGGCCCCAGCGGGAGCCCCGTGCCTTCGGCGCCGGCATAGGTGGCGATAAGAAGTGGCGTGAGGACAACGCCGATCAGGGCCGAAAGCGTTGCGTTGAAGACCGCCGCGGCGACATTGCCACGTGCGGCCGCAGTCAGGGCGACGGAAGACGACACGGTCGAAGGCAGCGCACAGAGGTAAAAGATACCGAGTTTGAGCCCTTCAGGCAGCAAGCCGCCCGCCATAGCGAGCAGCACGATACCCATCAAGGGAAATAGCGCGAAGGTGCTGAGCTGAACGGTCAGGTGCAGTGGCCAGCGGAGCATACCGGCCTTCAGGGCTGCGAATGGCAGGGCGATTCCGTGCAGGAAGAATACAAGGGCGACGCCTGCCTTGGTCAATATTTCAGGGTGCAGCCATCCGCCGTCGGCTCCGGGGTCGGGAAACATCCAGGCCAGGGCCACAGCGGCCGACATGCCGATGAGAAACCCGTCCAGGCGACGATGTATGTATCTGGCGATTCTGGATTGCGGCACGGCCGGATTGCTCCCGAGGCGAGAAAAGACGTTGATCAGGCGATCGCACCTCAGGCCGCATTATAGGGACAACGGCTCGATTCCGCCTGAGTGAGGATTCGCAAGTATTCGGAGGTACTCCCTACTATTCATCCAATCGAGTGGTGAGTCCCAATTCAGAATATTCCTAACATGTTCCATAATAATGGCTTGCGATTTATTACATCAAGCCGGCCTGTCGAAATGCGACTGGGGCGTCTGTTTTTTGGTGGATGGTCGTAAGTCGCGAACTGTCGTGATAAGATCGGGATCTCTCTCTCAATCGGTACGGGATCGAACGGTGATCTATCGTTCGGTGCTGTGCTTCGAACGATCGAAACGAAATTGCGATGCCGACTCGAAATTCCAAACATTCTCGACCTGACAATCGTTTCGCGGAAGTGTTACGCGAGGAACTCGACAGCATCGTGCAGCGCCGTGAGGCTTTTCGACCTGAAGCGACGGGTAAAGGGGAGTGCGAATACGATCCCGGGCATGAGTCGAAGGACGACGACAGGGATATGCGCAGCCAGCGGAAGCGGGCTTTGCGAATGAGCCTCTTCGGCCTGGCGTTCTCAGGCGGCGGCATTCGCAGCGCGACGATCAATCTTGGAATTTTGCAGGCACTTGGGCATCTGCAATTGCTCAGGTATGTCGATTACCTTTCGACGGTTTCGGGAGGCGGCTACATCGGCGGCTGGCTGGCGGCCTGGATCAGGCGTGAAACGGACAGTGCCGATCTTGCGAACGACCCGACTCTTTCGGACGACGATCGGGCCGTGGAAGGGCTGACGAATGTGGAAAAGCAGCTCGACCCGGATCGACTGGCCGAAGCCCGGGCCCGGCGCTTCGGGGTTTCGAAGGATCATCTGGAGGTCTTCGATCAGGAGCCGGGGCCGATTCGGCATTTGCGGGTGAACAGCCGGTATCTGGCGCCGCAGTGGGGGCCATTTACCCTGGATACGTGGACGCTGCTGGCGATTTATATCCGCAACCTGTTCATCAATCTGATGATCCTCCTGCCGTGGTTCACGATGATCGTGCTTCTTTGCAGGCTCGTCGTTTGCTGGTCGGACACCGATTTCGCTGGAATGACATCAGGCCGCCAGCCCGAATTCGTGACCAATGCGAACGGCCCGATTTCTCCGGCCATTCCCCTGACGCAATGGGTCTATCTGGTTTTGTTCGTGCTGCTGGTGTTTCTGCCGTTCGATTCGATTTCGAAAGAACTGGACCAGCTGCGGCGGCGCAAGGCGAATGTCGTGGACAAGGAAAAAGTTGCCTGGCTCCGGCGCATTCAGATCGGCATCCCGCTCTCATTCCTTATGGCGGGCGTGATCGGCATGGTGGTGCTGCGCGATTTTTCTTCGGAATTGTTGAAGGTGCTCGTCAGCTTGGTGCCTGTTTCATGGGGGAGGATAAGACTCTCTCAAACGACGGTGACGATACTTTCCCCGATTCTCACCGGCATTTCGTTCGTTCTGATCATGGGCATGCAGTATGCGATTCGTGCGAGGATGATCCAGTTTCGCGTGAAAATCTTCATACTCGATCTGCTTCTGGCGTTCGTCTTCGGATTGATTCTTCAGGTGATCGTCATTCGAATGCAACTTGGGCCTGATGCATATTCGACGAATGTTTCGAATACGGAACGGATCGCCCAGGGGGTCGCATTACGGACGACGTTCGGCCCGCCGCTCTTTCTGCTGGCGCTGATGATCCCGAATTATCTTGTCGTAGCGCTGGCGGGCCATACTTTAAGCGAATACGAACGCGAATGGAGATCGCGAATGGCATCTCTGATGCTTCTCTGGTCCGTCGTCTGGGTCGTGGTCTTTACCATGGTCATTCTGATGCCGAAAGTGTTCTTGAATTTCGACCACGTGTTGCGATTCATGTTCAACGTGCCAGCCAGGCTGGGAACCGTGGATCAGACTGCCGGCCAGATCATATTTTTCTCAGGATGGACGGCAACGATTCTGATCGGCTTCAGCCTTCTTCGGCCTCGTACGAAGAACCGATTCGACGCGTTGATTCAATTTATGGCTCTGGTGATGTATGTCCTCTTCCAGGCAGGCCTGATCACGATCGTTTCGGTGATCGTGGACAGGATCTCGATGCGAATCAAAGGCCAGCCTTACGACGCGGATCATTTTTTCGGGCATGTACTTCAGACCGATCCCGCGTTCGCACTGCTGGTTGCCGCCGGTTCCGGAATCCTGGCGGCATGGCTCTACAAGAACATTCCGATGAATCTCTTTTCGTTGCATTCGCTGTACGGTAACAGGCTGACGCGTTGTTATCTGGCGGCATCTCTGAATCGCGAAATTCGGAGCGAATCGGGCGCGAGTGCGCGCGACCCTCATGCGGCGGCCCCTACCGGCATCACCCAGTCCAGGCATGGCAATCCGTTTACGGATCTTGACCCTGAAGATGACATGCCCCTGGCACGGTTGCGGGTGCAGGACCGGATCAAAATCGACACGGGCGAATTCGAGCAGGAAATCCCGCCCTATTACGGGCCGTATCCGATTTTCAATACCACATTGAATTTGATTTCCGGTGGAGAGAACGACCGCAAGGCGGAGTCGTTCGTCCTGACGCCTGCCTGGTGCGGCAGTGATTCGACCGGCTTCGCCCGCCTCTCGCGCGACAAGCAGAAAATACTGGAGAATTTGACGATCGGCAAGGCGATCACGATCTCCGGCGCCGCCGTCGACGCCAATATGAGCATCCTGCAATCGCCACAATTGACTGCATTTCTGACGCTGATCAATGCCCGCCTGGGGGCCTGGATCTCCAACCCGGCGAAGGCTCATCCGGCCGAAGAGTGGGATGCTTCGGGGCCGCAAGGCGCAGGTTCATTCTTTCGCGAGCTTTTCGGGATGACCGACGCCCGTGAGGACCACGTGCATCTTTCGGACGGCGGACATTTCGAAAACTCCGGAGTCTATGAGCTGATTCGCCGCAGATGTCGCTATGTGGTGATGGTGGACGCCGCCGAAGATCCTGAAGACGCTTCGGAGAACCTGGCCAATTTGATCCGGCTCGTTCGCCGGGATTTCGGCATTCGGATCGAGATCGATACATCGCCCCTGCATAAGGACGTTAAAGGCTACAGCCTCTGGCATACGGCAGTGGGAACGATTCGCTATGACGAAGTCGATACGGAAGGCGTCATCGGCACGCTGGTTTTCGTCAGGTCGTCACTGACGGGGGACGAACCTGCCGACATTCTGAATTATGCAAGAAAGAATTCTGAGTTTCCGCATCATCCGACGACGAACCAGTTTTTCGATGAGAACCAGTTCGAAAGCTATCGCGGGCTCGGATTTCATATCGGGCTGCAGGTCTTCACCGAGGCGGCTCAGGTGCTGCACGACACGACGGTCGAGCGGTCGCATGTGGAGCGACTTCGCCGGTTTTTCGCTGACGTCAGACGCAACTGGGCACCCCTGGCGGCCAATTCGGTCGACGGATATCGAGAATCCTGCTCGAATTACATGAAAATCGCCGGAGCGATGCGGGATTTGCCCGCAATGCGACGAGTTTCTTCGCAGATCTATCCGGAAATCGCAGCGATCGCATCGCAGACGACCGACGATCTGATCATTCGCGAAAAACTGGCTCAGGCGGCTGACCCGGCCGCATTGGCACAGGCGATCGAAACGCACAGGGACGGGATCCTCAGCGAGCTGCACGGTGTCGATTTCATGCTCCAGTTCCTCGAGCTGGCATGGATCGAGAACCAGTTCGACCGTTATTTCGCGCATCCGATCAATCGTGGCTGGATGACGGTCATGCGCCGGTGGACCGATTCGGAGCCCTTCCTGCGCGCCTGGCCGATCCTGCGAAACCAGTATTCGCGAGGCTTCGTGCAGTTCTGCGAGCGAATACTCAACCTGGGCGAACCACCGGCTCAGTGGTGCCGCGTTACCCACCCGGACCACCAGCCGTTCAAGGCGATTCTGAACGAATTCGACCGGGAATTCCAGCGGGAATGGTCGCACCTGACGAAGACCGAAGGACAGCAGAAGGCGCATCACGCCCTGCTGGATCTGGGTGAATATCTCAAAAAGGCTGTGCGTTGCTCAGGCAGGGGCAATATTGTGGCACCGGGCCAATCCGCCCCCTCTCGTGATCTACGGGATCGTCTGACGCCTCATGATTTCGACGCTGGGCAGGACGACCGCTATCTCGCCTGGATTCTGACATGGGGGCAGCCGCACGAAAAGGCTGGCGAGATATCTCTGACCGAATGCGAGCAGCCCTGGTCGTTCCTGACCTCGGGGGGAAGGATGGATAGCGGAATGCCGTTCCTGACCGGTTCGGACGCAATCGAAGCCTCACACGAAGGGTCGACGGTCAAGAAATATCCGATCGGGCTGGTCGTGGCTTTTCCGTCGTCGGAATCAGGGCCGAACGTTGGGGCGGTCGATCGCAATCATCTATATCTGCCAGCTGACGATGATTCGGCGGAGACTGACCGGTTTCTTGAGTTGGTCGTCTGGATTCGCGGCCCGTACCGGAGCATGGGATTGGGTCGGGAGTGTCTGCCGCAAATTCTGTCAAGCTCGCTCCGGCGGAGCGATGTGTGTGATCAATTCGGAATCCTGGACGAACAGATTTTCACGCGGTATCCGAGAATGAGCCTTTATTCCGGCGAACGAGTGCAGCAGTCGCAGTGGATGAGTTTCTTTTTCGATCAGGGATTCGTCGTGCATTTCGATGATCGCAAGGATTGGCGAAAAGAATACGAACACTGGTCGAACCGGGAAGTGCGTCTTGTGCGAAAGCTACATTGAATCTGAACTATTCGATACTCGAAGCACGGAGAACAGCGTTCAGTCGCCTGGCGATCGTATCGACTTCAGCCATGGCTCCGATCCCGACATCGCCGCATGCCAGACGTTTTTCGATCGGCATCACGATTTCGAGAGGTTCGTACCACCGTTCGAAAGCAGCGACGATTTCGTCGATATTCGGTAGTTTGCCGTGGGGCGGCCAGATTCCTTCTCTGTCCGAGAGGATTTGGGCGAAATGACGACGGGTAATCGAATTATCCCACATGCGGGTATTCATGGCCGGGGCGACGACGAGGGGCTTCGCATAATCCCAGGCGCGGAGCACACTGGTCACCAGGTTGTCGGCCATACCCTGGGCCCATTTGGCCAGGGTATGGGCATCGAGCGGTGCGATCAGCAGAGCGTCCGCCCAGCGGCCAAGCTCGATGTGCAGGACGTCGTCGCCACGGTTCCAACCTGTCTCAGGCCACTCGTCGCGATCCCGAAACACGGGAAACCGTGATGCGCGATCTGTTCGTGACCAGTGCGGCACGAAGAACTCCGCGGATCGGGTCATCATCAGGCGAATTTCATGCCGTTCTTCGGCAAGAGTGGCCACGAGCGAATCGATCTTGACCGCTGCGACCGATCCGGTCACTGCGACGAGGATTCTTGCCATGGCGCACCTTCGTGAAGTAAAGGCGTCCGATAGTGAATCAGTTGTTTTCAGCGGCGAATTTGCCGCCAGCGTCGTTCAGAACGTCGGCCAGCCGATTCCACAACTGGCGACGGAATTTGTCCGCCTGACCACGGCTCAGCAGGAATTGCTGCTGGGCGTGGCTGGACATGACCTGAACGATGGCAGTCATGTCGATTTCCAGTATCCCCGTGACGTCATCGAGTTCCGGGGGCAAGCTCAGAGCTTTCAATTGTTCGTGCATGGATTCCTTGTGACTCTCGGTGCTGGTCTTCCTTGACGACTGGCGATCCCATTCCGGTAATACGGGATCGCACAATCTTAAACTAGACCGACGGTGTTGATCGGTCAAGTCAACTCCACAAATAATACGACATATTTGATCTAGTGTGACGCAAGGCGTTGACCGGAATCGTCATCGGGCCGGAAAAAGAGGCCTGTCTCGCGATGACTGTCGTCCGGTTTCGCGGGCTTGAGAATCTCACGGACGATTTCGGCCAGGCGAGGTCCGTCGATGAGTTCCATCGGCTGGTTCGCGGCGAATTTCTCAGCGGAAAGCGTAAATCCCGTCGTCGTCACGAAGTATCCTTTTCGACTGCCGGATTGATGGATCGTGCCCAGAAACTTCTGCAGGTCGGGCGATCCGACGATCCCCTTGTGGTGGTACTTGCACTGAACCACGGCACGAAGAGGGCCGCGGGCAAGTTTCAGGTCCGCTCCCTCGTCGCCGGCACCGCCATTACGATGGACCTCGTAGCCCAATGCTTCGAACACTTCAGCCACGAAGTCTTCGAACGCATCGCCGTCCAGCGAGTCGATCCGCTCCATGCGCTGGCGAATACCGGCCGCCAGATTGCGCCGCTCTTCAGCGACGCGCCGGGATTCGTGGAACTTGTGCGACAGAGTGTCATACTCAGCCAGTTCGGCTTCATCGAGCACTTCGCCGCTCCGGGCACGATATCGATCCATTTTGAACAACGCGTTTTCGACCAGGTTTTCGAGTCGCGGTCTTTCGGCCCGCGTAAGACGGTTGGTTTCCAGTCGAAAAAGGGCATAGGCGAGAGTTTCGACGGCCGAGCGGAACTCGGAAGCGTCCCGGATCGATGGCGCGGTGTCTTCATAAGGCGTTCCCGTGAAAAGACCCGCCTGTCGGGCTGGGGTTTCAGGGGCCGCAAGCTGGCAGTTGCTCCCACCAGATTCCGGCAAAGCGCGGGCGAAGGCGATCCAGTTCGCCAGACAGGCCGGTCCAGGGCATTGGGCTTCGCTTTCCAAACGTGCTCCTTGCGAGTTCGATCCTCGAAACGATTGTGCTGCTCGACCGGTCAATTGACCATCTCCTCCGGATTTATCCAAAATACGAACTGAAAGCACGCCGGGTAAAGCGGTTCGCTGCTCGCGTCCGGAAATCTTCAGGCGATGCGGATCGCTCGAAAGCTGCGAGCCCCGCGAAATTCAGGGAAGTGGGAAGGCAATCCGATGGCACGTTTCGCAGTGATCCTTACCGCGGCAGGTCGGTCGACACGCTTCGGCGATGCGGGCAGGAACAAGGTTTTCGAAGACCTTGACGGCCGTGCGGTGTGGCTTCGAGCCATCGAGCCGTTCCTGAAGCGGGACGATGTCGGGCAGGTGATCGTCGCGATCGCGCCGGAGCACCGTGAAACTTTCATGCGCAGATACGGCGCGAACGTCGCCTTCCTCGGCCTGACGGTAATTGACGGCGGTGCCGAACGCTTCGAAACGGTCGCCCGGGCCCTGGCCGCAGTCGATCCCGAATGCGACTTCGTGGCAGTTCACGATGGTGCCCGGCCGTGCCTGGCCCGGGAATGGGTCGATACGGTATTCGATTCGGCAGTGCAGCATGGTGCTGCGCTGCTCGCAATTCCCGTGGTGGACACGCTCAAGCGTGTGGATACCGCCACTGGTCAGGTTGCGGGAACGGTTTCCAGGGAAAATCTTTACAAGGCACAGACGCCGCAGGTCTTCCGGCGTGACTGGCTGGTACAGGCACACCAGAAAAGGATCGAAACCGGTTCCCTCGTGACGGACGATGTGCAACTGCTGGAAGCGATCGGCAAGCCGTGCGTGATCGTTCCCGGGTCGCCCTTGAACCTGAAAGTGACGACCCCGGAAGATCTTGTGCTGGCTCGAGCGGCCCTGGCAGCATTACCTCAACCTGAGCGCAAGGGGCCGGCGAATCCATTCGCCGCCGAAGAATCGATGTGGATCGGTGATTTCCCGGATCCGCCCATGGGCCGTGTTTGAGCAGCAGAGGCAATCCGGTCGGCAAGATCGGCAAAGATGGTTCTGTCCGACCCCGGTGCCGTCTGGTGACGAGGCATACGCTTTGCTAGGCTTTCGGACATCCGAAGCGATCCGGTCATGCGCAATCAGGGGCATGGACCTTTCGCGTTGACACCGAAGTATCCGTAACGATCCCGGAGCTCCTCATGAGCAAGTCCGAACGATGGGCGTCGAGAGTCGGTCTGGTTCTGGCGATGGCTGGGAATGCTGTCGGCCTGGGCAATTTTTTGCGTTTTCCTGCGCAGGCGGCCCGCAATGGAGGCGGTGCGTTTTTGATTCCGTACCTCGTATCGCTGGTCGTCATGGGGCTTCCGCTCATGTGGGTGGAATGGATGATGGGCCGTTACGGCGGTCAATTCGGGCACCACTCGACCCCCGGGATTTTCGGTTCCATGGGCCGTAACCGGTTCTGGCGCTATTCAGGCGTGCTTGGCCTGGTCTGCTGTCTCGGGGTTTCGTCCTACTATCTCTACATTCAAAGCTGGTGCATGGCCTATGCTGGATATTCGGCGATCGGCGGATTTTCGCCTGTGAAAACGGCTTCTGCACCTGTCGAGCCCGGTGCCAGTTCTGCCGATCCGGCAATGAAGCTGGCTGACACCCCTGCGAATTTTTTCGCTCGGCTCACGGGCGAGAAGGAGAACCAGATTCTTGCGATCAGCCCGATGGGCATGCTGATTTTCGCCGTATGCATATCCATCAATATCTTTATCCTCTCGCGAGGGCTTGCGGGAGGGATCGAAGTGATCGCCAAGATCGGGATGCCGATGCTCCTGATCTTCGCCACGGTACTGGCGATTCGTGGTCTCATGGCGGATCCCGATTCGGACCCCGGTGTGAAGTTCAGCCCTCTGGTCGGCCTCAATTTCGTATGGCAGCCGAAGTTCGACAGCCTGTTCAATCCGGCGGTATGGCTGGCCGCCGCAGGGCAGATCTTTTTTACCCTGTCGATCGGCATGGGGTCGATTCACTGCTATGCATCGTATTTGAGCAAGGATGACGATGTCGTCCTGACCGGGGCGACGACGGCCTGGACCAACGAATTCTGCGAAGTCGTCGTCGGCGGCACGATTCTTATCCCGATCGCTGTGAGTTATCTGGGTATCGATGCCGTCCAGAATTACGTGAAGGGCGGTTCCGGCTTCGGTCTCGGGTTCATGGTCCTGCCCACCCTGTTCGCCAATTGGGGCAAGTTCGCTCCGCTGGCCGGTTTCATGTGGTATGGGCTGCTGTTCATTGCCGCCATCACCAGTTCGCTCGCGATGGGGCAGCCGATTATCGCCTTCCTCCAGGACGAATTCGGATACACTCGCAAAAAAGCAGCGATTTCTCTCGGTGCCCTGATTCTGGTTCTGGCGATCCCGGTGGCGATTTTTCACGAGAACTCGGTCAACGCCGATCTGGATTATTGGATGGGCACTCTGGCGCTCGTCGTTTTCGCGTTGCTGGAATGCATCCTTGTCGGCTGGGTCTTCGGCATGGACCGAACCTGGGCCGAGTTGAACCGGGGCGGCCAGATGGTCATCCCCAGGGCCTTCTACTACATCACCAAATACGTCACGCCGCTGTTCATCATCACGATTCTCTCTGCCTACGTGTTTCAGCCCAAAGCAGGTTGGGAAGCCCATTCCCTGGCCTTGATCAACGGTACAGAAGCGCCTGCCTGGGAATGGTCCGGCGACGGCATGATCGGCAAGCTGATGAACCTGGATCTTGTCATCCCCGCGGATGCCACGGAAGAACAGAAGAACTTCCTCGGCTGGGTGAAAATCATCCGCACGCTCGACCGGCTCGCTCTGGTCGGCATGTTCGTCTTCTTCTGCGTGCTCGTTTCCAAAGCCTGGAAGCGAAATGGCCACGCCGAAAAGCTTTATGGGCCGAATGCCTGATCATCGAAATGCTGCTCGCCGGGGCCTTGAACGCTTGCCGGCGAAATCATTCAACACTGCACGAGCTGGAGACTTAAAGCCAATGACGACAAGTGCCTGGATTTTCATGATCTCTGTCTGGAGCGTGGTCGTCTACATGACGGTCAAGTGCTTCGCCAGACTCCTCAAACTCGCACCGAACGAATCCCTTCTCGACTTGCCAGCGCAGGCTCCGGACATTCCGGATGACTTCCACACCGCTTGAAAGATCGCAGAGCGGCATCGCTTTTCGTCACGAGATACCCAAAAGGAACCGATGGGCCTGGTTGTGCCCTTCGGTTCCTTTTCGTGTCTTTAGGACATTTAATCGAAACTTATCGCTCCGGTACGATCCACCGTGCGAAATGACCGCAATCAGTGATTTCCGATCTTCCGGTCTTCGACGATTTCGACGATCGAGCCAGCCTCGTGGCCCGTGCCGAATGCGCCTGAGTCGAGCCGGGCGAAGTAGTCGCGAATGGCCCGCATGGCGATCGGGGCCATGATGAGAATGATCGGCACGTTTGCGACGAGCATGAACCCGGTGCCGATGTCCGAGAGATTCCCGAGGTCGACATCGGTCTTGATCATACCGGGCAGCGTCACGATCGCCGTCGAAAGGCAGTAAACGAACCGATAGGGCATGACGGACCACCGGCCGAGCAGGAAGACCATGGCCGTTTCGCCGTAATAGCTCCAGGAAATGAGGGTGGAGAACGCGAAAAGCCAGCAGGCGGCCGTCACCATGTACTTTCCGAGACCCGGAATGGCCCTGTCGTAGGCCAGCCCCGTGAGCGAGGCCCCGACCAGGTCGCGATAAATGCCCTGATCTTTCAGTAGCACCGCACCAGCCGGCGGTTCGTCCCAGACGATCTTCAGCCCGTTGGTGCCGCTGGCGTCACCTTCCAGGTGGCCTTTGACTCGTGCCAGACGAGTTCCGGACGATTCGTTTTCGACCGGCACTTCAGCCAGCAGAAAGAAACCGTTGCCCGGAGCCCAGACATCCGGAGCGGGCAGTGGCGGCAGGTGGGCCGAGTCGGTCGAACCGGTCACAGACCATTTTTCGCCGTTCTGGACGATGCGGATTTCGCCGCCGAAGGGCCCGTCGGCTTCTCGATTCCATGTGTTCGTCGACAGAATCACGAGAGCCGTCAAAGTGCAGACGAGGCAAGTGTCGACGAACGGCTCCAGGCCTGCCACGATGCCTTCGCGGACAGGCTCACTGGTGCGTGCGGCGGAGTGTGCGATCGGGCTTGTGCCCTGCCCTGCCTCATTCGAAAAAAGAGCCCGCCGCAAGCCAGTGGTCAGGCCGTACCAGGCCGTTGCCCCAAGAAACGCCCCCTGGGCCGATGTCGGCGAAAATGCTTCGGTGACGACATGCCCCAGCAGGGCAGGAACGTTCGCTGCCTTCACGATGAGAACGGCGACCCCGGAAAGCAGATAGAGCCCGCACATGAAGGGCACGAGTCGCCCGGCGACATCGCCGATGCGCTGGATGCCACCAAGAATTACGACACCCGTAGCGACGGCCAGAACGATACCGCTGGCAATGCCCGGCACACCGAAATACTGGTTCGTAATGGCCGCGACGTTCCAGGACTGAAACATGTTGCCGCCCGTGATGGCCGCCAGCAGCAGTGTCAGGCAGAAGAAAACAGCCAGGAGCCAGGCGAGTGACTTGAGGACGGGATTCGCCCTGGCTGGCAGACTGCGCGTGACGACGTACATGGCACCGCCATAGGGCTGTTGCGGGTTCGACGTATCACGATACATCATCGCCAGGGTCACTTCGACCGTTTTGACTGCCATGCCCAGAAAGCCGGTCACCCACATCCAGAAAAGCGCCCCAGGGCCGCCCATCGCGATCGCCAGCGCGACGCCGCCGATATTGCCCAGACCGACCGTACCCGAAAGTGCCGCCGACAAGGCCTGGAAGTGATTGATCGCTCCGGGGTCATCAGTTTCGTCGTATTTCCCCTGGATGACCGCGACGCCGTGAGTCAAGGCCCGAAACTGGACGAACTTGGACCATATCGAGAACAGAATGCCCAGAAACAGGAGCGTGACGAATGTCGGCAAGCTCCAGAGCGATTCGACGATCCAGTCCATCCAGTTCATTGCGAGGGCTCCGATGAGGTTCGATCGACTTGTGCGGCTGAGTTTGGGCGTATCGTCTTCCGGTCGTCGGCGGGTTTGGACGGTCGGTGAGTCTCGTATCGGGACTCAGACGAGATCCGCACCGGAATCGATGTCGAGGAACAGTTTCGCACCTGTCTGCCGCCGCAGGATCGAAGCTGGTATGGCTTCTTCGATCGGGCCGAACAGGCTGGCTTTGACGGCGTCGCGTTTGAGCGGGCCAGGCACAACGATGCACGCCACGGGTGCGGCCAGAAGGGCCGGAATCGTCAGCGTGAAGGCATGGGTGGGTACGTCGTCGATGGTGGGGAAGCAGCCGTCGTTGACCTGCTGACGGCGGCAGGCGTGATCCAGCCGGACGATCTTGATCTTCACCGGGTCGAGAAAATCGGCGACGGGCGGGTCGTTGAACGCCAGGTGTCCATTTTCTCCGATCCCGGCGCACAGGATGTCGACCGGATAGCTCCGCAGCAATTCCTCATAGGCCAGGCAGGCCATCAGCGGCCTTTCGGTGCGTTCGCCCGGAATCAGGTGCAGTTTATCCGCTCCGATCCCAACCGGTTCGAAGATCTTTTCAGTCAGAAATCGGCGAAAAGAAGCCGGATGGCTGGCGGCAAGGCCGAGGTATTCGTCCATATGGAACGCCCGCACGCGGGACCATTCCAGAGACTTGTCCGCCGCCAGAGATGCCAGCATTTCATTCTGGCTGGGGGCCGCGGCGAAGATCATACGGATTTCGTCGGTCTCGGCCGCGCGGCGTTTCATCGCGGCGGCCACGAATGCCGCGGCGGCTTGACCCATGGCGGCCCGATTCGGGTAGACTTCGACTTCCAGCTCGTCGAAACGGCGGCGAACGACCGGTTCGGGAAGGCTCATGCGGCGGTATCCGGGGCAAGTTCAGGCGGGCTCGACGGCAGCCGGCTTGGCGCGTCGGTAAGTTTCGTCTCCCAAGAATGACTTCTGCGTCGGCCACGGTCAAGATGCGGTCCGACTTGCGATCGATCACGCTTTCGTACAGAATGTTCTCGAAGGCGTTTCGCATGATCCGCACGCCTGTTCCAGCGCTCACTTCTGGCTTGGATACTTCGGCACATGGACTCGGAAAACGCCATCGTTCCTTATCGCGAATCGGCATCGACCGGACAGGAATCGGGTTCCGCCAAGGGCTGGTTCGGCTGGCTGAAGGATATGCTGCCAGGCCAGAACCGCGCGAAGGCTGCTGACGAGACCCACGCCCAGGCCCGTTTCACCACGGTGTGGATCAGCCGCGAGGCCGGCTCCGGGTCGGATATCGTCGCCCGTCAGGTCGCCGCCAGGCTCAACTGGCGGATTTACAATGAGGAATTCGTCGAAATCATCTCCCGGCGCATGCAGGTATCCGTGGATATGATCAAATCGCTCGACGAACTGGCTCCCGGCATGATCCAGGACTGGATCCTGCCCCTGCGGGAACAGCACTACGCCCCGCAGGAAACCTATATGGACCACCTGGAACACCTGATCCGCGAAGTCGGACACGTGGGTGAAGCTGTCATGGTCGGCCGTGGGGCTGGCTTCCTGCTGCCGGAGGATCGAACCCTGCGGGTGCGGATTATCGCCCCCGAGGTCAATCGAGCAGCGCGAATGGCCGACCGCATGGGCGTTTCGAACCGCACGGCCCGGCGAATGACGCGCGATCTGGACCGCCGCCGCAATCAGTTCGACTGGGCCATATATCGCAAGGAATCGTCCGACCCCCACAATTATCACATGACGCTCGACACCACCGCGCTCGGCATCCCGCTGTGCGTCGATATGATCACCCTGGCTGTGATCCGCGGTTTCCCGCCCGGATCGTTCACGGCGCAGAAAGTCGTACGCACGGAAGCTCGCGAATCGGGCGATACCAGCCGGTCCGTTACGCCAGCGAGCGAGTCGTCGTCGGACTCGATGTGATCGTCAGCGTCGTCCATGGCGAAAGCTCGCTGACTTCGCCAGCGGGAGTCGTGCCACGGGCGGTCAATGTGTACTGGCCCGGGTTCATTACGGCACTTGCGGCAACCGTGAATCGACCGGGAGATTGAGATACGCCGCGAGCGATCACGCTGCCATCGGCGACATTGAGAATTTCGACGATCATGCCTTGCTGGTACCGGCCCGTGAACTGCGGCCGACGGCTGGACGTAACCGGATCGCCTCCCGGGTTCTGATTCATGCGGGGGACGAGCGTCGGAGCCGGCGGTGTCGGTATGGCCGTGCCGACAGTCGTTGCCGCGAAGTACATGAACACGTAATTGTTCGTGACCGCGAACGACGGCTGCGTGGAACTCTGAATCGCCGCCTGCGAAACCTTCAGCATGTTCGCCTGCAGGCTCGCCACGATCGCCGGGTTACCGCCCGCCGAAATCAGCATCTCTCCGAAGACCTTGTTCAAGGCCGCCAGAGACTGCGTGCTGACGCTGTTGGTCGAGATCATGGACCGGAACAGCGAATTCATTGCCGCGCGCTGGCTGTGCTGCGTACGGCTGTCGAGCGTGTTCATCAACGCACGAAGATCGTCCTGGATCGCCGCGGTGGTTTCCGACGGGATCCGCTGAGTCGGGTCGATCTCATGGAACGAAGCCGGAACGCGTTCGATCCGCGTTTCCCGGCGCACGGACAACGGATTCGAAGTCGATCCGAAACCGGCCACGGTGCTCGTTTGCGTGGCCTGGGGCGTCATCTGCTGCCCGAGCCCCGGCAAGCCGCCTGCAAGCTGCGAAGTCGTCATGCACAGGCGGTCTTCGAGAAATTCCTGAGACTCGGCCGGCAAGGGGATGAATCGTCGCTTCGGTCGGTCCATGACTGATCTCGCCCCATCCTTGGGAGATTCGATTCGCTATTCGCGACTGGCCCGGCATCCTGCCCGCCAATGTCGCCATCAATCCAACTGTACCAGATTCCTGATTTTCGAACAGCCCGAAAAATCGCTGCGAGCCGAAACGATCGAATTGCCTCGGCCGCGTTGGCTTTTGCCGCATATCAGTAATGATCAGGCCGGTTCAGAAAGGAATCACCGAACCGACGAGGATCACGGAGACGATCATGACGATGGCCGTGAAAGGCATGCCGATTCGGACGAAATCACCGAAGCGATAGCCGCCGGGGGTGACGACCAGCGTATTGACCGGTGTGGAAACTGGCGTGGAAAAAGAGGCTGAGGCCGCCAGGGCGATGATCATGGCGTAGCGGCCAGGCGATTCGTGGAAATGCTCGGCGATTGACATCGCCACGGGGCCCATCAGCACTGCCGTGGCGGTGTTCGAAACGAACAGACTCACGATCGCCGTCACCAGAAACAGAGCGGTGAGAACGCCTGATGTCCCCAGGCCGCTGGTTGCCTGAATCAGTCCGTTCGAAAGCAGGTCTATGCCGCCCGTGCGTTCGAGGGCGAGCGAAAATGGCAGCATGCCGACGATCAGGACGATCGTTTTCCAGTCGATCGCCCGATAGGCACTTTCGAACGTAATGCAGCGGAACGAGCCCATAAGCAGGCAGCCGATGAGTGCGGCTTGAACGTTCGGCAAAAGCCCTGACACCATGGCCACGACGACGAAGCCCAGGCAGAAAAGGGCATGGGCCATTTTACCGCGAGCCGGAACGGCGTGGTCGTATTCGGCCGGTACGTTGAGCGGCACGAGGTCACTGCCGCCGCGGTCCTGAAGCAGGCGGATCGCTTTCCACGGGCCGATGAGCAGGAGCGTATCGCCGACTCGCAGCTTTTCGTTGCGAAGGGAGGATGTCAGCGGTCGAAGGCCGCGCCGAAGGCCGATCATGGACATACCGAAACGGGAACGGAAGCCGATGTCCGTCATGGTTTTGCCGACGAATTCCGAGTCGGCGGTCACGAACGCCTCGACCATGCCGATCTCCTGAGATCGGTCGGTGAAGTGGGCACCGGTCAGCGGCAGCGGTTCCAGGTCGAACCGTTCGATGACGGTCTTGATCTCCGGCTTTTCTCCGAAGAAGTCCACGAGCAGGATGTCGCCTTGTTCCAGCTTAGTTTCCTTGCGAGGCTGGATAAGTTTCGGGCCACGCTGGATCGCGACGAGACTGGCCCCGAGCGATTGACGCAAGTTCAGTGATTCGAGGGACTTGCCGGTGAGCGAAGAACCGAAGCCGACACGCAGCCGGTATTCTCGATCCACAAGTTGATAAAGATCGACCCATTGGGCCAGCGTCGCCCTGCGGGATTTTCTTGTATTATCGCCGGAAATGCCGTTCGGAAGCCATTTTCGGGCGAAATTCATGTAGAGGATCGCTACGATCAGAATCGGTACCCCGACCGGCGTAAAGCTGAAAAAGCCGAAGCCGGGGTGGCCGCGTTTGATGAGTTCCGCGTGGATCACGAGATTGGGGGCGGTGGCGACGAGCGTCATCATGCCGCTGATCAGGGCCGCCATGCTCAGCGGCATCATCAACTTGCCGGGCGAGTTGCCTGTTCTCTGGCAAACACGCAGCACGACGGGGACGAATATCGCCGTGACGGCCGTCGAACTCATCGTCGAACCGAGCAGGCAGACCGAAGCCATGAGCAGAGCGATCAGGCGCATCTGGCTGTGGCCGGCCGTGAGGGCGATCCAGTCGCCGATGGCGCTGGCGACACCAGTGCGGACGAGACCATCACCCAGGACGAACAGAACGGCGATCAGTACGACGTTCGGATCCGCGAATCCGGCCAGGGCTTCGTCGATCGAGATGATGCCCGTGAGCGGAAGAACGCAGATGACGATCAGGGCCACGCCGTCCATACGCGGCCGGTCGATCATGAACATCACGATGGCCAAGGCCAGCAAGCCCAGCGTCATCGCCAGTTCCAGCGTCATGATGAATCCCTTCGATCAATGACAGGCACGGAATCGGGAGTTCGTCCGCTCGACGGACTCCCGAGCCCCCACGCATCACTCGAGAAAAAGCGTTTGCGGCAAGCTGATGGTTATGGATTCCGAACCGGATTCGATCACTTGTCCGACCGGAACCGTGCCAGCAGTTTTTCGTCGAGTTCCACGCCCAGGCCGGGCTTGTCCGGCACCATGGCCAGGTCGGGGCCGAGATGCAGCGGTTCGACCAGAAGGTCGGTTTCATGATAATGAGGGCCGAGGATGTCGGCCGGATACGAAAAGCTGTCGATACCGGGCGTGGAACAAGCCAGATGCAACATGGCGGCCGAGGCGATGCCGAGTTCGAGATTCGAACCGACATGGCATGCCAGCCCCGCGGCAGCGGCCGTGTGAACGATCTCCTGGCTGGCCGCGATGCCGCCGTTTTTGCCTGGGTAGACGCTGACGATATCCACCGCTTTGGCGGCTGTGACGACATGAGCATCCGTAAGCGTGAACACACTTTCGTCGGCCATGATCGGGGCCGGCGAAACGGCACGGACGTCGGCCATGGCGGCGACGTCGCCCGGGCGAATCGGCTGTTCGATGAGCGTCAGGTCGAATTCGGCCAGCAGCGGCAAGGCCTTGCGGGCCACGGCGGCCGACCAGCCGCAATTGGCGTCGACGGTCATCTTGATGCTCGGCCCGGCCACTTCACGCACGGCCCGCACACGCGCCAGATCACCTTCGAGATCGAGCCCGACCTTCACCTTCAGGCACTTCACGCCCCATTCCAGGAAGCGTTCGGCCAGGCGAATGGCATCGGGTGGGTCGAACGCGCCGATCATCATCTTCATCGGCACGCCGTCGTGATACTTCCCGCCCAGCAGGCGATAAACCGGCACGCCCGCAGCCTTGCCGGAGATATCCCAGAGCGCCATTTCGATGGCGGCCTTGGTGAACGGATTGAGCTTCAGCAGCCTGTCCATCACCGCCCTGCACCGGCCGATGGCCAGCGGATCGGCCCCGATCAGTGCCGGGGCAAGGAGCCGGTCGATATGGGCGATCGTCGAGCCGGCCGTTTCGCCGGACCAGAGGGCCGAGACGGTCGCCTCACCCAGGCCGACGATGCCTTCGTCGGTGTAGACACGCACGATGACGTAATCGCTGGTGATGTGATCGCCGTGAGCGGTGCGGGTCGTCAGACCCTGCTTGAGCGGAACGTTGACCGGGATCGATTCGATGCGTGTGATTTTCATGACGGCTCTTGGCAGGTACGAGAGATTCGGTCAGGTGAGTTCAGTGTCGCGGCGGTCGCCCGGCTGGTGTCCGACATCATATTCCAGGCCATTCGGTGCCGCAAGTTCGCCGGGATTCGGTCGGAAAAATGACCCGCGATCACTTCACATAGACCGGGCTGGCGTAAATCCAGCCCCTGTATTCGCCGTCGAGCTTCTGGAAGACCTCCACGCGGTAGACTCCTGGCTCTTCGATCAAGAACGAAGCTTCGGCCGTGTTTTCCTGCCGGGCGGCTTCGGCACCGTCGCGAATGAGCCTGACCAATGAGGCCTGGGCTGGCAGGGCGACCTTCAGAACCGGCAGCTTCTTCGGGACGAAAGAGATTTCGTCGCCGAGCGTGCCGATCGCCTGGCCTGTTGCGTCCGTGACGGTCACGAAGAAGCCTTCCGGCGGGCAGATCCAGTCGTGCGAAACATACATACGGCCCTTGCGGATCGTGTCACGCAGCACGGTTTCGTCGACCTTGTCGCTTTGCACGATCAGGTGCGTGCTGGCGTTCGCGAACGACCGGCGATAGGGGTCCAGATCGACTGTGGCGATCACTTCACCCGGCTTCCTGCCTGTGACTAAATCATTCAGGCCTTTCGCTTTGTCCAGCGGAATGCGGAACATGTCGTCGTCCTTGTCGACATTCGTGCCGACGAGCACGGCCTGACCATCTGCGGCCAGCTTCGCGGTCAGCACGTTGTTGTGGTGGCAGTCGTTGGCCGCCACACCGACGAGCCGGCGTGTCTTCAGGCCATCGTCCCACTTGGAAAGATAGACTTTCGGATAATCGCCCTGAAAGGCGAAGGTCGCGTCGGGCCAGTTTTCCAGCTTTTTCCGCATTTCGGCGATCGAATCGGCCGAGGTCATGGCCATGAGCATCGCCTTGTATCCGGCGATGTCGGCCCTGGCTTCGTAGTGGCGGTTGGTGATCTCCAGGCCGTCGAGCTTGTCCATCGGGTGATCGGTGCGTTCTTCGATGTGAGACAGGAAAGCCAGGCCACCGTCGGCGCGGATGACGTCGAGGAATTCGTCGCGAGGCAAGTCGAGCTTGTCCATGATGGACCGCACGGGATGGATCAGAAAGCCCTTGGCTTCGCTGCCGGGGATGAGCAGGACGCCGTCCTTCTCGCCGCGGCGTTCAGGGCTCACGAAGTCGCGCGGCGGCCGCAGGTGATCGCTCAGGAAAATGGCCCGGACGCCGGCTTTTTTCGCATCGGCGATCATCTCGGGCCGGGTGCCGCCGGTGTGCTCTGAGTCTTCGGCGTGGGCGTGGAAGATCGAGCGAACGTCCTGCCAGCCAGCGGGCAGCGGTCGATCCTTTCGTGTGGCCTGAATGGTGCGGGCATCGGCCGTGGCTTTTTCCAGGTGTTCCGGGCGAAACCGGTCGGCCGTTTTGAGGGCAGGAAGGCCAGCAGGTGGATCGATGGCCTGGACTTCGGCCGGATTCGCGAACAGGGCGACGATTCCCGCAGCGGCAAGCAGCCGAAGATGAACGGGAATGGATTGCGGGCACGTCATTTTCGAGTTCCTGAGTACGCTACGGAAGCCGCGGTCGCGAAGCGCCGGGGAATGCCGTGAAAATCGCTGGCATGGCCGATGTCGATTCGTAATGATGTAACGATTCCCGGGCGAAAAATCTATCGATGGCCTGGAGCACCGTGCGAGGATGACCCATTCAGGCCTGTCGGCGAAATGCGGTCAAAAAGTCGTCGAACTTGCCGAAGGACGTAGCGAATGTCGAATTCAGGGAGACTGGCGATTGTTGCCCTGATCGCCGCAACCGTGATTCCGGGCCGGGCAGATGCCGCGGATCGGCCGAACGTCGTCTTCATCGTGGCCGACGACCTGGGCCGGGCCGATTGCGGATTCATGGGCGGAACGGCGATCAAAACGCCGAATCTGGACAAGCTCGCCAGCCAGGGTGCGATTCTCGACGCCCATTATGTGCAGCCTGTTTGCAGCCCGACTCGTGCGGCGATCATGACCGGTCGTTATCCGATGCGGCATGGCCTTCAGGTGGGAGTCGTCCGCCCATGGGCACAGTACGGGCTTCCGCTGAACGAAGATACGCTGCCGGCGATGCTCAAGCGTGCCGGATACGTGACGGGCATCTTCGGCAAATGGCACCTTGGGCACTACCGCCCCGAGTATCTGCCGATGCAACGGGGCTTCGACCGGCAATACGGCCACTACAACGGCGCGATCGACTATTTCGAACACACGCGTGACGGCGGCTTCGACTGGCACAGCGACGACAAGGTCAATCGCGACGAAGGCTATTCGACGGACCTGATCGGCGCCCAGGCGGCGAAGTTCGTGACCGGGCACGCCGGCAAAAAGCCGTTTTTCTGCTATGTCCCGTTCAATGCCGTGCACACGCCACTGCAAGCTCCAGAGAAGTATCTGGACATGTACCCGAATCTTGTGGGCGGCCGCAGGACCTATGCAGCGATGCTCACGGCCATGGACGACGCCGTCGGGAAAATCGTGCAGGCCGTCGATGCCGCCGGAATCCGCGACAATACGCTTTTCGTGTTCACCAGCGATAACGGCGGGCCGAACCCGGGCAAGATCACGGATAACGGCAAGTATCGTGCCGGTAAGGGAACCCTGTATGAAGGCGGCGTGCGGGTGGCGGCGTTCGTGACCTGGCAGGGCCGAATCACGCCTGGGGCGACCGTCTCCCAGCCGCTCCATGCCGTCGACTGGTACCCGACGCTCAAAAAGCTCGTTGGTGAGAAAACGGCACCCGCGAAGCCGCTGGACGGTGTCGATATCTGGCCTGCGATCACTCGCGGGCAAAGTGTGGCCCGGTCGGCGATCCTTCTGAATACGACGCCGAATGTCGGGGCGATTCGCATGGGCGACTGGAAGCTGATCGTCCGCAAGGGAGTGGACGACCCGGACGATGGCGAGGCGGTTACGAAAAAAAGCGAAGAATCGGAAGCGGTCGTCGAACTGTATGACCTCAAAAACGACCCCTTCGAAACGAAGAACCTGGCCGAGACCGAACGGGGCCGGGTGGCTGCCATGAAGGCCCGGCTGGATGGTTTCGCATCTCAGGCTATACCACCGAAGACCCGACCCAGGGCAGCGAACTTCGTCGTGCCGAAAGTCTGGGGTGAGAAGGACTGAACCGGATTCGCCTGGTGCGGACCATGAACGATTCGTTCGAGTGGAATCAGCCGCTGAAAAGTGTCCTGAGCGATCTGGGCACGGGTGTCGGTGGGCTGTCATCGGCGGAAGCGACGAGTCGCCTGGAGCGAATCGGCCCGAATTCGGCGACCGATTCCCGGCGGCCGCCCTTGTGGCTACAGTTCGTTCTGAGGTTTCGCAACCCGCTGATCCTGCTTCTGCTGGCGGCGAGCGGCCTTTCGGCGCTCACGGGCGATCATGCGAGCTTCTTGATCGTGGTGGCAATTCTGGCGATAAGCGTGACGCTCGACTTCGTCCAGGAAGTTCGCGCGGAAAAGGCCGTGGATGCCCTGCGGCAATCGGTCGCACTCAGGACGGAAGTCATCCGCGACGGCAAGGAAATGGAAATCCTGGTTCGCGAAGTCGTTCCTGGCGATGTCATCCTGCTTTCTTCCGGCATGCTCGTGCCAGCCGATGGCAGATTGATCGATGCCCGTGATCTTTTCGTGAATCAGGCCTTGTTGACGGGCGAATCGTATCCAGCCGAGAAAGCCGCGGGCGATTTGCCTCGCCCGACCGAAGCGATCGACGAAGCGGTGAATTGCGTATTCATGGGCACTTCGATCATCAGCGGCAGTTGCCGGATGGTGGTCGTGGCGACCGGAGCCAGAACTCGACTCGGAAGTCTGTCAGGTCAGCTGGCGGGCAGTCACGAACCGACTTCGTTCGAAATCGGAATGGAACGGTTCGGTATGCTGCTGTTGCGGATCGCTGTGGTGATGGTCCTCTTCGTACTGCTGGTGAACCTGGCGCTGGAACGACCGATACTTGATTCTTTTCTGTTCGCTCTGGCTCTTGCCATCGGCCTGGCTCCTGAACTCCTGCCCATGATCGTGACGATCAGCCTGGCTCGGGGTGCAATACGGATGGCGCAGCGGAGGGCGATTTTAAAGCATTTGCCGGCCATGCATAACCTGGGTGCGATGGACGTGCTGTGCACGGACAAGACGGGCACTCTGACGGAAGCGAATATCAGGCTCGAAAAGACGCTGGATTGCGATTGGCATGAAAGCCGCGATGTCTTCACCCTCGCTTACGCCAACGCTACCTTCGAATCGGGCGTGAAATCGCCCCTCGATCTAGCGCTCCTGGAGCATGAATCGCTGGACCTGAGCGGTTGGACCAAGATCGATGAAGTGCCATTCGATTTCGAACGCCGGCGCATTTCCGTGCTGGTCGCATCGCCGACCCGGCGTCTGCTGATCGTCAAAGGGGCCCCGGAAGACATTCTGAATTGTTCGACCCACTACGGTACGTCAGAAGTTTCCCATTCGCTCGATGCCGACAGGAGAGCCGAAGTCATCGAAAAATTCGAGGCACTGGGTGAAGAAGGGTTTCGTGTCCTCGGTATCGCCTTTCGGGATGCCTCTCCGGATCGATCGGACGCCCGGGTGAGCGACGAAACCGAACTGACGTTCACCGGTTTCGCCGTGTTTCTGGACCCGCCCCGAGCGGACGCAGCGCAAACGCTCAAGGCCCTGGCCAGCGACGGAATACAGGTCAAAGTGCTCAGTGGCGACAATGAGCGTGTAACGAGACATGTGTGCGATTTACTGGGCTTCGACGTCGGTTCGATCATGACCGGAGAGGAACTTCAGCACATCAGCGACGAGTCTCTCGTTGCACGCATTGACGCGACGAACGCCTTTTGCCGGGTTACTCCGCAGCAGAAAAGCCGGATCATCGCTGCATTGCACCGCCGGGGGCGTACCGTGGGCTTTCTCGGTGACGGAATCAACGACGCTCCGGCCTTGCACCAGGCCGATGTGGGTATCTCCGTAGAATCCGCTACGGATGTCGCCCGCGAAGCCGCAGACCTGATCCTTCTCGAAAAGGACATGTCGGTCATTCATGGCGGTGTGATCGAAGGCCGCCGTTCCGTGATCAATACCAACAAATACATTCTGATGGGGTCGGCATCGACATTCGGCAATGCGTTCAGCATGGCGATGGCTTCACTGATGTTGCCGTTCCTGCCGTTACTTCCGATACAGGTGTTGCTCAATGACCTGATTTATGACCTTTCGCAGACGGTTCTGCCTTTTGACAATGTCGACGAAGACCTTCTGGCCAATCCGGTCCGATGGGATCTCGAACGCGTCAAGCGGACGATGTGGATCCTCGGGCCCTCCAGTTCGATGTTCGATCTCGTCACGATGTTCGTGCTGCTCCACTTCCTCCATGCCGGAGAGGCTACTTTCAGAACCGTCTGGTTCCTCGGTTCGCTCGTCACTCAGTTACTGATCGTGTTCGCACTGAGAACGCAAAAACCGATGTTCCGCTCTCGTCCCCATCCTTCATTGATTTATGTCGTGTGCGGTTTCGCCGTGTTCGCCTTCCTGTTGCCCTGGACATCGATGGGCCGCTGGTTCGGTTTCGTATCGCTGCCCATTGGCTATTATCTCTTCCCTCTCCTGGCTTGTACGGGATATACCCTGTTCGTCGAATTTCTCAAACGAAGGTTCAAGTACTACCTCTGAATTCCTGATCGTTCCGCGCAAGAATCCCGAAAGCGACATTTCGTATTCGCTCATGATCATGATGTTGAGATCGACCGAACAGGACGTTAGGCTTTGTCATGCTGATAAGAACCGCTGAGTGACGTAAGCTCGCCCGGCGACTTCGCAACCATCCAATCGTCGATCGACAAACGAACGTCCTTCGCCAGCCTGGTGTCGGACTTGATCAGGGGCCGGATCGTGAATTTCAATCGTAGGCAGATTCTGCGTTACGGAGCCTGGGCTCCTTTCGCCTCTGGCATGGCCGGTGCTGCGAATCGGGAGTTGTCGGCCGCCGATCTGGCCCGGGTCGTACGATGCTCGATCTTTCCGGGGGTCGGTTTTGCCAGGATCGGGAACGCGCCTGGCGATTATATGCTGGCGCCGGAAGTACCTGGTACCTGGCCGTCTCCTCCCGGGGGCTACAAGGACGCCGCCGGCCGGATCTATCCCCAGGCGGCTCGATTTCGGATTTACGGCTACGACGCCCAGGGGCGAGTCGTCGGCGAAATGCATGCGGGAAATGCCCAGGTGCGCTGGCGTGTGCACGTGGCCAACCGCAAGGCAGCCTGGTATGACTTCGACCAGCCTTTCGACATTCCTGAGTCGGGCACGCTTCAATGTGGCCTGAGGAACGCCACGATCACCGGCTCCACACGAGCTTCGCTCGTGAACGACCCCGGCCCAAGGGAAATTTCGGGGCGTGCCGTCAATCCTGCCGGCACGATGCCCCAATACCGGTTCCAGGGAGGTTCGGTCTACGGAGTGCCGGTAGCCCTGGGCGACCTGAGAACCGACCCTTTCGGCCGTCTGATCGTCCTTGGCGGTACAGGCAATTCCGCTTCGTGGATTCCCGGAGCCGAGGCGACGACCTTCGCCAATAACGACACCTGGTACGACGACACATCCGATGGACCTGTAGACGCCACAGTGACGATCGGCGGCCGCACCCTTCAGGCCGAGGGGGCTTGGGTCGTCACTGCTCCGCCCAATTTCGCGCCTGGAATTCAGGGCGTGGTCACGCTTTATGACGTCATGTACTCCGTGGCACTGCAGATGGGGGCACAGTCCCCGGCGAAGCCTTCTTTCGTCAGGCAAATATTGCCGCTTCTTCAGAGAAGCGTTCTCTATCAGTGGACGAATCGTGGCGTATTTCTGGCCAATGGCTGGGGATCGCCGGGCAACTTCATGCGGCCCGACTTCCTGCGGGCCCTGGCAAGTCCGGCACCAAGGAATCAGGCAATTCGCCAGGAGGTTTTCGAACGTTTCCGGAATCCGGACTTCGACAACTTTGAGCCGGACAAGCTGCCCCCCTGCTACGGCGATGCCACGACACTGCCGGCGAACTCCACTCGCCAGTTTCAGGCGATTCTGCCGAATCAGTTCGAGTGGCTTGGGCAATGGGCAGCCGGTGACTTCGTGGCCGATTTGCCGCCGGGCCTAGTACCCGATCAGGGCCCGGCGTTGCTGGAGCGGTTGCCGGTTTCGGAGCAGCCGGGGGCACTCGATCGGGCCTCGCTCGACGACTGCCTGGGCGGACCGTTCCACCCGGGTTGCGAACTGGCATGGCCAGTGCGGCAGACATTGCTGTATTCCGCTCCATTCCGCATCGCTCGGCGGACAAGCCCGGAACCGGACTTCGGCCCCGTGCTGACCCAGTCGATCGCCCTTTCGTCGAATGGCCCTCTGGCTGGCAGCGGACCAGGGGATTTGACCCGGTGGATGGCCGTTCCATGGCAGACCGACACTTCGAGCTGCCTGTATGCCTATAGAGAGCCGAATGACGTCTATCTTCCGACGTTCTGGCCGGCACGCGTGCCCAACAATGTGCTGACGACGGAAGATTACGCCATCGTCCGCAACAAAAAACTGCCTATGCACATTCGTGCCACGGCCTTCCGGCGCCGGGCCGACTGGTTCCGTATGAAGCCGCTTAACTCACAGGAACAAATGCGCATGGTCAACCAGTTCGTGAAGAACTGGAGTTCCATCGGTGTCGTGACGCTTCGTCCCGGGCCGGGTGATTCGTCCTTCCCGGTCCACTTCTGGGTTGAGGAAAACGCGAACTTCAGCCCGGTATGAGTTCTGACTTCGAAGCGAACGGGAGAGTCGTGATTATCGGCGGAGGCCCGGCCGGCCTCGCCGCCGGGATCGCTCTCGCACAACTGGGCAGGCGGCCGATCGTGATCTCGCGGATCGATCAGGCTTCAAGATCAAGGCCAAAGATCGGCGAGTCACTCGCCCCGCGCGCCTGGCCGATTCTTCAGAGGCTGGGGATCGAACATCTGATCGACGACCGGCGGCACTTGCAGAGCCCTGGCACACTTTCGAGCTGGGGCCATGCCGGTCTTGCATCCGAGGATTTCCTGTTTCATGCGAATGGCCTCGGCTGGCATCTGGATCGAAATCGATTCGAAACCGAATTGCGGGAATTTGCGGAATCGATTGGCATTCAGGCGATCGAAAGCACAAAGTTTCGAATCGAACGTGCCGAATCGAACGGCTGGAATATCGGTCTCGAGTCTACCGGCAAAACGATCTTCGCCGATATTCTCATCGACGCTTCTGGCCGGTCCGCGGCGGTCGCCCAATACGAAGGCGTGCGTAGGAAGGTTTACGATCGCCTTGCAGCCTGGTATGCGTTTCTCGAATCTCCCACACCGATCGAAGACGCCCGGGCGATGGTCGAAGCACGCCCCGAAGGCTGGTGGTATTCGGCCCTTCTGCCCGGAGGAAGGCTCGTAGTCGCCTTGTTCTGCGACCCTGCCCGGCTCGCAGGCATGAACCGGTCGATGGAAAAATGGCAAGATTCGCTCGCTGAAACCCAATGGACACGCCAGCGCGTGGCTGATGGTCGATATCAGGCGACAGAACCGCCCCGCGTTGCCGCTGCGGATTCTTCGATCCTCGAACGTATCGGAGGATCGAACTGGGTCGCATGTGGCGATGCCGCAGCATGTTACGATCCGTTGTCTTCGCACGGTATCGCAACCGCCCTGGCCAGCGGGATGGACGCTGCTTCAGCTGTTCATGCCGCGCTCGGCGGCGATCTCGAACCGTTCGAACGATATGTCGACAGAGTGAGTCGAAGCTTTTCGTATTATTTCAGCATGAGGGCTGAAGTCTACGCACAGGAAAAGCGCTGGAGCGATTCACCGTTCTGGGCCGCTCGCAGCCGGATTGACTTCGAAGAATCGACCTGCTGAACTTGGCTGGACCGGGAAGCATGAATCCTCCGGAATCTGTCACCGGGGCATTCACACGTGAAGCTTTCGAAATGAACATGGACGCACAGGTACGCTGATGATCGAGATCTCCGTATTCGATACCAAACCCTACGATCGCAAATATCTGGCCCAGGCAAAACAGGCGGACCGGATTCGCTGGAAGTTCCATGAATATCGTTTCGGGCCTGATACGGCCCGAACTGCCACGGGGTCGAATGCCGTCTGTCTTTTCGTGAACGATGTGGCTGACCGTAAATCGCTGCTCGTTCTGGCCGAACTGGGCGTGCGGCTTATTTGCCTGCGGTGTGCCGGTTTCAATAATGTCGATCTGGAGGCCGCACGGGAACTCGGGCTGAATGTCGTGCGGGTGCCGGCATATTCGCCGCACGCGGTCGCTGAACATACGATCGGGCTGCTTATGACTCTCAACAGGAAAATTCACCGGGCTTACAATCGAGTCCGCGAATTGAATTTCTCTCTGGGCGGACTGGTCGGTTTCGATGTGCATGGCAAGACGGTCGGAATCGTCGGTACTGGCAAGATCGGCAAGGCGACGGCAGAAATTTTCCGGGGCTTCGGTGCGGGGGTTCTGGCCAGCGACGTTAATCCTGATCTCGACTGGGCGATTGAGAAAGGAGTGAGGTACGTCGCTTTCGAAGAACTTATGGCGCAATCGGATATCGTTTCTCTCCACGTGCCGCTTATGCCCGAGACGCATCATCTGATCGACGATCGTACACTGGCAATGACGCGTCCCGGGGTGATTCTGCTCAACACAAGCCGAGGCAAGCTGGTCGACACGACAGCGCTGATCTCGGGTTTGCGGACAGGCCATGTCGGCGGCGTGGGCCTGGATGTTTACGAAGAGGAGGAAGGTGTCTTCTTCGAAGATCATTCGGACCACATCCTGCAGGACGAATCACTGACTCAGCTCCTGATGTTCCCCAACGTGCTGATTACGGCCCATCAGGCTTTCCTGACTCATGAAGCTCTCAGCGAAATTGCCCGATGTACGGTGGAGAACGCCATTCGGATGATGAGCGGCGAACCATTTCTGGAAGGAACGACGCTGTGAAATCAGTCTTGTCGATTTCGAAACGAGCGAGACGCTTGTGGCTGACGCTAGTGATGGCTTGCATTCCGTCGATGGCGGCTGTCGATGTGTCGATGGGCGCAGAACCCCGGCTCAATCAGATTCAGGTGATCGGAACGCACAATTCGTATCACCTTGCTCCTCATCCGGATTTGATGAATCTTTTACGGCTGACGAGCCAGCGGCAGGCGGAGTCGATCGACTATTCTCACCGAATCCTCGCAGAGCAATTCGGCAAGCTCGGAATTCGCCAGATCGAACTGGACCTGTTCCATGACCCCGCCGGCGGGCTTTTCGCTGAACCTGCCCTGCGGACGACATTGCGAAATCTGGGCCGGGATCAGGGGCCTGACCCAAACGCTGAAGGTGTTCTGAACTTGCCTGGCCTGAAAGTTCTGCATGTGCAGGATGTGGATTATCGATCGACGGTCCCCACTTTCGAAATCGCGCTGCGTCAAATTCGGACATGGTCCGCGGCGAATCCGGGCCATGTGCCGATCATGGTCCTCGTCGAGCTGAAGGACAATGCAATCAAAGGGCTTGCGACGATTCCGAAGAAGTTCGACCCAGCCGCCCTCGATGAAGTGGACAAGACGATCGACAAGGTGTTCGCACGTTCGGAATGTTACGTTCCGGACGACCTGCGCGGCGATTGCGAAACTCTCCCGGAAGCGATAACGCAACATGGCTGGCCAGAACTGAAGGCCATACGTGGCAAAGTGATTTTCGCACTCGATAACGAAGGCATGATTCGTGACATGTACATTGCGAATCGCCCGAACCTGAGCGGACGCCGCATGTTCGTGACACCACCATCGGAAGGTCATCCGGCAGCCGCGTTTTTCAAGCTCAATGACCCGATACGTGATTTCGAAAAGATACGTCGTCTTGCGAAAGCCGGTTACATCGTACGGACTCGAGCCGATGCGGATACGCGGCAGGCACGTTCGGGCGATACGGCCCAGCGCGACAAAGCCCTGGCCAGTGGAGCCCAGTTCGTAAGCACCGATTATCCGGAGCCTCGGCTCGAGTGGTCCGTATATCAGGTGAAGTTCGAAAAAGGTGTGGTCGCCAGGCCGAATCCTGTAACCGGAGCGAACCTTCCGGATATGGACCTGGACGATGCAGCCCGAACGCAGATCGAATCACGCTGATGTCGCAATCGGACCGATAGTCTGATGTTGCGCCGATTCATCGCTGCTGGCGGAATCCGACGACCGCGGCACCAGCGGCAGCTCGTCCCGCGAATCCTTCTCCCCCACCGCCCATCTTGACTTTCGCGGTCGCGCCGTTGGGCCCATGAAGGGTGTAAATGTCACCGCTTTTGCTCCAGCTTCCCTGAAAGTACTTCACGGGACTGGTTTGATTACGGCGGGCCATCGCGCTTCGAACACCGGGATTATCGACGGGGGGGAAATAGACGTTCAAAACTGTTTGCGTCGTGCCACGTTCGCCGATCACGATCCGCCAGAAGCCGACGATCGGGTCGAGGGGCTCACGAGTTCTTTCTTCACGTTCGACCACGGGCGAAGCGCCGGATCTCAGTTCGGAATCGATGGCTTCGGCTTCCGCAAGCTGCCCGGCTTTGACGTACTCGGCTTTTGCGGCTTCGAGAGCTTTTTTCAGCTCCGATCTGGCTCTGGCGACAGCCGTTTCGTAATTTTTTCTGTCGAGTGCGACGAACGGGTTCGTCGGCATCGTGCCGTCCTGGCGGAATGCGTCCGTTTCGGATTTGACCCGCTTGATGTCGTCCAGCTGAGCCTTTTTCGAGATCGTATTCAGCCGGGTTTCCATGGCCTGGAGGAACGACTCACGTGCCTTCGACGTTTTCGATTCTGAAGAATCCCTCGCTTTCGCAAGTTTTTCTCCGATGGGGTCGGCTTGCCGTGCGGCCGAGACGTCAATCGCCTGTGCCAGGAAGATCGAGAGCGAAATCACGATTTTTCGGAGCATCGCCAGATTCCCTGTAGTGCATGTACGTGTGATCATAGGAACTCCGATCGGGAAGCTCTCGAATAGCTTACGTTCCGTTCGTACCAAAGCGAGATGGGCCATGGCCGAACGATCGTACCGCCATTTTCGAACGAATGAAGCGTCCCCGGATCGATACGACGGTCATCAACGCAATACCCGAATGGGGTTTGCCCGCGTCTTCGATGTTTCGACGTTCACATCGTGCTACAGAGCGAGAGAGCGTTCGTACATTTCGCTTGACACTCCGCTTCTGATGGAGCTAGATAAAAGGAGAGAGACGACTATCGCCAGGGCGTACGATTCATGCATGATCTGTCCGAAAATTCTCCGCAGGAGAATTTCTCCAACGAAAATTTGATGAAGTACAGGACGTCGTCCCGGCGCGAGCAGGAGCGGTTACGTCGAGCACTCGAAGAGCAGGCATCCTGGGCACGTGAACAGCAGCGGATCGCGGACGAGCAGAGACAGGCGATCGAGCGTCGTCAGGCGGAATTGCGCAGGCAGGCTCAGGGGAATACGGATGGAATCGATGACAAATCGGGCATAGACGGCTTTGAGATCGATTTCTTCCAAGCGGATGGTCCCCTGTTCGTGAATGAGAAAAGAGAGCTGGAATCCGATTTTTCGGAACAGTTCTTTTTTTATTCGATGAACTTTTCAGGTCAGGAAACACCGGACTGTGTGGTCTTCGTCTATTCGGACATTCGTGACAGCAAATCGTCGGAATTCCTTGCGGATGAAACCGAAGGACTGAAGTCATTCATGACTTCGAGCCAGGAACTCTCTCTGGTTCTCAACGACAAGCCACTTGCCCGCTTCAAGCCGATCTCTTACCCCATCGTGCTGATTATCGGACTGGCCAAAGGATTGAACAAACTGAAAATTCGTCAGAACCGCATACCTTTTCTCTTCACTCACGAGCTGAAACTGCCGTTCGAGCTGACCGAACCAGGTACCTATGCCATGCAACTGATCGCCCGCTATTTCGATGAACGCCGGCGGACGATCTTCGGCAACAAGTACTTTCGGGTTTACGAACCGAAATTGCGTCGGCTTGACTGAATCATGGTTCGCCGGTCCAGCCGGACAGAGAGGCTCGCGTGGACAAACAGTGGTTTTCCCTGGTCTATGTCATTTTCGAACGTCAGCCGTTTCGACCGGACGACTGGCAGTCCGGGCTCGATGCTCTGCTTCGCTGCTACGTCGATCTCATGCCGCTCGACAACCTTCAGCCCAAGTTCGCCGATGTATTCGTTCAGGAAAGTGCGAAAATCAGTAGCCATGTATTCGACGACCCCTATTTTCATGACATTTTCACGATGGACAAGTTGCCGCAAAATGACCTGGCCTTCGTTCGGGTGAAGATTGTCGAAGCTCTCATCAAGGCTCTCAAATTGCACGGGTATTACCACTCGACTCCGAATGCACCTGAATCCTGGATCGTCGATCGAGGACCGATCAGGATTTTTCGGCTCTCGTGCAAGAATTTCGAGGTGCGGAAGGACGATGACGAGGATTCCGAAGTCGTGCGAGGACTGGCGATCGGTGTGATTTACTGGTAACCGTTTCCCACGTAGTTTCGAATGTCAGGCTTTCGGTTTTTCGATCGCTTTGCCGGGATCAAGAAAAGCCCAGCATAATGCTGCCGCGGCGAAATTCGCCAGGAAGATCCAGCCCACGGCGTTCCATCCATATTGCCCTGCGGCGATCGCTTCGAACAGAAAACCCAGAATCAGAGGGCATGCCCACGCGCCGAGATTGCCTGTCATGTTCATGATCGCGAAAACGATCGGCGTGCGTTCTTTGCCCATGTCGATGGTGGCTGCCCAGGTCGCCGTCGACGAAAACCCGAACAGGAACGTGCCCAGCGTGATCACGGCGACGCTCACCCAGGGTGGGCCGCCGATGGCGTCCGCCAGCGGAAAACTCAGCCCCGCGGCCATCAGCGTGACGACCGTCAGAGTGCTCCGGCTGGCTTTGAGCGAACCGGTACGGCGGAGAATTCGGTCTGCGACGACCCCCCCGGCCAGGCTGCCCAGAATCACCGATCCCAACGGGAAACTTGTCAGCTCACTGGCGCGGTTCATTTCCACGCCCCGGCTCTGGGCCAGGTATTTGGGATACCATGTGAAAAAGAACGCATGCCCGAAGGCTCGAAAGATCGATTGCAGGCACAACGCCCAGAACGAAACGGAGCAAGCCAGTGCCGCGGCAACCGGCAGAGCGTTTTTCATCCTCTGGCCGAATTCGACAGGGATGGGGGAATCGGGCTTTTCCAGTTGCGGATTCGATCGTCCTGAAGTGATCAGTTCGAGTTCGGCAGGGCCGACCCGGGGGTGATGTGCCGGATCATCACGGAAAAGTACGAAGAAAATGATCGCCCAGAGGATTCCCAGGCTGGCGATCGCCGTAAACGATTGCCGCCAGTCCATTCCCAGATTCATCATCCAGGCAATTCCCGCTGTCGCTGCCACGGCGCCGATGCTCATGCATGCATTGGGAACGCTGCTGGCCGAAGCGCGCCGTTCAAGCGGGAACCAGTCACGAATGACGCGAGCCACGATCGGGAACAGCCCCCCCTGAGCCAGTCCGGTCAGGATGCGGGCATAATAAAGTTCGGTTCCGGAACGACTTGAGGCGGCCCAAAGATTCGCGGCGGACCAGGTCAGGGCCAGGAGCGGCAAAGCGATCCGGGCACTCAGGAGAGTTCCCAGCCAGCCGCCTGGAATCTGTGAGATGAGATAACCGATATAAAATGCGCCGAAGATGTGCCCCATTTCGACATCGCCGATGTTCATTTCGGTCTGGATCGCGCGGGACGTGGGTGCCAGGCCGACGCGCACGAAATACGAATGGATCGCCGCGAGGCCGACCATCGCGAGGATCAGAAATCGCACATTTCCTGCGCTTTTCGTGGCGGGTTGTCCTGGATCGGACATGCTTCGGCTCTCCACGTTTCGTGATGTTCAGTTTTCCCGGGGGCCGGTCAATCCGAAGAAATCCATGATTCGCGATGATGCGGCGACTATCGCCCCTTGAGAAACCGGTTCAGGACATTGGCCGTGATTCGGCTGACAGGCTCGCTCACGAGAATGCTCGAAGGCCATGTGATGGAACCCGCCGAGAATACGGCTCCACCCGAAGGGGTCTCGAACGTGACGATCTGAGCACCGCCGTCGCCAGGGTTCAGGCCCCGGGCGATCACGACCGTTCCAGGTGGCGTACTGGCTGTCCGCTTGTCGGTTTCGTGACCGGAGGCACCTCCTGGGCATCTTCGATGCAGGCTTTCGGACCCGAACGACTCGCCCGTCTTCAATCCCGTTCCTTCCAGAGCCCAATGACCGGCTTCGATGACTTCGAATGGGGCGCTCGTCATGATGCCGCGGTCGTCATAAGCCACACCGAGAAGGGCGGCTTCGGAGACTCCGGTGAAGTGGAAGCGGCTTTCGAGGCCCCGGCGTTTCATTTCGCGGTCGTCGCCGTTTTTCACGATCATGGTCGATTCGTCAGTCAGGTCGACTTCGCAATTCAGGCCATTACCGCCGAGATAAATCAGTTTGCCGCCCTTTTCGAATACCCACTCGTGCAGGGTATCGAACATTCGCTTCGACCAGTATTCCGGGTGGGTCGAGATCATCAGGACGTCGTAATCGGCCAGATTCAGCGTACCGAAATGGAGCTGCGTCTCGGCCCAATAGTCGTAAGAGAACCCATTGCGTTCCAGCCAGGCGAGAAGCCGCCATTCGGCACTGGCCAGGTGGCAGCTGGCTCGCCCCTCGATCGGGTCGTCCGGAGCTTCGCCGAGTTCGATGTGATTGATCGGCTCAGGGCGGTCGAACGAAAGGGGGGCATATTCCCATGCGTCGTAATTGACGTTGTCCGGATCCGTGTATCTCTGAAGTTCCTGGCGAGAATTGACGATCGGAACGTCGGGCAATTTCACCGGATTGATGTAATTCGAACGGCCGCCGAAGGCGTTATAAGCATTCCAGGTGATGTTCGACGCCAAAACGGCCAGCCGGGCCGTCGGCCTGGCGGGGGCGACGATCCATGGAAACGAAAACACACGGCCCGACTGGGTGCGGGCATGGAAGTAATAGAGCCCTGAGCGTTCGGGAGCGGTCATGTACTGCTTGTGGTGGGGATTGGTATAGCCCTGGCTGTTGAACTTCACGCCGGAGCGTGTGTAGTCGCCATCGGGCGTGATCTGCATGGTGGCACGGGGGCCGTGTTCGTCGAACCAGCCGAGTGGTTTGATCAGTTCCTGCATCGAGCCCATCCGGTATAGTTCCAGATGATATTGCTCCACGGCATGCACACGGAATTCGGCCTGTTCGCCTGAACGCACCCACTTGGGCCAGGCATATCCGACGAGACCGTCCGTCAGCAGGCGGAAATCGTAAGGCTGCATGTCGGGGGCGATTTGCAGTCGAACACGTTTCGCCCCGTAGCCGGCTTTCTGGAGCGTCACGAGATATTCGCCAGGTACCAGGTCGGCATAGACGGAACCTGAAGCTCGTGAACGGGTTTCGGTCGAGCCGCCTGGGCCTTCGAATTCGAGGCTCACGTCCGCCAGGGCTACGTATCGTTCGTCGCTGACTGTGCCGATTCTCATTGTGAGCAGACTCGTCGATTTCAGGCGGGCCGGGAGAAAGGATGAGGACGGAATCTGGTGGGCGAGGTCCGCGCGGAAACGGCTCGGCGTAAGCCGTGGAATTTCGGTCGGATGCTCTTCTGCCGTCGCGTCGGGAACCTGGTTCTCAGCTTTTAGCACGGCACCTGGGGCAAGTCAATCGATCGGCCGGGAATCGAGGCGTTCGAACCGGGCGCTCAACACGACTGGCCTTGACCCGCTGCCTGGTTAGGTTATGAATCGAAGTAGCGTTGCACAGGCAAATGGGGAGAGGTGATGAGCGAACTGGTCGTCATGTGTCCGAATCTGATCGGCGACACCGTCATGGCTACGCCATTTTTGCGGGCTTTGCGTGCCGGATATCCTGATGCCAGGATTCATGCGGTCGTCAAGCCGGTGGTCGTGCCGGTCCTGGATGGCCTCCCGCTGGTCGACGAAATTGTCCGCTTCGACCCCAAATCGAAAGATCCGCAACTGGGCATGACTGCCGTTGTGCTGCATCTGCGTTCGATCTCACCCGATCTGATGGTGTTGCTGCCGAATTCGTTCCGTTCGGCCCTCATCGCCTGGAAGAGCGGAGCGAAGGCCCGCGTCGGATATCGCCGGGGTGGCCGTGGGATGCTTCTGACCGGTGGCCCGAAGCCACCGAACCGAACCTGGCAAGGATTTCGCCCGATGCCGGCGGTGGATTATTATCTCGGCCTGGCACAATACCTTAGCTGCCCGGATATGGGTGCGTACCTTCAGCAGGAAACGACCGTGGCCGACGAGGCCGCTGCCGACGCCTTTTTTGCCAAAAACTCCCATCAACCGGCGCATCCTCTGGTCGTATTCAACACCGGCGGGGCTTTCGGACCAGCGAAGAACTGGCCCGTCGAACACTTCGCCGAACTCGCCGCAGGGCTTCTGAGAAACATTCCGACGATGAAGATCGTCGTCATCTGCGGACCTGCCGAAGCCGAAAACGCCCGACGGATCGTGGAACTTGCCGCGGATCATCGGGTGGTATCCCTTGCCGGCGGACCGCTGGGCGTCGGTCTTTCGAAAGCCATCATCCGCAGATCCCGATTGATGGTCACCACCGACTCCGGGCCCCGCCACTTCGCGACGGCGTTCGGCATCCCGACCGTCAGCCTGTTCGGTCCGACGCACATCGAGTGGACTCGTACGATGCATCCGGGGGCCGTTCATCTTCAGAAGCCCGTTCCCTGCGGCCCATGCCAGAAAGGGACGTGCCCTTACGGCCATCATCGCTGCATGAAGGAACTCATTCCGGCGAAAGTGCTCGATGCCTGTATCGAACTTCTCGGGCGAAAAAATGTCGAATCGACGCCGGTCATCGAGCTCGTCCGGTCTAGCCCGCGTCGCTCACGACATGGAATGATGCGTTCATGAAAGTGGCGACCTGGCTGATCACGGGCTCCACCGGCTTCGTCGGCCGGCATGTCGTGAGCGAACTCGCCGGGGATCCATCGATTCGTGTCGTCGGCGCAGGACGAGCACATCAGTCGGGAAACGAAAAGCTCGATGAATACGTCGCGCTCGAAACCGAATCCATCGATGCGTGGATGGCGGTATACTGTCGTTTCTCTCCCCGAGTCATTTTGCATCTGGCCGGTCGCACGCCCCCGGCCGACCGGGCGACGATGTTTCGTGACAATGTCGAACTGACTCGCGTCATCCTGGATGCGCTGACTCTCGCCGGTTCTCCCGTGCGTTTCGTGCATTGCGGTTCGGCCGCCGAGCTTGGCGATGTGCCAGTCGATCGCTTGCCGGTGGACGAGCACTGCGAGCCGAATCCGCTGACCGATTACGGCAGGTCGAAATGGGACGCAGCGAGACTCGTGCTCAATTCTCCCGCTCCGATCGAGCCGGTCGTCGGCCGGATCTTCAACGTCATCGGCCCGGGCCAGCCAGCGAATCAGGTTTTCGGCCGGTATGCCCGGGAATTCATGACGACAGGCCGAAACCGAACCGAACCTTTGGTCGTGGGCGGGCTGAAGAACCGGCGCGATTTCGTGGACGTGCGCGATGCCGCACGAGGCCTGATCACTCTTGGCCGCGAGGGGCAAAGTGGTCATCTCTATCACATCGGCACGGGAGTATCCCGGTCCGTGAGAGAAGGCCTTACGATTCTGGCCCGTCTTTCTGGCATCGACCCGCAATTCGACGACGACGAATCCGCCGCGAAAGGGCCAGTCGATTCGATCGCCGATATCGGGAGAATTCAGCGCGATACGAGCTGGCGGCCGATCGTCACTTTCGAACGAAGTATCGAGGACTTGTGGCGTGAAGTCGTCGGTCGATCATCGATGACTGATTGAGGCAATTTTCAGGACGATCAGGACACTTCGCCGCTTGTGCGCTTCGACCTTGCACCTCGCCAGGCTGCGATCTTCGCGGCGGCGTAAGTGGCTGATTCCAGGCTGTCCGCTCGTGCCTGGCCCTTCCCGACGATGTCGAAAGCCGTGCCATGGGCGACGCTCGTGCGCACGATCGGCAGCCCGCAAGTGACGTTCACTGCCCGGTCGAAACCCAGCGTCTTCAGGGCGATATGCCCCTGATCGTGATACATGGCCACGACGGCATCGAACTCGCCCGCCATGGCTCGACCGAAAAGCGTGTCCGCCGAGATCGGACCGGCGACATCGCAACCCCTTGCCCGTGCACGGGCTACAGCCGGGGCGATCAATCGGGTTTCTTCATCGCCGAAGAGCCCGCCTTCACCGGCATGAGGGTTCAGGGCGACGACGGCGATACGCGGTCTGGAGGACTGGTCCGGCAGAAATGGCCCGATAGCATCTTCGGCCAGTGCGATCGCCGCGTCCAGCCGCTCGGGAGTCAACAAATCGAATACTTTTCGCAGGGCGACGTGCAAAGTGGCATGCACGACACCGATTCCGCTGTGCCTGCCAGGTTCGGGCGGCAGATAGAGCATCATGGCCGAATCCGCCACGCCACAGCGGCGTGCGAGGATTTCCGTGTGGCCGGGCTCGGCGACTCCGGCGAGATTCAGGGCTTCCTTATGGAGGCCGAGAGTCACGATCGCGTCGATCCTTTTCGCAAGAGCCAGGTCAATTGCGGCGTCGAGATAACGATACGAAGCGAGGCCGCAGCGTGCATCGACGATGCCTTCGGCGATGCCGGATACGTCAGGGGCATCCGAAGGTTCGATCACGGGCATGATGTCGTTTGCGGCATTGACCGAGACCGCTTCCGGTCCCGCGATCGTATGCACGTGAATGCGACCCTCAGGTGCGAACCGCCGCACGGCATCGATCATGCGATACGTGGAACCGACCGCGAAAGGCCGGCAGATCGCATGCAGATGGCCGCGCAGCCAGCCCTTGACGATCACCTCCGGGCCAATGCCCGCAGGGTCACCCATCGTGATTCCCAGGATCGGTTTTCGGAGATCGGAGATTTCAGTGGTTTCGGAAGGGTGAGGTCGTTCAGTCACTTCGGGGCTGCTCGAGGCCAGGGAACGTCAGTGCGAAGAGATCCGTTTTTCGGGGCCATGGCCGTGATCGTGGCCGTCGTTCGGGTCGTGCACGTGGCCGTGCTCGTCGACCTGAAGAGTGCGGGACCGTGAGGTCTGATGTTCGTCGTGACAGCCATGAATGCAGCCGCTGGTGCAGAGACAGAAAACCGCTGCCAGTGATACGAGTCGAGGAGGTCTGAACTTCATGATCGTGGTACTCGAGAAGGTTTTGAGCCTGAAGCCCGATTCGGACCGTTCGCTCCGACATACCTATCTTAACGGACCGAGCTTGGAAATTGTTCCGGTCTCATTCGACATGCCAGTTCTGGAATCGCACAACGGCCGTGCCCGTAACGCTTCCCGGCCGGGCGAATTTCGATTATGATCGCTTCAGCCCAGATACGATGGAACCGTAACCGCGCGGGAAGGCTCGACCGATGAACGCCGAACTGAAACGCTCCGTGATTCGCCATGTGCTGCCGAAGGTTCAGGCTCCGGCTCAGTACCTGGGCGGCGAACTTCATAGCGAGCCACGTGACCACGCCACCGCCAGAGGCTCGATTTGCCTCGCGTTTCCGGATGCTTACACCCTGGGTATGAGCCACCACGGCTTTCAGGTGCTTTACAGCCTGATGATTACCGAAGGCTGGGCCTGTGAGCGTGTCTTCACCCCCCTGCCCGACTTCGAAACGGCCATGCGGGCCGCCGAACTGCCCCTTTACGGGCTTGAGACCTTCACGCCGCTGCACAAGTTCGACGTCATCGGCTTTTCGCTTCAGTACGAAGTCAGCTATACGAATATCCTGACGATGCTCGACCTCGGTAGGATCGAGCTGATGGCCGAAAAACGGGTAGCGGACGATACTCTCGTCATCGCAGGCGGCCCGGGGGCCCAGAATCCGGAACTTCTCGCCCCGTTCGTCGACCTGTTCGTGATCGGCGACGGCGAACCCGCCCTGCCCGCCGTGTCGAACATGTGGAAGAGCATGCAGGGTGACCCTGCGCTGACACGAGAGGACAAACTCGCGCGAATCGCGGCCGCTTTCGACTGGGCCTACGTACCTCGTTTCTATACGCCGATTTACGGCGAAGACGGCACGATCGTCGAGATTCGGCGGACTCGGGACGACGTTCCCGAAGCGATCCGGGCCTGTGTCGTGGACGATCTCGACGCGATTCCGCTGCCCGTCCGCCCGATCGTGCCCAACATCGGCACGGCGCACGACCGGATCGCTATCGAAATCATGCGGGGCTGCCCTTGGCAATGCCGGTTCTGCCAGTCGACGGTCATCAAGCGGCCGCTACGTTTCCGATCGGTTGACACGATCGTGAACGCGGCGCTGGAGTCTTACCGGAACACGGGTTACGACGAAATCAGCCTGCTTTCGCTATCGACGAGCGATTATCCCCAATTCGAAGAACTCGTCAAAAAGATGAGCGACGTTTTCACGCCGCTGGGTGTGAAGATCAGTCTGCCGAGCTTGCGGATCACCGAAACGCTCAAGAAAATCCCGGCCCTGCTGCAGGAAGGCCGCCGCGGCGGGCTGACGCTCGCCCCCGAAGTGGCCCGCGACGACATGCGCGAACAGATCCGCAAGCCGATCGACAACAAAGATTTGTACGAAGGTGCCGCCGAAGCCTTCCGCCGTGGCTGGAAGCGGGTGAAGCTTTACTTCCTTTGCGGGCTGCCTGGCGAACGCGTGGCCGACCTCGACGGAATCGTCGAAATGGCCGAGACGATCGCCCGAATCGGCAGGGACGTCACAGGCCGCTACGCCGAAGTGACGGCCAGCGTTTCGAATTTCGTGCCCAAGCCGCACACGCCGTATCAGTGGAACGAGATGAAGGACCGGGAGTATTTCCGCCAGGCCCACAAATATTTGCGGAGCAAAGTGAAAATTCGCACGGTGTCCATCAAGAGCCACGACATCGAGCGGAGTATGCTTGAAGGCGTGCTGACCCGGGGCGACCGTCGCGTCGCCGACGCACTGCTGGAAGCCTGGAAACGCGGGGCACGGCTGGACGCCTGGACAGAATACTTCCAGCCCAACCTGTGGTGGCAGGTTTTCGATGACATGGGCATGGACATTCAATTCTACAGCCATCGCGCCCGTGACATTTCCGAAGTTCTGCCGTGGGATCATATCCACGTGAAGAAGGGCCGGGCCTATCTGGCCAAGGAGCAGGACCGCTCGGTCATCCAGCTTACGGCCATGGCCGGGGCAGAATGACCGGATGCCGGACGCGACGACGGAACAGCTGCCCGTCACCCCGGCACCGCTGAACGACAATTCGACACGCATTTCGAAATTTCGAAATGCGGCGACCATCTTGGCGTGCCTCTTCGCGATCCTGGCCTTCGCCTTCTGGCTGCGGCTGCCGATGATTGTGCATGCGGACAGGCATCTGGACAGCGATCTGGCTGTCGATGGGCTGGTGCTGCGCGAATACCTGCGCACAGGCGATCTGGAATGGGCCTACCCTGGCACACCTCATATCATGACACTGCCGGTGTTTCTGTCGCTTCCGGCCGTGCGGGTCTGGGGTGATTCGGCGGCTTCGCTCGTATTCGCCGGTACGGCGGCCGCAATGCTCATGATCGTGCCCGTGTTCCTGCTGGCCCTCAAGGCTTATGGTTTCGTGCCGGCGCTGCTGGCGGGGCTGGTTCTCGCGGCCGGCGGACTCGGGCAGGTCTGGCTAAGCGCCCGCGTTACGGGTGGGCACATGCTGTCGGCCGCCTGGCTGGGATGGATCTGGTGGTTCTGGACACACCTCATTTCCCGCCGTTCGGTGCTGATCTGGTACGTGGCCGGCTTGATTTGCGCGATTGCATTCTTTTCGGATCGCATTTTCGGACTCGGCCTCGCGGCCTTGGGGCTGGCGACACTGGCGGCGATCCGGCCCTATAAGGCGACGGTTTCTGTCTCGATCCGTAAGAATCAGGCTGCGATTTTTCTGTTTTCGCTGGCCGCGCATTCTTTCGCATTGAACGATTTGGCATTATCGATAGGTACGGCATACGGCGATCAGTTCGCCATCACCGATGCACCTGAAGCGATCGTGGCACACCTGCGGTTGCTGTTTCTCGAATGCCTGCCCCGGCTGATTTTCGGGCGAGTTCTGCCGGACGGTGCCACAGGCGTGACTTTCACGCATCCCGGCGTGATTTCGAATGACACGATCACGGGAAAATCGCCCATTGTCTGGGTTCTACTTGGAATTGCGATCACTGCGGTGATGGCTCGTTCCGTTTCGAAGCGAAAACTCAAGACCGTGGATATTCTCTCGCAATCGGACGATCGCCGCTGGCTTGGCCCGTTGCGGTTTGGTCTCTGGGCGACGACCCTGTTGACATTTCTGGCCTTCGTGCTCAATCGCAATATCTACAATTCGGATAACTATCGATATCTCGTGCTGCTCCTGCCCGGCCTGGGCATAGCCGTGGCACGTATCGCGGCAGCAGGGCCGCGACAATCGCTACGACGTGGGCTCGTCATTGCATTCGCTATCATATTGACGCTCGATACGCTCGTATGGCAATCGAATGTCGGTTTTCGATCAGGATTTTTGCCTGCCAGTCGAGATCCTTCGAAAGCTTCTGCTGAGTCGGCCGATCTGGTGGACATCCTGAAATCGAATCCTTCGGTCATTACGGCCGATTTCGAAGCCGATTACTGGGAAGTCTATCGGGCCCTGTATCTGGCGGATTTGCCGATCGACCGGGGCCAGCCGTTCGGTTTCTTCCCGAACCGGTTTTTCCCGATCGCTGATCATCCAAGCCGGAAACAATCGCCCCGGTTCGTCGTCATCACGAAATCGCCAACCTCGATGCAAATTCTGGCTCAAATTCGAAATGAAGGAGCCCGACGGGTTTTCGCATCGCCGAATCTGGAAATCTACGATCGGCAATCGGGCTCCCCGATTCCGAACTCACCCGCTTCGAAACCCGCACAAACGCCATGACGACGGCCGAACCTTCCCGATCGCCACAGGTCGAAACTCACGACCCGGAAATGACAGGCCGGAAGTGGGACATTCTTGCACTTGGCATTTTCGGAGTCGCTCATTTCGCCTATTTCTCGCCGCTGATTCTGGCGAAGGGAGCGTTGTTTTATTTCGACGTCACTGAGATCAATTATGCCTATCGCCATTATTTTGCCGAGTCTCTGAAGTCGGGGCGCCTCGCGTTCTGGTGCCACCGGCTCTATAACGGCCTGCCACTGTTCGCCGAAAGTCAGGCCGGGTATTTCCATCCGCTCAAATACATTTTCTACCCGTGGATGAGCACCTGGGCGGCTCTGGGATACGATATGGCTGCATCGCTGGCTCTCACGGGCCTGGGCACCTATTTCTGGCTGCGGCCTCATGCTCATCCGGCTGGTGCTCTTTGCGGTGCATTGATTTCAGTCTTCGGCGGTTTCACATGGGCACACTTCGTGCATACGAGCATGGTCAACGCCCTGGCGGCGGTGCCGTGGATCATCTGGGGCGTCGAACGGTCGTGGCGAACCGGACGTTTCGGCGGTTCCGCGGTCGCGGCGTTCGCATTGGCGACACAAGTGTTCGCTGGCCACTTGCAGGACGCTTTGATGTCCATCCAGCTCGTCGGCCTGATATCGATTTACGCCCTGATCGTGACGACTCCCGGGGGTTCGCGTCGCCGCATCGTGATACATGGGATGGTCGTAATGGCATTCGGTGTCGCGATCGCGTCCGTGCAGTGGATGCCGTCCTATGACCTGCTCAAACGCACGCCCCGAACGGAGGGCCTGACGTGGCTGGACCAAACCTTCGGCTCCTGGCATCCACAACTTCTGCCGACGCTTTTCGTGCGTGAGGCTTACGGAACCAGGGCCCGCGATACGGACTGGATGGATGGTTTTTATCCCTATCACGAAGTGAATACCTACCTGGGTGCGACGGCCATGTTGCTTGCTCTTGTCGGCATGCGCCGCTGGCGTGATCCATGGGTCGGCCTTTGGGTCTTCATCGGTTTCATTTCCGCGATATTCATGCTGGGCCGGTTCACGTTCGTGATGGACTTCTGGCATCGCGTGCCGATCCTCGGCAGTTCGCGCATTCCCGTGCGATATCATTTGTGGGCTACGTTCGCAACCGCGGCGCTCGCATCGCAGGGCCTCGACATGCTCATCCGCCGCCGCGAAGACGTAAAATTGAAGAAGCCCGTCGCATTTCTGGGCATGATCGCTCTTATCGCGGCGGGAATCTTCGCCTGGGGCATGACTCCGTGGTGGACCGAGTCGGGCCGTTGGACGGCCGCCTATCATCAGGAACGAAATCGCTGGTTGACGGAAGACCTGATTTACGGGACTGTGCGAAGCTCCGTTCTATTCCTCGCGGCCATTCTGTCCTTTCGGATTGCGGCAGGATTCGAATCGGTAAAGCTTCGGACGATGACCGGTTATGTTTTGGCTGCGATCGTCGGTTGTGACCTGATCTCAGCCCACTGGCATGAAATGCCGACTGTCGATCCGGCGTTCTGGACTCAGCCACCGGCCGCCGCTGGCGTGGTGCGATCGGACCCGAAGGCTTCGCGCGTCATGGGAATCGCCCGCTATTCCGCCGGCGAGCCGGGTTACGCATCCAAGCCGATCGATTTTTTCGCTCCTCGAGATGCATTAGGCTGGAGCTTGCCGCTGGCCTACGGCCTTGAGTCGAACGTCGGCGAAACGCCGTTTCGTCCGGCGCGGCTGATTCGGCTGACTGATCTCTCCGGCGGAGAGCCCTGGCGATTCGCGATCGAAGGCGTGACGCATCTTGTGACGGGCCAGGCGATGAACGCCAATATGAAACCGGTGCCAGCCGGCTCTGCCTTCGTCTATCGTTTGCCGGATCCCGAACCTCGATTCCATTGGGCAAGAGAAGTTCGTATCGTCGCGGATCAGGCTGTAGCGGAAGCGACGTTGAAGAGCCTCGGTGCGGCCAATACGACGGATGTGCTTGTCGTGGAATCGGGTGATTCGCCACAGAACAATCCGGTTGGGGGTGATTGGACGGCCGGGATCCGAACGGTCGAATATGGTGGCGATCGCATGACTTTCGACCTGGAATCGGCCGCGCCCCAATGGTTGCGGCTTGGCGTTTCGTATGACCCCGGCTGGCGGGCTTGGGTGGACGGGCAGGAATTGAACGTCAGTCCTGCGCAGCTTGCATTTATGGCCGTTCCGATACCGGCCGGAAAGCATCGCTTGGAAATGCGATACTGGCCTGTGCATTTCCGCCTCGGTGGAATTTTGACGATCGCTGCTCTGGCCTCATTGACGGTGCTGGTTGTGTTTTGCCGTAATCCGAAAAATGAAGATGAGACATTCCGGCCCGATCGCCCGACGCCAAAGATATTCGCCCCATACGTTCTGATCTTGACGATCTTTGCGTTACTGGCGGTTTCGGCAATCGGTTTCGGTCGTGATGGGAAAATCGGTCTATCGTCGCGATGGAACGATTCCTGGCATCGGTTCACATGGGGAGCCGGGATCGAAGCGATGAATCGGAAGTGATTCTTACCTCTGCCGATAACGCCCGGATATCATTCCGATGAATACATTTCACATCGCTCGCGATGGCATTTCAACGTAATTTCACCCGGCCATCGCCGATGACGACGCGCAGAGGGAGCATTTCCCTCGCGTTGTTGTCCGCATGATGTTCACTGTCGAAGTGGTTTCTGACTGCCTGAGGTGAAGGTGCGGATTGCGAACTGGCAATGCTCGGCTGACGGGCGTCGAGCCAGCGGATGAGCTCAGGGAAAATTTCTTGAGGGGCCGATCGCGCCCAGACGAGGTCGCAGTGGCCGTAATCCAGTTGGTGGCCATGCTTTTTGCCGAACCGGAGCATGGTTTTGTCGGACGAGGAAATCCGGTCGAACGTCCAGGACTTCGATGGAATATCCGCCATGACATCGCCCTCGCCCGCAATAAACAGGGTCGGAGTCGTGATCAGGTCGAGCTGTTCGGAATAATCGACAGTACCGTCCGCCGATTTGAACCGGCCTTCGGTCAGGTACGGCTGAAGTTGCAGCAGTGCGGCCTGGCCGGGATCTTCCAGAGTATATCCGTAAAAGCGATCGACGGTGCGGGTGTCGACATTGTCCCGAGTGTAATAGAAGCGGTCGACGTAGGCGAGCCCGGGCGGGCGTCCGAAACGCATTGGGCGGGCGATCCGGCTAGTGCTGACGACACTCAGGATCGTGCGGAGGCCGCGGTTGGCTCGTGACATTTCCAGCGCATCCCGGCTGGGCATGACGACGGCCGTCGACCCCATGCCGACGAAATTGGCGATGCGATGACGGTCCGGGTGAATTTCGAGGAAAGTGAACATGAGCATGCCGCCAAGGCTGTGGCCAACCCAGTTCACCTGTTCCTTGCCCGTCACGGACCGTACATGGTCAAGCACTGCCGGGATGTCATAGAAGGCCTGGTCGTCGGTCGTCCACGAGCGTTCGCCTCGCTCCGGGATGATCGTATTTCGCAATATCCGGTTGAGCCTTCGGTAATTTTCGGGCGTTGAGTCGCCTGAGCCCCGGCAATCGTAAACGAATACTTCATAACCGGCCTCGGTCAGCTGCTGTGGCAAATGGTTGTCGGTGATCGTCCAGAAGGTGGCGTTCAAGCCCAGCCCATGGCAAAGCACGACCGGCAGCTTCGCGGGATCGGGATTTGCCGGGCGGTAATGGCGTACGCCCAGGAGCCAGCCATCGCGTGTGCGGATTTCGCTGTCCCGGCACGGCATGAGATTCGTGTCGCCAGCCCGCTCACGAACTGCAGCGCAGCCCTGAAAAAGAAAAGCAGCCAGCACGAGTATCAGGCATGATTTCAAGCCTGAAGACGAACGGAGCCGGTTTCGAGTTTCGCATTCGATCGACGTCATCTAGCGTGACGGCCTCCATGCCGATCGTTCGCTCGTCTGCCCCGCAAGCCGGAGCAGGTCATTCGGTACCAGCCTGGCACTCGAATGCGGTCTTCTGAATCCCGTCTGAGTCATCCGTACTCAGCTTCATTGATCGAACGGAGACCGATGGAGCCTGAGCCGACTTCCCGTGAATGGGATATTCGATGTCGTAAGATTCGAAGCAATCGACAAGGGTGTCATAAACGGAACGATTCGAGAGCTGAATTTCTGCAAGTGAAATGGTTGGGAGAAATTTAGAGAATATGGTGGGAACGCCGGTTGCAAGGGTCGTAACGATCAGGAAGTCCTGCCGCGGTAAACCGGCAAGTGAATATTTCCATTTCCGAAAAGTATGGTAGAATCGAGCAATTGCGGATGTTGGCACAGGCACATCAGCGGATCGGGTCGTGACGATCGGGGGGACTCCCGTGAACGATTCGGATCCGGGGATCAAGGACGAAAGGCCGATGTGTGATGATCGACTCGCGTAAGGGGATTCAGGCACGTGTGCCGTTCTGGGGATGGCTGATTGCCGGTGCGACGCTGGGGTGGCTGGGTTCCGGTTGGTCCGGTACCAGTATTCAGGCGCAACCGAATTCGAATGCCGCCAGACAATCACCCGGGCTTCAGTTTCAGATCACTGGTACTCCTGGTCAATCGCAATGGCTGACCGTAGTGAATCCTGAAACGCAATCTCTTGCCGTGTATCGATTCGAGCCTGACAATCCGCGTGGTTCCCTGAAGTTGGAAGCCGTTCGTCAGATTCGCTGGGATTTGATGCTTACCGAGTATCAGAACCAGCCGCCCGAGGTTTCTTCGATCGAGTCGATGACTCGAGGGTCAAGGTCGAAGCCTTGATGCAAGGGTGGCGGGGCACCGAACTTCGGGGCCTGGCGGAAGTTGGCGGCGGTTTATCTATCCGTCGAGGTCCCCAGGACCGTTGCACGAGGTGAGACATGGCCGAATTCTACAGCATGGAGGAAGCCGCCCGAGTGCTCGGGATCGGTCTGGATGAACTGAAGCTCAAAATTCAGTCAGGAGAACTTCGTCAAATCGGCGGAGGAGCTTCGCCCCAGTTCCGCAAGACGGACATCGACGAATTCGCACGTCGTCAAGGGCTTGGATCCGACCCGGATCTGAATTCCGATCTCAGCCTCGATGATCTCGACTTCTCCGACCTTTTCGTCGCTCCGGGCGATTCGTCCGCGAAGCCGAGCCCGGTCGGGTCCGCCATCGCTCCGGCCACAGGCATGTCGACCACAAGCCAGGAAATCAATCCGCTGGGAGCCGCATCGGGCGTCACTCCCGGAGCCTCGGATATCCAGGTCGTCAAGGTCGCTCCGCAAGGTGCTTCGGATTCCGACATCCGGATCGTTCCCGACACCCCGGCCAAAAAAGGCCCGAGCGATTCCGACGTCACGCTGCTTTCAGCCGATTCGGCCGTTCTGGACATTTCCAACCTGGACATCCCCGGGGCGACTTCCCGTCCTGGCGATACGGCTCTGGGCACTGTCGAAATGGGCTCTTCGGGCGAAATCCCGTTGCTTGACGAGGACAGTGACTTCGACCTTACGCCCTCCGGCGTAATCGACGCACTTCGGCCGGAATCGGGTAGCGATTTCGAACTTGCTGCACTTGATTCGAGTTCGGAATTCGAAGTGGTCGGGACACATTCGGTCTCGGCGACGGATATTCCCGTGAAGCCGTCCGGGTCGGGCGTGAATCTTTCCAAGCCGAACGATTCTGGCATCGGTCTGGCAGGGTTCGACGCAGATTCGATCGAACTCGCTCCGATCGATGATGCCGCCCCGGCGAAAGCCGCTGCGGCTCCTCAACCTCAGGCCGTGCCCAAGCCAGGCGATACAGGCATCGCCGCTGCCGCTGCGACCTCGTTCGACGACACTGACTTCCAGATCGACGATTTCTCCGATTCCGGCGAAAAGCTGATGGAAGCGACCGGTGACCGCACAGTCGAAATCGGCGAATCTTCATCGGATGTCGAGATTTTCGAATCCGATGACATTTCGATCATCTCGGGCGAAGAATCCCCGATGTTCGGCGACTCATCCAAGGGTCGTGCCGGTGTAGCCGCGAAGGCAAAGGGCGAAGGGTTGCTTGACGACTCTTCAAGCTGGGACACTTCCGGCGAGTCGGAAGAGGCTGCGGAATCCGCTGAGATCAAGCCCAAGACGGCCGCCAAACCCTCACCCGCACTCGTCAGAACCGGCACTCCGACCGAATGGGGAACACCCTGGGTCGTCGGGCTGTTCTTCTCGACCGCCATGATGCTCCTGCTGTGCATGGTGACGTTCGACCTGCTGCGGAACCTGTACGAGTTCCGGGGCAATACCCCGGTGGCTTCAGGTCTGGTCAAGCAAATTGCTGGCCTGATCGGCGGTAAATGACCTGATCGGATTGAGGCGGCGGGTCTGAATCGTTTCCGACCCGCCGTTTACGGTTTCGAATTCAGGTTCCGGATCGAAAGGAGTCGATCCCATGACGGTGCGAGATCGCTTACATCGGGCAACCATTTCTGGCGTATTGGCCTTCGGGCTATGTTCGTCCACAGGTTGCTCGTCCTGGCCATGGAAGTCGGGCGGACGTGATGCCGAGCGGCTGACTCGAGTGATTCATGCCGAAAACGCCAGGCTCAAGGACGTCGTCGTCCAGCTTCGATCCAGTAATGAAGATATGGCTCAGCGTTCGCTGGACGACGCCAGCCGAATCGCTCGTCTTGAGGAAGAGAACGAGCAGTTCCGTATGAGCATCGCCGCTTATCAGACGGAACGCGAACGCATGGCGCGATCTTTTCAGTCTCTTCAGGAGCAGGTACGTCTTGCCCTCGGAGACCGATCGGATATTTTGACGACATCGTTCGTCGGAGATCCTGATTCCAAACCTGCATCGTTCGCTCCGACAGTCCACGATTCTGCTCCACCGGAAGGCAGGGTCAGCGGATCCGGGAATGAACTCGAAATTGCGATCGATGAATGGTTTGCGCCGAATACGGCGATTTTGAAAGATGGCGTCGAATCACGCCTGGCGCGACTTGGCCGGTGGTTGTCGGCACGCTTGCCGGCGGAGGGTGTCGTACGGTTCGTAGTCGTAAACGCCACGATCGCTGAGCAACGCCGACCCGGTTCGGCCGACTCGGTTTCGGGTCAGGATCGGACCGAATTGCGGGAGAACGGAATCGCATTGGAGACCGTACGTGCACGGCGATTGTGGGACGCGATTCAGGCTCACCTGCCGGTCGATTCGAGTGCGAAAATCCGCTTCGACGAGAACTCGAATCTGCCCCAAACCACATCCCCGGCAAGCGTTCCGTCGCAATTGACTGTGCCTTTAGCGGTGAAATCTTAATGTGTTATGAATTTGAGGGTTAGGAAAAGTTTTCCGCATTTCTGAAGCTGTTCTTGACACGGTATGCGATTCGATAAGATAATCGAAAGCATCAACTCGTAAGGGCTATGTCGGGAGGCTTGGAATCATGCGCTACGTCAGTCGATTGACCGGTGTTCTGGCACTCGGAATTTTGGCGGTTTCGGCACATGCCGGGCAAATTGAGGGTGAATATGTCGAAGCCCGAACGGCGGACGTTTTCACCGGTCCATGCTTCTCCAATGCCGAGGTTTTCATCTACGGCAAGCAGGCGGTCGCTGCATGGAAAGTGAATCGCGGATCTTTCCGCGGTGTTGACATTTCCGGCCTTTCCGTGGCCGCAGCGATCCGCTCCGAAGCGACCTTCTCTGAAGACAAGCCGGGTGACGCCAGGGGTGTCATCATCGTAGACGAAGCGGCTGACAGCCGTCAGCGTGAAGCCCTGGTCGCATTCGCTCGCGAAATGGCTGGCGCCAGGCTCGACAATATTGTCGCAGTGCGGACTGCCCCCATAGGATTGACGGTTGAATCGCCTTCCATGACCGTCAATATGACCGAACACAAGCACCACGGTATGCCTCACGCGCCTCGGGCATCGTTCTGGGCTCCTGGGCTTGCCCAGATCGTGACTCGCCCGCTGGACGATACCGACCACCTTTGCGGAAATGAAGTCGTCGCTTATGCGCCGCTCTCGAAAGGTGTGGAAGTACTCCCCGCGTATACGCTTGGGCACAAATATTCTGGCAGCGAACTTGGCGGAACCTGGAACGATCGTAACGCCCGTTCCGCCTTCGTCGGCCATTTCTCGTATTGATCCGTACGACTTGCCTGGGATCCGTCGGGTTCGTGACTTGTCACGGATCCGACGGTCCCTCGCTTTTCACGCGGATTCCGAATCGCTCGACTTCATCGAACGATTCCTGTTCGTGATCGACCTGCCCGCTCACCCGCCCTTGTTCCTCTTCAGAACTCGACATCCTATGCGATTCTCACTGACCTCGTCGGCTTTGATAGCCTTTGCAGCTTTGGCATTGCCTGCATACGCGGAACACAAGACGGAGCGAATGTCGTCCCCCGCGCCTGAGGATTTCGCCGCGGAAGTCCGATCGCAACTCGCGAACGATGGCTGGATCCTGTCCGAAAACGACAAACCCGTTTTGAAAATCTGGCTCCGTAAGGCGATTCCCGGTCAATCCAAACCTGCAGGCCCGAAAGGCAACGTTCTTTTCCCTTTCCTGGCTGAAGGAGAGCTGCTGGGCGCCGTCGAAGTTCTTGCCGAGATCGGCGATTACCGCGATCAGCCGATCGCGCCTGGGTTTTACACTTTTCGGTACGGACTTCAGCCAGTCAATGGCGATCATCTTGGCACAAGTCCCTTCCGTGACTACGGTTGCCTTGTGCCTTCGAAGATTGACCTGAAGCCAGGAGCACTTACGAAAAAGGCGCTCGAAAAGCAGAGCGCGGAAGCCGCTGGCACGAGCCATCCGGCCATCATGATGTTTCTCGCCGTCGAGGGGGAAGCCGAGTCGGGTACGGTTGTCCGTGATGATGCGAATGATCGCACATCCATCGTGATCCCCCTGAATATCGAAGCGGAAGGTGCTTCCGCACCATTCCGGATACAGTGGATCGTCGCTGGCCGGGCTGCTGCCTGACCTTCTGTGAATTGCGATCCGGATATTGCCGCTTCGAAGCCGATGACCTCTGGAATTCTTGCTGCCTTCCAGAGGTCGTGTTGAACCGCATAGCGATTTTGGCGTCCGGGAATTTCCTGATTCGCCTTTCTGGATTCCGGGATTCGGCTAAACTATCGGTAGCCTTGGCCGGTCGATCGAGTTTGTGTCCTGATCTCTCCGGCATTTCGGAATCCGATGGCATGGAAGTGGGCATGGTTGCCTGATGTGGAATCGACAAGGCCTGTCACGTTATGGACTTTCGCTGACATTGGCCTTTGCCGTGGTTTATGTGACGCTTGCCGTATTCGGCTATGATCCAGCTGATCCGCCAACCCGGTCCGTCGCGCCAGCGAACGTCACTCCCACGAATCCCTGTGGGCCGATCGGTGCTTCATTGGCTCATCACTTTCTGGAAACGCTCGGCTGGAGCATCGTCGTACCGCTTGCAGGAACGGCCTCCGCAACTTTATTGCTTCTCAGGCAAAGAGCACTTTCAGGCTGGGCATGGGGTTCTGCAGGGTTGCCCCCTCTCACACTTGCGGCCGCGGCTGGTCTGGCACGCTGGTTCCCTGAGCTGGAGCCGTCGACCCCCGTGGGACCTGGCGGCTACGTCGGCACTGCTGCGAACCTTTTTCTCGAAGATCATTTCGGGAAATTCGGCGCGACCCTTTCGATCGTCGCCTGTGCACTGCTCGGCCTGAATCTGGCCTGGGAATTTCTCGTCCTATGGCCTGTCGCCGAGATCAATTCACTTTTGCGCTGGCCTTCTTTCTGGGCAACCCTCGCGTCGCGTCTGAAACCGAAATTCCCTATCGGTCGAACAGCTGCGCCCGTTCAGGGCCGTGCGACCGCAGCTGTTCCGATTCACCGTGCAGCGACATCTACAAGCCCAAACGCCAATCCACGACCAGCGATTTCGCCCCCTGCTCCCAATTTTTCCACTGCCTCACGAGTCAGGTCCAATCAGCCCGCCCTCAGTGCTCCGGCACTCCCTGCCGGCATGCCGGTGGGAAATCTGCCGGTCCCCGGGGCAAGAAATTCGGGGCCCCCTGTCCCGTCGCCCGCGAAAAATACCAATTATCTGCTCCCTCCGTTCTCGATCCTCGATCCCCCTGCCGCCGCGGTCCAGGAAAACGAAGATCGTCTGCAGGAACGGGCTCAGGTGATCGAACAAACGATCGCCGAATTCGGTCATCAGGTGCGTGTCGTTCAAATCGATACCGGGCCGGTGATCACTCAATTCGAGATCGAGCTGGAGGCCGGCCTGCGCGTCAGCCGGATCGTCGGCCTGGCGGATGACCTTGCTCGCGCTCTCGCCGTTCAGAACGTGCGGATAGTCGCCCCGATTCCTGGCAAGAGTACCGTCGGCATCGAAGTTCCGAACGACCGTCGTGGTGTCGTAAAAATCAATGAAATTATCGAGCGGATCGGCGACCGGATCGACCGCATGCGGATTCCGCTTTTCCTCGGCAAGGACGTCAAAGGCAACGCCCTGGCCTATGACCTCGCCGACATGCCGCACCTCCTCATTGCCGGACGAACCGGTACGGGTAAATCGGTGTGTCTCAATGCGATGATCATTTCGATCCTCATGACCAAACGGCCTGAGGAGGTAAAGCTTTTGCTGATCGATCCGAAAATGGTCGAACTCTCCCAATTTAAACAGATTCCTCACCTTATGCACCCTGTGGTGACGGATATGAAGAAGGCCGAAAGCCTGCTGGCCTGGGCCTGCGAAAAGATGGATGAACGATACGCATTTCTTGCCCGGGTCGGAGTGCGTAACATTCAGACATACAATATGTTGGGTGCGGAAGAAATCTATGCCCGGCTGCGGCCCGAAGATCCGGAAGAACAAGCCAAAATTCCGACATTCATGCCCTATATCGTGATCATCGCCGACGAGATGGCGGACTTGATGATGACGGCGCCGAAGGAAGTGGAAAGCCACATTGTGCGGCTGGCGCAAAAGGCCCGGGCTGTCGGCATGCACCTGATCCTCGCGACTCAGAAACCGACGGTCGATGTGATCACGGGCCTGATCAAGGGCAACCTGCCGGCCCGGATCGCGTTTCAGGTGACGAGCCGGGGCGACAGCCGCGTGATTCTCGACGAAATGGGGGCGGACCGCCTCCTGGGTACGGGTGACATGCTGTTCCTGGTGCCAGGCACCAGCCACTTGATCCGCAGTCAGGGGACGTACGTCTCCGATGCGGAAGTCACGAACGTGTGTGACTTTCTGTCTCAATACCCGCAGGAATTCTCAAAGGAACTCGTGCAGCTTCAAATGAAAGGCGGCGCGGGCGGCAAATCGGGCGAAGCGCTCAAGCAGCGAGACGAAGTCTACGAAGCCGCCATCGAGGTCGTCATTCGTGAGCAGCGCGGCAGCACTTCATTGCTGCAGCGTGCGCTGGGGATCGGTTACGGCCGGGCGGCCCGGTTGATCGACTACATGTACGAAGACGGCATCGTCGGCGAATACAAAAGCGGCTCGGCGCGGGAAGTGCTTTACAGTTGGGACGAATGGGAAGCTTTGAAGTCCGGAGGCGGCGATGACGGACCGACGGAAATTTGAAAGTGCCTTGTTCGAACCCGTCGTACGTGCGACGATCGAAACCGGTGAGACGACGACGTCGTTCGTCCAGCGCCGCTTCGGCCTCGAGTACGGATCGGCTTCACGTATCGTTGACCGGATGTGCGCCGAAGGTGTCGTCAGCGACGAACTTCCCGACCGGTCGCGTGTCGTGCTGCTGACGCTCGAAGACTGGCACCGACGAAACGCTTGAGGCACCCATGACGCTTCGCCCGCTCGCCGCCTGGCTTTGTCTTCTGGGAATTCAGGCGGCGGTGGCCGCCCAGTCGCCCCAGAATCCGTCACCCATGGTCGAGCATGTCCGGGAGCATCCGCGGCTCGAAAAATCGGAACCGTCAGGAAAGCGGGAAAATCTTACGCTGGGCAAGCTATTCGTGCCAGTTGCGGTCGAGCGATCGCCAGTGAGCGAACCGGTCCCGCTGGTCATAAACTTTCATTGCGGCGACTGGATCCCCGAACTGGCCTGTTCCGGGCTGGCCAGTCCCCTTCCCTGCGTCACGATCGGTCTCGGGGCCGGTTCCGAACGCTATGCCCGGCCGTTTCGCGAAGATCCGGGCCTGTTCGCGAAACTGCGAGACGAAGCCGCGAAAGAGATCGGCCGGCCAGTTTCGAAGCTCATACTGGTCGGCTGGTCAGCCGGCTATGGGGCGATTCGCGAAGCCTTGAAAAACGAAGCGCTGATCGGCGACATTCAGGCCGTGATCCTGCTTGATGGCCTGCATACCGGCTATGTCGGCGGCAAGCCGGGGCCGAAGGAATCAAGTCTGGAAACGGAACCGATGCAGCCGTTTCTGTCATTCGCCAGGCGTGCCGTCGCTGGTCAGTGCAAGTTCGTTTATCTGCACTCCGAGATTTTCCCCGGGACATTCGCCAGTACGACCGAAACGGCCGACTGGCTGATTCGCGAGCTTGGCCTGAAGCGAGTGCCGGTTCTGAAATGGGGGCCGATGAAAACGCAGATGCTGGGCGAAACCGAGGCCGGCGGGCTCAAGATTCAGGCCTTCGCCGGCAATTCGGCCCCGGATCATGTCGATCTGCTGCATGCCTTGCCGGAAGTTCTGCACGAAACGATTCAATCGCGGGAATCCGGAGTCGAAGTCAAATAGATACGGTACTTTTTGTTGGTTTAGGCGAAACGCCGGATAAGAACGGATTCGAATCGGCATTGACGATCGCGCAGATTGTGTCGGTCCTTGCTTCCGTACGTTCTGGAGAAGCGTCTTACCCGGGCGACTCGTCGCGAGGGTGGGTTATGTTTCATGTAACAAGTCGAAGCCGCTGCGGAAGAAGCTGAGGCCGGAACCTACAGTTCGATCCCGAAGCTCGATTAGCACGTTGGCGAAGCCGCATGACTTGATTCTCGCAGGGTCGGAGCCCGCGTTCTCTCGAAACGCACGTCGCCGGGGTTCGTCAGGGAATGGACGAACCGCCGCCATGAAGCGACGCCGATTCCAGGATACGCCAGGCTTATGGGCACTCGATCACGCTGCGTTCGATTCCGGCCATGGTGCGGCGAAGCCGGTCTGGAATGTCGTGTCGCACTTACGGGCTTGATGCCTGAAAGCGTTATCGAAAAAGGTTTTGAGCTTTCCGGCATAAACGATGTTAATGCGAGCGATTCGATCGATTCGAAGGTGACTCCACTGATTTCGGGAATTCACGGTGCCAGTCGGCCAGCGAGATCGATCCAGATTTCGAAGCCAGTGGTCAGAATGGCAAGGCGGCATCCGGCACGCCCCGCCGGGCCAATAATCAATCCGGCCCGAAACGTCTCGCGCGTGGTCATGCCGGCCGTTTTGCCCGCCCAGATGACCGCGACATCGACGATGCAGGTCGAAGGCGCCTGGTCGGTTCGAGTGACGACCCAGGCGAGCGGGCAGACTCGTTCGGTTGTGGTGAATGTGCCTGCTCCTGAGGTCGTTCAGTCGACCGACATTTATGCCGCCCTGCCCGTTTTCGATCCCTCGGCCTTTGGCTGGTTGAAGGGGCAAAGGCTTGCGGGAGTCAGCGCGCAGGAGGGGGTGATCAGCGGTTCGCTCGACCCTGGTTCGGTCTTCGTGACGCTGATCGGCGGAAACTCCTCAAGTGGTTCGGATACAGGTGGTTCGGGCGGGGCTCCAGCAGATGACGCGTTCATTCAGGGCGTCGATTACGAGATCGACCCGGTTTGGGGCACGATCGGGCGACTGCCCGGTGGGCGTATCGGCGAATTCGATGCCGTGACAGTGACTTACAGCCATGTGGTGCGAAGACTTGATGCGGTGATTCTTCAGGCGGATGGCCAGATCGTCTTGCGTGCGGGTGTTCCTTCGAACGAATCTCCTGTTTCTCCCGTTCCCAACAAGGGCGAAAAACTACTGGGGCGTGTTTTCCATTCGAAGTTTCAGGCCGAATTGAATCCGGACGACCTCTTTCCGGTCTTGTCGACGGAGCCTGCCGCCAACCCGATCGTGCGGTCAGATACAGCTGCTTCCCTGTTACCGGATTTCATGCGTAAATTGAAGTCAGGCAGAGAAGTACGCATTCTGGCATGGGGCGATAGCGTTACGGACGGGCAGTATCTTGGCAACGATAGCGGGAGTCGCTGGCAGGATCAGTTCGTGTCGATGCTGAAACGAATTTATCCGAGAGCGAAAATCTCGCTGTCAACCGAAGCCTGGCCAGGGCATGGGACAGCCGATTATCTTGCTTCGGGACCGAACGGTTCGAGCCGATTCGATTCGGCTGTTATTGGGGCCGCGCCTGATCTCGTAATCTCGGAATTCGTCAATGACGGGTATATGGATCAGGCTGAGACACTTTCGAAATATACTGAAATCCTCGATGCGTTTCGCAGGTCCGGGATCGACTGGATCGTCATGACGCCGCACTTTACGCATCCAGCGTTTATGGGTTTTAGCCCTGGGACTGTAGGTGATGCCGACACTCGGCCATATGTGGCAGCATTGAAAATGTTCGCTTCGAACGCCAAAGTGCCGCTCGCCGATGCTTCCGCAATCTGGGCGGACCTGAAACGACAGGGACTGCCTTATACGAGTCTATTGTCGAACGGCATCAATCACCCGGGCAAAACCGGACTGAAGATTTATGCCGAAGCATTGGCAATGATATTCGCAAAATGAATTTGCGGATTCGAAATGGGCAGAGAGAGAATCGAACTCTCGACACCAGGATTTTCAGTCCTGTGCTCTACCAACTGAGCTATCTGCCCTTCAGGTAAGGAAAACATACCTTTTCGATGGCATGAATGTCAAGTGCGAGCGAAAAAAACCGTTAAAACTTGCGGATCGCTCGAGCCAGCCGGAGGAATCGTATTTGTCGTAGATCGAACCGTGTCAAAGGACTTGAGTCAGGCAGAGATTCCATCCGGGTTGCCGAAAAAAGGGCCGGACTCGTACGTGAAACGAGTGGAGTGAAGCCGCGATTCATTTCTTTGCGGGGACTTTTCGGGACGACTTCGATTGAGGGCCGTCCACTCTCAAAGGATCGGTGCGGATCAGGACGAGAACCTGATCGAGCGTTCCGCTGGCAGCAGCAGCTTCCGGATCGACCTTGAGAGGCTTCAGGATCGCATCGCCGACAGGTTCTTCGATTTCCGTCTTTTTGTGAGGGCCTGGCTGAAATTCGTCCGATTTGGGCTGAATTGGTTTTGCGGACGCGATGGCCCTGTCGATGATGTCTTTTTCGATGATACGGAAGTCTTCGGATGACTCGACGTCGCGGAAGATTCGTTCGTCGGGCTTGTCCCGTTCCACATCCACTTCCTCCAACTTTCGCAAGGCTTCTTCGAATTGATGGATTTGACTGGTCGGAATAAGAGCGACATAAGCACGGCTGGCGAGATTGTCTTCGGCTTTCGGAACGTCACGCTCCATGACGGGCGAATTCTCAGCCCGGTATTGGCCGATGATGGAGAGAATCGAGACCGTCTGCCGGTCACTGATCGTCGTCACATGCAAGCGGATGATATGGCGTCGATCGATTTTGCTCGTAGCCTTTAGAAACTTATCGAATTGATCTTTCAAAAGCTCAGGCGGGTCACTTTTTCTGATGATGCTTGCGATTCGTACCGGTGGTGCTGACTCCGCACTTGCTGCTGCCGTTGCCCCGGCAGAGCGTGAGCGTAACGGTGCCATGGCGATTTGGGCTGGTAAGGGCTCGGCGTTTCCCTCGGCCTGTTTTTCGGTTTCGGGCAATGGAGCATTCGTGGAATCAGTCATTCGAACGGGCGATTGAGGTGCTATCGAGGTCACATTATCTGAGGGGGTTTCAATGTCCGTGAGCGATCCAGGTGGCGCCCCGGGAACGGCGGAATCGCCGTTCATTGCGACGAAACCAGCGACCGAGAAACAGGCGATGAGAACGGATGCCGCCATGATACCTGCGATGGCTGGCGATTTCGCCGGAATGGAAACGTACCAGGGTTTGCGAGAGATGGTGGCCTGAACTGCCGGAGTGAGGTCCATGTCCAGCGGCTCACGCGGCAGTTCCTTGACGAATTGACGAATCAGGCCGTATTCGGAAGCCAATCGACGAGCCACGGGGTCGGTATCCAGAGCGGCTTCGACCCCCTTGCGCTCCAGGGGGCTCAGGTCGCCATCGATATAGCGGCTGAGTTTGACCTGATCGCTTTCTTTCATCGTTCGGCCTTTCCGTTCACCATGATTCGTTTGCCTGTCGATGTGCGGGGTTGTCAGGATTCGGAACGGCTCGTACGTTGCCTCGTTCTTTCCGGTTCCGGGGGCACCGGCTTAGGCGATTCCGTGTCGTCCCGGATCAGAGGTTCGAGCCGTTTGCGCAATTCTTCGCGGGCGCGGTGGATACGGCTGCGTACTGTGCCGATCGGTATGTCGAGGACCGCGGCGATTTCGTCGTAGCGAAGTTCGTCGAAATCGCACATGACGAGAACCGCAGTCCAGGCGGGCGGGAGGGATCGCAGTGTTTCGTCCACGATTTTCACCCGTTCGTCTTTGACCAGCTTTTCCAGGCCGCTCGGCGCCGCGTCGGTATCGAGAGGGTCGAACTCGTGTGCTTCCGAGTCGGTCGAACCGAAGATGCTCAGGCTCGGAATCCGCCGTTTCCGGCGTGAACTGATCGCCTGGTTCACCGCGATTCGATAAACCCAGGTGTAGAATGAGCAACCCTGCTGGAATCGGCCAATGTTCCGGAAGACTTTCAGGTAGGTTTCCTGAAGGACGTCGAGGGCTTCGTCACGTGAGCCGACGATCCGCTGAACCGTCGGATAGAGTCGGTCCTGAGTTCGGCGCACGAGATGATCGAACGCCGCCGACTCGCCGCCGAGGTATCTCTGCACCCACTCTTCGTCGGTTCGTTCGTCAGCCATGCGTTTGCCCGATGTTCTGACGCACCATACCGGCTTGAGGTTCCATAACGCATCCGGATCCGTTCGAAATGGGCGACATTCCTGCCCTGATGTCGATCACGGCCTGCGCTTGCAAGGATTTTTCCTGAGTCCTATCATATCCTATGGCTCCGGCGGGGCCGGGGCAAAGAGTTTTCCGAAGCCCTGGATTCCTGCGGACAGATTCCTGAAAGTGGCGAGGATGACACACGCGAAGCTGGTGGTCGAAAATGGGGCATTGACCCTGCGTCACGGTTCGGATCCGCTTCACCTGAATTCAGATTCCGTGGCCAGTTTTTTCGAGCCGCCCGCCCCCCTCTCCTCCGACCAGATCCGGGCCAGGGTCGACGAGATCGTGCGTGGCAGCGGCAAAACGTCGACATTGCCGCTCACGGGTTTCGTTCTGCCAGGAGACACCGTCGCGATTCCTGTCTCCGGTCAGCCGGATGAGGTCTGCCGAATCCTGTTACCGCTCATTGCGGAATTCGGGAAATCGGGCACTCCCGAATCGGCGATCCGCATCATTTGCCAGTCCGGAAGTGAGGGCTCATACAGGGAAATCCTTCCGTCGACGGTCTCAATCGAGTCCCATGACCCTGATTCTGAAGAAAAATCAGCCTATCTTGCCAATTCCCGACGTGGTTCGCGGGTTTATCTGAACCGGGAAATGCTCGACTGCGACGTCATCGTGCCTGTGATCGTGCCCGACCCGGTGGGCATGGCGATGCGAAGGGGCGTTCCTGGCGGATTCTGGCCCGAATTCAGTCGAAAGGCGACTCAGGAGAAACTTGCGGTCGAGTTCCGCTCGGACGCCCGGAAAGTTCGCCATGAAATTCGTGAAGTCGCCTGGCTCGCAGGGGTTGCGGTTACCGTTGTGGGCTTGCCCGGATCGAGCGGGATCGCTGCGGTGGCTGGCATTCCACCGGCGGAAGTTCAAGCCTGGGTTCATGGACGTATCGATCACCTCTGGGGATTCGATTTCGAAGCCCAGGCCGATTCGGTGCTCCTCGAGGCCGATGCTCCCGGGGGACTTTGCGGCGAACGGCTTCGGGCCTTTCTGAGACTTGCGGGAAAGCTGGCCGCAAGGTATCGCAGAGTCGTGCTTTGCCTGAAGTTCGACGATGCGACGATCGAGGCGATGGAGCAGGAACTTCGCACTGGCAAAAAGGCCACTCCGTCCTGGAACTCTCAGCTTAAACGCATCGGAACCTCCGCCAGTGTCAGTCTTCTCGGGAATCTTCCGGACGATATCGCTGACGAATGCGAAATCGTGCTGCTGGAGGAACCGGAGGACGTCGAACGCCAGGTCAACCACGCGGGGCGCTGGATTGTCGTTCCCGATGCCTGGGCAGTAAGAGCCCGGTTCGAAAACTGAGAAGCTGTTCGGTCGGACCAAGTGCGAAATACGATTCGGTTCGTGATGATGAGGAATGGACGTGATACGGAAAGCTCTCTCGTTCGATTTGTCGAACTGGCCCCTGATCGCTTTCGCAGGGCCTGACCGGGCGAAAAGTCTGCATAACCTGACGACTCAGGACATCAAGGGGCTGCCCTCAGGGGCAGTCGCTGAAGGGTTCGTGACGAGCCCTCAAGGCAAAGCGATCGGGTTTTTCACATTTTTCGTCCGCGAGAATGAAATTCTCCTGCGCTGTGCGCCAGGTGGCGAATCGCTGGCGATCGAGCATTTCGGAAAGTATACGATCTTCGACGATGCCAGTTTCGAAGTCGTCACAAACGCTTACGAACAGCGGATCTGGCTTGGAAGCGAGGTTGTCGAAGCGTTTTGGACCAAGACTCTCACGTCGGAATCGGGCACGTCGATCGGCGTCAGGGACATGGATCTGCCCGGTGTCGGTTCGGTTCTTCTGGCCAGGTTCGATGAATTTCAAGTGCCAGGCATTTTGATCATCGCCCCGAAAGGCAGCATGAACCAGGCGGAAGCGGAGCTGGCTAATATTGCGGGTATCGTTCCGGAGCCAGGTTCGCCGGAACTGTTCGAACAGCTTCGTGTGCTGGCAGCCTGGCCAAGGTTCGGTATCGATATCCAGGCCGACAATCTGCCTCAGGAGATCGACCGTGACGCTTCTGCCATCAGCTTTCGCAAAGGCTGTTACCTTGGCCAGGAAACAGTCGCCCGGCTCGATGCTTTGGGCCACGTGAACCGTATTCTCCGGTGCTTCGTTCTGGATTCGGACCATGTGCCTGTCAATCCGGCCAGTCTGGCGAATCGGTCGCTCGTGAACGAAGCGGGGCAACAGGTCGGAGAAATTCGTTCGGCCGCGGCGGGCGAAAATGCGCAACAGGCTGCCGGCATGGCACTGGTGAGAGTCAAAGCGATGGACGGTGTCGTACGTGTGGCTGATCTGCCAGAGGCGACTTTGACGCTCATGACTCCTGCGGAATTTCGCGATCGGTTTTCGCCGGTCGCGCTGTCGCTGACGACGTCGGCCAACGTTTGATTCTCGAGCTTCGGTGGTTCCGAACGGAATTCCGCGAAGTGAGCATCGCCCGATTCGATATCGATCGCCCGGATGAATCGATGTCCGCAAGAAAACGGCGTTCGGATCACGCGCTTGCCAATCGCATGGTCCGAGGATTGCGGTATGCCATGCACAGCAATTGCCGCGACTGATCTGAGCCCTGATAATGCAGCGGGCTGTGCACTGAATGAATCGCTGTATAAGCCATCAGGGCGGCCGAACGGTTTCATTCGGATAATGGCATTCCCGGAGCTTCGATCAAGGCACGGTAATCCTCAGGTGTATTGACGTTGCGGAAACTTGCGAGATCCGGGTCGATATTTCGGAACGATTCCAGGCCAATTTCTACAGCGTCCGAATCGGTCAACAGATCCGAAAGCCTGTGGCGGTTCCGTGCGAGCAGTTCGCGGCATCGGTTCGAAACGAAGTCAACACGGTATGCGGCCGCGAGTGGCTGGTGGTGAGTTCCGTCGAACGGAATCGCAATTTCATGGCCACGGGCTGAAGCGAGAATCGCAGCGACGACGGCCGGTCGCAAAAGCGGTGTGTCCGTGCCAGTCACGAAGGCGAATTCCATCTGCCTGGGCAATGCGGCCAGTCCAGTCGCGAGTCCGCTCAGGGGGCCGCCGAATGCGACGGCATCACGAACGACGAGAACATGCCCAGGCATGGCCGGCAGCGATTGCCCGGGGGCGGCCACGACAATCACCTTGCCGCAGACTTCGGAAACGGTGTCGACGACGCATTCGAGAAACGCCCTCTTGCCCAGCTTGAGCAGAGCTTTCGGCTGACCCATCCGCCGGCTTTCGCCGCCGCAGAGCACGATGGCGGCATTTTCTGCAATTCGAGATGTCGAGCGAAGCAATCGGTAGTCTCCGCAAGCGATCGGAATCTGAGTCGCCATTCCGATACCGGACAACGTAGTCCGTGATCCGCCGGGTCGTCTTCGAGGCGAGATCATGGGATCTCGTATCGATGGACATCTACCCAGGTTCCAGCGTCCAGACTTTCGGAATCGGCGGCGACGATGACGAAGCCGTCGGCCGTGGTCGTGCTGGAAAGAATCGAAGCTCCTGACGACGTGATCGGTTCGACTTCATCCGCACCCACAAAACGGACACGCAAGTAATCGACCCGGCCCGGGGCGGAGACGATCTTTGCGGAAAGACGCCGGCGGATAACGGGATAGGGCATTGACGACGATCGCCCGGCCAATTTCCTGACGACCGTACCGCCGAAGAAATCATAGGCGCACAGGCAACTGACCGGATTGCCCGGCAGAAGCAGAACGGGCTTTCCGGCAACAAGCCCGAAACCTGTCGGGCTGGCGGGCCGCATCGCAATGCCGTGGGCCAGGAGTTCACCGAGTTCCCGGATACACGCCGGGGCGTGGTCTTCGGGACCTGTGGAACTGCCGCCGTTGATGAATATCGCGTCGATTTCCCTAGATGCGGCAAGTTCGACGATCAGTTTCTTCAGAGACGCAAAGTTGTCCATGAGCGGCCCGTAAACTCGCGGAATTCCGCCATCCCGAGCGATCAGTGCCGCCAGCATCGGCGAATTGACGTCGGGAATCGAGACATCGGTCGGCTTCGTACCGGGCGAGAGAAGTTCGTCTCCGGTCACGACCACTGCGATCGATGGCATTCTGACGACTTGAATCGAGCCAGTGCCGAGGGCCGAAATCAGGCCAAGATCCTGAGGCCGAAGAAGTCTTCCCGCCTCGAGCATCGTCCGGCCTGCTTCGACGTCTTCGCCGACTCTCCCGACATGCTTGCCGGAAGTCACTTCGGTGCGGACATCGACCGTATTTCCCTTCAGTTCGGTGAATTCGACCGGAACGACGGCATCGGTACCGGCCGGCATGGGGGCTCCCGTTGCGATCGCCACCGCCTGACCTGATCGCACTTGCCCTCCGAAGCGCAGGCCTGGACGGGATCGACCGATCACTTCGAGCTTAGCCGGCCGGGAGTCATCGGCACCGATCGTCTCTTCGGCGATCAGGGCGAAACCGTCCATTGCGGCTCGAGCGAAGTGAGGTACCGCGGTCGATGCGACGACCCCACTGGCCAGGACGCGACGATGCGCTTGATCAAGCGCAATGCGCTCCGGCCCGAGGCGCGCGACATGGCGTTCGATCAGGGCTTGAACGACCTCGACGGCGACTCGTGTGCGGAAACCCCGGCCGCGCGGATCTTGCGGAATTGAAGGTGGCGGAGAATCTTGCATGCCGCCTATTGGGCCAAAATGCGTTCGGGCCGTCAATGTCACGCGATGGATGACAAGGACGGCCCGAATGGTCGCAAACCTGGTCGCGTCGTTCGGATCAGACGATCTCGACGGACGTCGCCGAAAGGTTCAGGAGAAGGTCACCACCGGCCTGACCGTTTCGATCGCCGTCGATCGCCCGGCCATGCGCGTCCTTCAGGCCCGCGATCCGAACCCTGGCCATGTTCCGCCCACGGAGAGCGACTGGATTCGCCATCGTCAGGGTAACGCTATTGTTCGAGGCGTCGAAAGTCACCTTGCGAAAGCGGCTCACAGGGCCATCGTCCGAGGTGCCGAAGATGCCGTCGCGTCCGGGGCGCATCCAGAAGGCATAGTTCGATGGCAGTTTGGCCGAATGAGCGTCAAGTGCCTGGCTGAAGAACACCTGAAGTGCCGTAATCCGGCCCATCCTGTCGCGGGTGGCGACGGTGCGAAGAGCCGTGACCAGAGGCGGTTCGACGACCTGAACGGTCGATTCGATCTCGGCGATCGATCCCCCGGCGTCAGTTACACGCACCCGGACGACGTAACTGCCGGGGTTCGCGTAAGTCTTGTAGATCGAGAAGTTACGTGGCGAAGAGTAAGTCACGGGCACGAAGCCTTCACCGGTGCCGTAATCGACCATCACGTTCCAGGGGCCCGAGTTCGGAAGATCCGAAACGGAGCCTGTCATGGCCAGTGTTTGCCCCGATTCCAGAGTGGCAGGCAGGACGCCGTCAAGTGCGAGCGTCGGCGGGAGATTCCGAACGGTGACGTTCACCGTCAGGTAGCTTGAAGCCGTCGGATTGCCTGAATCGAAAGCCCTTACGAGAATCGCGTATTCGCCTGGAGCCGCGGAAGATGCGACAAGAATGCGGCCCGAAGTGGAATCGATCGAAACGAACTGGGGCACCGGGCCGATGATCTGGAACTTGACGCTCTGGTCTGCGTTCGGATCGACGGCACTGACCGGGATTTCAAGCGATTGACCTTCGTCGACGAACTGGTCGTCCACCGGAGCGAACACCGGCGGATCGTTTTCGATACGAATCGTTCCTGAGGCTTCGGCCGTCGAGCCGCCCAGGCTCGTCACGACGACTTTGGCGGCGAATTCGCCAACGGCCAGGTAGGATTTCGTCCCGGACACCAGGATTTTGCCGTTTTCGTCGACAGTCATGGTGCCGTCGCTGGAACTGCCATCGCCCCAGTAGATTTTTGCCGAGAGATCCGAAATCAGCCCGTTCGGGTTCGAGTCGGAAACTCTGGCGATCACTCCGGAGACGATTCCGATACCGCCGGGCACAGCCGGGTTCATCCATTCGGCCGCAATCGAACGATCCGCGACGACAGCACTGGCCTGAGCCGTTTGCATGAATTCCTGGAACGTGTCACGCAGCGTCACGACGACGGCGTAGTTGCCGAATCTGTCGTAGGCGTGAGTGCCGGCGACCTGGAAATGTCCGGAGCCGGTGTCCGTGACCGTACCGTCGGTCGTAGTGCCGTCGCCCCAGACGATCGATGCGGAGTAAGTCGAACCCTCAACGGCACCATTGGGCACGAAATCCACGAGCACGAACTGATCGATGGTTGTCGATTCATCGGTCGAGACATCGAACGTCTGCGTCTCGAACGGGTTAAGCACAGTGACCTTGATCGTCTGGTAATCGCGGGGGTCGGATGTGCTGCCGCGATTCGTCGCACCTTCCTGACGCACGCTGACCTTCAGTTCGAATGTTCCGACATAGTCGGCATTCGGCGTCACTGTGACGATATTTCCGGTGACGCTGACCGTAACATTGGCCAAAGACCCGACCACGACGGCCTCATAGATCATCGGGTCGTTTTCGTAGTCGTACGAACTTAAGTCGATCTGGAAGGATTGGCCCTTGATCGTCGTTCGATCGCTGACCGGGCCGAGGATCGGCGGACTATTGACGGTGTCGGCACTCGCAGTGGCCGTGAAGGTCTTCGAATCCGATTCGCCGCCCGGGTCGGTCACGGTCACCGTGAAGTTCGTCGATCCAAGGCCCGGGGCCTTCAGCTGCAGGACGGCATCGGTGACGTCCGTAACGATCGACATCGAAGAGATCGTAACCGGAGCGGTGACGCCGTTGAGTGTCGTCAGGACGTCGAACCCGCGCAGAAGCTGCCCATAGATCGTGTGATTGAAGTCGAGGAACCGGGCCTGGTCCTGCGTGACGAAAAACTGCGAACCGTTGGTGTCCTTACCCGAATTGGCCATGGCGAGCTGGCCTGAGCCCGAGAAAATCGCCTCGAGCGAGAATTCGTCGTCGAACTTGAAGCCCGGTCCTCCGGATCCGTCGCCGTTGGGGTCGCCACCCTGAATGACGAAGTCAGGGACGATCCGGTGAATCGTCAGTCCGTCATAGAATCCGTCATTGACCAGTCCCGTAATCGTCTCGACGGTTTTCGGAGCGATGTCGTCGAAGAGCTGAAAGACCATGTCGCCATAACCGGCGATCGACATCTTGAGGAACGGCTGACCGGTTTTGACTGATGCCAGAATTTCGCCGTTGTCGCCCGTAATGGTGTAAGTAAGTGCATCGCCGTCAGCATCAGAGGCCGTCAGCGGGATCATGAGCGTCTTGCCGGCAGGCAATGCCGCGACCGGAATCGGGTCGAGCACAGGGGCCGCCATCACCAGGCGCTCTTCCAGGGAAACGAAACCGAGCGTTACGCGACGCTTTCGAGAACGAATTTTCATCATGGATCTCCGCGTGAGGGCCGCCCCGGCGGAGGCCCGAAATTCCGATACCTGGATCGATTCCGATCCCCTGTTCCACTCCGGATCATCCATCGATCATGACGAGTTCACTGCATCCATGCAAGCGTGCAATCGGTCGATGCATGACTTGCGAACCCGTACGGAAGCTTACTTCAATGCGGGAAGTCATGTTTGCTCGTACGCATCGGTTTCGTCGTTTGTTCGATCCGATCCGCTACTGCCATGCATATTGTCACTTTACGGAAACATAGCACACTTCCGTCGATAGATTCGGCCGGGCCGGAGACAGGGCCAGGAGCCTCGATCGGCAAGAGCCTCCTTTACGCCCCGGCTCTTGTCCCGTTAGGATGGAACGATCCCAAAAGACCTGCACGGTCTCCTGCCACTTTGATCGCAACTGCCGAATCCTGATCTGCTGATACGATCATTCCCTCTGGATGCGTCTATCGCTGATCTTCTCGACTTCCGCAAAACCTGGTTCCCGGATCCAGTCCATGAGCGTGTCACCGATTTCGAATCCGACGGGGTTTCGGCGATCTCTTGTTTTGATCGCAGGTCTGGCCGTTTGCGGCTCTCTTCGAACCACGCCGGCGGCCGAACCCGAACGGCCACTGCCCGAAACGGTCCGGTTCAATCGCGACATTCGCCCGATCCTGTCCGACAACTGCTTCTATTGCCATGGTCCCGACAAAAACCGGCGGGAAGCCGAGCTGCGGCTCGATACCGAGGCCGGCCTGCTGGGCGGCGAAGCCCGCAAGGGCGTTGTAAGACCTGGAGAGCCCCAGGCTGGCGAACTGATGAAACGGGTCGCGTCGGCAGATCCCGACCTGAAAATGCCGCCTCCGGATTCAGGCAAGAATCTTTCCGAACGTGATCTGGCGATGCTGCGAAAGTGGATCGAACAGGGGGCGAAGTTCGAGGGCCATTGGGCCTTTCGCCCTGTCGCTTCGATCGAAAAGACCCCCTCCGAAACAAGGGTGTCCAGTCTTTCGAACTCGATCGACACGCTCGTCGGCAATGCCCGTAAGGCAAATGGGCTGAGCAAAGGGAAACCGGCCGATGCACGCACACTCCTCCGCAGGCTTCATTTCGACCTCACCGGCCTGCCGCCCGAACCTGTTGAAGTTGAGGCATTTCTGACCGATTCGAGCCCCTCGGCGTACGAGAAAAAAGTCGACGCCCTGCTGGCTTCTCCCCACTTCGGCGAACGTATGGCCATGTGGTGGCTCGACCTGGTCCGCTATGCTGATTCGGTCGGATATCACGGTGATCAGGACGTCAGCGTTTCGCCATTCCGCCAGTATGTCATCGAATCGTTCAACGCCGGCAAGCCCTTCGACGTTTTTACCCGTGAGCAGATCGCCGGCGACCTTGCCGATCAGCCGACACTGCAACAGCGCATCGCCTCCGGATATAACCGCCTGGGCATGATGAGTGCCGAGGGAGGCGTTCAGGACAGGGAATATCTGGCCAAGTACATCGCCGAACGGGTCAGGAACGTCTCGGGCACGTGGCTTGGCGTCACGATGGGCTGTGCCGAATGCCATGATCACAAATTCGATCCGTTCACGACCCGCGACTTCTATCGCATGGAAGCTTTCTTTGCGGACATCAAGGAACGTGGCCTTTACTCGGGTGCCAATTCCGACGGCAACTGGGGGCCTTCCGTGCGTGTGCCGACTCCCGAACAGCAGGAAAAGCTGAACGAGTTCGATCGCCGCATCGCCGAAACGAAAACGATCCTCAATACGGCGACACCCGAACTGGCGGAGGCTCAAAGCCGCTGGGAAGCTGCCCTGCCCCGCTGGACGAATCTGGCTCCGGCCGAAATCGTCACGGATTCCGGTTCCGCTGCGAAAATTCTTGAAGACCTCTCCGTGCTGGTCAGCGGCTCAGTTCCGGTAACCGACGAATACCGGCTGAAATTCGCGAGCCTGCCTGCCGGCGTCACTGCGATCCGGCTCGAAGTGCTTCCCGACGATTCTTTGCCGAACAAAGGCCCAGGCCGAGCCGGCAATGGTAACTTCGTTCTGACGGAAATCGTAGCCGAGCGTTCGAATGCCGAGGGCGGCAAATCGCCCGTGAAATTCTCGAATGCCTTCGCAACGTTCGAACAGACTGGGGCCGTGGGCAAGAACCCTTACGGGAAATGGGCAGTCGCCGCTGCGATCGATGGCGATGAGAAAGGCCCCGGCTGGGGCTGGGCCATCATGGAAAAGGCCGGTTCCGCTCAGTCGGCGATTTTTCTGGTCGATCCTGCCGCCAAGAAACAGGAAGCAGCAGACTGGTCGATCGTCCTGAAACAAAAGCACGACAACGCCGGGCACACGATCGGCCGATTCCGGATCTCGTACGCAACAGGATCATTCGAGCCAGGGGCCTCGCCGATTGTCCCAGCGGCGATCGAAGCTATTCTGGCGATCGAACCGGGCAAACGAACCGGGCCACAGCAGGACGAACTCGCTGCCTATTTCCGCTCGTTCGCACCGCAGCTCAAAGCCACGCGTGACCATCTCGCCGAAATCGAAAAAGCTAGGGCCGAACTCGACAAAACAGTGCCTCGTACCCTGGTGACCGAATCGGTCATGCCGCGGATGGTTCGGGTTCTGCCCCGAGGCAACTGGATGGATGAATCGGGAGAGCCGGTCAAACCGGGATTCCCGTCAGCCCTGAAGGTTTCCGGCTTCGAATCGGCCGACGACCGCAAGCTGGACCGGCGTGATCTCGCGGCCTGGATCGTTTCTAAGGATCATCCCCTGACCGCGCGTGTCTTCGTGAACCGGATCTGGAAGCTTCTATTCGGCGAAGCGATTTCCCGCAAGGTCGATGACCTGGGTGCCCAGGGAAGCCCGCCGACACACCCCGAACTGCTCGATGAGCTGGCCGCGCGGTTCGTCGAATCGGGCTGGAACGTGAAGGGCCTGATCAAGTCGATCCTGATGAGCGAGACCTATCGCCAAAGCTCCCAGGCAACACAAGAGGTGATCGAAGCCGATCCGTACAACTTCTGGCTGGCCCGCCAGGGGCGATTCCGTCTGGACGCCGAACTCGTTCGAGACAATGCGCTGGCGATCAGCCAGCTGCTCGTCGGACGCATCGGCGGCCCGAGCGTCAAGCCTTATCAGCCGCCCGGTTACTGGGCTTATCTCAACTTCCCGACTCGGGAATGGCAGGCGGACAAAGGCGATAGCCTTTATCGGCGTGGGCTTTATACGCATTGGCAGCGGCAGTATCTGCATCCGAGTCTGCTGGCGTTCGATGCCCCCAGCCGCGAGGAATGCACGGCCGACCGGGCGAGATCGAACACCCCGCTTCAATCGCTCGTCCTGCTCAACGATCCGACCTACGTGGAAGCCGCCCGGGCCTTTGCCGAGCTGACGATCCGCAATGGCGGCACGACCGCTGCGGATCGCATCGATTTCGCCTTCCGTCGGGCTGTATCCCGGCCCGCCAGGACCCAGGAGATCAAAATTCTGGAACGCCTGCTCGAAACCGCCCGAGCCGAATACGCCGCCAAACCCGAAATGGCCACGGCACTCGGCAAAGTCGGCGAGCGTGCCATGCCGGCCGATATCGACGCTTCGACGCTGGCAGCGTGGACGGCCGTGACACGAGCCATCCTGAACCTTCACGAAACGATCACTCGCTACTGAGCGGCGATATGCCTTCAGTTTTCGATAACATACGTCAGTCTCAAGATTCGTCGGAGAATCGGACATGAACTTTCCGGAATCGATCGCCAGACGCTCATTTCTGAAACGCAACGGTGTCGCCCTGGGAGCGATGGCACTGCAGTCTCTGATTGCAGGATCAAGCCACTCCGCTGGCGTTTCGAACGGTCGTAGAGCCGATGGCGTTCTTGCCTCTTTGCACTATCGGCCCCGGGCCAAGCGGATCATCTGGCTTTATATGGCCGGTGGCATGACCCATCTGGAAACGTTCGACCATAAGCCCACTCTGGCGAAGCTCCACGGCGAACCGATGCCGGAGTCGTTCACGAAAGGCCAGCAGATCGCCCAGCTTCAGGGCCAGCAGCTCAAGTGCTTCGGGCCCCAGCACGCTTTTCGACAATGGGGCCAAAGTGGGCAGTCAATTTCCGAGATCTGGCCCCAGCTGGCAAGCCGTTGTGCTGACGATATTTGTATCGTGCGATCACTGCACACCGAAGCGATCAATCACGACCCTGCGCATACCTTCATGAACACCGGCTCGATGATCTCCGGCCGGCCCGCGATGGGATCCTGGCTCCTTTACGGGCTGGGGGCGGAGTCCGAAAACCTGCCGGGTTTCGTCGTGATGGTCTCGACCGGCAAATTCGGCCAGAAGCAGCCGATCGCGGCCAGGCAGTGGCACTCCGGCTTCCTGCCCGGTCAGTATCAGGGGGTCGAATTCCGAAGTACCGGCGACCCAGTTCTTTATGTTCGCAGTCCGCAGGGCGTTTCGCCGACGCTGCAGGCAGGAGTTGTCGATTCGGTCAAGGCTCTGAATACCGTGGCTGACGAATCGCTCCATGACCCGGAGATAGCCACCCGGATCTCGCAATACGAGCTGGCATTCCGCATGCAGACGAGCGTGCCGGAGCTGATGGATTCGCGTTCCGAACCGGAGCACATCCGAAAACTCTACGGAGCTGAGCCCGGCGATGGCTCCTTCGCTTCGAATTGCCTGGCCGCACGCCGGCTCGCCGAGCGCGGGGTCCGCTTCATTCAGCTCTATCACCGCGACTGGGACCACCACGGCGCCGTGAAGGAGCACTCCGCGGGAACGGCCCGTGAGGTCGATCAGGGCGTCGCGGCATTACTGACGGACTTGAAGCAGCGGGGAATGCTCGAAGACACCATTGTCGTCTTCGGCTCCGAATTCGGCCGCACGCCCATGGCCCAGGGCAATGGCCGCGATCACCATATCGCCGGATTCACCATGTGGTTCGCGGGCGGCGGCTTCACACCCGGAATGAGTTATGGCGCGACCGACGAACTTGGCTATCGTGCCGTCGAAAAGCCGGTCTCCGTGCACGATATTCATGCGACACTGCTGCATTTGATGGGCATCGACCATACCAGGTTCTCGGTCAAATTCCAGGGCCTTGACGCTCGTCTGACAGGCGTGGAACCAGCGGAACCGGTTTTCGACCTGATCGGCGGCCGGAAGGTATCGAACGAATCCGCCTGACCAATTCCGTAGCCTCTACTCAGTGCGCGAACAGAAGATCCGAAGAACAGTACCATCGGACGCACTTGACAACTTCACTGCCAGAGATCAGACTTCTCGCAGTCGCAGGCGTAATTCAGTGGTAGAATGCCAGCTTCCCAAGCTGGACGTCAGGGGTTCGAATCCCCTCGCCTGCTCTCGATGTAATTAGTTAGAGAGCAACAGCTTCCGAGAGGAGATCGATGGCGTTGACTGACCGAAATCCTGCCGCAAATTCGGGGGAATCCCCTGATTCGAACCCGGCGGAGAAGTTCGAAGTGAGAGTTCCGAAATATAGTCTCCACAAGAAAATCAATGCCCGTCTCGTACTGAACGGGCATGAAGTCTACCTCGGTTCGTACGGCACTCCGGAGTCCAAGGCGAATTACGAGCGAGTCGTCGCTGAGTGGTTACAGTCAGGCCGAAAAACTCCGAAACTCAAGCGTCCGATCGAAGAAACCCATGCCGGACAACCGTCCATTACAGAGGTTATCGTCCGATACATGGATCATGCAGAGCAATATTATCGTCGATCAGACGGAACTCCGACTCGCGAGTCGGACAATATCCGCGACGCTGTAAGGCCGCTCCGCAGGCTTTTCGGGAACGTACGAGCCGAATCCTTTACGCCTTAATATACCTCACATCATTCGCCTTGACGGAAATCGTGATTTATGTGTCAACCCGGGGACAAGGAGGCCCCTATGGAAATCTCGCTGTTTGCGATCGAGAACTTCTCCGCCGTCAACCCGCTCAACACCAAAC
>WGMM01000026.1 GCA_016125085.1 bacterium
AGTCATAGCTGCTCATGTGGGTGGGGGGGGGGGGGGGGGGGGGGGGGGCGGGGGGCCTGTCGCTATCTCGGATTTACTGGACCTCGAGATCATCAAACATTTTATTGATTTTTGCAAGTAGTGCGATTTCTCTACTATTTGAGACTGAATCCGCTTGGATTACCAGATTGATCGCTCTAATCACCACTTCTCGCTGCTTTTTTGTCTTGAACACATGCAATCTACCAAAGACCCTTTCTTCAATGGCTGGAAACCCGATCAATCGAACCGATGCAATGAATCCATCAATTTTAGATTTACTCATCGATTCACTCCATGTCGAGGCCACTTTCTTCATTATAAATACAACTTTTTCTTTCTCCTTTGTCGAAGCTTTTCCATCGACGACCATAAAGCAACAAATCAGATCGAATAGGACTTCATAAGCGTCGATTTCTTCATTCTCACCGTCCTGCTGCCCATCATCTTCCTCTACTGTTTCAGTATCACCCTCAATGTATCGGTCGTACTTATCAATAGCTTTTGCTTCTTCGGCCTCCTTAGCCTCTCTAATTGCCGACACCATCTTGGCCGATGCGGCTTTCAGCTTTTCAGCAATTCCCAGGCGAGATAGCTGTATGACTTCTCTCAAGCCAGAGGATGACTCAATCTTAATCTCTTCATACAAGCAAATTGGTATTTCAAAATTATTTCTGAACCTGCGATCTGGAGATCCATTTTTATTCACATACTTCCAAGTACGGCCAATGATTCTCGTATCACTCGGAACCGTTTCATCTTCAAGAAAGCGAGTTTGGTTCGAGTTTATGACTAATTCTGCGTACTGAATGGAACCGATTTTCCCATCTACTCTGACCAGGATTTCGTCTGGATAAAAGTGTAGAACAATGTTACCGAGTTCAACTTTTGGCGCATCTAAGTTTGAACGCACGAACGGCGGATCTCCACACGCCACCGAAAGTCTACTTCTGTTTAGCAACTCGCTCGCCCCGGCGTGATACCTTCCGTCGTAAACTTCTCCTTTTGCACGAATTACCCATGCTCCTTTACATTTCGACACCTGCCCAATCGCATCGCATAGCGTAGAATAAGAATCAACCATTTCCTCATCCAAATCGTACATGAGTACGACAGTCCTATTCAGACTATCGTAGAAATATATCGCAATGGTACCAATCGAAAGCATCGCCGGAACCGCGAATTTTACGGCATCAGGAACCGATGCCACTACTGTTGCGAAGCTTATCGCAATAGATATGATTAGTACTAATGGCCACAAATCAAACTGGCTCTCCTTTTCCCTAATATCCTTCAAAATCGAATCAGCAGAACATGCGATCATCCCGTCGATCGAACTCGTACCTACAAAGCACATAGGTCCATGAGTTCCACTACCCGGTGTTTCGTAGACTTCTGGATGGGTTCGGGTAGAGACAGAGTGCTGAGCTTCTTGCCCACGTGGCGTATCAAGCAAGTCAAGCCTTTTCCGGTAGTAAAGGCCATCTCGCCCCATATGAATATACGTACCGGATGGACCTTTACTTACTCTCAACCCGGGAATCCCTGTCGACACTCCTATTCCTGATTTGGACAAATTGAACCTCAGCGGTCCGACTCTCAAACTTTTTCGCAGGTAAAAGCTCATATTCCACTTCCCCCAATCATCTCGAATCACGGCCCCACTTACACCCGTTAGATCTATGTGTGGCAATGCGGCTTGGCCACATTTCGTTAAGCCACTTCAACTCTACCTCATTCAGAAAAATCGATCAAATTATCGTGCTTTTGCTCCTCAATTCCCGCAAGCCCTCCGGCCGATACTGTACAAGTCTTGACACAATTCGTGCGTACACTATATTGGTGGACATGTACACACGCAAGAGGGCCGTGGGCCATCTCGATGCCGACTGTTTCTATGTCTCTGCGGAGCGGGTGCGCGATCCGTTCCTCAAGGGCAAGCCCGTCGGCGTGCTGGGCAACCAGGGCGCGTGCGTGATCGCCAAGAGCTACGAAATGAAGGCCGCCGGAGTGAAAACGGGCGAGCCGATCTGGGATGCCGTACAGAAATGCCCGGACGGGATTTACGTCAAACGCGACTTCCGCTGGTACGAGACGCTGTCGCGGTCGATGCTGGAGGTCATGCGGCGGCTGTCGGGGCATGTGGAGTATTACTCCATCGACGAATTCTTCTTCGTCGCCGAGCCGGGCCCCGGGCAGTCGTTTCAGGACCTGGCCGTGGCCATGCGGCAGACGATCCTGGAGGAACTCGACCTGCCGGTGACGGTCGGCATCGCGCGGTCGCGCACGCTGGCCAAGCTCATTTCCGACTCGGCCAAGCCCTTCGGGGCCAAAGCCGTGCTGGAAAAGGAACACGAGGAACACCTGCTGGCGCGGCTGCCGGTGACGGAAATCTCGGGCGTCGCCAAACGGCGGGCGAAGCGGCTGCTGCCGTGGGGCATCGCCAGCTGCCTGGACTTGGCGAAGGCCGACCGGGGCCTGGTGCGGAAGCTGCTCACGGCCACGGGCGAGGCGCTGTGGTGGGAACTCAACGGCGAGCCGACGGGCGAGATTCACTCCGCCCGGCCGCGGCACAAGGCCCTTTCGCGCGGGGGCAGCCTGGGCGAATCGACGGCCGATCCGCACCGGCTTTACGCCTGGCTGGTGCGGAACCTGGAGCGGCTGATCGAGGAGCTGCGGTATCACCGGGTAATGCCCGGCAAGCTGACGCTCTGGGTGGGCTATCGGGACGGCATTCCGGGCGAGGGACAGACACGGCTGGCCGTGCCGACGGACCGCTTCGACCTGCTGCTGGAGGCCCTGCGGCCATGCCTGCGGCGCGCCTGGCGGCCGAAGCACCCGGCGAACCGGATGCACCTGATCGCCGAAGACCTGACCGACCGGGATACGGCCCAGGGCGGCCTGTTCAGCCCGCATGATCCGCGGGCCGAGGCTCTGGCCGACGTGAAGCAGCGGATCAACGAGCGGATCGGCCGGTTCGCGGTGCGCAGCGGGGCCACCCTGCCGCTGAAGTCGATCTACGACGACGGGGCCAACGGCTATGACATCTGCGACGTTCGGGGCAAGATCTGCTTTTGACGGAATGGGGGGGATGCCATGCGAGCGAGCCGAAAGCACGAGCGGCGATTTCGCCAACGAGCCGGAAGCGTGAGCGACGGGCACGATTTCCGGCGATGGCTTTCAGGCCGTCGCTCACGCTTCCGGCTCGTTGGCCCTGCGTTTCCGGCCCGTGTTCGATTTCGTTCACATTGAGGCATAAGAGGAGACACGGCAATGGCTTCGGGGATCGCTCTGGCACTTTCCGACATGCCGCTGGCGATGCATTGCTGGCCGGAGGTCTCGCGGCGGATCTACCGGCGCGGGGGCACGGAGGCGGAGGTGAGGTTTCTGTACGACGACCGTGAACCGGTCTTGCCGGTGATGAAGGACGGCAAGCTGGAACTGGTGCGGTGGGGCAATGGGCGCGGGCGGTCGCGATGCCTGCCCCGCACGGGCTGGACGTGGAAGGCGACGGTGGAACAGGGCGGCTGGGTGGGTGCGGCGCCGGGCGTTGTGCGGATTCCGGCGACGCTGGCGCTGGAGAAAGGGATCTGGTTCCGGGTGCGGCAGGGCGTGCACGGACTGCTGGTGACCGACGAGCAGGGCGTGGAGTCGGCCTATATGATCTGTGAGCCTTCGAGCCACTATTACCGGGTGATGACCCGCAGCGACCGCATGCCGGCGCTGATCGAGGAAAAGATCTGAGGAACCGGCCCAAAACCGCCATCCCTGATACGCAACCGTGATTCCGCAAAACAACCGGCGATCCCCTGCGATTTCCGGCGGGAAGGAGAAATTCCGGCTGTTTTCCGTAACCGAAATCCCAGCTGCCAAATTAAGCAAAGCCTCCCGATTTCACAAATTTCCGATTTTCGGATGTGCAAGCCGACCGAAGGCGAGAGCGTCCGAAGCACGATTTTTTGGGGAGGAAGGCTGCGGGAAAGCCCTCGGCGGGCCGGGCGAGACGGGCTGGACAAGGGCAGCGACTGGCGATTAGGGTGTGAGCGTCGAACGGGAAATCAACGGAACGGGCCAGCAGGTGGCTGACCTCATAACGGTCGTAACCAGGGAACGGTCCAGAGAATTCCCGAAAAATCCGGTCCGCAATGTCGCGGAAATCCACGAATCACGGTTAGAGGAGTTGTAGGGATCGTTCTTCCCCAATCCAGGGGCGTTTCATGCCGTCGCCAGGAAGCCGAACGAATCGGTTGACCCGCGAACCGGCTGGAAATGCCTGAGGGGGAAGATTCGATTTCGAAGGACTGGCTGTACCGCACACAAGATGGAGCGTTCGCGAAAAGGATTTTGCCGGCATGGTCATCAGGACGATGAGTCGCTCCGTCTTTTCGATTTCGATGCGTAACTTCACCGCCACGGAGGGCGGTCGACAAAAGGTTCGCCCCGTGGGCCGACATGGATTGGACGGCCCACGGAGCGAACCTGAGTTCATCAGGGCGTGACGCCAACCGGCGGACGACTGAGGGTGACTTCATGTAAATCATCGCAGGCAACGGCGGCGATCGCGCGGCCGGATGCCTGAACGACGATCGCAGCCATCCTAAGCCGATCGGCGGCAAGATCGCGGGCACGCACTTGCCGTTCGCCGGCCGAATCGTTAGGTTGATAGCCGATCATGGGCGGGCGTCATGCCGACCGGCACGTCGCCGCGCCGCCGAGAAACTGCCGAAACGTCGTGGAATGAAGGGAGTACGGAAAAACGTGTCCGAATCGATCGAATCATTGAAGGCTCTGGCCAGGGAACTCCGCAAGGACATCCTGAAGATGACCACGGAAGCCGGCTCGGGGCACCCCTCCAGCTCGATGTCGGCTGTCGAAGTGGTTACGGCGCTGTATTTCGGCGGATTCCTCAAGTTCGACGGCAAGAACCCGAAGGCCGCCGACCGCGATCGCTTCATTCTCTCCAAGGGCCACGCAGCTCCGGTGCTTTACGCCGCGCTGGCTCACAAGGGCGTGTTCCCGCATGAAGAGCTGATGACTCTGCGGAAGTTCGGCAGCCGGCTCGAAGGCCACCCGAACATGCTGCGGCTGGCGGGCATCGAAGCCTCGACCGGTTCGCTCGGTCAGGGCCTGTCCGTGGGTGTCGGTTACGCCCTGGCTGCCCGCCTTGCGAAAAACGGCTCGCACACCTACGTGATGACGGGCGACGGCGAGCTGGGCCAGGGGCAGATCTGGGAAGCCGCCGCGAGCGCTGGCAAGTACCAGCTGGACAACCTGACCTGCATCGTGGACCGCAATGGCTACCAGCAGACCGGATCGGCGCTGGACGTGCTGAACATGGATCCGATCGACGGCAAGTTCGCCGCATTCGGCTGGGCCACTCAGGTGATCAACGGCAACGACCTTGAGGAAGTCATCGACGCTCTGAAGCGGGCGAAGGCGACGAAAGGCCGCCCGACCTGCATCGTGTCGCTCACGAAGAAGGGTTTCGGCATGCTCAAGCTGCTGAGCAAGCTGAAGGACGAGAACTTCCACGGCAAACCCATGCCCGCCAAACACCTGGAAGAGGCGCTGGCCGAAGTCGAGGCGGGGCTCGGTTGAGCCGGCACGCTATCGTCTCATCGCCGCACCTCTCACACTTACGAGACATCGAACGAAAGGAACCTGAAAACCATGGCGGGAGCCAGTTCATCGGTCAAATCGTCCAGGCCTCTGGGCAAGGCCACGCGTGACGCCTTCGGCAGAGCCCTCGAAGCCCTCGGCGAATCGTACGGCAAGCTCGTCGTGGTCGACGCCGACGTCGGCAACTCGACACGCACCGAATGGTTCGGCCTGAAGTATCCGGACCGTTTCTTCAACGTCGGCATCGCCGAGTCGAACCAGGTCGGTGTCGCCGCCGGTCTGGCCGCGGCCGGTCACACGGCCCTGGTATCGAGCTTCGCGGCCTTCATCGTGTGCAATGCGTACGATCAGCTGCGGATGAGCGTGGCTTATCCTCGCCTGAACGTGAAAGTCGTCGGCAGCCACGCCGGCATTTCGATCGGCGAAGACGGTGCCAGCCAGATGGGCATCGAGGATGTCTCGCTGGCCTGCTCGCTGCCGGGCTTCGTCGTGATGGTGCCCGCGGACGAAACTTCCGCGAAGGCCGCCACAGCCGCGATGCTGGCTCACGAAGGGCCTGTCTACCTGCGGGTCGGCCGCCCCGACGTGCCGAAGATTTACGATGCCGACGCCCCCTTCACCATCGGCAAGGCGAACAAGCTGGCCGACGGCAAGGACGTCACCATCGTGGCCAACGGCCTGATGGTCGCCCCTGCCCTGGAGGCGGCCGAGGCTCTGGCCTCGCAAGGCATTTCCGCGCGGGTGCTGGACATGCACACCGTCAAGCCGATCGACCGCGACGCTTTGGCCGCTGCTGCGAAGGACACCGGTGCGATCGTCGTCGCCGAAGAGCACCTGGCCCATGGCGGCCTGGGCTCGGTCGTCGCGATGAACGTGGCCGAAATTCATCCCGTGCCGATCCGCTACGTGAATCTGCATGACTCGTTCGGCGAATCGGGCTCGCCCGAAGCTCTGATCGAAGCCTATGGCTTGACGGCAGCGAAAGTGGCCGAAGCCGCGAAGGCCGTGGTCGCCGCCAAAAAAAGCTGACGAGCGAAACGCCGCTGAAACCCAGCGACTGAAGCTGTCGGATCGATTGCCGGGAAGTTTGCGAGAGTCAAGCTTTCCGGCTTTTTCGTGCGCGTTTCGGGTGCGTGTCGTACCGCCTGCCCGATTCGACGGTTCCGGTTTCGCGGGCGCGGAGACGGAAAGTCGGCCGTCGGGGAATTGTTTTCGGAAATGGCAGCGGTTAGATTATCAAGCGTCTACGAGTCTACGAACCGGAAGCCTCGACCGAGGCATTTTCCGCGTTCCTCAGCACCGTCCGCATATCGCTCATCCAGATCGTTCTGTCGCGGTGATTTCACGGGAGATCCGAAATCATGTCGATCGCCTCGAACGTGGCCGTGGGGACTTCGGCCAACGAGCCGGAAGCCAACAAACTCTTTCGGATGTGCATCAAGCACCAGGGTTCGGACCTGCACCTGAAAGTGGGCCTTCCTCCTGCGATGCGGCTGGCAGGGCAGTTACGGCAGATGCAGCTGCCGCCGCTGACGGCGGCGGACATGGAACGGCTGATGTTCCCCCTGTTGTCGCCCAAGCAGAAGCACATTCTGGAAGAGGAAGGCGGCGTCGACTTCGCCCACATTCTGCGGGACGTCGAAGACGGCGAAGTCATCGAAACCCGGTTCCGCGTGAACCTTTTCAAGGCCCGGGGCGCTCTGGCTCTGGTGGCCCGGCGGGTGAACAACAAGATCCCGAACTTCGAACAACTCGGCCTGCCGCCGATTCTGGCCGAGATCACCAAGGAAGACACGGGGATCATCATCCTTGCGGGCGTGACGGGTTCGGGCAAATCGACGACGATCGCGTCGATGCTCCAATACGTCAACGAAAATGAGCGATGCCACATCCTCACCGTCGAAGACCCGATCGAATATACCTATAAGGATGCCAAGTCGATCGTGAACCAGCGGGAAGTCGGCATCGACGTGCTCGACTGGAACATCGCCCTGAAGCATGCGGTGCGGGAAGATCCGGACATCATCCTGGTGGGCGAAATGCGTGACCAGGACACCTTCCTGGCGGCTCTTCACGCGGCCGAAACGGGCCACCTGGTGTTCGGGACGATCCACGCCGGCAGCGCGCCTTCCACGATCAGCCGGATTCTTGACCTGTTCCCGCAGGAAATGCACCCTGCGATGCGGCAGAACCTGGCGTTCAACCTGAAGGCCGTGATCGCCCAGAAGCTGTTGCGGACGACGAAGGACCATGCCGCCAGGACGGGGGCGACCCGAGTTCCGACCTGCGAGATCATGCGCAGTAACCCGACGGTGCGCAAACTCATTCTGGCCGAAGAAGACACGAAGCTGGCCGACGCCATCCGGATCGGTCAGGACGAAGGCATGATGGACTTCACGGAAAGCCTTCGACAGCTTGTGCTTGCCGAAGTCATCGAGCGTTCGACCGCGTTCGAAGTCGCTCCCAGCCCGGACGCGCTCAAGATGGCCCTCAAGGGCATTCAGGTGGCGGCCCCGGGGATCCTCTGATCCCCTCTGTCTTCCTGCCCGTACTGGCGAAGAAGCGTTCACGTCGCGGCGGCTTCGGACCATTCACCACTTCCCGCATTCCTCTCTCATTCGAAAGTCAAGTTATGCGAGGCGTCCGGTTTTCCCGCTCCCGATCCGTCGCAGGAGCCTTGTCGATCCTCGGAATCATCTCGGCCGGATCCGTTCAGGCAGGTGATCTCTTCGCGATGCCCTGGCTCCTCGCGCAGACGGCCGACGCGCCGCGCGGCGACGGATTCTACATGGACATCCTGAAGCTTCTGCCGGCCCTGGCGCTGTTTCTGATCTGGGTGCCGACAACCTGGTGGGTCGACGACGACGCCTTCGAACTTGACCTGGAAAAGCGGATGGCCTGGTCCACGGCCATGGTTCTCGCCGGCATCGTCGGCATGCTTGTGCTTCTGCTCGTGCCCAACATCATCGTCGGCATCGCCGTGATGGCCCTGGCCTACCTAGTGACGACCCTGGCGTATGTGGTGCATCGAAACGGACAGGTCGCTGAGACTGAGAAAGTCCTCAGCGCCTATCACTTCGGTGATCTGGGCAACCGGTTCTTCGGCCTTCTCGGGGCCAAAAAGAAGGTCTTCAACCGGAACAAGGCGGCCGCCATGGCCGGTGTTCCGGTCGAGTTCATCGGAATCGATCTGAACACCAAGGCGCTGGACATGTTCCGCGTGGCCCGGGCACAGCAGAACGCCCTGTTCGAAGAAGTGCAGAGCCTTGTCTACGACGCCGTCCGCCGCCGATCGACGGACATTTACCTGGAGCCCGGCCAGGACGGCCTGCAGGTTCGGTACCGGATCGACGGCATCCTGCAAATGGCCGAACCGTTCGACGCCGAAGCGGGCCCTGAGGTGGTGGACATCGTCAAGACCCTTTGCGGCATGAACGTGGAAGACCGCCGCAAGCCGCAGGAAGGCACGTTTTCGGCCAAGGTCGAGGGGCGGAACATCGATGCCCGCGTCGCCTCGGCGGGTACGAAAATGGGCGAAAAAGTCGCCATCCGCCTGTTCGACAAGGCCAACATGGTTTCGAAGCTCGAACAACTCGGCCTCACGACCAAGGAAGAAGAGAAGATCCGGTCGGCTTCCGAAAAGGATCTGGGCATGATCCTGGGCGTCGGCCCGGTCGGTTGCGGCAAATCGACGACGATCTACTCGATCCTCAGGTCGCTCGACCCGCTGACACGCGACATCAAGACCCTCGAAGAAGTCGTCGAACAGACGATCGAGAACATCCCGGCCGAAGAGTACAACCCCCGCTCTGGCGAGACGATCACCGAACGGCTCAAGAGCATTCTGCGGACCGACCCGCAGGTGATTATGCTCAGCGACCTGAAGGACGACGAGCTGGCCGCGGTCGCGCTTCAGGCCGCGAGCACGAACCGGTTGATCCTTTCTTCGATGACCGGAACGGATGCGATCAAGGGCATCATGCAGCTCGTCGAACGTGGCCTGAGCCGCGACGCTCTGGCTTCTTCGCTGGTGCTGGTGTTTTCGCAACGACTGGTCCGCACCTTGTGCGAAGCCTGTAAAGAGCCCTACCAGCCGAAGCCCGAGTTCCTCAAGAAGAACAACCTGCCGGAAGATACCGAGGCTTTCTACCGGCCGCCGACGGAGCCGCAGCCTCAGGTGTGCGGCGAGTGCGAAGGCAATGGATTCGTGGGTCGCACGGCGATCTTCGAAGTCCTCGAGATCACCGACCCGATCCGCGACATTATCCTGAACAATCCGACGGAAGCCGCATTGCGGGCCGCGGCGGCACAGCAGCGTATGACGACACTGCCGCGGAACGGCCTGCGGCTCGTTCTCGAAGGGCGGACATCGATCGACGAACTCATGCGGGCGATGAAGTGACCTGCCGGCCCGAAGCCCAGGTCCTCCGAACCGCTTTCACCCCGAACGAACTTCGTAAGGAACGCCCCGCATGGAAATGAGCCTGATTTTCGACCTCGTCGTCGTGGCGATGCTGTTCTTCTGCTTCATCGCGATCTCCTCGGAAGGTTTCTGGGGATCGGCGATCGCTCTGTTCAACGTCATCTTCTCCGCCCTGATCGCGATGAACTTCGCCGACAAGGTGGCGGCCAAAATCGTAACGACCGTCACATTTCTCAGCGGTTTCGCCGACTGTCTGAGCCTGGGCGGCATCTTCGCTGTCACGCTTTTGGCGCTGAGATTCCTGACCGATTATCTCGCACCCGGCAAGCTCCGGCTGCCGGGGCCTGTGGAAGGTCTCGGCAAAATCGTCTTCGGGGCGGCAACTTCCGTGGTTCTGGTCGGCTTTCTGCTGGTCGTGCTGCAAGCCGCACCTGTGCACAAAAAGATCTTCTGGGGCATGTACACGCCTGAAACGCAGAAGCCGCCTTTCGGCCTGGGTGTCGACAAGATCGCCCTGCAACTTGTCCAGACATCTCTCAACGGCCCGTTCAAGAAGTCAGGCTCATCCGGTTTCGATCCCGACACCTGGGTGGCCGGGAAAACGGGTGCCCGCCCCTACGACAATACCGTGGACGAAAACGCCCCTGCCGATGGCGCGACCCCTGAAGCAGGCGGAGCCCCGGTCGGCGGTGCACCGACCCCGAACTCGCCCGGCATCCCGGGCGGCACGGCTGGTGCCGCGGCAGGCATCGCCCCGACGAATCCCTGAGCCTTCGGAAATCGCAAACCCTGAATTCGTCACAATCTGACATGAACCCGGCAGTCATGAGGCTGACCGGGTCTGTCAGTTTTAAGGTCATTCAGCAGCAGGCAGCATCCCACACGATCGGCTGCTGAGGGTTCGATCGCAATCAGGCGGCTTCCAGGCCGAGATCAGCACGAGCACTGTCCTTGTCCTCGGAAAACTGGAACATCCCGCCCAGTTTACTGACGTGAAAGATTTCGGCGACGTTTCGGTCGACGTTACAGAAGACCATCCGGCCACCCATTTGCTTGATCGCGCGACCTAGGGCCAGAAAGCCGCTCAGGGCCGCGGAACCAGCGAAATCGATCCCTGAGAGGTCGACGATCAGATTCTTAATTCCTGTTTTTGCAGACATTTGCGAATATTGCACCCGCAAATCGCCGACCGGTTTGGGGTCAAGACGCAGGCAGTCCCAGAATTCGGCGACAAGAACTCCTGACTCTTCGCGAAGCTCCACACTCGGCTTCAACACGGCAAAATTCTCCATTGTGACCATCGGGCCATGTCGCATCTGGTTCAGAATCGGGCGGGAACGGCTTCATCGGATAGCGCATCGCGATCCGGAAGCGTTCTCGAAGTACCCGGACGAAAAGTCAGATGAGAATCGAGTCGATGGTGACATGACATTCTAATCGAATCGCCGGGCGGAATCCACAATCGGCCCAACGCAATCGTCACTGGCGCTTTACGCACGAAACACACCAAACCACAAGATTGCATGCATTTATCCCTTGTCGAAATCGTACCGGCCGGGAAAGGCTTTCTCTCCCATTCCAAGATCGTGATTGCCCTTGGCAGAATCGGACGATTGTGGAAAGATGACCTGCGACACCGATTCGCCCGGCGATCGCCCACGCGTCGGTCCAACCGTTCGAGGGCCGCCTCACGACGCCCGAGGATCATCCCGCCATGCGATTTCGATCGATTCCGCTGCTGATTTTCGCCCTGAGCTTGCCCATCGGCATGCTCGAACGGAATCTGCCGGCCCAGGATTGGGTGAACGCCATCTTCCCGGACCGGAACCACGAATTCGGAACCGTCGCCAAGGGCTCGAAGCTGCGCTATTCGTTCAAAGTGGCGAACGTGACCGACAAAGAGCTGCACATCTCCGGCTATAAGACCAAATGCGGCTGCACGGACGTCAAGATCGGGGCCGACACCGTCCCGCCCGGCACGCAGACGACCATCGAAGCCACTCTCGACACGACGAACTTCAGCGGGCCGAAGCCTTCCGGGCTGACCCTTGTCATCGATCGTCCGAGCCCCGCGGAAGTCGAGCTGAACATGAACTGCTTCATCCGCGCCGACGTCACGCTTCAGCCAGGCCAGTTCGATTTCGGCACCGTCAAGCGGACCGACGGCCCGTCGCAAACCCTTGCCCTGCAATACGTCGGCGGCAATGCCGACTTCAAGATCACCGGCTCGCAGCACCACTCGCCCAGGCTCAAGGTGAAGATCACCGAAGAAAACCGCGCCAACGGCCAGGCCTCCTACAAAATTGTGGCCAATTTCGAGCCTTCGGCGAATCTCGGCTTCTATAAGGATCAGATCACGCTCAAAACGAACGACCCGGCCAGCCCCGAAATCCCGATCTTCGTCACCGGCCAAGTGCAGGGTCTGCTCTCGGCATCGCCTTCGGTCATGAATCTCGGACAGGTGGCCAAGGGCGCTTCCGTTCAGAAAACCATTATCCTCAAGGCGGACAAGCCGTTCGCCGTCAAAGAGACCAAAGCCGCCAAGGGTACGGTCACGGCCGACGCCCCCGCAGCGAGTACCGCCGAGCAACCCATTCGAACGCTGAACATTACGTACAAGGCACCCGACAAACCGGGCCCGGATCACGCGGTACTGGAAATCACCAGCGATATCCCGGACGAGCCACCTGCGAAAGTGAACCTGTTCGCGACAGTCGGCCCTTGACGGACATGGATTCCGGGCTTGCCAGAGCCGCCCGGTTCCCGCCGATATCGACATGAACCTACGAAAAAACCCGTCACGAAAGATCGTGACGGGTTTCGCATTTCGGTGCGGCGAACGGAATTCGCCGACGCGATCAATGTTGGCCGGAAGCCTGGGGCGAAGCGTAGGTCGGAGCAGCGGCGTAAACCGGAGCTGCGGCGTAAACCACAGGAGCCGGGGCGCAGGTTGCGACCGGGGCCGGAGCACAAGCGACCGGAGCGGGAGCACAAGCGGCCTTCTTGTGGAACAGGCCGCTGAAGCACGACTTCTTCGGAGCAGGTGCACAGGCGACGGGAGCCGGTTCGCAAACAGGAGCCGGGGCGCAAGCGACCGGAGCGGGTTCGCAGACAGGGGCCGGGGCGCAGGCAGCCTTCTTGTGGAACAGGCCGCTGAAGCACGACTTCTTCGGAGCAGGTGCACACGTCGGGGCGGGCGCGCAGGTGGCGACCGTCTGAACGTAAACGACCTGGGGAGCAGGTGCTGCGCAAGGCGTGGCGCAAGCCTGCTGGGCATGGCAACCGGTGACCGCGCTCATCACGGCGGCGACGGCGAAACTGATCATGATCGAGAGACTCCATGTCAAAGGTGCGGGTTTCCGCCAACACGGCAGGAAACCTGATCGGAAAACTGGCCGAAGTTTGACGGTTCCGTAAATGGAACCGACTCCACGGTCAGGGTCCCTTCGAGGGATTGGGCACAGTGTAGAGATTTTGCGGTTCCGGGTGCAACCGATTTTTCCGAATGTTCGGAAAGGATCGATCGATTCCGGAAGGGATTTCCCGGTACAACGCCGTTCGGTGTAGGATGCGGGCTGTGTGCGAAAAGCCGGTGCGATTCGCAGTTCCGGAGGGATCGAAGATCGATGAATTCCGCAAATCCGTCATGGATCGTGGCCGACAGCTGCTGGCACAGCACGCGTAACCTGCTGGCAAGCTGGCCGCCAGCGAGTGGCCCGGACGCTCATCTTCTGCGACTCGAGCCCATCGACTGGCGAAACGCCATGGCCCGGGGCATCCGTCCGTGGAATTGGGGTATTCACGGCAAGGAAATCACCCCTCAGGTACGACTGATCGAGGCGGAACTCCCACCCGGATGGATGAAAAGTTATCCCCGGCTCGGCCAATGGCCGCTCGCACGAGCCTGCCGCAAGTGGCAGAAAGTCGAGATCCCGGCAGGATCGAAAACCTCGCTCTGGATTACCTATCCTTATTATCTCGCACTGGCGGACCAGCTCCGGCCCGACGGTCTCATCTACTACAATCTCGACGACTACACGCTTTACTGGCCCTCGAAAGCCGAAGAAGTTCGCGCCTGGGAAGCACACGCCGTTGCCCGTGCCGACTGGACGGTCTGCGTCGCGGCCGAACGGGCCCGGCATTTACGAATCGCCTTTCCCGACCGGGCCGAACGGATCCTCCACATACCCCACGGCGCCCCTGAAGCGACCATTCCGATCGAACCGTTCCTGAAGGCTGGCCCCGCGCCGGTGGAACTCGCTCACATCCCCAGGCCCTGGCTGGGGTACCTGGGCGGTCTGGAGGACCGGGTCGATTGGCCCCTGGTCCGAAAGATCGCCGAAGCGTTTCCGGATGCGTCTGTCGTATTAGTCGGCCCGAGGCCGAATCTCGATGGCCCGGAACCGTGGCGGGTGGAGGCACAAGCGGCGATGGCGAAAAACAACGTTTACGCCCCTGGATCCGTGCCACAGGAACGTATCGGCGACGTTTACGCGAGTTTCGACGTCAACCTGACGCCTTACGACGTAAGCCATGCGTTCAATATCGTCTGTTCGCCGACGAAGCTGATGGACGCGATGGGCTGCGGCCGGCCGATGGTGGCGACGGACCTTCCGGAGTGCCGGATTTATGAGGGCCTGTATCAAGTCGGCCGGGATCACGACGATTTTCTGTCGAAGCTGGGGCACGTGATCGAGGCGGGATTTCGTGACGGCCAGGAAGGGGCACGCTGGCTCTATGCCCGTGAGCATGCCGCACCGGTCATTCTGGACAAGTTATACCGGCTGTCGCTTTGCGGCGATGCGAATTCGGCCCGTCGGGTTCTGGCACCTGAGGCTCCGATCGGGTAATGTTCGTGACATTCCGTTCGGCACACCGGCGAACCGGCTTTCCTACGGCCATTTCCGCCGGTCCAATCTGACCGATTCCGCCACGAACCTGAGCCTGGAGCCACTTCCCGATGGACTTGTCGCTGCGTATCCGTCTTTCGATCATGATGCTGATCCAGTTCTTCGTCTGGGGCACATGGAACGTCACGGCTCCGAACTACCTCACGAAAATCGGCTTCACGGGCAACGACATCGGCTGGCTTTACGCCGTCGGCCCGATCGCGGGCATGATCTCGCCGTTCTTCGTGGGCATGGTGGCGGACCGGTTCTTCCCGGCCCAGCGCGTGCTCGGGGCCCTGCACCTGGCGGGTGCCGGGCTGATGTTCCTGGCCACGCTTTCGATGGCGGCCGGGGCGAAGCCGATGGTCATCGTCGGGCTCATCTTCGTTTATATGCTCACCTACTTCCCCACGCTGGCCCTGACGAACACGCTCGCGCTGCGGAACGTGACCGACGCCGAGAAGGAATTCCCGGGCATTCGAGTGATGGGCACGATCGGCTGGATCGTCGCCGGGCTTTCGCTGACGTGGCTCGGCTTCGAGACGAACATCAACATGTTCTATCTCTCGATGGGTGCCGCGGCCGTTCTGGGTGTCTACAGCTTTCTGTTCCTGCCGAACACGCCGCCCACGGCGACGGGCGAAGTCTCCGTCCGCCAGATTCTCGGCCTGGACGCCCTGGCGATCCTCAAGAATCCGTCGTATCTCGTCTTCCTCGTCTGCTCGACCCTGATCTGCATCCCGCTGTCGTTCTACTACCAGATCACAAGCCGGATCGTGGAAATGTCCGACATGCCCATCGCCCAGACGATGACCTACGGGCAAATGTCCGAGATCATCTTCATGCTCGTCATGCCGCTGTTCTTCGCCCGCTTGGGCGTGAAGAAGATGCTGGCTGTGGGCATGGTCGCCTGGGTCGTGCGTTATGCCCTTTTCGCCCTCGGTGCCCCCGGGCAGATTTCGTCGTTCATTCTGCTGGGCATCGTGCTGCACGGCATCTGCTATGACTTCTTCTTCGTCACGGGCCAGATCTACACCGACCAGGCGGCCCCTTCGCACCTCCGCGGCCAGGCTCAGGGCCTGCTGGTTCTCTTTACGCTTGGCCTGGGCATGGCCATCGGCGCCAAGGTGGCCGGCTATGTCGAAACGAAGTACACGCCCCAGGCTTCCATCGAAGCCGGCAAGCAGGTCGAGCGCCTCACCAAGGAAATCGCCGACATGGAAGCCAAGGGCACAGGCGGCGAGCAACTCAGCGTGCTGAAGTCGGACCTCAAGAACGAACGCATCGCCCAGCTCAAGGCCATGGACTGGCAGATGATCTGGGGTATCCCGGCCGCCTTCGCCGCCGCGATCCTGGCATTGTTCATGGTCGCGTTCAAAGAGCCCAAGGACCGTGCGGCGACGACCAGCGTCACCGACGTGCCCACCGGCGAAATCCCCTGATCCGCAAGCCCCGGCTTGAAATGATCCGAATCGAACGGGCAGACCGTGGAAACCCCGCGGCCTGCCCGTTATCGTGTACTTTAACGACCGAATCCCTGCCCTCCCCTGCTCTGCGCCGCTTTTCGGCTTCCGTCCGATCCGGCGACCGCCTGATTCTCTTGCCCGCGAGGACTTCACGCCCATGCCCGGACTTCACCTTGGCACGTTCGACGTCGACGCCACCGTTCCCATGGGCCACGCGATGTGCGGCGGCTGGATCCAGCCCGCGACCGTCGTCGACGATCCGCTGAAGCTCCGGGGCGTCATCCTTCAAGGGGCCGACGCGCCGATCGTCCTGGCCGCCATCGACTGGACCGGCGTGTGTAACGGTGCCTACTTCCGCTTCCGCGAAACGATCGCCAAAGCCGCGGGCACCACGCCGGAGCGTGTCAGCCTGCACAGCGTGCACCAGCACAACGCCCCGTTCTGCGAGCCGCATGCGAACGAATTGCTGAAAAAATACGGGTCGACGATCCTGACCTACGACGAAGCGTTCTTCGACAAGCTGCTCGAACGCACCGCCGCGGCCGTAAAAGCCGCCGCCAACGACGGCCGGCCGGTCGACAACGTGCGAATGGGCAACGGCAAGGTTTCTCAGGTGGCTTCGGCCCGGCGTGTGATCGGGCCGGACGGCAAGATCCTCTTCAACCGCACCAGCGCCACGAAAGATCCTGTCGCCCGCGAAGCCCCGGAAGGCGTGATCGACCCGATGCTCAAGTCGATCACCTTCGCCTCGGGCGATAAGCCGGTCGCCCGGCTCTATTTCTACGCCACGCACCCGATGAGCTACTATGGCGACGGCCGTGTTTCGTCCGATTTCGTCGGCCTGGCCCGGGCGAAACGCGATACCGACGAGCCTGGCGTGGCCCACATTTACTTCACCGGCTGCGCGGGCAATGTGACGGCCGGCAAATACAACGACGGCGAGCATTCGACCCGGCCGATCCTGGTCGACCGCATGCACGCCGGCATGGTCGCGGCCGACGCTGCCGCCGACGCAGTCCGCCAGCCGATCGAATCGGTCGCCTGGAAAACGCAGCCGCACACGTTCAAGGCGAACGAGGACTTCGACTACGACAAGCTTCTGGCCACCGTGGCCGACACGAAGAACCCGACCGTCACGCGGAACCGCAATGCCATGTTCTGCGGCTGGCTGAAGCGACTGCAATCGAACACCCCGATCCTGCTGGGCCGGCTGGACATCAACAAGGGCAGCGTGATCACCCTGCCGGCAGAGACCTTCGTGGAATATCAGCTGGGCGCACAGGAGCTTCGCCCCGGCGGCTTCGTGGCATGTGCGGCCTACGGCGACGGCGGCCCGTGGTATATCCCCCTGGCCCGGTCGTTCGGCGAAGGCGGCTACGAACCGAGCGTCTCGCTGGTTTCGAAATCGACCGAACCGCTCTATCGCAAGGCGATCGCGGATTTACTGGCGAATCGGGGGTGAGCGGGCCGGTCGGTTCCAGATTCCACGATGGCCGAACCTGCGAGTTCGATATAAAATAGTATCAAGCAAGAAATCCTCGCTTCGAATCTCCTGGCATGGAATCACGCATCAAAGCGATTCCATGCCAGTCGTTGAACGAACGATCGGAATTTGCGTCGGTCGGATTCGCACATCGGTCTTCGCCGCCGGAGTTCGCCCGCATGCGGTATCAGGCTGTTTTTCTGATTCTTGCGACCGCGTGCAATTTGCCAGCGCGTGGGCAGGAGACGACATCGGCTCCGAAGCCTCCCGCGAACCCCGCAGCAGGCAAGGCCGCGACCGCCCCAAAAAGCGAAGTCGAAGAATACCGCCAGGGCATCGCCGATCATCTCACGCTTGTGCGTAAGCAGATGCTCGACACGGCTTTTCCGCTGGCCCGGCGCGAGGCTATCGCGGCCGAAACGCTGGCTTATTTGCGGACGCAAGTCGCCGAGGCCCCCAACCCCGTCGAAGCCCTGGCCGTGTGGGCGAAGCTAATCGACCTGGCCCGCGAATTCTCCGAAGTCCATCCGAACCATCCGATGTCGGACCGGTTCCTTCTGACCCGGGCGGAAGGCTGGTGGCAGCGGTCGCGACTTGCGTCGCGTGTCGCTCGAGCCAGCGGCGAGCCGAAAGCAGCCGACCCCGGCAAGGCAGACCGCGACACCGCCCGGGAATTGCTGGAAGCCATGACGAAGGCCAACGGCCCGGCGAATGACCAGTATTCGCAGACGGCCCGATATCTGCTGGCCCAATGCCTGGCGGATCGCATTCTGGCCGAGTCGAACGTTACAACGGATGATGCTAGGGCAACTCGCGAGCGGATCCTTGAACTGACGAAAGGCATGGACGCCGAAACGCTGGCCGACTGGGCCCGCGTCATGCGTGCCCGGGCCCTGGCCGAACTTGGACGAATCGACGAAGCGACCGCTGAAGTCGATAAAATCAGCGAAGCCTTTCGCAACCAGTTCACCGTGCCATGGGCCGAAGTGCGGGTTCTGGTGCTGACGAAATCGAAAAAATGGAATGAAGCCAGCGAATTCCTCAATTCGGCCGACGTGCCCGTGCCGGCCCTGGCGAAGCTTCGCACCGAAGTCTGGACCGATCGCCTCGCCCAGGCGAAAACGCCTGAAGAGAAAGCCGAATCCGCCGCGGCCCTGATCAGCGCCGCCCGGCTCGCCCTCAGCAAAGAAGACCCAGCCTGCGACGAAGCTCTGCGGCAAATCAGCCGGACGGGAATCGAACCGGCTGCCGACGCCCCTCCCGACGACTGGTCTACACTGGCCAAATCCCACCTGCGCGCGGGCCGGACCGAATCGGCCGCCGTCGCGCTCGACCACGCCGCCGAACATGAAACGGACGCCAAAAACCGCACGGCCCTGACCTATCAAGCCGGGGCCGCCTGGCTCTCGGCCGGAAAGCCGAATTTCTGCCAGCAGCGGATGAAATCGGTGCTGGAAAGCCCCGACACTGGCGATATGGGCCCCAGGGCAGGCCTGATCCGCGTGATGGCCCTCAGCCGCATGGGCACAGCCGGCCGGCCGCTGCTGGACGAAGCCATAGACACGCACCTGAAACGGTTCGCCGACGACTCGCTGACCACGGGCGAAGTGCGCTGGATCGAGGCCGAAGCGGCCCGGGCCGAAGGCGACCTGGACCGCGCCCGCATCGCGCTGGAGGCCATCCCGCAAAGCCACCCTCGCTGGATGGCGGCCCTGCTGGCCATGTTCCGGGCCTCGCTGGAGCGGCTCGAAGAACTCGTGCTGGTGGCTGACAACAAGACATTCACGAAGGAATGGGACCTGGCCCGCAAGCGGCTGGAACGGGCCCGAGACTCGGGCCTGCCGGCCGAGGACAAGGCCACGATCGAGCTGGCCATCGCCCGGATGGACCTGACCCCGGGGGCCGACCGTTATGACGCAGCCCGCCAGTCGTGCACACGGCTTCTGCCGATTCTCACTCGCGACAGCCAGCGGCAATGGGCCCAGGCTCTCTTGATTCTGGCCGACGCCCTGATCGGCCGCAAACTCGACCTGCGCGAACGGCTGGCCGGCCGCGACCGCGACATGGACGTTTCGCTGATCCTGGACATGTGCCGCGTGCTCGACACATCCGCATTCATCATCGACTCCGAAGCCACCCGGCGGCACCTGGGCGCAGCCATGGCCAGCGTTGCCGAAAGCCTGCCGCCCGCCGGACCGGCGTTTTCGGACGACGTCAATCAGGAGCTTGAACTGCGGAAAATCCGCGGGCTGATCTATGCCGGCAACCCTTCGGCCGCCGAGGCCCGCATGGACACCTGGCTCACGGCCAATCCGGACGTGAAGCCGGGGCTTCTCTACGGCGTGGCCGACGCTCTTTTGCGCCTGAACGCCACACAAAAGGCCATCGACTACCTGAGCAAATGGGTGACGCAGGTGCCGGAGGGCACGCCTTCGTGGTTCCTGGGCCGGCTGGAACTGGCCAGGGCCCTTTACCGGGAAGGCCACGACAAGGAGGCGAAACAGCTCGTGGACACCACCCTCCTCCTCTACCCCGAAGCCGGCGGCGTAGGGATGAAGCGCAAGTTCGAGACGTTCCGGCGTTCGATGGGGAAGTGACTCCGCCGCCACGACTCGACGGTCGCACTCCTCAGGAATACCAGCTCATACGTATTCGGAACGCCACTTGTCGAACGCTGACGAAGGCCAGCAGAATTCTTCGAATCTGGTCGACAGGCGATCATAGAGTTTTTTCAAAGCCCGCTGGTAGCGTTTGTGTGCACTATCGGGCGACATTCCAAGCTGGCGTCCGATTTCGGCAATCGAATCTTTTCCAGTTGCCTTTCGCTCGATGAGGATTCGATCGATTTCCGGCAATTTGCTCATTTCCTCGAATAGCCGTTCGGCAAGATCTTCGTTTCCTTTTCTTTCGGTTTCAGGGCTGCCCTGGCGATCCGGGATATCCCAGTCCCCGGCGATCGTGCGAATCGATTCGATGGAAATTTCCTTGTTGATTGCGGATTTGCCTGATCGATAATACTTTTTCATCGCGTCGAGATACTTACGGCGCAGGATCCCTTCCAGCCAGTTCCGGAGAGCTTCAGGCGATTTGCCGCGGAATCCTTCGTAATTGCGCACCGCTACGATCATCGATTCCTGCACGAGATCCGAATCGGAAAGTTTGGCTTTCATATCAGGCTTGAGCAAAAGTCACGCGACTTTTTTCAGGTAAGTCCGGTGCGACTCCAGCACATCGGTCGAGAACGGCTCCATGATCGAGGCATCATGCGTATCGGGTTCGATCTGTCCATTCGATTCGATCGTCCCAGCACCCTCGACGAAAACCGGATCGTTCATACGTCGTTCCTTTGAGTACGGATAAGACATCGCAACGTTTGCGTTCAGGAATTCGCCCCACACTTCTGAAGAATCCTTATCGGAAGTGCTTCATCAACGTAAATTCGTACGATGGCATACTCCAGCGCAAAAGTTGCCCTCATCGTCATGATTTTCCGATTGAGTCCGCTTTTCGCTAAGATCGGAGGATCCGGAAGATCGATTCAAAGAGAATCCCAGCCCAAAAACGCATGATTGCATGCATTGCAAATTCGGGCACGGATCAACGGCAGACAATCGAGACGAGCACCGAAGAAATTGAAATTCCCTGTAAGTACATCCATATCATGAGGTTAAGTAGCCAAGAAAATAGCCCTCAAAAAGTTTTGTCCAAATTACCCAGTTTCGTGCAACTAAAGAATAGACAGAGTTGGTCGGAAAGTGATTGATTGCGGCAACCGCAAGAGATTTCGGCTTTCTGATTCGACCGCATCGAACTCACAACGCGACATCAAGAGAGTCGAAGCCACGAAACGAAAGCCCGCGTGCTTTCGCGGGAGAGGCTCTGTCTGCAATCATCCTAATCTGGCCTCCAATCAATCGTTCAGTCACCGCAAGAGTCGAGGTATACAGTGATGTTCCAAGGAAAAGTTGATCGTAAGAATAAGTCTTCGAATAGAGTCTATCGAACTAATCGACGCAGAAACCGGTCGCATACGAGTCTATTTGCTGGCGTCGAACTAGAAAGACGCGAGCTGCTTACAATAGATAAGGTAGCATTTATCGTGACTGGCCTTGGCGGCGAGGACTATTCTCCTGAGGTTGAGACGAAACTTAAGAATTTGGACTTCGTAATCAACCCTGATTACCCAGGCACTATTTCGAACTGGAATTCGATCAACCAAGCAGGTGATGTCGGGGGGACAGGTTTTAAAATCTCAACGATAAATATTCCGGGAAACACAATCGATCCAGGATTTGGATTACCTACGTTCAGCATTCCGGAGATTACAATCCCTGACCTTACCAAGCAAATAAAGTTTGATATTAACATTGGTTCACCGAGTACGAATGACGACCTCGTTAACCCGATGCTTCAATCCCTAAGGCAATATAGCGACGAGGATGTGATCGTTCTGATCGGACACAGTCTCGGTGCGGACTCGGTCCTTGAGGTCGCGAGAAAGGCCAATGTCGAAATTGACCTGTTGGTATTGATCGACCCTGTGGGGTATGTCAATACTTCTTCGTTACCTCAAACCGGAATCAACGCACCTGGCATGGTCATTTCATTTTCGAACGGAATCAGCAATAGCGACGGAATGACGCCTGGCTTCCGGTCAGGACTGCCTGAGGTTCCGAGCAATGTCAAATACCTTTACAACAGGTGGCAAACAAATTCCCTTTTCCCCTTTGATTATTCAAGCTCTGGCCGCCTTGTGAGCCAAGCCTCCAGATCCGTCGATGACGATTTCAAAGGGAAAGGTCCGGGTGGCAAGGATATCGCTAGCCAATCCGAATTGAATACCACGGAGCGGTACACCCCCGATGCAATCCTTGATGCACAAGCATACTTAGCAGGAGCAGTCGACCTGAATCCACTCACTACTCGGGATGTGGAGATCAGACCAGACAATCCGCTGACGCCTGGTATCGATGAGAAAGTGATCGCGACAGTACCGGCAAGGAACCCTAACTATAACACAACAACCATGCAGCTGCATCGCGACATGCCGCGCAACAACCAAATCGAAGACGAATTACAAGCAATTCTGGAGGGACTTACCCCAAAACCGCCAGTTGCTCAAGCTTCGATCACCAACCCCAAGCCCAGCTACTTCGAAGGCGACTCGATCCAACTCTCGAGCGCAGGAACTTCCGATCCGAATCCCGGAGACCTGCAGAATCTCAAATACGAATGGACTGTCTACGACTCAGCCGCTACTGGCATCGCGGGTGGTCAAATTATCAATTTGCCGAACGTTCCGAATCCGACGTTCGTTCCACCGGACAACGACACTTACACCGTGACCCTCACGGTCGAGGACTCGTCAGGCTTGAGAAGCCTGCCCGTTTCATTCTCGATCGTGGTCAATAACGTCGCGCCTTCCATGTCACCGATTTCTGGTCCGACAAACTGGGTCCGTTCGTTCCCGGCCCAATATTCCACGGACTTCACCGATCCAGGTTCGGCGGACACGCATACGATCCAGTGGAATTTCGGCGATGGCATCGTCACGCCCTGGTCCGTGGCTTTCGTGACTCCGCCATTCTCGCTCATCCCTGTCCCCAACAACGCAAACCATACTTTTAAGAACACCGGCACTTTCGCTCTCACTGCCACGGTGAGGGACGACGATGGCGGCTCGGACTCGAAGTCGCTCAATGTCAACGTCAAAGCCGCTGGCTTGATCCCCGACCCTTATTCGCCAGGCAAAACCGCTCTTGCGGTCGGCGGAACGGGGATGGACGACAAGATCTTCGTTCGCAGGAACGAATCCGCCGGTTACGTTGACGTTTACATGAACGGTGTCTTCGAAGGCTCGTTCGCCCCGACCGGTCACGTCCTGGTTCACGCCGCGGAAGGCGATGACTTCGTCGAAGTCGATGTCAGGATCGTTTCACCCACGATCGTCTGGGGCGATGAAGGCAACGATTTTCTCAAAGCCGATGCCACGCTCCTGGGCGGACCGGGCAACGACACGTTCGTCGTGCCGGCCGGTACCAACACCATCGACGGCGATGACGGCGCGGACGTCATTCTCGTCGAAGGCTCGCAAATCAATGACATGCTCGACGTGTTCCAAACGCAACTGGCGGGGGTCGATACGACTGTCGTCATCAACACCCAGTTCGGTTCGGACCCCATTCAGACCAGCTCCAACACAGTCCGAAACGTCGAGCTCATCAAGCTCGACGGCCTGGATGGCAACGATCAGCTCCTGCTCAGCGGCACCGGGTTGATTCCGTTCGCGGCTTACGGCGGTTTCGGCAATGACTGGATCGACGGGTCGCAGCCAGATATCGTCACCGCTTCGGCCTTCATTACCGCATACGGCGAACAGGGAAGGGACACGATCCGTGGCGGTGCTGGATTTGACCAGCTCTTCGGCGGCGACGATGCCGATCTTTTTTTCTGGGACTCCGTCGAGAGCTTCTACCGTCTTGATGGCGGAACCGGCTCCGATGCGGTGATCGTCACTGGTACCTTCGGCTCGGATTGTTTCCAGGTCGCACCCGACGACTTTCTTTCGAACCAAGTTCGAGTGACAGTCAATGCCAGCGGCGGAACGCCATTATATGGCAGAATTCTTGCCGCCGATGTCGAACAGGTCAGCCTGAAGGGCGAAGCCGGCGATGATCTCTACGAAATCCTGCCGCTGACGCCCACTATGGTCAACCTTCTCGATATCGATTACGGCCCGTCGGGCAATGATGTCGCCGTGCTCAAGCTCCCGATCGAAGGGGCGGCCATCAGCGTTTCGCCCACCATGTCCTCCGCTTCGGCTCAGGTCAATGGGCTGAAAGAGATGATCCGGTTCTTCAACGCCACCACGGCCGATACGCTGCGGGTCGAAGGGGGCCTGGGCGATGATGTCGTGAAAGTCTTCCCGCAAGTGCTGGCTACGATGTCGGTCGTGGTCGATGGCGGCGACGGCGACGATTACATCTCGGGCGCCATCACCGCGATGGGCGGTGCAGGCGACGATATCCTGATCGGCACGGCGTTCGGCGATATCCTGCTGGGTGGCCTGGGCAACGACAGCATCGAAGGGCTGGGCGGAGACGACCTGCTTCTGGGCGATGCCGAAGGCACGGGGGCCGGCTCGGTCCCAATCACGTGCGAGGGCGACCTGACGCCCAGCATGACACCCGTCGCCATCTCGGCCTATGTGGCCGCGGGCGGGAATGACACGATCAAGGGTGGCGACGGCAACGACTCGCTCAATGGTGGTTATGCCGACGACATGATCTATGGCGACGCCGGCAACGACCTGATCGGCTTCCTGGCCTTCGGTTCGAATCCTGCACTGCCGACGGCCTTCGACGAGCCCGGGGCCGATTCGATCTGGGGCGGCACAGGTGCTGACTCGATCGACGGAGCGGCCGGGAATGACGAAATCTATGGCGATGCCGGAGCGGACGTCATTCGCGGCGACCTGGACAACGACAAGATCTGGGGCGGCGAAGACGCCGACCTGATCGAGGGCAACACCGGTGCCGACACCATATACGGCGATGCCGGGGCCGATACCATCTACGGCAACGCCGGTAACGACTCGATCTGGGGTGGTGATGACGCTGACCTGATCGAAGGCAACACCGGAGCCGATACGATCCATGGCGACGCCGGTGCTGACACGATCTTCGGCAACGAAGACGGTGACGCAATTTACGGCGATGCCGGAAACGATTCGATCTTCGGCAATGACGGCGACGACCTGATCTGGGGCGGAGCCGACGCCGATCAGATCGCGGGCGGTCAGGGTCAAGACACCGCTTACGGCGAGGCCGGAACGGACCTGATCTACGGCAACGAAGGCAACGACGAGCTTTCGGGCGGTGCCGATTCCGACACCATCTACGGCGGCCTGGGCGCCGACGTGATGTTCGGCGACGAAGGAAACGACCTGATGTGCGGCGGCCCAGCTTCGACGGAATCGGTTGACCCGACGCTCGACGGCAATGACACGATGCTCGGCGGCTCGGGCAATGACGCTGTCTTCGGCGACTACGGCAACGACTTCGTCAACGGTGGCGAAGGTAACGACAACCTGTGGGGCAATGAAGGCAACGATACGCTCGGCGTGATCGAATTCCGCGGTGCTCTGTATCAGGACTACGGCGCGGATTCGATGGTCGGTGGCGTGGGCGACGACTTCATCGCTGGTTCTCTCGACCCGCAGGACGGCAACGACGCCATGTTCGGCCAGGACGGCAATGACACCCTCTGGGGCGGTGCTGGCGGCGACATGATCTACGGCGGCGAGGGGGAAGACATCCTGCTCGGCGGAACGCCGGAAACGGCGAACACCGTGCACGTGCCCCGCGATCCGAAATTGCAGCAGGATGGCAATGACACGATGCTGGGCGGCAACGGCTTTGACCAAGTCGATGGCGGTAACGGTAACAACCTGATGGACGCCGGCGACGACGGCATTCGCGAGACCGTTCTGGGCGGCCTGGGCAACGATATGGCTTACAACCATATGAAGACTGACCCGGCCACCTATGACATTCTGGCCCTGGACGGGGGATTCAACCACAAGTTCCACGACGGATACCTGCTCGAACCGCCCGTACCGGCAGCGGACTGCGAGTTCGTCACGTGGGTGATTCCGACCATGTACTACACCGGTTACAAGGAACTGCACACCGGCGACATCGTGGAGCACCCGCCGCTGAAGTATCGGACGTCGCCGAACAACGGACCGAACGGACCGGTGAAGGCGCCGAAACCGATCAAGATCAACACGGGCAAAGCCGCCCAGAAGCCGGTGGCCAAACCGGCCGTCACGAAAACCGTGAAGCCCTTCGCCGGCAAGGTTCGGACTGTCGGAACCCTGAACGGGGCGAAGAAAATCGCGGCGAAGAGCTAATCAGCTGAGGGGGGCGATGGCCGGCTTTTTCACCAAAAGTGGGAAAAACCGGCCGCCTGGGCCCCGTATTTTCGACCTATCGCAGCTCTGGCCCGGTTCTGCCTCGTTGGTGGAGCCGGGCCGGAGTTTTTCGATCGTTTCGAACACCTCCTTCAATTCGAATACTCGGGAGTCGCTCGTTCGAGGTCATGATTTACGGTAATAACTCGAACAGATCCTGGTCGACCGATCGCAAGCCGATTTTCATACACTCCGAAAGAACGCCAGTTCTGCGTATGACACGAACTCGAGACGTTGGGACTGGTCTCAGCCCTCACGCTTTTCGATCCGCCCCTTCATCGCCCGCCAGGCTTCGGGCGAGATCACGATTTCCGCGATTCGGGGATCACCGATCTGGAGCACGGGCCATTTTTGCCACTGGAACCAGGCTTCGCCCACGCCCTTGATTTCGCTCCACGGGATTTTCGCCGCATGGCCCCAGACACTCAAATACAACGCATCACGCCCGACCGTCATTTTCCCGATATTCCTGTATCTGACCGCACCGATTTTGAGCGTCTGACGCGTCAATGTCGGTTCAGGTTCGGAACCGGTCATTGGGTACGTTCTTGCCAGATGGCCGAGGCCACCCGGGCGATTTCCCAAAAAGCGAATGAGAGAGATCACGCCATAAACAATTCCGCTCGCCAACGTGAGCGAGATCGCGACAAGAGCGAGTATGAAAGAGAACTGGTTCATGAGCGAAACCTCATCAGTCTTGGGTTGCGGCAGTGCAGATGATAAAGGCTCATGATTCAGGACTACTCGAATCGAAATCGTGATTCTATCGAAGCGAGCGACTGCAGTCGCGAACCCGTGAGAATACGTCAAGCCCCAGCTGGCAGTTTTATCCATCTTCAGTTTTCGAGAATCGAGCAGGTTTCCGTCTCTGGCAGATGTTTTCCGGCTGTTCTTTCCGGCAACGCAATTTCGTGTCAGTCGATCTTCTGATTCGCAATTGGCCTCATCCGGAAAAGCCGTATTTCTGCGAAGGTCTCATCTTATCACCATGTCCCGGGAAATTTGCAAGTTACGCTGCCAGGCCTCGTCATGTGTTCAGGCAGCCCCGATCCGATTCTGTTTCGAGATCACCGGGCCCTCTGCGCTCTGCGATTGAGACGCAATGCGATGAATCGTCAGATCCTGCCCCGACACTCGATCGTTCTCCTCAATCATGGCATCCTCCGACTTAAATGTTCGAACGAACCGATCGACTTTCTTTCTCAAAAGAACTTTCACTATCGGATTCCAAAAAAAAAGACCCGAGGAACGCAAACGATTACCACCAAGCGACTTGCCGTTTTGACCGCCGTTTCGAACCTGGATTTACGAAGCATGTCGCATCACAAAACGTTCCGTTCTGATAAGGGGGATTTCGATCGCTCTTCAATCGATAGCCTGGCCTAATCGATCCGCACAGCCACGGTCCAGCATCACAACCCAAGACGCCTCAACAACAATCACACATTTCCTATCGGAGAGTCATCGTCATGTCGATCGTTAACTTTCTTGAACGGCTCTCGGGACGCAAATTTGTTGACAGTTCCCTCTCTCGAATGAAGGCCCATCCCGAACGCCCAAAGCGGAGTCTGCGTGGAATTGTCGTACGGTCGAGCCTCATTGAGCTGGAATGCCGGGCAATGCTGACGACATTCCCAACGTTCATCGATCCGAATCCTGCCCCAGGAAACGAGTTCGGTCATACTGTGGTGGCTTTGAGCACAGGCAATGTCGTGGTGACCTCGCCAGGCGACGATGCTGGCGGTACCGATGCAGGAGCAGCTTATCTGTTCGATGGGATCACAGGGGCCCTGATCAGCACTCTTCGCGGTTCACAGCCAGGTGATCAGGTCGGCCGTGGGGGCGTCAAGGAACTGACGAACGGCAATTATGTCGTGATCAGCCCTTATTGGAACAATGGCATGGCGGTCGATGCCGGGGCAGTCACATGGGGCAGCGGCACTGAGGGAATTTCAGGGGTCGTTTCCTTGGCCAACAGTCTGACGGGAACCAGAGAAGCCGATTTGGTCGGCTACGGAGACCAAAATGTCATCGCCTTGCCCAGCGGCAATTATCTGGTCGGAAGTCCCTGGTGGGACAACGGCGCATTCGTCGACGCAGGTGCAGTAACATGGGGCGATGGCACCACGGGAGTGAAAGGTGAAATCTCCTCGGCCAACAGTCTCGTCGGTTCATCGAATTACGAACTGCTCTCTGGTCCTCAGCAATCCATTATCATTCTGACGAACGGCAATTATGTCGTTCGGAACCCCAATTGGGACAATGGCTCGGTCTCCGACGTCGGGGCTGTCACTTGGGGAAGCGGAATTTCGGGAATCTCTGGTGTTATTTCCGCAGCGAACAGCCTGACAGGCTCCCGGACAGACGATCGGATCGGAAACCAAAGAAGAAATAGCATCGTCGTCCTGCCGAACGGAAATTACCTGGTGCGAAGTCCTGATTGGGACAATGGCGAGATAACCGATGCCGGCGCGGTGACCTGGGGCAACGGCGCCACTGGCGTCAAGGGCGAGATCTCTGCAGCCAACAGTCTCGTAGGAACGAATCATTACGACAGAATCGGCACCTCGTCTGATTACGATATCGAAGGTCGTGGCGTGACCGTGCTGACCAACGGAAACTATTTGGTGCATAGCCCCTATTGGGACAATGGTGATTTCGAAGATGCCGGCGCTCTCACCTGGGGAAGCGGTGCTACGGGAATTCGAGGCGAAATCTCAGCGGCCAACAGCCTGGTCGGATCGAAAACAGGTGAGTCTCTCGGTAGACTCGATTCTTCAGTCATCCCCCTGACCAATGGCAATTATGTCATAACCAGCCCCTATTGGCGCAATGGCACGATTGTAATGGCCGGTGCTGTGACCTGGGGCGACGGTACAAAAGGAATTTCAGGCGAGATTTCCGCTTCAAACAGCCTCGTCGGAACCAAGGATTCCGATCAAGTCGGAATGAACACGTTCGCATTGACTAACGGCAACTACGTCATTTGCAGCCCCAATTGGGACAACGGCACGATTGCTAACGTCGGGGCAGTGACCTGGGGCGACGGTACCCTGGGTACCAAGGGCGAGATCTCACCGGCTAACAGCCTGGTCGGGACTTCGCCGGAAGATCAGATCGGAGGGCCCTATCCGAATATCGTTGCGCTTCCCTCCGGCAATTATCTGGTCAGAAGCCCCCTCTGGGACAACGGCTCGATAGTTGACGCCGGTGCCGTGACCTGGGTCGACGGAACCAGGGGAATCTCAAGCGAAGTTTCCCAGGCCAACAGCCTGATCGGTGATTCTGAAGGCGATCGCATCGGCGATTGGGCCGTAACCGTTTTGAGAAACGGAAATTATGTACTCCTTAACCCCAAATGGGACAATGGTAATCTCATCGACGCCGGAGCGGCGACCTGGGGTGACGGGACGAACGGAACTTCAGGCGTGATATCGTCAGCCAACAGCATCGTCGGCACGTCCGCTGACGATCGAGTCGGCAGCGCGGCAACGGCCTTGGAAAACGGCAATTACGTCGTCAGAAGCCCCTCCTGGAAAAACGGTACGGCCATCGATGCCGGGGCGGTCACCTGGGGCAACGGAGCCACAGGAACGTCAGGCGAAATCACTTCCGCCAATAGCCTCGTGGGATCCCGCGCCGGAGATCGAATCGGCGGCGATTATTTTGGTGACGGGAAGATCGTACCATTGACCAATGGCAACTATGTCATCACAAGTCCATTTTGGGATTACGGTACGATCGCTGATGCCGGGGCCGTGACCTGGGGCAACGGAACGACAGGAATAACGGGCGTCGTTTCAGCGGCCAACAGCCTGGTCGGGTCCTCCGCGCTCGACCGGCTGGGTGTCGACTACTTAAGCGTCACAGCCCTGAATAACGGCAACTTCCTCTTGCGAAGCTCCTACTGGGATAATGGCTCGATCGTTGACGCCGGGGCGATAACTTGGGGGAACGGTTTCACCGGAATCACCGGCGAAATCTCATCGACGAACAGCGTGATCGGCCACAGTCCGAACGCTGCATCGTATTTCGGTTCCCACATCGTTCTCGACGATTTCGACAATAGTTTTTATATCGCCTTGCCGTCCGATGGCAACGGCATAGTCCGAGTGGGCAGCCAGACCAGCGGGTTGCTTGCGATTCAGGCTTTCTCAGGTTCAGGTCAGTCAGCCAGGGTGAATTCCGCATTCGGAGCAAGATTTAAGGCCCGTGTGATCGACGGCCTCGGAAACCCCGTCGCCGGCGTATCGGTGACATTCGCAGCCCCGCAATTCGGGGCATCCGGCTCGTTCGCAGGCGGCATGGGTATGGCGGTCACAGACATTGACGGAATCGCGACCTCCGCAATCTTTACAGCGAATTCGGTCTCAGGCAATTTTGCGGTCACGGCGACTTTGTCGGGCTCGGAAATCGTAAACTTCGATGCGACCATCCTCCCTAACGAACGACCGACACTTTTCCTGCCGAACACGGAGTTCGAGATCAATGAAGGTTCAAGCCTGAACTTTTTCGCGCGAGCCACGGACACGGATCCAGGTCAAAAGCTTTCGTTCGCGTTTTCCGGCTCAATACCGGCCGGGATGACGATTCATCCGACGACCGGAGAAATCCGATGGACATCGATCGACGGGCAAGAATCCTATTTCATTACCGTGATCGCCAAAGATGACGGAACCCCCGTACTCACGGATTCGAAGAGATTTACGGTAAAAGTCAAAAATGTCGCTCCCGATCTGATGCTGCCCGCCGCGGTCGATCTCGTGTTGGGGCGAGGTCTGAATTTGGGCGGAAACTGGTCAGATCCAGGAAATGACACATGGCAGGCCAAAGTCGATTACGGCGACGGAAGCGGATTGAAATCCCTCGAACTCGATCCGATTTCGAAGTCATTCCTTTTGAGCCATTCTTACGTAAGAACCGGCTCATTCGTAATTACTGTCAACATACAGGACAGCGACGGTGCGATGACGACCCGCACGGCGACTGTGAACGTTCTTCCCGCCCCCGCGAAAGTCGTTCGATTCGAAGCCTTCAGAATTCGGAATACCATCTCCCGCATCGATCTGACATTCGATAGCGACATGAACATTTCATCTGTCAGAGACATTCGGAATTACTCGATCGTGAGTGCCGGCAAGGATGGGCGATTCGGCACGCGAGATGACAGAAACGTCCGGATCAGGCAGATTTCCTTCAACGCGAAGTCAAAAGCAGCGACGATCCGAATGGCGCAACCGATCAATTCAGGCTCGGCATATCGCTTGATCGTCTCCGCATCGACGACACGAGGTGTCAAATCCGTGGATGGAAAACTGCTCGATGGCGATTTTGACCTGGTTCCCGGGGGAAATTATGTGAAGGTCATACCCGACGGTTTACGGTCTTGAGACGGATCTCGATCGTCCGTTCATCTTTCGCGTCGGCCAACTTCGCAATGATTTCCGCATGAATTCAACTGCGAAGTCGGCCGACGAAAGGACTGGCGTGAAGCGAACACCAGGCTTTGTCTCGACTTTTGACACCGAGTCCGCAATTCGGACATATTTCGGAAACAATGAATAAAACATTCCGCTTTCGCAGCACAAAATCGATCCATGCAAGCGGTCTAAATTTGCGATGCAAAATCTCATGATTGAGTTCATGCAGGAACGGATCAAACTTGCGCATGAAAATCCATCGGAATCGATCCCGGAGGGACATTCGCAATCAACGCTCGCGAATTACCAAGGCATGGTGGTCTCCCATTCATGCAACCGTACTCGATCAAAATGTTTAAAATCGTCACTCGACAGAATGTCCGTCTTGTGTCACGAAAATCTCGGTAGGTCGTCGAATTCACCTTCCCAGGCACGCAGCCGGCGACGCAGATCGTCTCGGATCTTTTCGATCCCTCCGGGATGATCCGTCTCGGCCGGTTCGATCATGAGGATCTTTCCGGTCGGCTCGATCAGAAAATGCCGAACCCTCTGGGCACCACTCCAGGAATCGGAATTCGAACCGGCTCGCAGGCCGATCGCGTGGGGAACCGTTCGTGGCTCGACTCCTCGTGCCACAATGCTTTCTGCCGTCGTTTCGTCATTCGTCACGATCACCCGCCGCCACTGGTCAAGATCCGCCATTGTCCGCCAGACCGCCTCGACCTTCTCAATTTCGGCCTTCAGCCGCGCGCCGTCCGGGTCCGAATCCGGGCCAAGAACGATCCAGACGAACCATCCGCGCGGCACCAGTGCGAAGAGCGGTTCGCCAGTGACAGGGTCCAGGCAGCGCAGTGGCGGCGAGAGATTTCCCACGGCGATGGGTACGCGGTCTTGCCGGTCCTTTCCCGCAACTGGCCAGAAGCTCCAGGCCAGAATCAAAGCCGCCACCACGAGCATCAGGATCGAATGCACATCGATCGGCGCAAGCGGGCGTTTCGACTCGCTCGCTCTCTTGTTGCCGGATTCGTTCGGTTGATCGTCACTGGAATTCATGTCATCATGATACGGCCGGAGAGCGCGAAACGACATCCCGCAACATTTTGCATCGACGAATCGGCAGGAAACACGACATGAAGAACTGGTTTCGCCGGGATTTCCTCGCGACAGGTATCGCCGGAGCCATCGCTGGCACACTGCCGCTGCGGGCCGACGACCCTTCGAACGAAGACGTTCGCATGATCAAGGCTCTGAAGTCACTCGCGACCGATCACAAAGGCGAAGTCGCCATCGCATGGAAGCACCTGAAAACCGGCCAGAACTGGTCGATCAACGCCGATAAGCCGATGCCGACGGCGAGCCTGTGCAAATTCCCGATCATGATCGAGACCTATCGCCAGGCGGCGGAGAAAAAAGTCTCGCTGGACAAAATGATCACCCTCAAGGCTGAGGACAAGGTCCCCGGCTCGGGAATCCTCACTGCGGACTTCTCTGCAGGTTCCACGCTCGCTTTGCGGGACGCCGTGCGGCTCATGATCAAGTTTTCCGACAATACGGCCACGAATCTTGTGCTGGACGTCATCGGCCTGGACTCGACGGCGAAATACATGGCCTCACTTGGTTGCCCCAACACGTGGGTTCATTCGAAAGTCTACAAGCGGGAAACGTCGATCGCGCCGGAACGATCGAAACAATTCGGCCTGGGGTCGACATCGGCGGACGAAATGATCCGGCTGCTGGAATTGCTGCATCAGAAGAAGCTCGTCAGCCCTGAAGCCAGCACTGAGATGTATGCACAGCTTTTGACCTGCGACGACAAAAACAAGTTCCCGCGATTTTTGCCCTATGGAACCAAAATCGCGTTCAAAACAGGCAGCGTGAACGCCTCTCGCACTGCGGCCGGGATCATCGACACGAAATCGGGCCCCGTGGCTCTTTGCGTGATGACCGACAAGAACGAAGACCAGAGCTGGGGCCCGGAGAACGCCGGCGATCTCGTCTGCTCGCACGCCGCGAAGATTCTTTTCGATCGGTTCGACCGGAAAGATTGAATCGGTGAACCCGATCGCAACTTCGAAAATTCGAATCCCATGACCAATCTGCCGGAACCGCTGATCGATTTTTCGCCAGCGGCCCAGCAGTTGGAGCAAAGGTTACAGGCTCTCGATCGAGCCTGGCAACGATTCGAAGCCGAATTGCAAGCCGGAAAAGTCGCCCGAAATTCGCTCGAAGCGATGCGAGTCGAACTGACCTACAATTCGAACGCGATCGAAGGCAACACGCTCAGCCTGCGGGAAACCCAGCTCGTCCTCGAAGGCATTTCGCCGCCGGGCGGCAAGAACCTGAAAGAAATATACGTGGCTCGAAACCACGATACGGCTTTCGGAAAGGTCGAAACCTGGATCGCCGAAAGGCCACCCCACGACGCCCTGACGTTGCAGGACCTGCTCGATATTCACAAAATCGTAATGCGTGACATCGATCCAGCCGCAGGCGGGTTGCGCACAGGACGAGTACTGATCAAGGGCACGCGATTCGTTCCGCCTGGAGGTCATCCGTTCGACGAACTCATCCCGGCCATGCTCGATCTGGCGAATCGAACTCGAGGCCTTCATCCCGCCATCCAGGCCGCGGAGTTGCATTACAATTTCGTGGCCATTCACCCATTCTCCGACGGCAACGGCCGCACGGCTCGCCTGTTGATGAACTACTGGTTGATGCAACGTCGCTTCCCCGTGACGATCATTGACGTCGCAGACCGGGCCGAATATCTCAATACACTGGAATTGGCGAACAAAGGAGATTGCGTACCATTCGCATCATTCGTGGCGAATTGCATCGAGCATTCGATCCATAGACTCATCGGAGAATGATTCGATCAGACTCTTTAATTTCGTGATTCGACAACTCTCATTCAAAGCAATTGCAAATGCCCCGTGATCGCGTCGATCGCCGCGGCATCGTCAGGGCCGATCGCCAGACACGTCCGCGTCGGCTGCCCGTGAAACTCGGTCTTGCCGCTGTCGGTGATCAGATGAACTTCAAGCCCGGCGGCGACCGCTTTTTCGTAGATTTCCATCAGCTCTTCTTCGCTGTTCACCCGACAACATACCTTCGCGAAGGAACCGGTCAGCCAGGCCTGCTGGGTTTCGGAAAAGTCACTGAGCGACATCGTCCCTTGCGCCTGCAATCGCCGGCAGAGAAATGACATCGAAGCATGCGCCCCCTGGGCGATCTGCTTGCCTCGGCGCATGTTCAAATCATGCCGCATGCAAATGACCTGCTTCACGCGTTTCGGTTCGGGATTCATGAAATACGCCTTATCTCTTGCGATTCGCTCAGTCTTGATGCCCATCTACGGCTGCTTGCGACATGCCGCTTGATGCAAGTGCATGCCTTCGAAGCATACGTCCCGGTTACGATCAGACTTTCACCCGCCGACTCTCGCCCGACTCATTGGCGACGATTTCAAGGCCGGAGATTATCTTTTCTTCCGGCTTATTCCGGCCGATTTTCAAAGTGTATTTACCCTGTGCATACACCCTCGGCCGAAACGAATCCCCCTGAACGCGAACGCAATAGACCGTTTCGCCCGTCGATTCGTCGATCACCTCGACAACGGGATTCGTCACATTTTCGAACTTGAGGTCCGGCAGATATCCGGCCACCTTGCGGCCATCGTTCGCCTGGGTTTCGAATGTGATCGGCCAGCCGGGGAACTGGGCCGAATCGCCCTGACTCGAATCGGCGAACCGGGGCCAGCATTCGAAAGTGACCGATTGATTTCGCTTGTCGAACCTGGCGATACCGAAACCGTCGGCCCGTTTTTTCTCGTCGGCAAGGTCTTCGGGATTGGCATAGGCCAGCATCGAAATGCGATTGCCAAGACCGTCCCGGAATTCGCCCGTCCACGTCAGCGGGCTGCCAGGCACGGGGTTCGGTCCCGGCTTTTCGTCGGCCGGATGCCACCAGCGGGCGTAAATGGTGTTGACCAGTGCCGGGCTGGTGAAGCCATAAGGGCCGTCGCCGAAGGTGTCGATACCGTGCTTCACCACGGCGGCCAGGTGCTGATCGCCGCACAGATGCGTTGCCCAGGCCCGGCGGACGATCTTCAGGGCATTCGACCGCTTGGTTTGAGGCCAGCCATTGCAATCGAGATCGGCCAGAAGTCGGTTTTCGGGCGTGCCGTGAATGTGCACCGCGCCGCAAAAGGCTGTCTGAGAGAGCACGCATTTCATTTCCGCGCCGGTCCAGTCGCGAGTCCAGCGATCCAGAAACGCCTCCTGACGCGGCCCGAGCAATTCCAGATTCGGCAGATCGATCGACTTCGGGTCGTATTTCGGATCATTCACGTGGTCCGGCCGCGGCCCCATTTGCGGAATTTTCCCGGCAGGCCCGGTTTTGAATTTCCGGTCTTCGAGAATCGCGAAATCGATTCCCCCGAGCGTCAGTCGAGTGAAATAGACGCCAATGCCCCGATCGACCGGTGCCGGGTCGACCGGATCGGGCAGATGCCACGACTGCTGCCGCTGCACCTGGTTGACGTATTCGACCGGATAACGGTAACCCCCATCGGCGTCGCCGGGAATTGTCGAGCGTTTGCCCGACTCGCCCCAGACGTTGCCGTGGCCGACATCGTGATCGTCCGGAATGCAGATCGTCGGCCTGTCGCGAATGACGTCGCGAAATTGCAGCCCGAATTCGATCCAGCCAGCGGTGTGTTCGGTGTGTCGATAAGTCTGGTCGCCGGCGAAAAAGAGCAGGTCGGGGTCAAGCCGTTTGAGATTTTCGACGATCTCGTTGCGGGAACCGGTCGTTCGGCTGGAATTGCAGGAAAGATTGCCCACGACGATCACGGGCTTTTCGGACGGATCGTGGCGGACGATCCCTTCGAACATGGCACTTTCACCGTGCCGCACACGATAGGCGACGGATTTCGAAGCATCCCACCCTTCCACGCGGAAGTGGGCGTCCCAGCCTGGATAAAGGACATCGGCCCGGCCGATTTCAGCCCAGGCACCGTCTTTCTCGACTTCCAGGCGAACGGATTTCGGCTCGTCGGGCAAAAGCGGAAACAGCTGCGCCGAGAGTTTCAGCACCCCGTTCTGGCATGTGTAAAGCGCGAATGCGACCACCTGGTCGCGAGGCACGAGCATCGCTGGCGGAGTCGGCTGACCGGCCGCTCTGGTTTTCGCCTTCGGTTTCGCTTTGGCTTTGACTTTGGCTTTTTCCGCTGCGCTGACAGTCGACCCGGCGGCGGCTCTGGTCCACCATTCGCCTGTCGTGAGGGATTCCAGCTCGGGAAAGCCGGAGCCGAACGGCGGAGCGGAATAAGAAATCTCGGCCAGTTGATCGGACGCGATGATCGCGCCGATTCCGGCGACGGTGGCCTTGATGGCGCTACGGCGATCGATATTTTTCGGCATGAGCGATACCGGTGCGAAGGGAGGAGCCAGCCTGAGCGGAGTTTTCGAATCGAGCGAGTTCCGCGGATATGACCAGAATGGCCGGAAGCGCGGCAGGATTCAAGCGGCGATCGGCGTGCATGAGCCGAAGGTCCGGTTTTCCGCGGCATTTCGTCCATGCATGCGGATTGTGCGACGGATGGCGGAAAAGCCGGTAAGGTCAAGAGATTTTCGTATTGTCAAGACGAACCTTTGCGGATAGGATATTTCGTGAAGGATACGGCGATTTCCGTCCCGGATCGTAACTTTTCGGGGTGAGGGGTCAGAGATCCACACAAGGCGGTCATTCGGTCTGGCGTACCCGGTCTTCATCGCTTCTTCATGTCGCGGGTCGATCATGGCGGGTACGGTGAGTCGTTCGAATCGGCGACGGCTTGAGCGTCCGGAGTGTCCGGTCGAGACCGAAGGCAAAAAGGCATAAACTCGCAAGCCCGATTCAGAGGACGGGTCCAAAGGCCCGAAATATACGCTCCATGTCCACGCAACTGATGGAAGCCCTGCGCAACGTGCGCAATATCGGTATCTCGGCGCACATCGATTCCGGCAAGACGACACTTTCGGAACGGATTCTTTACTACTCGGGCAAGATCCACAAGATCAACGAGGTCAAGGGCGATGGCGACGGCGCCGTCATGGACCACATGGAGCTGGAGAAGGAACGGGGCATCACCATCACCTCGGCGGCGACGACCGTCGAGTGGAAGGGGCACAAGGTCAACCTGATCGACACCCCCGGCCACGTGGACTTCACGGTCGAGGTGGAGCGTTCCCTGCGGGTTCTGGACGGTGCCGTTCTGGTTCTGTGTGCCGTTGCCGGCGTTCAGTCTCAGTCGATCACGGTCGACCGCCAGATGAAGCGCTATAACGTCCCCCGCCTGGCGTTCATCAACAAGATGGACCGTACCGGCGCCAATCCGCGTAACGTCATCAAGGCCCTGGGCGACAAGCTCGGCCTGAACGCCGTGCCGATGCAATTGCCGATGGGTGCCGAGGCCAACTTCCAGGGCGTGATCGACCTGATCAACATGGAAGCCGTCTATTTCGACGGCGAGAAGGGCGACACCGTCCGCCGCGAGCCGATCCCGGCCGAGTTCAAGGACGAAGCCGTGCGTGCCCGTCAGGGGATGCTCGAAGCGATCTCCCTGTTCTCCGACGAAGTCATGGAACTTCTTCTTGAAGAGCAGGAAGTGCCGCTGGACCTGATCCATAAGACGATCCGCGAAGGCGTGCTGGCCAACCAGCTGTGCCCGGTCTACGTCGGCTCGGCTTACAAGAACAAGGGCGTGCAGACTCTGCTGGACGCCGTCGCCTCCTACCTGCCCAGCCCGCTGGACCGGAACGTCAAGGCCAAGGACAACGACAACAACGCCGAAGAGATCGACATCCTTCCCGACCCGGAAAAGCCGCTCGTGGCGATGGCCTTCAAGCTCGTCGAAGAACCCTTCGGCCAGCTGACCTACACGCGGGTCTATCAGGGCACGCTGAAGAAGGGCGAGTTCTACTTCAACACGCGTCTCAAGAAGAAGCAGCGGGTCAGCCGGATCCTTCGCGTCCACTCGGACAAAAAGGAAGACATCGATTCAGCCAGTGCCGGCGACATCGTCGCGGTCATGGGCGTGGACTGTGCCACCGGGGACACCTACTGCCAGGACGGCCTGAACTACTCGCTGGAGTCGATCTTCGCGGCGGCGCCCGTGATCGACCTGTCGATCTCGGCCACCAAGCAGCAGGACGCCGACAAGCTTTCCAAGGCTCTGTCCCGCTTCATGCGTGAAGACCCGACCTTCCGCGTCCACCAGGATCCGGAAACGGCCGAGACGATCATCTCGGGCATGGGCGAACTGCACCTGGAAATCTATGTCGAGCGCATCAAGCGCGAATACAAGGTCGAGTGCCAGGTCGGCATGCCGAAGGTCGCCTACCGCGAAACGCCGACCAAGCAGACCGACTACAACTACAAGCACCGGAAGCAGACGGGTGGTTCCGGTCAGTACGGCCACGTCGTCGGCACCCTGGTGCCTCTGAGCGTCGAAGGCGACGGCGAATCGTTCATCTTCGAAAACAAGGTCGTCGGCGGCCGGATTCCCAACGAATTCATTCCGTCGGTTGAAAAGGGCTTCCGTCGCGCTCTGGACAAGGGCCCCGTCGCCGGCTTCCCGGTCATCGGCGTGAAGATGATCCTTTCCGACGGTTCCTACCACGACGTCGACTCGTCCGACATGGCCTTCCAGATCACGGGCTTCGACGCCTTCCGCGAAACGTTCAAGAAGGCCGATCCGGTCCTGCTCGAACCGATCATGAAGGTCGAAGTCGAAGTTCCGACCGAATTCCAGGGGCCGGTCACCGGTAACGTCTCCAGCCGCCGTGGCGTGATCCTCGGCACCGAAAACCGCGAAAGCTTCGTCATGATCGAAGCCGAAGTGCCGCTCTCCGAAATGTTCGGCTACTCGAACGACCTTCGGAGCATGACCCAGGGCAAGGGCGGCTTCTCGATGGAATTCCTGAAGTATCAAAAGGTTCCGACCAAGATGCAGGAAGAGATCGTGAAGAAGGTCCAGGCCGAAAACGCCAAGAAATAAGCGTTGCGTCCCTGAGACGCATCGATCGCCAATCCAAGGGGGGCCGGAGAATTCCGGCCCCCTGTTTTTTATTTGACGAGTTATCAAAATCGATGGTCATACGATTTCGATGCTCCCGAATGCGATCGCCATTCCTGTCGAATCGTTCGGTGCTCGCCCGTCGACCCCGGGCTATCGGAAACGCGTCGTTCCGCTCATGCATGAATATTCAGAAATGTTCGTTTTCGAATGCAAAAATCCATCACAGGATTGACGATCGGCACAAGATTCGCTGATAATGAGGATTGGTCTGCAAAGGAACACACTTTCCTGATACGGAGCTAAGTCTTATGCCCCAAGCTTTCCGTGCTCGTAAGGGCTTTACCCTGATCGAGCTGCTGGTGGTGATCGCGATCATCGCCGTACTCATCTCTCTGCTTCTTCCGGCAGTGCAGTCTGCCCGCGAAGCCGCCCGCCGTGCTCAGTGCGTGAACAATCTGAAGCAAATCGGGCTGGCTAACCATAACTTCGAATCGACCAACGGCCACTTCGCTCCGGGCTACGGCCCGAATCCCATGCCGGGTGGCGGCGGCCGCGCGAACTCGAACGCCCTCATTCTTCAGTTCCTCGAATCGGCCAGCCTCTACGGCGCGTTCAATTTCGAAGCGAACATCAACCTGACCGGCCCGACATCCCCGAACGACACGGCCCAGACCCAGATCGTCTCGGCCTTCGTCTGCCCGAGCGATCCTTCCCAGGCGAAGTTGCTCGCCGGCGTTTCGCAGCTCGGATACTGCAACTATTTCGGTAATGTCGGCAATACGGCCTCTCTGGAGCTGGGCACCGCCTTCGGCTTCCAGGAACCGAACGCCGTCAATGCCGGGATCTTCAACGTCCGGCTCGATCGCAGCGGCACCGCCACTTCGAATCCGGTCAATCACCTGAAGGTCCAAAATCCGACGACCATCGGTTCCATCACCGACGGCACGAGCAACACGGCGCTCTATTCGGAAACGATCCGCTCGATTTCGATCGCGAACACCGTGGGCGAAATTCCGATCCCGAGCCTGCTGAACGTCTACTACTTCACCGGCTCGATGGCTGGCGGCATGCAGGTTCCGCCCGCGCCCTGCCTGACCTTCCCCGGTTCGCGCCTGCGGTATCGCGGCCAGCAGTACTATCGTAACCTGCCGATCACCAGCTACTACAACCACACGATGACGCCCAATACCACAAAGTGGGACTGCATCGATGGTTCGTTCGTCGCGTCCCACACGGCCGCACGAAGCTATCACCCCGGTGGTGTGAACGTCACCTTCTGCGACGGCTCGGTCCGGTTCGTGAAGAACACCGTCAACGAAACCACGTGGCGTGCCCTTGGCACAAAAGCGGGCGGCGAAGTCATTTCGGCCGACGCTTATTGATCGCCTGGCGCAATTCACTACGAAACGTCACAACGGGACGATCACCTCGTCCCGTTGCTGTTTCGTAACGCAGATACACTCAAGGATTTCTGATCGGAGCAAGTTCATGTCCGCGCGTTTTGCGATCGTTTCTGTCTCTCTCCTGATGACCATGGTTTGCGTTGGCTGTGGCGGTTCGGGTGGCCCGGTAACTCAGGAACTCGCCGTAGAATCCCGCCTCGGTGAAGTCGCCGAACTGTACCGGTCTTATGCTGCGACGACCAAGAAAGCCCCCAAATCCCTGGCGGATCTTCGTACCATCGAGAACGTCGCCCCTTCCGGGCTGACGCCTCTCGTCACCGGAGAAGTCATCGTCTTCTGGGGTGCGGAGTTGACCAGCCTTGGCGAAGAACCCACCGGGCCTGAGTCCGACAAAGTCCTCGCCTACGAAAAAGACGTGCCCCAGAAGGGCGGACAAGTCCTGATGCTGGACCGCCGCATCAAGACGATGTCGGCCGAAGAATTCGCCGCCGCCCCCAAGGCCGGCACGCTCGAAGAAGCGACGCCCGCCAAGAAGAAGGGCTGACGGCCACCAGATCAATTCGGTTTACGATCACGAAGGCCGCGATATCCGACCAGGAATCGCGGCCTGATTTTTCGGATCGGTCGAACATTCCGCCAAGTCGATCCCTGATTTCTTCGGATGTGGATTTCGTTCGATTCGTTCGATACCGAGTTCGAATCCCAACGCGATCAGCGGCGGGACGCCGCTGCGACTGCGATTTTCCGCTGCTACTTGTATTTCATCCAACCAGGCTCGAACCTTGGACTTTCGAAATTCACCCGCAGTTTCGTCAGCCCTTTGGCCGGGGCGGTCGGGCCGGCGATTTTCCGGTCGCATGATTTCAGCACGTCCGCCACGCGTCGCGTGGCCCACTTGCCCGAACCGACGAGAATCAGCGTGCCCGCGATCGAGCGCACCATGTTGTAAAGAAAACCGTCCGCTTCGACCTCGATGTGCACTTCGTCGTCGACCCGAATGACATCACATGCGAATATGCGCCTGACGGTGGAAATCCGCTCCGAACCGACCGTCTGAAACGCCGCGAAATCGTGCCTGCCGATAAGCCACGAGGCTGCCGCACGCATTTCCGATTCGTCGAGCGGCCTGGGCACGTGGTGCGCATAGCGGAACTTCATCGGATCGGCCACCGGGCCATTGTCGACACGATATCGATAGCGTTTCGAACGGGCATCGAGCGTCGGGTGAAACGCCTGCGAAACTTCGTCGGCGTGCCTTACGCGGATCGTGTCAGGCAGGAACGCATTCAGTGCATTCCGAAAGATAGCCGGTTCGTAAGTGGCCGAGGTCAAGAAAGTCGCAACCTGGCCGATCGCATGCACGCCCGCGTCCGTGCGGCCACTGCCCATGACCTGAGGCCGCCTGCCCAGCATTTTTTCCAGCGCCGACTCGACCGACTCCTGAATCGTCGGCAGCCCGGGCTGAATTTGCCAGCCGGCGAAGTCGGTACCGTCATAGGCGATCGTCAGGCGGATCTGGCGGACATCCATCGCAATGAAGCTCTCAGCCAGAGTTTACGCATACACGAAAAACGAGGGCTGGCCTGGATCTTTCAAGATACCGGGCCAGCCCGCATCGATCACGAAAGTTGTGCCGAAGGGCGGATCAAAGCCCCCGGGCGATCATGGTTTCGGCGATCTGAACGGCGTTCAGGGCCGCCCCCTTGCGCAGGTTATCGCTCACGCACCAGAACAGAAGGCCATGCGGGTTATCGATTTCCTGCCGAATCCGGCCGACGAAGACTTCGTCGCGTCCGTCGGCGGCTCGCGGGTTGGGGTGCTGGCGGTTGCGGAAGTCGTCGTCGACGATCACCCCGGGGGAATTCGCCCAGATCTGGCGAGCGTCGTCCGGCGTGAGCGGTTTTTCGCACTCGATCAGAATCGACTCGCTATGGCAGTTCACGACCGGCACGCGAATGCATGTCGGCTGCACCTGGATCGACGCGTCGCCCATGATCTTGCGGGTTTCGTTGACCATCTTCATCTCTTCCTTCGTGTAGCCGGAATCGAGGAAGTCGTCGATCTGGGCCACGCAATTGAAGGCGATGGGGTGGGCGAATTTGGCTGGTGCAGGTTCTGACTGGCCTGCCAGGCGGGCTTTCACCTGGTCTTCCAGCTCGGACATGCCCTTCTGGCCAGCCCCTGAGACGGCCTGGTACGTGCTGACGATCACTCGCTTGATGCGGAATTTTTCGTGCAAGGGCTTGAGGGCGACGACCATCTGGATCGTCGAGCAGTTCGGATTGGCGATGATGCCCTGATGCTTGTCGATATCGTGCGGATTGACCTCCGGCACGACCAGGGGCACGTTCGGGTCCATACGCCAGGCGGAGCTGTTGTCGATGACGACCGCGCCGGCCCGGGCTGCGGCGGGGCTGGTTTCGCGCGAAACCGAAGCCGGCGTGCTCGAAAGCAGAATGTCGATGCCTTCGAACTGTTTGTCGGAAACGGGCAGGATCGGGTGATCCTCGCCCGCGAACCGGATCGTCCGGCCCGCGCTGCGGGGGCTCGCGAGAAATTTCACGGAAGAGGCCGGAAAAGCCCGTTGTTCCAGCAGCCGCACCATCACTTCGCCCACGGCGCCGCTGGCGCCCAGCACACCCACGCGTTTCACCGGTCGGATTCCTTCGTTAAGTTCGCTTACCGTACCACTCGCCAAAGCGGCCCCGTCCGGTTAGACTTGGGCACGCAACGGCGGTTCCGGACTCCGACACACGTTCGTCGGTTCCCGCACGAATCCCCGGCCGCTTCGGCGTGCCGGACAGATCGGACCCGCCATCATACCCGAAACCGGCCACGACGCCAAATTGCTTCGCGGCAAGATCGTCGGTATGAATCGCCCCAAGTCGAAACGATCCGAGGAAGGTGCTGCCTTGAAGGTTCTGGTGGTCGGTCGCGGCGGCCGTGAACATGCGTTGTGCTGGAAGCTGGCACAGTCTCCCAAAGTCACCCAGGTGATCTGTGCTCCGGGCAACGCCGGCACGGCCCTGGAGGATAAGGTCATCAACGAAGCCGTCGAGCCCAACGACGTCCGGGGCCTGCTGCAGCTCGCCCGCCGCAAGGGGGTCGATCTGACCGTCGTCGGCCCCGAAGACCCGCTCACCCTCGGCATCGCCGACGTCTTCGCCCGCGAGGGCCTGCGCGTGTTCGGCCCCCGAAAGGACGCCGCGGAGCTTGAAGGCTCGAAGATATTCTCGAAGGAAATGATGCGTCAGGCCGGCATCCCCACGGCCGACTTCCGCGTCTTCCGCAGCTTGCCGGATGCCGAACGATACCTGCTCTCGCGCGATGTTTCGGTCACGATCCGCTCGAAAGGCCGGTCGACCGTCCGCCAGCCGTTCACGTGCGTCACCGCCGCGGAAGCGCTGCAGGCCATCGACCGGATCTTCGACGCCCGCAATATGCTCTCGGGCAATGTGCAGGTCGAGATCGAGGAACGGGGCGAAAAGGTCCTTTACGACACAGCCGAAACGGCCCGCAAGGCAATTATGGCCCACCCGATCGGCCTTGTCGTGAAGGCCGACGGTCTGGCGGCAGGCAAGGGCGTCTTCGTGTGCGACACGATCGGCGAAGCCATGGAGGCCGTCGAAAGCCTGATGATGAAGCGCGTCTTCGGCCGCGCGGGCGATTCGATTCTGATCGAGGAACGCCTCGACGGTGTCGAGACCAGCGTCCTCGCCCTGACCGATGGCCGTTCGATCCTGCCGCTGCCATCCAGCCAGGATCACAAGCGTGCCTTCGACGGCGACGCCGGACCCAACACGGGCGGCATGGGTGCCTACAGTCCCGCGGATGTGCTGAAGCCGGAAGTGATGAGCGTGATCGAGTCAGAAGTGCTCGTACACGCCGTGCATTCGATGAAGCGCCAGCGCCGGCCTTTCAAGGGGCTGCTCTATGCCGGCATCATGCTGACTTCGCAGGGCCCGAAGGTGCTGGAATTCAACGTGCGTTTCGGCGACCCGGAATGCCAGGTCATTCTGATGCGGCTCAAGAGCGACCTGGTCGACCTGCTCGAAGCCGTGATCGACGAACGGCTCGACACTGCCGAAGTCGTCTGGGACGATCGCCCGGCGATCACGGTCGTCTTCGCCGCCGAAGGCTATCCAGGCAAATACGAGCGGGGCAAAGAGATCAAGGGCCTCGACGAAGCCAATGCCGTACCTGGTGTGAAGGTTTTCCATGCTGGCACAGGCCTCAGGCCCGTCAAAAGCGGGGCCGAGCCCGTCGTCATTTCCGATGGCGGCCGGGTTCTTAACGTCACGGCCATCGGCGACACCCTCCAGGAAGCCGCGGACCGGGCCTACGAAGCCTGCGCGAAAATCAAATTCCCGGGTGGCTGGTATCGCAAGGATATCGCATGGCAGGCACTCAAGTGACTTTGTCCAGGTGAATCATGAGTAGGCGGGCTTCAGCCCGCCAGCCCGGATGCGACGTGAATCATGAGTAGGGCGGGCTTCAGCCCGCCAACCCGGATGCGACGTGAGTAGCCCGGCAACCCGGAAGCGACGTTCGAAAACGGCGGGCTGAAGCCCGCCCTACGAAGAAGGACTTGTCCTTGTCGTCGGGAACCTTCGATGCCGAATTACCGCAGACTTTACACAACTGGAGGAACGTATTTTCTCACTGTCGTCACGGCGAACCGGAATACGATCTTTCGTACGGAATCCGCTCGATCACTCTTGCGTGCCTGCATCGAAAATGCGAGGACCAGCAAGCCATTCGCCATCGAAGCGATGGTGCTACTTCCTGAGCATTTTCATATCCTTCTGAGTCTTCCGCGGGGCGATGACGATTTTTCTTCACGAATAGGGCAGATTAAGGCTGTTTTACGCATCGATGGCTCGAAATCGGTGGCAAAGAGTCTAAAAGGAGTGCATCTCAAGTCGAACGGCGTGACCGGGCGGTCTGGCAAAAGCGGTTCTGGGAGCACTTGATCCGAGACGAATGCGATTTCGAGAATCATTTTCATTACATTCATTACAATCCCGTCAAACACGGATTGGTTCGATGCGTCATCGATTGGCCATATTCGACATTCCATCAGGCTTCGAAAAAAGGGCTCTATCCACCAGATTGGGGATGTGCCGAATATGGAATCCCACAGGGAATCGAAGGAATGGAATTGGATTAGCCCGGATGCGAAATGAATCATGAGTAGGGCGGGCTTCAGCCCGCCAGCCCGGATGCGAAGTGAATCATGAGTTGGGCGGGCTTCAGCCCGCCAGCCCGGATGCGAAGTGAGTACCACGCCGGCCCGGATGCGACGTTCGAAAACGGCGGGCTGAAGCCCGCCCTACGGATTTCAATCCCTCCCACCATCCCGATATACGTATTCGGTCTTGGTGCGGGCGTCGGAGCGGTAACTGTCCAGGCCCTGAAGGGCGCGGTGGAGTGAACGAGCTCCAGCTGCCGCCGACCGGCTCAGGTAGCCGTCGAGCGTACGGATCTTGAACGAAAGCTCGGCGATCACGGGCGTTTCGGAAGGCCCCCTCGTCCAGAGAATCGCCGCGAAGCTCGCCTTCAGCGGCTTCGATTCGTCGTCGACCCGGATCTCGATCGTATCGCTCGTCCAGACAGTCTCTTTGACCTCGATCCCCTGCACCGTACGGATTTCTATCTTGCCGTGCAGCGTTCGTTCGTCCGATGACAGCGTGCCGATCACCGGGAAGACTTCTTCGGCGTCGGCGACCGTCGCCGGTGCTTTCGGAGGTTTGCCCGGCTTATCGGATACAAGTCCCGCCACTGTGGCCGAATGGGAAAACCGGCTGAGGAACGGCGGGGCGATGTCCTCTTCGAACTTCGCCTTGCCCGCCAGACCTTTCGCGGGAGTGACGTCGGTTCCGAAGGCGAGGAAAAGATCCTCGGACCGGCACTTCAGCGTCAATTCGGAGCTGCCCTCTCCCCAGCGCTGACGAAGCAGCAATCCGTTGCGGCGGAACGTGAAATCAGGCGTATCGAGGAACCGGGCCATCCGGGTTCCGGCGAGCTTCAGCTCGCCCTTGATCCGGACCGCCGGCAAATCCTTCGCCGCGTGGCGAATCTCGCGCCAGATTTCGTTGACGGCTTCCGACCGGTGGCGAAACAGGGAGTGATCGATCAGCAGCTTGTATTCGCGGGATTCGATTTTCAAGGACAGTTCCGTTCAGTTGGTTCCGAAAGCGAACGAATCGAATCGAATCGAATCGATTCGAATCGATTCGTCCTCCGCGAAGTCACTTCGCGGGCGGGCCTTCCAGCTTGCCCTTCGTGGTCGTCCGCACGCGGACGAGCGTGTCGTTGGCCGTGATGTAGAGCGTCGAACCGTCGTCGCCCCAGGCGCAATTGGCCGTGGGAACTTTCGTGTCGATCCGGCCCAGCATCGTGCCATCGGGCGCATAGACCAGCACACCGCCCGGGCCGGTCGTAAAGACATTGCCGGCATTGTCGACTTTGAGGCCGTCGGGCAGCCCGGGCTTCCCGGCCTTGAGAAGGTCTGCCGTATCCGCGAATTGCCGGCCCGGGCCGAACGTGCCGTCTTCCTTCACAGGATAAGCCATGAGGATCGGCCGGTCAGGGTCGGAATTGGCGACGTAAGCTGTTTTGTAATCCGGAGAAAACGCCAGACCGTTCGGGAATTTCAGTTCTCTGGTCATGAGCGTAAGTTCGCCGGTTTTGCCGTCGAGGCGATAGACGCCGCTGAAGTCGAGTTCGCGGGCCGGGTCTTCCGCCCCTTTTTTCAGGCCATAGGGCGGATCTGTGAAGTAGAGATTTCCGGCGGCGTCGAAGGCACCGTCGTTGGGGCTGTTCAGACGTTTGCCCTGATATTTGTCGGCCAGTGTCTTGAAGGTACCGTTGGGTTCCAGGCGGGCGACGCGGCGGTCGCCGTGCTGCATGAGGACGAGCCGCCCCCGGGCATCGAGCGTCAGACCGTTCGAGCCCTGGCCGCTGCCGTCGGGCAGGTGGCCGGTATCGCCGCTGGGCTTGAGGAATTCGCTCGGCTGCCGGCCAGTCTTGTCCCACTTATAGGCGACATTGTTCGGTACGTCGGAGAAGACGAGCGCCTGATCGGCACTGAGCCACACGGGGCCTTCGGACCATTTGTAGCCTGAACCGAGTTTTTCGATTTTGGCTTCTTTGGGAATGAGCTTGTCGAATCGAGGATCAAGCCTGAGGATTTCGGCCTGGGTGTCCTGAGCCTGGCCTGAAGCAGCAAGAGCTGACAACACGTAAACGACTGCGGGCATGAACCTTTTGATGACCGAAAGCATCGTGTGGACCTGATTCGATAGGAGATTTGGGAAATCGGCGCGGAATCACGGGTCACAGGCGACGGACATCATACGTAGGAATTCTGGAAGGCCGGAGAAGGCTCCGCCGTGCAAGCCGGAGCGGCCCATCGACGGCACTTCCGCAATCCTCGAAACCACGACGACGACCTCGCCCACAAACCACATTCGGGCTCTCGCCCGAAATACCGATGAATCGTGATTCTCTACCATCCCAAGCCTGCGATCAAGGACATCGTCACTCCAGGCGAACGAACCGGACCAGGATTTCCGAAAACTTTCCGGGAAAGCGTTCGCAAATCACCGGAACGTGTCGGAAGATGACTTTGACGACACGGAAAGCCGCCAAAGTAAGTGCGGTTTTCGGAATCATCGAACAGGAGATCTCGAGAATACGGGGGTTCACCTCTCAACTTTTCGGCGCGACACGCTTAATATAGCCTCATCTCGCCGAGAAAAGCCGTTCCAGGCTAGGAACTTACGTGCTATCGAATCATCCGCAGCGGTCCACCTCGATCGATCAAGAATCCGCCATCTTCCGGGAGTGATCCACATGTCCACGCTGGCTCAGCGAATTCGTGAAATCCGTTACAAGAAGGGGCTCGGCCCCGATGCTCTGGCCGCCCGTGCGGAAATCAGCCGGACGGCGCTTTATCAGATCGAATGCGGCAAGACCGAAGTGCCGCGGGCGGGCACTCTGAGGCGAATCGCCCAGGCTCTGGAAGTTCCGGTGGATCAACTCCTCGGCAACCGACCCTTGAGCGAAACCCCGGAACAGGCAGGCTCATTCCCTTCGCGTCCGATTCACGAAAGTGCCCGAGGCGGAATGAGTTCGACGCAGGATTGGCCGTTCGGCGACGAACCTGAGATGCCGGACTATTCCGACGTCAAACGGACATTCGGCACTTCGGACCATCGGGACGACCTGGCCGGCATGCTCGACGATCTGCTCGAATCGCGCTATGGCGACGCCGTAGCCAGGATCATCCAGGAGACGCACAAGCTGCTGTCGCCTACCCGGCCTTCATCGCCAATGCCTCGGCCCTATGCCGACATCCGGTATCGTTCTCCTCGCTGAGATCGAACGCCGAAGTCCGCCCGTACGCCAGAGTAAGCCAACGCCCTGGCGGGAATGGATTCGAATCGATCCGAATCGCGAATCCTTCCGCTCGATGAGAATGCTTGAAGCCACGGTCATACCGTGGCTTTTTCTCTTTTGAGTCAGCCGACCGACGACGATCGCTCCGAACCGCGTACACCGATCGGTAAGAACAAACCGTTTCGCCATCCCGCGATTTTCAGGATTTGTCTCACGCCTCGAAAAATCTGTTGTAAATTTTACAAGACAGGAAGACTGGGCAATTCGGGCAAAGCCTGGCGACTTGTTTCGCGATTTCGGCCAAGCGCCGAACGCCACGCATCATGAGCGGACATCCTGACATAAAGGCAAGTTCAGGCTATGGATACGAAACAGCAAATGCAGCGGGCGGCTGTCGCCGTCTGTTTGACGGTGGCCGTCGCTTCGACAGGCCATGCGGGAGGTCGACCGAGGCCTGTTTATGTGCAGTCGACGAACGTGACGGTCGTCGCGCCCGTCCGGCCGACGATGGACGTACGTAACGGTGTCGCCCCTTCGCCAATGCTGGGCAGCTTCACGCCCAATCAGTCGGTCTGGGTGCGTGGAAATGGCGTGATGGGCGGCGGTTACACTCCGCTCAATCAGGACGAGCGGGAATCGATGGCAATTTATGGCCCGTTTTCGGCTTTCCGCGGCCAGATGAAGCCCGTGAAAGTGCTTCAGCCGACTGGTACCGGGCCGATCCCGCTGATGGAAGGCGACGCCGTCGCTTATCCGAACTTTCCCTGGAAGGATTCGCTGCCGAACCTGTCGTCGCAGGGGCGTGCCGTCCGGCCCAGATCGCCCTTCATCTATCCCGGCTGGAATACGGACGCGGATACGATCGATCAGCAGTGACTTTCGAACGGTTTCGTACCGAACGAGCATCGTGAGATTCGCAACGAAAAAGCACGAAAGCGGCCTTCCCTGGCCGCCTTCGCGCGTCGTTCCCAATGCGATTCTTTGACGGATTCGCCTTGTCAGGCTCCTGACGAACCAGTCGTCGTGGTCGTCGTCGAGGTCGTGGTGGTCGTCGCTGCCGGTGGATCAGCCCGCCAGGTGACTGGCGACAGGACACCCGTGATCTCCTGTCCGAAGGCGTCTTTGGCGACGACTCGGAACAGGTTATTGCCGTCCGCGAGGTTCACGTTGACGACGTAATTCCCTGAGGCGTCAGATGTTGACGTCGCGGAGCCAGTCTTGCCGTCGACTTCCGAGAAGGTGACGGTCGAGCCGGGCGTGGCGACACCTTCGAATTTGACCTGACGCTGGTCCGTGATCCGGTCATCGGCACCAGTGTCAGAAGCCGGATCGAGCCGGGCAGTGATCATCGGCAGGACTTTCACCGCCACACCGTTATTCTGCTGGGCGAGACGCAGATCCGCCTTGGAAATCTGCCCGTCGCGATTCGAGTCGGCGTTGAAGTTGTATTTCGTCTCGCCGACCTTCGCACCGATGATGCCCTTGATGGCGTCGATGTCCTTTTTGGTGACTTTCAGGTCACCGTCGGCGTCGCCCGGCAGGTAGAAACCGGTGAGGTAATCACCGTTCGTGCCGGCTTTGTCCTTCACGGAAATGTTCACGGGCGATGAAGCCTGGCGGCGGCCGAGCCTGACGTTCAGAAGGGTCGGCTGGGCGACTTTGGTCGTGACGGCCGAAGCCACTTCGCTACGCTGCATGCCGGCCATGTTCGATTGGCCGATTTGACGGTTCGTGCCATCCGTAACCCCGGCGATTTCCGGCTGAACGGTCGAGCCTTGAGAGGCCGCGACGGCAACGCCCAGCGTCGCTTTGCCCTTGGGCATCGTGAAAAGTTCTTTGGTCAGGTTCACGCGGACGACCGAAGCCTCGCCCGCTGCCGCGATCTGCCCAGGCAGAATCGCGAAGGTGTTGCCCATCGACGACGTCATGACTTCACGCCGTTCCAGGCAGGAATCCTGAATCTCGAAGTAACGCTGATTCTTCTTGCGTTCCCGTTGCATGGCTGACATACCCCCCGATTCCCTGGGCCTCGCTTCATCCGTGCACATTCGTTGCCCGGTATCCCCCCCGGAAACGAGGCCGGCCCGGAACATTCGCCCCTTCCGGGACAACGCTCCAAGCCGACTCTTGTGTCGTCTGGTTTTATGATCGGATGGTAACGGTCAGGAAGTTGAGACCGATTGTTCCGATTTTCCGGATTTTTCCTGCGAAGTCACCCTGACATGCGGTGTCGGCAGGAATCGATCGAGGATCGAACTGGTTTTCGAATCAGTACTTACGGCAGATGATGCGAGTGACGGAAGCAGGCTCGGCGACGAAGATGGCCAGCGCCCTTCCACGACGACTCGCCAGGCCGTGACGCCGAAGAGAACGACACCGGCCCAGAAATACATGCCGTAGAACTGGGCGATTTTATGCCCTTTGCCGTCGGCGAACCAGCCGCCGATTTCGCTCGAAGTCGTCGCGATCAGGAACATGGCGGCCCCCAGCGCGGCCACGATGATCTTCTTGTCACGACGTGGGATGTCGGGGCGGAAGAGCCTGTACGTAAGATAGGTCAGGGGCAGGAGCAGCGTGACGTAATGATGCTTCCAGCTCCGTTCCGAAACGAACAGCATCGTCAAAACGACGAGCGAAAATTCGCCGAGCAGTCGTGGATCGTCGCGCCGGTCGGTGCGGGTACGGGTCAGCAGGAACATCAGGCCGACGACGCCGATCGACATGACCTTCACGATACGGGCGACAATCTTCGGATCCCAGTTGACGACGTTCAGCTTGAGCTGCGAACCGTATCTGCCCGGCGTTTCGTCCAATACCATCAGCCGGTTGAACACGCCGACCATCGACTGATTGATTTCGAGGTCGCCGACGACACCGCCGGAAACGTAGGGGCTGATGATCCTGTGCCACCACGAGCCCAGGCATCGGCTGGCCAGATCGGGCCCGAGGACGATCGTCGGCACGACGATCATGAACACGAAAATCGCCACGGATGTGGCGACAAGCATCTTCCAGGACCGCTTGTACAGGAAATAGGGCAGGAACAGCGCGGGAGTGACCTTGCACGTGATGGCCAACCCGAGCGCCGCCCCGCCAAGCCAGTCGCGGCCGCGTGTCCAGGCATCGAGCGCCGCTACGACCATGAACAGGATCAAGATATTGATATTGCCATGCTGAAGGTCGCTCAGGATCGGCCTCAGGCTCATCACGGCAATGGCCAGGTAGCACCACCAGGAAATCGGCCAGCCTTTCTCGCGAACCATCCGGGCCACCATCCGGGCCGAGATCAATGCGAGACCGACCTTGATCAGAAAGAAGCTGACCGCCCCCATCAAAGGAGGCAGCACCATGAGCGGATAAAGCGTGATCGGCATGACCGGCGGGTTCGGGTACATTTCCCGGTCATAGATGTTCCGCCCTTGATCCATGAGCTGGAGAACCTGATATCGCCAGCGTATGAATGCGCTGCGATCTTCCGAAGCCTTGTGCGCGTAGGCGATCACGGCCATCAGCGTGACCACGATGAGGAACGAGCGAAGGGCGCGTCGTCCCAGATTTTCGTAGCGCGGGTTCAGCGTCCAGGTGACCGAACTCATTCGGCAAGCCCCTTCCTTGGAGTCGAGCCGGCGACTCTTCAGTGATTCGAACCGTCACGAATCGCGGCGACCGTACCCGCGACCCTGCTGGAGTCATGCCCCGAAGCCGATTCGTAATTCCACCGGACCTTGAACCGAAGGCTTCAGACGAAGCCGGATCAGAGGCGGAAACGCCGTATCGGGGAGACTTTGGCCGTTCTCCTGAAGCACTTCGATACCCTCCGGGCTCGAAATCTTCAGATTCGGAGCCCAGTGATAACGCAGAATGACTTCCCGGTCAACGGCAGTTCCCGACGAAGGTCGAACCGGGATCACGATTTGCCCCGGTTTCGCGACCACCGGCCCTTCGACGAAATCACCACCGGCCAGAGGCAAGGTCGGCGAAACCGGCGACTCCTGCGCGTTCGCCCCCTTCAGTCGGGCGATTCGCAAAGGCCCGTCCCGCAGGATCGTCTCGTAACGATCCGGGTCGGTGTCCAGGACGGCCCGGGCCTTGTCGCTCCAGCACACGATCCACGTCAGCCCATAACGCTTGCGGACCGTTTCCAGCCAGGTGGCGTCCCAATTCTCACGCCCGGCCAGCTTGCCTTCGCCGAACTGGGCGACGTTCGTCGTCAGTGCCGCGTGCAGATACGGCCCGCCCAGAAATTCGACGCCCAGATCCCGCGCCAGCACGCCCGAATATCGGCCACCCCGGAAAAAGTCGGGCCCGAAGCCCCCTTCTTCGTAAAGGATCCGGTCCGCCGGACCGACCCGCCCCTTCAGTGTATTGCGTATCAATTCATAAGCCGCTGGCGGTTTCGAATCGAGCGGAGCCGTGCCGGGCGTCGTCCACATGCTGTAAACCGCGACCAGCCCCGGGCCGAACAGCCTTACGGCCAGGCCCAGCAGGCCCGCACATGCACCGATCGCTGCCGAAAGGCTTTTTCTGCGCAACATCGATACGACTGCCACAATCGCGTAAGCCGAGATGACTGCACAGGCTGAGTAAGCCGCATACGTATGCCGGCCAGGTTGAAGAAAATCGAGGCTGCGGAACGCACCTGCCCCATAACCCCAGAAGAAACCGGCGGCAGCGAAGCCTGTAAGACCTGCGGCGGCGACTCGTGCCTGCTTATGCATGAGCGGCAAACCGGCACAAAAGCCAAGAATGAGCAGGGCCTCAGCCGGCGCTTCGGTCCAGAAGATCTGGCCGAGGCGTTTGATGACCCCTTCCGGATGGGAAAACGCGAAGCCGCTTTCGCCCTTCGTGCCGGCCAGCACCACCCCGGGCCACCACCAGAAGGCGTTGACACCGGCGGCGGCAGCCCCTGAAACCAGTCCTGACAAGGCGTTACGGAATTTTCTCGGGGCGAACAGCCAGGCCCCGACCGCTGCGGGCACAAGAACCATCAGGGCGGTGAAGTGGGTAAGCGTCGTCGCGGCCAGCAGGAATGTCATGCCCAGCCATCGGGCTGTTCCGCCGTTTTCGAGCCAGGCCACGCAAACTCGAAGGGTCGCCAGTGCAAGAGGTATCGCCAGAAAATAGGGAACCATGCCGAAGCCGACGTACTGGATCGGGAAGTCCGACCAGATATAGAGCATCCATACGACGGCGGCCAGCGCCCCTGCGATTCTCGACCGCGCCAGCCCCGACGCGGCCCAGAGGATCAATACCGGCGCGAAAGTCGCAGCAAGAAACACATACCACTTATAGACGACCGCCGGCGCGACCCAGCCCCCGAATGCCGCCATCACCATTTCGGGCAGGGTGCTCGAAGCGGGAAACACGGCCGATTTCGGATAGCCGGCCATGAAGGTCGGATCATAACCGGCCGTGGTGCCCGACTGGGCCAGGAACGACCGTGTGACCACCGCCGAGTGCAGATAAAGCGGGTGATCGTCCTTCAGGATCGGGGCGTTCGAATTGAGCCCCTGCCAGCCGCCGAGCGAACCCAAGATCGTCATCACATGAAAAGCCAGGGCGGCAAAATAGGCCGAAGCCGTCAAAATGCGTCCGGCCATCGACTCACGGACTACCGGCGTTCGCGACGGAGGGCGCGCCAGGTTGGGTTCCGCAAGCTCGTAAGTTTCCGGAACACCGGCCACGACACGGGACGAAGGATCCGGATCAGGTGTCATGTCGAGGTCGCGATTATCGGAAGATCTTGCCCGAAGTCGATTCGGTACGAACCCGCGAACGACTCGGAAACATGTCAGAAGGTTTCGATGCGGCCTGCAGGATTCGAACCTGCAACCAAGGGATTCGAGAACTTCCGCCGGTTTCCCGACGGCTCGGACTATCTCACCCTCTGGATCGTTTGACCGGTCGAAACCGGTATAACGCCAGAGGCCGGGCGCTGATCGGCCAGTTGGCCACGACTGGCCAGGCCGATGCGGGGGTTATCGTTGAGGCTCACCCCGCTAGTCTCTGAACCTTTTCGGCGAACGATACTCAGCCGAACTTGGCTGCGGATTGCCATTTCGGAACCGGTCGAAAGATATCGGCCAGGTCCGCGACAGGTTTCCCGCAATTCACCCGGATCCCGTCCGGCGGTCACCCGCCGGCGGCACTCGTCGTTTGCGAATGAGTCCCCTGCTCTGCCGTTGAGCTAAGGCCGCGATTCGTAAGGAAAGTATGACAGAACCGGGGGATCCCGGCAAGCGGAATCCCCCGGGGAAAGAGATGTTTCGAGCGATCAGGGCCGTTCCGCGAAGTTCGCGCCGGATCAGGCCCCGGTCGGGGTGAGAACGTCCGGCGTATCGATCGCGCCAGGCAGTTCCACATTCGGGAGATCGGCCTTCACCGTCGTGGCGGCGTTGCGGGTGGCTTCGGCAATTGAGGCGGCAGAAACGCCGGAGGTCGTCACGGCCGTCTTCTTCTCCGGCTTGGCGACCTTGATGTCGCTGGCCAGGCCCAGATAGCTCATCAGCTTGATGGCGATGTAGGTCGTGTCGATTTCCCACCAGTCCAGGCCGTGGGCGGCCGAGGTCTGATAGGCGTGGTGATTATTGTGCCAGCCTTCGCCGTAGGTCACCAGAGCGACCCACCAGAGATTGGTGGAATCATCGCGGGTCTCATGCGAGCGGTAGCCCCATCTGTGTGTGGCCGAATTGACCAGCCAGGTGGCGTGCAGCACCAGCACGGTACGGACGAAGAAGCCCCAGACCAGCCAGCTCATGCCGTTGCCCACGAAATATTCGCCGGCGACGTAGCACGCGGCACCCATCAGCAGCGGATAAAGCAGGTGCGTGGCGTCGATGAAGCGAAGGACCTTGTCCTTGTAAAGATCCGGTGCCCAGCGTTTGTAATATTCGGGCGAGTGAACGGAAGTGATGTCCGGCGTCATCCACCAGAACATGTGGGCCCAGCCGAAGCCATCACGAGGACTGTGCACGTCTTCCGGTTCGTCCGAGTGGGCATGGTGCCGGCGGTGATCCGCCACCCAGCCGATCGGGCCGCCTTCAGAGGCGCAGCAGCCGATCGCCGTGAGAACGTACTTCAGCCAGCCTGGATGCACCTTGAAGCTGGAGTGCGTCAGCAGACGGTGATACGTCATGCAGATGCCGATCCCGCCCGTCAGCCAGTGCAGAACCAGACACAAAACCAGACCGGACCATGTGAACCAGCCGGCGTTGAACGCCATCAGTGCGCCCAGGTGCAGAAACGCCATCCAGACGATGGGGCCCCAGGCGATCTCTGCTCGCTGCGGAACGTGTGCGGTATTCGTGCTCATGAATGTATCGCTCTCGATTCTCTCAGGACCACGCCGCCACCCGGTTCCGGCTCTTCACGGGTCCGCTCTCCATTCGCGGTGGCCGTGACTCGGGCCGATCGCCCCGAACGTCCTCGTTAGTCCCGTCATATTCGGACTTCCAAGTCGATAAGGACACTCTCAACGCGGGATCTCGTCGATTTTTTTTCAGGACGGCAAAATCGGCGGCTGGAGTCACGAATCTCCGCGAAGTACCAACACCCTGGGCCCCCCCGAGCTCCAGCTCGGGAATTATTCGCATCCATCAATTCCGAAGGCTCCAAACGACAGTCGAGCGAAGACATCCCCGAGCTGGAGCTCGGAGGGCCCAGGCGTATCATCCAGCCCGCTTTGCGGCTTAGTTTTTTCGCCAGCAGCGTTTTTCGTACTGAGTCCAATCGTTACGCCTTCGCTCCGTCTCTTGGCGACACGCCGCCAATTCGTCACAATGATCCCAATTCCGGCCCCGAGGCGACCCGAATCCAGCCGCCTCACGTCACCCGGACGAATCCCCCTTCGGCACCCGAACACCTTATGAGACAGAGCCGCGAATGAAAGCGCTAATGTGCGAAGGCCGGGGCGTACGCTTCGCTACCGACCGCCCCGAGCCGCGCCCAGGCCCGGACGAAGTCACACTCGACGTCAGATGCTGCGGGATCTGCGACACCGATGTCCAGCTTGCAGCCGGCTATATGGGCTATTCAGGCATTCTGGGCCATGAGTTTGTCGGTGCCGATGCCGAAGGAAAACGCTTCACGGCCGAAATCAATAACGCCTGCCGCAATTGCGACTGGTGCAAAAAAGGCCTGGGCAACCACTGCCCGAACCGCACCGTGCTCGGCATCCTCAAGCACGACGGCGCCATGGCCGAAAAAGTCGCCGTGCCCAGAGCCAACCTGCACGCCATTCCGGATTCCATTCCTGACGAATCGGCCGTGTTCGTCGAACCCCTCGCCGCCGCGTTCCGGATTCTCGAGCAAATCCGTGTCGAGAGAACCGATCGAGTCGCCGTACTCGGTGACGGCAAACTCGGCACGCTCTGTGCCTGGGTACTGGCCACCGCGGCCGACCATGTCACGCTGATCGGCAAGCATCCGTCCAAGCTCGAGCGGGCCGGCGATTCCGTCGGAAAAGCCTTGCTTGATGAAGCTCTGGCCAACTCGGCGAAGTCCTTCGACCTCGTCGTGGACGCCACCGGCAACGCCTCAGGCCTGGAAACGGCTTGCCAGCTGGTGCGGGCCCGCGGCACCATATGCCTGAAAACGACCATCGCCGCCGAACACAGCTTGAGCCTGGCCCCGATCGTTATCGACGAACTCACCGTAGTCGGCAGCCGCTGCGGCCCGTTCGCACCGGCGATCGAAGCCCTGGCCGCCGGCAGATTCGACGTCGCAAGGCTCATCGAAGCCATCTACCCGCTGAACGAAGCCGAAGCCGCTTTCGCCCATGCCGCCCGCAAGGGCGCGGCCAAGATTCTGCTGAAAGTCCGCTGAACGAGAGTCCGCACTCTGTCCGAACATTTTCCGGGAGACCGTTCCGCTCATGATCCGCCCCATCGCACTTCTGTTCTGCTCACTAGCCTTGACGGCGCATGCCCACGCCGCTGAGCCGACGCTGGCCGAAAAGCTGGGTTACAAAGCCACGGACAAGATTCTGATCGTCAACGGCGACGATGTCGGCATGAGCCACTCCGCCAACCTGGCCACCATCGAGTGCCTGGAAAAAGGCATCATGCGCACGGCGACCATCATGGTGCCCTGCCCCTGGTTCCCGGAAATCGCCAATTACGCCAAAACTCACCCCGAAAAAGACTTCGGAATTCACATCACCCACACCAGCGAATGGAAATTCTATCGCTGGGGCCCCGTCGCTTCGAAATCCGAAGTGCCCGGCCTTCTCGACCCTGACGGTTACCTGTGGGGCGACGAAGAAGCCGTCTACAAGGCCTCGAACCCGAAAGAGGCACTGATCGAAGCCCGGGCCCAGATCAAGAAAGCCCTCGCCGCCGGTGTGGACGTCACCCACATCGACAGCCACATGGGCACGCTTCAGCTCAACCCCGAATATCTCGACACCTACCTGCAACTGGCTGTCGAATTCAATGTGCCCGCCCGCATGGCATCGGCCGAGACGCTACACCGCTTCGGCCAGGCGGGTCTGCGCGAGAAATTCGCGGCGAAGGGCATCGTCTTCCCGGACTATTTCGTTTACGACGAACTGCCGCTCTATCGCCAGATGGGCGTGAAACCGTTCTGGACCCAGATCATCAAGAATCTCAAGCCCGGCGTGACCGAATTGTATATCCACGCCCAGCTCCCCACGGATGAAGCCCAGGCCATCTCAGGCAGCTGGAAAACCAGGGCCGAGGAATTCGAAACCTTCGCCAAGGATCCTGAAATCAAAAAGCTGATCGCCGACGAAGGAATCATCCTCATCGGCTATCGCCCCCTGCGCGACCTTCAACGGCGTGAGGCTGAAGCGAAGGCACGTGAAAGCAAGTGATCCGCAAGCCATTCAGGGCGGGCTCGAACCCGCCCTGAATGATTTCATTCAACGTCGCGTGATCGTGCGGGTGTCTCCGCCGATGTGGAATTTCAATGATTTGCCGTCCGGAGCGAATTCGAATTTCGCGTCAGTTTCGGTGAACTGGAAGATCCCGTCGCCCACCGGCACCAGTTTCATTTCGGTGATACGGTTCGGGAACCGGGCGATCAAGTGATCGTCCATGGCCTTGACCACAAGCGGCGGCGAATTCGGCCTCGTGTTCAGCGAATATTCCCCAGCATAGCTCAACAGCTTCGCGGCCGGCATCGGCACCACGGCGATCGGGGCGGTTTCGACAGCGTCCGGCGCAGGCCTTTCCGGCAGCGGCCGGGCCCAGATATTGCGGAACCGCACCTTGTGGCCGTGGTCCTGCAGCTCGATCGGCGCTTTGTCCGGGCCTTTCGCGTAGGGGTCATATCGCAGCCATGACGTCGGCCCGTAAATCACTTCGTTGTTCTGAACGACGATGCCATTGAGAATGACGGTGATCCGGGCCGGCTCGACGAGCTTGCCAGCGGCGTCGAACCGGGGCCTTCGAAAGATGATGTCGTAGGTTTGCCACTGCCCCGGCGGTTTCGTGGCGTTGGCCAGGGGCGGATATTGCCCGTAAATCGCCCCGGCCTGGCCATCGGCATAAGTTTCGGCTTCGAAATTGTCGAGCACCTGGATTTCGAACTGGTTCATCAGGAACACGCCCGAATTGCCTCGATCCTGCCCCTTGCCGATAGCCGGATCGGGCGAAGCCCATTCGACATGCAACTGCACGTCGCCGAAGGACGCCTTCGAGGCGATCGGGCCGCTGCCGGGCTTGACTTCGAAATAGCCGTCGCCGAGCGTCCAGTTTGGCGAACCGCCACCGGGAGATTCGAAATTATCGAGCGACTTGCCGTCGAAAATCACGACGGCATCGGCCGGCGGCTGTCCGTTGCCTTCGGCGGGCGTCACGACAGGCGGCTTGGGCCGGCGCATGGAGTGCTGCTTCCAGCCCGAATGGCGGGTAATCGTTTCCCACTCGGCCGAAATGACGGTTGCGGCCAGCAGGCCGGGAACGAGAGCGCAGGCGATGCGCCGGGATTTCTTCGCGTCGAAGCGTCGCATGGTTCGGATCGTTTTCCCTGAATGGTGCGGATGGTGCGAAGTCACGGTCCGAACGGACGCCAGATTCCCGAAATCGTTTCCGGGAAACTGGCGGACCGATCGTCCGTGGATCGCACCATCTTCACCGTTCGCGACGGTCGATTCAACCCTTGCGCGAACGACGCACCGACGAATCAGATGAGCCGCTTGCGGGATCGCCGTTTCGCCAGAACTGCTACGGCGACGGCGACCGCACCAAGTGCCAGGGTGCCAGGTTCAGGCACGGTGGTCGTTTCGAACGCGATAAATCGGGGAGCGATGGATCCAGTGCTCCACGAGGTGACGAAGTCGCCGTTGGAGGCGAATTTGGCGATCGTCCGCGATTGTTCGCTGGCGACGTAAAGGTATCCCTGGGAGTCGAATGCCAGGCCGTAGGGATTGTTCAGGTTCGTCGAACTTCCGATGCGTCCCAGAAAGGTTCCGGAACTCGAAAACTTGCTGATGTCGTCCGTGAACCCGTTGGCGGCATAGATATTGCCTGAAGCATCGAAGGCCAGACCGCGCGGCCGGTTGAGATCGGTCGAAATGGTGCCGGCGACGGCATTCAGGTCCGTGTCGTATTTGGCGATCGTATTTCCCGTCCGGTTCGCGACGCGCAAAAATCCGGCACTGTCGAACGCCAGGGCCGTCGGAGTATTCCCTGCAATCGACGTGGCCAGCTGATTGCCGGCGGAATCGAATTTGCGGATACGTGACGAAGATTCGTTCGAGACGTAGATATCGCCCGCCTGATCGATCGCGACGCCGACCGAGAAATTCAGGCCAAGGGCGATCGTTTCGGCCGGCAGATACGAGCCCGACGAGTTGAATTTGGCGAGCGTGTTCGTGGCGTAATTGGCTACGTAGAGATTGCCTGAAGGGTCGAACGCCAGGCCACGAGGGTCATTCATGCCGTCGTTCGCGAAGATGCCGAGCGAATTGCCGGCGGTGTCGAATTTGCGGACTGTGTTGTCCGACATGGTCACGTAAAGTACGTCAGCAGCGAATGTTTCGCGAATCGCCCCTGACAGGGTCGAGACAGCCATGGCGATCGCCGCGATCGCTGAGCGCATATTGCACCTGATCATTCGGATTCCTCCCTGAATCGATCGAATGAAGTGTCGAAACCGCAAGGCGGAACGAATCGTTCGTTCCGCTCCGGGATCGTGAGCGCCCCGGTGTTCACACACCAGAGTTACCCCGATTCCAAAACCGGTACGACAACCATCAACGCGCCGAACTTGCAATCGCCAGCGGAAATGAGAAATTTCAATAGGATTGCATCATATCATGAGGAAATAAAAAACCTTCGAGGCACTGGAAATGCCCCGAAGGTTCGAATGGATATCGCGATTCGACCGGCTCAGGCCGGAATCAGAACCGGTAGACGGCGGCGACGCCGGAATCGACCGGCATCAGGGCGTGGGGCAGGACGAGGACCTGGCCTTCCGAACGGAAAACCATTTCCATGAGATCGTCGAGAACGTCGTCGATTTCCGGATTGGCCAGATTTTCCTTGTCGATGATGCCGTTGGAGGGGTCGATCCGGCCCGGGATTTTCTTGTCGGCATCGACGAGCAGCGTACCCACGCGGCCGGTCGAGGCGGCGACGGCGATCTCGGCCAGGTCGGTCGAGCCCTTCTGGTGGGCCTTGGCGGCTTCGACGTTGTCGAGCTGCTTGCGGACGAACTCATGCTGGTACTTTTCCAGCACAAGGAACGTCTTGTCCCGCAGGTCCTTCGGGTCCATGTGGCTGGGGCTGTGCGAAACGCCTTCGGGCAGCAGCAGGTGATTCTTGGCGTGCTTGCGGAAAGTGCCCTGATGCTCGGAGAGAGCGACGAGAACCAGCGGCAGGTGAGTGCGCTTCGAAAGGTTCTTGTCGACGAACTGATCGACCTGATGGAAATAGGCTGCGTCGTCGGCTTTTTCGTCGGTGTCGTGGATCGAAACGACTGCCCGGCCGAAGCCGCTGAAGTGTTGCTCGGCAACGCGGGTGCGGGCCCCCAGATCATGCGGCTTGCTGTGGTCGGGCATGTCGTCGAGCGCGATCGGGATGATGGCGTCGCGATTGGCTTCGAACAGGTGGGCCGTGTTGCGTTCCAGGGTCAGAATGTTGTAGCGGTCGGTCGTCTGCAGCACGCGGAAGATCGGCTTCAGGTGGAAGCTGTCGGCCACGACGACCGCGTTCGGCACGGGCCGGGGCACGTCGAACACGTGCAGGTGGCCGGCGTGCCAGAACATTGCCAGGCCGGGCGTGCGGTAGCGCCAGAATTTTTCGTCGGCCACGAACGGAGCGAAGGCCTCCAGAACGGGCTTGTAATCACGGCCCTTGAAGTGAGCGGCCAGCTCGGTTTCCAGCTGCTTCAGCAGAACCTTGTACTGGATCGGATTCTGCTCGGCTTCCGGATGGACCATGTAGGTCGTCTGATAAAGCGAGACGCACTTCTCGCCGGATTCGGGGTTCAGCAAATGTTTCAGATCGCCGGCCGTGATGAAGCTCATCTTCGTTTCCCTGTTTTCTTTTTCGGATCGATACGAATCGGCCACCCGGCGAGTCCCCTCGGGATCGTCCGGCAACCTTACGTTTCGAGAGGGATTCTAGCAAATCGGACACGCAAGTCGCAACGCGATCGATCGCCGAATCCAACGACGAAAACTCTCCGTAAAGAATCGTTTCCGAAACTTCGACAGGCCTGAAGGCTTGACCGGCACCTCCGGATCCATTGAACTTGATAGGCGACCGGCCTGAGCCGCTGCTCGCCGGGTCTCCCTCATTGCCGCAATCCGACCCAAGCCGCTTCCGATCCGTCCCGCCGCAGATCTCCCCAGAGGCCTGATTCCGTGAAAATCAACCGACGCCGTTCGATCGTGTCCGCCATTTTCGGGTCCAGTCTCACCGGGCTCTTTTCGAAAGGCCAGGCGGCCGCCGCTGACCAGCCGGTCAATCCGATCACGACCGAAAACGCTCACGAAGGCTCGCGGGACTGGCAACTCACACGCGTCCGCCTGACCGACACGCACGGCTTCCGCAGCCCCTGGATCGAAGGCTATTGCGACCGCCAGAGCGTCGCGGCCGGCGACCGGCTCAAGATCATGGTCTCCACGGCACCGGCTTCGAAGTTCACCATCGAAATCTTCCGCATGGGTTATTACGGCGGCCGTGGGGCCCGGTTGATGCAGACCCTCGGCCCCTTCGAAGGCAAGCCGCAGGCCACTCCCAAGCCCGGCCACAAGAACATCCATGAATGCACCTGGGAACCGGCGACCGAGCTGACCATCCCGGCCGACTGGACCAGCGGCGTCTATCTGGGCAGGCTTGCGACCGTTCCGCCGGACGGGAACTCTCCTTCCTATCAAAGCTATGTCGTCTTCATCGTTCGTGACGACCGTCCCGTCGATATCCTGTTTCAGTGCTCCGACAACACCTGGCAGGCCTACAACCGCTGGCCCGATAATTACAGCGTTTACACGGACAAGAAAGGCAACCAGGGCCCCTGGGCCGATGTCAGCTTCGACCGACCCTATGGCCGTGAGGCGCAGTTCGAAGGGGTCGTGAACGATCCGCTGACCGTCGGATCAGGCGAATTCCTGCCGTTCGAATTCCCCCTGGCCTATTGGCTCGAACAGCACGGCTACGACGTCTCTTACGTTTGCAATTCCGATATGATTTCGCCCGATCGGGGCCTGAAGGCCAAGGTTTTCATCTCGGTCGGCCACGACGAATACTGGGATATCCGCCAGTACGAAAGTGTCGTGAAAATGCGCGACGCCGGCGTGAATCTCATGTTCCTATCAGGTAATTCCGTCTGCTGGGTCACGCCGCTCACGCCCAATTCCGCCGGCCAGCCGCTGCGCACGATGTTTCGCGGCGGCCCTTACGGCGGCGATTACAAGTATGCCGTCGATCGCGAGAAAGTCCACGGGCCTTACCCCCATCGGGGCCCGGACGAAGGCTATCTCATGGGCGCCCGGAACGTGGAGCCGGTCAACGGCGGCGGCGACTGGGTTTGCGTGAAGCCCGATCACTGGATTTTCGAAGGTACCGGCATGAAAGCCGGCGACAAGGTCGCGGGGCTGATCGGCTGGGAATATCACGGCGACCCGCCGAAAGACATTCCTGGCCTGGAAGTCGTGGGTGCCGGCACGGCGTTCGTCGGCGGCGTGACGCCCCAGCAGTGGGCTGCCACGATTTATCCTGGCCCGAAAGGCAATTTCGTTTTCAACGCCAGTACCATCTTCTGGGCTCAGGGGCTTTCGAACCCGCCCGGTCACACTTTGCCCTGGACCCACTGGTGCCGTCCACATGGACCAGACGAACGCGTGCAGAAGATCACCGAGAATTTGCTGAAGCGGGCGTTGACCAAATGAAATCGATTCGAAAGTCGAGAACCCCACGATGATCACCCTGCTCGGCAGCCCGAAACGATGCTGCGACGGCCTCACCCGGCGCGAGGCCCTTCGTGCCGGGGCCATTTCCCTCGGCTCCGGCCTGGGGCTGAATCTGCCGCAGGCTCTCATGGCCGAACAGGCTGGGACACTGCCGGGCAAGGCCAAAAGCGTGATCGTGCTCTACCTGCTGGGCGGCGCGGCCACACAGGACATGGTCGACATGAAGCCCGACGCCCCGGCCGAGGTGCGCGGCGAATTCCGCCCGGTCAAAACCAGCGTTCCCGGGCTGGACATCTGCGAGCACCTGCCGCGAATGAACAAATGGGCTCATCGGCTTGCCGTCGTCCGGTCGATGACCCATCGCGGCGGCTGCCACAACCCCTTACCCAGCTACACCGGCTGGGAGACGATCCCGCCCGACCTCGTCACCACCAGCGACACCTATCCGCCCAGCATGGGCTCAGTGTGCGAGTACTTGCGCGAGGGCTCTCGGCCCCTGCCTGATTATGTCTATCTGCCGAATTACCTGGGCTGGGGGCAGTCGATCCGCCGGCCCGGGCCATATGCGGGATTTCTCGGCAAGCGGTTCGACCCGCTGCATAGCGAATGCGACCCTCGTAACGACCCAGGCGCACCGGCCGAAAAGCCGTGGTTCCCGCAAGTGATCCGCGGCGAGCCGAAGATTCCCGACGCCACACCTGGCGATGGCATCACGGTCGACCGGCTCGATCGCCGCCGGACGCTGCTACAGCAGGTCGAAGATGGCCTGAGGTCGCAAGAAACTTCACAAGCCGGCGATTCGTACGACCGGAACCGGCAGAGGGCGTTCGACATGGTCAGTTCGCCCGCGGCCCGGCGTGCGTTCGACCTTTCGAAAGAAGACCCGCGACGTCTTGACCGGTATGGCCGCACCCTGTTCGGCAACAGTGCGGCGATCGCCCTGAGACTCGTTCAGGCCGGAGTAAGGTTCGTGAACGTCACCTGGGACGTCTACTGGGAACGCCTGATGCTCCAGCATGACGGCTGGGACACCCACGGCCGCAACTTCGCCATATTGAAAGAATACAATCTTCCCTATTTTGATTTGGCCTTCGACGCCCTGATGGGCGATCTCGAATCGACGGGCCTGATCGACGAGACGCTCGTGGTGGTGATGAGCGAAATGGGCCGGACTCCGAAGATCAACGGCAGCTCGGGCCGCGATCACTGGACTTACTGTTACAGCACGATTCTGGCCGGGGCGGGTATTCGGGGCGGTACGGTTTACGGCGCCTCGGACGCTCAGGCGGCCTTCGTGAAGGACATGCCCGTGCGGCCGGCTGACTTGTGTGCCACGATTTACCGCTGCCTGGGCATCGACCCGGAAATGACCGTGCTGGACAAAACCGCCCGGCCGGTCGCGATCGCCCAGGGCGGCAGCCCGATTCAGGCAATACTTGCATGAAAAAGGGGACGGGGGTCATTTCCTGATACCATTCGAAATGCACTCCGCCTGATCTTCGAAACTTTCGATCGAATCGAGACGCCGCATGCCTGAGCCTCGCCGCACAAGAGATATCATACGAGAATTCGCCGCATCGGACGAAACCGTTCTGACATTGCAATTCGACGGCACGCACGAGAACGTCAGCGACCATTGGCACGCATTCCTCACGGACGACCGGTGGAATTTCGTCAAAAAAGGGATCATCATCACGATCACGCGGAACATGTCGTCCGGTCGTGTGAAGAACTGGCTCTTGCGCAGGATGGGCATGAAGATCGGCCGCAAGGTGTTCATCGCATCGGCCGTCGAGCTGGACATTCAATTTCCCGAGCTGATTACGATCGATGACGGCGCCATTCTGGGCATGCACAGCCACATCGCCACGCATGAAGTTACTCACACGCACATTCGCCTGGGCAAGGTGCACGTCGGCAAAAACGCCCTCATCGGCGGCCAGGCGACGGTGCGCTCAGGCGTGAAGATCGGCGACAATTCCGTTGTCGCATTGCGGTCGTTCGTGACCGAAGACGTGCCGACGAACACTCTGGTCACCGGCATGCCCGCACGGGTGACCAAGCCGCTGCATGGGTCGGTGTAAGGGCAGGAATTCGAAGTCGGCGTTCGATTTCGAACAGGATCGATCATTCGGACTCGTGGCGTTCGAGCGGCGAATTCGAACCTGACGTTTCGACGACATTCCAGGGATTCGAATCGAACTGTTCGATCAGCCGGATCGTGTCGAACGTGATTTCGAATTCCGAAGGCAGGCCGCAGGCGATCTCGATCGCATTTCCGGGCGATTTCGGATTCCGCGGATGTGCCAGTGTCATGTGCGGCCTGGCGTCGCGAATCGTGTCACTGCCGAGAATCGTCTGCCTCAGAATTCGAAATCTCTCGATGCCTTCGATACAGGGCAGCAGGATCCCGTGCCCGGCGAAAGATTCCGCCCGGCCGAAACGAAGAGTCTGCAGGATCATTTCCGCCGGCATTGCGGCGAGCCGTTCCCGCCAGCCCTCGTACTTTTCGAGTTCGTCTTCACGGCAGAGGGTGACATGCGCCGGGATCAGGCTGTGCTGGACCGGATCGACGATGATACGAATGGCTTCGATCGGTCCGGCCAAGTTTTCCCGCACGAACATCGTCAATTGGGAGCGTTTCATTTGGCTTGATCCGCATCCGTCGAGGAATGCCGCCGCTCATCCGAAGATTGCCGAGCTTCAGGGCGTTTCTCGTCCGGTTTTTCGACCGATCCGAGCAGATAACCCGCGATCGCGCCGAGGAGGCCAATCACGGGTGTCATTTGCTCGTTCGAATAGCCCGCGGTGACGAGCAGGATCGCACCCGTGATGATGAGCGTCAGTCCGTTGAAACGCAGGATGGCGTTCGGCGTCCAGTTCAGCGGCATTTTCACGACGAGCCACGTCTGAAGCGCGAAGACCATCGCCCCGAAAACCAGCACGGAGAAGCTCAGGACGATTTCGATCGATGTCCATCGGCGTGTTTCGCCAGGCTGTTGCAGAACCGCAATTGGGGCTTGGCCGACAGGATGCTGATCGATTGGTTTTTCGGTCAGGAGATCAGGCGGCTGGCCGAAGATTTTCGACCTGTCGAGATCCTTGGCTGCCGAGGGTGGCTGAAATGCCCGGGGGGTCGTCTTGCCGGAATCCGGCGGCTGCTGCGCCCGGGCCGCAATTGGCGAAAAGATCAAAACCGACAGTGCGAATACGAGCCATTTGCATTTCATCGGTGCCGCTCAGTGATCAGAGATTCCGAAAACGAGATTTTATCGCCTGATTTCTGGCCGGAATCGAATCACGCGGGCATTCGTTCCGGTTGCAGCATGCCCAGAATGTTGCCGTCCGGGTCTTTCACATAGGCCAGCGAGCCGACTCCCGGCACCGGCATTTTCGGCACGGCGATCGAGGCCCCCAGGCTCAGGGCCTTCTCCAGCGAATCGTCGAGAGATTCGACGTCGACGACGCAGACATAGGCGTTTACGGCCTGGCCGCTTTCGGACGGCGGCCCATGCGTTTGACGATCCCGCCGTCGATGCCGGGCGTCGACTTTTCTCCGGTGTCGATCAGCCAGTATTCCATGCCTTCGAATTTCGAAATCTTCCAACCGAAGAGTTCGGAGTAGAACGTGGCGACAGCCTCAGGTTCACTGGCATGAATTTCGAAGTGGATGACACGTGGCATCGGCCGGTTTCCTAAGTTGCGACGATCGATCGGAAGTTTCGGACATGAAAGGATATGATCGTCCGTCCGGTGATCACGGGCAATGGGCTCTCGCTTCCGCAAACGAAAAATAAGACCGGTCAAAAAAGCAAAAAGGGGACGGGGGTCATTTCCAGGAAATGACCCCCGTCCCCTTTGATTCGTATGTAAGCGTCATTCCACCAGCAGTTCGTGAAGGCGCATGCCGAAGAGTGCGAGCGTTACGGCCGCGCCGACGATGACGCTCACCAGCACGCAGGCCGATCCGATATCACGCGCGGCCTGGGCGTGCTCGTCTTCGATCTGATCCGGTGTTTTTCCGGTTTCCACACGCGCAAGGGCGTCGATGGCCGAATTGAAAAGCTCGGAAAGGAGTATCAAACCGCCGCACAGCGAAAGGATGATCCAGGCCAGCGGGGGCAGCTGGATCATCACGCCGAACATGAGCACGATCGTGAACCGGTAGCCGTGGGCGAAAAAGCTCGAATCGCCCCGGATGGCCAGTTTCAGGCCGTTCAGGCCCGCCCAGCTTTTGCCCAGGGTACCGCCGCGACGGTCGGCGCGGGTGAGCGGTTCTTCGGCAGGCAGAAGGAGTTCTTCGAGGATCTTGGGATCCGGCACGTTCACGGTCGCCGGCATCTGGTTCATAAGAGAAGGCGGCAGCTGATATTCCAGCGTCGGCTCTTCGTGGTCAAGCCGATAGGCGTCCGTGAACGACGTCAGCGTATAGCGCTTCGACGGCCGTTCCCGGTTCGGATCTCTGGGCCAGGCCGTTTCGGATCGGGGTCCGAGGGGAGCCCGGGTGTCATCCTTTCGAGGAGCTTCGTGAGGAGCGTTCCCGTTCTCCATCGTCACACCTCCCTGTGTCCGAACCCTGAATTCGTCGAATATCCGTCATGCCGTTTCAGCAGATCACTGAGTCGGGGCGAACCGGCTGTCGAACCGGGGGCCGGCCGATTGGCCCAGCCGCAGGTTGGGGCTGAGACGCGGCGTGATTTCCACGGCGACCATCGTCGATTGCCGCTGCGGGTCGATCGCCAGGCCGATGCTCGTCAGGTAGTCGGCACCGATGCGGGTGACCGACACGTTCGAACCGAGCGAAATGCCGTTGCCGAAGTCGTAGCTCGTCATGAACGTGGAATACCATTTCGGGCTGATCCAGTAGCTATACGACAGGTTCAGGGCCGAGGTGTTCACCTCGCCGGTCTGAAGGATCGTGTAGCTGACGGTCGCGTTGCCCTTGGGCGGCCGGTTCGAAGAGAAGCCGGTCGTGATGATCTTCATGCCGAACGGGTCATTGGATCGATTCGGGTTGGTGTGGTTGAGCGCCTGGCCCTGAACATCCCAGAATTCGAACCAGCCGTTGGAGAACACGGTCGTGCGGTCCCCCACGTACCATTCCCAGTTATAGGTGTTCAGGCCCCAGTCCTGGCCGAAATTGTCGCGATCGGCCTGGGGGAAATACGTTGTGGAGAGGTCGAGGATCATCCAGTCGATCACGCGGCGCGCCCCTTCCGGGCCACGTTTCGTCTGAAGCCGGTGATTCCAGTTGAGCTGAACCGTCTGCATGCTCTGAAGGACGTCCGTCGTACCCGTGATCGGCGACAGATTCCGGCGCGTGGCCAGCAGCAGCGGATTGTACTGAGGCGGCAGCACGCCGCCGCCGTAGTTGGTGAAGGCGAAATAGCGGCGGACGAACTCATAGGTGTTGTCGTCCAGCTCGTCCTGCACGCCGATCGCGTTCAGCGGCAGCGTCGAATAGGCGTTGCGGTAATCGGCCCCGAAGTTCATCTTGTGATTCAGGCCGTGAACGTTGAGGATTTCGCTTTCGACCTCGTAGGCACGCCACATCATGATATTGCCGCGGGCACCGGCAGCGCCCCAGAGACGGCCGACGAGCTGGTCGTTGCCGCTGCGGATGAGCTGCTGCACCTGATCAGGCGGGAGCGTGTAGGCCGGCAGTGCGTTATTGTATTGTCCGGACCAGCCGGCGGCCTGCCCCTGGGCATAGGGAGTGAACTTGAACGGGCCAAGATTCAGCGGCACGTCGACTTCGTGGCTCGTCCAAAGCCGGCCCGATCCGAACGCGCCGGAAGTCTGGCTGATCGGGTCATAAGGCTGGAATGCGAAAAGGTTCGGATTGTTGACCATCACGTCCGTGTGGACGTTCGCGTAATCGGCCCCGGAGTGGCTGTAGTGGGTGACGATGTCGCCCAGGAAGCTGTCGCCGATGCGGTAGTAATCGAGCTTAGGCAGCCACTGAGTGTCCGTGTAGAACTGCTGCAGGTTGCCTTTGGCCAGAATGGAAAGGGCCTGATTTTCGTTCTGGCGGACCGCGTAAAAGGCCGTCTGGTGATCCAGGCCCGTGTCGTTGAGCCGTTTGTAGTATTGTTCCAGGAAGTAGCGGTCCGAAAGGTAGCCGAATTCCACCTGGAAGCGGGTGTCTTCGTCGAAGCGGGCATTGTCGCCCAGCAGGCTCTGCATGTGCCGATAGACCGTGCGGCCTCGCATGTTGTAGAAGTTCGGAATGTCGGAACGCTGGATACCCCGATTTCCGGCCGCGACCGGGTCGGTGATCACCGCGGGCCCAGTACCGAGAACGTCGTTACCGGTGTCCCAGATCCCCCAGATGTCGCCATAGCCGAAGTACGAGCCGGGGATTCGGCCCCCGAACATGTCACGCCCGAAATAGCCGATTTCGGAGCCTGCCGCCGGGCCCCGGGCCGACAGATAGTCGAGGTCGAGGTTCCAGTTGTCGATCCCCTTGGGCTTCTTCATGCCCAGGACTTTGAACATGGACCAGTCGGACAGGATCTGCTGGCCGAAGTAGTTGTTCGTACGGAACTGGAGCTGCTTGAGAGGCAGGTCGAGATCGTCCGGCGTCATTACGACACGCGGCAGATACAGAATCGGCAAGCTGCCCAGGTAGAACCGGTTGCGCCGGGCGTCGAGCTTCCATTCGTAGTCGGTGCCCGGCATCGGATCGAGCGAGCCCGTGATCGGATTACGCAACGGCACTTCTTCCTGCGTGATCCGGATCAGGTCGCTGTCGAAACGGTAGCCGGGGTTCGGGAACCGGCTGCCCGTGGTGGACGTTCGGGAGACGTCGATCATCGGCCGGCCGATCTGCAGCGTACCATCTTCGCCCATCGCGGCTTCGCGCCACTGGCTGATGCGGTCGGCTTTCGTGCGGATCGGCGCCAGCAGGCCGGGGGCAAAAATGTTCAGCTCGGCCTGGATCGCCGTGAATCGGTCGGCACGGGCATCGTAGTAGGCACTTTCGGCACGGACGACTCGTTCGTCGCCATTACCGGCGACTTTTCGTTCGTCCATCCGATACATCACGTTGCCTTCCAGATAGACTTCCAGCGGTGCCTGGTTCGATTGCTTGAACTGGCCCGAGGGGTCGATCATCGTGGCCTTGGTCGTGTCGTCGTCCGTGATCCACAGGACGATTCGGTCGGCCGAAAGGTCGACTGTCCCGAACTGAGGGCCCGTTTCCATGACGATGTTCACGCCGCCCTGAATGACGACGATGCGCGTCTGCCCGACGAGCGGCAGCTCCTGAATCGAGAAATTGCGGCTGCTGTCGCGGGGAAAGATGCCGACGACACGCTGGGTTCCGGGAATGATCTCGGCCGGCCCGGCCTCTTCTTCCAGCGGCAGCGGCGCATCGCCCAGAATCAGGCTCGGCAACGGCATATTCGGCAGCGGGTCTTCCGGCAATGCCGGCGGCAGACCGCTCCGCGGCAGGCGCGTATTGAGATCCCCTGCACCAGGGCCCGTGCGGCCCTGCGGCGGCTGACCGAATGCAGGCGGGGCGGCCTGGGGGTCATTCTCGGGCGCAGTGGCTGGCGGCTCGATCGTCGGCGGCCGGACGAGATCGGAAGGATCGTCGAGCGGGTTCGAAAGCACTGGGCCATCATCAGGATCGAGCGTCAATGGCGGCGATTGCGCAGGCACGACGGCGGCATCTTCACGAGCTTTCAGGGCAACCGGGGGCATCTCCGACAGACTTTTCGCTTCTGTCCGAGAGTCGGGCAGTTGCGGCAAATCCGCTGGTACGTCGGAACTCGCCGCGACGGCTGGTGCGGCCTCGGCGGTGATCGCTCCGGGTGTTTCGTTCGCAACGGCGGCTGAATTCTGGGCGGCTGATTCGCTGCCCGGTTCCGGCAGCCCCGGGGCCGCGGGGGGCGAATCGGGCTGCTGCATGGCCAGGTCCAGAGCGGCGCGTGCTTCATCGCCGAACGCCCCGATCAGGCGATTCCGGTCGATCGTTTCCGGTCCGATTTTGCGCATCCCGCCTTGTTCGTAAGGCTTGAGCCGCACGGGGAGCTTGCTTCGGAAGGTGAGATTCGTGCGATCCAGCGAGCTGGCCGGGCGCGAAGTGAGTCGGACATTGCCGGCGGCGCGCACTTCGATGCGCTGCATCTGCCGGTTGCCGTCACGGCCAGGCTCGACGAGCACGACGGCTTCGTCGGCGCGGAGCCCCTCACCATCCTGCGCCACGGACACGCGTCCTGAGAGGATTACCCAGTGCCTGTCCGGATCGGACGACCAGACCTCGATGCGATCAGCGGCCAGGTCGACGGCCGGAGGATCGAGTCTCTGGAGAATCTGCCCCTGAACATCGCCAGGTATCAATGCCAGCGACAAAATCAGGGCGATCGCCAACGTCGGCACGGTGAACCCGTTCCGGTGGCGGTTCCGAATCCATGATCGGGTGCCGGGCCATCCCTGGCCAGGCCATCGGTCCATGCGTAGCACGGCCCAACCCCCTCGCTTGTGCTAGGGTCGTTGACCTCAGGGCGGAATCTTCCATGATTCGCCCGATCGCGACCGTCATGCCTCGATTCCCCTGGAGGAACCCGGCCCACGTCCTGTCGGCCCGTCATGCCCGAAGTTCACCAGGAACGGTCGGACAATGTGCACGGACAATCGCGAACGGAGTCACTATGACGAATCCGCAAAATCGGTCAAGGGCGAATTTCCCGGAAATCGATCCCGATTTCGGAAACTCCGGCCCCAAAGCCGAAATCGGTTGCGCGATCCGTGCGCCGAAAAAGAAAGGGGACGGGGGTCATTTTCTGGAAATGACCCCCGTCCCCTTTTTGATCGGTCGTAAATCGAAGTCAGCGCCGCGCCATCTTGCGCAGCACTTCCAGGCCACGGTCGAGGGTTTCGTCCTTCACGGCGTAACTGATGCGGAAGTGGGTGTCGCGTTTGCTGAAGGTGCTGCCGGCGATGATCAGAAGGTTGTGCTCGACGGCGGCGTTGACGAATTCCGTCGCCGTACCCCAGGGAGCCTTGGGGAAGACGTAGAACGCGCCGCCCGGAACGACCAGTTCGTAGTCGTTCTTGAGCGCCTCCACGACCCGGTCCCGCTTCGCCTTGTAGGCCGCCACCTGGTCCGACATGTCCGTCTTCAGGGCTTCAAGCCCGGCGTATTGCACCAGGCTCGGGGCACAGATGAAGCTGAACTGCTGCAGCTTGTTCATTTCCTGAATGATCGCCGCCGGGCCGTGGGCGAAGCCCAAGCGCCAGCCTGTCATCCCGTGCGTTTTCGAGAAGGCGTCGCAGACGACCACGTTCTCGTCGAACTCGGCCGGGCTGACGAACTCGCCGTCATACGTGAAGGCCGAATAGACTTCGTCGCTGATAATCAGAACATTATGGCGGCGGCATACTTCGGCCAATTGCCGAAGCGTTTCGCGGTCCTGCACGAAGCCCGTCGGGTTCCCCGGCGAATTGACGATGATGGCCTTCGTCCGCGGAGTGATCGCGGCTTCGACCCTGGCCGGATCGATGCGAAAATCGGGATAAGTGTCGACGAGTACGCCGACGCCGCCGACGAGCTGCAGGAGGTTGTTGTACATGACGAAGTAGGGATCGAAGACGATCACCTCATCGCCAGGGTTGACGCAGACGGAAAGGATCAGAGTCAGGCCGCCGGCGGTGCCGGAAGTCACCATCACGTCGCGGTCGGCGTGCGGCAACCGGGCGAGAACTTTATCCTTGATCCCCTGACGCAGCTCGGAAAGACCGGAAGTCAGGGTGTATTCGGAACGGTCTTCGATGACGGCCCGGATCGCCGCCAGCTTCACCGGTTCGGCGACCGTGAAATCGGGCAGACCGATCGAAAGATTGATCGGGTCAGGTAATTTTTTGGCGAGTTCGAAGGCCCGGCGGATGCCGGAAACCTCCATTCGCCTCATCCGGTCGGCGATCCAGCGGTCGTTCACGGGTCGTCTCAATCCATTGGCGGATCGCACGACTCGGTCTGGAATCGAGCCTGCGATTCGGCCTGAATTCGGGTCAGCTTACTCGGCCCGAAGGCTGTGATGGGCGGCAATTTCGATTCGATACGATTCGATCAGGGCAAGGCCCGTGAACAGAACGCCGGACCAGAGCAGGTCCGCTGCCAGCATGTTCCGGAAGAACGGCAAAGCCGCCGTATAGCAGGCGACCAGGCCAGCGAAAGTGCGATCGTACCATTCGCCACTCGCCCAGACGGCGAAGTTGGTCACGATGAAGAAAATGCCCGAACAAATGGCCGCGGAACCGGCGATGACGAGCGGTTTGCGGCGTTCGCCGATCAGGTTCGAGCCGACAAAGGCCGGAATGGCCATGCAGGCATATACGCTGACCATGACGAGGGGCTCGTAAGTGCCGAGGAACAGATCCGTGGCCATCAGAACGATCATCGGAAGAAGCAGGGCCGATCGCATGCCGAGAGCCGCGCCGGCAACAAGTGCCAGGGCCGCGGTCGGAGTCGCGTTCGGCTGGTGTGGCAGCATGCGGCCCATGATCCCGGCGACCGAAAGGAGGGGCAGCAGGAAAATTGCCGAGCCACGGTCTGTCAACATTCGCTTCGCGGAATTCATATCTGAAGAGTCGCCTTCCTCGGTCTGATCTTTCCGAACCCGTTGAGTGACGATCCGCGAGTGCACCTGAAACATCGACAGATCATTGCCGTGAATTCACTGCTTTCGATCCGCGGGCGTGTCGGCGGATATTATAGTGGCGAATGACCGACTTGGAAAGGTTGGACGAAGAAAATGGCGGACGGAAGTCGAGTCAGAAGTCGATGCGACAGAACCGGATGAGGAAGTTCCGCGAAATTGGCTGAGTTCTGCCATGCCCCTCGCCCGGAAGAGCCTTGGACCACGTGCGAAATCCCGGGCTCCCGAACCCTGATCGAGCCAATTTCAGCGACGCTTCATGCTCGTCTCGGAACGTTCCCGGAATCGAGCGGCCAGCGAATGCGAACGTCACGGGTGCGTCATTCCGGCTCGTACTTGCCGAGATGCCAGAGGACCTTGTCGCCCGGCTTGAGAGCGTAAGCCCCGAAACTCCGGTCGCCGAGTTTCCCGTTCACGCGGTAGATCCAGAAATCCCTGCTCTGGCCGGATTGATTCGCGACACCGTCGATCGAAAGCAGAAACGCCGTCGCTCCGGTGCCCTTGTGTTCGAAGCGGAAGTCATTGGCCTTCTCGGACTTTACCGACGTCATGAGATCGGCGACGGTCATTCCCTTGCGAAAAGGGACATGATCGAACTTCCGCGTTCGGCCGTCCGTGAAGCGTATGGACAGCTCGACCGTTTCCGCTCCGGTCACAGGCTTCGAATCAGCCGGCGCATCCTGTGACCTGGCTTCGCCGAGAGCCAGAACACATGCCAGAAGGCCGATCGCGAACGATCCGAAAGGTCGACGAATCCGTTTCATTTTCCGCCTCTTCTGCTTCCGAATCCTTGCGCCCGGGACATAGCCGCCAGGTCCGGCCGATCCGAAAATCGGCCGCCTGAACTCAATGATACACGACGCCGGTCGAAAGCGAATGCGGGAACGGTCTCGACCGGACAACATCCGCTTGGAAAAAGCGTGGTCTGTACATTACGATACGATCATACGACGACCATGACGCTCGATCCGGACAAGGCAAAGGATCCCGTGAACCGAAGGCAGGAAAAACACGAGATCGCGAACGGCTCCCCGGGCCCGGTGCCAGGTTCGCGGCTTGTGGGCAGCGACAGGAATCGCATCGGCTGGAACGGATCGATACGGTCCGCCGAAGGCGCATCGCTTTTCGGTTATACGGACGATGCCGTCGTCAGGTCGGCCTGCCCGGATGCCCGGATCGTGCCGGAACGGATATTACGGCGGCTGGCACGTGAGCGGCTCACGGCGATCGACGAAGGCCGGATGATCCTGCATGACGACCTGGCCGTCGTGCCCGACGAACTCCTCGAGGGCGTCATCGACGACGACGAACTGGGAGTGACGCCGGAGTGTACGCGGCCCGAAGTGTGGATTCTCCTGAGCGGGGCCGCCACACAGCGGCGCGATGACGGCGACGAAACTCGCCAGAGACGAGACCTGTGGCGCAGGCTCTTCCACGGGATGGTCGATCAGTGGCTTCTGAAAAGACGCACTTCCGGCCAATGGCGCCGCTCGCTCGTGCGGTCATGGATCGAATCGCTCGGCGAAACGACACTCAAGGAGATCCGGTCGGTCCTCCGCGAAGACCGGCTGATCGGTTCGGACACCTCCGAGCCGCAAATCCTGGCCGAATTCGCCTCTTCTTATCTTGAACTCAAGTGGTTCGAACCTGAGGCTTTACCCCTTGTCTTTCCCGCTCTCGATCAGCTGAAAATCGATTCGGTCCGCTGGATCGATGTCGAAGTGCCGGCCTCTCGACTGTTCGAAGCCTCGCGGCTGCCAGGTGCCAGCGACCGAAGCCCATGGGCCGATTCGGAATGGATCACCGAAATGTGGCGGCCTTCCCAGGGCGACGAAGTTTCGGCCCGGGCTCATGAACGGCATGCCGGTTCGCTGGAGCCGCCCGAAGCCGTCACCGGTTCGATTCCGCCGGTACGCCCGAAGCCTGAGCCGGACGAACGCCGGGGTGGTTATCTGGCCTGGATCGTCCAGCGCATCCGGTGGCGTTTGTCTCCGAAGGCTGACAGGCCCCGGATCCTCCTGGCGCAGTCACGGGCCATGGGCCGGATCGCGGTGCGGCAGGGCAATTTCGTCCGCGCCGCGAAGCTGGCCGAATCCGAACGCAGGCTGGCGGACGAATCGAATCTGTCCGCGGATCGTTCGAGGGAACCGATTGCGCTTGTGGAGGCCCTTGCGGACCGACTCACCGACGCCCTGCGCATGCCGGAAAGCGCGGGAGCATGGCGTACGGTTCTGGTCCACCTTTTTCAGTCCGACCCGGGTGGTTTCTGGTCGAAAGATTCCCGGGCACTTTATGACCTTCAGCGCGTGGCGATCGATGCCGAAAAACCGGTCTTCGTGATCGACTGGGGCCGCACTCTCCGCAGTTTCGGCCGCCAGCCCGCACGCCGCCTCTTGCCTGACGTGCCTTACGTGATGATGCTGCGGCACTTGCGAGCGGCACTCACTCGACTGCCGGCTCTGGCGATCGATGAGCCGGTCAAGCGCAGTCTTCGCCGGCTGCTGGAAGATGCGATCCACCGGACCGAAAACCGCTTCCGGGCTCATGTCCGGCCGCTTCTGGAAAGTTCCCTGGAGGACGCCGGCTTCGTACCGGCGAATCTGCCCGAACGGATCGCCATGCGCAGCACAGTCGATCAGTTGATCGACCAGGTCGTGGAATATGGCTACTTCGGCCTCGGGCACCTGCGTGACACGATTTCACGCAACGCTGTGAAAATGCAGGACCTGAGCGGCCCCGAGGAGTGGCTTCGCGGCGATGCCCTTCTGCGAGCGGATGCCCTGCTCTCGGATAGGCTCGACGGGATCTACCGCCGGGGCGAAATTTACCTGCGGCTGCTGCAGCGAGCCAGTGCCGCGGTTTTCGCGGCGCCGGTCGGGCGGCTTGTCACCTGGTACGGCATTCTGCCGTTCTTCGGCGCGTTCATGCTGATGGGCGGCCTCTATTTCATTCCCGAAGAACTCAATCACTGGGTTCTCGGCCGGTTCGACATGCACCTTTTCGTGCCTCATCAGCTCAATCCGATCACCCACACGTTCAACGTGTTCCTTGTCGGCATCTTTCTGATGGCCATGATTCATCTTCAGGGTTTTCGGGAATGGGTGCTGCTTTCGCTGCGACGCTCGGGGCTTTACCTGCGCGGGATCGTCTGGGACTGGCCCCGGCGCGTCCTCGCAGTGCCGATCATCAAGATCGTCTTCGGCAGCTTTTACGTCGCCCAGGCCTGGAAGTGGGTTCTCAAGCCGCTCGTGTTCACCGGCCTGATCTGGTGGCGGATTCCGGGCAAGGATCTATCACGCAATTCCGACCTTGTCGCCGGCCTGGGGGCGATCTACGTCACGATGGTCGTCGCGATCAACTCCCGCCCGGGCCGGGACTTCCAGGAACATGTCCTGGAATGGGGCTCATGGCTCTGGCGGCGGTTCGGAATCGCCCTGGTCGTCAGCGTTTACCGCTTTCTGGCCGAAGTCTTCGATACCCTCAGCGAATCCGTGAACCGCACACTTTACGCCATCGACGAATTCATCCGGTTCCGCCGTAGCCGCGGGCGTTATATGGAATGGTTCGCCGGTGCTCTGGGGCTGATCTGGGGCATGGCGCTTTATGTTTTCCGGTTCGTTTTCAACCTGCTCGTCGAGCCGCAGATCAACCCGATCAAACACTTCCCCGTGGTGACGGTTTCGCACAAGTTCCTGCTGCCGATGATCCCCGTGCTCACGGGCACGATTCTGCCCTTCTTCGACGACGACAAGAAGCAGGCGACCGCCGCCTCGACGCTGATCATGTCCGTCATTCCCGGGGCGATCGGGTTCATCGTCTGGGAGCTGAAGGAAAACTGGAAGCTTTACGAGGCCAACCGGCCCCGCACGATCGGCCCGGTGAGAATCGGCCACCACGGCGAGACGCTGCCGAGGCTCTTCACGAGCGGCTTTCACAGCGGCACGGTGCCTAAGCTCTTGCACAGGATGCGGCGATCACGCCAGAAGGGCCTTCGCACTGGCAGAATGGGTAAGCTGGCAGAGCTTTCCCTGAAATACCAGCATGTAGAGCATGCGCTGAGAAACTTTTTCGAACGGGAGTGGCTTCGGCTCGTCAACGGGTCAGCCGCGTTCCGTGACCGACCCCTGCGTGTCGGACCGATGTGGATCAGCAATCATGGCGTGACGGCGAAAGTCGTCACGGACGACGGCCACCCCGTCGTCACCGTTCGGTTCGACTCCGAGGACACCTGGATCATCGCCGAATCGCGGCTTCACCGGAAATCGGCCGACCTTCGTCCCGAACAATGGCAATGCCTGAAAGTGAGCCTGGCAGGCCTTTTCGCACAATGCGGCGTGGATATGACCACGACCCAGATCGAAAAGACCGGCCTGATGCGTCCCCTGGCCCGGGTGCTCGTCGATGAGGACGGGCTGGTCGTTTTCCCCGACCCGATGTACCGCCCGCGCGAGCGTTTCATTTACGACATTTCGCAGCCTGGGCAGATCGAGCCCCGAACCAAGCCGTTTACGGACCCTCTTGCGATTCTCGACGGCATTCTGCCCGAATGGCGTCATTCCGAGGAGGACGACGATCCCTGGCCCGTTCTGGACGCCCAGAACGTGAACCTGAAGCGCACGCCCGTGACCTGGGCGGAGTGGGTCGCCTATTGGGGCAAAGGCGGCCGCCCCGGCCGACTGCCCGAACGCGCCCGGCTGGAGATCGTGCCGGAGTGAACGATCGTATCGATCCGATAGCGACTGGCCGGAGTTAAAAGGGCCGTTGTGACTTCGCCATTTCTGGCGGCGTAATCTTGGGATGACGGGCGAAATCGATTAGACTGAACGAACGCGCCAACATTCGTATCGGCCGCGACATCGGACTCCTGGCCCAGGTGCCCTGAAATATGCCCATTTTCGACCGCAAAACGCGCGCACGACCGAAAGCGGGCGAGCCAGTGGCCGATATGCGATTCGAGGCCCGATGCCCTTCCGGGCACGAACTGACGGGCCATCGCACCGAGACTTTTCAGGCCGTCCGTTGCCGCGAATGCGGTGAAGGCGTCTTCGTCGGCCCCACGAGCTGGCTGCCTGTACCACCCGCCGCAGCCGTTTATGACCTGATCCCCCTCGGGGCGATCCGGGATGTCGCTCCCGCCGGCAAGCCCCGCAAAAGTCCCGCAAGCGTCGACGACGAATCGATGCAGGGCTTCGGATCGATTCCGCTCAAGGATTCCGAAGCCGTACCCGGCGGAGTATCCGGCGCGAAGCTGCCCGTCGACGACCCGGCGGCGAAGTTCGAAGTGAAACCGGCCCGGGAACTTGCCGACGGCGATTTTCAGAAGATGATCGGTAAGGATGCCGACCGCCAGGCCTCGGAAGCCCGCGATCAAGCCCGCGAACGGCAATTGCAGGAAACTCGGCGTAAAGAAGAGGCCGCCCGAAAAGCGGCAGCCCTGCAGAACACGGACGAACCGGACGAAATCGAGCCGGAGCCGCAGCCACGAGTGCCGCTGTATCGTCGCGTCAGCCCGAAAGTCTGGGTGGGTCTCGGCGTGGCCCTGATCATCGCGATGACGATCCGTGGCCAGATCCGCCAGAACTATCGGGACAGGATTCCTGAAATCGTCAAGAAAGCCCGCACGGAAGGTCTCGCGAGCCTGGATGCCGGCCGATTCGACGAAGCCAAGCAGATTCTCAACGATGCCGCCAGCGCGTTCGATTATCTTCGGGAGAATTCCGACGAGGCCAAAGAGATTCGCCAGGCGGCCCGGGAGGCTTCGATCCTGGCCGACCTCGTGGGCCGGCCGCTTGACGAGATCATCGACCGGTTCGCCGCCGGTGAAGCGGGCAAGGCCGATTTCCGCAACCTCGACAAGGGGCGTTCCCTGGTGGTGGAGGCTCGTGTCACCGCAACTCCCGATCAGGGCGGCGGCTACGATCTCGACTTCCGCGTGCCGGTCGGCCCCGGGCCGAATCCCGCGCGACCGCTCGGGAAGCTGGACGTCAAAAACCTCGAACTGCTGGCGAATCTCAGGCCGAATCTCGGCGAAACGATTCTGATCGGCGTTCGGCTGAGCGATCTCGAACTGGCGGACGGCGTCTGGTGGATCCGGCTCGACCCCAAAAGCGGCGTCCTGATGACCCGCTGGGCGGCACTCGGCTCGATCGGGTGGCCCGTCACCGAACGAGCCGCGGGCGATACGGAGGCCGACAAGCCATGACACGATCTCGCCTCGTCCTGGGAATTCACCTCGGCATTTTGATGGCGATGCAGCCCGGCATGCCAGAAATCGCTGCACAGACGGCGAAGAATTCACAGCGCAGCCTGCCCCGGGTTTCGCCGGACCAGCTTCATAAACCGGAGTGGCTCAACAAGACAGTCGAAGTGGAGGACCGGATCTCCGACTTCCGCAAGCATGGCGGCAAGATCGACGAAATCGCCCTGAAAGGCACGCCGATCCCTCTGAAACTCGCCGGCCCGATGCGGCTGGACAAACCCAGCCCGATGCCGCGAGGACGATTTCAGGGACGAGTGATCAAGGTTGGCAATCTGTTCCAGTTCATGGTCACGAACATGGAACTGCTGCCTTCGGAACGGGACGAACTGAACTCCAAAGTGGCCGCCCTGCCCGCCGGCGATGCTCAGAAACGGCTGGAACTCGCTGCCTGGGCTGACACGATCGGCGAACGATATTCCGATGCGAGATTGCGCGAATCTGCCAGAACGCTGCGCACCGATGCGTTCAAAATTCTGGGGATGAAGGACGACTCGCCGGGAACGCCGCCCGGAACGACGGCGATCTCAGCCGCCCGCGATGCCGCCAAGGCAGGTTCGGACCCGACGATCGTCCGATCGCTCGCGCATCTCGGCCTGGAGAAGGCTGTCGCCGGCACGAAGGACCAGGCCGGGCTCGAACGCCTGACTCGCGAGATCGCAGACCTGCTCCCCGACGCCACCAAACCTCAACAGGGCAAACTGAGCGACCAGGCCGCGGCCCGCTACAAGACCGACCCGCTGAATGCCTATATCGAAGCCGGTGAAGAAGACAGGCGGCTGCTGGATCGCGACCTGATGGCCAGGGCCATGGAAAAGGGGCTGCTCAGTGCCGCGGCCAGCCAGCCGGATCATCTGGAATCGATGATCGACATCGCCAAAAACAACTTCCCGGACCGCCCGGCCATGGCCGAGTCGGTACGTGACCGTGGCTTGATCGCTCTGGTGGAGAATGCCAGATCGCTGCGCCGGGACGACCTGATCAAGCTGGTCGAGCAAGTACGGGAAAAGTACGGTCAGCCGGAGCTTTCGAAGCGTCTGGCCCGCGAATGGCTTGCGAGCCGGCAGTCAGAGAATCTTGCCGCGACCGACACCGAGGGGCGCCTGGCCATGGCGAAAGACTATCTGGCCCTGCTGGGCGACAAACGCACGGCGGCGGCCCTGCTGCGTGAGGCTCAGTCGATCGATCCGAACCATGCCGCTTCGGCCGAATTGCTGGCATCGCTGGGCTGGCGCAAGGACGGCGACCGCTGGATCGACCCGGACGAGCCCGACCCGAATCAGTCGACGGCCGAAGGCAAATTCCCCGCCCCGCAGCCGAACCTGCCGGGCGGCAAGCTCGCGAACGCCGGTGATGAGATTCCTCAGCCACCCCGCCCCTCACAGCCGCCCGCCACGGGTGCGGACCCTGAAACGCTGGCCGGAGCGAGCCAGGCCCAGATTCAGGCCCGGTTCGGCATTCCGGATCGAAAAGTTCGGGCCCTGACCCAGGGCCTGCTGACAGAGCAATGGGTCTACGAAACGCCGAATGCCAGCCAGGTCGTCCAGTTCACCCGAAGGTCCGTCCGAAGCGAACCGATCGTGAAAGCCGTCTATCTGATTCCCAAGTGATCTGTCCGGGAAGATCGAGTATTCGTAGCGCTTGGAAGCGACGGATTTCCTTTCGAAGAAGCTGAGCGGCGAAACCCGGTCTGGCGGAATTTTCGCAAGAAAACCTGTGATATAATTTCTCGCAGTCGATCGGTGTCGGACCGATTGAACTTGCCTGCAATATTTCGCTCGAGCACTCCCGGCCATCCGCCCTGATGAGATCGACTGACGCATCCGCATTCGACCACGTTTCCGACCTCGGCCAGGGGCCCGTCGTCGTAATGCTGCATGCCCTCCTGCTCGATCATACGATGTTCGACCAGCAGTCGCAGGCTATCGCCAGCCAGGGCTATCGGGTGATCACGCCGAGCTATGCAGGGCATGGCAAATCGAAGCGCGTCGACGGTCCCCCGACCGTTGCGGCCATGGCGGATCAGGTTTTCGGCCTGATGGATGCTCTTGGGGTCGAAGAGCCGGTCGTGCTCGGCGGGCTTTCGATGGGTGGTTACGTAACCTTCGCTGCCTGGGAGCGTTACCGCCAGCGGATCCGTTCGATCCTGCTGATGGACACCAGAGCGGTGCCGGATACGGCGGAAGAAGCGGCAAACCGCCACCGGGCTTGCGACCTGATTCTCAAGGCCGGCAGTGTCGGTCCACTGGCGGCGACCATGCTGCCGCGGCTACTCGGGAAAACGACGATCGGGCACAAACCGAATGTCTGGCGACAGGTTTCCGGGATTCTCGACTCCACCGACGTACATGCGGCTTGCGATGCCCTGAAAGCTCTGGCGGCCCGGCCGGACCGTCGCCCGATGCTGGCGGAAATCGACGTGCCGAGCCTGGTGCTCGTCGGTGAGGAAGATCTCATCAGCACACCGGCCGAAATGCGTGAGATCGCCGCCGCCCTGCCCAGGGCCAGCTTCGAAGTGATCGAAAAAGCCGGCCACCTGGCCAGCGTGGAGAAGCCTGAGGACGTCAACCGGACGATCCTCCGGTTTCTGGGCCACCTCAACTGAAATTGAGCGACGCTTTTCGCATCGCTCATCGAAAGAACTTTCCGCATGCCGTCGTCTCATTCCGAACACCACCTGATCAATACCCAGCGCGAGTTGGACGAACTCGTCGACCACATGCGCAGCTGCGGCACGTTCGCGTTCGACACTGAGTTCATCCCCGAGGAAACCTACGAGCCGGAACTGTGCCTGATCCAGGTCGCGACGACCGAACGGCTGGGCGTGGTCGATCCTCGAGTGATTCCCAAGCTCAGCGTGTTCTGGGACGCCGTCGTCGACCCCGCCATGCGGGTCGTCGTGCACGCCGGTTCGGAAGACCTGAGAATCTGCAACCTGCAGACAGAACGCCTGCCTGAGAAGGTGTTCGACATTCAGCTTGCCGCGGGCCTGGTGGGCTCGGCCTATCCGGCGTCCCTCGGCGTACTGGTTCAGCGATTTCTCGGCCGGTCGGTCCTTTCGAGCGAAACCCGCACGGACTGGCGAAAAAGACCGCTCTCCCCAAGCCAGATCGAATACGCCCTTGACGACGTTCGCTATTTGCTGCCGATCGCCGATTCGCTGGAAAACAGGCTTCGTGAACTCGGCCGGCTGGAATGGCTCAATGAGGAAACGTCCATGCTGATGTCCGAGATCGCCATGCGCGACTCGGCAGACCGTTGGACACGCATCTCGGGCATCCACACCCTCAATCGGCGTGGCCTCGAAATCGCCCGCAGGCTTTACAAATGGCGGCTCGAAACCGCCCAGACGAACAACAGACCGGTGCGACAGCTGATTCGCGACGACCTTCTGATCGGCATCGCCAAGCGCCAGCCGAAATCGCGGACCGACCTGGAAAACCTGCGAGACTTCAACCGCCCTGGCCTGATCAAGGCCTCGGGCGAGATCATGCGGATCGTCGATGAAGCCCGCCAGATGCCGGACGACCAGTTACCTCGCTTGCCGGACCGGGTCGACGACCTGCCCGGTTCGGGCATGCTTCTGGGCATCCTCACGGCTGCTCTCGCCTATGCCTGCAATAAGGCCCAGGTATCGCAGTCGCTCGTGGCTACCATGGGCGACCTGAAAGACCTGGTACGCTGGTCGCTGGACGGACGCCCTGCGGCGGACCCTCCGTTTCTGCTTCGATCCTGGCGCGCGGAGCTTTGCGGCCAACTTTTGATGGACGTTCTGGAAGGCAAAAAAATGATGCGGGTGAGCGATCCTTCCGGGCCCGTTCCGATCACGATCGAATGAACCGGCTTATTCCAAGCCAGTTCATGGTTTAGGAGAAGTATTGGTGATGCGGCGGATTCCACCGCATCACCGATATCATTCGCGGCCGACTTCGACGCCCGCGGCAGGTGGCGCAGCTTCGGGCTGAGCGATCGGTTCCACAGGTACCGCAGCGGGATTATCGTTAGCGGCCGGGCGGTCATCGCTCTGGACGACAGGCAGAGGGATGGACAGTCTCGAGGGACTGGCCACAATCTTGTCGGACTCGGCGATTCCGGACTTCAACTCGGCATAGCTTTCGCTCATCAGTCCGATATCGATGGGACGCCATTCGAACGACTTGCCGCTGGGGATGGCGACGAAGGGCTTTTCCTTCACGAACATGATCGAATCGACAGGAATGCGGGTCGTATCGTTCTTGGTAGTCACGTCAAAGCTGACTTCGGCCGTCATGCCTGGACGAAGGGCGTCAAAACCGCCGCTGTCGATACTGACCGTGGCGACATAAGCCCGAATGTCCGTCGAAAAACCTTTCGGCGGAGCGGGAATGGCCGTAATTTCCTCGACCGTGCCGGCCAGAGGCGTTTCAGGGAAAGCGTCGACCAGGATCATCGCACGCTGCCCCTTGCGTATGTAGGAAATCTTCGACTCGTTAATCTGGGCCTTCACCAGCATCTTGTTGGGATTGGGCACCTTGAACACCGCCTGGCCCTCACGGACAGTCGCGCCTTCCTGAATCTGGGCCTCCGTACGGCCCCACATGTTGGATTCGTTCGCGTACACGACGATTCCCTCACGAGGTGCCGTCAGCTTGCAGTTGGCGATCATTTCCTCGATCTTCCGCTGCCGGTCCACTTCGAGCTGATAGGCGTTCTTGATCGCGAAATAATCAGTCCGCACGGCTTCGATCCGTGCCTGCAACTCCTTGAGAATCCGAGGGGCCGTGAACTTTTCGAGCCGCTCCTTCATGCCCTGGGCTTCTTCCAGCATGATCTTGTATTTTTCGAATTCGTTTTCGTCGGCCCGCAGCGCGGTGCTGGCGCGCAGACCCTTCGCAACCTGGTCCTTCGACCAGGCCAGGTTCTTTCTTGCCTGGTCGGATCGCAGCTCGCACTGGGCTATGTACTGGCCCAGAAGCATTTTGTCCTGCGGAAAAACGCCGTCGCGATATTCCTCAAGACTGATCTCGGCGACTTTGAGCGTATTGCTGACCTGCTCCAGGTCGCCCTTGACCCCGGCGACCCGAATTTTCTGCTGATCGAGTTCGAGACGGAAATTGGCCGAGTCGAGTTCGGCGACGAGTTCGCCCGGCTTGACCCAGGTCCCTTCCGGCAGAATCGAGATGATCGTCGTGGACCCGGCCGTCGTCATGCCGCCCATCATTCCGCCACCACCGCCGCCGCCACGACCACCACTACCGCCGCCACCGCCGCCGCCACGACCACCACCACCGCCGCCGCTCATCCCGCCGCTTCCGCCCATTCCGCCACGGGAGCTGCCGCCGCGTGATCCGCCACCGCCGACAGCTCTCAGCGAGGATGCATAAGGAGGGATGTTGTAAGTGAAGCTGCGGATCTGCGGACGCGTCAAAGTGGGCATCGAAGCACCGCCGCCACCACCGCCTCCGCGACCACCACTCATGCCGCCGCCCGCCGCGCCGCCGCGGGCTCCGGTAGCTCCACCACCTGCTCCGCCTGCTCCACCACGGCCACCGCCAGTGCCACCGCCCGTTCCTCCGCCAGAGCCGCCCATCCCGCCACCGCCTGTGCCGCCCATGCCTGCACCCGTGACTCCGCCAGAACGGGCACCGGCCATCGAACCGCCGGCCATCGAAGAGCCGCTCGACACGGTGCCGAGGATCGCTTCGACTTTGCACTTCACCGTGGCGTTGTCCGCACTTTCGAGAGCACCGCTCTCCACGACGGTCACAGAGATCGGCCCACGATCGGCACTCGCCAGGGCGATCGTAGGATCAAGTTTGTCCCCGCGGTCGATACTCGCAAATACCCCGTAACCGGCTGCCGAGAATATCCCCAGAAAGAAAATCCACTTCAGGGCTCGCATCGGTACGGAACTCCTTCGTGGCCCGCTCCCATAACCTGCCGCAACTGCCCGCATGCGTGCAGTTTTCGTTCGGAACCGGTTCGTACAGCGTCGCACTCTACTGTCGTAAGCGTCAGATCGGTCCGGTTCGTGCCGAATTTTTCCCGAAATTCCGGTAGACAGTCCCCATATGATTATCGGCAGATTTCGGACCAGCGTCAACAAACCTGTTGTCTATCACGTAATTCCTCTTTGCGATCGATAAAATTCCACGGCCATCGGTCCAAGCGCCGTCGAAACCGAACGTGAACTTTTGCCGAATGCCGCTGCTGGCGAATCCCCCGCGCCCATTCAGAAATTTACCGGAAATTCTGCCGAATCGTCCTAAAGGATTCTCCCTGAAAGACCTCTTGAAAATCACCTTAGAACCCCTGCTTTGCGAAGAATCCGCATACATCTTACAACCCCGGCAACCCTCATTTTCGGCATGAAGCTCAATCCCGATTTCCGGCATAACCGGATAGGGACTTTAGGAAAAAATCAGAAATCGGGTCCAAAAAAAGCGATCGTGTCACCTATGCTGTTTCGAAGGTCTCATGATCGTTCCAGCGGAACCGGGAATGGCCAGGCGACATACCGTCATGGCCTCATCGATTCGTTACGAACGCATGTCACGACCATGGATTCAGGGAAGGGAAAGATCGGCGTCCCGGCCTTCGCGGGAATCACGCCGCTGGCGGAGCCATCGTAAGTCACCGTGCGCCAATTCCTCCTGACCTGCATCCTCGTCGTACATCGGAGTTCGCAATGGATCGATGGATTCATCCGTTGTTGCGGCCGTTCGGCCTGTCGAACGGGCCCCGGCACAAAGCCGGAAACGGTCGAAAACCCGCCTTTCTGAGTGTCGAAACTCTTGAATGCAGAGAGGTTCTGTCGAATTACGCTTTTCTTCCGAATCGCTGGCCGACGAAAACCAGGCTGACATACTCGTTGCCCAGCGACGGCGTCTACTGGTTCAAATCGACGAACGTAATGCAGGCTTCGCTCGACAATGCACTTGGCGCCAACTGGCGTACGACCGTCGCGGAGGCTGTCTATCAGTGGTCGAGCGTTTCGGATCTCGACATCGCGCAGGTTCCCGACGGTGCCTTCGCAGGCGATTATTACGTCTCTCCGGCGGCTTCCGCCCCATTCGGCGACATCCGCATCGGTGGCTATGATTTCGCCAATTCGCAGATTCTGGCCTCGACTTTCGGTCCGCCACCTGACGGCTGGTCACGAGCCGGGGATATTTCCGTCAACGTCGGCGTAAACTGGAACCTTGGCAGCAACATCGACTTGCGAACAGTCATCCTGCACGAGGTCGGACACAGTCTCGGCCTGGATCACCCTTCGGATACGCAGTCGATCATGTACGAAAGCTATCAGGGCGTTCGGCCGACGCTCGCCGCGGGTGATATCGCAGGGATTCAGGCCCTTTACGGCGCCCGGCGTGACGATTCCTACACCCTCGCCGGAATCGGCGTATCGGCGGCCAATCCGATCTCGCTGGCCGCCCCCGCACTGGGAGAACGCGCGACAGCCCTGGGAGGCATCGAGCTGGCGGCCGCGGGGGCCGCCGATTATTTCCGAATCGACGTGCCTGAAGGATTCGTCGGCACCAGCTTGAAAATGACGGTTTCGGCGAACGCGATCAGTATGCTGAGCCCGGCCTTGAGCCTGGTGGGTGCGGACGGATCGACGATCCGAAGCGCCTCTGCCGCTGGCCAGTGGGGCTCGACAGTGACGATCGACCTGGGGCCCGTCCTGGCAGGTCAGTCGTTCGTCTTCAAGGTCAATTCCGCGGAGTCGAATCGTTTCGCCATCGGGGGCTACCGGGTTCAGGCCGATTTCGCGGGCGGCCAGGTCCCCCAGCCGACACCACCTGCGCCGACTCCCGAACCCACGCCGGTCACGCCCCCACCGGTCGTCATCGTCCCGCCCGTGACTCCACCTGCTCCTGTCACGCCGCCGCAAACCACACCGGTGACGCCTCCCGTCACGACTCCGACCGTGCCGAAACGATTTCGGCCACTACGCAAACTGCCCGCTCCGATTCGTGCTCCTGTGAACAAGCCGAAGCCGGTCGTAAAAACGCCAGCGATCAAAAAACCGGTGACCGCCCCCGTGGCCGCGAAGCCGAAAACGAGTCTTTCGGCTCTGGCGAAAGTGCTTCTGGCGAAGAAATGATCGTGGCGAAATTCCCTTGAATTCCGCCCTGAATCGCTATAACAATCAGTGGAAGGTGGAGGCCGGTCCGACTCCGGGATGTCGTCGGCCTCTCTGGTCCTGTCCGAAGACTCAAGGAAAGACAAAGACGATGGCTGAATTCACATTACCGCCCCTTCCGTATGATCATTCGGCTCTTGAGCCGCACATCGACGCCCAGACGATGCAGATCCATCATACGAAGCATCATCAGGCCTACATCACCAATCTGAACAATGCCCTGAAGGACCATCCCGACCTTCAGAACAAGACTCTCGAACAACTGCTGACGAATCTGGACGCCGTTCCGGAATCGATCCGCATGGCCGTTCGCAACAACGGCGGCGGCCACTACAATCACTCGCTGTTCTGGCAGATCATGGGCCCGGGTGGCGGTGGCGAACCGACCGGTGCCGTGGCCGACGCGATCGCGGCCGATCTGGGCGGTTTCGCCGCCTTCAAGGAAGCCTTCACCAAAGCCGGCCTGACCCGCTTCGGCAGCGGCTGGGCATGGCTTTACGTCGGTAAGGACGGCAAGCTGGCCGTCGGATCGAGCCCGAATCAGGATAGCCCCCTGATGGACGGCGCCACGCCGATCCTGGGCAACGACGTCTGGGAACACGCCTACTACCTGAAGTATCAGAACCGCCGGCCCGACTACATGGCCGCCTGGTTCGAAACGATCAACTGGAACGAAGTGAATCGCCGCTATCTCGCCGCCAAGGGCTGAGTCGGCTATCGCATTTCCCTGTCGCTTTCGAGACGGGGAAGCGATTCTTGCGGATCGATCAGCGGAAGCCGCCGGACGGGCGGCTTCCGTGCTTTCTACGATTCACGAAGACTGGACTTGCCAAATTACGTCGATTCAGGAAGATAGGGAATCGAATCGGTCCGTCTGACGGTCAGGAAGGAGCCTTGCCGTGAAGCGTTCGTGCGTGTGGGGAATTCTGATGCTGGCATGGACCGGAGTGATTTCCGGCGGCGGATGTCGAACGACTCGGCCGGAAGTGCCCCCGCCCCCGTCGTTCGCGCGCGACGGCCAGAAGCTCGGCAGCAAGCCCGTCGCATTCGGTTCGGCCCCCAAGGCCGGCTACATGATCGACGCTTCAACACAACTGGCTCCGGGTATTGCGGCCCCGGGGGGGGATCGCACGTCCGTCGCCAGCCGCGAAGGATTACGCGACTCCCCGACCGCGACGATCCAGGAAGGCTCGACATCGAAGGGCACACTTGGCCGCATGTTCGACGGGCTCAGCTCGAATTCTTCAGGTGCGAAGCGTGACGAAGCGGTCGGCAAGGCCGGATTCGAACTCGATACGCCCGCTTCGGCGCCGATCGATCCGCCCGTGAATCTTCCGCCCCCACCGCTGATTCCGCCCCCTTCGGCCACCAGCGACCCCGCACCGCCGCCAGCGAAAGCATCGGGCAATTCGTCGCCGCAACCGTTACCCGGTGAATCAGCCCTTCCGCCACTCGTTCCAGAGCCCGTGCCGTGACAGATTCCGATACGCCGAAGCCACTTGAGACAGAAGAAGAACCCGCCGAATCCGCTCGTGTCGCAGCCCTGACAAAGCCTGAGATCTTCTTCGAAGACGCGCACCTGGCCCTGATCTTCAAGCCCGCCGGCTGGCTTTCGGTTCCGGGCATGCCCGGATCGCTCTCTGCTCGCGACCCCTCCGTTCAGCAGTGGCTGGCGAAACGGTGGGCACCGGGCGACAGCGGAGAAGGCTTCGTGGGCACGGTGCACAGGCTGGACAGGCCGGTCTCGGGCGTCATGGTGTGGGCGAAATCGCCAAGAGCGGCCCGAAGGCTCTCCGAACAGTTCGCAAGCGGCAAAGTCGTGAAACAGTATTGGGCCGTCGTCGCGGGCGGACCATCGGCGAACTCGGGGGTCTGGGAAGACTGGCTGGCTCTGCAGCGTGTCGAAGGCCGCAATAGCGTACTTCGATGTTCGCCCGGGGCTCCCGGCGGACAACCGGCCCGCACCGACTGGCAAAAACTCGACGCCACTGGCCTGAACCAGGGCCTGGCCTGGCTGAGCCTGTGGCCGCGCACGGGCCGAATGCATCAGTTGCGGGTTCAGTGTGCGGAACGGGGCTGGCCGATCGTGGGCGACACCCAGTACGGCTCGACCGAGCCTTGGCCGCATCCCTGGAAAATGGCCCTGCATGCACGTTCGCTGACGTTCCGCCACCCGGAAACACAGGAGCAGTTCCTGGCGGAATCGCCGGTTCCGGAGCACTGGTACTCTCTGGGCGAAGTCGTCGCCTGGCGTGACGGCGGCGAACATTCGACGATCCGGAAGTCGTAATCGATTCAGCGACCAGGGCCAAGCTTGTCGAAGAAATGTCCCGGGGTACGTCGGACGAAAAATCGGCGATCGGGACAGTCGTACATGACCCGGTCTTTCGCGACTTCGAAGTCATCCATTCGCCCATATCTTTTCAGGCCTTGTTTTCGACAGGCTGGTGAGCAGTCTCGCTTGCGAACCATTTTTTGTTTGACGGATCCGTGCGAAATTTCAGCACGGGTTTCTTTGCCCCGGGCGAATACGCGGATTCGAACGGCCCGGCTGTTTCGATAGGATAAGTCGAACGCAAACGTGCTTCGAAGCCGGCTGCCGAACCAGGCCGTGCAATCATTTCGCACGAATTTGCGCCATTTCTCCCCGGCTTGCGATTTCGTCGATAACACCTGTCCGTTTTCTCCAGCGTTCGAGGTCTCCGATGATCGACAGCACAGAACCCTCGGCGAATGCGACGGTCCGGAAAATGATCGGCGACGTTCGGGAAAAGAACACTCAGGCCGAACAGGAATTTTTCGATTATTTCGCGCCCCGGATCGAGAGGGTCTGCGCGCGGGTTCTGGGTTCTCTGCCGAATCGTCCCGGGGCGATCGTCTCACCTGAGAGCAAGGCCATCAGCGCCATGCGCAGCCTGATGACCGGTCTTCAGAAGGGGCGATTCGGCGATTTATCTGACGAAACAGGCCTGCTGAGGCTATTGATCACGATCGCGACCCGTAAATGCCGCGATGCCCAGCGAGCCCACTTCGCCCAGTCACGTGGCGCGGGCAGGCTGGTTCGGCCATCCGAATACGCCGATGAAGACAGCCCCGAGGACTGCCTGGACCAGCTCGGCAAGATCATGGAAACGCCGCTGTTCGAAGTCGAAATGCAGGAACGGTGCGAGCGGCTCATGAGCATGCTTTCGCCCAAGGATCAGATCATCGCCCAGAAACGGCTCGAAGGTTACACCGAGGAAGAAATCGCCGACCTGATCGGCATGGCCCGGCGATCGGTGCAATTGCATATCGACAAAATTCGCAAGACCTGGAGTCGCGTTCTTGAGGAATGATCCGCTGGACGACCGCGATGTCGATCCGACTGATCCAGGCCCGGGACCTGGCGACCCGGAATGCGCTCAGGTCTCGGAAGATCCGTTCGATGCGGACCTTGCGGAAATCCCCATCGAAATCATCGATTCCTTCGACGAAGCCTGGTTCCTGGGCAGGTCGCCAGTGCTCGAAGAATTTCTGAAGCAAGTCCCGGCAAAGCATCGCCCCCGGTTGCTCATGGAACTGCTGAGCATCGAGTGGGATCATCGCAAGCGTATCGGTGCTCGCTGCGAATATCAGGATTATCTTGCCCGATTCCCCCAGGCGACGAACTGGCTCGATCGGCACTGGCGATCGACGTTTCCCGTCGAGGACCGGACGCCGCTGGCGACACCGAAAAAACCGGGCAGGTCCGACAAACCCGTCGACCGAAAATCGGCCGAACCGAGATACCGCATCGAGAAGCGCATCGGCCGCGGGCAATTCGGAGAGGTCTATCTGGCTTTCGATCGCACCCTCTTACGTCATGTCGCTCTGAAGATCATGCGTTCCGAATGGGTGCTCGACCCGAACGCGAGACGCAGATTCCGCCGTGAAGTCGAGGTCATCGGCAGGCTCACGCACCCGGGGATCATTCCGATCTATGATTACGGCCATTTCACGAATGGCGAACCGTTTTATGCGATGAGGTACGTCGAGGCCGTCGAATCGCTCGCGTCGCGGATCCGCCATGCCTATCGAAATGCGACATTCGACGATACGGCATCGGACTTCCCACACGCCGAAGGCCCGGAGGCTGGGCGTCCGGAATGTGTCGATGAAGTCAGCGAGACCGGGAAAAAACAAGGATTCCGTGGTCGACTCGCTCGGCGATTCGAACGCGATCAAGATGGCGAATCAAGTTCACCGGATCCGCCCGAACCGATAGAAATCCGATATCTGCTGGAAAAGTTCCTCGCTCTGATCGATGCCGTCGCATACGCACATGAAAATGGCATCATTCACCGCGACATCAAGCCGGAGCACTTGATTCTCGGATCGTTCGGCGAATCGTTTCTGGTCGACTGGGGCATGGCACTCGTTGCCGATCAGAAACCCGAAACGGATTCGGACGAAAATGGTTCCGCCTTCGGCTCGTTCAGCGAGTCGGCCTTCGAAATCCTTTCGGATCGCCCGGGAGCCTTCGCAGGAACTCCTCAATATTGCTCGCCGGAACAGGCTCTTGGGCTGCCATGCAACCGGGCCTGCGACATTTATTCGCTGGGGGCGACGCTCTATCACATCATGACCGGCCGGCCGCCCCGCATCGTCAGCCCGGATCGCCCTTGCCTGATCGAAGCCGCGCGCAAAAACGACTTCGACCCGCCGCGTTCAGTCATGCCCGGCCTGGACAAAGCGATGGAGCAGGTCATCCTGAAAGCCATGCAGGGCAAGCCGCAGCGACGCTACGCATCAGCCCGGGCACTCGGTGACGACGTGCGCCGCTGGATGGCCGACGAACCGGTACAAGCCTGGAAAGAGCCCTGGCCGCGCAGAGCCGGAAGGGTCATCAGGCGCAAGCGACGCGCTGTCATGATCGGAGGCCTGGCGACGATCGTCATCCTGGCCATCGCTTCGCAACTGTTCGATGCCGGCTTCCCTGGTTAACCCTGACCGGCTCTCGAGAATGCCGCATACGATTCAAGCGTTTCGGCAGCCTTGCCGGAGGCGATCGCTTGGCGTGCGGCCTGAACGCCATCGCCTGGCGTCGGCACCTTCTCCGTAACCCACAAACCAGCGGCCGCGTTGGCGACGATGTATGCTTCGTCGGCTGGATGCTCGGCTTTTCCGGCGAACACCGCACGAATCCGCCGGGCACTCTCTTCCGGAGATTCCACGCGAATTTCGCGAGGCTCATGCATCGGAAGCCTGAAGGTCAGTTCCGGGTGCCACAAATGTTCTTCGACACCTTCGGGCGTGACCAGCAGTGCACGAGTCGGTGCCCCCAGGGTGACTTCGTCCAGACCGTCCTGACCAGTCACGATCACGGATCGCTGAACACCTGATATGCGAAGCACTTGCGCGAAAAGGTCCGCCAGGGCGGCATCCGGAACCCCCAGAAGCTGGTGCGTCGGCCGCGCCGGATTGGCCAGCGGCCCGATCAGGTTGAAAACCGTGCGGAACGGCAGCGCGGCACGCACCGGGGCCAGCGATTTCAAGGCCGGATGAAATGCCGGTGCGAACAGAAAAGCGAAACCGAACCGGCGAGCGGCTTCCTGCAAAGCCGGCGGGGAAAGGTCAAGCCGCACGCCAAGCGCTTCGAGCACCTGCGAGCTGCCCGACTTCCCCGTGGCGGCGCGGTTGCCGTGCTTGATCACCGGCACGCCGGCCGCGGCACACACGATCGCTGAAGCCGTGGACACATTCAGGCTGCTGGCGTGATCGCCGCCGGTGCCGCAGGTGTCGAGCCGGACAGGTCCGATCGATTCAGGATCGCCGAAAGGCACCATGCGGGCCAGCACGGCTTCGAGCGCGGCCGAGAGCGTTTCGGCACGTTCGCCACTCATGCGAAGAGCTGTGAGGAATGAAGCCACAATAGCAGGCGGAGCATCAGGTTCCAGAATATCGTCGAAGGCGAGCCGCAGCTGGGCGACACTCGGAAACAGCCCCTGCACCATCAGCGAGATGGCATCTTTCGTACGGTTCATGCATCGACCTTCAATACGAATACCTGGATCGGCTGGCCCGGCTCCGACCTGATGACTTCGATCTCAAGCGCCCGGCCCGTTTCGGCCGGCTTATCGCCCGGCACTTCCTCGATCGCCTGCCGGAGGGCATCCATCAGCCCGTCCGCGGCCGTGAACCGCTTGCCGTTGATGGCCGTGATCACATCGCCCGTCTGAAGTTCTTCAGCCAGCGGGCTGGTTTCCTGCACACGCACGACGAACGCACCTAAAGTCGCCGCCGGCAGGCCGATACGGCGGGCCAGCGAGGGATTGAGCGACCGCACCTTCAGCCCCCAGGGGCCATCCAGCAGCGCGGCAGCGTCGACATTCCCGGTGCCTGCGCCAGGCTGGCCGCCCCGTTTTTCGTCGATCGTCTTCGAGAGGATTCGGTCCCGCTCGCCGACGGTCACGCGCACCTGCACTTTGGCTCGATCACGCCAGATGACGAGTTCGACCGGCCGGCCGATCGGCGTCATGCTGACCAGGTTGATCAGGTGGTTCAAGTCGGTCACTTCGCGGGTGTCGAAGCTGAGGATCACGTCCTTGTCTCGCAACCCGGCCCGCATGGCCGGCGAATCGGGATGCACAGCCGTGATCAACGCCCCCCGGGGCAATTCCAGGCCCAGATCCGTCGCTTTTTCGAGGTTGAGGTCGTCGAGGTCGACACCCATCGCGCCCCGGTTCACTCGACCGTGCGTCAGCAACTGATCCATGATCCAGCGGGCCAGGTTGATGGGAATCGTGAAGCCGACCCCCTCGCTGCCGCCCCCCTGGGAAGCGATCGCCGTGTTGATTCCGATGACCTCACCCTTCAGATTCGCCAGCGGCCCGCCCGAATTGCCGGGATTGATCGCCGCGTCGGTCTGCAGAAAGTCCTGATTTTCGACACCGTCCTGAAACAGGCCCATTTCATGCCGCCCGCGCGCGGAAATGATGCCGTGAGACACGGAATGCGTCAGGCCGAACGGACTGCCGAGAGCCATAACCCATGTACCCACAGAGACTTCGTCCGAGTTGCCCATAACGGCAGGCTTGAGGATCGGGGCATTCGGGGCAAGGCGGATCACGGCGATATCGGCCTTCTCGTCGGCCCAGACTTTCTCAGGCACGAGCACGCGGCCGTCGGCCAGTTGAATCCGGATATTCGAAGGTACGGAGTCCATTACGACGTGATTGTTCGTCAGAACGTATTGCCCGGGATATTTCGTGGCGACGACGACGCCGGAGCCGCTCTCTTCCAGCTCTGCGGCACCTTCGGCCGGCTTTTTGCGTGCGACGATGTGCACGACGGATGGCGACATCACCTTGGCCACCCGCTGGAAGACGGTGTTCACCGGGGCGAACGCCGCATAGGTTTTCGCAAGTTCCGGGTCGACAGTCGGTGCGGCTACGGTCGAAGCCCCATTGCCAGCCGCCGCGACATTCGGGGCTGCCGATGCCCTGGTCGGGTTCTGGGCCGAGATCCTGCGGCCCCGGAATTCACCGATCCGCAGGCCGAGATCGACCCCGAGCAGCAAAGTCGGAATCAACCAGACGAGAGCGATGCGTCGATGGCCGAACTTCATCCTGACCTCCTGCCTGGCATGCTCCGGGCTTCGCACGCCATAGTTTCACCCGACTCGATTCTGACACGCCATATCCTAAACGAGCGAGAAAGCCGGAAGAAATCGAAAAAAAAGGAGCGAGCCGCGATCGATCGGCAGGATCGAAGGCGGCTCGTCTCAAGATGCGGACTCAATTGGAACTTACGATCAGGCAGCCCTTGCCGGGAGAGGGCAGGACCGCCGGTTCGGTCAGCGGCCGGAGTCGCTGTAGTCGACTTCGAAATCGCTCAGGTTGACGCGGCTTTCGGTGTTCGTGTCGCGAACGGCCGACCAGCGGGCACCCGATTGAGGGCTGCGCCGCATCATTCCCATCGAACCGCGCCGCTCCATTTCACGGGCACATTCGATACAGCAATTCGTATACGGCAGAGCATTCAGCCGTTCGATGGCGATCTTGCCGCCGCAGTATTCGCACTGACCGTAAACACCGCGGGCGATGAGGGTCAGGGCATGTTCGATCTGTTCCAGCTCGCGGCTTTCGATTTCCACGAGCATCGTGTTGACTTCTTCGTTGGCGGCGTCGACGGCGGCGTCGACCGTATCGCCCACGTAATTCTCGGCGGCCACTTCTCGGAGACTGTTCAGATCGCCCGAAAGTGCCCGGCGAAGAGCATCGCGGCGCTTGGTCAGCCGCTGTTGCAGGCGTTGCATCGAATCTTTACGGAGCATGTCAATTCCTCCCGGTCCTGGGCTCTATTGCTTTCGGAGTTCGTGTCGGATGACCCGGGAACTCGGCGCGTCGAGAAAAGGGAAGGATGATTTCGCGGGACGACTCCCGCATGAATTTCCTACGTGCCGACCGAAGTCGCGTGACACGACATCACGCGGCTTTCCCAGTTTACCCGCCTGGCGCAAATCTCAAGGCGATTGACCTTGACAAATTCGACGCCTCCCCACACGTACTCGCGAGGGGTCTGAAGTTAAATACGCGAAACCCCGGGAAAAGTTTGATAAAATCCGGAACCTTTTTTGCTCTCCTGGCGTATTCCTGCAGCAAACCTTGAATTTACAGAAGGTTACGGACTACGGAAATTCATGCGCGAATTTCGGATTTCTGCAGATTCGCCCGTACCGGAGTCTTGACTCGACCGCTCAACGATCTCATCGAAATTCGGAAAACTTGCGAAACAATTTCGATTCAACGGTGTAATAAATTGCGGTACAATAAGAATCCCTGCCGGTCAAGGCTTCCGAATACCCTTCGCCCGACCATTCCAGCCTGCCCGAACTCACTGCCTATCCAAGGTTTCCGAGGATGAAACGAATCCATGAAACCACTCGCTAATTCCCCGATGCGTCACCTGGTTCTTGCGACCGGGCTCATTCTTTGCCGGTTCAGCGGATTTTGCCCCGCCAGCGAAATCGAATCGGGCACCAGGCCCGTCGATTTCGAGCGTCATGTGGTTGGGCTCCTCGGCAAGCTCGGGTGCAATGCAGGCGCATGTCACGGGTCCTTCCAGGGCAAGGGCGGCCTGTTCCTGAGCCTTTTCTCTTATGCCCCGGAAAAAGACTATAAGTCACTCGTAAAAGACGCTTTCGGACGACGCATCGACACGCTCGCCCCATCCTCGAGCCTGCTCCTTCTGAAGGCGACCGGCCAGGTGCCCCACGGTGGCGGCCAAAGGCTGAAACCCGACTCCGAGGCCTATGCGGCACTCCTCGCCTGGATTTCTCAGGGTGCGAAACGCGTCCCGGATTCGGGATCACTCGGCAAGTTGATCCTGACGCCTGACGGCGGCCAGCTCGAACCCGGGCAAAGCGTGAAGCTCAGGCTGATCGCGGAGTTTTCGGATGGTTCAAGGGAGGACGTGACTCACCTGACCGACTTCAAGGCCCAGGACGAGGGAATCCTCGAAGTGACGGGGGAGGGAACGGTTCGTGCGCGTCGCCCAGGGTCGACAGCCGTGGTGGCTTCTTACCTTGGCGATGTCGTCACCGGAGCGTTCCACATGCCGTATGACCCGGCAGAACCTCCTGATTCGCAGAATGTTACGAAGTCGGATCATCCGATCGACCGGATCATCGACGCGGATCTGGCCCGGATGAATCTCGTTCCGTCCGCCGCTGTCGACGATATGACGTTCCTCCGTCGAATCACTCTCGACACGATCGGCAGGCTGCCGACCGTGGGCGAGCAGGAGGAGTTTCTGTCGGACGATTCGGCCGACAAACGCGAGAGGAAAATCGACGGACTCCTGGCCCACCCACTGCACGCATCTCTCTGGGCGACCAAGCTTTCGGACTGGACTCTCAACAGTCTCGTCACCATGGAGAACCGGCAGGACACTTACCGCAACATGCGGCCGAAGTGGTCCCGGATGTGGTGGGACTGGCTGCGCGTAAGAGTCGCCGAGAACAAGCCATATGACCAGATCGTCAGACAGTTGCTGACGGCCACGAGCCGGGATGATCAGTCGCCAGAGGCCTGGTTCGATAACTGGCGCAAGCTCAACGACAAAGCGGCCAATTCGTTCGACTCCGATTATGCAGCCAAGCCGACGAACGACCTGTTCTGGCGTCGCCAGGGGTTCAACAAGGAGCAGACGATCGAGCTGATCGCGTCGTCGTTCCTTGGCCTGCAAATCCAGTGCGCACAATGCCATAAGCATCCTTTCGACCGCTGGACGCAGGCCGATTACAGGGCCTTCGAAAATATCGTGATGCCCGTCCGGTTCGATTCCAACGAGCCCGATGCTCGTGCCATGCTCAAGCAGGAAGCCGACGGCCGCCGCGAGAAAGAACCTGACGAACTGAAGAAGCGGCAAATCCAGCCCCATCGCGGGGTTTATGTCCAGAAGGCCAAGCAAGGCAATTACTTGCGGCACCCGGACACGAACGCCCCCCTGCCCTTGCGTCCGCCCGGGGGGCCGGATCTGTTACCCGCTGCGCGGCAGATGCCGTCCGACGATTTTCGCGATGAACTGGCCGACTGGATGGCGAAGCCGGAGAACCCCTATTTCGCAGCCAATTTCGCGAACCGGGTGTGGGCTCACTATTTCGGTGTGGGAATCGTCAATCCCGTCGACAATTTCGCGGTCGGCAACCCGCCTTCGAATCCGGTTCTGCTCAAAGCCCTCGCGGCGAAATTCGTCGAGCTGAAGTTCGATATCCGGGCGTTCGAAAAGTTCGTCCTGACTTCGGCCGCTTATTCCCGTTCGAGCGTTCCGAGCGTGAACAATTCGGATGACGACCGCCATTTTTCCCGCTACATCCCCCACCCGCTGATGGCCGAAATTGCGGCCGATGTCGTGGCGGACGCGATCGCGTGGAAGGCCGACCCGCGGACGATGCCCGATATCGCTCCCGGCTCACGGGCCATCGAAGTGCCTGGCAACCAGGTCACCCAGCGCGATCTGGCGTTCCAGTTCCGCATTTTCGGACGACCGCCTCGCTCGGTTTCTTGCGAATGCGAACGCGCGGCCGATCCGGCACTGCCTCAGTCGCTCTTCATGGCGGGCGATGAGTTCGTGGTCAAAGGTATCGCCCAGAGCCCCTGGATGAACTGGGCAAAGGATTACGAATGGCCGGATGAGGATCTGGTCGAACAGGCCTTCCGGCGTCTTCTGGCCCGCGAACCTTCGGAAGAAGAAAGAGCGGTGTCTCTGGCACGGCTTCAGGGCAAATCGGGCAAAGAACGGGCTGATGCCCTGGCGGATGTGCTCTGGGCCCTGATGAACACACGGGAATTCCTGCTCAACTACTGATCCGAAAAAAGCGTTCCGTGCGTCCCCGGATCGGGGCGACAGGGCGGAACCGGCGTGATCGAATGTCCGAAGGTCCTGAAACGGGATCGCACTTTCCGGAGGTATCTGATGAGTCGTCGCGAACGATGGTTTTCGGACTGCGAGGGTTTTCACCGGCGCGACTTTCTCAAAGTCGGATCGGCGGGCCTGTTGGGACTGAATCTGGTCGACCTGCTGCGTGCCGAGGCTGCCGCGAGCGAATCGAAGCTTGACGGTGGAACGGTTTCCGACCTGAACCAGCCGACCCGGTCCGGAACGAAGGCCCGCAGCGTGATCATGGTCTGGCTGGCGGGCGGCCCTGCGACGATCGACATGTGGGACCCCCGTCCGGATGCCCCCGACACGATCCGGGGCGAGTTCCGCCCGATCGAAACCGCCGTGCCGGGGCTGTCGTTCGCGGAACATCTTCCCCGGATAGCCCAGATTGCCGATCGCACGACGGTCATCAGGTCGATGCATCACACGATCGCGGCCCATGAACTGGGCACGCAATACATGACGACCGGCAACAAGCCGAACCCGGCCCTGGTCTATCCGGCGATGGGCTCGATCGGTGCGATGATGCTCGATACTCCTGTGGGTGTCCCGCCTTACGTCACTTTCCAGCAACTTCGGGGTGGCCAGGCGGGCGGTGCGGGATACCTCGGCCCGGCCTACAATCCGTTTCCGGTGGAAGCGGGTGGTGGCGGGCGTCTGCGAGTACGCGGGGTGAGCCTTCCGAAAGAGCTGACCGTCACGCAACTCAATAACCGCGAAAAGCTGAGAGACACATTCGACCGACGGTTCCGGGCGATGGAAGAAGGTGTCGACGTGGCCGCCGGGCTCGACCGGTTCCATACCCAGGCACTGGATATTCTCCGTAACGACCGAACCCAAAAAGCATTCCAGCTCGAAAGCGAACCCGCGAACGTCCGCGAAGCTTACGGCCCGACTCCGTTCGGTCAATCGGCTCTGGCGGCGCGTCGGCTGATCGAAGCGGGCGTGCGGTTCGTGACCGTTTCGCTGGGGGGCTGGGACACGCACAGGGATAACTTCGTGGCCCTGCGAACGAGGCTTCTGCCACAGGTCGACAAGGTATTGTCGACCTTGATCGTCGACCTCGACAGACGCGGCCTTTTGGACGAAACCATCGTTTACTGTGCCGGCGAGTTCGGACGTACTCCGAACATCAACAAAACGGCCGGGCGCGACCACTGGGCGCGATCGATGTCGGTCGTCGTCGCCGGTGGCGGATTCAAGCGGGGATACGCTCACGGGACGACGCAGACCGACGGCATGGCCCCTGCGACCGATCCTGTTTCTCCAGCGGACCTTGCTGCGACGATGTTCCGCCAGCTGGGCATCGATCCGCACAAGGAGCTGCAGACGAATAACGGCCGGCCGATGCAGATCGTTCGCGACGGAACGATCATGCCGGAACTGCTCGGCTGAACCTGCGGTAAACATCGAATACGAAGAACGGGCTCCGGATCGACTCCGGAGCCCGTTCGATTTTATTGCGGATGCGATCACCGGTCAGGCGGAATCAGTGGGGATTCCTGGAATTGTCCGGATCGGGCGTCATGACGTCTTCCACGGAATCGATCGTTTCTCCGGCGGCCTGATCGATGGTCTTTTCCATCTGGCCCAGGTCGCGCATGGTCTCGACGAATTCGGGGTCGAGCCGCGACCGCTTCGAAAGGCTGCGCAGGAGGGCGATGCCGATGATGGCCAGCATGACCGTCCAGAAGATCGGCTCAGGGATTTCCAGGTGCGAATCGAGCAGCCATTGCGGGACATATTGCCGCCAGCCGGATTTCACGTCGGCCGATTTCAGATGGAAGGCCTGATCGAGTCCGCTGGCGAAAAGTTTGATGCCGATCCACATGACGAGCTGATAGGCCGCGCTGGCCAGCCCCGGAAGCTTGTCGAGCAGAGAGATGAACAGGCCGGCGACATAACGCATGGTGACGATGCCGAGCAGGCCGCCGATCCAGACCGTCCAGATTTCGAGCGATTGCCCGAGGAATTCCGTTTCCTTGATCGCGGGGCGCAGCCCCTCGGCCATGGCGACGGCGGCGAGGATCGAATCGATCGAGAAGGCGATATCCGCCAGTTCGACACCGATGACGGTGCGCCAGAATCCGTGCTTTCTGGCGACGACGATTTCTTCGTCATGCCCTTCGCCCAGAAAGTGCTTCATCGCAAGAATGATCAGATAAGCCGCGCCGACGATTTTGAAAATCCAGTATTCCAGAAGAATCGCGGCGAAGAGCACGGCGATGAAACGAAACACGAACGCGCCGATGATGCCGTAACGGAGAGCCCTTTTCTGCTGCTCTTTCGGCAGGTGACGTACGAGCACGGCAAGCACCAGAGCGTTGTCCGCGCTCAGGAGGCCTTCCAGAATGATCAGCAGGAGGATCGTAACGGCCATCTGTCCGTAGTCAGATGACGTCAAAGCGGTCGAGAGTAGGAAGAGGGAGTCCACAGCAGGCTCAGTGGTTGGTCGTATCGGAGTGTCCGGTCGGTTTCTCGCCTCGCGGGTTCACGGACGAGCCTTTCGCATGAGCGAATGATGACAAACCGGACATGATCCGGCAAGTGAACAGGCTTATCGTTTCGTCGCAGAAATTCGGCAGGATCTATCGGATCCAGCGCTATTCCGCCCGGAACTGCAAGGTTAAGATGAATGCAACGAGACCGGGAGAATTCGTGAATGAAATACCTGAATTCACTTGCGATGATCACTCAAGGCGGATCGGTACGGTCGATCGTGCTGACGGCGCTGTTGATCTGCATATACGTCACACCCATATCGATCGCCCAGACCGCGAAAAAGCGGCAAAGCCGCGACCGAACGGCGGAAGAGCCTCCCAAGGTCATGTCTTCCGAGCAGTTTCGCCAGACATACCTGCCTTCGTTCGCCCCAAAAGAGCAAAGCGGATCGTACCGATCGCCAGGCACGCATCGCACCCGGTTTTTCGGCACCGAAGCATCCGGCGATACGATCGTTTTCGTGATCGACAACTCCACGAGCATGCAGGAAGGAGGTCGGCTGGAACGGGCGCACAGTGAGCTGGTCCGGGCGATTTCGCAGCTGGAATGGCCGCAGAAATTTCACGTGATCGCGTTCGACCACCAGACCCTCGAACTGCCATGGGGGCCATACGTTTCAGCAGGTTCGGACAAAGTCCGACAAGTCGGCCCCTGGCTGCGAAGCCTGCAGCAGGGTGACGACACCCAACCGGCCCAGGCCCTGAAAACGGCCCTGGGTTTGAAGCCGGACTGCATTTTCTTCCTGACCGATGGCGATTTCGCCGTTCCGACGCCTGAAGCGATTCGTGGATGGAACACCGCCGGTGTGCCGGTGCACGTGATCGACCTGAATAACCGTGTCGAGTTCGCACCGCTCAAGCGAATCGCGGCGGATTCACGCGGCACGTATCGAAGGCCCTGACCGCATCGCCGGGAATCGCCCGAATTCCACGGATAATTCACGCAGATCACTGCCCCGCCGAGATTGAGCCCATCGGGCTGCCACGCACGGGTATGTCTTGCGGCAAAGGCCGCGCAGCCACCATGAAGCCGAGTGCATGCAGCCGGTCACGCATGATCCGGAACGTCCCGAAGCCGTCGGGATAGACCCACATGGTGATCGTGGCGCTCGACGGGCTTAACCGGCGGATCGTCCGGTCGAATTCCGAAAGAGCCTGAGCCGAGCGTTCCACCGTTTCGCCACGTGGATCCCGCGCCGGGACGACCTCCCAGCCTTTGAGGCCCACACCCGTGCCGCCCAGCATGTCGTTCATCGGACCGATTTCGTAGGCCAGGCCGAAATCGCCGACGGGACCGACCTCGGACTGAATCCCGCGCGGCGAGCCGCTCAGCCGCATGCGGATCTGGACATCCTTCTTGACCAGTTCCAGCAATTGCTGAATATCGATGAACGCGATCCGGTCGCCCCGTACTTCGAAGTGATATTCCTGACCCTTGGCCGGTTTCGCGACGGGGCTGTAGCCCGAAAGTGCCTCTCGCGGCGGCTTCGGCGTTTTGAGAACTTGTGCCGTTTCCGCAGTCAGTTCCTTATAGCGGCGATTCATCGATTCGACTGTGGCCGCGGCCGCCTGGCGATTCAGGGCCGCTGTTTCAGCTGCGATGCGTGAAGAGACAGCCGTGCCCAGCATCTTTTTCCAGCCGGTCACAGCATCGGTAATCGCTGAAGAATCGGCCTGCGATTTCGCCTGATTTTCCGCGGCCTCGCGCTCAAGCCGCTCGGCTTCCTGCCTGCGGGCTGCGATCTCTTCTTCCGAATAAGCTGGAAGGGGTGCGACCGGTTCTATCGGCGGCGGCTCGACAGCGACGGGGGCTGGCTCGACTTTCGTGGCCGGTGCTGCGACCGGCTCAGCCTGAGTTGAGACGGCGACAGGCTCAGATCGATCCGGTGACCGTGACACCCACTGAAACACCGCCAGCGAAACCGACCCGGCGGCCATCATCAGGGCGGTGAGCACCAGGCCCAGGACGCCTTTGGATGATGTGGGCCTGGAACCATTGGGAGTATCCGGGCGAAATTTCGCGTGCGGGACCGGCGGATGCGTTTCGGAAATCGCCTGAGAAGGCTCTTCGAGAGGGTTCATCGTGCAGCCTCCCTGTTCGTGGCGGCGACCGGCTCAAGGATCGCGGGCCAGCGCACAAAGCCCTGAGCAAGCTGACTTTGCGAAAGGCCCATGAGCGGCTCACCGCCTGCCGCGATTCGATATTTCACGTAGGGCCGCCAGTACCGCTCGGGGTTTTCCCGCACGTGGCGTTCGAACATGGATTGCAGCGTTCTCGGCAGCAGATCGGGGTCGCCCTGAAGGTCGTTCAGGCTCAACCGGTGCTCACCAGGGCGGATCGTCAATCCGCCGGCATCGCACGTCAGACTCACCTCCCACGATTTTTCGGGCAGCCGTTCCTCACCGCCGAAAATCCGCTTCAACCCGTTCTTGATTCCGAACTTCGGGGCATCCGGAGCAGGCGAGCCACCCGACGACGGTGCGCCGGCCGAGCCTGACGGCATGCCTCCGTTCGTCGAAGTCGAACCATTCGCACTCCGGTTTGCGGATGAACCTGCCGAGCCGTTGGAAGGTGTTGCGCCGGAGGGATTTCCTTCGCCGGAATCCGAAGCCGGTTCCGAGCCGCTCGCCGAAGTCGCTGGCACGGAATTTGCGACTGAACTTCCTGCAGAAGCAGAATTTGCGCCAGTCGATTTCGAATCCCCATTTGCCGTCGGTGCCGGTTCGAATCGGGGCAGAGTCGGCGGGGTCGTTCCGAAGGGAGAGCCCCCCGTCGAGGCCGCCGGTTGCCCGCCTGCCATGCGACGGCTCGCGGCACCGGGCTCGCGAGGCTGCGAACCGCCACCGCCGAATGGAGAAGCTTGACGATCCTCAAACTCTTCGGCAAGGTCGCCAGGCGTTATCGCTACAGCCCCGGGCCGTGTCAGCGAACGCGCCGACGATGCATCGCTCTGGGCCGCCAGTTCGGCGACAAGCCCTTCGAAAGTACCGCTGCCGTTACCCTTTGCGGCATTCGAACCGCCCGCGGGCCCATCTGGCATGGCTTGACCGGCATTGATGCCGCCGCCCGAAGAGGAACCGGCTACGGAACCTCCAGGCCTGCGCGGATCGGGTCTTTCGCCCCAGGGCGGTTCCAGATTCGGTACGGAGGATCGACCTGCACCTGGCGAGCCGCCAGCCATGCCGCCAGCACCTCCACCCACCCCGGAACCCAATTTAGTTGAAGGACTTACGCCTTGACCAGGCAACATGCCGCCAGTGACGTTTCGACCTGATCCGGACCGGCCGAGCTGGCTCAATGTGCCAGGGCCGAAATCCACGCGGGGAGAATTGCCGCCGACGCCTCCGCCTGGCTCGATCGAAGTGCCTGGCATCATGTTCGCACCGCCCGGGCCGAATCCGGCTGTGCCATTCGGCCCACCAGAGGGAGCGCCGTCGCCACCATCGGCACGTCCTGGCCGCTTGCCATCGAGCCCCTCACGCCAGACGAAGAGCCCCGATTCGTTCTGGCCGTGACCGCCGCCGGAGCCTGCGAGCCCGGGCCCGTTACCGGACGTTCCTGGCAGACTTCCGCCGATCGGCTCGGCGGCCAGCGCGTCGGCGATTTCGTCCGAAGGCACATAGCCTGGCCATTCCGCAAGGTTGCCCAGGTCGGGATAATCGATCGGCGTGGTCTCGTCGATTAGCTCATAACCGAACGCCACGCCCTGCGCCTGCAGGCGGGCCCTGGCTTCATAATAAGCCTTGATTCCACTTGGCCTTACGACGAACAGGACATACACCGTCGGGGCGTCGCCATCGGGCGTGGCCTGGGCCGCGGCTTTCCGAATCGCCAGCTCCACGATCCGCGCGAAGAGGCTGTTGCGAGTCAGCCCCGAGAGTTCCAGATCGATCAGGCGGAAGCTTGGCCCCCCGGGCATGATCTGGGCGATGTCGCGCGAGCATTCGATCGGTAAAGGCCGCTGCCAGGCTCCGTTCTGGCCTCGATAAGGCAGAATCGAATAGCCCTTTCGACTTTTGGCGGCTTCGAGTTTGGATTTGGCGTCGTCACGTTTGAGTTCGAGCCGGGCGACGGCGTCGGCGATTTGCGACGCATGATCACGCAGCCGGCTCGCTTCCGCCGCCGCTTTCTCACCTGAATCCAGCGCGCCGGCGGCTTGGGCTTCGGCCTGTTTCGCACGATTTTTCAGCCAGTCGGCCGCCTTCTGGGCCGTCCAGGCGAATAGATCGCTTTTCGCCTTGGCCTCGCGTGCTTTGGCGATCCGGGCATCGAGTTCCCGGGCGATTTCGGCCGAGTTGTCCGGCGGGGGTGGCTCAGGCCGAGTTGGCTTGACTTCGGCCACAACGGCCGAGGGAGGATCCGGTGTGACCGGAACCGGCGCTGGCGGCGCAGGTGCCTGAGCCTTCACAATCTCCGAAGTCTTTCGGCGATGGCCGTTTTCGATAAAAAGGAACACTGCGGCGAATGTCGCGACGAGGCTGACGAGGACAGCCCCGACGACCAGCGCTTCGACGAGGATCGTTCGGGCCGGTGTGGATTTTCCGGCTATCGGCGAACGGTTGTCGGGCGGCATGTGCGATCACGTCCCGGTCGAGTGCGTGAGCCGAGATCGAATCCAGGCACGAGCCCGGGTGCGAATCGGCTCCGAATCTCACCGGTAGGTACATCGACACGACCGAGGGATCGGCTTGAACGGGTCATGCCGATTCGATCGAAATCGCCGGTCGTACGGATTTCAGGAATCGCGACGGACGGCAGTGCTTCGAGAGGGCTCCTCGACCGACGCGAAGTTCGGCCTGGGCGGAACTTGCGTCGCGGCGTGGCCGGCGTCGGGGCGAAGCGAACCGCGCCCGGCGCGTTCGATCATGCGGGTCGTGGAATGGCCGGCGACGATATTCACCAGGACCAGTTTGCCGCCCCAGCTTTCCACCTCTTCCCGGCCGACGACTTCGTGCGGGGCATAGTCGCCGCCCTTGACCAGAACGTCAGGCCTTAAAGCCTCGATCAGTTCGCGGGGCGTGTCTTCCTCGAAGATCGTGACACAGCCGACCGAACCGATCGCGGCAAGCACTTCGGCTCGCGCGGCTTCGGCGTTCACGGGCCGGGTTTCGCCTTTGAGACGCCTTACGCTGGCATCGGAATTCAGGCCGACGACGAGGAAGTCGCCCTGATCGGCCGCCTCAGCCAGTAGCCGTACGTGGCCGACATGCAGCAAGTCGAAGCAGCCATTGGTGAAAACGACCTTCTGCCCGGCCCGTCGGCGCCGATGGCATTCTTCCGCTGCCGAAGCCCGGGAAAGAACTTTCGTCCCGCCTGAGCCGTGGTGTTCGACAAGGTCCGTAAGGATCTCCTGCCGGGACAAGAGGGCGACGCCGATCTTTTCGACTTCGAGCCCGCCAGCCACGTTGCCGAGGGCCACGGCTTCTTCATAAGAACCACCGGCCGCGAGCACCAGGCCGATGACGGAAAGAACCATGTCACCGGCACCGGTGATGTCATAAACCTGTCGCTGGCGGGTCGGATGGATCGACTTGCCGCCGGCGGGATCGATCAGGGCCATGCCGTCACGGTCGAGCGTGACGATGGAGGCTTCCATCCCCAGACGGCTCTGCAGCGATTCAGCCGCCGAGATGGCGTCCTCATGGCTGCGGATGTTCATGCCCGTGGCCAGCCCGGCTTCCAGGCGGTTGGGCGTCATGCAGTGCACGCCAGCATATTTCGCATAATCGCCGCCGCGGATCGGGTCGGCCAGGACACGCTTGCCCTGACGCCTGGCTTCGGCGATCAGGGCGCGAAGCAGGCCGGGCGTGCAGACGCCCTTGTCGTAGTCCGAGATGAGTATGATGTCGGCATCGCTGACGGCCCGGGCGATTCCTGCCTCGAATCGTTTTTCGATTTCGCCGCCGATCGGGTCTCGCACTTCGTAGTCGACCCGGATCATCTGCTGCGGGTGCCGGTCCTGGGCACGACCGATGTAGCGTTCCTTGACGGTCGTAGGGCGGTCGTCGACGGTGGCGACATGGCTGTCATCGATCCCCTGCTCGCGCAGGATTTCGCGCACCAGGGCCGCGTTTTCGTCGCGGCCGACGACGCCCATCAGGCGCACTTTCGCCCCCAGGGCGGCCAGCATCGTCGCCACGCTCGAAGCCCCGCCCAGCCTGTGTTCACGCTGGTCGGCACGAAGCAGGGCCACGGGCGCTTCCTGACTGATGCGCTCGGCATAGCCCCAGATGTAGCGGTCCAGAATCAGGTCGCCCACCACCAGAACCTGCGGTTGGCCCAAATTTTCGAGGCGAGAGATCAGTGGGTCGATCATCGGCGCGGTCCTCCTTGACCCCTGGCCCGACAGGCGATTCTTACGTCCGCCCCAAGAACGAAATGTATCGGGGACGGATCATGTACGGATTGATGGCTTCTTTTCGCCGAATCAGCCCGATTTGTCAACGTCGAACCGACGAGTTCCCCGGATGCCCGTCAATCAGGCCATGTCGATCGACTTCGAGCGGCGTTCCGCTTTGCCCAGGCCCAGCATACGCTTGACCGGAACCGCTAACCGGTAATACCGGGCCGATATTTCACGCGAACGGCACCGGAAAAGGCCATGCACCGAATCGGCCCGCCACGTTTTCGTGATGGCCGGATCGACGAACTCATGCGCCATTTCGTCCGCCGGATATCCATTTTCCGCAAGCCAATCGCCCAGCATCCTGTGCATCAGGGCACGCTCCTGAGCCGTGGCCAGATCTCTCCAGCCCCGCGCTTCGGGGCGGATGTGATTCCAGTGCAGAAGTGTCTGCGGGTCATAAACTTCGGCCACATCTTCAGCCTTCGGGTCGACGCCTTTGCGGGAAAGTGCCTGCCGTGTTTCTCTCGTTCGCTTGAGGTTGGCTTCACGCGAATACGCCGCCGCGATCCGGGCGGCTTCACCTGCTGGCAATGCGATACCGAGGAACGACGCGATCTCCACGATCGCCTGCTCCGGCCGGGCCATGATTTCGTCGTACCGCTGCACCAGGACGTGCGACTGGCTGCGCCAGAATCGGTCGTTCACCAGGACCTGATGGATCATTCCTGTGCGTACGATTTCGCGGAAGCTCTGCTGCCGCTTGTACATGAGCGAAAAAATCACGTCCCGGGCATCGCGGTGGGCATAAAGACCGAGGCCGCAGACCTGATCGATCGCCCGCGTGAACGACGGATGCCCTTCATGCGCTTTCATGATCCGGATCGTCCGGCGATCCTGGCTGGCAGGTGATTCGCCGTCATATTCTGGCCCGGTGCGGTATCCGATCGGCAGGACTTCGACCGGTTCGCCCTCAATGAAAGCGTGCCGGAGGATTTCGATCGCGACCTCATATTGCCACGTCGAACACGAGCGATACATGCCGCAACAGAAGATGTCCATCGATGTCGAGCGGCCCGTCCGCTCCCTCCACTTAATGAGCCGCAAGTTCAAGTGATTTCAGCGGTTCGCACTGACCACCCGCACGGCCACGAACTCCTTGCGATCGACCGACCGGTTCCGAAATAGCACGATTCCGCCCAACGGTAAACCCCAATCGAAGAAAGCGATCGCATCGATCCACAAGACTTTGAGAGCTCCGACATATCACGCTTCGGACCTCGTTTCGACCTCATTCCCCGCGGGCGGACTCATCTCCACCGATACTTGCATCGCTCCTGATCGTAAAACCTAATACATTACTAACATCATGTTTTTTATAATTATTAATCTTGACTATCATAGTCATCGAGATAATTATTGTGATCGTCATCGAATCTGGCGAAACGTGCGTCAGAGGTCGGGCAGCATTCATTCCCGGGGAATTCGGCTGGTCTCGTGTATGAGCCGGGGCTCGGGGATGAAGCGGAGCGATCGAAAGCGGTCTCGCAAGGAATCGAGACGACAAGACAACGAACCGAAGATTCAGGAAAAACTGATGAACGCAAGAACGGACAAAAGGGCATTCACCCTCATCGAACTGCTGGTGGTCATCGCCATCATCGCCGTGTTGATTTCGCTGCTGCTGCCGGCCGTGCAGTCGGCCCGCGAAGCCGCCCGGCGCGCCCAGTGCATCAATAACCTCAAGCAGATCGGCCTGACGGTGCACGGGTTTCACGACGTCAATGGCCACTTCCCGTCGAGCGTCCGGCCGTCGGGTTTGACGAACCTGCCGCGGATCGCCGGCACGTTGAGGCTTCTGCCTTATCTGGAACAGAAGCAGGCCTATGACAATTACAACCTGGAGCACACCTGGGGCAACGCGCCGAACACGACGATCGCGGCGATTCGATTTTCGATGTTCCTGTGCCCATCAAGCCCGGCCGACACGAACCGGCTGGACGGCATCCCGGAACTCTCACCCTGGACACCGAACATCGCTGCGATCACGGATTACAGCGGGATCGCCAATATTGACTCACGGCTTTACGCACAAGGCCTTCTGACCAAAACCGGCAGCGGCAACGGAATCCTGCAGAAAAACGCGACCGTGACGATCGCAGCGGTTTCGGACGGTCTTTCGAATACGATTCTGTTCGCCGAATCGGCGGGCCGGCCTTTCAAATATCGTGCCGGCGGCAAACTGGCGGTGAGCGATCAGAAACTCTCCCGCGTCAATGGCGGCGGCTGGGTCCGCCCTGCCAGTGATATCACTTTCAAAGGATCGACGCAGGACGGCTCGCAAGTCATCGGCAAGTGCGCCCTGAATTGCACCAATGGCGACGACATCGCCCAGTCCCCGTTCCCGCACCCCCTGTACGTCACGGAAGGCACATCGGAAGTCTACGGATTTCATCCCGGCGGGGCTGGAATTCTGCTGGGCGACGGCTCGGTGCGGTTCGTGAAGCAGACGATCGACTTCAAGGTGTTCGCCTCACTCGTCACTCGCGACGGTGGTGAAGTGATATCGGCCGATTCCTGGTGACGTCGCCCGCGATCTGTCGCATTGCATTCACTTGCGTAATGACAGGAAGCACGGGTCGCCGGGTCGAAGACCAGCGAGCCGTGCTTCCGGGAGATGCGATCGAAATCGCTCGAAGCCCGGATCCGAAAATCCGGGCTTCGAGCGTGAATCGATTTCGCTCAGAATGACGAACCTCAGGCGATCGACCGCAACCTGCGGCGGTACAGGCCGATCGAAACGAGCCCGCAAGCCGTCAGAGCGATGGACGCCGGTTCGGGAACGGCGGCCGATCCGGGGTTGACTTGAGAAGTGAACACGAATCGGTCAAGTTGCCCGATCCCGTCTTCAGGGATATAGATCAACAGCTTCTGCAGCGGCGAATCGGAAATGAAACCGATGAAAGAGGCCCCATTCACGGAGTCCATTTCATAGCTTTCGAGATTCGCCAGGGTGAACCGGAAACGAGTCGGGCTGGCGCCGAGCGATCGCCCGAAATCGAATCCGACGGCCAGTGTGTCGGCCGGCAGGTCGATTCGAAGCTCGTTGTCTGCACCGACATTGTATTGCCAGGAAAGGACCACGCCGTCGCCCAGCCCGTACGTACCGGGATCATAGGCCGGATCGATGGCATAGAGATAGGCGTCCGCTTTCGCCGTGAAGGTGACGCCGGCGAGCGTAACGGTGCCGCCAGGATACGGGGCGTAATTGGTGTAGAGATCCGGCGGCGTGACCTGGTCATTGAAGTCGATCGTCGTCGGTGCGATCAGCTCTGCCTCGAACAGCGAGCGATCGGTGTAAAGGACAGTGGATGCCCGTGAAGAGCCAGCGGCCAGGATCAGGGCCGCCATGCTGATGAGAAAAGAACGTTGTATTGACATTGTACGCTCCAGGCGAATCCGAAACGGGATGGATTCGATTCCGTACGAAAGAATCTTTGTCCGCAATCAGATTCGTCTCGTGCGATTCGAAATACAAATCGATTCTTACGAACGAACGAAAGTGAAGTTGCGAATTGTCAACCACGGAAGGCGGAATTCGTCGAAGTGGTTCGATACATACGGAATAACGGCGAACGCGTGACGATTCGCACTCGCAACATGTCTTTATCAAGCCACAGGCCGAACCGGTTCCGAACGATCGTGCACAAGCCGTACGCACAGCCGTTCGCAATTGCAATTGAGCGGAGACTTGCCTTTCGATTCGGAACGCGACCGCACGGATTCGTTCGCAACGCCGCCCGGGCAAGCGATCGAATCCGCACGGAACCGTCATTTGTTGAGGATCAATTTCCCGTTCCGAGTCGCCCTGAGCTGATAGCACTGCCCCCGATAAGTGACGCACACGACTTTCGCACCCCTTGCGAGCGAATCGAAGTCGAGTACCGTCACCGGCTCAGGCTGGCCTGTGACAAGATTCGAACATGGTTTCGGGCAATCATGGCCCGCTTCGCATCCGGCGATTCGATCCCCTTCGAACATGTGAAACCTCGTTCGGTCCTGATTTCGGATTGCCCCGTGAACGCTCACCATGCAGAGGATTTTCGGAGAATTCCCCACCCACCTCTTGCACCCGACCTCTGCCCGGCCTATCATACTGACATTGAGACTCAGTATCAATACGGTCTCGATGTCAGCCAGCTCCCTGGCGGGGATGCACACCGCCAGATCGCCAGCCATATCGGTCGAAGCCATCGTTTCGGCAATTGAAGTGCCGCACGAACCGGGCTTCGGACACTTTCAAGGCGATACCTGGAGAAGGCCCATGTCGTTCGTAAACGTCTGCCCGCGATATCTTTCGACAACCCGGCCCCTGCCTCGAATACGGCGAGGATTCACGCTGATCGAACTGCTGGTCGTCATCGCGATCATCGCGGTGCTGATCTCGCTGCTGCTTCCTGCCGTGCAATCCGCACGTGAGGCCGCAAGACGCATCCAGTGCGTCAACAATCTCAAACAGATTGGCCTGGCGATCCATAACTATCACGACACCGTCGGCGTCCTTCCGCCAGCCTACCAGGGCGGTGCCGTGTCGCTCTACATGAACTTCACCGGCTTCGCCTTCCTGCTGCCGTATCTGGAACAGACAGCGGCCCAGAATTCGATGAACTTCGACCTGAACATGGACGGCAATCCGCCGTATTACGGCTGGGCCATGCCAGGCAACACCACGGCCTTCGGCATGCAGTTTTCCGTGTTCCTGTGTCCGTCGAACCGGCCGAAGACCGAAGTCAGCGCGTCGTTTTCGTTCGGCGCGATCCATTGGGAAGTCGCCCGCCCCGCCGTCACCGACTATCTCTTCAATGGCGGCGCGAACCGTTATGCGGCCAAAGGTTACGGCGACCAGAACCTGGCCGGCCCGTTCGGTATCGACACCGCCACGAGTATCGGTCAGGTCACCGACGGAACCAGCAACACGATCGCCATGGGCGAATCGGCCGGAGGCAACGCGGCCAACAAGTTCCGGTCTCTCGGCACAGGTACGTCGCGAGTTTGCGTGCCCCTGGCCACGCCGCTGAGCTACGCCCCTTCGGCCACGGTGCATCACGACAACATCATGTTCATGGCTTACGGCCGTGCACGCAACTGGGGCACCGACAAGCGCGTGATCGGCGGCGTCCTGGCCCGGTCCGTCGACGCCACCGGTTACCCCTATCGCCTGAACGACTGCGTTTCGGACACCTGGGCCGACCTGTTCATCCCCGCCCCCGGGCTGCCCTCGCCTGCCGCCGGCCAGACTTTTCCGAACTTCCGATCGACTCACCCCGGCATCGTCAACACCGTTTTTCTCGATGGCTCGGTGCGTGCTCTCAAGGAAACGATCGGCGACGCACCCCTGACCGGACTCTCCACGATCCGGGGCGGCGAAGTGCTCTCCGCCGATTCCTACTGACCGGCCTAATGAGGACATCCACGCATGCACCATAAACGCGTGTTCTTCTGGACGACGGCCGCTCTCGTAGCCCTTTCTTCGCCTGGCTGCGGCACATCGGAACAGACGATGGCCGTATCGAAACTCGCATCCCCCGATTCGCCAGAATTCCACAAAGCCCAGGAAGATGCGAATCGCACCCTCCAGCGGCAGGAGCAGGACGAAGCCCGCCTGCGCAAGCGACGCAAACTGCCGCAGGACGAATGAAACCCGCAGATCATCCTGTCAAACTGAGACTGAATCCGAGTCTCAGTTCGTTCGAGCTTCCAACATCACAAAACCCCCGACTCACATTGGAGCTACCGAAGATGTCGTATTTCGCCGGATCGGCCCGCCGTTGGGCCGCTGCATTCCTGTCCGCCTTCCTGATCAGCTCAGCCGCATCGCCCGCCCGGGCCCACTTCCTCTGGATCGTGGTCGAGCCGGACGCATCCGCCAATTCGCCCCTGGTGCATCAGGCCCATGTGTTCCTCTCGGAAACGCCGGTGCCTGAAAGCGAAAAGATGCTGAAATTCGTCAACGGAGTACAAGTCAAAACGCCGCAAGGGGCCGTCTTCCCGCTGACCACGGGCAGTGAAAGCCGTGAAGGCACCTGGCTGGGTGCCCTGCCCGCCACGCTCGATGCCGAACGCGACATGGGCGTGATGACCAGAGGCGACAAATCGTTCCAGCTCGCCTACACAGCCCGAATGCAGGCCGCCCCCGCGAAAGCCGACGATGCCGAAAAGCTCAAGGGGCTGCGAGTGCGCCTGATCGAACGCACGGGCAGTGAGCCGGCGTTGCAGGTCGTCAATGACGGCAAACCCGTCGCGGACGCTCGCGTGCGTGTCTATCCCGATACCGGCGATCATTTCGAAGTGAAGACGGATTCAGCCGGTATCGTGCAACTCACCGACAAAGCTCACAGGAAATCGCTGGCCGATGGGCACCTTGCCGTCTTCGCCACCTGGACCGACCCGACTCCGGGCAAATCGGGTGAAAAGCCCTACTCGGAAACCCGTCATTACGCCACCTGGACAGCCTCTCCCGGAATCGGCAAATCAAATGCAACCGCCGGGATGCCTTCAGTCATCGGCCACATGCCCTCACCGGCCGTAAACGCCTTCGGCGGAGCCGTTCTGGGCGACTGGCTTTACGTCTATTCCGGCCACATCGGCAAAACGCACAAATACGACACCGGCACGACGACCAGGACATTCCGAAGATTCAATCTCAAGGATCGCAAAACCTGGGAAGATCTGCCGATCGAGCGTGATCTGCAGGGTGTCGCGCTGGTGTCCGACGGCAAATACCTGTATCGCACGGGCGGCATGTACGCTTCGAACCCCCGTGGCGAAACCGCCGTGCTGCACAGCGTGGCCGAATGCGAGCGCTTCGACCCGGAAACGAAAACCTGGACGAAGCTGCCCGACATGCCCGAGCCTCGATCGACGCACGACGCTTATGTGATCGGCCGGACGATGTTCGTCGCCGGCGGCTGGAATCTCGTGGGATCGACGGACGAAAGCGACTTCCACACGCACATGATTTCGTTGAATCTGGATGCCCCGGAAAAAGGCTGGAGCAAGGTGGAACAGCCTTTCGAACGCCGGGCGCTTTCCGTGGCCGAATCGGGCGGCAAGCTGTACGTTCTGGGCGGGCTGATGAGCGACAGCGGCGTTTCGCGCCAGGTCGACATTTACGACCCGGCCAGCGGGCAATGGTCAAAAGGCCCGGAATTGCCAGCCGGAACGAAGGCCGAAGGCTTCGGCACCGCGGCATTCACCGTAAACGGCCGATTGTATTACAACGGCGTAACCGGCCCGATCTATCGCCTTTCGAAAGATGGCCTCAATTGGGAAGCCGTCGGCCAGTGGCACATCCCGCGCATCACGCACAGGATTCTGCCGGGCCTTGACGGCGACCTGCTGGCCGTCGGCGGTAACGTCGGCCGCGAGCAGACGCGCGTGATCGAATCGCTGCCGGTGCGGGTTTTGAAGGATTGAATTCCGATCGCCCCCACGAGCTCCAGCTCGGGGGTATTCTCCGACGGAGATCGATGTTCGAAACGAGTCATCCCGAAATCCCCGAGCTGGAGCTCGGGGGGCCCGGGAGTTTCATTTTCGACCAGGTCACGTTAGTTGTGATGATCGAATGTCCGACCTGAAGTGCTTCGCTCACATAGCCGGCGTCTTCGAAATCAGACCGTCAACTTCGCCTGATTCCCGACTGATCTTCACTCTGCCTTCGCCGCTGTCGTTTTCACGATCGTGGCCACCATTTCGTCGATCGTCCATTCACCGCCGGCCTTGCCGACGTCCAGTCGGGCGATCGTACCGTCGGGCGCGATCACGGCCGTGCACAGGTTGTGCATGATTTCCTTTTCGCCGGGCCCGTAGATCAAACCGAGCTGTGGGCCGAATTTGCCAAGCTCTTCGTGCGAGGCGACCGAATAGGTCCACAGAGGCGGCTTCGCTCCGCGCGCTTTAGCATGGCTGGTCAGCACCTCAGGCGTATCATGTTCCGGGTCGAAGCTGATCGAAAGCAGCCGCACCTTGTCCTCGCGCGGGGTGTTCCGCAGCCGGGCGGCCAGTTCGCCGAACTTGCGGTCCATCAGCGGGCAGAAAGTCGGCACCGGGCAGCGGGTGTAGACGAAAGTCAGCACGAGCGTTTTGCCCCGATAGTCACTGATTTTGGCCGATTTGCCGTCCTGCAGCGTCACGGTCATGTCCGGAGCCAGTTCTCCGGGCGAAAGCACCACGGGCTTGGCCTTCACCTCGACCTTGCCGTCCGGGCCGATGGAAATCGCCGCCGGCGGGGCGGGGTTGGTGATGACGACGTCCTTGAGCAGCATGTCGTCGGGCTTCACCACGAGGCTGCCCTCGATCTCGTCGCCCACGAACAGCTCGCCCAGCACTTCCTGCCCCTTCAGGTCGAAGGGCATCGTCATGGCTTTCATGAAGCCGGGGATTTCCTCGTGGCGGACCATCACCTCGCCGGTGTCCTTGTCGATCTCACGCACGATGCCCTTGAGCTTGTAAGTCTTTTCGCCTGGCTTTTCCTGCTTGCCCGCTTCGGCCTTCTCGGCCGATGCAGGAACGGCAGAAGCAGTCGATTCGCCCGCATTCGCCGGAGCCGCCACAGGAGGAGCCACTGGAGGCGGCGCGACGGTCTTCGAGACCTTCAATACGCCGAAATTCAATGCTGCGGCGATGGCCGCAATGACGACTAACGGGACCGTATAGCGCGACATCAGTGAGACTCCATCGGAAAGTCGGCATCCACATCAGCCGCGGCCAGTTCGACGAGGAACGACGAGAACCGGTCGACGAACACGTCCGCCAGCTTCCGCCCTTTTTCCGCCGTCGCCTGGCTCGGGTTGCCTGCCCCGGTGTTCGTCGTCAGCACGTGCCAGGGGCGGGAATATTCCACCCAGCCTTTTTTGAGCGTCTCCAGCCGCGCCGGCCTCATCGATCCGGCGTCGGCTTCGGCCATTTGCACCAGGTCGGGCCGAAGGTGCAGCATCATCGACGTTTCCAGCTCGTCGGCATGGTCGCCGTCGAGATCGTCAAGAACATCTTTGCGGATGTCGGCGATCATACGGAACCAGTGGCAGATGAACAGGTGCACGTCAGCCTTGCCGTACCACTCGCGCAGGACCCACTTGAGTTCGTTGCCGCCGTGGCCGTTGAGGAGCACAAGCTTTTTCACGCCATGCTGTTCCAGCGATTCGACGATATCGCCGATCATCCGCCCCAGGGTCGAAGGGTTCACGTTGATCGTGAGCGGAAACCGCATCAGGTTCGTCTCGGTGCCGAACGGAATCGCCGGCAGCATCCAGACCGAAGCCCCTTTCGCGACGGCATCCGCACAGGCACGTTCGGCCAGAGCCGTTACCTGATAGGTGTCCGTGCCGTAAGGCAGGTGCAGGTTATGGGGCTCGGTGGCGCCCAGCGGCAGCACGGCCACCTGGGGCTTGGGGGCGTCCAGAACGTGCTTGTAGGTGCTTGCGGCCAGGTCGAACGGTTTGGGGCTGCTCATCGGGGAGGGGCTCGGCGGCAGGTGCTTCGGCAAAACATCACTACCCAATCGTGCCGATCAGGCAGTAAACTTGGCTTCAATCTTCAAGATACAAATTCGGGGGCCCGCTTCACAAGCGCGGCGAACGTCGCCGTGTCGTCAAGACAGGATCCCCCGGGCCGATTCGCCAGCATCGGCAAAACGATTCAAGGAAGGCAGAAATTCGCACATGCGCAGCACCGAAGCCGTCGCCTACTATTTCGACCACGCCGCCGAAGCATTGGGGCTTTCCGCCAACCTGCGCAAGCTGCTGCTGACGCCTGAACGGAGCATCAAGGTCGAAGTCTCCATCCCGCTCGACGACGGCCAGATCGGCAACTTCGTCGGCTATCGCGTGCAGCACGACAGCTCGCGCGGGCCCTTCAAGGGCGGCCTGCGCTATCACCACGACGTCGACACCGACGAAGTCGCCGCCCTGGCCAGCCTGATGACCTGGAAAACGGCCGTGGTCGACGTTCCCTACGGTGGCGGCAAGGGCGGCATTCAGTGCGACCCGAAAGCCCTCAGCCGTAACGAGCTGGAACGCCTGACCCGCAAGTTCGTGCAGCGCATCCACGACTTCATCGGCCCCAAGATCGACATCCCCGCCCCCGACATGGGCACCGACGGCCAGGTGATGGCCTGGATCGCCAACGAATACGCCAAGTTCCACGGCTTCGAACCGGGCGTCGTGACCGGCAAGCCGGTCGACCTGCACGGGATCGTCGGCCGCGAGGAAGCCACCGGCCGTGGCGTGGCCCGGATGGTGCACGAAGTTTACAAGCGAGAGAACAAATCGCCCGTCGGGGCGACCGTCGCCGTGCAGGGTTTCGGCAATGTCGGCAGCGCGGCCGCCCGGTTCCTGGCCGAAATGGGTGCGAAGGTCGTGGCCGTGAGCGACGTCACCGGCGGCCTTTACGACGAAAAAGGCCTGAACCTGGCCGAAATTGCCGCCCATGTGAAGGCCCGCAAGCCGCTGGCGACTTTTGGCCAGGGCAAGCTGATCGACAATGAAGAGTTGTTGACGCTCCCCGTCGATATTCTTGTGCCGGCGGCTCTGGGCGACGTGATTCACGAGGAAGTCGCGAAGAAGATCAAGGCCCCACTGATCGTCGAAGGTGCGAACAACCCGACCTTCCCCGACGCTGACCGGATTCTGCACGAGCGTGGCATTCTCGTCGTGCCCGACATCCTGGCCAACGCCGGCGGCGTGATCGTCAGCTATTTCGAATGGGTCCAGAACCTGCAGAACTTCCGCTGGACGTTCGACCAGGTCGTGCGCGAGCAGGATTCGAAAATGTCGCAGGCCTTCGAACACGTACACAGCGTGGCCAAATCGACGAACGTGTCGATGCGCTTCGCCGCCTTCCGCGTTGCGATCGAACGCGTCGCCCGCGCGACGGAGCTGGGCGGGTATTGAAAGCAAAGATGGCATTTCGAGCTCGTATTCATGAGCGTCACACCGCGACAGCTCATGAATACGAGCCGGAAGTGTGAGCAATGGGAGAGGTAGCAGATCAGGAATCGCAATTCGAATGTAATTTCACGAATTGAGGCATACCCTCTTCATTCACCGACAAACTGTTTCTGCATCTTTCCCTCGAATTCAAATCCACAGATGATGGAATGACCGCCACTGACGTGTCCGGCTCATTCGCTTCGCTCGAAATCACCAGAGCCATTGCCAGCTGATTTCGATTGAGCGGGCCTGCGGACAGGTTTCGTTTCCGAATTCTCGAGGTGCCGACCATGCTTCGACCGAATCCCCGGGCATTCAGTCGGTTCGTGCCTGTGACAAAAATGCTCTCAGCGTCCTTGCGAATATCGCCCGCACTCATGGTGTGTTCGATCATTTTCGGCACGCTTGCACAAACCCCACAGGCGGAATCGACGAAGATCTCGGCCCGGCTGGAAGCGACGGCCACGACCGATTGCATCAAGGCGAAGTATTTCCTCAAAAACGAAGGTGCGGACCCCCATCGAGATCGTCTACGGCCACGGCGGAATGGTCCAGGACGTCGTCCCGGAGTTTTATACGCAATTCCTGACGATTACCCCGAGCATCGTCAGACGTCCCGGCCGGCGATCGATGATGGCCGACATCCTGACGATCCCGCCCGGCGAAGAGGTGGAATACGGAACGTACATCCTGACGAACCCCTTCACCCCGGGGCGTGGCATGTCCGACACCCGCAAGGAATACCTGGAAGGCCGATTCGTGTATCGGGAAGGAGCCACGATCGGTCGGACGAAGATCGATGTGAAATCGAACCGGATTGAGTGAAAGGTTCTGGCAAACTGATACAGAATTGGTAGCGAAACGGGATTGGCGATCACTTGTTGTTAAAGCTTCGTTTCGATAAGATACTCTATGTAGTGGCATGATGCTTGTGGACAATCTACCCGGTTGAATCCATATACGTTTCAATGTCGCAGTCCTTCAAACAGTCATTCAGAATGGCCAATTCGTCGAAAGTCTCAATGCACTTAGCCATCCTTCGCATGACCATCTAAGTTGTCGACCGGACGATGGAGTCAGGTGTTTATCTGGGGTGATGTACTATGGCAGCGAATGGTTATATATTCACTCGAACGCCTGAAGGCGAACCATATAGCAAAGACGAAAAGTACGCGCCGCGAGAACTGTTACAATTAATTTTCAACTCTACCAAAGAAAATGCAGATGGATCACGGCAACTATATTTTGACACAGAACACTATATCTCGCTGCTTACTTCAGCAATAATTATCAAAGAGCCTTCGACTGAACGAATATTAAACACCGATGATTCAGAATCCATAATTCGATCGGGCTTATATGAGGCAATCTCAAATCAAAAAGGCAAGCTCTTCAATTACGAGGCACTCAGAGCATCCTTACACAAAAAAGCGAAAGAGTTTTTCTCAAGACCGCAAACACCCTACTCTGTCATAACTTCAATTGCGGTTACTAACTTCAAAAAGCCTCGCATCAATACCAGCGACTACACCCTGAGATTTGGGGATTCAAAACAAGTCAACGCCATGTTCAAGACGATCGATGACTCCAATCACCATTTATCTGATTATATAGGCAAGCACCAGAGCTGCAAGTTCACACCGCTAACAATCGACACTTCTGGAAGAACCAAATCGGAAGCATTCCATCTAGCAATGCAATCGGCAGATTTGATCCGGGCGATCTGGACAACCTTTTCAACCAAGGGCTCTTGGAAGTACAACTTTGGCCACCCATCCATTGATCCAATTACAATAATGCCTTATGGGCCAGCGTTTTTCATATACAATAAATCGAAAAGACGGATGTCGAGTATATTCTGGGTAAACCGAAGCCACCCAATCAACCCAAAGTTCAATCAGTTTGATGGCAAGAAACAATGGCCCAATATCGAATCTATCAGACTAAAGGCGATGAGGTCGATCAATAAACAACCATATAAAGACAAGCTGAAACAAATCCTGGTTCGTTACATAAACGCCCTCGATAGCCTCGACCACTCAACTTCTTTCCTTCACTTATGGAGCATCCTTGAAGCAATAACGATACCAAATACAATGCAGTATGACAAGCTAATCGATCGGGCGTCGCGCCCATTCAACCGCAACAGTCGCCCAATCGCAAAAGAGATACTAAAGTTAATCCGAACGGAGAGAAACAATCTAACTCATGATGCAGAACTAAAATCCGATGCGACTCATCTAACCTACCATCTCAAACGCGTCATCGATCACCACATCCAATCACTTATATTCAACAGCCTAAATGTCGACTCGATTAACGAATACGCGGAAATTCTGGATCTTTCAACTGATACCAATATTTTGCAGAAGAAACGTCGAATGATTCAAACCATGCTAAAGCGCGAATCTCTGCATAGCTCAACTAAACCACAACCTTGACTGAGACTGAATTCGATCATTTGTCTTGGAGCGATCTTGCGAATCAGAAGTAGTCCATTTCAAGATTCCGCCTGAATCGGTTACGATGCCTCTTTGCGACGTGGCCGCCGGGCAAATGCCCCCCGGAAACGCATCGCCACCATCAGCACGACAAAACGACACCGAACCAGCCCTCGAACCGATCACACCGATGTCCGACAACCTCGCTTTCGACAATGTCCTCGTCACCCGGTATGCCTCGAAGGCCATGAGCGGCCTGTGGTCGGCCCAAACCCGCTATGGCCTGTGGCGGCGGCTCTGGCTGTCGCTCGCCAGGGCCGAGAAGGATCTGGGCCTGCCCATCACCGATGACCAGATCGCCGAACTGGCCGGGCACCTGGACGACATCGACTTCGCCGCCGTCGCCGCTTACGAGAAAAAGCTGCGGCACGATGTCATGGCCCACGTGCATGCTTATGGTGACGTCGCGCCCAAGGCCAGGCCCATCATTCACCTGGGTGCCACGAGCTGCTACGTCACCGACAACGGCGACCTGGTGCAGCTGCGTGATGCCCTGAAGCTGGTGCGCGACACGCTCATCGGCGTGATCGACGCCATGGCCCGGTTCGCCGATCGCTGGAAGAATCAGCCTTGCCTGGGCTATACGCACTATCAGCCGGCCCAGCTCGTGACCGTCGGCAAGCGGGCCACGCTGTGGTGCCAGGATCTGCTGATGGACCTGCAGGAAGTCGAGCGGCGCATCGCCGACCTGAAATTCCTGGGCGTGAAGGGCACGACGGGCACCCAGGCGAGCTTTCTGGCCCTGTTCGAAGGCGACGAGACGAAAGTCGTCGATCTGGAGAAACGGGTCGCCGGCGATTTCGGTTTCGACGCCGTATTGCCTGTCTCAGGGCAGACTTACACGCGCAAGATCGACTCGCAGATTCTCGGCACGCTCGGCCAACTGGCCGAAACGGCCCACAAGTTCGGGTCGGACATGCGGCTTTTGAGCCACGACCGCGAGCTGGACGAACCGTTCGAATCAGGCCAGATCGGCTCGTCGGCCATGGCGTACAAGAAGAACCCGATGCGGTCCGAACGGCTTTGCTCGCTGGCCAGGTTCGTGCTGAGCCTGCCCCAGGCCGCGGCGGCAACGGCGGCGACGCAGTGGCTGGAACGCACGCTGGACGATTCGGCCGTGCGCCGGCTGATCCTGCCCCAGGCCTTTCTGGCGACTGACGCCATGCTGCGGATCTATCTGAATGTGGTGCCGGGGATTGTCGTGAATACGGCGATCATCGACCGTAACGTGCGCCGGGAGCTGCCCTTCATGGCGACGGAAAACCTGATGATGGCGGCCGTGAAGGCCGGTGCGGACAGGCAGGACGTGCATGAGGTGATCCGCGAGAAGTCGATCGAGGCGGTCACAGCCTACAAGGCCGGCGAAACCGGCGAGATCGACTTGATGGACAAGCTGCGGGCGACACCGACATTTGCCGGTGTGGATCTGGACGCGGCCCTGAACCCGGCGGAATACGTTGGCCGATCGGCGCGGCAGGTGGATGATTTCATCGCCCGGGAAGTCGAGCCGGTGCGGAAGCGATATCCGCAATTGCTCAGCCAGTCGGCCGAACTGCATGTCTGACAGGCCGGAATACGTCACTTCAGGAATCGCCTGATTGAGCGTTTCGGCCGATCCTTCAGCCGAACTCAGGCCCCAGGATGGCACAGACATCACCGGCAAGAGGTGGCGTCTCCCAGGGGCCTCGATACATTCGGGTAAGGTCGCGTGCGATGCGGAAGCCGCTGGCGTGCAGCAGTCGCCCTGCGAAGGGGTGATCGGAAGGTACATCGGCGATCATCCGTGGCGCGGAGGACCGCCCCACAAGTGCTTCGAGAACCGCCGCCGCGCCAGTCGGTTCATCGGCGACCCAGGCCCCGATATGATCGGCCACCGTTCCCGGACGTGTCAGCCCGTAATCGGGCCGGGAAGCGCCGAGGGAAGAAACGACGAAACGTTCCGGCCGGGTTTCGACGAACGACCGGATCAGGGCCGATCGGTCGGCGCCGAATACCTCGGAATCCTGGTCGAGCAATGATTTCAGGTCGATCGCGCCAGGCGTTCGACTTGGCGGTTCAGGCGCGATCGCCGAGGCTTGCCTGTTCCAGGCCCAGCGGTTCAATTCGGAACGCGCCCTGAATCCGAGTCGTTCGTAAAGCGGGCGGCCCATCGGCGTGGCGTCGAGCCCGATCGCCCGGATATCGCGCTTTTCAAGATCTTCAAGGGCGGCCTTCATCAGAGATTCGCCGATGCCCTGCCGCCGATGCGCCGGGTCAACCAGCATCATGCCGATCCAGGCAAGGCGCGTGCCATAGGCGATCGTCGTGACGGTGCCGACGACTTCCCCCGCGAATTCGGCCACGAAAGATCCCGTCGGATGCGAGGCCAGGAACCTGTGCCAGTCGGCCTCGGTCTGATTCCAGCCGGCGGTCGTTTTCAGGTGCATGCCCGCCGCGACGTCGTCCGCCGTCATGGTTCGAACATGAAACTTCATGACTGGACCTCCCGAAGCTCGAGAATCAGGAAATGCCCGTACCGCTTTCGCTTCTGTTATGCTGATCAAGACGCTTATCTGCGAAATCGACGGCCTGTTCGTACGATACCTCTCAAACATAACCCATCGAATTCGGGAACGCAGGCCATGTCTCGCTCGATCGCCACGTTATCGATCATCGCAAATTTGATCATGGCTTACTCTCAGGCTGAGGAGCGCCCAGGCTGAGACCCTGGCCGGAAAATCCGTGGTATTGGAGTTTCGATGGCAAGCCTGTTCTTTTGCTGGGCGGGAGCGATGACGACAACCTGTTTCAGTGGCCGGCGGAAAAGCTGATTCCGCAACTGGACAGAATCGCGGCTGCGGGCGGCAACCTGATCCGCAACACGATGAGCGACCGGAAGGACAAAGGGTTCGAGATTTACGCCTTCGCACGGCGTGATGACGGAAAATACGATCTGGATCGCTGGAACGAGGAATATTGGGAAAGGTTCGAGCGTTTGCTGGCCGAGACGGCGAAGCGCGACATCTTCGTGCAGATCGAAATCTGGGACCGCTTCGACTATTCCGACTCAGGCACGGACCGCCGCTGGGGAAAGCACCCCTATAACCCGGCCAACAACGTGAATTACACTGCCGAAGAATCAGGCCTGGCACGGGAATATCCGGATCATCCCGGCACGAATCGGCAACCGTTTTTCTTCACCACACCGTACCAGCGGAACGATCGCATCGTCCTGAAATACCAGGAAAAGTTCGTGCGCCGGATGCTCGATCATTCGCTGAAGTATGACCACGTGCTTTACTGCATGGACAACGAAACCAGCGGCGAGGAAGCCTGGAGCCGCTACTGGGCCGAATTCGTGCGGGATCGTGCCCGGGAAAAGAACAAAACGGTCTTCCTTACCGAGATGTGGTACGACTGGAACCTGGCCGCCGAACGCCACAAGCGCACCTTCGACCATCCGGAACTCTATGGCTTCGTCGACGTCAGCCAGAATAACCACAACAAAGGCAGCGATCACTGGACCAATTTCCTCAAAGTGCGCGATTCCCTGAAGGAGAAGCCGCGGCCGATCGACTCGATCAAAACCTGCGGAGCGACGGGTAACAAGTTCGGCGATACGGATCAGGATGGCATCGAAAGGTTCATGAAGCAAATTCTGGCCGGAGCGGCCGCGGCCAGGTTCCATCGTCCCGATTCGGGCCTCGGAATCAATGACAAGGCGGTCGCCGCCATCAGATCCGTTCGGCTGCTGGAAGCCATCGTCCCGCTCTGGTCACTGGAAATGAAGTCGGGTTTCCTGAGAGGTGATTCGCACCTGAACGCTTACGCGGCAGGGATGTTCGTGACGGGGGTCGTCGTATTTTTACCGCAAAATGACTCCGTAACCATGGACCTTCGGGCATTTTCAGGCAAGTTGAATCTTCACTGGATCGATATCGATCGAGGCGTTGCGAAACCGGTCGAATCGATACAATCCAATCGAGTACTTAATCTGAAGGCCCCAGCGAAGGGAAACTGGCTTATTGCGATCGTCAGACCTGCATCTTGAAGCCATCCTCCGGGTTTCGCGGATCATTCGCCGAAGCGAATTCCCCGTGTCGACGGAGTCGCAAGCCATGCCGCTCTCTCGCCGCGGTTCGTCTGGTTCCCGTCTTACCAATGGCAAAGCCAGGCAATTTCGCCCCTGGCACCGATTCGATCGTGTCCTGTGTGCAAAATTCGTGGGAATGACGTATAAGTCAATGTGAGAGATCGCGCAATAGAGCGACCGACGACGACCGATTGCCTGCCGAGGTTTGCCGCCGATGCCGTCCAAGTCGATCAAGACCCTCGTCCGCGAACTGATCGAACGATCCGATAGCGGTTATCGATTCCTCCTGCGCCGGAGAACCGGGGCAAGAGGTCCGTTCGGAACACCTCAGGCACCCTGGCCCTGCGCCGTACTGAAGTCCCAGCGGCAAGTGGACGAAGCCATGGATCAGGTTCGGCGGCTGGGCCTGCCGCCACTGTCCATCGACGCCAAGAACTGGGATTCTCTGGCAGCCCTTCATGCGATTCTGGCCGAGACGAAACCGGCTGACCCGATCTTCGACGCCGGCGGCGACTGGAACTCGGTCATTCTGCCCTGGCTGGCCCTTTACGGCTACGAAGACCTGGTGATGGGCAATCTCGAATTCGAAGGCGAACATAAACGCGGCCCGATCACGTTCGAATACGCCGACCTGACCGCGACGAAACATCCGGACGACCATTTCGCAGCTGCCACGTGCCTGAGCGTGATCGAACATGGCGTGCCGCTCGAGGCCTATTTCCGCGAGATGGCCCGCATCATCCGCCGCGGCGGATTGCTGATCACATCGACCGATTACTTCGAAACGCCGATGGACACGCACGGGGCCAGGGCTTACGGAGCCCCCGTGCATGTTTTTTCCCGTGCCGAGATCGAAGCGGCCCTGAGACTTGCCGATTCGTTCGGCTTCGAACTGGTGGCCCCGCTGGAACTCGATTCGCCGGAAGCGGTCGTCGCCTGGCCGGAGCACGGCCTGCGTTACACCTTCATCGTGTTCACGTTACGAAAACGGTAAGGTTGAGGCAGCGGCTTTCTTATGGTCTGGATCGAATCCGGAATGCCGGCGTGATCGACGCCGCGGCAGCTTGCCTCGATGGCTGTGGCGGATTACGATGAACGCATGAGTCAAAAGTCCAATTCGGGAGCGAATTCCCACATGTCAGGCGCGGATCGAGGCATCGCCATGAGACCCCTGCTCTTCCTTTGGTTCGGGCTGATCGCGGCATGGTTGCCGGCAGCGTCGCCCGTGATTGGCCAGGAGGCGGCTCCCGCGAAGAAGGATTCGAGCGTCCGGCTTCAGCCGAAGTCGCTGACCTGGAAGACGAAAGTCGAACCCGCCACGGCTAAGCCGGGCGACACCGTGAAGCTCACCCTCTCAGCCGAACTTCAACCCGGCTGGCACCTTTACAAGCTCACGAAGACCCAGCCGGAAAGCGGCCCGAGGCAGACGGAGCTCGACTTTTTCGAGAAAAGCGGCCTGGAACCGGCCGGCGATTGGACAGCTTCGAAGCCCCTGAAAAAGTCGAAAGAGGCGGCCTTCCCTGAACTCGAATTCGTCGAATACTGGGACGGGTCGATCGATTTTTCGATCGACCTGAAAGTGCCGGCCAACGCCGCGAACGGCGAGAAATCGCTGAAAGTTCAGGCCTACTACCAGCTTTGCAACGATTCGAACTGTTCGATCCCGGGCCGTTGGACTTTACCGGCCGCGAAGCTGACGATCACGGGCGGCCAGGCGGCTGCCAATGCCGAAGGCCCTGCTGCTGCAAAGGTTGCGGCAGCTCCCGCCGTTGCGGAACCTGCGAAGACTTCCGAACCCGCCGCGCCGGCGGTCGTCGAAGCGGCCCCGGAACGCCCGCAAGCCGAGAAGCCGGCCACTGCGACCGCAGTCGCGGAAGCGCCGGCGACGGCACCCGCGGAAGTCTCCGAAGTTCAGAAAAGCCTTGACGAAGGCCTGATTCCGTTCCTGCTCGTCTGTGCCGGTGGCGGGCTGGTGGCCCTGATCATGCCGTGCGTGTGGCCCATGGTGCCCGTGACGGTCAACTTCTTCGTGAAGCAGGGCCAGCACGGCGGCGGAGCGCAGAAACTCGCCGTCGCCTATTGCCTGGCCATCATCGGTATCTTCACGATGGTCGGAGTGGCGTTTTCGGCCTTTTTCGGGGCCGCATCGCTGCAGACGATCGCGAATCATCCGAAGCTGAATCTCTCGATCGCGATCCTGTTTTTCGCTTTCGGGCTCTCTCTCCTGGGCCTGTTCGAAATCCGCCTGCCGAACTTCCTCCTGAACGCCTCAGCCAAGGGCGAAGGCCAGGGCGGGCTGGTGGGTGTGATGTTCATGGCCGCAACGCTGACGATCACAAGCTTCACCTGCACGTTCCCGGTCGTGGGCGGACTGCTGGTGATGGCTTCGAAGGGCAGCTATCTCTATCCTGTCATGGGGCTTGCGACATTCGCAACGGTCATCGCCATTCCGTTCTTCCTGCTGGCGCTTTCGCCTTCCCTCCTGGCGAAAATGCCCCGGGGCGGCGACTGGATGAACACGGTCAAGACGGTCGGCGGCCTGGTGGAAATCGGCGCGGCGTTCAAGTTCCTCAACACGGCGGAAATCGCTTACACGGTACCTGAAGAGGCCTGGTTCGATGCCCAGACCGTGCTTTCGATCTGGGTCGTACTGGCCGCGGTATGCGGGCTATACCTGCTCGGCTTTTTCCGCACCGACCACGATTACGAGGAGCCGAAAGTCGGCCCTGGCCGGATGATTTTCGGATGCTCGTTCCTGTTTCTCGCTCTGTACATGGCCCCGGCCCTGTTCGGTCGGCCGCCGCAAAGCCAGATCTATTCACGCCTGATCGTCGGCATTCTTCCGCCCGATGCTGGTGAACTGGCCGCCGGCAATTTCGCCGTGGCGGGCAACGGTGAAGGGGCTGGCAGCGGCCATGGGACGAAGGCGACTTCGCCCGATCCGCAAGTGGCCCTGACGCAGCAGACGAGCTTTCATGGCGTCGTCTGGGGCTTCAGTCTGGATCAGGCAAAAGCTCGGGCGAAGGCTGAGAAAAAGCCGATCCTGATCGACTTCACGGGCGTCAACTGTGCCAATTGCCGGCTGATGGAGCAGCGGGTGCTGCCCAGGCCGGAAGTCGTCGACCTGATGAAGAATTTCGTCACTGTGCAGATTTATACCGACATCGTACCGATCCCGTCGATCACTCCGGCTCAGCGGCTGGAACTGGCCCAGGCCAATCAGGAGTTGCTGATCGACATCGCCCAGGAGGCGACCAACCCGATCTATGTGGTGATGGATCCGGACGGAAACGTGCTGGAACGGGTCGGGGGCTACAATGAACCTGCGGCCTTCGTAGCGTTCCTGAACAGGGCTCTCGGCAAATACGCCCCGACGAAAATGGCTTCGAACTGAGGCGAATTTCCTCGGACGGATAGGAACTTGCCGCCACATTCACTTAAAGGGAACGTGGCGGCTTTCGAGCATCAATCCGCGCTGGCTTCGGCTGGCCCGGCGACGAGTTCGAGGCTGATTTCCATCAGCACTTCGGGCGTGCTGTCGTGGAATTTCAGATCCCGGCGTCGCAGGCCGTCGTCAAGGTGCATGGCGAATTCGAACATTTCAGGCGAATCGATGCGCCAGGCGACTTCGGCCAGTTGGGGCGGAGAAAGCTCCGCCAGGCCGCAGCCGAGCCGGTCGAGTTCGACTTCGAGCCTGAGTGCAATTTCCCGAAGGTGGTCGTGCGAATGGCGTGAACCGCCCATGACGGTACCGTTGGGGAGCCGGGTGACACGTCGGACCGAATCGGCCTGGTCGGAAGCGAGACCCACCAGAGATGCACGAAGCGGACGAGGACGCCGGAGCGGCTCATTGATCATAGCGAATGCCCTTCGATACGGTCCGAAAAGCGGCGTTCCGCGGGCCATGACAAGCTTGCGTCCGCAAATGGGACACCTGGCCGGGCCGGGGAGACAACAGGCACGCCGCCTTGAACAGAAACCAGTATCGGTCGACCGGTCAAAGGGTCATCACAGCCCTCGGGGCATCTCGGTCGATGTGCGTCGTCAACCGCGTTACGACCCGCCCAGGGCGTCACGAACGGCACCTCTTGCCACGCGATATGCCGTCCGAATCGTCATGGCCCGACCTTCGATCTGGTCTTCGCTGTAAAGTCTGCCCTCGGAAGTCGGCAGACCAGCCAGGGCGAGGGTCAGCGGCAGCAGTTCGAGGAACTGGGCATAACGCTTCTGGAGTTCGGCGGCGGAAGGCTCGGCCGCTGCGGGTGTCGGGCTCGGCTGGGAGAAGTCGCCGGCGGAATCGGTGCTCATGATACGATCCTGTATCTACTCGGAAAACGCCACGGGAAATCGGACCGAACAGGTTGGGAGTGCCGTTTCTGGCCGCATAACCGCACGGCTCGCCGGGACTTGAAGTTGACAAAACCCCGGTTTTCGGCCTAGAATGACACTACATGAGAATAACGCATCACTCCGCCCAAGAAAAGCCACCGGCTCCCGACGACGACACCTTATCATCCATGAATCCACCCAGCGATACGCCTCCCGACCAGCCACGCGGGCCCGTTCTTTCTGACGTTTCCTTCGAATCACTGGGGCTCTCGCGCACGATGACCGCCGTTCTGAAACGGCGAGGCTACACTGCGCCGACACCGATTCAGAAGGACGTCATCCCCCTCGCCCTGGAAGGGCACGACATCGTCGGTCAGGCCAAGACCGGCAGCGGCAAAACGGCCTCATTCGCGATCCCGATCCTCGAAATGCTCGAGCGTTCGGCCGACCTGCCCCAGGCTCTGATCCTGGCCCCCACGCGTGAACTGGTTCAGCAGATCGTCGTGGAAACCGAAAAGCTGGCCATCGGCCAGAACGTCAAAATTCGCGGCCTTTATGGCGGCGAGCCGATCGTCCGCCAGCTCCGTTCGCTGGAGCGGGGCGTGGATGTCGTCGTAGGCACGCCAGGGCGGGTCATGGACCTGCTCGAACGCCGCGCCCTCGACTTCTCGGACGTCTACCATGTCGTTCTCGACGAAGCCGACCGCATGCTCGACATCGGCTTCCGCGACGATATCGAACGGATCCTTCGCCGAGTGCCGGAACCGCATCAGACGATGCTCCTTTCGGCCACCCTCTCCGAGGAAATCCTCTTTCTCTCGCGCAAGTACATGCACCATCCGATCGAACTCAACCTCTCGCAGGATGAGCTTTCCGTCGAATCGATCAAGCAGTACTACATTACGGTCGACCATGACCGGAAGATCGAACTGCTCATGCACCTGCTCGAAAAAGAGCAGCCCCGGCAGTGCATCATTTTCACCCGCACCAAGCGTGGTGCAGAAAAGCTGGGCCAGCGCATTTCCCGCAAGTTATCGGGCGTCGGCCTGATGCACGGCGACATGGCCCAGCCGGCCCGAAACCGCGTAATGCAGGGCTTTCGCGAAGGCAAGGTCAAGATCCTCGTCGCAACGGACGTCGTCGGCCGTGGGATCGACGTCGAAGGTATCAGCCACGTCTTCAATTACGACATCCCTGAAGACCCGGAAAATTACGTGCACCGGATCGGCCGCACCGGTCGTATGGGTCGTGACGGCGTGACGTTCCTTTTCGTGTGCCCCGATGAGGGCGACCCCCTCACCAACATCGAAATGCTCACCGGCAAGCCGATCGAAAGTTACAAGCCCGAAGGCTTTCAGGCGTACCAGAAACGCTCGCCCGACAATCGCGAATATCAGGAAGTCTACCGGATCGGCTTCTGACCCCGGTTCCGACGCTTCCAGCTTCATCCGCCCTCTTCCGCCGCTACGACTGCGACAGACGAGGGCACTTCTCTTTGTCTGCCGAAAGCCCGACGTGTCAGCTCTTCGTGGGCCAGGTCCAGGCAGGGGTCGCCCCCATTTCGGATGCGTCGCCGCTCCGGCTCGAACGCACGCCATATGGCCTGTGCCTGCCGCTGAGTCATGGCCTGTCGTAATGCGCGTTCGAGACGCCGCTTCAGTAACCAACGGCTTCTCAATAAGCCACGAATGCCGACAGCCAGGACAAATGAGAACATGACCGAAGCGATCATCCCCACGATCGCGAACTTGTTCCGTCTGAAGATGGCATTGCGATCGAACTTCTCAGCTTGCTGCTCTGCGCCCGTTTTCGCCACCCGAAACAAGGCACGAGGCCGAATCCGAATACCGGGGCCGGAGACCAGCCGCGTCTGAATCGTCCCGGCATCGTCCAAATGCACGATGCGGACAGGCTCGACCCGGAATGCCCCCGGGGCCTCTGCTCGCCATTCGAATGACCATGTTCGCTGAGAAGAGGTCCCTGCCCCGTCAGCCCATTCGACTTTCTCGTCGACAAGCATCGGACGGAATCGCGAATCGTCTTCCGTAGAGTTCTCCTCAGCCCGAATCCGAAGTTCCGGGACATTTTCGACAGCCATGGCTGCCGGCCCGACCAGGGTGAAATCGATCCGTACGGAAGCTCCAGCCTCAGTGCTCTCTTCGCTTGCAGACAGTGTCGCTGACAGGCCACCGACGCCGGCACGAATCAGGCCACCATCCGATTCGGCCACCATCGCACGCGGCCATGGCCGAACTTCATAAGCCTTTACTCTATTTTGGGTACCGTCGTGATTATCGCGAATCATCCCCGCAGGAAATCGGATCGACACCTGCCCTGTTCGTCGAAACAGGGTCGAAATCGTGATCTGCCCCTCCGGCAGCCTCGGCTGAGAGACATGCACCAGAGCGGCCCCGGCAGGCGTGACGACGATCGACTTCTCGGAAATGGGCTTCGTAACATCTTTCAATACGAAGATTTCGCTGACGACCGACCCGACGAACGGCTGCGTCCTGACTGGTGTCGATAAATTCTGTGCCAGCGTCCAGCAAGGCCACAGCAGACCGATCGAAATTCCGAGCATGAAAAGCGAAAGCCCGACGCTGCGACTTCCGCTGAGGAAATCGCAGCCGGGCCAGGAATTGATCGCGCACGAGACGCGAATTCGCATGATCGGCCTTCCCTCATCAGGAGCGGGCCGGTCGCTGCCTGATCATGAGAGGCAGCGGTCGACTCTGGGCAGCAGTGAGCTGAACTTGAGCCGGTTCGGGCAGGCGGCTTCGGCGGCGGCGAGGTCGGCATCGGACCAGTCGCGGCTTTCGACGTCCATTTCCGAATACTGCTTACGAGCTTCGGAACGGAATCCGAAGTTATCGTGATAGGTCAGCAGCCGGGTCAGGTCGCCCAGCCGTGCCTTCGTACCGGCCGCGTGCGCACACTGGCCGGTGCAGTCGGCGCACAACGTCAGGCCGCACTTGACGATGGCGTCCCGAAGCTGATGAATGTCGGCCGTTTTCATCGGCTCGTAGATCTTCACCGCGTGGGTATTTTCACGAATCTGATCGGTGTTGCGCATCGAAACGCAGCAGGACGAAATCCGCTCGTCGGACCAGATGGCGTGCAGCAGGCCCTGATAGGCGGAGAGTTTCTTCTCCTTCAGGTAGGGCACGTGCTTGGGCACATCGTCCAGTACGGCATCGCCGACGCCGGCGACCTGCTTCATGGAAATCAGGCCGATCCCGGCTTTGTGGCAGGCGTCCAGGGCGCGGTTGAGCGGGGCGTCCTTGTCCAGCCAGGGCGTGTACTGAACCATGATGGCATCGACGAATCCGCCGTCAGCGGCCGATTGAAGGAACTCGGCACGCTTCTGGTCATGGCAGGAGAAGCCGAGGAGTTTGGCCTTGCCGGATTTCTTGATCTTTTCGAAGGCGGCCTTCCACTCCTTCGACTTCGGCCATTCCAGCGATTCGTAGCCGTAATCGGTTCCGATGCCGTGGATGAAGAAGAGGTCGAGGTAGTCGGTCTGGAGGGCTTCCAGCCGTTTGTCGAGCTGGGCGATCAGTTGCTCGGGCGTCTTCGGATGGTCTTTGGTGACGAGGAAGATGTCCTTGCGGACGCCTGGATTGTCCTTGAGCCAGCGAGCGATGGCTGGCTCGGATCCATAGCTCTGGGCGGTGTCGATGTAACGAACCCCGTTGGCGAACGAGAACCGCAAGAGACGATCCAGACCGGGGTTACGGAAGGTGCCGAAATTCAGCATCGAAACCGGGATGCCGGAACGCCCCAGAGGACGCGTCGGAACCGGTGCGGAGGTGCGGACGGCGTCCGCTTCCTTGTCCTGGGCCTGGGCCACGGAGGAACCGGCCAGCGCGGCAGCACCCGCGGCGGAAGCCATCATCCATTCGCGGCGATCCAGCCCATCGCGATTCGCTTCGGTCATGATTCGATCGCTCCAAGTCATTCTTTACCGCTCATGACGCATCCCAACGACACGTGCACCGAAAGGTGACGTTGATTCGAACCGCCGGGTCGTATGATCGGATACTCTTGTCTTGTTTAACAGAGGTGTCTACGATTGTCCATCGAAAAAAAGAAGGATGAAACGGAATTCTCGATCCGTTTCATCCCAATGTGATTCACCTGCGGATCGTGCCGATCCGGATCATTCGAAACCGTGCGGAGCCGAGCCTGAAACGGGGCTGATCGCCCCATTTTCGTGGCGATCTTCCAGTAATTCCATTCGGAAGATAGGCACCTCGGCGGGCGCTTCGATCCCGATGCGGACGCAATTGCGGTCCACCTTCAGCACCGTTACGGTCACTTTGTCCCCGATCACGATGCTCTCATTCAACTTGCGGCTCAAAACCAACATGGTGTCAGCTCCTTCCGGTCACCTGCCATTCGCCGGTTCGATCCGAAAGTGTCGGCCCATCCTCGATGGCCGCACGATCCTTCGTCGCCCCGCACGAATCTCGCTTCTCTGATAATAGATACGCAGCTCAACAATAAAAGTTGGCGAAAAATCCGAAAATTTTGTGGAATTCCCGAAAAAAATATGAATTCCGGATGCGGGATTGCCGACGACCGGAACCGCAAAAAGACACAAACAACTATACCAAATAGACTTAGGCCAAAATCAAACGGACGTGTGTTCATGTGCTTGGCGAGGCCGTGCGTTTGAGGTAATCGATAAACTGCTGGTCCAGAGCACCCGATTCCAGCCCCAGACGCTCTGCCAGGCCTCGAGCGCCCCGCAACCGGCCCTTGTACGCGTCGCGGGCATAGTCCAGAAAGATGTCGCGGGTACGGGGTTCCGGGTGCATGAGGAAGTGGAGTGTCAAAGCCATCGCCTGGGCGTAGTGGTCATAGATCTTCGCAGGCGATTCGAACCCGGCCTTGCCGTAGGCTTCGAAAACCTCATAAGGCGTGTAGGCCTTGTCATCCAGAATCCGATTGCGGGCCACATCCATACGGGGACCGGTAGGCAGGCCGAAACGCAAGTGATTGTCTCCATCAGCCTTAAGCGTTTCGAAACAGGTACCCAGGCCTTCGAAGAGCCAATAGTGGCCCCGGTTCGAATCGAGCCGGTCGCGGCCGGCCATCTCGAACAGAAGTTGATGCGAGGCCTCGTGATAGAGCGTAGCCTCGACAGGCAGTTGACCGCCCTTGTCCTGAAAGAAGTAGGACATGCCCCGGCCGCCCCGCTGACGGCTGTTGGCAGCCTGCGGCGGTCGCCTGTAATAGCCGATGCTCTCCGCGATAGAAGGCCCTTCCAGAGGCGTCAACTCCTCGACATATTTCTCTTTACGTGCGAAATAGGCGACATGATGCACCACCGGCGACGCGACCGGTTTCGAAAGCTTCGCCCGCCAACGTTTGGCAAGAGGCAATTCCGGGCCGATGAGATCTGCCATCCAGCTGAAGAAGAACTGGTGGAAGGCTTCCAGCTTACGCCCGAAGGCGACGGCTTCGTCGAACGGCACGTCACTGCGGATGCGGAAATGCTCGGTCACGATTTCCCAGGCGTTGGACCATTCGGCATGTGCGGCGTTCGCTTCGTCGGCGGGCCCGAAAGCGATTTTGCCGGTCCGGGCATCTTTGCCGATCGGCAACTGGCCCTGATCGAGCGGTTCGACCCAGTCCTTTTCCAGCCAGCCGAAGCGCGGATGCAGCACCCGGCCACGTTCGAGCTGGGCCATGGCGTAAGGGGTCGCCCATCCGTCGGCGATTGCGACATAGCCAAGCACTCGCCAGGCTTCGGGCTGTTGAACGTCGCGCGACACGATCGCCCGAAGGGCCTGATCGGTGACTCGAAACCGTTCCTGGAACGCGGCTTTGGAAGCAAGCTTCCATAAGCGGTCAATCGTATGGTCGCGCAAGTCTCGCAGGTCGCGAGTGCGATTCCACTCAAACGCGACAGTCGATTCGCCATTCCGGACAACTTCGGGCATCAGCTCGAAACGCACACCTTGAAGGGCGCGATCCTCGGGCAGAGGTTCGAACTTTTTGAGGATCGCCGCAGCGCTGCGGCGTGTCGATTCGTCAGATGCGTGTTCGGCGAGTTCGGTGAGTTTCGCTCGTTCTTCAGCCAGGATCGTCGCGAATTCCTGGCTTGGCGAATCGAGGACGATCTGGCCGATCGGCGCGATACGCGGAGCGGGTGGCAAAAGCGGCGGTGGTTTGGCCGGCCGGGTCTCGACCTGAGCCAGTCCGGCGATCGACATCAACAGCAGGGCAGGAATCATGGTCGGTCGCCGTTGGAGGATCAGGGCAGATCATTAGAATCGACATGAACCGTCGGGACGGCACGCGATTGCCGACCGAGGCGAACGAACCGGAAGGATCCGTGACGGAACGGAAAACGGTGGGCGAGCATCGGGTTCCCCCGATTGCCGGTCACCGGCCCGCATGGGCGAACGCGGCACAGGCAAGGGGAAATCGCACCGATCCTGCAAGCCTTTCGCATCTTCCTTTGAGGCTTATGCTTCCGGTACGTGGCCGGTCCTTCCGGTAGAGGGCTCAGCCTTTCTTTTTGGTCGTTTTCTTGTCGGCTTCGTTATAGGGATTTCCCAGGCCGCCGAAGGGGGCATCGGGAGCAGGCTTGACGCCTTCGACCGGTGGAGGTGTATCGGACGAACCTGAACCGCCGCAGCCGATCGCCACGAAGACCAGGAAAGGGATCACGGATGCCAGGGTCCAGGAAAGTCGGCGCAGAAGCATGGCGGAAACCTGAAGGGATGGTGGCCGGGCAAAATGCCGTTCGAACCGAACCGGTGAAGCCAGGCCATGGGTGATGCGATATCCTGAGGGATCAGTCACGATTATTCGGATTTTCCCGCAGGAGGTCCAGATCCGAGTGACGGTCGGCAAACAAGTTCATGCCAAACGTGGCTTTCTGTCGTTCGAAGGGAGTGATGGAAGTCTACGGCAGAAGAGTCGTAACCCATCTCGAAGGCGACGCCGCGCGAACGAAACGCAAACATTTACGATTGAAACACTTAGACTTAATTACCAAGCCATTTCTCAAGATTTCGTCACGCGAACTGATCTGGACAGTTTTCTCCAATCGTGTCTGATCTAACCGGTTCGGGATCACGAGGACACGAATTCGCAAGGAGGGTCGGTCGCATGACGACGCGCTACAGGAAGCAGTTCGAAGGATTCCGGTCCGGACATCGAACCCTTGCGATTCTGACGGCAGGTTTCGTCCTCGGCGCTGCCGCGGTCGGCATCATCAGGGGGTCGAGGCCCGTATTCGCTATGCCCTCACCCGGTGCCGATCGATCGACCTTGATGAGTTGCATCGTCACTTCCGAATACAACGATGCCCGCAAGGTGCAGATACCCGTCGAAGGCCTGGTCTATCTCGATTACCGATCGGGCAAGCTGATCGGCACCATGCCGGAAATGCGCCAGATCGGCCTGCAGAAGCGCATTCTGAGCAACTTCACGGAGCGGGACCTGGTGGAAGACTTCGGAATCGAGCCAGGGCAGACGCCGAACTTTCTGCTCCAGGCGATCTCGACCGGAGCCTTGTCGGACAGCGGTCAGCTGATCGTCGTGCTGGACACTCAGACTCGCCAGGCCCGCATTTACAAGCTGAGCTTCGAACAGCGGGGCGTCGAATTCCGTCCCCAGTTCGTCATGCTCGAAAAGAAGACGTTCGACACGAAGACGAACGTCGACATCCTGAAGTCGATCCCCGGCGCCGAAGCCGATCAGGCCGGCTTGCCGCAGTTGCCGAACTGACGATTTCGGCATGATCTCGATTCGATCGACCGGCCGCATCAGGGCATGATGCGGCAACCGACGGCGGTATTGATCGCCAGGGCGGCCTGACGATGACGGGCCAGACTGTCGCGATACTGGCGGACGACATCGTTATATTCACGCTGGGCGGAAACGAAGTCGTTGAACTCCAGCTCGCCGCTCGTGAAAAGCGTCAGCGTATCGGTGCGTACCTTTTCGGCCATCGGCAGGATCTCTTCCTCGATCCGTTCGAGCGCTTTCGAACTGATCCGGTACTCCTCGAATGCGTCGAAGACTTCGGTCTTCACCCGGCGTTCCTGGGCTGCGGTTTCGATGCGGGTTTGATCGACGTTGATCCGTGCCCGGGCGATATTGCCCTGGTTGCGGTTGAAGATCGGCAAAGGCACCGTCACGCCGATGGCCCAGCTGTTCGCCACAGGCTTGCCCTCTGGGCGGTTATCCTGAGCCGTGTAGGGTTGATAGAGCAGGTAGACATCGCTGAAGCGGTTCGCCATGGATAACCGCACTTCTTCGTAAGCCCGTTCGGTTCCGATCCGGAAGGCCTGCAGGTCCGGCCGGCTGGCGAAGGCCATGTCCAGGAGAACGGGATATTCCGGCAGTTCAGGTACAGACGGCTTGAGAAGACCGCGAAGTTCGAGCTGATCGGGATCCTCGATCGCCAGATCCAGCATGCCCACAAGCTTCTGCTTCGCCTTGCGATAGAAAACCTGGGAATCCTCGAGCCCGACCAGAGCCGCGCTGCGTTTGACCTTCACCCGGCTCAAATCGGCCGACGTGCGATTGCCTTTTTCGTACAGTTCCTGAGTCAACTGCACGAGTTTTTCGAAATTGTCCACACTGGCCTGGGCGTAGCGAACGGTTTCCCGCGCAGCGAGGGCATCGACATATGCCGTATACAGCTGAGAGATCATCAGCCGGACCGAGTCCTGATATTGGGCTTCGAGCACCCTGCGAGCCTGCACAGCGACGCGGACACGGGCTCTACGCTTGCGGGAAAGGTCCAGCGGCATCGTGACGTTCAGGTCGTATTGCGTTTGTCCGCCGGGCTTTCTGTCGTTGAACTTGCCGTAGGGAATCAATTGGGTGTCATAGTAAAGAAACGGGTTCGAGCGCAGGCCGGCGGTGAGGATATCGGCATCGCCCTGGGGCAATTCCAGGGCCCGGGCGCGCAACTCGAGGTTCGCCGTCACGAGCTGTTCGATCGCAGCATCGAGCGTCAGACCATCTGGCGGCCCTTCTTCGTCGGAGGTTTCCAGAGTCGGAAGATTCAGCGGGCCGAAAACGGGCAGATCGGTCAGCGGCTGGGCGGCCGGTGCCCCGAGGGCGGAACTGGGCGGCCGGGTCACTTCGATCGAACCAGGCAAGGTGATGCTGGTCGGAACCCGCGGCGAACCCTGCCCCGCTCCCGATCCGACGAAGCCCTGGGTGGCAGGATTCGTGTCGAGCGAATTAATCCGGGCATCTCCGGGCGCGCGGCCGAGCAGCGAGCCATCGGGGGCGCCCTGCCGAATCGCTTCCGGCTCAGTCGGGCCCTGCGCTCGGGCTTGGGTGCCGCTGAACACCAATATCGCCAGGAGCGATACGATCTGAAACGTCGCAGCACCGGCAAACCGGGCGCAATGGATGCGATTGACCATGATTATCGCGCTAATCCCCTTCCTGGGCAGTGAGATACGCTTACCCCGAGGCGACGGGGCGATGCGTGCTCGGTGCGGAGACATCCTGTCTCCTGAAACAATATCGGCCAGATGCGGCTGCAACCTGACGGATTCGCAGTGAGTGCCGTTCTTGCGCGGCGCTTCGATTGTCGGGACCGGCCGCGGATTGTCCTGAGTTCGACGATTGACATATAGTAGATGTCTCAGGACAGCACCCTGCCCCCCAGCGAGTGAGACGACCGCATTGAATCGCATCCGCATTATCGTGAACGGGAACGAGCAGACAGTCGAAGAAGGGGTGACCATCACCGACCTGATCCGAAAACTTGAATTTCGGCCCGAGCATGTGGCGGTCGAAAGGAATCGCAGCCTCGTCACTCGCAAACTCCATGGGGAAACGAAGCTGATCGAGGGTGACCATATCGAGATCGTCACGCTCGTCGGCGGCGGGGCCCCTGTGTCCGAGTCAGGCGAATCGCTGATCGAGCCGCTGCGCATCGGTACGCACACGCTCACGAACCGGCTGATGGTCGGCACCGGCAAATACGCGACACTGGAGCTGATGCGCGATTGTCTTGCCGCCAGCGGTGCCGAAGTGGTGACGGTCGCCGTCCGTCGCGAACGGCTGCAGGACAAATCCGGCAGAAACATCCTGGACTTCATCGACCTGGATCGAATCACGATCCTGCCGAACACCGCGGGTTGCTTCAATGCCGAAGAGGCACTGCGGACCGCACGGCTGGGCCGGGAATTGCTCGAAGGACTCGGAAATCCGGGGGCCGACTGGGTCAAGCTCGAAGTGCTCTCCGACCCTCGCACCCTCCTGCCTGACCCGATCGCAACCGTCGAAGCGACGGAAGTGCTCGTCAAAGAAGGATTTCAGGTCTTGTGCTACACCAGTGACTGCCCGGTCACGGCCCGTCGGCTCAAGGCGGTCGGCGCTGCGTGCGTGATGCCGGCCGGCAGCCCGATCGGCTCTGGCCAGGGCGTGTTGAATTCTTCGAACATCCGGATCATTCTTGAGGATCTGAAGGGATCCGACCCGGATTATCCCGTGGTGATCGATGCCGGTGTCGGCACGGCGAGCGACGTCGCCGTGGCGATGGAGCTGGGCTGCGACGGCGTGCTGCTGAACACGGGAATCGCATCAGCTCAGGATCCGCTGAAAATGGCCTTCGCCATGCGGCACGCCATGACGGCCGGTTACCTGGCATATCGAGCAGGTCGAATTCCTCGCAAGCTTTACGCCACGGCATCGAGCCCGATCGAAGGCGTCATACGCTGACCGAACCTGGCGACGTGAATCGAAAAGCCTTGAACGTTTCGAGCCGTAAAAGGGATCAATGCCCCGGCCGGCTCGTCACGTCGCCCCACATCAGTTCCATCACTTCATAGCCCGCCGGAACGAAACCGACCTTTTCGTAAACCGAACGTGCCCGGGCATTTTCGTGTTCGACGTAAAGCCGAAGGCCAATGACCTGTTCGTCTTTGCGAGCGGCATCATGGATGGCGTCCAGCAACGCACGAAACGCACCATGCCCGCGATAATCCGCATCGACGAAGACGGACTGGAGCCACCAGATCCATCCGTTGCGCCAGTCGGACCATTCGTAAGACACAGCGGCCTGACCGATCGGGACATTCGGATCGTCGCTTTGGACAGCGACCCAATAGTGAAGCCGATTCGGATGATTGAGTGCGCCGAGGATCCCCAGCCTGAGGACATCGTCGGGCAAATGGCGGCCCTCAGTTTCGCCTGCCAGTTCCTGATTGAACCGGAAGAGTGATTCCAGATCGCCAGGCGTGGCGTCGCGCACATGAATCATAGTGGGTTCCGGATGGGAAAAACCGGCCTGGCGAGAGCGTGGCGGCAAATTCACGACAATTCGGAGGAAGCGTCCGAAGCGAGGCGATCAGCTTCCCCCACGTTTGCTTCGTGCTCTGCGGCTCGCTTCTTCGAGGACTTTTCGCTCATCTTCGGTGAGAGACGACTGGCCCTGCTGCGCGATCTTGGTGAGGATCTCGTCGACCCGGCTTTCGAAAGCGTCAGGCAGATCGTTCGAAGTTGGGAATGGTGACGTGTTCGAACGGACGCTGGGCTTCGTCGATGTGGCGGAAGTCACTTTCGGAGTACGCACTCTCTCGCGTTCGGAACGACCGCGTTCGCCAGCCCAGCGTTCGGCCTCAGGCCATTCCCGGCCGACGACCTTGAATTTCGCACGCCGGCGATTCCGCAGCAACTTGCCCACATCCGGCAGCTCGAAACGGAAATTCTTGTAGAGATAACCGAAAAGCACGCCACCCAGGTGTCCGGCGAAGGCGACCTGACCGTTCCCCATGCCTCTGGATTCATTGAGAAGGCCCAGAAAATCCATCGCCACGTACATCGACATCAACACCCAGAGCTGCATGGGAATGAAGATGAAAATGATCTGGCGATAAGGGAAATGGAGAGTCAGGAGCATCATGGTCGCCATCACGGCCCCTGAGGCTCCCATTGCGACCGAAGCACTGCCCGGGCTGATCGCCCGTTCTGCCAGGAACCAGGCCGTCATACTGAATACGCAGGCGAAGCCGTAGAACTTGAGGAAGTTCTTTCTTCCGTACATCAGTTCCAGCTCGCGCCCCGCGAACCAGAAGATCAGCATGTTGAAGATCAAGTGAAACGGGTTACGCGGATCGTGCAGAAAGTTGGCCGTGAACAGACGCCAGACCTGACCACCCAGGATCGCCTGACTATCCGCGGCGAACAACGATTCGAGCGTGCCACGGAATGCGATCTGCAAGACATAGACGGCCACGTTGGCCGCGATCAGCATCCGCACTCCGGAACCGTCGCCGCGGAAAAAATCCATGCCATCGCGACGATCGTCGTCGTAATAATCCCGGTCGTAAATCCCCATGCGTCACGACCTCCGGGCGAACGTTCCTGGGAACGCCGTGCGGGTTATCGACAATCGAGCCGGATCGACTTTCGCCACGAATTCATCATGTTCGACTGAAGGTCGACTGTCAACCGGCGTCAGCCGTTTTCGAAGAAAATCGGAAGAGATCCCGCTCAATCCGAACTCAATGCGGCCATCGCTTCTTCACGATCACGATAGATCGGCCAGAGCAAATCGAGTTTGACGATCTTGAGGAGTTCCAGGGCTCGCTCACCCGCTCCGCAAATCACCATCATGCCGCCACGCGTCACCGATGATTTCCAGCAGCGCAAAAGTACGGAAAGGAACATGCTGTCGAAGAGTTCCACGCCGGCGAGATCCACGATCACGAGCGGCACATCGATCTCTCGAATCCGATTCAGGATCATTCCGGCCAGGATTTCGCCGGACGAATGATCGAGCCCCATGATCAGCCGGCTCACCGCGATGACGAGAAAATCGCCGTGCTGCTCAATGATCAGCACATCTTCCGACGCGTCACGATCGTTCACCAAGAAGCCTCCGCACGATCCTGGCACGCAGCCTTACGAACAGATTCCGGTTGCGGTCATTCCGGGATTTTTCCTGGACTGACTCGGAATCCTTCGTAATTCCGCTCATGCTGGCGAATTCGGACCGTGAGAGACTCACGACTGAGCGAACGGTTCGGATCGATCAGGCCGATGGCCGGCATTGAGCGAATGCGTGTACGACTTCGAAAAGATCACGCGTCACCATCACGGTGTCGTCCGCGAAATCTTCCAACCAAAGGTAATCTCCGCGATAAGCTTCCGCAAGTAGCGGAAAAAGTTCGGAAAGACGCATCTCGATTTTGGGCTCGATGCGGTGCGCCGGAGCCGGGTTTTCTGGACGAGGAAATATGCGCAGATGGGGAGATGGCATCTTCAGTCTTCCGTGACTCGATAACCGTGATGGCGACTACACGTCCTTGTGAGGTCGTCACTTAGGGCAACCACTGAAACTCTCGTTCCGGCGGCCTTCGCATCACCCGGGAATCGGTAGGATTGCCCGGGCTTGTCGAACCATGTATCGGCCCGGTTCCTTTCGATCTTCAGAAAAAAAATCCCGCGACTTTGACGGACTCCCCGGTCACATCGATCCTGTCACGCTGCGATCACCGCTCGGCAAGCAATCTGCCTGACGGCAACGCCACGGTACAACCGGTGTAGACACATGACCGCAATCGGTGTAGATTGTCGGCCACTTCGCCTCAACGAATTCGTCGGTCATCGGAACGGATTTCCCTGAACGGCTGGTCCGCAGCCGTTCGCTCGCCTCAAGGATGAGGATCGACCATGTCAACGACCCGCCGTCGTCTCGATCGGTTCTTTTACGGTGTCCGTCGCTCGGCTGTTCTATTCGCATTATCCGTTACGACGATCCCGGCAAACGTCCAGGCGGCCTCGGCCCGGTCTACGAATTTCGTCGTTCATGGCCCGGATGCCGCCGTCGTACAGCAAGTTGCGGAGAAAGCCGAACGCCTGCGGCTTCTCGTCGCTCAGGCCTGGCTGGGCAAACCGCTTCCCAACTGGAACAAGCCCTGCCCGATCCAGCTGAAAATCACCGGTGGCGAAGCCGGTGGAGTGACTTCGTTCTCGTTCGACCGGGGACGTGTGACCGACCAGGATATGACCCTGGAAGGTTCGCCTGAGCGTATCCTGAACTCTGCCCTGCCGCATGAGATCACGCATACGATCTTCGCCTGGCACTTCGGGGCACCGATGCCAAGATGGGCCGACGAGGGTGCCTGCATGCTCTCGGAAGATCTCCGAGAACTGGCCCGGCAGGACGAAATCGTCTCAGGCCTGATTCGCCGGGGCGGCCACATGCCGCTCGGAACCCTGTTCGCGATGGAGGAATATCCCAGGGATCTCCTCGGGTTTTATGGCCAGGGCTACTCGGTGTCCCGTTTCCTGATCGAAATCGGCGGCCGTAAACTGTTTCTGAAGTTCGTGGCGGATGGATCACGAGAAGGCTGGGACTCCGCGACCCGCAGACATTATAACTTCGCGGACACCCGCGAACTGGACAGAGCCTGGCGCAGCTGGTACGGAGTCGTCGCCAGCCGGAGATCACCCGGCCAGGCTCATAATGAGGCGACACTCGTCGCATTCCGGCCGGAAGTCGAATCCGATGGCTCCCGCACGGTCGTGAACCGCGAAATTATCCGCGGCCAGTCTCCCGCCGACTCTTCCGCCAGCGGTGCAGGAAATCCAACGGCGAATCCGCCCCGTCTCGCACCCCCAGGACGATCCCTCCGGTGACGAGCATCAGGATTCCGCAAGTCCCAAAATAGTATAGAACTTCAGTGAGCATTCGCGGATGTCTCCGAATTCGTTTCGATGACGAAGGTGCGCTGGTCGAATGTTGCCGAATCGCATCCTGTCGATATCGCAACTACATTTCAGCGAACGAATCCGAAAAAACAAGTGACCAGAATCGAACGTGTCGATTCTGGTCATCATCGTCAGGCATTATTATGCAGCAGGGCTCAACCGGCGGCAGATTCGAATCTCTGACGATCACGCGACCGGCTCAAGCCGTTCTGGACCCGAACGTTCGAACGGGCGATCGAAATCCGGTCACGAGCCGCTCGGGCCGCGTTGCCGGGCCTTTTCTCCATGCGCTCTTCCAGGCCATCATGAAGGAAATCCAGGACGGACTTGATCTGATTCGTCGTGATCGGCATGTCGAAAAATTCGGTCGGCATTTTCGGTCCCTTGATTTCTCGCTGAGCAGTCTTCCATCCCCTGTGTCGTACATACTCATCGCAAGCTTCATGCCAAGCTTATGGGCGAAAGATGAATTTCGATCCACGAACGCTGTGCGAATCCCATGAAATCCGGTTAGACTCCCAGTCAATGGACACTTCGGAATTGCCTCAAAAAACCTCACGACCATCTGGAATGCCTAGAAACAAGGCCCGGCTGCTGAAATGAGCGATACTCCGCCCGATGTTTGCGCACTCTTCCGTTCGTCCGTCTACTTGACCGGCCCGACGGGCGTCGGGAAGACCGATATCAGCCTCCGTCTCGCAGAAGAACTGGACGCGGAAATTCTCGCCCTCGATGCCATGACCCTTTATCGAGGAATGGACATCGGCACCGCCAAACCGGGCAAGGCACAAACCGGTCGTATTCGTCATCACCTGATCGATCTGGTTTCGCCGCAGGACGAGTCGAGTCTCGACCTCTACCTCAAGGCCGCGACTGAAGTGCTCGTTTCTTTGGCAAAGTCAGGCAAAAAGGCACTCTTCGTCGGCGGATCTCCGCTCTATTTGAAAGCATGTCTGCGCGGGCTTTCCGAATTACCGCCGCGAAATGACCTGATTCGCGAGGACCTGGAACGACAGGCTGCCGCAGAGGGCGTTACGAAACTCTATCAGCGTCTGACCGAAGTCGATCCTGCGACAGCTTCGAAAGTCGCTGGAACCGACCTCAGGCGCATCGTCCGGGCTCTCGAGATCCACGCCGCTACAGGAACCGCCCCCAGCCAACTCCGCGGCAAGCATGAAACCCCTGCCCCTCCGACAGTTCCGGTTGTGGCGATCCTGAGAGACAGGAGATCGCTCTACGACCGAATCGACCGCCGCGTCGAAGACATGTTCGAACAAGGGCTTATCGATGAGGCTCGAAGCCTGCCTCAGCCCCTTTCCCGGTCCGCGCGCCAGGCTGTCGGATATTCCGAGGCGTTCGAAGTTCTCGAAGGCCGGATGACGATCGAAGCCGCCATCGAACGCACCCAACTCCGCACTCGCCACTATGCCAAGCACCAGCTCACCTGGTTCCGACGACTCGAAGAAGTGCGTGGGCTGAACATCGAAGACCAGAGCGAAACCCTAGTACTGGATAGACTTATGAAACACATCGAAAGCACGCGCGCGGGCTTCGAACCAACGGGCGATCCAATTCTTTAGGCACAAGTCGGGTCACTGGCTTACGAACACCCGATACGGCCGGCAGACGACCTCGTTCCCCAGCGACTCAGCATGAGCCAATGCCAGCAGGAAGCCTTCAGAGTCGATCAGGGCGACAGACGCAGCAGCCGTGCCTGAAAAATAGACCTCATCGACACGAACTTCCTGACCTCGCGAAATCCGCTTGATCGCGTCGGGGTCGGCAATGGTAACCCGCGACCATCCGGAAAGCGCTTCGACCGGAGCCCGCAAGAGGCATTCCAAACTCTCGGCGTTTTCGGCCGCTTCGAGAGAAACGGCGCCGGCGACCGAAAAATCGCCGATACGTGTGCGTCTGAGACGTTCGATCAACCCGCCGCAACCCAGTGCGGCACCGGCATCACGCGCGATCGAACGAATGTAAGTCCCTGCACCGCAATCGACTGTAATTTCTAACCACGGCCATCGGTAGTCGGTTACGACGATCCGGTCGATCCGCACCGGTCTCGCTTTCAGTTCGAATTCCGCACCGCTGCGTGCCAGATCGTAAGCCCTTTTGCCGTCGACATGTATCGCTGAAACGGCGGGTGGTACCTGGAGCATCGCAGGACCGGTGAGAGACTGGAGCACAGCTTCGACACGATCGCGATCGGGAGCGATCGCATCCGGCAGCTCGGTCACTTCGCCGTCGGCGTCATCGGAACTGCTTACCGCACCGAGCCTGATTCGGGCATCGTATGACTTATCGAGGGCATGTGTCGCTTCGACGAGCCGGGTGGCCGAACCGATCGCCACGAGCAGCAAGCCGGTCGCCAGGGGATCGAGCGTTCCCGCATGGCCCATTTTGATTTTGCGGTGCCGTTTGCGAAGTCTCGCCAGAACGTCGTGCGATGTCATCCCGGCCGGCTTGTCGATCGCCAGCCAACCCGCCAGTTCCGGTTTCCTAGCCGGTATCGTCGCCGGTCGATCCATGTCGTTCACGGGCGGGTGACCTTCAATTCGACCGGAATGCGTTCTTTCGCCGGCGGCAGGCAGAACTGATCCGTGCAGACCTGGTAATCCACGACGAGGACGATCGAAATCTTGCCCGCAGGGGTGTCGACAGGCACTTCCAGCCGTGCTTTCAATGCGGCCTCTTTTTCATAAACCGCAACGGGTTCGAGACCTGTGGACGAAAGCTGTTTCGGCTTGCCTTCCGGATACTCGACCCCCAGGAGCCGGACCGGCCCAGAGGCCGATTCGTCCAGCCGCAGCTCGGTAGGCTTTGCCGAATCGTCCGTGGGAGGATTGGCGTAAGTATGATAACCGTCATTGATTACGAGATTGACCGTCACAATGACGGACTTCCCGGCGACCACTTCCACTGGAGTTTCCCCGGCGATCGCGGCTTTCACCGGTTTCGGCTTCTTGCGTGCGGGTTTCGAGTCGTCGGAAGTCGCACTTTCCGGCTTCGAACCCGCTTCAGCGGCCAGAGCCGGTTTGGCCTGAAGTTTCGCGGCGGCACGCACGAAACTCAGGACGGAGTCGGGAGACGTCGTGAAGTAACCTGATGCGGCATCGACACTTCGACGCGCCGCTGCGGCAAATCGTTCGTCCTTCGTCCTTTCTGCCAGCTCGATGAGAACAAGAGTGGCGATCCCCGCGGGGCTCGGCAATGCGCTATCGAACCAGTTACGAGGCCTGACGAACAGGTCTGTGGAGCCTTCGACCGTTTCGAAAAATCCGCCGTTTTTCTTGTCTTCGAAGTGGTCGATCATTTCGATGGCGAGTTTGCGGCCTTCTTCCAGCCACTTCGTATCTCCGGACGCCGCATGCAATTTCAGCAGGCCATCGACGAAATAGGCGTAGTCTTCGAGAAACGGGCCATCGGGCGAGATCACGTCGCCTCGGGATACATGGGCAAGTCCCGAGGAACGCACATGGCGGTCGAGCAGGAACCGGGCGGCGGATTCGGCCAATTTCAGGGCTTCAGGGTTTTTCGCGAGCCTGGCCGCGTCCGCCAGGCCGCCGATCGCCAGACCATTCCACGAGGTCAGGCACTTGTCGTCCTTGAACGGCTGTTTGCGGCGATTGCGAATTTCGAGCAGTTTTTGCCGGATGGGAACGAGCCGGGTGCGGATCTCAGGTTCCGTCAGCTTGTTTTCTTCAGTCAGACTCGGCCAGCGCTCGGCGATCGCCAGGATATGATCCCGATTCTCGAAGTTCGGAGGCAGTTTCACCCCGTAGACCCAGAGAAAGAGATCGGCATCGGCCATGCCTTCGACTGCTTCCGTAACTTCTGATTTTGTCCAGAGATAAGTCAGACCTTCCTGGCCCTCCGTGTCGGCGTCGAGCGACGAATCGAAGCCTCCCTGCAGCTGAGTCATCGTCGTTTTCAGAAACGTTACCGTATCCTGAACTTCGGCCTGCCAGCGCGGGTCGCCGGTGCGGGCGAACGCCGTGGCCGTGACTGTCAGCCACAAGGCGTTGTCATACAACATCTTTTCGAAGTGCGGAACGGTCCAGTACCGGTCGGTCGAATAGCGGTGAATGCCGCCTGCGAGGTGGTCCCGGATCCCACCCCGGGCGATGTTGTCCATGGTCGTCAGGGCCATTTCATGGGCCTGCATGGCTTTCGAGGCATCGCCGAGCACAGCGGGGTTTTCGGCCATCTCCCAGAGAAACATCAGAATCGAAGGCTCCGGAAATTTCGGCGCTTTAGGCTGACGTGAAGTGGAGCCGAATCCGCCGTAATTCGGGTCGAACTGGTCGGCGAGTTCCTGAAGGGTATGAGCTGCGAGGTCTTTACGAACGGGGCCACGGCGGAACAGGCCTGCTTCGGCAGCGGCGAGCCTGCGGGCGGCTGTGGCGAGGTTCGATGCGTCGCGTTCCAACTCGGCCCGGTTGTCGCGCCAGGCTGCTCGCACACGGGCGATCAAAGTAGCGAAGCCCTCGTCTCCGTCCTTGTCACGTGGCGGCATGTAGGTCATGCCGAAGAACGGGCGTCCGTCGGGCATGAGGATCATGTTCATGGGCCAGCCGCCACCGCCGCTGAAAGACTGAAGCGCAGCCATATAGACGGCATCGACATCCGGGCGTTCCTCGCGGTCGACCTTCACGCAGACGAACGCATCGTTCATGAGAGCCGCGATCGAGGCGTCGGAGAAGCTCTCCTTCTCCATGACGTGGCACCAGTGGCATGCCGCGTAGCCGACCGAAAGGAAGATCGGCTTGTTTTCCTTCTTCGCGCGTTCGAAGGCCTCCGGTCCCCACGGATACCAGTCAACCGGGTTGTGCGCATGCTGCAGAAGATAAGGGCTGGCCGACCTGGCCAGCCGGTTCGCGGGCTTCGCGGCTTCCTGAGCGGCCACTGGAACGAAAGCGGCCAGAGCCAGAATCAGGGGAATCGTTCGGATCATGGCGAAGGAGTTCCGGTGGGCCGATCTTGAAAGATGCGAAGACGACGAGCGGTGGAGGCCGCGAGGCAGCCCCGCGATTCAGATTAAGGCAATCGACGACAGGCAGGCAAGCTGCAAGGGCTGATCCGCAAGATTCAATTCCGGGAATCACGGTTCGAAGGCACTCCGACCGCTTCCCAGCGAATCGACGCCAGGTGACACAAGGCCACGGCACAGGCATCAGCCATGTCATGCGGTTCGGGATCGGCTTCGAGTCCAAGTTGCAGACGCACGGCGATCTGCATCTGCTCCTTCGGAGCTCGGCCGCTGCCGGTCAGGAGTTTTTTGATCCGCGTGGGAGCATAGCCGCGAACGGTCACCTGGCGAAGTTGCGCGGCCAGAAGAATCACGCCCCTGGCATGGGCCATCAGAATCGCCGTGCGCGGGTGCCGGGCGTGGGCGTGAATGCGTTCGACCGCAAGATATTGCGGCGCGTATTCGTCGATGATTTCGAGAATTCCCCGGTGGAGTTCAGCCAGGCGCAGGTCGTCGTCGTCCCGTTTTTCGGCACGCGGACGCAACACCCCGGCTTCGACCAGCCTGCCCAGAGAGGCCCCGGAGCCTGTCACCCGGTCCATGACGGCATAACCGGTGGTTCCCAGGCCGGGGTCAATTCCGAGCACCCTGCCGGGAACCCGAGCCGCAACCGCCAAAGGGAGGGCTTCGTCCTCTGACGGGTCGGTCGATGCGGGCTTTCCGTTGGCTGACCCCATCCCAGTCATTGCTCCGTCCGAAAGGGATCGTGAAAGCGGGCTGATTCAGTCCCGCTTCCAGGTCGTCTGTCCGCCGGGTCGATCTTCGAGAACGATCCTGAGTGCCGTCAGCCGGTCGCGAATCTGATCCGCGAGGGCGAAGTTTTTCGCTTTCCGCAACTCGGCACGCAGGTGAAGGATCAAGTCCATCAATTCGCTGGCCAGGGCATCGTTCGCACTCGTGGCTGCCGCGGGCGGGGCTTCGAACAGGCCGAGGATCAAAGTCAGTTCACGCAGAACGACCATGCCCAGAATCCACTGATCCCGTGCCAGTGCCTGGGGTTCCGCCTGGTCAGGCCGGGCCGCGCCTTCGAGCCCGTGCTGATCGGCGAACCGGTTCAGCGTACGGACGAGTTCATAAAGCTCGGCAAGAGCGGCACCTGTATTGAAGTCGTCGTCCATGGCGTCCAGGAACACGCGGCGATGTTCGGCCACTTGCTCAAGGAAGTCGCTACCGTCGGTTCCGAAATCGCCGACTTTCGTCGGTGCCGCCAGGGTGTAGAACGACAGGCCGGACACCCTTGCGAACCGTTCGAACAAGTTGCGGAAGGCTTTCAGGCCTCGACCGATCTCTTCCAGCCGGGAGTTGCCGAAGTCGATCGGGCTGCGATAGTGGCTGGAAAGGAGCAAGCCCCGGATGACGTCGGGGTCGAACTTCTCCAGCAGATCCTTCATCAGAACGATCGTATCCGGGTCGCTCTTTGAGATCTTGCGCCCGTTTTTCGTCAGCAAGCCGTTATGCATCCAGTATTTGACGAACGGTTTCGCGTTATGGCTTTCGCTTTGGGCCAGTTCGTTTTCGTGGTGCGGGAAAACCAGATCCAGCCCGCCCCCGTGAATATCGAAGCTGGGGCCGAGATATCGCTGGCTCATGGCCGAGCACTCGATATGCCAGCCCGGCCGGCCGGGGCCGTAGGGGCTTTCCCAGGCGGGTTCGCCCGGTTTGGAACCTTTCCAGAGGGCGAAATCGCCCGGATGCTTTTTCAGCGCCGAGGGTTCGATCCGGGCACCGCTCTTGAGTTCCTCAGGGTCACGGTGCGAGAGCTTGCCGTAATCGTCGTCGCGCGAGACATCAAAATAGACGTCGCCGCCCGACGCGTACGCATACCCCTTCTTCACAAGACCTTCCGTCATCGTCACAATCTGGCCGATGTTGTCCGTGGCTCGCGGCATATGGTCGATACCGGTGACGTTCAGCGCCTCCAGGCAGCGGATGTAGTCGGCCGTGACCGACTCGGCCAGATCCTTGACGGACGTGCCGTCCTTATTGGCCTGAACGATCAGCTTGTCGTCGACATCCGTAATGTTGACGACCCAGGTGACCTTGTAACCCAGGTAAGTCAGGTAACGTTTGACGGTGTCGAAGATGACCGGGCCGACCATGTGGCCGATGTGACTTGCCGAATAAACGGTCGGACCGCAAACGTACATGCCGACTTTCGGGGCATCGATCGGTGCGAAGTCTTCCTTGGACTGGGTCAGCGTATTGTAAACCCGCAGCGGCATATCTGTTCGTTCCGTTGTTCTGGGATTTTTCGTAGATTCGTGTGGTTCGGGTCGCGCCGAACGGGCGAACTGGTCAAACCGGCGATTTCCGATCCCTGCGGACCAGAACGACCGCTTCAGCCTGCATGGCTTCCTGACGGCCGACGGGGCCGACTTTTTCGCCAGTCTTGGCTTTGACGTTCACGCAGTCCGCATCGACAAGCAGCAGCCGGGCCAGGTTGCTTTTCATCAATGCCTTATACGGCAGAAGCTTGGGTGCCTGGGCATGCACGATGACGTCGGCGTTGACGACCGACCAGCCGTCACGTGTGACCAGATCGACGACGCCGGTCAGGAGCTTGGCGCTGTCTGCGTCCTTATAAGCCTGGTCAGTATCCGGGAAGTGTTCGCCGATATCGCCTTTGCCGGTTGCGCCCAGAAGAGCGTCGGCAACCGCGTGCAGCACGACATCCGCGTCCGAATGACCTTCGAGCCCCAGCGAATGCTCGATGCGTACGCCGGCCAGAATCAGAGCCCGGCCGGGGACCATTCTGTGCGTGTCGTGGCCGACACCGACTCGGAAATCATGGGACATGACGCAGAAAGACCTCGCAAGAACCGGGCCTGGCAACGATTCCTGTGTCAGGAAATCGACCGTTGGGCTGGACATACTTTATCGTGAACCGGGCCACGCGTACACGCAAATCCGGGCTGTGTCGCGAGTCGTCATGAAACCCGGGGCGCCGGCGTATTTTCGCCGCAGACGCGCCGTTCGAGTCGATCGTATGAAGCGGACACAGGATGCGCCGGGCTCATGGCACGAAAAAGGGCGAGAGCGGTCGCTCTCGCCCGAAGTTCGAAGTGGATCGACTGGCTGGCTGCTTATTCGCCGACGTAGGGCATAAGAGCCATGACCCGTGCCCGCTTGATGGCGAGACTGGCAGCGCGCTGGAAGGCCGCGCAATTGCCGCTACGCTTGCGGGAGAAGATCTTGTTCTGATTCGTGCAGAGCTTCTTGAGCAGTCCGACGTCCTTGAAGTCGACGAAAGTCGGACGAGGACATCCGTCCTTGGTACAGAAACGGCAGCGATTCTTGCGGTTGCGACCGAGACGTTTACGAGGCATACGGGATGAGTTTCCTACACGTACGGACATGGAGCGGAAACGCAGCGCACGAGCACGACGCGTTTCGATCGGAAAGTTAGATTGTTATGGCTGGGTGGCGAGATGTCAAGACGGAACCGGCGACGGGAATACGAATTCCACCGGGATTTCCGTTGAAAACGTTGCCGAAGGCCGATATATTATCGTCATACGGCATCAAGTATGACGCAGGTAGCCGATCGCAGACGAACGTTCGATTGGCCTTCCCGTTGCGTTATCCCAAGTACGGAACTCCGGCGTTTCGCATCAGGCGACACAGCCTGAACGACGACCGGGTTCCGGCGAGCGGTCACCATTTTCCGAATCCGAGAGGAGATTGTCTGTGGTCAAGTTGCGGGTCCGTGCGGGTGAGTCCATTCAGGAAGCCGTCCGTCGATTTCGGAAATTGTGCGAACGGAGCGGCCTGAGAAAAGAAATGCGTCGCAAGACATATTACGAAAAGCCCAGCGAGCGTCGTCGCCGCGAAGAGCTCAAGCGCCTTCGCAAAGCCCGCCAGTCCACTCGCGTCTGACCGGTCTCCCGACCACAACGCGGATGCTCGATCGATTCGGAGCCGGCAGCGGTGTTGCCGGCTTCGGTGTTTTTACAGGGCCGCTGTTCGATCTCGTCGGTATCGCCGCCCCGGTGCGACGTCGACAGGGCTTACGCCCGCACGGGAATTTTCGGCATCCCGGCGGATGACATGGCTCGACACTTCGGCGCATAATGTTCAGACAGATCGCGCGAGTCGACTTCGCCTTTGACGAGACTCGCGGCCACTTCTCGATATCGCCGGGTCAGCCGATCCCGAGACCAACGGTACCTCATCGGTTGCCGCAAGCACAGAGAAAGTCAATCTTCGATGGATTCCTATACCAGATGCGAATGCGGCAGCGGCGAGAAATACAAATTCTGCTGCCAGAAGGCCGAAGCCTACATCCGCAAGGTAGACCGTCAGATCGAATCGAATCTCGCGGAAGCGGCGATCGCCACCGTTGAGGAAGGCCTCAGGAAGTACCCGGACACCCCGGCCCTGCTCATCCGTCGCGCTCTGCTTTCGGCTTCCGGCGGCGCCGACAATCAGGCGACGCGCCAGCTCGAGGCCTATCTGGCCAAACACCCGGGCCATATCGGCGTGCGCAACATGCTGATCATGATCACCTTGCGCGATGAAGGACCGGAAGTCGCGGCTCTCGAACTGCAGCGCACCGTGGGACGCCTCACGGACGAGCAGAAACACCATCTTTCACGTCTCGCCGGCCGCATCGCCGAAGCGTTCATGGACGAAGCCAGGCCCGTCGCCGGGATCGCCCACGCGACTCTTCAGCTGATTTGGGACGGCGGCCAGAACGCCAGCATCCGAACACTTCTGGAGATGCAGCAGGCCGGTCAGTTCTCGCTCTGGGAACGGAACACCTGGATGCCGGCCCCCGCATCGGATCAGGTTCCCGCCGAGATTCGCGACGACTTTTCGAAAGCCTACGACAAAGCCATCAAAGGCGAATGGCTGGATGCCGCCGAAATCTTCGCAAGCATAGCCACCCGTGACACTTCGGCCCTCTCGTTCCGGAATCAGGGCCTCTGCATGGCGATGATGGGCGAGAACTTCAGTGCCGTCCAGTGCCTGCGAGCTTATGTCGCGGCTCTGGGCGAGACGGAAGAAGCCGTCGATTTCGAAGTGCTCTGCCAGGAGCTCGAGCCTTCCGGAGATGAAGATCTGATCGACCGCCTTCAGCTGACCTGGCCGGTCCGCTCGGCGGATATGCTCGAAAAGGCATTGAGAGAGTCCGATCACTTCGTCGAATTCGAGATGGACGACCAGCGTCCGGACACCCCCGAAGCGAAGGACGTCATCACGTTCGCCGTTCTCGACAGGCCGAAGCTCAAAGGCGACGGGCCGATCGATCTGGACAAGGTCCCCCGCGTCGTCGCGACCGTGACCATGGACGAACGCAACGCCTCACTGGCCGCGCTCGACGACGGCATCCTCGACAAGACCACCGATCTGTTCCGTGATACCGCCGACTCGGCAATCGTGCCCGCGCACCCGCGTACGAAGCACCTCGGCAAGGTCCCGCGTCAGGACCCGATGGACAATTTCCGCTGGGTCCTGCCCGACGAGATTACGCCCGAAGCCCGCAAGGACTTCTTCGACCGTCGTTTCGTGCGTGATCTCGAAACGGTCTGGGCCGTCACTCCTCAGAAGTACCTGGGCCGTCGCACACCTGAAAAAGCCGCAGCCGCCGGCGATTCCCGCGTACCGCTGCGGGCCGCCCTGCTCCGGCTCTCCGGATCGCAACACGGGGAGAATGCCGTCGAAGCGGTCGCCAAGCTTCGAGCCAGGCTGAACCTGCCCGAAGAACCCAGGCCCGCCGCCGAAAACGTCGAGAAAATGCCGGTCGGAAGGCTTGCGCTGGTCGACCTGAAGAGCCTGCCCTCGGACAAGCTCGCCATCGTTTTCGAGCGGGCGATGCGTTATTTCGTCTCCGACGTCCTCAAGGCCGCCGGCGAAGAATGGCTTTCCAGGCCGGTCGTCGACGAAGCCGACGCCGCGGCCCGTCTCAAGGTTTATCTCGAACTGGCCATGGAGGCCGCCGCGCGTGGCGATCTGAAGTTCTCGCTCGATCTCATCGATCGAGGCTACGCTGAAGACAAAGTTCATACGCCCGAAATGCGGGACGCCTACTGGAGCCTCGCCAGGATCCGCAGCAAGGCCTCGCTCCTCGAACCCGCCGAATGGGTGCCGGAACTCGCGGTGCTGCTCGACAGAAAACGGGGCGATACGAAGAGCGAAGACGAAATTTCCCAACTCGTCGTGATGAGGCTCATGGAACTCGGCCTGATCCGCCTGGTGCCGCATCCGGAACGGCCTGAGCAGGTCATGATGGACACTCGAGTGCTCGAATTCCTCCTTCAGAAGTTCGGCCCGAAGATCACGACCGCCACCGGTGAACTCGGCGTATCTGCTTCGAAATCGCAGATCTGGACCCCTGGTGCGACTGGTTCCTCCGCCGGCGGCGCTGGCGGCAAGATCTGGACGCCCGGGCAATCCCCCGCAGGCTCTGGCGGATCCGAAGGGGCTGGCCCCAAACTCTTCGTTCCGGGCAAATGACGCGCAACGTCAAACCTGAAGCCGGTTCGACCGCCGAACGCGTTCGAGCCGGCTGGGCCATGCTCGCATCGCAAAGGCCGCATGCGGCCTGGGCGACCTGGCAGGCTGTTCTCAGCCAGAATCCGGACGATCCGGCAGCCCGTGCTGCCATGGACACGCTTGCCGCATCGCCCGAACTGCCGGAAGTCGCCCGCAAGCCGCTGCGCTTTTTGCCGCCCGCGAGCGAACCGGCCCGCCAGCGCTGGGACACGATCCTTCGGGCCCAGCTCTCCAGTACCGAAACACCGAATTCGACCGACCCGGCCACGGCCGCCCTGGCCTTCAAGGCATTGCTCGAGTCCGCCCCTGACGATGCCGAAGCCACCTGGAATCTGGCCGTGTGCCAGGCCTGGATGGGCTGGAACCGTTCCGCAGTGGAAACGCTCGACAGGTTCGTCGACATCGCTCACGACAAAATGCCGGACCGGGCGGCAGACGCCTGGACACTCGCGGAACTGTTACGGCACGGCGCCGGTGCCGAAGATCTGGCCGATTCGGTCAAGCTTTCGGTGACTGTCCCGGCTGGCATCATCGCACTTGACCTGTCTGCGAAGGAAATCGCCCGGGCGTTCGGAACGCTGATCACTTACGCATCGAAGTCCGCCGATGGTTCGGAACCAGGAAGCGCTTCCGGATCTACGGATTTTGCGGCTGACATCCTTGATCGGCCTCTCGGCGTAGCCGACGAGACCCTCTCGGCCGTAACGGCTTCCGTCGTCAGCAGCGATGAATCGGCCCGATTTTCCGCGCCGGCATCGCCCTCGGCAGGTCTGTTCTTCCGGGAATTGATCGATCAATGGCGATTTCTGGAAGAGAGTCACCGCCCTGCGAAAATCGACGTGACCGTTCTGCCGATCGCGTTGCTCGACGCCGCGGTGTTTCGCTTCCGCCTGCCCGAGAATCTGCCGGAAAGTCACAAGGAACGCCTGCCCCTGGAAGGTGTCGCAGCCTATTTCGAGTCGGAATGGGTCGAGCAACCGCGCTACGGTCTCGCGGGGCGAACGCCTCTGGACGCTTCGATCGACGCTCTCCCCGCAACGAAGGTGCGGCTGGAAGGGATCATCCATTTCCTCGAACAGCTCGCGCACCGGCCGGGCCGGCAGGCTCTTTACGGGAATTATGATTTCGACCGGCTTCGTTACAGGCTTGGGTTGACTTCCCCGCCCGGTAAGGACGACGCCAAGGGCGAAGCCAGGCACAAGGCCCTTTCGCTCTACGATCCGAACCATGTGCGTCGACTGAAACCCGAAGGCCTTTCGCCGGAAGATCTTGCCGTCGCCTGGGAAACGGCTTTCGCCGTGCATGATGACGACTCTGCGCTTCGGCTGGGCGCTTACATCGCCGAAACAGCTCCGGCCGCTCTTGTCGGTCTTTCGATGGCTGACTTTGTCGCGCCGTTTCTGCGCCGGTGGCTCAGCGAAGGCCCTGAGAGCGATTCGGGCCAGAAATGGCTCGATTTCGCCATGAAAACCGACGCCGAATTGCACGCCGGACGTGACATGCACAGGCTTCTCGAATGGAAAGCCGAGCTGGCCACGCGGCGCGGCGATGCACCGGCGGCAAGCCTGGCCTGGAAGGCCGCCTGCGAGCATCCCTCTGCACCGCCGATATTTCCGTACGAAGCGGTCATCGACATGTGGGAGATGCCCGAAGGCCCGGAAGCAGCCCTGAAATTCGCTGCGGATGCCATTTCGGATTCACGGAACGAATACGTCAAGGCCCTGCTCCGGAAAGCCATGGAAATGACCGATTGACCGCTTCGGTTGGCTGAATACGTACGGATCGACTCACGATGAGAAGCGGCTTCCATTCGAAATGCCATTCGGCGAGCTTCGTTTTGCAGGGAGAGACACTCGAATGACGACACCAGAATCGCATCCCGAACCGGACGGTCTTTTCGAAGCGATTCGTTTCGATGCCGCCGGCCTCATCCCCGCGATCGTCCAGGATGCAGGTACCGGTCAAGTGCTGATGATGGCCTGGATGGACCGGTCGGCCGTCGAGAAGACGCTCGAAACCGGCGAAACGTGGTTCTGGTCCCGCAGTCGAAAGGCCTCATGGCACAAAGGCGGCACGTCGGGCCACGTGCAGAAGGTCGAATCGATTCGTCTGGACTGTGACGGCGACACCCTTCTGATCCTGGCACGCCAGGTCGGCGGAGCCTGCCACGATGGCTATTTTTCCTGTTTCTCACGTGAAGCGGACGAAAACCGCCAGTGGAAACGCATCGCCAGCCCGGTCTTTGACGCCTCGAAGGTCTACGGCGGCTGAGGTCGAGGCGACTGATTGCTGAAAGGCGATGTACGACACCTGCAACTTTCGAAATCCTTTCCTGCGGAATTCGAAATTCCGGGAAACGAACTGCCAGAAAACGCGAACACCGAGCCAAAGCCCGGTGTTCGCAAGAAACCACATTTCGATCGAATCCATCCGGGATTCCGGAACGTGACGTCCGTTCATTTCGAATCGATCTCGATCATGAACGGGACGACTTTCGGCTTGCCCTGCCGGTCGATGGCCGTCGCCACGAGCGACTCGACACGCACGTTCTCAGGCAGTGCGGCGAAGCCGTATGTCACCGTGGTCATCGAATTCGCCGGAGAATTCGTCGATTCGGATCGAGTGACTCCGTTAACCGTCACGCTTCGGAAACTGCTGCCCGCCGCCGCGCCCGAAGATCTCGAAACCGGCTGATGCTCATCGCCTTCGGAATCGACGAGCGTCAATCCATAAATATCAGGTATCGTCGTAAGTGCCTGCATCATTTCGAATGCGTTACCGGCACTTTTCATCAACGTGGTGGGCGGATATTCGACGACGACCTGATATCCCTGACCGGTCTGTTTCGCTGATTTCAACGAAAACGCAGCTCCGTCGTCCTTACGCGTCTGGGGCCTGGTTCCTTTGAAATGCACTTCGAGATTTCGCCCTGGCGTGATCAGCAATTTGCCGTTCAGCTTTGCGAAAGGCGTATCGGAATCGGCGGAACGGTTGAAGTAAACGGCCTTCGCCCCCGGGAAGCGTTCTTCGAAATTGGGAAACGTCCGGGATATCGGTCCTGAGTCTGGCGATTCGACTGTATTGCCGTTCGATTCGACGATCGTCGCTTCCGGGGAGATTTCCACGAACTGGCCGCGGCGCGCGGGTTTGCCGTTCGCATCCGTAAATTCGAGCGCGATCCCGAAATTCGGCAATTCAGAGGTGCCAGCGAATACCTTATCACCGGCACCGCCGCCCACGAATCCGCCGCTTAAACCACCAACCTGACCGAACGAGCCCCCTGAGAAACTCGATCGGCCGAAAGCCGCTTCGTTCGAGAACGACTGCTCGAACGAGTTGCCGTTACCCCCCGACTAGCCCGACGCGCCGCCACCATTTTCCGCCTGCCCGAAAGCCCCACCGCTGGAGAACGAACCGCCTTCGACGCGGAACGACTCCATACTGCCGGATCGCTGCATTTTCATCGCGTTCAGGCCAGGGTTTTGACGAAAGTGCGTCGTCGGGAACAGGCCTTCGACGCTTCCCGTGCCAGCGATTCGAATGCGGTATCCGCCGGCGACCGTTTCACCTTTCATTTCGGTTCGCCTGGGTGCTTCTTCGACGGCTTCCCGTGTCTCGACTTTCGGTGCTTGAGCGACTGTTACGAGTGCCGGAACCGGCTGAGCCTCTTTCGAGGCTTCGACTCGAATTTCAGGCGATCTTGAGATCGCGATTGTTTTGTCCTGTTTCGTCGCTTCGATCGTTTCGGCTTGTGGATCAGCGATTCTATCAGGCGTTGTGCCCGTACCGGGCCAGGCGAAAGTCGCGATCGCGGCGAGAGCAATACCGAGCATGGCAGTTCTCCGGAAACGGGGCCCTGGTAATCGAACGGAAGAGCGAACCAGCACAGGGGGGAGCGGCGTAGCCCACGGCCTTTCGACGTGAACGAGACATTTGCGCAGAAGGTTCTCGACCGCTTCGGCCGATTCGGGGCGATCATCCGGAGCCTTCTCCATCAGCCAGGCGACAAGCCGTTCCAGCCAATCGGGCAGCTCGGGATCGATTTCACGAATCGGCGTGGGGTCGTCGTCCGTGATGCGCCGCATGACGGCGTAACTGGTCTCAGCCCGAAATGGCGGCCGGCCGGTACACATGGCGTAAATGGCACTGCCGAGGCTGAAGAGGTCGGATCGCTGGTCGATAGGTTCGCCACGCACCTGTTCTGGCGACATATACTGCGGCGTTCCGGCCAGAACCCCGCTCCGGGTCATCGATGCGTCGTCGACGGCCCGGGCCAGGCCGAAGTCGGCAAGGATCGCCCGGTCGACCGAGCCTTCGAGCAGTATGTTCGATGGTTTGATGTCACGGTGCACGAGTCCCTGGGCGTGTGCGGCGGCCAGCCCATGGGCGGACTGAAGCGCGATACGGAGGATTTCCTGTAGCCGCAGTGGGCCATGTTCATCGAGTCGTCGCTGGAGAGTCGTACCCCGGACATATCGAGTGACGAGATACGGCACGCCACGCCATTCGTCGACGGCATGAATCGGCAGCACGTGCTCATCCACGACGGCCGCTGCGGCCTGGCCTTCGCGGCGGAATCGTGCCCGGGCGGCAGGCGAAGCCGCCATTTGCGGCAGCAGCATTTTGATGGCGACGAACCGGTTCAGGCCGGCATCGAAGGCCTTGAACACGACTCCCATACCACCTCGGCCGAGAATGCCGACGATTTCGTAAATGCCGATGCGGCCGATCATATCCGGATTGTCGGTCGGCCCCAGCAGCGCGAGCAGGGCGGACTGGTTCTGGCATTCGTAAGGATCATCCGAGCCGTCGATTGTGGGAGCGTCCCGAAGCGCGGATTCCATTTCGGATGACCAGGGGTCCTGGCCGACCGAGCTTTCGACGGCGTGCAGACAGAAATCGCAGGTGGCAAGATGTTCTTCGACAGCATCGATGCGATATGCAGGCATAGTGCCCTGGGTGAAATCTCGGAGATCTTCGAGCGACATGCAACCGGTCGAGGCATTCATTTCGAATCGCTCCAGAAATCGGTCATTTCTTCGACCTGCTCACGTATCCGTGCGGTCACGCGGCTTCGCGAGGCATAGACTGCTCCGACGGAGCAGCCGAAATCGCTCGCGACGTTCGCCGCAGGCCGCCCCTGAATCGCGGTCGCCTGAAAAATGTTCCATGTTCGTTCGGAAAATTCGCCACGCACACGATCCGCGGCATGACGAATCGCTTCCATTTTCGCCTCCCTGACGACAACCACCGACAGTTCGACTTCGCCGGGCACGGCGTTGAGTAACTCGGCGACGCTGGTCGATCCGGTCGCCCTGTCCGGCCTGGCCCTGACGATGGCATTGACGATCGCATTGCGTGCGATCCGCCCGAGCCAGTTGCGAAACCGAGGCCCGCCCGGGTCGGCGGACCAGCCCGGGATGGCGCGGGAGACGTTCAGGAAGACCGTCTGAACGACGTCCTCGGCCGATTCGTGCGACAGCCCTTTGCGGCGGGCCATTCGATAAACGACAGGGCGATAGAGGCTTACGAGCAAGCTCCAGGCCGCTTCGTCGAGCGGCTCGCTCACGCGGCGGATCAGAGTTTCGCTCGTTTCAGGCCAATCGCTCATCGAACTCCTCCAGGAGATATCACACGGCTGGCGGAATTCCTGACACGGAATTCCGAACGAATTCATCGATGGACGAAAGTGCGGGGTCTTCTTCGAACCATACCGGAGCAGCCTGAAACGACGTAATCCTATTGAATGTAGTGAGATGTGTAGCCGCAATCAACACTCGCCCATGCACGCATGCACGGCGGTCCCGTCCAAGATCGAATTGGAACCGATTGCGAAAATGGGCGGCATGACGTCGACGGATCTGGATTTCAAGGCTGAAACGGATCGTCAGGCAAGTTTTGCGGATAGAGCAGGTTCGTCGCCTCTCGCAGGAACTGCCGCGAATTCTGGTTTCTGGCGAATTCCGGCCGTTTCAGGGCCAGGGCCAACCTCGCGTAGAGCGACTCGGCTTCGGTTTTTCGGCCCAATCGCCAATAGGACATGGCCAGGAAAGCCAGGTCGGTAGGCCGCTCGACACCGTCGCGGGCTTGCCGGTTGATTCCCAGAGCGCGTTCCAGGGTGGCTGCCGATTCTGCGAATTCACCTGTTCGATAAAGAGCCAGGCCCAGATTGGTCAGCTTCTCGCCGTCGTGAGGTTCGGATTCGCTGGCGGTTCTGGCCAGGGTGACAGCTCGGACGAAATTCCCCGGATCCGCACCCGGGACGAGAGCCAGTGACCGTGCGAATTCACTTTCGACCTGGTGTTTTTCCGCCTGGATGGCAGCGACTTTCTCAGGCTGGCTTCGAACGCGGATCAGTTCGATGATCTTGTCGTAATAGGAGATCGCATCGGCATAACGGTGACGCTCGGCCAGGTTCCCTGCCCACGATTCGTAGACGTCATCGAGAATGAAACTCCATTTTCCAGGTTGCCGGTCGTAGATTTCGACGGCCTGACGCATCGAGTCGTCGCCGCCCTGGTCGTCGTCGATGTCATAGAGATGATACGCCTTGGCCGCCAGTGCGTCGGCGACTCGAAAACTCTGCGGGCCGTTGTCGCTCCTGCGTTCGTCGATCATTTGGTCAAGAAGCGCGATCGCCTGCTTCGATTTTCCTCGCCTGTGAAGGAACATGGCGTAGGATCGAACGAGAAACGCGGCTCTGGGATGCGAAAGCGTGACCGTTCGTTTCGTGAGATCGAAGCTCTTTTCGAAATTGCTTTCCGCTTCATCGAATTTGCCGAGTTCCTCTTTGACGAGAGCCAAATGATAATAGACGAAAGCGGCGTAAGGATGATCGAGCCCCAGACTGCTCGCGGCATATTGCAACGACTTTTCGAATTGACTCTCGGCCCAGGAGTATGCCTTTCGGAAGTAAAAACCTATGCCGATCTGGAAATGAGTGACCGCCCGCATATTACGTTCCGAGGATTTCACGACGATCTGCGGCAGGACGTTCACGATTTCGAGCACACCTTCCGCCACTCTTTCCGAATCGAGCTTGCAGGCGGCGATTCCGAGCTTGACGATCGTCCGTTCCCGCTGAATGCTTGTGTCGTTCGGGCGTTCCGCCAGCATTCGGTCGTAAATTTCCATGGCGCGGCCGAAATACGATTCTGCTTTCAGCGTGTCGATCTGATCGGCATAATACCATCCGATGAAGAACAGGACTTTCGCACGGCTTTCTTCGACCTCCTTTCCGCCCAGTTTCTCGATCGCTTCCACCGCCTGAATGTAATAAGGTTCCGCCTGATCGTATTTTGCCCAGTAATGGTAGAGCCGCCCCAACTGAAGGCAGGCGTCCGAGACTGTCGCGGGATCGGGGTCCGGAAGATCCCGGACGATCGACAGATTCTCCTGCAAATATCGCTCAGATTGACCGAATTCGGAAATTTCCCGAAACGACTGACCGATCGCTCGGAGAATATGGGCCCGGATTTCGGGCCGATCCTGAAATTCGGTGTCGATCTTATTAGCGCCCCGGCTGAGCAGTTCCTTGACGGTCATTTCGGATTGTTTTTTGTCGCTTCGAAAGACCATGCCGTCCATGCCGATCGGATCCGCTGCCCGAAACAGGTCGACCATGAACCTGGTTGTATATTCCGACGTGTTCTGATTGGCGATGGCCTCCCTGCGCTGTTTCTCGGCTTCATCCCGCTGCACCCGCTCGGCTCTTTCGCTCGAAAGCGCCCGGCGTTCGTTGAATTGGGCGCGGTCGCGTTCCTCGACGATCGCCCGTGTATACCGGGACTGCATCAACAACCCGGCTACGCTCGCCAGCGAAGCTAAAGCAACAGTCGCGACGAGTGCCGCCGATTTGCCCCGGTTTTTTCTGGCCCACCGGGCCAGTCGTTCCTTAGGTGTTTCCCGCCAGACTCGCACGGGCTCGTCCGCCAGCCAGTTCTCGACTTCTTCAGCCAGTTCGGCCGCGCTGGCATATCGGTCGTCCCTCGAAGGTGACAGTGCCTTCCTGCAGATCGCGGCGAGCGCCCGGGGGACCGACGGGTTCGCGATTGACGGATCAGGCGATCCGTCCATCGCCCAGGCCAGCATCGTCGCACGCCATTGCTTGCGTTCGACGAAAAGAAGTTCCTCACGCGGAAACGGCTGACGCCCCGTCAGCATTTCGAAGAGAATCACCCCCAGGGCATAAACGTCCGTGCGGGTATCCAGCGAGTCGAGATCGCCGGCGAGTTGTTCCGGTGGAGCGTGACCCAGTGTGCCTTTGAATTCGCCCTGTTTCGAAAGCCGATAGTCGTCATCCACCTCAAGAACGACGGCAGCCTCGTCTCCAAGAACTTCGTTCCGCACGGCTTCGGAACGGATTTCGTCCAGAGTGCGAGCCAGGCCCCAGTCGATCACAAGCGTTTCGCCGTGTTCGCCCAGCATGATATTCACCGGCTTCAGATCCCTGTGGAGTACGCTGCGGCTATGCGCGTAATCGATGGCATCGCAGACGTCGGTGAATCGTTCCAGCAGATTTCGGAAGGCCAGATTCCTCTCCCCGGAGAGCCTGTCCAGCCGCAACACCGGAACAAGCTTTTTCGGGTCGACCGACGCATCCGAAGAATTGTCCGCAGTCTGAGCGATGTCGTCTCGCTCGCGAATTTGGCGGTCGAACAGGGCTTTTTCATTCCGCGGGGGGGGAACCTTAATTCGAACCGCATCGTTGCGTAAAAAGTCCGGACTCTCACGATGCACACCTGCGTGCAATTCCGTAAGCGCCGACGCCACCTCGGGTTTGTGCATCAGCGGCAGGCCCGCGTGAAAATTCCTGATCGCGGTCTGTAGATCGATCTTGTCCAGGAATCGCATCGCATAATACGGCCTGCCTTCATCCGTAACGCCCAGACCATAAACCGGGATGATGTTCGGATGTTCGAGAAGCGCATTGATTCGGCCTTCACGTGCCAGGCGTGAACGTGCCTCACGAATTCTGTCCGACGAGAACCGCCCGTCCTCGCGAATGATCTTCACGGCAACACGACGATTCAGCTCGGTGTCGTCGGTCGCCTCGAAAATAACACCCTGGCCTCCCTTGTCGAGCTTCCTCACGATCCGGAACCGCCCTAAACGCTGCCCCGGCAAGGGTTCGGCCGACGGAACGACGGATTCACGCTCAATTGCCACGTCCATATCGGACCGGGAAACGAGCGTATTCCGGCTCGGTTCCGAAAAGGCAGTGCCCGAGACACCATCGGCGGGTTCACCTGCGACCGTGCGGGCAAGGTCCGCAACCGATTGAACCGAGTTCGCGGCTTCCGTCGCATGCAGGATGTCCGAATCAGGGCTGTCACGAAGATTACCGGCAACGCTTTCCGTCTCTTCGATTCCGGCTTCGTCTGCGAGACTGGCGAACGAAGCTGAAAGTCCGAAAACGCTGGAGAGCTTCGCAAGCGCAGTCTGGGCGTCGCCGCCCGATTTCCTGACGAGACGATCGACGATCCGCTCGATGAAGGCAGCGTCATCCGCTTCGAGCCCGCCTTGATCGATCAGATGCTCTCGCACTTGCAGGCTGCGGTCTTGCATCCAGCTTTCGACGACAGCCGTCGCGGCACTCGTATCGACGAGGTCGTTCTGAACGGCCAGAATCGCAAAAATCAACTGACGTTCGCTGCCGCAATCCACGAGATTCGCCTCCTTTTAACGATGGCGACGAAACGGACGGACATTCTATGGCGGGATTGTCGAATGGGTTCGCCTGGTTTGCGAAGAAGAGCGTAATCGATCATAACCGGATCGTGAGGAGTTCGTAAGCCCCGGATCGCTGCTAGACCTAGGGCGGCCTGGAGAGTTGCAAAGTACCGACTGGGAAAGCCGTCGCCGGGACCCGCCGTCATGAGCCCGGAACCCTTCGGTTCGACAGGCCTGACTCTTCGCATGGAACACATGTTACGAACTCTTGCGAGGCGAAAGGAGTCCGCTGGGGACTCCCCAAAAAACTCGAAAACCGCTACAATCTATCTTCAATCTGACGGTGCGTGCCCGGGTCGAACCGACCCCGTGCCGCGATCACCGCCCGGTCCGCTTCGCACGTTGACGGAGCGGCAAAGACTCGACGCGGCTTACCGGGTTCGCGCACCGCACGAAGGACGACTCCCAAGATGCAAAAGCCTCGCCTGATGACCCCCGGCCCGGCGCCGGTTCCTGAAGATGTGCTGCTGAAGATGGCCCAGCCGGTGATCCACCACCGTTCGGCCGAAGCCAAGGAAAACATCGTCAAGGCCGTGGATGGCCTGAAAAAGGTCTTCGGCACGTCCAACGACGTGATGATCCTGACCGCCTCCGGCACCGGTGCGATGGAAGCCGCCGCCGTGAACACCGTGCCAAAGGGCGGCAAAGCGCTCGTCCTGAACGCCGGGTGGTTCGCGCTTCGATGGGCCAAAATCTGTCAGGCTTACGGCATTCAGGCGATTACGCTCGACACCGAATGGGGTCAGCCGGTCGACCCGGCCCGCGTCGCAAACGCCCTGGCTGAAAACCCTGACACCGTCTGCGTGATGGGCACCCTGTCGGAAACCTCCACGGGTACCGGCCATCCGGTCGAAGCCATCGGCAAGGTCGTGGCCAAAACCGATGCCGTCTTCGCCGTCGACGGCATCTCGGGTATCGGTGCGATGGAATGCCATCAGGACGCCTGGGGCATCGACATCCTGTGCGTCGGCTCGCAGAAGGCCCTGATGCTGCCCCCGGGCCTGGCCTTCATCAGCGTCAGCCCGAAGGCCTGGAAGAAAATCGACGCCTTCGACGCCCCGGCGTTCTACTTCAACCTGAAGTCGGCCCGCAAGAAAGCGGCCGAGTCCGACACGCCCTACACGCCTGCCCACACGCTGATTCAGGGCCTGAACGTCGCCCTGGACCGCATTCTGGCCGAAGGTATCGAAAACGTCTGGGCCCGCCACAAGCGCATGTCCGACGCCTGCCAGGCCGGCGTGCAGGCCCTGGGCCTCTCGCTCTTCTCGTCGCGGCCGGCGGAAGGTCTCACGGCTTTCTACGTGCCTGATGGCATCAAGGATTCTGCCATCCGCAACAAGCTTCAGGAAAAGTTCGGCATCTACACCGTGGGCGGGCAGGATAAGATCAAGGGCAAGATCGTCCGCATCGGCCACATGGGTTATACCGACGAGCTGGACGTAATCTCCGGCCTCGCCGCGCTGGAAATGGTCCTGGCCGAACTGGGTATGGACGTCGAGCCTGGCGTCGCCGTCACCGCCGCCCAGCGCGTGCTGATGGGTCAATCCCAACCGGCCGGTGTCTGATTCGACACGTTTTCGGCTTCGACCGATCGATTCCGGATCGCCCGTCGATAACCTGACGGGCGATCCTCTCTTTTCCGACGCCGCGAAACGAATCGCGGTATTGACGTCACTCGACAGGCCTGGCACTCACGCACGCCGGCCTAAAATTCGATTCCAATCAACCGCTGGAGAACTTGCCCCGTGGCGCATCGCATCCTGGTGACCGACAAGCTGGCAGAAGAAGGCCTGGCGATTCTGCGTTCGAACCCTGACTTCGAAGTCGTCGTGAACACGAAACTCGACAAGCCGGGCCTCATCGCCGCCCTGCAGGAAGCCGACGGCATCGTGATTCGCTCCGGCACGCAGCTCACGGCCGACGTGCTCGAGGGCCAGAAGCGGCTCAAGGCCATCGTCCGGGCCGGTGTCGGCGTCGACAACATCGACGTTCCCGCCGCCAGCAAGGCCGGCGTGGTCGTCATGAACACTCCCGGCGGCAACACGATCAGCACCGCCGAACACACCATGGCCCTGATCCTGTCGCTGTCGCGTAACGTCGCCCCGGCCTGTGCCACCATGAAGGCCGGCGGCTGGGATCGCAACAAGTTCACCGGCACGGAACTGGCCCACAAGACGCTCGGCATCATCGGCCTGGGCCGCGTGGGGCTGGCCGTCGCCCGGCGTGCCCAGTCGTTCGACATGAAGATCGTCGGCTTCGACCCCTTCCTCACCGCCGAAAAGGCCGCCGAGCTGGGGATCGAGTCCATCTCCCGCCTCGACGATCTCTGGCACCGGTGCGATTACGTCACCCTGCACACGCCGCTGACGGCCGAGACCCGCAACGTCGTCGGCACCGAATCGATCGCAAAAATGAAAAAAGGCGTGCGGATCGTTAACTGTGCCCGTGGCGGACTGGTCGACGAACACGCCCTGCGTGAAGCCCTCGACTCCGGCCACGTCGCCGGCGCGGCCTTTGACGTGTTCGAGCCCGAGCCCCCTGCCCCGGACAACCCGATCGTCGGCCACCCGAAAGTGCTCGTGACGCCCCACCTGGGAGCCTCGACCGAAGAGGCCCAGATCAACGTCGCCATCGAAGCCGCCCACCTGCTCAGCGACTTCTTCGCCAAGGGCCAGGTGCGCTTCTCCGTCAACCTGCCCAGCATGGACAAAGCCGAGCTGGCCGACCTGGGCCCCTACCTCGACTTGGGCCGCCGCCTGGGCATGCTCCACTCGCAGATGGATCGCGGCACCATTCAGGGCGTGAAGCTCCGATTCCGCGGCGAAGTCGCCACGAAGAACACCCGGCTGATCAAGCTGGCCTTCGCCGCCGGCTGGATCGAAACCGCCATGAGCGACCCGGTGAACCTCGTCTCGGCCGAAAGCCTGCTGAAAAGCCGCGGCATTACGATCGTCGAGGAAAAGTCCGACGAGCCCGGCGACTTCGGCACGCTGATCCAGGCCGAAGTCACCAGCGAGCGAAAGACTTACATCGCCGCCGGCACCCTGTTCGGCAAGAAGCTGCTGCGTCTGGTGAAGCTCGGGCCCTACCGGCTCGACGCCAACCTGGACGGCACCCTGTTCGTGTTCACCCATAAGGACGTCCCAGGCCTCATCGGCTTCATGGGCACCACCATGGGCAAATACGGCGTGAACATCGCCGGTATGTCGGTCGGCCGCGAAGCCGACTGCCCCGGCGGCGAAGCCATCGGCGTCGTCAACCTGGACAGCACTCCGCCCCAGGAAGCCATCGACGCCATCAACGGCAACGAGAACATGATCTCGACTTCTCTCGTGAAACTCCCGCCCGCCGGCGCTATGCCGGACTGGCTTGCCGGGGCGTGAGCGGACGCAACTGAAGATCGATAGATCGAACACGGGAACGGGGATGCGTCGAGCGTCCCCGTTTTCTTTGCGCCGGATCCCGTCGGAAATCCTTGACGGCGTGCGAAATTCAACGCCTAATGGATAAGAGAGAGAAGCAGCTTTTTCGAATTCGGACCGATTCTTTGCGCATCCTTCTTCCGGTGCTATGTGAACGACATCGATCGGCCACTTCATCCGAACGCCCTGCGAACCATCGCCACCGGTCTGGCAGGGCTGCTGTTCGCGAAAGCGTTCCTTTCGATTCTCTACCAATATCGCTTTTACTTCCCGGCCGATTTCGAATCCGACTTTCTCATCGTCCGGCGCGAGTGGTTCCACGGGATCTATCGAAGCGCGTTCTATGCCCACATCGTCAGTGCGCCGGTCGCCCTGCTGGCCGGGCTGTTTCTGGTCGTCAGCGGGCCGAATCGGCGATATCGCCACTTGCACCGACTGGCGGGCCGGTGTCTGGCCGTACTGGTTTTCGCCTTCGTTTCGCCCAGCGGACTGATCATGGCCGCTTACGCACCGGCCGGGATGTTCGCAGGGGCCGGGCTGGCGACTCTCGATGTCGGCACGGCGTATTGCCTGATCATGGCGATTCGCCAGGCACGCCTTCGGCAGTTCCGAAGTCATCAGCGATGGGCGATGCGATGCTTCATTCTGCTATGTTCGCCGCTGCTGTTGCGATTGACCACGGGATTCGTGATCGTCATGCAGCTCGATCCGGATTGGAACGATCGGCTCAATCCCTGGATCAGTTGGCTCATCCCGCTCGTCATTCATGAAATCCGGTTGCATGTTTCGGATCTTCACGATTCGACGAGATCGCCGGTATCTAAGATGGAGGCATTGCCGTGACCGATCGCATCGACCCATTGGAAGAAATGGAATGGCCGAACGGACCTCGCCGCCACTTTCGCTTTCGAATTCGATTGCGCTCGCTCCTCTGGGCGGTCGCCATCATCGGCCTGTCGATCTCACTGCTCATGCCCGCGATGCGATCCGCCCCCGAGGCGGCACGCAGGGCCCAGTGCGTGAATAACCTGAAGCAGATCGCCCTGGCCCTGCACCAGTATCAAGAGGAGTACAGATCCCTGCCGCCGGCTTACGTCGCCGCAGAGGACGGCACGCCCATGCATAGCTGGCGAGTGCTGATTCTGCCTTTTCTGGATCGAAACGACATTTATGAGCAGTATCGGTTCGACGAACCGTGGGACGGCCCGAACAATCGCAAGCTGGTGGATCGAAACCCGACGAGCTATCGCTGCCCTGCGGTTCGGCGATCCCGGTGGCGGTTCTGGAACGAGCCGAAAACGGACGATACGCTCACGTCCTACGTCGTTCTGACCGGCGACGAGACACCATTTCCCGCTTCAAGAGCGACCAAACTGAATGAGATACCGGACGGAACGAGCAATACGATGATGGTCGTCGAGGCGAACCGGGAAATCGCCGTGCCCTGGACGGCCCCGCGGGACATCGCCCCGGCTGAGTTCATTCGTCTGCTGAATCAGGGAAAACCGGAAAGCGATCGCCACTCCGGCGGCATGAATGTCGCCTTCGCGGATGGATCCGTGAGATTTCTGCGGAAGCAGACCGATCGAAAGACGCTCGAAGCCCTGTCGACCGCTCGCGGTGGCGAAAAGATCCCGGCCGACGCGTATTGAAATGCCATCGTGCTCGCTTGAGGAGTCATGACCATGAACGATCGTCCTCGAGAAATGCGAGCCGTCGAATCGATGAGCGATCCAGGCACGCTCTTTCGCATTTGCATTTCGACCGTCAATGGCGACGAGGTTTTTCGATTGAACGAACTCGACATGGTCGATTGCGAAATGCATCGAACGAAATTCTTATTTGGGCGTATGCCGGCGAATTCGAACTCGATGATTCGAAATGCGTTCGAACGAATCGATCCTCTTCGAAATTCAAAACGGAGCTTCGTGAGACCCGGTTTCTTTTCGAGAAGGGGTCCGCACGACAGATGAGGGCTTATCCTGCCCGACATATTCGACCCGGCATTTCGGCAGAGATTCGAGAAACTGACGACCATAGGGCTTATTCGAAACGCGGGGATCGAGCAAATGCACTTCGCCGTGGTCGGTCGCGGTGCGGATCAGCCGCCCGAACCCCTGTTTCAATTTGATGATGGCGTCGGGCAATTGATAGGCGAAGAACGGATTGCCGCCGTTGCGCCGGATGTCGTCCAGCCGTGCTTCGAGCAGCGGATGATCCGGCACGGCGAAGGGGAGTTTGACGACGATGACCTGCGTCAGTCGGTCGCCCGGAATGTCCACCCCCTGCCAGAACGAATCGGTGCCGAAAATGACAGCCGGGCCGCCTTTCATGAACTGGGCCACCATTTGCGCCGGTGTCGGACCTTCGCCTTGAACGAGCAGGCGAATACCATTGGCCGCGAGGGCATCGCGGACACGGGCCGCGGTCGTGCGCAGCATTTCGTAAGAAGTGAAAAGGACGAGGCTCCTGCCCTGGTTGGCGATCACGCGATCCCGTACGATTTCGGTCGACTCCTGTTGAAATTCCATACGTTCGCGGGTGGGGTCGGGCATGGCGGAATACACGACGAGTTTCGCCTGTTTCGGATAATCGAACGGGCTGTCGAAACGGACCGAATCGCCGATTTCGTCGTCGTAATGAATACGATCGTGAAAGAACCGGAAATCGGGCGGTTCGCCGACCGACAGGGTCGCCGAAGTCATAATGCAAGTGACGCCGGCTTCGAGCACGCGTGAACGGAACTCTTCGCCGACATCGAGCGGCGCCGCGACGACCGTGAACCGGTTCGGCATGGCATCGACATCAGCCCCGGCGCTGGCACGTGCCTTGCGGGTGACTTCCGCCTCGATCCAGTAGACCGAGTCGATCGGCATCGTGCGTCTATGCCAGTGTAGCAGACTCACTCCCAAAGCGTTCGTACGCAAAACGAGCGCTTTCAATTCGATCGCGGCTTCTTCCGATGGCAATTGCTGGATCCGCTCGGTCAGGCTGCCCGTCAGTTCATCGATGGCGGAGACGACCACCGGCATGCCGGGCAGCGGGGCGTCAAGCTTATGATAGCCAGGACGTGCCGGTGCATTCGAAACGAGTGACCAGACCTTTTCGAAATACTTGCGCGCCTCGCTTCTTACGTTTTCGACGAGTCCAGCCTCATGATTCCATCCGTAATTCGCCAGAAAGCCTTTATCCGGGCGGTTCCGGCCACGAAGGCGGCTCATTTGATAATCGAGGCTGGTGTTCGAAAGGCGAAACCCGAAATGGTCGGCCGCGACCTGATCGATCGTGTGAGCCTCGTCGAAAATGACGGTTTCGTAATCGGGCAGAATGCCGTGATTGTCGTTCGCGTTACGAACGGCCAGATCGCTGAAGAAGAGGGCGTGATTGACGACCAGAATCTGGGCCTTCGATACCTGGCGGCGGGCCGCGAAATAGTGGCAGGTTTTGTGCGTGGGGCATTTCGGGCCGAGACAATTGTCCGACTCGCTGGCGACGTTCTCCCAGACTTCCTGCGAAGGACGGAAGTCGAGCGTGGCACGGCTGCCGTCGCAATCAGGGTCCTTCAGCCAGGCGGCGATTTTCTCGAGCTGGACGAAATCGTCGTCGCCCATGTCGAAAAGCATGTGACGCTGTTGATATGCGAACTCGAATCGCCGAAGGCTGACGTAATTCGAACGTCCTTTGACGAGCACGGCCGAAAACTCGGGCAGAAACCGGGCAAGGCGGGGGATGTCCTTGCTCATGATCTGTTCCTGAAGCGCGATCGTGTGCGTCGACACGACCACCCTGACCTTGTTTTCGACGGCGTGCAGGATCGCCGGAATCAAATAAGCGAACGACTTACCGACCCCGGTGCCGGCTTCCACCACCAGGTGCCGGTGGTTTTTGAGTGCGTCGCGAACGGCCAATGCCATATTCCGCTGCTGCCCGCGCGACTCGAAGCGGTTGCCCATCGATTGAGCGAGGGCGCCGTCCTTTGCGAAGATCCGGGCGACATCATTCAAAGAAATGACTCCGGCGGATTTCTGTCTTCAGCGATCGCATCACCAGGAAAACCGGTGAGAAAGAGAGGGAGTTCGCATCATCGCCCAACCGAAAGTCATCGAACAAGACGACTCAGGACTTCCTGGCCTTATTGGCAGCAGGTTTGGCGGGCTTGGCGGCAGGCGATTTCGAAACCGGTGCCACAGTCTGGGCAGAGGGCGATTTCGCTGTCGGCCTGATCGCCGCCTTCTCCACGGGTTTCACAGCTGGCTTCGGGCTGGATTTCGCGGATTTCGCAGGCTTCGATTCGACGACTGGAATCACCTCGGACGGCTTCGGGGCCTGCGACTTCGATGGAGATTTCTTGCCAGAGGCGATCGATTCCGGCTGCACCGCAGCCTTTTTCGCAGGAGCGGCTTGAGCAGTCGCTTGTCGATGATCTGGCTTCGATGAAGCCCCCGTGGCTTTCGAAGCCGTTGACGATTCTGTCGGCGCAGCGGGATGATCTTTGCCGGATTTAGGGGAAGTCGGCACACTGACCGCCCTGGCGGAATCGACCTGTTTCGGCTTTTTCGCAAGTTCGGCGGCAGGAGCGATTTTATCTGCCTTCGCCTGTGAGGTCGCCGGTGGCGCTGCAGCTTTCGCCGGCTTGACGACTTGAGTCAATCCCAGGTGGAATGGGCAAATCTTCTGGAATGGGCAATCTTTGCATCGGGGCGAGTCGGCAAGACAGATTTCGTTGACGAACCGTTCCACCAATGCGATCGCGTGCAGAATTTGAGCTTTGGGGATGTTCTTTTCGAGCAGCCCACGCAGTGTCGCAGCGTCAGCGGACGAATCCACGACGCCTAGCCGCCGGGCGGTTTCCAGGATCCGGGCATCCACAGGGAAGGCATGTCCGCCCAGGCTCTGGACCTGAACGTAAGCCATGTGGTGATCGTTGGCCAGGATTTCGTAATCCTTGAGGTCGTCGCGAGCTTCCTTGAATGGTTTTTTGGAGAGCCCGTCGATCTGGAACTTGTAGTTCTTGTCGAAGATCTGATGCAGGAATTTGCGGATCGAGCGAGCACGGGCCTCGGCGTCGGACGATGGTCCGATCTTGCGGAGGATTTCCCGCAGGCCGCTGACACGCAATTCGTTGAAATCGTCTTCGTAGTCCGTTTTGAAGCGGGCGAGCGATTGCATCGCTTCCGTGGAATTGCGATTTTCTCGCAGGATCGCAAAAAGAACGCTTTCGACAAGTTCCAGCCGTGGCAATTCCGCCACGTCCGGAAATGCCGATTTGAGCTGGTCGATCATTTGCGAAACGAGCAGGGCCTTGTGCGTTTTCGAAGCTGCCATGAGAGGGATGGACTCGTCAGTCGTTCGGATCGGTTCGGTCTTCAGGACGCGATCGGATATCAGTCTTGCCCGGGGTTCGGGTCGTTTTCGTTTTGGAGCGCGACCGGATCGGGATCATCCTCGGTGGATTCCGTATCCACGCCTGTATCGGCGGATACGGTCGACTCGATCAGTTTGAGAAGTTCGCTGGTTCGCTTCGCGGAATTGTCGATTTCGAATTTCAATTCGGGCGTGACGCGAGTCTGAAGCCGGGCCGCGACTTTCGCCTGCAGAAAGCCCCGGGCAGACTGAAGCCCTTGCATGACGCGACGTTCGTCACGGTTATCGCCAGTGACGGTCACGAACACCTTGGCCTGACGAATGTCGGGAGAGACCTCGGCCGCAAGAACGGTCACGTTCTTGACCCTGGGATCATGCACTTCGAACAGAATGGCATTGGCGACCACTTCCCTGATCGCCTCAGCCACTCGGAGATTACGGTGTGAACTCATGGATCGGAATCGTCGCTTCCGAGAATACGGGCATCGAAATGTTCACGGACACGGCCGGAAGCGGTCCGAAGACCGCTTCTCCCGGGGTGGATCACAAGGTCCGGCGAATTTCTTCGATCTTGTAGGCTTCGATGATATCGTCGGTCTTGAGGTCGTCGTAGTTCGACACCTTGATACCGCACTCGAAACCTTCGCGAACTTCCTTGACGTCGTCCTTGAACCTCTTGAGGGCCTCGATAGACCCCTTGTAGATTTCGCGGCCGTCGCGAAGCAGGCGAACCTTGGCCGATCGCTCGATCGTGCCCTGGGTGACGAAGCAGCCGGCGACCGCGCCAACCTTCGTGATCTTGAAAACCTGACGGACCGAGGCACGGCCAAGGTGCACTTCCTTGATCTCGGGAACGAGCATCCCCTCGATCGCCTTTTTGATTTCGTCCGTCACCTGATAGATGATGTCGTAACGGCGGATGTCGATCTTCTTCTCGTCCGCCATCGAGATCGCCCGGTCTTCAGGAGCGACCCGGAAACCGACGATGATCGCCTGCGAGGCATCGGCGAGCTGAACGTCGCTTTCGGAAATTCCACCCACTGCCCGGTGCAGGATCCGGATCGGGATTTCCGTGTTCTCGAGCTTGTCGAGTTCCTTCGTGAGCGCTTCGAGCGAGCCCTGGACATCGGCCTTGAGGATGATGTTGAGACTTCGCACGCGCTGTTCGTTCATCCGATCGAACAGGTTTTCGAGCGTCACGGCGGAGCGTTCGGAACGATCCTGTTCACGTGAACGCATCTTGCGCGTTTCGGAAATCTCCCGAGCCATCGAGAGGTCGGAAAGCACGGCGAACTTCTCGCCGGCCTCAGGAACGGAATCGAGACCGCTCACTTCCACAGGCATGCTCGGACCGGCTTCTTCGACCGCTTCGCCACGGTGATTGAACATGGAACGGACACGGCCATAGCCGTCGCCGCAAACCACGACATCACCGATCCGCAACGTGCCATCCTGAACCAGCATCGTCGCCACGACGCCGCGGCCTTCGGAAATCTGGGCTTCAAGGCATGTACCGACCGCCGGGCGGTCCGGATTGCCCTTGAATTCCCTGAGTTCCGCCAGCAGCAGAAGGTTTTCGAGCAATTCAGGAATGCCTGCGCCAGTATGAGCCGAAGTCTTCACGACGATCGTATCGCCGCCATATTCTTCCGGCACAAGCCCGTGCTGGCTCAGCTCGCCGTAGATCCGGTTGAAATTGACGTTGGGGAGGTCGACCTTGTTCAAAGCGACCACGATCGGAACTTCGGCCGCCTTGGCGTGGCTGATCGCTTCCTCGGTCTGGGGCATGACGCCGTCGTCAGCCGCCACGACAAGGACGACGATGTCCGTCACGTTCGCGCCGCGGGCACGCATCGAGGTGAACGCTTCGTGGCCCGGCGTATCCAGGAACGTGATCGGGTGGCCGTTGTGAACCACCTGATAGGCACCGATGTGCTGAGTGATGCCGCCCGATTCGTGCGCGGCCACGTCCGACTTGCGGATCTTGTCGAGCAACGAAGTCTTGCCGTGGTCGACGTGACCCAGGATCGTGATGATCGGAGCCCGGGGCGTCTTTTCCCCTTCTTCCGTTTCGTCCGTGAAAGCTTCCAGAAGGTCATCTTCAGCGGTGCGCTGATGCACGACCTTCAGGTCGACCCCGAATTCCATCGCAAGATCGGTGGCCATGGCTTCCGGCAGGGCGTCATTGATCCGCACAGGTTTACCCTGGTGGAACAGGAAAGTCATGATCTCGTTGGCTTTGACCCCGATCGCTTCGGAAAGACTGCGCACCGTGATCGGGAGTTCGATCTGGGCATTATCCTTACGCTGAGGTGACGCGATCGTCCGGGATTTCGATTTCCCGTGTGATCGCCGCTTATGGATTTTCTCTTCGGCGTCATCGGCCGAGTCAATCACCACGTCCACGGGTTGAGGCGATTTGACTCGTTCCTTTTGCCGCTTTTCTCGCTCGGATCGACGCTGGGCGCGTTCGCCCACCGGTCCGCCAGCCTTGGCTCGCCGCTTTTCTTCCTCTTCGTCGATTTCCTTCGTCGGTGCGAAGCCAGTTCCTGGAGCAGCCCCGAGAAGAGTGGACGGCGAACCGGCCGGCCGGACACCTGAAAGCGGCGGCCTGAGAGTTCCGGTCGCGCCTGCCTTGTTCGAAGGCTGCTGGCCACCGATTTTACCAGAGTCCATCATCGCCCGAAGTTCATCGGGCGTAAATTTACGGTCGGGACGCTGGTAGCTGCCACCCTGCGGCGGAACGCCAGGGCCCGAAGGCTTCGGAACGGGCCTCTGGTCCCTCGTGCGGTGGATCGGACCATGCGCACCTGCGGAAGTACTTGCCGGGCCTAACGAACTGAACCGCGGCGGCACCTGACTGGGCGGCCTGGTCTGCTGCCTGCGCTCGCCGGTCCCTTCGCCAGTGGGTTTACGCTCCGGTAAAGCCGTACGGGCAGGGGGCGTCGGACTCGGACCCGTACCGGGAATCGGTCTCCGGACGCCATAGGGGTCGATGTAATCTCCACGCCTGAAAGGCGTGGGCGCTTGTGGAGCCTCAGGTGCGGAAGTCGAAGGTGTCGACGGCTCGGACGTTCTCGTTTCGACAGGCTTGCGAACTTCCTGACCGGGCCTCTGGGCGAGCGGCGGCTGGCCGTGGCGATGAAGCCCCGTGCTGATGACAGGCCCTCGCCCCGTAGGTGCCGTGCCGGTCATTCGGGAACCAGCAGGTGGAACGGAAACCATTGGTGGCCGGGATGCGGTCGACTGTTGGCCGGAAACGGGCGAGGCCGGCGGAGTCACGAAGGTGGAACCTTGCGTAGACGTTCGTGGAGCGTCCTGCGGCTCGACTGATGGGGTGGACTGTACCGGCTTGGGAGAAGTGACCGACGCCGAATCGCGTTTGTCCCTGGCGGGTCCGATCGGTGCTTCGGGCCTGACTTTCGGTTCGGCGGTTGTCGTCAACGTGCGTTCATCCGTCACGGGTTTCGGAGATTCCGTTCGTTCGACGACGACCGGCGTTTTATCGGAAGGAGGACTGGCGGAGATCGGCGGGGCAGGAGTCGAGACAGCTCCGGTACTCTCTGAAGCATAACGCTTCCGGACCTTCTCGATCTGATGGGGTTCGAGACTCGCAAGGTGGCTTTCCTTGACGTTTTCCCCTTCAGCCTTGAGGAAATCAAGAATTTCCTGATTCTTGACGTTCAGCTCTTTGGCCAGCTCGTGAACCCGTGTGGACAAATCTCGCTCCTTGGTCGCCTGGTCTGGAAGAATACTTCGCTAGCCTGCGTGGGGATGTTTGAGGTCGGTTCGGACATCGATTCCATGACGATGATCGGGAGATGCAAGTTTCCACCTCAGGAATCCGAAAGCATCGGGTCGACGGGGCGGGAACCTTCGGTTTCGGCGGAATCGGCCTGGGCCGACTCCGCAACTTCTTCGGTTTCTCCGATCGGACCGGATTCGGATTCGGCGGACTCCCCTTCGCCGCCCTCCGGTTCTCCCGTCCCTTCAGATGATTCGGGAGTTTCCTGTTCGCTCAACGTTTCCGCGGACTGAACCAGATGCTCAGCCAATTCTTCGGTCAAGCCTTCGATCGTCGCAACGAGACTTTCCACCTCCATGACCGAAAGATCATCGTAACCGAGAACGCCCTGCTCCACCAGACGCTCGGCAAGCTCCTGATCGACACCGGGAATCTTCATGAAGTCCGCCACAGCACGCTCGATGTCGCCATCAAGTTCCTCGGCGGTGCGAATTTCGATATCCCAGCCGACGAGTTTCGTCGCCAACCTCACGTTCTGACCTTTCCGGCCGATCGCGAGCGACAACTGATCGTCCCGCACAAGAACCACGGCACGGCCAAGAAGATGGCACAGCATGACCTCTTCGATCTCGGCTGGCTGCAAGGCGTTCGGAATCAGGACCTGCAGGGATTCGTTCCAGCGGACAATGTCGATCCGTTCGCCGCCAAGTTCGTCGACGATGTTCTTGATCCGAGTACCACGAACACCGACACAGGCACCGACAGCGTCGATCTTGTTGTCCAGAGAACTGACGGCCACCTTCGACCGAAAGCCCGCCTCACGCGCCAGAGCACGGATCGAAATTACGCCTTCCGAGATTTCGGGAATTTCACGCTCGAACAACCGGCGAACGAAGTCGGGGTGACGCCGGCTCAAGACGATCTTGACCCGCTGCCCCGCCTTCTTCACCTCGGTGATGACCGCCCGAACCGGCTTGCCGATATCGAAAGTCTCGCCCGGGATCTGCTCACTGCGAGGGAGCATGCCGTCCGATTTGCCGAGATTGACCGAGACGACCCCACCTTCGATCCGCTGTACCGTGCCCGAGAGCAACTCGCCGACACGGTCGTGGAATTCGTTGAACTGCGAGTCGCGCTCCGCCTCGCGAATCTTCTGAATGATGACCTGCTTCGCGGTCTGGGCGGCGATCCGGCCGAAGTCGGACTCCTTCACCACTTCGCCGCCTTTGGTCGTCAGAATGTCACCGGTCTCTTCATTGACCTCGACAACGATCGATTCAGGTTCGACATCCGGGTAATGCTTGCGCGCGGCGTTGGCGAGCGCCGTCTTGATGGCATCGAACAGAACGTGCTTGTCCACGTTCTTGTCGCGTTGGATGGATTCGATCAGGCGGACCAGTTCGACGCTCATTCAATCACTCCGACTCGGCATCGAGAATTTCGCGCCGAGATATCCACCAGGACGAGACAAGCCTGATACGATCGACCATCGAGCGCCACATCGGCTGCGGCTGGTATCTCCGGGAACGGTCGACCGGGAACGTGTAGGGACCCTATCGAACCATCAATCGAACGTTTTACCGAACGGTAAACCCGATCGAGAATTAAGGCCCCGACTAGATGCCTTCGCATGCTCGCTGACGACTAATTAAAAGGTTTTCTTGTCCGTTTGTCAAGTAATCGCGGCCAAATCCCTGTACCACCGCCATCCCACGAACACCGAAAAATCCGAGCGTCTCGAAATCCGAACCCGCCCGAGTTATGGCCGCAAGCTTCAAGACGATCCACGACTCTCTCATGGCTGTCGCCGAAAACCCTGTCGCTCAAGGGCCTGATCCGCTGTTCGCTGTCGATCGATCAGGTAGCCATTCAACACCCTATATTGCCTAAATTTACATGACATTCCAGTGACACGGCGACTGGTGGCGATCGAATCCAAATCGTGAGGTCGGACACAACTCCGACAATTCGTCGATCCTTGAAAACACGGGTTTACCGACTCTCCGATTCAAGTGCTTGCGGGATTTTGAGAATGATCACATGACCAGACGGACTTATTCGAAATCGAATATTCCCAGAGCATCCGAAAACGGAATGCGTCGCCGGGAGAAACGGTCGTAAGCGATTTCATTACAGCTACTTCCATCCTATTTCCATGCGAATTCGGATTGATTTTTTCCCCTGATCCGCAGACGATGCCTTTTCCCATGCGTCGATCGTGACAGAATGCCCATTTTGCCGGAAACTTACGAATGCCTTCGCCTCGATGGGTTGACACTCATGCCCACCTCACACATTCCAGGCTGGTGGACCGGGTAGCGGAAATCCTTGCGACAGCGGCGGCGGAGGGAGTGATAAGAATCGTCTCCGCGGCGACATGTGCTGAAGATGCTCTCGCGGTTACGGAACTTGCGACGAACTCCTCGATAGTACGGGCGGCAGTCGGTATCCATCCGAACGATACGCACCTGGCTGCACCTGGCGATTGGGACAGGATCGTAGCACTCACGGAAAATCGCCACGTGGTGGCGATCGGCGAAACAGGCCTGGACAAGTATTGGAAGGATGCGCCCTTCGACGTCCAGCTCGATTTTTTCGCTCGGCACCTCGATCTCGCTGAGCGGCTGGGCCTGCCGGTCGTCATTCATTGCCGTGACGCGATGCCGGAAATTCTCGAATTTCTGGAGACTCGAAACCGGCCAGTCAAGGGCACCCTGCACTGTTTCACAGGCACGCTGCCTGACGCTCAAAGGCTTATGGCACTTGGCCTTCACCTCGGGTTCGGCGGAATCTGCACGTTCCGAAACAAGGATTCGGACACGTTCGCCGAACTGATTCGTGCCGTCCCGGAAGATCGGATTCTGGTGGAAACCGACGCGCCGTTTCTTAGCCCTCACCCCTTTCGCGGCAAGACGAACGAACCGGCCCGGGTGGCGGTCGTGGGGCGTTTCATCGCGGAACTGCGGGGCTGGCCCGAAGACAAGTGCAGCGAAATCACCACACAAAACGCGCTTGCCTTATTCGCGGACCGTATCGATGGATCGCCTTGATCGTGCCGGCAGAATCAGATCAAACGCCACGCCGGTCCGATCCCCAGATGACTTTATGCAACTGGATCTGGAAGCGGATGTTACGGCCGGAATCGAGAATCCATTCGGCGAGTTCTTCAAGCCCGACCCTGCCATGGCAGGGGCTGAAATGGACGGGGCATCTGGCTGTCAGGTCGTATCGGTCCACCACCTCGATGGACCAGTCGAAGTCGGCCTTGTCGCAAATCACGAACTTGACTTCATCGATCGCCCTGACCCGTTCGAGGTTGGACCAGTCCATGGCATCGGCTTCGCCTGAGCCGGGCGTTTTGACGTCGAGAATGACGTGCACGCGGGGATCCGTTCCGAGAGTCGAAATCGCTCCCGATGTTTCGATCAGCACACGTTTTCCGGCATCGCAAAGGCGGCTCATCAGGGGGTGGACTTCGGCCTGAAGCAGTGGCTCGCCACCGGTCAGTTCGACCATCGGAGTCTCTCCGAAGGCCATGACGGCTGCGAACAAGGCTTCGGCTGTCATTTCCTTTCCCTGATTGAATGCATGCACGGTATCGCAATAATTGCAGCGCAGCTGACATGCCGTAAGGCGAACGAAAACACAGGGCCATCCAGCGAAAGTGCTTTCGCCCTGAAGACTTCTGTAAATCTCGTGAACCACGAGCGAACCGGCGGACCGTCCCAGTATCGGGGTCAGTCGCGGATTCGGCGAGGCTTGCGCAGGCGATGTGGGCGTCGGGTTTTCGGCCTTGGCCGAGATCGTCATCTTGCCGGGTCCGTGGTGAAGGAACGGATCGTCTCGACCTGGCGTTTCGAATTCGCCTCGTCGGTTGGATAGAGGATTATAGCCGAAGCCTGGCCAAAATGCTCATCCAAGGATGGATTCGCACTGATGTCGCGCGAAGGAGTGGGCGTCGGGCATCATGGAAGATACGACCAGGTCGAGTGATTCGCGAGCCCGGTTTCGGGCCTCTTCGGAACGGCCTTCTGCCTCGAGGATCACGGCTTCGACCATGGCGATATCGCATTTGTCGGTCAGGCCGCCCTGAGATTTAGCGAAGCTCTCACGCGCCTCCGCGGGACTGCCCATCCTGGCATGCAACCATGCATTCATCAAGCGGTATTGGGGTTGAAGCAACATCGGGACTTCATCGATTTTGTCGAGTAACCGGTTCATCCACTTCCGGGCTTCTTCCAAATTGCCCTGATCGGCCTCATGCAAAAACGCGAAGTAGGGCGCGCGGTTCGAAAGCGGGTCGTCCGCAGCGACTTGAGTCAGCCGGTCGATCGCGGCTTTGCTCCAGAGTGCCGGCCGCGTGCCCGTGGACCAGGCCGAAGAGATCTCCATCGCGTCGATATAAGGGCCGACTTGCTCGGGAGTTCCCTTCCTGAGAAGACGAATGGCTGCGCCGTCGGACAGAAACCCTCCGGCGCTTGAAGGCGTCATGCTGATCAAAAACAGCAGCAGGTTGAACAGGCCGAAAGTCCAGAACAATGCGCCTGGAAATGGGTATGGGTTTCGAAGGACAAAAAACGCCAGAATCCCCAATACGCCGCAGACGAAGCTGGACAGCGGCCCGCCTGCCAGTAGCTTGAGATAGCCACGCCGCAAATCTGTCCCGGGTTCGGGCGTCATTCCGGCGATCCCGCCAAGGCCAAGTCCTGAGCGGAACATCGTATTGACGCTGATGCCTCCCTGGCCACGGCGGCGGATCTGAATTGGCCAGAAGAGTACGAATGCGAATCGAAAGCCGGCACGAAGGCCGGCGATGACGTGCCCGAACTCATGCGCGGCGACCGCGGCGACGAAACAGCCGACGAACATCGCCAGTAAGGCCGGCACGACGATCGCCACATCGAGGTCATGGGCCTTTGCCCAGTCGAAGATGGGCGATCGCGTCGCCTTGAATGCCATGGCCAGCGGAATGACGGTCGCGGCTCCGACGGCGCCGGAGACCACCATGAGCGCCAGCCTTTTCCACAACGGCATCCGGTTTCGTTTCAAGGGCTTATCTTCCGTGTTTCACGAGATTCCGAACCCGGGCGGATTCCGCTTTGACGAAGTCGACGTCCAGGAACGGATCCGGGCTGATGCGCTGGAACCGAACCATTCCGTTGGCGTCGATGATGAACAGACCATGCAGCGGGACATCTTCGAAATCGTCGAAAGCGTGGTGGGTCTTGAAGATCGAGAGATCAGGGTTGGACAGGATCGGCATGGGGAACTTCACGCCGTCGGCATTGTTTTTCAGCTCACGGGATTTTTCCAGATCGTCCGTGCTGACGGCGACGATGTCATCACCGGCCGCCTTGAATTTCTCGAATTCCTTGCCGAACATCTGCAACTGCTGCATGCAGTGGGCACACTTCCCGCCCAGGAAGAAGATCACGATCGTGTTGCGGCCTGTGGCTTTACGATCCGACATCCGCCAGATTTTGCCTTCGGTGTCGGGCAATTCGAACTCGACGGCAGGGGACGGGTGCCAGGCGAGGGGGCCAAGGGTCGTCAGATCGATCTGCCCGGGTACGATCGGTTTACCGGCGTCAGGGTCAGCCGGCTCGGCCCAGCCGGCCGATTTCCACTTGCCCGTGATCGCGGCAAGGCGTTTGGCGATCGGTGTGTCCTTGTCCGCATGTCGTGCCAGGGGAACGAGTTTGGCATAAGCCTCCTTCGCCTTGTCCGACTTCCCGACCAGTTCGAGAATCTCGACATATTGAGCCATCGGCTGGTACTGGTTCTTCGACTGGTCCGCGGCTTTCTTCGCCTCGGCCTCGGCGAAACCGCAATTGCGTGCCGCAAGATGAAGAACGGCAAGCCTTTCCGGACGAATGCCGACCTTGGCGAATTTCTCGAATGCCGGGCTGACGTTCCCGGCCAGCAGGTCGGAATAGCCCTGAAGCTCGGTCAGAAGATTCTGCGATGACGAAAGAAGTGCCTTGTCGCGGTCCTTCTCCGCCTTTTTCTCCTGCTCGTCGACGATCGCCTTCACCGCCGCGATCTGCTTGCCCAGCAAGTCTTTATCGCCCTTCGCGAAGGCTGCCTGGCCAAGGCTCTGCCACTTCATGCGCTGTTCGAGCGGGACGTCCGAAAAGTCGAGCAGGCCCTTTTCGACGTCGTTGATCAGATCATCCCAAAGCTCATATTTCACATAAAGTTCCGTGAGGCGAGCCCGACCGTTGCGCTGGCTCGATCCACCGTCATTCTTGTGATTCTTGCCGGGGTCGCGTGGCTGGTCGATCAGGTCGCGGGCGACGGCCAGTCCGTCCTTCACACGGCCGATGTGAGCGTAAGTCGTAGCCAGCCATTGGTTATTGTGGGCATAGTTATGAATTTCGAACGGCATGACGCGGTCTGCGATCATGTAGGCGTGATCGACCCGGGCCGAGCCTTCCTGTTGATAAGCGGCTTCGGGGTAGCGTTGAAGGCCCGTATAGGTGTGCCCCGGCATGTGCCAGGCATGGGCGATGCCGTTGGCCGTGGAGGCATAGGTTTCGGCCGATTTGACTGCCCGGGCCGGGCGAACGCCGTCCCAGAGGTGAATCCGGTAATGGTGCGCGCCGGGGTGGTCGGCCTGCTTGTTCATGACGGACTGAATGACCAGATCGACGGCCTTGCGGTTGCCGACGCCGCCGTTGACCCGGCCACCTTCCCACGCCGCCTGTGCATACCAGGCATGGGCGTTGATGTCGTCGGGGAAGTCGGTCATGACCTGATCCAGGCCGTCCTGCCAGCCGTTTCGCCGGGTCTTTTCGTCCGTGTTGGGCTTGTGGAGCTTTTCGAGGGCGTCGATATAAGCCGTTTCGCGTGGGGTGATTTTGACTTTCGCGGCGGCTTTGCGGGCTTCGGCCAGGAAACCGTTGGCCCGCTTGGCGTTATTGACGTTCGACATGGCCATGCCCCAATAGGCCATGGCGCAGTTCGGGTCGATCTTGGCCGCCTGCCGGAACGACCGTTCCGACTCGAAGTAATAGAAGGAATGGAGCTGGCCGACGCCCTGATCAATGAACTTCTGGGCCTCGGGCGATGCGGTCGTCACCGGGAACGAGACTTTCCCCTGGCCGGGCTTGAGCACGGCCGCACGGCGGGGGCCTTCGTTGAAGGCTTCACCGTGGATCGAGTGGCCTGCGGCCGGCACAGCGGGGTTGTCCGAACTGGCCGATTCCGTCACCTTTTTCGGGGCTTCTTCCTGCGCCCTGGCGATGCTGATATCCAGAGAGGGCAGCATCAGGCCGAGGGCAATTGAGGCTGTGAGCAGCGAACGCTTTTCGAACAGGCTTTGGCGGATCATGGAGGCGGGATCTCCAGCGGGATATTCGGAACGGTCGGGTGACGAATCGGTCCCCAGGCGTGGTTGCGTTTCGTATGATGTTACCCGATCGGAAGAGGAATGTAACCGCCCGGCAATGACGGTTCCCGAATTCGCCCGCGAGGGCGGGTCGGTTCGTGACGATCGCACGGAATCCGCTGGAAAGGCCTTGCTCACATGCCGTTCGAGATCGAAGCCAAATACCGCCTGAGCCTTGGGGCCGAGACTTTGCGATCCGCCTTGAACGATCACGGAGCCGTCCCGTTACCGGGGTTCGTGATCATCGATACCTACCTGCGGCACCCGTCACGCGACTTCGCGAAGACTGGCGAAGCTTTCCGGATTCGGCGCGAAGGCGACCGCAATCACCTGACATACAAAGCCCCCAAGTTCAAGACCGTAGGCGTGCGCAGCCGGCCCGAGATCGAAGTCGAACTGGCCGGCGACGACGCGACTTACGACCAGACTCTGGCCATGTTCACGGCCATGGGGTTCGAGCCTGTCGCGACCCTGCGCAAGCATCGCCAGCCGAACAAGATCGAATGGCAGAATCAGCGGTTGAAGGTGGAAATCGACGACGCCGGCGAGCTTGGCCTTTTCGCCGAAGTCGAAGTTCTGCTTGAAGATCAGGCCGATGTACCTGCAGCCGAAGCGGCGATCAAATCACTGGCGGCGGCGCTTGGGCTGACGGACTACGAGCCGAGGTCGTATTTGCGAATGTGGCTGGAACGGCGAGGGATGATTTGAGTCGCCGCTTCGCATGATAGCCCGCGCAAGCAGCTTCGAATTCGCATGAATCAGCCCGAAATCATGCAACTTTTCGGCGACTTCGACGTCCATACTGGACCGGAGACGGCAATTCAGGCTGAAGTTCTCGTTCGGGATGCCTTCCGGGAGAACCTCCCCGGCGTGCGCTGGACGTTCGCAAGTTGGCCATTCGGATTCTGGATTCATGGACATCCCGGTCACGCTGACCACCAAACAGCTCTTCGACTTCCTCCTGAACGTCGCCGTGGTGCGACCGGTGTTCATCTGGGGGCCGCCGGGCATCGGCAAGTCGTCGATCGTGCAGCAGTTCGCCGAACGGGTCGGCCTGCCGTGCGTTTCACTGCTGGGCAGCCAGCTCGCGCCTGAAGATTTGATCGGCGTGCCGCAGATCACGGGCGACGTCTCACGCTTCTGCCCGCCTTCGACGATCGCCCGCAAAGAGCCTTACTGCCTGTTCCTGGACGAACTCAACGCCTGTTCGCATGAGGTTCAGAAAGCCTTCTACAGCCTGATTCACGAGCGCCGCATCGCCGAATACGAGCTGCCGGCCGGGTCGGTCGTCATCGGGGCCGGCAACCGGGCCCAGGATAGTGCCATCGTGAAGCCGATGTCGTCGGCCCTGATCAACCGCATGATCCACGTGAACCTCACCGCCAGCCACCGCGACTGGCTCGAATGGGCCTGGTCGGCCGAAATTCACCCGTGGGTGATCGAATATCTCCAGACCCGGCCCGATCATCTCTGGAGCCAGCCTTCGAAACGTGAAGAGACGTTCTCCACGCCCCGCTCATGGCACATGCTCAGCGATGCCCTGAAAAGCTATGGCCAGATACCCGGCGACACCGACCTGGAACTGCTGGCCCATGGCTGTCTGACTAACGCCCACGCCGTACAGTTCCGGTCGTTCGTGCGGCAAATCCGTTCGAAATACTCGGTCACCGAGATTTTGAAAGGCCAGCGCTGGCCCGACGATCCGGCCGATCGCGACGTATTGTATTTCCTCGTCACCTCGTTCCGGGCGCATTTGATCAAGAACTTGCCCGACGACGCCCGGCGGGCCTCAGGCGAGACGCATCAGCTCATCCTGACCGCCAAGGACAAGATCCGCGAACTCACGACCATCTCGCTGGAAATGGCCCAGCTCATCCTGGGGGCCGACGATTCGGGCCAGAAGCTGCCGAACTGGTTCGTCATGGAACTGATTCGCGACCTGCCCCGCCTCGCGGGAAAGCACTGAGATGGCACGCCACAGGGAAAAACGGCCGCCAGCGGAAGACAATGTCCTGGCCGCCGTCGAGATCGTCCAAAATCACGCCGTGGGCAAGTGCTTTCCGAACCGGTTCCTGCTCAAACCCGACAGCGAAGCCCGCTGGCTCGACCGCGAAGGCTGGGCCTGCATCCGCATGCACGAATCGGCCCGGGCGGACGACCCATCGCCTTCATGGTATTCCGACCGGCTGCATCATCAGCCGGTTGAGTTGCATTATGCCCCGTATCGCGTGGCCACGCCCGAGCACTGGGCCTACGTCATCGCCCATTGTCATTTGCATCTGGTTTTCGGCCATCTCGTGCCGGGCAGGAAATCGCCCGAGTGGGAGATCGCGTGCGACCTGTTCGTCGCCTGCTGGATGAACGACATCGTCATCGGCCGGCCGCCGGACGAATATCCGGTGACGCTGCCGAGATCGGTTCGCGACGTCGACGAATTCTATCGCGAGCTTGTTCGCGACGGCGTTCGCCCCGAATTCGAAGGCTACGGGTTCGCCGGTTCCCGGCCCGATTTCGAAACGAGCGACCGCTTCGAGCCGAAGATCTGGCAGGAGATGTTCGTCGAGAGGATCGAGAAATCGGCCTTCGAAACTTTGAAATCGACAGCTGAGAAATATCACGACGTACCGGCTTATTCGCTCTCGACCCGTGCCCGGCTGGCCCGCGACTGGTTCGTGAACCGGTTCCCGATGCTCGGCTCGCTCGCGGCAGCTTTCAAGATCATCGAGGACGAGGCGATCTGCACGCGGCTGGGGATCGAAGTGGCCGCCATTTCGTCGATGACGAAAGAGATTTATTTCAATCCCAAAGTGCCGATGACCGAGAACGAATACCGGTTCGTGATGGCCCACGAGCTTCTGCACGTCGGCCTGAGGCACGAAGTGCGCCAGCAGGGCCGCGACGCTTATCTCTGGAACGTGGCCTGCGATTATGTCATCAATCACTGGCTGGTGGAAATGAACGTCGGCGAAATGCCACGCTTCGGCGTCCTCTTCGACCTGACCCTCAAAGGCATGTCGGCCGAAGCGATTTATGACCTGATCGTCGCCAACCTGCGCCGATTTCGAAGGAGCCGGACCTTTCGCAACGAGAAGCTGGGCGACATTCTGGACAGCAACCCCGATTTCTGGGATTACGTCGAAGGCCGCAATCTCGACCAGTTCTATCGCGACTGCCTGCGCAACGGCCTGAAATATCATGAAGAAAGTTGCCGTGGCCTTTTGCCGGCAGGGCTGGTGGAAGAGATCCGGGCCCTTGCATTACCGCCGATTCCGTGGGATGTCGAGTTGGGACACTGGTTCGACGACCATTTCGAACCGCTGGAGAAGCGGCGCACCTACGCCCGCATGAGCCGCCGCCAGAGCGCCACGCCCGACATCCCCCGCCCTGCCCTGTTCGTGCCGCAGGTTTTGCTCGATCAGCGCACTTTCGGCGTCGTGCTGGACACGTCCGGCTCTATGGACAGGATGCTTCTGGGCAAGGCCCTGGGGGCGATCGCCAGTTACGCCACGGCCCGCGACGTGCCACGCGTGCGGGTCGTCTTCTGCGATGCCATGCCCTACGACGCCGGCTTTATGGACGTGAACGAAATCGCGGCCAGCGTGAAAGTTCGCGGCCGGGGAGGCACAGTGCTTCAGCCAGGCATCTCGATGCTGGAAGCCGCCGAGGACTTCCCGAAGGATGCCCCGATCCTGATCATCACCGACGGCGCAACGGACCACTTCAAGGTACGCCGCGAACACGCCTTCCTGATGCCCCAGGGTCGGAAACTGCCATTCAAACCCGCCGGCCCGGTATTCTGGGTGCGATGAAATTCGATCCGAAAACGAGGAAGCGTGAGTGACGGATTTTCGAATCACGAGCCGGAAGCGTGAGCGACGGATTTTCGAATTTCGAATCCGCAGCCTTCACGCCATACACTACTTCGAAATCGCATCCTTCACACACCGGAAGCCAATGTGGTTCGTGCCGGAGTCGATCGCGCCTTTGCCGCGGGCTGATGGGAGATACCGCACGCAGTAAAGGTCGCTGCACAGGAACGAACCGCCACGCTGCACGCGCTTGGGCACGCCGGGTTCCTGCGGGTCGAAGCTGTCGGCCGGGCCTTTCGGGTTCTTCGGCTCATGATGGCGATAGGCATCGGGCCGGTACCAGTCGGAGCACCATTCCCAGACGTTGGCCGACATGTCATAAAGCCCGAAGGCATTGGGCGGATAGGATTTGACCGGGGCGGTAGCGATGAAGCCGTCCTGCTTCGAATTGGCATGGGGGAAGCCGCCCTGCCAGTTGTTCGACATCCATTTGCCGTCGGGGTTGAGTTCCTCGCCCCAGACGAACCGCTTCTGCTGGAGCCCGCCGCGAGCGGCCTTTTCCCACTCGGCCTCGGTCGGCAGCCGCTTGCCGGCCCATTTGCAATAGGCCAGGGCGTCTTCGTAGGCGATGTGAACGACGGGGTGATCCATGCGGTCGTCGATCGAGCTGCCGGGCCCTTCCGGATGCCGCCACTGAGCCCCCGGCTGCCAGCGCCACCACTGCAGGAAGTTATCGAGCGGCACTTCGCCCTCGGGGGGCGTAAACACGACCGATCCGGGCACCAGCAGCTTGGGATCGGCACCCGGATAATCTTCGGCCTTGGGCGCGATTTCGGCCACGGTCTTGTAGCCAGTGGCTTTCACGAACTCGGCGAACTGGCGATTGGTGACTTCCGTGGCATCGATCCAGAAGCCGTCGATTTCGACCTCATGCACCGGTTTCGAATCGGGCTGGCTGGGGTCATCTGCACCCATCCAGAACTTGCCCGGCGCGATCCAGACCATGCCCTCCGGCGCGGGGCCGGGGGCATCTTTCGAAGTCGAATCGTCATTTGTTGCGGGCGGTTTGGCGGTCGCATCCGCCGGTTTCGAAGTCGCGAGCACCTGGTTTTCGCCTGTGTCGCACGGTTCGGTGATGGGCGGTTCGAAAGCCTGTTTGGGCGAGGCCGGTTGCGAGCCGGTGCAGCCGGAAACGGCGACAATGACCGCGAATGCGAAAATGCGAGCGAATTTCATGGTGCGGACCGGAAGAGGGCGTCAGAGGGGAACGGCTTCAGGCGTTCTCGATACGTCGAATATCCCAGATTCGCGGCTTATTCGCCAGTGAATATCGCGGAAGAATCGGCGGGTTCCCGGGCATGCCGTCAGTGAGACGAACAATGCCCGTTGAGAACCGGAGAATTGCGAAAAAGAAAAAAGCCCCGCACGATTGTGGGGGCTTGGGTCGTCGCTAACTCTTCCGGCTCGTTAAGCCATTTCATGCCAACGAGTTTCGAAAGATCGATTCGTGTGGATCAGGCGGTCGTTTCCACGCCGCCGGCCACTTCGCCCGCGGCGATTTCGACCCGGCCGCAGAAGTCGCCGAAGCTTTCGCCCGGCTGCCGTTCGTCACGGAATCGCGTGAAGACGGCCTCAAGCTCTTCGTCAATCTTGTCGAAGGGCACGTAATCCTTGTAGATCCGGTTCAGCTTGTCGCCGATCAGCCGGCCGCCCAGGAAGATCGTGTACGTGCCGGGCACGCTGTGGCCGCCTTCCGCCCGGCCCGCCGAGCGGCCGACCAGGCCGATGTCCGAATTGTAGGGCCGCGCGCAGCCGTTCGGGCAGCCGGTCATGCGGACGGTGAAGGCTTCGTCCTCCAGGCCCAGTTTCGTCAGCGTTTTTTCGAGCTGGTCCATCAAGCCCGGCAGGGCACGTTCCGATTCGGTCACGGCCAGGCCGCAAGTGGGCATGGCGGGGCAGGCCATCGACCAGCGCCGGATGGTGCTGATCTGCTCGACCCGGGCGATGCCATGCTCTTCCAGAATCTTCTCGATCGCGGCCTTATCCGCTGCGTCGATGTCCGTGAACATCAGCGATTGCTGGCACGTGAAGGCCCCGCCGACGCCGAAGCGTTCGACGATCTCCCGAAGGCCCTTTTTCAGGTGCATCGAACCGGCGTTTTTGATGCGCCCGTTTTCGACCGGGATGCCGAGAAACCACTTGCCGTCGCCCTGAGGTTGCCAGCCGAGGTGGTCGTCGACCCCCGTGATCGGCGTGCCGGTGGAGGGTTCCACGGCATGGCCGAGGTATTCTTCGACCTTGGCACGAAGGGCGTCGATGCCCCAGTCGGCGATGATGTACTTGAGCCGGGCCCGCTTGCGGTCGGAACGGTCGCCGAAGTCGCGATAGACCTTGATGATCGCTTCCGAGACCTTCAGGAAGTCAGCACGCGAGGCATAGCAGATCGGCACGGCCAGGGCCGGGAAGGTGCGCTTCGAGCTGGGCGTGGTGCCCATGCCGCCGCCGACATAAATGTCCCAGCCGGCGATAGCACCGTCCTTTTCGATGGCCACGAAGCCAAGGTCGTTGGCCAGCACATCGGTGCAGTTGTCGTCAGCGAAAGCGAAGGCTGTCTTGAACTTGCGCGGCAGGTAGGCGTTGCCGTAGATCGGCTCGACGCCGTCGTCTCCGGGGGTCGCCACGAATTTTTTCGAAAGGTCTTCAGGCAGGAAGCCGTCGATGCGTTCGCCGTCCAGCCAGATGTCCCAATAGGCCGGTGACCGGGGCGCGAAGTGCTTGGCGAATGCCAGAAGGTCTTCACGCATTTCGGCGTGCAGACGATCCTTGACCGGGGCCGGGCAGCCGAGGACGTTGCGTTCGACGTCGCCACATGCGGCCAGAGTCGTCAGCAGCGATCGGTTCAGCGTGCTGATCACGTCCTTCATGTTGTTCTTGGGTACGCCGTGGTACTGAATTTCCTGGCGTGTCGTGATGCGCATCGCGCCGTCGCCCAGCCGTTCGGCAAGGTCGTCGAGCACGCGATACTGCTCGACCGTGAACCGGCCGCCCGGAATGCGCACCCGCACCATGGCCGAATACGCTTTGTCCAGGCCCTGCTTTTTCCGCTCGGTACGCAAGTCGCGGTCGTCCTGCTGGTACGATCCGTGAAACTTCAGCAGAACGCCGGCATCGTCCGTGAAATGATCGAGACCGTTGGTTGTCTCGTCCAGCAACGAACCTTTCAGGTACTCGCTGGCGATCTTGATTCCTTCGACCTTGCTCGGCTTGGACCCACCGCTGGACATCGTCGCTTCACCCTTTCCACCGAATCGGCCACGAAAACCGTGCGCTCAACAGCTTCCGGATCGCGTCCTGACCCTAATCATCACAAAATCGATCGGGATAGTCAACCTGCGAAAGGATCGGAATCGGGCCATCGAGCCCGACCGAGTCTGTTTCCCGGCGTCGATCGGATGTAGAATTCGTGCCGGTTCCAGCGTCGATCCGCATGATGACTCGAACCAGGAACCGCCAGAACGCGCACGACACGGCCAGCACCAACCGGGAGAATTCGGCGTCATGCCTACCGACCTGCTTCAGGGCAATCTCGCCCCGCTCAAGAAACACGCCACATGGTTCATTCTCTTCGGCATCCTCATCACGCTTCTGGGTATCGTGTGCCTGGGCATGACGGTCACGCTGACGCTCACGAGCATGATGTATTTCGGCCTGCTCCTGCTGGTGCGTGGTGCTTTCGAGCTGCTGGCTTCATTCCGATCCCGTGACTGGGGCGGATTCTTCTTTCACCTGATTTCGGCCTCGATCGGTGCCGTCGCAGGCCTGGTGATGGTCACGCGCCCGGGCATGGCGGCCGAGACGATCACGCTTTTTCTGGGTGCCCTGTTCATGGTCGAAGGCATGATGCTGCTCTTCGCCGGGCTGATCTACCGGTTCCCCTCGTGGGGCTGGACACTGGCCAACGGCCTCATCACATTCGTTCTCGGCCTGATGCTCTGGCAGGAGTTCCCCTTCTCGGGGCTTTATTTCATCGGCACGCTCATCGCCATCGAAATTCTCATGACCGGCGCGAATTACATCGCCCTGGGGCTTTACGGCCGCCGTCTGGCCCGTCAGCTTTCACTCTCATGATCGCATTCGGCAATTCGAAAGCCGGCGACGATTCGAATCCGCAAACCCCGAACGAAAGAGACCGAAACAAGATGAACCTTGACGACGTGATCCAGCGCTATGCCAACGGCGGGCCGCTCCTGGTCTATGCCACGGCCGAAATTCCTGAGGAACACGCCCGCAAACCGATCGGCCCGGGGGAGTGGACACTTGCCGAGCTGGTCGCACACCTGGTCGACAGCGACCTGAACGGCGCCGAACGGATGAAACGCGTGATCGCCGAAGACAATCCGACCCTCCTGGCCTATGACGAAACGGCCTGGGCAAAGCATCTGGATTATGCCGACACACCCATCGACGAAGCCGTGGCCCTGTTCGCGGCCAACCGCAAATGGATGACGCGCGTATTGAAAACCCTGCCTGAAGAAGCCTTCGCCCGCAAAGGCACGCACAGCGAAACCGGCCCGCTGACGCTCGCCGCACTACTGGCAAAATACGTAGGCCACCTGGATCATCACCTGCGTTTCCTCTACGGCAAACGCTCGAACCTGGGCTGTGCGGTGCCGCCCCGATACACGGCTCAGTGATCGTTCCGAAGGCATGAAACCGACTCGCTCGCGAATTGACGGTGCTTCCAGATAGCGAAGGGACTGCGAAACATGAAATGCCATCGAGAGTTTTGTGCCGAGCGAGCCTGCAGTCGCTCATCGTTGCGTATCCTGCTCGTCTGCATTTCGTTTTCGTTCGGATCGTTCGCGGAAATTGCCTCGGCACAGACGGCCCCCGATTCGAAATTTTCGAAAATTCCGCAGGCCTACGAAACGACGAAAGACATTCCCTATGGAGTGACCGATTCGACCGACGATTACACGAAAGAACGCCGAAAGCTTGACATTTACTTACCCAAGGGGATGAAGGATTTCCCCACGATCGTCTGGTTCCATGGCGGCGGTTTGACGGGCGGTTCGAAATCGATTCCGAAGGGCCTGCAGGATAAAGGCTTCGCAGTCGTGGCGCCGAATTACAGGCTGAGCCCGCGGGTGAAGTCACCGGCCTATATCGAAGATGCCGCGGCGGCTGTGGCGTGGACATTCGAAAATATCGAGAAATACGGCGGATCGAAGTCGAAGATCATTGTCGGCGGCATTTCGGCGGGCGGATACCTTTCCCTGATGATCGGCCTGGACAAGTCGTGGCTTTCGAAACACGGGATCGACGCCGATTCGATCGCTGCACTGGTGCCGATCAGCGGGCAGACGATCACGCACTTTACCGTCAGGGCCGAGAAGGGAATTCCCGACAAACGGCCTGTCGTCGACGAAATGGCACCGCTGTTTCATGTGCGCAAGGATTCCCCGCCCATGCTGCTGGTGACCGGCGACCCGGAGCTGGAAATGCTGGGCAGGGCCGAGGAAAACGCATATCTGGCCAGGATGATGAAAATCGCCGGCCACACGCGAACGACGCTCTACCGTCTGGAAGGCTTTGACCATGGCGGCATCGGCGAAGCTTCGTTGCCGCTGGTAGTGAAATTCGTGCGTGGAATTCAGGAAGAGCGGAATGGGAATGCGAATCTCGATGAGCGGAAATTACCGGCGACTGCTTCAAGGATGAAAACGCGAAAGATTTCCGGGTGGACTGTGCATGTGAACGAACGATTGCTGGCTGAAGAAATGAAATCTTCGACATCGAAAGCGATGGAACTTCTCGAACGGCAGTTGAACGAGATCGTGAAAGTCGTCCCGGCTGAAGCTGTCGCAAAACTGCGTCAAGTGCCGCTCTGGTTTTCGCCGGAATATCCAGGAGTCGCGCCGAAAGCGGAATATCATCCGGACGCTGGCTGGCTGAAGGATAACGGCCGCGACACGGCGATGGCAAAAGGCGTGGAATTCACGAACGTTCGCATTTTCGAACGCGAGACGGCCCGAATGCCGAACTTCGCCCTTCATGAGCTGGCCCATGCCTACCATGACCGGTTTCTATCGGGCGGGTTCGCCAATGCCGAAGTCGCGGCGGCTTTCGAAAATGCGAAAGCGATGGGGCTTTACGAGAACGTACAACGCACCTTCGGCGATGGCCGAACTTCGAAGGAGCGGGCCTATGCCATGACGAACCCGATGGAATATTTCGCCGAGTGCACGGAATCGTATTTCGCGAAGAACGATTTTTATCCGTTCACCCGCGACGAATTGAATAAATACGACACGAGAATGACGGAATTGCTTCAGCAGCTTTGGGGCGAAGCACAACCGGCCAAGAATTCACGCTGAGATTGCGAAGACCGGCGGGCTCAAGCCCACCCTACCATTGTGAATCTCATTCTTCGTCCGATTGAGAATTCAAAAGCCGTTCCAGAAGCACGGGATTGACCTGGCCCCGGAACCGCACTTTACCGTCGACGGAGACCACGGGCACGTGCTCGCCATGGGCGGCGACAAGTGCCGGATCGGTGTCGACGTCAATGACCTCGATTTTCAATCGATGCTTCCGCCCGGCGGTTTCGAGAACTGCCATCGCCTTGTCGCAGCAGGTGCAGCCCTGCCGCGAATAGACTTTCACTTCATGCTCAGGCCCGCGAGGGCCGGTGATCGCCGCCAGCAGGTCTTTGGCTTTTCCCAGGATCATCGATCAGCCCCCAGTTGCAATTCCTCGGGCATTTCCTCAGGCTTCGGCTTACGGATTCGCACGGCGTTGTCGAAAAACAGAGCGCCGCCGCCCATGTCGGTCAGCCCCGAAGAAGTCGTGGAATTGATGCCGGTACGACCCGGCGACCGTTTGCTCCAGTGGATGCCGCGTGCACATGCCACGCCTTTCGAAACCGAGCCATTGAGCAGCACCCTGGCCACGAATCGGCCACGATCGTTTTCGACGACGGCCCAGTCACCAGCAGTGAGCCCTTCAGTCTTGGCATCCTCTTCATGCATTTCGACCGAAGGATCCCCTGCCCGCTGCGCATGAAACGCATTGCCGCCGAAGGTGGAATTCAGGAACTGGCCCTTCGGAGGCGAGACCAGAGCGATTGGGAACTTCTCTCGCAAATCTGCCCGATCCCGCGGATTTTCCGCCGGGGGCGTGTATTCCGGTAATGGCGGCAGGCCATCGGCCTTCATGCGCTCGCTGTAAAGTTCGCATTTGCCGCTGGGCGTTCGAAATCCGCCGTTCGCGTAAGGCATAAAGACTTCAGGCAATCCCATGCGGACGGAATGCCGCTCGATCAGATCTTCCGGGGCGATCGCACGCACCTTCGGACCGCCGCCGAGCGCTTCACGGATGAGCGTGGCGTCGTCCGGGAACAGTTCCGGCTCGAATCCCATTTTCCCCGCCAGGGCCCGGAAGACATCCGCATTGCATTTCGCCTGATGCAGCGGCTCGATGGCTTTGGCGTTGTGCATCACCTCATAATGGCCATACGAGCCATGGATGTCTTCATGTTCGAGCTGGCTGGTGGCGGGCAGAACGATATCGGCATAATCGACCGTATCGGTTGCGAAGAGTTCATGGACGACCGTGAAAAGATCATCCCTCACAAGCCCCTGCACCACTTTCGCCTGATTCGGCGCGACAGCCGCCGGATTGCAATTGTAAACATAAAGGGCCTGCACCGGCGGCCCGGGCAATTCGCCCGCGAGCGCTTCGGCAAGCTGATTCATGTTGACGTTTCGGGTGCCGGGCGGGATGAGATCGGGCCGCGTCAGGGCATGATCGTCAAAGTCATAAGTGCCGCTCGTGGTCAATAAGGTGCCGCCACCTGGATCACGCCAGGCTCCGGTGACAGCCGGCAGGCACGCGATGGCACGCACGGCCATACCGCCACCGAAATGGCGCTGGAGGCCGTAATTGAGGCGAATCAGGCACGGCCGGGTGGTCGCCAGCTCGACGGCAAGCTCCTCGATTTCCTGCGTGGACAGCCCCGTGATCGCCGCCACTTTCGAAACCGGGTAGTTTTCGGCCACATGCCGTTTCAATTCATCGACGCCGGTGCAATAGCGGCTGAGATAGTCTGCGTCCTCCAGCCCCCGGGCGAAGATCACGTGCATCAGCCCAAGTGCCAGTGCCGCGTCGGTGCCGGGATGGATGCTCAGATGCAAGTCGCTGCGCTGGGCGGTTTCGCTGCGGTAGGGGTCGATCGTGACGATCTTCGCCCCGTTGTTCTTGCGGGCTTCGACCATCAGGCTCCAGAGGTGCGTGTTGGTCTGAACGGTGTTCGAACCCCAGTTGAGGATCAGCCGGCAGCCCGGAACGGCATACGGATCGACTCCGAAGCGGCCTGAGCCGACGGTGTATTCGTAGCCGGCGACCCCCGCGGAGGCACAGATCGTGCGACCGAGCGTGGAAGCCCCCAGCCGGTGGAAAAAGCGGCGATCCAGGCTGGCGGCTTGTATCTTGCCCATCGTGCCGTAGTAGGAATAGGGCAGGATGGCCAGCGGGCCATGCGGGCCGGTGGCGATTTCACGAAACCTTCGTGCGATCGTGTCGAGGGCTTCGTCCCAGGAAATGGCTTCGAACTTGCCTTCGCCCTTGCGGCCGACCCTCTTGAGCGGCGTTCGCAGCCGGTCTTCCGAATAGACGACCTCCAGATAATGATTCATTTTGCCGCACAGGGCCCCCCGGGTGAAGGGGTGGTCCGGATTGCCCCTGAGCGCGACGGCCCGGCCGTTTTCCACGTTCACCAGCATCGAACAGGTGTCAGGGCAATCGAGCGGGCAGACGCAGCGAACGGTCTTCGACATGGTGCGGCTCATCGTTCTCGGACGGCATTTTCGCTCGATCGCTCGCAATGCCGCGACCGGCTCGGCCGGAGACATGAATTCGACTTCGTGGGAGTGGCCAATACCGATATCCCACTTTCAGGAACTATCTTATACGATCGGGTTCCATGCCGGCCATTCGGAGAATCTCGGAAATTCGGCCTTCGGAGGCATCGGCAACTTTCGTGACAAAATCGGGATCGACGGCCTGGGCGTTCGGGTCACGCATCCACCGGATTGCGTTGATCAGATGGGCGATTTCGTCGGAATCGAGCCAATTCGTCGTGACCCCGGAAACGCGAACGGGCAAGTAACGGCCGAATTCGAGCCACCACGCAGTTGACGAAACGACCAGCGCCTTTTGCCATGGCGGCAATTCTTCGGCGAGATGCGCGGACCAGTCGGCATGATCCAGAGTCAGGGCGTCGATCACCCGAAGCGAAACGCCACGAGACCGGTCGCTGGACAGCTTTCGGGATTGCGAAGCGAATGCGACATCCGGATCGTACTTCGAAGGTGGCTGATCCAGAATCGAAACCGGGCCGGACCATAGCGACCCGACGCGTCGAGCGATCGTCGACCGGCCTGTCCCTTGGGGGCCATAGAGCACGACGACACGGTTGTCACCTGCGAGATGACCGGCGATCCGGCGAATCGCATCGACGCTGGATCGAATCGGCACGAATCGCTCGGAAGCGGGCGCCGAAACCCTGCGACGGGGAAACCAGTCTTTCGGAAGGGTCGCACTGCTCTGGGGCATCTTGAGACCGATCCTCCGGGCCACGAGAACTGGACACGACAAAAGTAAAGCGATTTTGCCTTCATAAGATCGACAGAAGAATCGTATCGACTTTAACGATCGTTCCGGCAATGTTCCCTGAGGAGGGCTGGAGTAAATCGCAGGAGCCGGCGTTTCGAGAAACGTTGGGTCACTCACCCAGGGCTTCGGCCACGGCTTTCTGAAAGACAGCTTCGTCAGGGCGAATGTTCGTCCAGCGTTCGAAGATTTCCATGGCGAGCTGGACGAGCATCTCCACGCCATCGACGATGCGGCAGCCGTGTTCGCGGGCTTCGATCAGAAACGGCGTCAGCCGGGGATTGGTGATCACATCGACTGCCGTGCAACTGGAGTCGACCGTATCCCAGGCCACGGGCACGCGTTCCAGTTCCGGCGCACAGCCGAGGTGCGTTGCGTTCATGAGCAAAGTCGAGCCGGCTGGCAGACGGATTTCTTCTTCCCAGGGCTGCCAGGAACATGCCACGCCGCTGGCCCGCTGGACAAGTTCGGCAACCTCACGGCCCTGCGATTCGCGCCGGGTCACCAGTGTCATGTGAGAGGCACCGGCCCAGGCGATCTCGACGGCCATGGCCCGCCCGGCCCCGCCCGCGCCAAGCATGACGACACGCTGACCTTTCAGGGGCACGACCTTTTCGATCGCCTTGACGACACCCTTGCCGTCGCTGTTATGGCCGATCAGCCGCCCTTGCTCGAACGTAACGTAATTAGCGGCGCCGATGGCCTGAACATCGCCGTCGAGTTCATCGAGCATCGGCATCACGGCGACTTTGTAAGGCACTGTGATGGTAAACCCGCGAAACCCGAGCGGCACCATGGCCGCGACAGCCAGAGCCAGGTCGGACTCCGACGCGATATCGCTTTTCCAGAACTGCCAGGGCAGACCGTAATGAGCATAGACCGCGTCGAACATGCGGTCGATCGGGTTTTCGGCCACCGGATGCCCGAGCATCGCGGTCATTTGCTTTTGTGGATGTATCATTCCGGTAAGTTACGTGCACCGGGTTCTTCCGTCAATCGCCTGACGTCAGGAAGATTTCATGGGCAACGACATGATCCCTGGCCTGTTTCCGATGGGATTTTGCCGCGGATTCGACACGATCGTCCTGGCTCGATCGACGCGCGAAAGCGGCGGGACGCCGCTTCTACTTTCACGGCAAGTGGATGCGGCGTCTCGCCGCATTCGATGTCAGCGTTTCGCTTCCGATTGGTGAGTGACGGAAATTTTCCCCCGGTTTTCGGAAGATGACATCAAACCTCACTCCGTTCGCAACACGCGGGGTGTGCCCATATTTTCTTGTACGAACCCATAATTTCGGTTTCTTTCCGAAGCGATGAAGCTCAGGGCTTGATCGTCCTAATTGGACTTCGCGACTGAACGTCTTGCCCTGAAAGGGCATTCGGAACATAGCCCGGGGCAAAGCGCAGCGACGCCCCGGGTACCGAATCGGATCGAACGCCCGATTTTC
>WGMM01000014.1 GCA_016125085.1 bacterium
CTCAAAGAGATCCATGCGTTTGCGATCGTGCACAATCTGGTTCGGCTGGTTGCGATGAAAGCGTCGAGGATTCAGGGCGTACCGGCCGACCGGATCAGCTTCGTGGACGCACTTCGATGGCTCGAAATGGCGGCTGAAGAAACGGAGCTGCCGCATCTGACGATCAATCCGGCTCGCCCAGGACGCGTCGAGCCCCGAGTGTTGAAACGCCGCCCGAAGGAATTCCCGTTGATGAAGAGACCAAGACGAGACTTGAAGCAAGACATTATGAACGGAACACTTGCGGCTTAACTTCGTGGCATTCACCCCCGTCCCCTGCTATGAGGCCGGCTTGTCAAGGGGGGCGATGAGAAGGTTCTGGCTTTTGAGGATCAGCCTGCTATTCGTGCTCTGGGGCACAGTTTAGGGTATGCGATCGCGAATGAAGGCCGCAGTCTTTATGCGCGGGTCGTGGCCCGCCGGGGACGGGTCGCGGTCACCTCACTCGCAGATCCTCAATGGCTCAGGTTCGTCGCATCCTCTTGATCAGCTCGTTCAGGTCAGGGTCGGTTTGGGTTCAAGTTCGGGCACGGGTTTCGGAACAGGTTGCGGGCTTCCTTCCTGGATCAGGTCTGCGGATCGGGAGCGAGACCGCCGCTGCGATACGGTTCGCCGCTGAGACACAGCCGCCAAAGCAGGATCGCCAGGCGACGTGACATCGCCACGATGGCCTTCTTGCCGCTTCCCGTCCTGGCCACGAGCCGGCCATAGGTCCGTTTCGCCGCTGCGTCACTTCTGATCCACCGCCACGCGGCTTCGATCAGAACGGCCCTGAGCCGGGCGTTGCCTGACTTGAGAATCCCGCCTTCGCGGCGTTTCGTGCCGCTCTGCTGGACCTGCGGCGCCAGTCCGATCATCCGAGCCACTTGCCTGCCGTCGGTGAATCGCGAAGGCTCATGCATTTCGACGCGAAATGTCATCGCCGTAACCTGGCCCACGCCGGGAACCGTCCGCAGGTTGTCGACGATCGCCTGGTGGCGTTCCGTTTTGGCCAGTTTTTCCAGTTCACGGGAAATTCGCAGCACCAGAGCCGCGGCGTGTTGCTTTTCGTCGAGCATGACGTCCAGGCAGAATCGCAATTCAGGGGCGATTTCCAGGCTTCGCAGCTTGTTCACGGCCTCGATCGTCCAGTTGTCCAACCCCTTCGGCTCGGCGATATCGTGTTGCAGCAGAAAGGACCGGATTTGCTGCTGAATGGACCTGTGCTTGCGCACTGCCATTTCGCGGAGCCGTTGCATTTGGCGATCGGCTTCTTCCTGCGGGCTTGGCACCCGCACGGCACGCAGCATGCCCTTCTGGGCGAAAACGGCGAGTTTGCGGCAATCGAGTCGATCGCATTTGGCCTCAGGACCAGGCATGGTCGGGATCTTCGAAGGAGCGACGACCTCGGCACGGAATCCGGCACCCTGCAGGCGGCGAAACAGGGCGTAACCCGTGGGCCCTGCTTCGTAAACGACGAGTGCGACCTGAGCCGCGATCGGAGCGAGCCGTTCGATGAGTGTCTCGGGGCTTGCCGGCTGCACCCACGTGGCGACGAGATCACGCTGATCGCTGACGACGGCGACATGGTAAGTGGCCTTGTGGACATCGACCCCGACATGAGCGATCTCGCCATCGGCAAGACGAAGCTCATTGGATTTCGAACGGCCAGAAGAAGACTTTGCGGAAGCGGTCATGGTCGGAATCTCCGGAAATGAGGAATACTTCGACACTTACAGTATTCTGCCTTCCGAACGAACCGGCCTACATACTATCTTTCTGAGTCGTGAGCTGCGCCGACTCGGTGCGAGTCGAGAGGTTTTGAGCGGTCGAGAGTTATCTGCAGATATTGCTTTGGCGTCTCAGGCATGTCTGAAGATTTGCAGTGTAATCCAGCACAACGCACTTGATACGCTCGGTCCTCCCGGTCAATCTGGTATTCGTTCATAGGCCGTTCTGGAAGCGGGCCGAATCCGGCATTCGCCGAAAACGGCTCGATGCATTCCGTCGCTGGGCTGGATCACTCGAATTCGGCTGACTCCGCGAGCCGGATGGATGACATCGGTCCTTGTTTTTCGAGTCTTGAATTCGCATGCACATGCCCTGATCACGCTTATCGGAGAGACAGATATGGGAGCGAAGACTGCCCAAATCGACCAACTGTTTTGGAGGATCGTGGAGATCCGAAAAAAGGTGGCAATGGTGAACGACATGGCTCATGCGGCCGCCGATCCGCTCGAGACGTACTTTCGAGCGCAAGGTTCCCTTGCAAGGAATGCTGACGACGACCTGAAAAAAGTGCTGAAAGTTACGCTTGAAGCGAAAGAGTTCGCGAACTCTTTCGCTGCGAAAGGGATTGGCAAATGGAAAGACGCTTCATGGCTGATCGAAAATCTGACTCAGGGCAGCGCGGGAGCGAAGGAAAAGAACCAGCAGGGGATCACGATCCTGGGGGACCTCAAAACGAAGGTGGATGCGGCGAAGGACGTAACCGTCGTTGCCGACGGACTTGCCGATGCGATTCTCGCTTTGCTGCATATCGACATTAAGAATGTCGCGCAAAGCCTGACGAGTATGTCAGCAGTCAACCCTATGGTGTGGAAAGACATCAAGAAGATCAACACAGCCACTCGATCCAGGTTGAACGCCTTTTCGCCCAATATCGATGAGGCGATAAGCCTGTTGCAGCGCATGTAATGGTCATCGTTCGGTTATCGACCCGACTGTCGCGTGGGCTGGCGATACTATTTCCACCGAGTGCGGCGTCATCCCGCGATGACGTCGCGACCGCTTCCGATGAGCCGAAGCGGATGCGGTAGATACTTGCGACATCCTTTCGTTCGATCCTCCCGGAGGGAAGGATGTATTCCTCGTGGCCGCACTTCCGCGGAAGGTGTTGTCCTGTATCGCGGTTCCAGGTTTGAAGCACAATAATGCAATCAAATGACGTAAGAATCGAAAGCTTGGCATTCGGTAACCCCGGCTTCGATCGATGCACAGGAATTCGGACTTATCGTCGTGACTTAATCTTTATGACTGCCGGTCGAGGATTTCGATCAGGTCGGCCGGGCGGGCGATCGTGGCAAGTACGTTCGGGTGATCGAATTCGGCTGGTTTGCCGAAGCCCCAGAGCACGCCGATGCACGGGATGCCGAAGTCGTGCGAGGCGTCGGCGTCGTGATGGCGGTCGCCGATCATCAGGGCTTTGGTACGGTCGATCGGGTTGCGTCCGAGCAGCCGGGCCATCACGTCGGTCTTGGTTTCGTGCGGGGCGGAGATATCGTGGCCCTGGATATCGTCGAACCGGTCGGCCAGGCCGAAGTGTTCGAGGATGTCGTGCGCGAAGGCGTGGGGCTTGGATGTCGCCACGAAGGCCCGGAGGCCGTGTTCCCGGATTACCCCGAGCAGTTCCGGAATGCCTTCGTAAAGCCGGTTTTCGAATTTGCCGACTGTGCCGTATCGTGTGCGGAAGTGATTCAGGGCGACTTCGACTTCGGACGGGTCCGGGTCGCCCAGCACGCGGCTGAGGGCCGCGAAGATCGGCGGGCCGATGAACCAGTCCAGGTTCGTCTGTTTCAGATCAGGCCGGCCGATGGCGTCGAAGGCGTGATACAGGGACCGGAAGATGCCTTCGCTCGGGTCGGAAAGGGTGCCGTCGAGGTCGAAGATGACGGATTCGTAGCTCATTGTCGGTCCTCACGCATCATTGAGGATCACGATCGATCGGAGCGATTTTCGAATCGCATTTTTCGTCAAATTCCGGGAGATGGTTCGAAACATTATCCGTGGCTCAAGCGTCCGGATCGTTCGCATCCGAATCTTCGCTTTCATTTCTCGGGCAGATATTTCAATACCTTCGCACGCAATTCGCCTTCCAGCAGCGGGTGCATGTCGTGCAGGGGATAGGAGACCATACTGCCGTCCGGGTTGATGCGGCTGGAGATCTTGGGCATGTAGGTCTGGGCCGGGTCGATGGGCACGATGAACCCGAAAGGGCCGGTCGATTCGAAGGCTTCGCGGAAGGCCGGGTCGTCGGCGAAGCCGGGGCCGATGCGCATCGACGGGATGCCCCAGACGTCGAACAGCTTCTCCCAGTCGGGCAAGCCGAGGCCCGTTCGCGAGTCGCAGCCCACGTAATGGCCTCCGAAGTAGTTGCTCTGCGTCATTCGGATCGAGGCGTAGCCGTTGTTCGCATTGATGAACATCTTCAGGTTCAGGCGATTGATGGCCACCGTGCCAAGTTCCTGGATGTTCTGGGCGAAGCCTCCATCGCCTTCGATCGTCACCGTCCGGCGGCCCTTGCCGGCCACGGCCGCGCCGATCGCGCCGCTCAAGCCGTAGCCCATCGAGGCCATGCCCTTGTCGGTAACGTAGAACTGCCCTTTTTTCTGGGCGAACGTCTGGTACGAAACCGTGTAGGATCCGCCGCTGCTGCAGGGAATGAAAAGGTCGTTTTCTGTCATCAGGTCGGACAACTGGAGATAGAAGTCATAGGGCGACACATAGCCCTCACCCGTGTGGTTGCCGTCTTCGGAGAGGGGCAGAGCCGCCTTGACCTCTCGGCAGAAGTCCAGCCATTCGCCGGGGCCTGTGATTCCGGAATCGTAAATGCGCCGGAGCACAAGATTGGCGTCGCAGTTGATCCCCTTCTCCAGCTTCGGGTGACCTTTCGAAGTCTCGGCCGGGTCGATATCGACCTGATACAGCTTGCCGACGGGCAGATATTCTTCCCAATTGAAGCCCGTCTGCTGAATGCCCAGACGAGTGCCCAGGGCAACGGCGCAGTCGGACTGCTGGAACAGGATGTTCGAATACCGCATGCCCCACCAGTTGGTCCGTCCGAAATAGCAGGGATGACGTGAGTCCATCCGGTCGGCGCCGTTGAAGGTCGTCATCACCGGAATGCCGGCCTCGGCCATGCGGTCGGCCAGGTCGAACGCCACCTGCCGCTCGATACCGCCGCCAAGCAGGACGACCGGTCGCTCGGCCCTCTTCAGTGCGTCGATCATCTCGGCGATGGCGGCTTCGTCGGCTACCGAGGGCGTCATCCAGGCCGGCGCGGGTGGGGTTGCCCGCGGGCTTTCGATCGCCGGCGGTTCATAGGGTGCCGCCTGAATGTCCAGCGGCACTTCGATGAAGACGGGGCCCTTGCGGCCAGCGTGGCCACTTTCGACGAGGGCCGCGAATGCGTCGCGGTCGACGGTGTTCATCAGCGTTTCCGACGTGCACGTGATCGGCCGCAGAATGTCCGTGCCGCAGGCTTCGAAGAAGCCTTTCTGGCGCACGCGGCCCATCGCCATGTCGCCGGTCTTGACCTGGCCGCCGATGACGAGCAGCTCACGGCTTTCGTACCAGGCTCCGGCTACGGCCGTCACGATGTTCGTGAGGCCGGGCCCGGAAGTGACCAGGGCAACGGCCTTTTCCTTGCCGTCGGCGACCACGTTGAAATACTCGGCCGCAATGCCGGCGGCCACTTCATGGATCACGGGAATACCGGTCAGCTTGCGTGAGAGGCTTTCGACCAGGTGCATGCAACCCCCGCCGCCGACGAAGAAGCAGGTGGTGTAGCCCATCTCCAGCAGCCATTCCGCAATCTGGTCCGAGTATTTCATCTTCGAAATCCTTGCCCCTGATGTGCTGAAGTCGTCCGATGCCCGCTTGTCGGTGCTGACGATCCGCCCGGGTCGCCGCAGCCGGGCCAGGTCGAATCCGCCCCTTACCGACACCTACGTTCGGCATGACCGTTCCGGGACACGACCGGTAACGAAGCCGGCTTCACTTGCGTAACCAGTTCCAGTGGATCAGTCCGCCCGGTTCCCGGATCGATCGTGCTCGTCTGTCGAGCGTCGCTCGGGCGTCATACGGGCTTGTCGTCATTCGCCCCGAACGATCGGGATCGCCCGATATTCGCCGGACTCGGTTCCGGTTCACCTCGGGGCCGTGATCTTATCAGGCGGTCTGCCGCTATGAACAGTCATAGAACACATTCGGCCTGGCGTTCGGGATTCCGCGGCAGCTGTCACTGCGTCTGATTCCACGCGTAGGGACGTAAGGACTTGCGAACGTGCATGACCGATCGATTGACACCCTTTCCCGGCCAAGGGTATGAATGGGAAACGATACCCTACCCGTGAAGGGAACAGCGATTCGATCACAGTCGTCGATAGAGCTTCGCGACAGTTCGTGCTTCGCGCAGTGAATCCGTCAGGATGTTTCTCAGGAAAATTCATGGACCGATCCGCGATTCTGAATTTGATCTACGCCGCCATCGACGAGGTGAATCCGACCCTGCCGCCCGATCGACGCATCGACAAGTCGCCTGAAACGCAGCTGTTCGGCCGGGGCTCCCGGCTCGATTCGCTGGGCCTGGTGAATCTCGTCGTCGCGACCGAGGCGCGGCTGGCGGAATCCGGCCTGGCGGTTGCGCTGGCCGACGAACGGGCGATGTCGCAGAAGCAGTCGCCGTTCCGTACCGTGGAAACGCTGTGCGACTACATCGCGTTGACGCTTCAGGAGGGCGAACTTGGCTGACCGCCCCGTCATGCTCATCACCGGCACCAGCCGCGGGATCGGCCGGCACCTGGCGGAACGCTACGCCGGCCAGGGCTACGCGGTGATCGGCTGCAGCCGGAACGCAAGTGATTTTACCCACGACACTTACGAGCACTACTGCTGCGACGTTGCCGATGAGCGCGCCGTCGTACGGATTTTCGCCGAGGTTCGCCGTCGGCACGGGCGGCTGGACGCCCTGCTCAATAACGCCGGTATTGCGTCGATGAATCACTTCCTGCTGACACCGATGCGGACGGTCGAGAGCATCTACCGGACGAACGTGTTCGGCACGTTCCTGTTCTGCCGCGAAGCCGCCAAGCTGATGCAGGCCCGGAAGTTCGGGCGGATCGTGAATTTCGCCACGGTGGCCACGCCGCTGAATCTGGAGGGCGAGGCCGTTTATGCGTCGTCCAAGGCCGCCGTCGTAAGCCTGACGCGCGTTCTGGCGCGGGAAGTCGCCGGGATGGGCATCACGGTCAACGCCCTGGGGCCGACACCGATCCCGACCGACCTGATCCGGGGTGTGCCTCAACAGAAAATGGACGCGCTGCTCGCGCGTCAGGCGATCCGCCGGTTCGGCGAATTCCGCGACGTGACGAACGTGATCGACTTTTACCTCCGACCCGAAAGCGATTACATTACCGGACAGGTTATGTATCTGGGCGGTGTCTGCGGCGAGTGAACCGGCCGCCCGCTTACCTGACGACGGAACGAAATGCCATGCCCATAGACTTTCTGCTCGAACGCTTCGCGGCTTGCGGTGATGCCGACGCGATCGTCTGGAATGACCGGGCATATTCTTACCGGTGGTTGCTGAATCGAATCCGCCACTGGCGGCATCACATCGCCGAAACAGGCGTGCCTGAGCACGCAAACGTCGCCCTGGTGGCCGACTTTTCGCCGAACGCGGCCGCACTCCTGCTGGCGCTGGCAGGTCATGGGTGCGTGGTTTTGCCGATGACGCCTGCGATCAGCGAATCGAAACAGGAAGAATATCTGGCGCTGGGCGAATGCACCTGGCGGGTTCGCATCGGTGCTGACGACGAAGCGGGCCTCGAGGCGCTGGGGGGAGAATCGCGGCACGAGCTGTTCGGGATGCTGAAAGCTTCCGGGCATCCTGGGCTGGTGCTGTTTTCGTCGGGCTCGACAGGCAAGAGCAAGGGCGTCGTGCACGACTTCGAGCAGCTTCTGGAGAACTACCGTAAGCCCAGGGCGGCTCTGCGCACCATTGCCTTTCTGCTGTTCGACCACATCGGCGGCATCAATACGATGCTCCATACGCTGGCCAGCGGCGGGTGCCTGATCGTGGCGGATGACCGCTCGCCGGACGGCGTGCTGGACGCGATCGCGCGCCATCGGGCCGAACTGCTGCCGACATCGCCGACGTTTCTGAACCTGGTGTTGCTGAGCGACGCGATCCGGCGGCACGATCTCAGCTCGCTCAAGGTGATTGCCTACGCCACCGAGCCGATGCCCGAAACCACTTTGGCGCGGCTGCGCGAACTGCTGCCCGGCGTGCGGTTTCATCAGAATTACGGGCTTTCGGAAGTGGGGATCCTGCGGTCGAAGTCGGAAAGTTCGGACTCGCTCTGGGTCCAGGTCGGGGGCGAGGGGTACGAGACGCGCGTCGTCGACGGCGTCCTGCAGATCAAGGCGCAGTCGGCCATGCTCGGCTATCTCAACGCCCCCAGCCCGTTCACCGAAGACGGCTGGTTCGTCACGGGTGACGTCGTCGAGCGCAAGGGCGATTATTTCCGGTTTTTGGGCCGGCAGTCGGAATTGATCAACGTCGGGGGCGAGAAGGTCTATCCGGCGGAGGTCGAGAATGTAGTGCGCACTCTCGAAAACGTGGCCGAAGCGGTCGTCTATGGCGAGAAGAACCCGATTCTGGGGAATATCGTGTGCGCCCGCGTGACGCTCGTCGAGCCGGAAGACCGTGCCGCATTCACGGCCCGGCTCAAGCAGCACTGCGCCGCGGTCCTTAAACGCCATCAGGTACCGGTCAAGGTGGAGATCACCGCGGGCCCGCAGCACACCGATCGTTTCAAGAAGGTTCGCATTCCATGAGTTCTTTGACGAAAATTGCACCCGGGGCCCGCATCGGCAGGAATGTCGAGATCGGCGATTTCACGATCGTGCACGACGACGTCGTCATCGGCGACGGCTGCAAGATCGACAGCCACTGCGTGATCGGCTATCCGAACCTGATGGCCCAGGGACGGCCGCTGGTAATCGGGGCCAATTCGACCATCCGCAGCCACAGCGTGTTCTATCAGGGATCGACGTTCGGCGAAGGCCTGGCCACCGGCCACGGCGTTCTGGTGCGTGAAAACACCACGGCGGGCCGGGGGCTGCGCATCGGCAGCAACAGCGACATCGAAGGCGACGCGGTTTTCGGCGACTGGGTGCGGCTCCATTCCGAAGTGCACGTCGGCAAGGGGGCGAAGATCGGCCACTTCGTGTGGCTGTATCCGCGCGTCCAGTTCACCAATGACCCGTTTCCGCCTTCGCACCTGTGCCTGGAAGTCGCCATCGACGACATGGCCGTGATCGCCACGGGCGTTCTGCTCATGCCGGGCGTGCATGTCGGACTGGGGGCATTCGTGGGGGCGGGCAGCGTCGTCCGGGCGGACGTGCCCGACATCCACTGCGTGACCGGCGACCCGGCCCGTACTTTCACGACCCTCGACCGGTTCGTGAGCTTCGAATATGGCCTGAAGGCCCCCTGGCCGAGGCATTTCCGCGACGCCTACCCGGAAACGTCCTATGCTCTGATGGACGAAGTCACAGGCCGGGTCCACGCCGCGATCGCCGCATACCGGGCATACCCGGCGTCCGCCGGTGAAGGCCAACGATGCTGATCTTGTCCGGTTCCGCCGGAAATCGTATACGATATTGGTCAATGACTCTTCGAACAGTACGACTCACCAGGGCGGCGATTTCGTGAGGACAGAAGTCCACCAGAGCGATCGGCAACGTGGCACGGCGGAAACCGTCGGCGGGTTCTCGTCCGTCGCGACGGGGCCGGAGTCATCGCTTGCGCGGCAGCTTCCGGTCCAGGGCGGTTCGAAGCGATTCGCGCCGAAGCCCGACGGCCGTGCGCTCATGGTGATCTGTGCCTATAACGAGAACGTGAAGCTGAGCAACACTTTGAGCCGGTTTCCGAAAAGGTCGGAGCGGGATTACGACGTTCTTGTGGTGGATGACGGCTCGACTGACGGTTCGATCGAATCGATCGATACCGGCGAATTTCTGGTGCATCGCCTCGGAGCATGTATCGGCGTCGGGGCCGCGATCCGCAAGGCGATCCGGATCGCGCAGGAACGTGATTATCATGTGATCATGTTCATGGCCGGCAACGACAAGGACCGCCCGGCCGAAATCCCCCGGATTCTCGACCCTGTGCGCAATCAGGGGTTCGCCCTTGTGCAGGGTTCGCGGTATTTACCTGGCGGTGATTTCGGCAACATGCCCATTTACCGGCGGATCACGACCCAGTTCGTGCACCCCCTGCTGTTCAGTCTGGCGGTACGCAAGCGGCTGACCGATACGACCAACGGGTTCCGGGCGATTCACCTGGGCGTATTCGACGATCCGGCGATCGACATCGATCAGCCCTGGCTTGACCAGTACGAAATGGAAGTCTATCTGCGATTCGAAGTCGTCCGCCTGGGTTATCTGCATGGCGAGGTGCCCTGCACCAAGATCTATCCGCCGAAGAAACTCGGCATCACCAAAATGAAACCGATCACCGGCTGGTGGAGCATACTCCGGCCGATCTTCCTGCTCGGTCTCGGTCTGAGGAGATGAACCGGTCCGGAACTTCCGGCGACATGCCATGCGTGTCGCCCGCTTCCGTCGGTACATGAACGAGCAGCAAATGAGCGAATCCCGGATTACGACCGTCAATTGCATCGGCCTTGGCCATTGGGGGCCGAATCTCATACGCGCGATCGCCGCGAATCCACATGCCCGTGTGCATACGGTTTGCGACATTGACGAATCACGCCTGAAACTCATCCGGCGGAATATCCCTTCGATCGAGAAATCGTCGGACGATCCGGGTGCCACGATCGACGACCCCGCGGCCGACGCCGTGGTCATCGCCACGCCGACACGGACCCATTTCGAACTGGCGAAGCGGGCCCTCAATGCAGGCAAGCACGTACTCGTCGAAAAGCCGCTGGCACTCGACGTACGGGAAGCCGAGGAATTGGCCGATCTGGCCGACTCCAGGGGGCTGGTTCTGGCCGTGGGCCATGTGTTCCTGTTCAACAAGGGCGTTCTGGCCATCCGCGACTTGATCCGCTCGGGCGAACTCGGCGGCATCAATTACATTTTCTCGACTCGCACCAATCTAGGCCCGGTCCGGACCGATTGCAACGCGCTCTGGGATCTCGCCAGCCACGACCTTTCGATCATCGATTTCTGGCTCGACGCCCATCCTGTTTCCGTCACCGCACGTGGGCAGTCGTTCCTCAACCCTCCGATCGAAGACGTCGTCATCGCCAATTTCACCTATCCCTTCGACATTATGGCCTGCGTGCATGCCAGTTGGCTGAACCCCAGCAAAATCCGCGAAATCACCGTCGTCGGCCAGAAGAAAATGGCCATCTTCGACGACATGAATCTGGACGCCCCGGTGCGGATCTTTTCGAAATCGATCGACGCGCCACGCGAATCCGATTACGTCGATTCCTACGACAGCTTCCTCATGAACATCGTCCAGCATGGCGACGTGCTCATCCCTCATCTCACAGGGGGCGAACCCGTCGCTAACCAGGTCAACCATTTCATCGACTGCATTCTCACCGGCAAAACGCCGGTCAACAGCGGCCGCTTCGCCACGGAAATCGTCCGGGAGCTGGCCGCCGCGGAAACTTCCATGAAAAACCGATCGATCCTGACCCCGATCGAATGACGCGGCAGGCGGATCGATACGATCCGAAGAAATCAGGATAGAATGCCGGCATGAACATTCCCCTGGTCGATCTTCAATCCCAGTACCTCTCGATCAAGTCCGAAGTCGCCCTCGCGATCCAGAATGTGCTGGATCACGGAATGTACATTCTCGGTCCCGAGGTGTCCGCATTCGAATCGGCGTTCGCCTCCTTCTGCCATTCGAAACACTGCGTCGGAGTCGCCAGCGGAACCGACGCGATTCACCTGATCCTCAGGGCTCTGGAAATCGGCCCCGGCGACGAAGTCATCCTGCCGGCGTTCACGTTCGTGGCGACCGCCCTCGGCGTCACCCAGGCAGGCGCGACGCCCGTTCTGGTCGACGTTCGCCGCGACGACGCCCTGATCGACCCAGAAGCGATCGAAGCCGCGATCACGCCACGCACCAGAGCCATCATGCCCGTGCACCTCTACGGCCGGTGCTGCGACATGGATGCCATTTCGGCCATCGCCAACCGCCATGGCCTCAAAATCGTCGAAGACGCTGCCCAGGCCCATGGCGCCGAATTTCATGGCAAACGTGCGGGAAGTCTCGGCAATGCCGCCGCATTCAGCTTCTATCCCGGCAAGAATCTGGGCGCCTACGGCGACGGCGGAGCGATCACTACCAGCGATGACGCTCTGGCCGAAAGGCTCAAACTGCTCCGTAACTGGGGCAGCCGCATCAAATATCACCACGAAGAACCGGGCCTCAACAGCCGCCTCGATACGATTCAGGCTGCGATTCTGGCGGTCAAACTCCAATACCTGGACCAGTGGAACGCTGCCCGGCGACGTTGGGCGGCTCTTTACGGCGAACTTCTGCCCGGCTTCGGTCAGCCCGTCGACCACGCCGACCGGGAACCTATCTACCATATCTATGCCGTTCGTTCGAAAGCCCGCGACGCCGAACTCAAAGCGCTTCAGGCGGCCGGCATCGGGGCCGGGATTCATTACCCCTTCCCCGTCCATCGACTCAAAGCCTACAACGAACTCGCCGTGAAGCCGTTCCCGGAATCCGATGCCTGGGCCGCCGAGGAACTCAGCCTGCCCATGTACGCCGAACTGACCGAAGAGCAGGTCCGGCACATCGCAGCCCGGCTGATCGCCATCCGCACTGGCTGATACGACGTCTCGACTGCCGCCATCGAACGACGCCGGATTCTGAAACCGCTTCGGGCTGAGATCCTCAACCCCGGTTCCAGCGAACCGTCGTTTCGATCGCCGTTCTCAGGTCGACCTGCGCCGAACAGCCCAGCTCTTCGACCGCGCGCCGCACCGATGGCACGTACTGGTTCCGTAACCCCGATGGACGGCCGGAACCTTCCACGACCACCTCAAGCCCCACAGGCCGGGCCACCGTTTCGGCAAGGTCGCGGATCGAGATCGCCTCGTCCGAGCCCACGTTATACGCCCGCGCGGATTCGCCCTTGAGCAGGATCCGCCACAGCCAGGCCGTCATGTCCGAGGCATACAGATAACTCCGCAGCGGCGTGCCGTCGCCGCCCACGCGAATCGTCCGCCCGTGCAGACGGTCGTTGAGGAAATTGCCGATGGCGAAGTGCGTGTCCAGCGGCAAGTGCGGGCCCACGAACGCGAAACACCGGGCAATCGGGACCTTCAGCCCATAATGGGCAGCGTAGACCGAGCACAAAAACTCGGCCGACCGCTTGCCTTCCATGTAGGCCACGCGGCGGTCGTTGGGCGCGAAGCCGAAAAACCGGTCTTCTTCGATATGCGACACCTCCGGCGGCTGCGGCCCGTAAATGGCCCCGGAGCTGACGTAAAGCATGCGGCCTGCGCCTGCCTGCACGGCGAAATCGAGCGTGCGCCGCGTACCGGTCACGATCACGTCGAACATCGTCAGCGGGGCTTCGGCGTCCAGCTTGGCGCTGGCCTCCGTGGCCGCATGGATCACGTGGGTGAACGGCCCTTCGGGAAAGTCGAAATCACGTACGTCGCCAGCCACGAACGTGATTGCATCACTTGCGATGTGCGGCGCGGAGGCCAGAAATCGCGCTGGATCGCGGCTCAGTACCGTCATCCGTGCCCCGAGCCGTTCGGACTGGTTCAGGTGGACGAAACTTTCCACCAGCCAGCGGCCGAAGAAGCCTGTGCCGCCGGTGACGAACAGATTCGCTCCCTTCAGGCCGCTGATGACGTCGCCAAGACTGCGCCGGATCGCTTCGAGATCCTCGGGCGGCAAGGGCGGCTTTGCAGCGGCGGTCATTTCCCGGAAGCCCGCTCGCGTACGAATTCGCTGATCGTCTCCGCCACATAGCCCAGTGCCGGTTCGCCCAGGCCGGGATAAAGGCCGATCCAGAACGCCTGGCGCATCACGAAGTCGGCCCCCGGTAGTTCGCCGATCACCCGCATCGGCTGGCCGACATAGGCCGGCTGGCGGATCAGGTTACCCCCGAAGATCTGGCGCGTGCCGATTTTGGCTTCGTCCAGCCGCCGCACCAGGTCGCGCCGGGTGAAAGGCGCCCCCGGCCGCACCGCCAGCGGGAAGCCGAACCAGCTCGGCTCGGAATTCGGCGTGGCTTCGGGCAGGACGAGATATTCCTCGAACGGCTTGAGCCCGGCCGTCAGCGTCGCGAAGTTGCGGTTCCGGGCCGCGATGAAGTCACCCAGCCGGTCCAGCTGCGCCACCCCCACGGCCGCCTGCATGTCCGTTGCTTTCAGGTTGTAGCCGATGTGTGAGTAAATGTACTTATGATCATACCCATGCGGCAATTCGCCCAGTTCCCAGTCGAAGCGTTTGCCGCAGGTGTTGTCCACGCCGGGGGCGCACCAGCAGTCGCGGCCCCAGTCGCGGAACGATTCGACGAGCGTCTTGAGCTTCGGCTGGTCGGTCATCACCGCCCCGCCTTCGCCCATGGTGATGTGGTGGGCCGGGTAGAACGAGCAGGTCGCCACGTCGCCGAAGGTGCCCACGTGCCTGCCGGCGTAGCGGGCGCCCAGGGCGTCGCAGCAGTCTTCCACCAGCCACAGGTCGTGATCTTTGGCGAATTGCGTGATGGCGGCCAGGTCGAACGGGTTACCCAGCGTGTGGGCGATCATAATGGCCCGCGTGCGGTCGCTCAGGGCGGCTTCCAGTTGCGTGACGTCCACGTTGTAGGTGGGGATGTGCACGTCCACGAACACGGGGACGAGGTTATTCTGCAGGATCGGGTTGACCGTCGTCGGGAATCCGGCGGCCACGGTGATCACTTCGTCGCCCGGCTTGAGGCGCTTTTCGCCCAGCTTGGGCGAAGTCAGGGCCGTCAGGGCCAGCAAATTCGCCGAACTGCCCGAATTGACGAGCAGGCAGTCGCGCGTGCCGAAGACCTTGGCGAACCGCTTTTCGAACTGATCGGCGAAGCGGCCCGTGGTCAGCCAGAAGTCGAGCGAGCTGTCGACCAGCGAGACGATCTCCTCCGCCCCGAACACCCGCCCGGCGCACGGCACGACCGACTGCCCCGGCACGAAATCACGCGCCGGAAAGGCCACGTCGTGATACTTCTTCACCAGTTCGAGAATCTGGGCCCGCAGGGCCTCCGGCGTATCGGGCGTGGCACTCATGCCTTGAGAAACTCCCTGTACCATGCGATCGTCGATACCAGCGCCGCGTCCAGTTCGAAGAGCGGCTTCCAGCCGAGCTGATCGCGGGCCTTGGCGGCGCTGAGATACTGGTGGATGATCTCGTTGGAGGCCTCGTTACGCACGTCGGGCGTGAGGCTCGAACCCATCGCCTTGAGGATCTTGTCGACCAGCTCCAGCACCGTCACCTGAATCTCGTTGGAGAAGTTATAAGCCTGGCCGGCCAGTTCGGGCCGCCGGGCCAGGTGTTCGGCCAGTGTCATGTAGGCGTGGGCGCCGTCTTCCACGTAGAAATAGTCGCGGATGAACTTGCCGTCGGACCGGATCACGGGCCGCTCGCCCCGCAGGATCGACCGGATCGTGCCCGGCACGATGCGGTTCCAGTTCAGGTCGCCGCCGCCGTAGAAATTGCCGCAGCGGGTGATCGCCACCGGGCTTCCGTAACTGACGGCATACGTCGCCGCGATCAGATCCGCGCAGCTTTTGGAGACGTCATAGGGGTGCGTGCCCTGCAGGGGCGTGGTTTCGTCGTAGGGCAGGTGTTCCTGATCGCCGTAGGCTTTGTCGGAACTGGCCACGACGATCTGCTTGACCCGCGGGCTGCGGCGGCAGGCTTCCATCAGGGCCCAGGTGCCCTGAATGTTCGTTTCGAAGGTGGAAACCGGGTTCCGGTTGGCGATGCCCACGATCGTCTGCGCGGCCAGGTGGAAGACGGTGTCGACTTCGAATTCGCCCAGGGCCCGTTCCAGGCAGGCCTGATCACGCACGTCGCCGCGAGCGATCTTGACCTGTTCGGTCAGCCGGTCCCGGTAAAGCATGCTCTGCGGCACGTGGTCGCGCACCAGGCAGACGACATCGGCCCCGGCTTCGACCAGCCGCTTCACCAGCCAACCGCCCACCAGTCCTGAGGCACCGGTGACCAGCGTGGGCCTGTCCCGCCAGAAGTCCCTGTTCAGCTCGCTCATTTCCAGACCTTCCAGGGCGCGTCGCCGGCGTCCCACATTTCGTTGAGCAACTGATATTCCCGAAACGTGTCCATCGCGAAGAAAAAGCCCTCGTGGCGATAGACCATCAACTGCCCTTCGGCCGTAAGACGTTCGAGCGGCTCACGTTCGAGAATGCAGTCGTCGCCTTCCAGATATTCGAGCACGCGGCGGTCGAAGACGAAATAGCCAGCGTTCACCCAGCCGTCGGCCTTGGGCTTCTCGGCGAATTTCTTGACCAGGCCGTCGTCGCCGATTTCCATCTGGCCGAACCGCGAGGTCGGCCGCATGGCCGAAACGGTCGCCAGCTTGCCGTGCGAGCGGTGAAAGGCCACGAGCTTGGCCACGTCGATATCGGCCACGCCGTCGCCGTAGGTGACCATGAACAGGTCGTCGTTGCCGATATAGCGCGATGCCCGCTTGATGCGCCCGCCGGTCATCGTGGGCAGGCCGGTGTTCACCAGCGTGACTTCGAAGTTCTGTTCCTGGTGCTCGTCGTGATAGACGATGCCCTTCATCTTGCCCAGGCGGATCGTGAAGTCGTTGTTCATGGCCTCATAATCAAGGAAGTAATCCTTGATGATGTTGCCCTTGTAACCCAGGCACAGGACGAACTTTTCGAAGCCGTAATGGGCGTAAATTTTCATGATGTGCCAGAGGATCGGCCGCCCGCCGATCTCGACCATCGGCTTCGGCCGATATTCCGTCTCCTCGCGGAGCCGCGTTCCCTGACCCCCGCACAAGATGATCGCTTTCATGGATCCGCGCGCCCCTCAAGCCTTCGGATTGCCTAACTATGCAGCTATAGCACACCTTTTGTCAAAGGGTGGCCTGATCTTCCGGCGCATGGCACCGCAACGCTCCGGAAATTCGGGTCGCGAAGGCCGCATTGCGCACTCCGGACTTCATCCGATACGCCAGGCCGCGCTGCCTGTGACGCCGACATGCTTGTCATATTATGCCGAGTCAGTTCGTGGCAGCGGCATCATGCCGTTGTGCGCGCGTCGATCGAGCTTGGCGGATGAAGTGAGATTGACGCCTTCCGCTGAATCGTCGTCGTTGGATACGAATTGCGGAGCAGCGACGAGACGCCGCTTCCACTTTCGAGCCCGCTCGTGGCAGCGGCATCCTGCCGCTGTGCGCGCGTCGATCGAGCCTGGAGAATGGAGCAGAAATTGAGCAATCGGCCGATTCTACGGAGCTTTCCTGGAGCGCCAAACCGTCATGCACAACGCCATGCTAACACATCGGCGGCTATCTACGAGGCAGGCCCGAATTCGCTTTCGACCGGGTAATGGGCGTTCACGACTTCGTCCGGTAAATCGAGCTTTTTGGCCAGTCGCAGGGCTTTCTGATAACTTGGCCGGGCCCAGAAATGGGTGCTGGCATAGGCCCCGATCGCCACACCGGCGATTCCGAGAGATTTCGTCAACTGCTCCGACGTCAGACCACCCTGCACGCCGGGATGGACGAATATGGTATTCAAGCTCACATAGCCGAGCGCCACCACGGCGACGATCCCGGCGTAGGTTCGGATCCAGGCGGTGAAAACCGATTTCCAGCTCGATGCGAATTCGGCGCCGTACGATTCCGTCCCGTCGTCGATGAACAGAATGGAATACTGCGGCAGCAAAGGCAGCCACCAGATGTGGCCGAAGCGGGTTTTGACGTAGAACAGGCCCCGCACGTGATCCGTTTTGCCGTTCAGGCTGGAACCATAGATCAAAAGCATTCCGAACGCCTTTCCACGAACGATACCAGCGCCGAAACTGGCGCGATGAATTTCGAAGCCCGATACCGAAGTCAATCGAACGACAATCCCAATCGAAAAGCCGATTGCGTCGAACGTACCAGCTATTATGCACGATTCGATCATCGGCACAAATCCGTAGCTCGCCGAATTCTTACGATACGTTGGACGGAAAAAGGGGACGGGGGTCATTTTCAAGAAAAGACCCCCGTCCCCTTTTATTTCATTCGGATCGTGCGATCTCCTGTCGCCGAATCGGGGCTGGCTTCACTACACTGATGAAGAGACGGAGACGGGTCACCCGGTACCGACCGCGAATCCCTCGGCTTGACCCTGTGCCCCCCCTGCCCCCGGGAACCACGACCATGAAGCGACTCTCCGCCCCGCTCGCGTTCGCCGCGATTTTCGCGAGCTATGCGTCCGCCGCCCGTGCCGAACACGCCAAGGTCGAACTCACCGTCACCGCCGGCGACAAGCAGGTCACGTCGTACGTCGACCAGACGCCACCCGCCATCGGCAAAACGCCCCGGCCCGTGCTCGAAGTCAAGGCCGGCGAGCCGATCCGCGTGCAGTGGTACTTCCAGAACGTCTATCCGAACAAGACGCTCGAAAACGTCGTCGTGCACTTCTATGTCGCCAAAGCCGAGAAAGTCGGCCAGAAGGACTTGCCCGACACCTCCGGCGACGTCGAGCTGGAAACCGCCTTCGACATGGACTTCAAGCCCGGCGCCAAGGCCGGAGCGCGCAGCCGGTTCGTGATCGACAAGCCCGGCGTCTACATGATGCGGGTCGAAACGCTCCAGACCCAGAGCGACCACGAACACTTCTCGGCCATCGATATCGTCGTGAAATGAAATGACATCGCCGGATTCATGGAGAAGCCCGGCGAAGCAGGAACCTTCTTCGCAACCGTCTTAGGAACGTCACTGAAATGAAAATCGTCAGCGTCGGCCGTCCGACCCCCGTTTCGAAAACCATCTCGCACCGGCTGCGATCGCAACTGGTCTATTTCGCCGCGCCCGCCCATGCCCAGGATGTGCCGCCTCTGGGAGAAAATGAATACTTCTTCCGCCTGGGCGAGACGCAGAAGGTGCTGGAAGATGGCGTGATCGACCTGATCAGCCCCCTCGACACCGCGAACATGACCGAAGTGGAAATCACCGAGGAACAGGAAGAACTGCTGGAATGGCTGGCCGCGAATGAGCTGGAACATATCCGGCTGGAACTCGACTGACCCGGCGATCTCCCGCCGCCACTGGATGGTTGCCGCGGGAGCGACGATGCTTTCGCATGTAACGCTTACTAAAGCGTCGCAACCGAACGAGAGCACGCCATACAAGGCGTTGTTGGACCGTCTCAGCGAACCACCCGCGGGGCCGGCCTCAGCCGACAATCTGATGACCAATGAGGACTCGATCGCCAGCGTGCTCGATCGTCTCGCCGAGTTGCCTCCAGGGTCCGCCTACTTAGGCGTTGGCCCCGATCAGAATCTTTCGATGATCGCCGCAGCCCGGCCTTCGACCGCCCTGATTCTCGACTATCGCACCAAAAATCGCAACTTGCACCTGATGCATAAGTCGCTGGTCGAATTAAGCATCGATCGTGCCGCTTACTTAAGCCGATTGTGGGCGCGATCTCCCGCGATCGATGACGCCACTCTGGCCGACGCCGGCCGGCTTATGGCCGCATTCGCCGCCGCGCCGATGCAGCCTGAACGCCTGGCCGAAGCTCAGGAAACCGTGCGGCGATCGCTTGAGGAGAAAGGCTTTCGCGCGGAATCCGACCTGGCCGAAATCCGCAAAATACATGCCCGACTGGCTGGCCCTGGGCCTGAGGCCCGCTTCCTGGCCCTGAAAATGTATCCAGCCATCGGCAGCCTGATCGTCATGAAAACGCGATCAGGCCGCCCAGGTCACTGGCTGGCCGACGATGCACTGTATGCCGAAGTCCGACGTCTGCATCGGGCCGACGCCGTCGTCCCGGTCGTCGCGGATTGGTCAGGCGCTCAGGCGATGGCTCGAATTGCAGCCTACTTAAGCGAGAGTCGGGTGAAAATCGGTTGCGTTTATATGTCGGATGTCGAATTCTTCCTGTTCCGCGCCGGCGCGTTCGATCGTTATGTCGCCAACCTGGCCCGGCTGCCGATCGCCCCGGAGGGCGTGATCGTGCGCACGTCGACCCGTGAGATCGACCATCCGGAACGCATGCCCGGCAATTCCTCGACGACGATCGTTCGCAGTCTGCCGGCGTTTCTCGAAGCTGTCCGGGCCGGCAAAATCCGCCGCTGGGAAGATCTGTTCTGAGCACGATCGCCAGCTTCGCCGGAACGCGCCCCATGCGTGGCAAACTTAGCTGGCCTTCTTTCGGCGTCGCACCGCCACCAGCACCGCGGCACCAGCGAAAGCCAGGACGACAGGGCCGGGTTCCGGCACGACTACGACGGCCGTGATCTGGGAAATCGACGTGATGACCGGCGTTCCGGTGCCGCTCGCGGGGATGGTGATGAGAAGGTGGGGCCTCGGGTTCGGGAACGCCGAGCCCAGGCTCGAATTGAGAACGTTCAGGAAGAATGTCGAATCGGCGGAGCCGGGCGTCGTCAGCGCGTTGCCGCTGAATGTGATCTTGAAGCTGAAATTGCTGTTCGCGGCGAACGTCACCGCTTGTCGGGCCCGGTTTGTGATCTGGGCCGGATCGTTGAGAATCGTCACGTTCGTCGGCAAAGGCCCTCCAGAGGCGCTGTTGAGATACGTGATGCCGCCCGGAGTCAGGTTCGTCGCAGAGAAGTCGGAGATCACGGCTGTCGCCGTCTGTGCGGTGTCGAGTGCGGCGCTGAACTGAAAGTCCACGAAACCGGTAGAAGCCGCGATCGACGAAGAATCGACCGTTACCAGCACTTCCAGCCCTTCAGCGGAAACCGGCGCGAGAAAAATGGCCGCGATCGTCGCCAGAACCGCCGTCGTCACTCGTCGCATGGGCGCAATCCTTGGGAGTCCAGTGTGGGTCAATCGACTTGAGGCGAACCGGGCGGGCCGAAAGACGCATCGGCCCCGCACGTCGATTCGCGATGTCTTCGAAATTCAACCGCCGATGACTTCGAGCGAATAAGTGAATGCCCCGCCGGAGGTCACTTGAAAGTAAACCGGCAGGCCGACGGAGCCGGTCGGCGACACCGATGGCTCACCCACGTTCAGGAACCAGTCCGAGCCGATTTTGGTTCCGTCCAGCACCGAAACGCGGTCAGGCAGGCCGACGAATTTGAGCGTGCGGGGCTTCTTCATCGTCAGCGACGTGTTGGTCAGCGTGATTGACTGCCAGTACGCATCGAACTCGTCGACATACATGAAGCCGCTGCGATTGATCGAGAAGCTGGCCGTGATGTCGGCGACCTTCGTCACGATGACGTCGTTGCCGTCGCCGCCGGTATAGCTGATCTGCATGGTCTGGCCGCTGGCGGTGAAGAACGCCCCCTGCGCCAGCCCGGCGAAGGTGCCCGCCGTGGCCGAGCCGGAGAAGTTGTCCACGAGCGTGATGGAATCGCCGGCGGCGAGCGTGACGGCCGAGAGGTCGAGGCTCAGCGTCGCCCCGGTCAGGTTCGCGCCGTTGACCACGATTTTGTCGAAGGCTGTTTTCGAAGTGCCGTTCATGGCGACTGTCGCGGTTCCGGCCAGAGTCAGCGTGCCGGTAGAAAGCGTCATAGCTCCGACGCCGCTGCCGGTCGAACCTGAGCCAGGCGCCAGTCCGCCGGCCACACTCACAGGCCCGAGAATCGTGGCGTTGCCGGTCAAACTGCCGGTCGAAGTGACGGCGATACCGCCGGCACTGGCCATGATCAAGCCGCCGTTGACGGAGAGCGTGCCGCTGAAGCTCGCCGGGGCGGTCGAATTCACCACGATCGCAAAAGCGCCGATCGCCAGGCTATCCGCGAACGAAAGCGTGCCGCTGCCCGAGCTGGCGCTGAAAAAGCTGGACAGAGCTGCGGGGCCGGTGAATGTCACATTGCCGCCGTTGGTTTGGACGGAGTTTCGCAGGGCCAGTGAGGCACCCGTCACGGCGATGGCCGCTCCGCTGGCCGAGCTGACCAGCGACCCGCCCGACGAGAACGAGAACGCCCCGGCCGAATTCACGATGATTCCGCCCGCACCGGTGGAATTCACGTTTCCCGAAATCGTCACGTCCGGCGCACCGCTGCCCGAATTGGCCGTGGCGATGGCGATCGAAGCCGCAGTGACGTTGCCGCTGACGCTGACGCCGCCCGAGGTGCGCTGAGTCAGCCCGGTGGCTGCCCCCGACGACAGGGAAACGGCCCCGGTGCCAGCGTCGATCGACACGCCCTGCGCGATCACGACGCCGCCCGCCCCGGCATCCCGCTGGGCGTTGATCACACCCGTGGCACTGTCGGCGTTGGCCAGCACGGTCAGGTTACCGCCGTCGGTCGTGAGATTGGCGTTGAGCGTCACCGACCGGCCCGCCTGCAGGGTGAGCGCCCCGCCGGTGCCCGAGGGGTTGTTCACGCTGAGGAAGTTCGTCAGGGTGATATCGTTATTGGCCTGAAGTGTCGTGGCCGTGCCCATGTTCAGGGGAGCGGCCACGAAATTCGACCCCATGCTTGCGGTCAGGGAGGGGTTCGAGGCGAAAGTCGCGAGGGCGGGCATCGTGCCCTGCATGCCGATGTAGATGGCCCCGCCATCGACCGGATACCGAATGAGATATGTATCGCCACTCAATTCGCTTTGCTGAGAGCCGCCCGTGTACAAGAACGAGTTGGTGGCGGAGACTTCGCTCCCGACCGACCCCGTCGCCACTTTGCCGTCGGTGCCGCTGACCCACGTCAATGCGCCGGGAGTGGTCGATGCCGGGGCAGTCCAGCTCGAGCTGAGGACCAGGTAATTGCCGTTGGAAAGTGCCGTCACGCCGCCATTGCCGACTCGATCGTTCGTCGTCGAGCCGACCAGGCTGTTGGCCGCCGACACCGTACCCGTCGAGCCTGACGTGCCGTTGCTCCAGGTCGCCGCGCCTTTGTAGTTGTCCCAGTTCTGGCTCAAAACCACGTAATTGCCGTTCGTGAGTGCCGTCACGCCGCCACTGCCGACTTGATCGTTCGTCGACAAGCCGAACAGGCTGTTGCCCGCCGTGACGACGCCTGCCACGCCCGCCGTTCCGTTGCCCCAGGTGACCGCGCCAGCGTCCGTCGCCAGGCCGTTATCCCAAAAATCGGAGCGGACAACATAATTGCCGTTGGTCAATTCCGTCACGCCGCCATAGCCGACTTGATCGAACGTCGTAAAGCCCACCAGGCTGTTCGAAGACGAGATCGCACCCACCACGCCCGCCGTGCCGCTGCCCCAGGTGACCGCGCCGGCGTCAATCGCCACGCCGTTGTCCCAGGTGGGGCTGATGACGACATAATTGCCGTTCGAAAGTCCCTTCACAGTGCGACCGTTGTAATCAGACTCCGTACCGACCAGGCTGTTCGCCGCCGAGACCGTGAACGCCGCACCGGCAGAGCCGTCGACCCAGGTCACAGCTCCATAGTAATTGTTCCACATCAAAGATGAGATCACGTAATTCCCATTGGTCAGTGCCGTCACGCCGCCAATGCCCACTTGTTGGTTGTCCGCCGAACCGACCACACTGTTGCCCGTCGTGACGAAGCCCGTCACGCCCGTCGTGCCGCTGCCCCAGGTGACCGCGCCCGCGCCGACGTTCCAGATGGGAGATGAGACCACGTAATTCCCGTTGGTCAGTGCCGTAACGCCGCCGCTGCCTATGCGTTGGTAGTTGTTCGTCGAACCGATCAGGCTGTTGC
>WGMM01000017.1 GCA_016125085.1 bacterium
AAGGAAAGACGCCCTTGATGAGGTCCCACTGTGCGTCGGAGAGTGCGTGTCGTGGCATCCGTGCGGTATCCTGGGTGAACGATCCGTGGTGGAAACACGTATGTTTCTATCAAAAAGGCGATTAAGTGCAACGCCTGTTCTGAGACAGGACCTAGTCGGGGCGAGAGGATTCGAACCTCCGGCCTCTTGCACCCCATGCAAGCGCGCTAGCCAGGCTGCGCCACGCCCCGATAAAACGATCCTACAGGTATCTCCGTTCGTCGTCAAGCCGATTTCGCCAGTTCATGAGGATCAACCGCCGGATGAGGATGACGTGTCATGTCGACTGTCTCGAAATCGGCCTGAGACTGAACCGTTCGGCTTACTTCGCCTCGCTCCCCTGGCGAGATTCTTTCAGAAGTTTGAGTGCCGCTTCGACCAGCATCTCGCCCGAGCCAGGTTTGACGGTCGAATTGAGCACTTCGTAACTTCCGCCTGCGTGTGCGGCTCTTGTGGGAACATAGATCGTTTCGACGGCGTTGGCCAGCTCGACGATGATCGTATGGCGATAGGGCGAGGCCTGCTTGATCGCCAGGCCCAGGTCGACGAAAACTTCGCCCGGGAGCGTGACGATCGCCAGGTCTTCGCCAAGCGTGATCGCATGCACTTCCGTCGGGATGGCGGAACCGATTCCGGCCCATTTTTTCGTCCGCAGGAATGGTCGGTGGCCGGAATCGGCAGCCAGGGGCGGATTGTGCCTGAGCTGGTCGACCATAAGCAGTTTGTGAGCTTTGACATGATCGAAAAAGTCAACCGTCTTGCCGGCGTCGACGGCCTTGAGCACTTCGATCGACGCTTTCACGTCGTCAGGCCCGCACTCCTGAAGCGGCAACGGCACGACAGCGTGACGGACGTCGAGCCGTCCCTCGGTGGCAACTGGGGATAGCTTCGGCAGATTCTCCGTAATTGTCGTGCCCAGAGAGTTGCCGATGAAGTCGGTCTTGTTGCGGCTGGTCGCGCGCGGGTCGGAGTGATTGATGTCTCCGCAGCATCCCGTCGCGAAAATCGAGATCGCCTTGGGGCCCAGCTTTTTGTGCACGCAATCGGCGACGAATTTCGGGTAATCGGCACTCCACTTCGAGCCGCCGACAGTGTCCAGGTGCAGGGCGAAGTTGCTGACGACGCCGAGCGGCTCGCCGGCCTCTGACTTCACCATGAGCATGCCGATTTCCGGGTCGATCGGCCCGGCGGCCTTGATCGTTTCCTTGTTGGCATAACTTTGCCAGGTGCGAACGGAACCGTCGCGCATGACGAATCGGCGGTTGAACGAAACGGGTGTTTGCTGAGCGGTCGAACCAGCTTCGAGACGGCATGCGGCGGCAGCTTTCGCGGCATCGGCGACGGCGGCGGCCGGCTCGGCGATGAGTTTGTCGATATAGGCCGACCGTTTGGCGTCAGATCGGTCGCCCTTCAGCACGGCTTCCAGGGCCTTGTAATAGTCCGGTGCCGTGTGGGAGTGGGTGGCGGCGACCACGATCGCCTCGTAAGGAATTCCGCTGGCTTTGGCGGCCTCGGTGCGTATGGCCGAAGCGAGGTCGGCCGTGACGCCGATGAGGTCGCAAACGACGAGCGCCGCTGAGGTTTTGCCCTGGCGGAAGACGATCGCCTTGGCCATGAGCGGGTCGATCGTGCCTTCGGCGAGTCGTTCGTGATAGTAGCCCGCCATCGGGAAGCCATCGGGCGGCGTGATGTCGCGCTGGGCCATGCCGACTTCGACCGGCTCGGCAGCTTCGATGTGCGTTCCCGTGCAGGCGGATAGCCCGAGAGTCAGGAAGAAGAAATATTGCAGTATGAATCGGAGAGGTCGTGCCATGAGCGTTCGCGAACTCCAGTGAGTGTTCAGGCGGGAGAGATCGGCGTTGGAGCCGGTGGGCTGGCAGGTGGTTCGTTGCGCGGGAACTGCTGTGATTAAAGGTTAACGGAACCGGCCGGGCAGGTAAACGATCCATTTCGGCGGAACTTCTTGTCTTTCCCGGTCGGATGTCGATGACGCTTCTTCGCGGGAATTCCGTCTCGCTCGGTTTCGCGGGCTGATGGGCCATGCTAGAATTTCAGAATCAGGCTTGATCGGCTGACCCGCAGGTCTATCAGGTCATCGCCGCCGACTGCACCGTCTGCTTCCCGCCGTCAGGCCGCATGGGTCGGTCCGACCCATGCATGTGGCTCCGCCCCCGATTCGGAGCGATTCGCCGCCGATGCTTCTCGATTCGCCGCAATTCCGACGGTTTTTGATTCTGTCGCTGGCCCAGATTCTGGGCGTGACCAGCGTTTCTGTCCGTGCCGATAACGACGGCGTCGCGTTTTTCGAAAAGCAGGTTCTGCCGATCTTCGAAAGTCGATGTTTCGAATGCCATTCGCACGCGAAGACGATCAAGGCCGGCCTGGCGCTCGACAGCCGCACCGGATGGGAGAAGGGGGGCGATTCCGGCCCCGCCGTCGTCCCCGGGCAGCCTGAGGAAAGCCTGCTGATCACGGCCGTCGAACATGGCGACGAAGCACTCAAAATGCCGCCGAAATCGAAGCTGAAGCCGGAAGAGATCGCGACGCTTCGCGAATGGGTGAAACGCGGGGCGGCCGATCCGCGAAAAGCCTCTGTCACAGGGGTTTGGGAGAACGTCTACCGGCAACGGCTGGACTGGTGGAGCCTGAAGCCCGCCGTCCGGCATGAAGCTCCGAGAATCGAGGGCGACCGATGGTCACGCGGCGATATCGACCGCTTCCTGCTGGCCGGGATGAAAACGCAGGGGCTTGAGCCGGCGCCTGAAGCGGACCGGCATGCACTGGCCCGGCGACTGGCTTTCGTACTGACGGGATTGCCGCTGGAACCGCAGCGTGTGCGAGCGTTCGCGGCGGACACTCGGCCCGGAGCGGTCGAAAGGCTTGTCGACGAGTTGCTGGCCAGCCCTCATTTCGGAGAACGCTGGGCCCGTCACTGGATGGACATCGTTCATTATTCCGACACACACGGCTACGAGTGGGACGTGCCCGCCAAAAATGCCTGGATGTATCGCGATTATCTGGTGCGTGCTTTTTCGCGAGACGTGCCTGTGAACCGGCTGATTCGCGAACAGATCGCGGGCGATCTCTTCGAACCTCGGGTCGATCCGGCCTCGGGCCTGAACGAATCGATCATCGGCCCGATGGCGATGCGGCTGGGTGAGCGGCGGCACGGTGACAATGCCCAGATCGAAGGAATCAGCCAGGAGGCGATGGCCAACCTGGTCGATACGGTTTCGAAATCGTTTCAGGCGACGACAGTCGCCTGTGCCCAGTGCCACGACCATAAGCTGGACGCCGTCGAACAGAAAGACTACTACGCCTGGACCGGCATCTTCATGAGCAGCCGCTGGGGTGTGCGTCAAGCCGACGCCGTCGACCCGAATCTGGCGACGATTGCCGAAATGAAGGCGATCAAGGGCCGCATCCGGGCCGAGATTGGCCAGCTCTGGACGAATTCGGGGCCGGAACTCGCCGCGAGATTGAAGGCCGTGCCGGTCGACGAAAAAGCGGCCGGGATACCGGAATCGCTCGCGGGATTCTTGAGTCGACCAGACTCGAAGCAGGTTTCTTCTGAGGAATTTCAGGCGGAACGACAGCGCCGGCTCGAAGCTTCGAAGGGGCTGAAGCTGCTGGCCGATTTCACGGGCGGGACAATTCCGGAAGGCTGGGCACTCGAAGGCTTCGGCATGAAGCACGGGCTGGCCCGAGACGGCGAATTCGTCGTGGCTGAAGCGGGCGAAAACGCGATTGACCGGGTTCTGCCGGCCGGGCGCTGGAGTCATCTTTACTCGCAGCGGCTCGGAGGTGTCGTGCGAGGGCCGCTGGTCGATCCGGCCCGGGCGACGACGTTCTCCGTCGGTTTCGCGGGCGGGCGGAAGGCCTCGCAGGCGTTCATTCTCGACCATTGCTTCCATTCCGAACGTCTCGCTTTTCCGGACATGCCGCGCCCGGGCTGGCTGACGCTCACTGCCGGCAATTTCGACCGGCTCTCCGGGCCCGCGGACACGATGCCTCGGCGAGTCTATCTGGAACTGGCCACCAAGGCTTACGACAACTACTTTCCGCCACGCACGGGCTACGGCGGCGTCAAGCCGGAGGACGAGGCCGACCCGCGTAGCTGGTTCGGGGTGACACGCATCTTCGAACATGCTCCAGGTGCGAAGCCGCCCGACATGCTCGACCGGTTCGTGCCGCTTTTCGATCAGCCCAGATTGGACAAGAAGCCCGGGACACGCGAGGCTCGTGCCGAAGTTGTCGCCAAGGTCATCCTTGCCGCAGCAGCCCGCTGGTCGCAGGACCGCTGCGACGAAGCCGATGCAAAGATTCTCGACGAAGCCCTCGGGGCAGGGTGGCTCCCGAACGCATTCACGCCAGATTCGCCCATCGGACAGCTTGTGAGCCGCTATCGGGATGTCGAGAAGCAACTTGTGCCAGATCGAACGATCGGCACAGCCGAGGATCGACACGAAGCCCGCAACGAACCGCTGGGCCTGCGCGGCTCGTACACAGAGTTCGGTGAAGTCGTCCCGCGCGGCAATGCAAGATATGTGCGTGACCTGCTGGGCGAGCCTTCCGCCGCTAGTCTCGGGCAGTCAAGCGGGCGGGACGAGCTGGCACGGGCTCTGATCGACCCGGCCAATCCGCTGACGGCCCGGGTCTTCGTGAACCGGGTCTGGCAGTATGTTTTCGGGGAAGGGCTCGTCCGCACGCCGGACGACTTCGGGCATCTGGGCGAGAAGCCGAGCCACCCGGAACTGCTCGACACGCTGGCCGCCCGATTCATGGATGAAGGCTGGTCGCTCAAGCGGCTCGTGCGAGAGATGGTCCTTTCGGCTGCGTTTCGGCAGTCGAACGTCCCTTCGGCTTCGGCTTATACGATCGATCCCGAAAATCGCCTGCTGCATCACTATCCGCAGCGGCGGCTCGAAGCCGAAGCACTGCGCGATTCTCTCCTGGCCATTTCCGGCCGGCTCGATCCGGCTCTCGGCGGCCCGCCGATCGACCCGTATCGAACCGCCGAAGATCCCGCCAAACGGCTCAAATCAGGCCCGCTCGACGGAAACGGCCGGCGGTCGATCTATCAGAAAATCACCTTGATGGAGCCGCCCCGTTTCCTGGCGATTTTCAACCAGCCACTGCCCAAATTGACCACGGGCAAACGAGACCGCACCACGGTGCCGGATCAGGCCCTTGCCCTCTTGAATGACCCCTTCGTGCTGGCTATGGCCGAATTCTGGGCGAGACAGGTCGTCGCTGAGCCTGCCGGCTCGATCGATCAGCGTGTGACCGGCATGTTCGAACGCGCGATCGGCCGACCGCCCAACGAACGTGAAATTGCCCGACTCGTAACGCTCGTCAGGCGTTCGGCCGAACTTCGGAAGGTCGACCCGGCGGCGGCGATGGCGTCCGTCGAAGTCTGGAAGGACGTCGCCCATGCGATGTTCAACCTGAAGGAGTTCGCCCATGTCCGCTGAACCGGTTGCCGGCAGAAATCCGATGTGCCCAGGCCATGCGGGGTTCGCAAGTTCGCGACGGGATTTCCTTCGTGCCACGAACATGGGCTTCGGCATGCTGGCCTTCGCGGGGCTGGAGGGCATGCGGGCAGATGCGAACGACGGCGTCCATCCTCGAGATTTCGCGCCGAAGGCCCGGCATGTGATCTTCCTGTTCATGGACGGCGGCGTGTCGCACGTGGACACGTTCGACTACAAGCCCGAACTGGCTCGCCGATCCGGGCAGCAGGCGGTGTGGGCCGTCGATCAGAAGTCCCAGGCCATCAATCCTTCGCGCAAGTGGCTGGGGCCGCTCTGGAAGTTCCGTCAGCGGGGCGAGTCGGGCCTGTGGGTCAGCGATCTGCTGCCCCACATGGCGCAGCTGGCGGACGAGCTTTGCGTAATCCGTTCCGTCACCGGCGAAACGCCCCTGCACGGGGCCCAGGCACTGCTCCTGCATACCGGCCGCAGCATCGGAGCGGCACCCAGCATGGGCTCGTGGATTTCCTACGGCCTGGGTACGGAAAACGAGAATCTGCCGGGCTATGTGCTGCTGAACAACGACTGGATCCCCAACGGCGGCTTCCAGAACTTCGCCAGTGCCTTTTTGCCGGCGACTTCGCAGGCGGCTCTCGTGCGGGCCAGGGGGGTGCCGGTCGATAACATCGTGCCGGCCGATCCGCAGGCGATCCAGCGTGCCAAGCTCGACTTCCTTCGCGAGCAGGACACCGCCACGGCCGACGGATTCGGCGACCGTGCCGCGATCGAGGCCGCGATCCGCAACCATGAAACCGCCGCAAGGATGCAGTCCCTTTTGCCCGAAGTTTGCGACATTTCCGGCGAAACCCGCGCGACCCGCGAGCTTTACGGCGTCGACAGGGGCAACGATTTCGATAAATTCTACGCCCTTCAGTGCCTGCGGGCCCGGCGGATGGTCGAAGCCGGCGTCCGGTTCGTCGAAATCACATGCCCGCTGACACACTCCAACAACGCCCCCTGGGACCAGCACGGTGAACTGAAGCTGCGGCACGAGGAAAACGCCCGGATTACCGATCAGCCCGTGGCGGCCCTGATTCGTGACCTGAGAGCCCGCGGGCTGCTGGAGAGCACGCTCGTCGTCTGGGCGGGTGAGATGGGCCGCACGCCTCACTCCGGCGGCACGGATGGCCGGGATCACCACGTCAGCGGTTATACGATCTGCATGGCCGGCGGCGGCGTCCGTGGCGGTATGACGTATGGCACCACCGACGAAATGGGTATGGCGGCCGTCGAACACCCGGTGGACATTCACGACATCCATGCGACGATCCTGCATCAGCTTGGCGTCGATCACGAACGCCTGACCTTCCGCTTCGGCGGCCGCGATATCCGGCTGACCGACGTCCACGGCCGTGTGATCCGCCCGATTCTGACATGATCCGATTTGCTTCGAATGCCGTCGTTCGTAGCTTCGATTTGCCCCTCAGGTGATGTGCCGATGACGATCCGCTGGCTCAGGCTTGGTCTTCTGACACTCTCGCTGATGGTTGCGAAGGGCCAACCGTCGCCCGGCCAGAATCTTTCGCCTGCTCAGGCCGTCGAACGGATGGTTCTGGCGAAGGGGCTGAAGGCTTCCGCCGTGGCGGCCGAGCCGCTTGTCCGCCAGCCTGTGGCGATCGACTTCGACGATCGGGGCAGGCTCTGGGCGATTCAATATCTGCAATACCCGAACCCCGCGGGGCTGAATCGTACGAAGGTCGACCGCTACAGCCGCACGGTCTATGACCGCGTGCCCGAGCCGCCGCCGAAAGGCCCGAAGGGTGCGGACAGGCTGACGATTCTGGAAGACACCGACGGCGACGGCATGGCCGACAAGGCCCGCGATTTCGTCACGGGGCTGAACCTGTCGACCGGCTTCGCCTTCGGCGACGGCGGCGTGTATGTGCTTCAGGCCCCGTATCTTCTGCATTATGCCGATGCCGACGGCGACGACGTGCCCGACGGTGACCCGCGCGTGCTCCTGGCCGGTTTCGGCATGGAAGACGCCCACAGCCTGGCGAATTCTCTTACCTGGGGCGAAGACGGCTGGCTCTATGGACTGCAGGGTTCGACCGTCACCGCAAAGATCCGTGGTATCGAATTCCAGCAGGGCATCTGGCGATATCACCCGCCGACGGACCGCTTCGAACTCTTCGCCGAAGGCGGCGGCAACATGTGGGGGCTCGATTTCGACGAAGCCGGCAATCTCTTCGCCAGTACGAACTTCGGCCCGCACGTGGCCCTGCACGTCATGCAGGACGCCTATTACTGGAAGCAGTTCGGCAAACATGGCCCGCTGCATAACCCTTACACCTTCGGCCACTTTGACCACATGCCGCACGGCGGGGCCCACGGCGGCCACGTCACGGCCGGGGGGCTGTTCTATCTGGCCGATCGCTGGCCGGCCGAATTCCGTGGCCGGTACATCGGGGCCAACGTGCTTTCGCACCTCATCGCCGAACATGTCTTCGAGCCGAAGGGGGCGACATTTTCGTCGCGTCAGGCGGGTATCGTGCTCGACAGCCGCGACCCCTGGTTCGCGCCCTGTGATCAAGTGCTCGGGCCCGATGGCAATGTCTACGTCGCTGACTGGCACGACCAGCGCATGGCTCACCCCGACCCCGATGCCGACTGGGACCGCACCAATGGCCGCATCTACGCGATTCGTGCCGCCGGTGACGACAGGCCGACACTCTCCGTCCGCCCCGATCTGGCGAAGAAAAGCTCGGTGGAACTGATCGGACTGTTGCGCGACCCGAACGCTTTCATTTCGCGTCGGGCCAGGCGAATTCTCAAGGAACGTTACGAAGAACCTGCCGTCAAACGACTGAACCAGGTCTGGCACGACCGCGACTTGCCGGTCGAGTTTCGCCGCGAAGCTTTCCGGACACTCGTTTCGATGATCGATCGCGATCCGGCGAACCCCGCGCCTCTCTCGGCCGACGATTTCCGCTCCGCCGTGGCCGATACCGATCCGGCGATCCGCCGCCTTGCAGTTCAGGCCCTGGGTGATTTCGCCGTGATGCCCGCCGCAGGCCGCGTCGCCGCGATCGCCACGCCTGATTCCGACCTCATCTGCCTCGGGCAGCGGATCGCGTCCGTGGCTCGAGTCGAGGACCCGCAAGCCATTGATGGCTGGGCCCGGCTGGCTTCGGCTGTGGACGACGCCAACGATCCGACACTCGACCAGCGCTACTGGTGGGCGGTCGAACGAATTTCCCAGCGCGATCCTGCCGGGATTGTCGATGCGATCGTTTCGAAATCGATCACGAACGCCGCCGGTCAGGAAAAACCGCTGACATCGTCCGAAATCGTCGCCGAAAAGGTCATCGGCAACCTGATCCGCAAATACTGCTATCTTGGCGGAAATGACATCGAACCGCTGGTCGTCAGGCTGGTGCGGCTCGACGTCGACCGGCATCTGCCTTTCGTGCTCGAAGCATTTCGCGGCGGTGCTCCGAAGCCGGCGGGGGCTTTCCGGCTGGCGCTTACGGAAATCTGCCGCGACGGGCAAGGCGACCTCATTCGCTGGGAGATCGCCGCCCGCCTGGGTATCGAAGAAGCAAGAATAGCCGCGAAGGCCGAAGTCATGAGAGATCGGGGCTCTCTCGAATCGAAACGATTCGTCGCCTATTTGAGAACCGCGGCTGACTCGGGCTGGGCTGATTGGTCCGATATCTGCCTCGTCGCTTCGAGGAACGAAAACGCTGCCATCGCCGAAGCCGCATGGGCCGGTCTGAGCCGCCTGGCGGACGACAAAACCGCGCGAAAGCTGGTCGACGAATACTCCAAATCCTCACAGGATCGAAAAAAACGAACCAGGGCCGTCCTCAGCGCCCGGGCCGAAACCTGCGCGACGATGCTCGAAGCCGTCGCCGCCGGGAAAATTCCAAGAAATGACTTCGCTCTGCCTGAACTCGCCGCCATCGCCCGGCTCGGCTCGGAATCGATCGACCAGAAAATCCTGAAAATCTGGGGCAAGATCGCTCAGGCCACTCCCGAGGAACGGCTGGCTGAAGTGCGCCGGCTCAATAACGACCTTCGGGCCGCTTCGGGCGATGCGAAGATAGGTCGCGACCTCTTCGCGAAAGTCTGTGCCGGCTGCCATCGGCTTTACGACGTCGGCAAGCTGGTCGGCCCTGACCTTACCGGAGCGACCCGGTCCGACCGCGACTGGCTCCTCACCAGCATCGTCGATCCCTCAGGGGTCATTCGCAAGGAATATCAATCGCGGATCATCGAAATGAACGACGGCCGCGTGCTCGAAGGGCTGCTCGTGGAAAGTTCCGGCGGCCTCTGGAAGCTCGCGAAATCGGACGGCACCGTCGAGTCGCTGCCAGCTTCGGAAATCCGAGAATCCCGCGAATCGGCCGTATCCGTCATGCCTGAAGGGCTTTATCGCCAGTTCGACCCTCAGCAGCTTCGCGACCTCTTCGCCTTCCTGCAATCCCTGGAGAATGCGCCATGATCGAGCGAACCGGCCCGAAAGACGAAGATCGCCCGCAAGCCGCAACGCGGCGCAATTTCCTGCAAGCGGCTGGGATGCTGGCCGTCGCCGGAAGAACGTGCCTTGCCGAAGATGGTTCCCGGGTCTATTCGAACACGCTCCGCCCGATCGCCGATCCCCGGCCGATTCTCGAAGACTTTCCCCAATACGTCGAGCCGATCCGGTGCGAAGCCCGCTTCGAAGCCCCTCCGATCATCGACGAACCGGGTGCGACGATCGAAGTCCGGGCCTGGCGCTGGTCCTATAACGCCCGGGGCATCGTCGAAATCCCCAACCGCCTCCGTGGCGACCGCACGGCCGTGATTGTCGTGCATCCCTGGGCCATCGACGACGGCCAGGGCTGGAAGTCGCCCGAACCCGCCGGTGTGGCCTTTCAGTGCACCCCGCGCAAGAATGCACTGGTGATTCAGCACGCCCGCGACGTCCTCGACCCGCTCCTGAAAGGGCTCCGCGGCTCGACCCGGCTGGTCGCCTACAGCCTGCCCGGCAAGGAAGATCCGATCCGGCAGAAGATCTATCGTTCATTCACTTCGCACCCGACCCGGAAATCCCGGGCCGAGGGGGTCAGGGAACTGCATGCTCTGCTGGGTTCGTTCGATTACCGGGGCGGCGAGCTGCCGAAGTCGATCGTGCTGGACGCCGAAAACCCGGTGAAGTCCTATTTCGCGGCCTTTCCGGGGCTCGATGCCGGCGCGAAATATGACCCGAAGGGCTTCTGGGACTTGCCGATTCCGGTGATGTCGTCGATCGAGGTCGACCATTCCGATCTGGTGATTTACGACGCCGACGGCTACGAAAGCCTGCGTGAGCACTTGAAATCGCTGGGGATTCGCCACGTGATCCTGGCCGGTTACAACACCGACATGTGCGTGTGCAAAACCACCGCCGGCTGGGAGAACCTCCGGCGCGACTTTAGCGTTTTCCTCGTCGGCGATGCTACCATCGCCACCTTCCCGGCTCAGGATTCGCCTCGCCACGCCACCAACGCCGCCGTGAGCTTCGCGGCCCTCGATCTGCTCATCACGCAAAGCTCCTGGATTCGGAAGATCGAAAAATGAAAGACAGCACGCGCCGCCGCTTTCTCGCTTCCGTTGCCGCGGTATCAGTCGGTTCAGCCTTGAAGGCAACGACTTCCGTCGCATCTCGTACGAATTCAGCCAAAGCCCAGGTGGCGATCACGCTCGACCTGGAAATGAGCCGCGAATTCCCCACCCGCGACCAGATGCACTGGGATTTCGAAAAGGGCAACCTGGACGAAGCGACGAAGCGCTATGCACTCGAAGCCGCGCGGCGGGTGAAGGCCAGGGGGGGCTTGATCCACTTCTTCGGACTGGGCCGGACGATGGAACAGGCCGACGTCTCCTGGCTGCAGGAAATCGTGGATGCCGGCCACCCGCTCGGTAATCACACTTATGATCACGTCTATCTGCTCGCTTCGAAGCCGCAGGACTTGCAATTCCGGTTCGCCCGGGCTCCCTGGCTGCTCGAAGGCCGGGATATTCCCGCCGAATTGAAACGCAATATCGAATTGGCCGAACGCGCTTTCGAAACCCGATTGAAAGGCCGATCAGGGCGTTCCGGAGGCTTCCGCACCCCAGGCGGGTTCGCCACGGGCCTCAAGGGCAGGGAAGATCTGCAGAAAATGCTTCTCGACATGGGTTACTCCTGGGTCAGCAGCCTTTATCCTGCTCATATCACTTCGAAGCCCGGCGAACGGCCTTCCGAAGAGGTCTTTCGCGGAATCGAAGACGCCCAGGCAATGGCCCAGCCGTTCGTCTATCCGACGGGGCTCGTCGAAATTCCCATGAGCCCGATTAGCGACGTCGGTGCCCTGCGCACTGGCAGGTGGCCGCTGGCCGATTTCAAGGAAGCCGTTCGCCGTGGCCTGCTGCGGTGCATCGAGCAGGGCCTGACGTTCGACTTCCTCGCCCACCCTTCATGCCTGGGTGTCGTCGATCCGAATTTCGAAACGATCGACGTGATCCTCGACACCGTCGAAGCTCATAAGGACAAGGCCTCGATCGTCAGCCTCGGTGAGATCGCACGAAACGAATCGGCGATCAGGCGCCTTTCGAAATGACGGAATTTCGAACTTGATTCGCGATTGGCGGATCAGAGAGTTGCAATAGCCACAGGGGCATGGTTCATCTGATAGAGCATCAGGTAAATGATCACGCCCGTCAGGCTGATGTAGACCCAGATCGGAAATGTGACGCGGGCGATTTTCCGGTGCCGTTCGAAATCCTTGCGGATGGCACGATAAACCGTCAGGGCGATCATCGGCACCATCGCCACGGCCAGGACCGTGTGGGATAGAAGGATCGACAAATAGAGCGAGCGGATCGGCCCCGATCCCGGAAAACGCACCGTACCGACGAAGTAGTGATACGTCAGGTAGCAGCTGAGAAACGCCCCCGAGATCGCCAGGCAAGTGAGCATCAGGAAGGCATGCGCCCGCCAACGGCCTCTTCGCACTAAGGCCCATCCGGTCAGAAGGAACACGAAGCTCGTGAAATTGAGTGTGGCGTTGAGCTTCGGCAGAGCCCGGATCCACGACGCGAGGCCACGCCGGCGCGCTTCGGTGATGAGGGTCTCGAGTTCGGCGGGGTCGTTGGAATCGAAATGCCGGACGAGCTTCAGGCCCCGGTCGATCAGCACGATTCGGTCGCTGTGGGCGATGTCTTCCGCCCCGGCTTTTCGTTCCTCAGGCGTGGTCGGCACGACGCTGACGACGAACGACTTCTGAATCAGGTCATAAACGGCCGATTCGTCACCGGTGAGGAACCACCAGCGGGCCGGATCGGCCCCGAACTTTTCGCCGTACGATTTCAAAACTGAGGGCGTATCGAACTTCGGATCGACGCTGAAGCTGACGATCCGGACATCCGTGCCGGCCAGCTTGTCCTGCAGGCCCTTGAGCGTCGCACTGATCCGCGGGCAGCTCGAAGGGCAACGCGTGAACGTGAACGCGGCCAGCCAGACCGAATCTTGAAGGTCGTCCGACCGCACGGTCTCGCCCGTCTCACGCGTCAGCGAAAACGGGCCGACCTGTCGGCCTTCCAGGAGCGAAGTGCCACGCGCCGGGGCATTTTGCCCGGAGGGCAGTCCGAAGCAGATACAGGCCGCCACGAGGAAAGAACCCGCGACGGCCAGAATTCCGAACCGGTAGCCGGAGTGAAGCGAATTCACGAACGCTGAATCTCAAGGGGTTGGCTGACGGTGATCATGGCCGAATCGTCTTCGGGAACGATCAGATCGTCCTGGGTTTTGTCACGTGCGATGTCCGGCGTGAGAGCCAGCACGACCAGAACGGCCAGAATGCAGGCCGGCACGATCATGGCGTAAACCCAATTGCCTTCGAATTTCACGTGCATGAAATAGAGGCCGACAAGGCTCGCCTTGACGAGGGCCAGTGTCATCAGCCCGAGAACCAGAAGGACGAAATGCTCCTGGGTGAGCATGGCGTAAAAGTATTCAGCCACGGTCAGGAACAGAAGTGTCCAGAAGATCTTCATGTAATTCACATGAGGATGTTCATGAGCGGCGGCATGCTGTGCGTGGGAATCGGACATGGCTTTTCGACTCGATTACCGGGTATGGGAGGGGAATCAGGTGTGCGATCGATCCGGATGCGGCCGGTTCTCTCGGCGCGACGATCAGATCAGATAGACGACCGTGAACAGGATGATCCAGACCAGGTCGACGAAGTGCCAGTACAGACCGATATACTCCAGCGAGGCGTAGTTCTTCGAGTGATACACTCCACGCAGCGACTGAAGCAGGGCGCAGAAGATCATGAAAACACCCACCGCGACGTGCGTTCCGTGGAAGCCCGTCATCGTGAAGAAGCAGCTCGCGAACAGACTGACGTTCGGCCGGAAGTGTCCCGTCGGGCTGATGCCGACCGGGTAGATATGGCCGAACATCAGTTGATAGTATTCGTACACCTGGACGCCGAGGAACGTGCCGCCGATAAGCATCGTGGCCAGCAGGTAGCGGGTCGTCATCTTGCGGTCGTCACGCTGGGCGGCCCCAAGCGCCAGAACCATCGTCACCGACGAACAGATCAGGATGAACGTATTGGCCGCCGTAAGGTCGATCGACAACGGATTCGTCGCCGTATCGTAGGGCTTGGGCCAATTATGGAAGACGACTTCTTCAGGATTGGAAATCGCTGTCAGGGGCGTATTCGGCGGATATTTGTCCGAATACGCCGTCGGCGGGCTGCCTGCCCGAAGCACGATGTAGGATCCGATCAGCCCCGTGAAAAACATGATTTCCGTGGCCAGAAACAGCCACATCGCCACCTTGCCTGGCGTCACCGGCGCCGCGGATGCGGCGGGCTTGGACGTTGCGGTGGGTAAGGAGACTGGGAACGTTGCGATGTCTGACATGGTCGTCCTTCGAACCGGAACTCCGACGGCCAGAGGCCGTCAAGCGGGCAAGGGATTGAGAATCAGGAACAGGTAGATGAGCGGCAGATAGTACAGGCTGGCATAGAGCATCCTCCGTGCCGAGCGGTCGTCTCTCCGCCGTACGAAATCCAGGCATCGGACCCAATAGTGCAGGCTCAGGGCCAAAGCCGCGACGAGATAGATCGATCCAGCCATTCCAAGACGAAACGGCAGGATCGAGACCGGTAGAAGCACGCTGGCGTATCCGAGCGATTGCAGAGAAGTGATCCAGCCGGAAGGATCGCGATGCGTGATCATCCGGTAACCGCCACGGCGGTAATCTTCACGATGCAGCCAGGCGATCGCCAGGAAATGAGGGAATTGCCAGAGGAACAGAATCAGGAACAGAGCGATAGCTTCGACGCCGACCGAGCCGGTCGCGGCCGCCCAGCCGATGACCGGCGGCAGAGCGCCAGGCACAGCACCGACGACAGTATTGATCGAGCTGATCGGTTTGAGAGGCGTGTAGGCGGCCAGATAGAGTAGCCAGGTAGCGGCCGCACACAGAAATGCCGGCACCGGCGCAAACCCGAGCAATGACAGGGAACCGGTCGCTAGCAGAACAAGGCCGACGACGACCGATTCGGCTACGGTCGTCCTGCCGCTGGGGATTGGCCTGCCCAGGGTACGTCGCATGCGAGCGTCCCGCCGCCATTCCATCGATTGATTCAGTACGCTCGCCGATGCGGCGAAAGCGGCTGTACCGAACATCGTCGCCAGAAACACGACAGGGTCAATCGAACCTCGGCAGCCGGAGATATAACCGACACCGGTCGTGACCAGCACCATCGTCACGATACGCGGCTTGGAAAGCTCTCGATAGTTGCTCAGTCGAGCGGCAAGCGAAACGCGAATCGCGTTCGAGGACGGGGACCGGCAGTCTGCGGGGGCGGAGGTCACGATCGACATGCGGCCTCCAGTTCCTGAACTTCCGAAACGAACTCAGGCGATTGGTTCGTCGTACCAGCGGTTCGGGCACGGAAAACCCACAAGGCCAGAACGGCGGTGAACGCCAGCAGCAAAGCCCCGTTCGCCTGGTGAACGGTCCGCAGCACCGCAGCCACATCTGTCACCCGCTTCGGTGTCCCGTCGAATGGCCGCATCACCCACCAGGCCAGAACGCCAAGGATGAGCTGTAAATGTGCCAGACCCGCCAGAGCGGTCCGGGTGATGCGAACTCCTCGAAACCGAACGATCGGTTCGCGACGCACCCGTGCCGTCAGAAGTGTTAGAGTCACGACCACGACGATACCAAGAATCGCATGCAGGTAAAGTTTACCAGGAGCAGGGAAATGGCGGAGCCAGGCCCCTGCTACGACCTGGCCATAAACCAGCGTCATTGAGACCGTAGCGAGCGTGCTTGTCTTCGTCGATACAGAAACAGGCTCGGAGAAATCCCCCTGCCTGGATCCGATCTGAGCCCATGTGCGGCTAGTCCAAGCTGTCAGGCAGGCAAGGTAGGCGAAAAAGGCCTGACCGAAGCAGCCATGAACCATGGCGAGATCAGTCGAAATGCGAGTGACTCTCAAGCCGCCCATCACCCCTTGAACGATCACGCCGGCAAGCGCCAGCCAGGCTGCGAGCTTGACGCGGCCAGGCACACGCTTCGAAAACTGCAGAAACGGCGCCACGATCAGTAGACAAAGCCCGACTGCTGACCCGTACAGACGGTGTCCATGTTCGATGAACACGCCCCAGGCCGAGTTGGCGAAGTCGTAGAGAAACATGTTCACGCCGAACGTCGTAGGCCAGTCCGGAACGGCCATGCCTACGCCATAAGTCGTGACCAGCCCGCCCACGAAGAGCAGGGGCCAGGTAAATACGCAGGCGAACAGGAATAATCTGTTCGCCAGGATCGGGATTGGATCAGACAGTCGCGGATGGTTCATCCGGTGCGCTCTGAAGTGCCTTCTGGAGTCTTCTCGGATAGATGAACCGGAGCGGGGCCAGTCAAGTGCACCCGCTCCGAAACTTCAGGCCTCGGTGACACTCAGTGTGAGTGTCCGACAGCTGCTTCGTCCTTCGATTCGGCCGCAGGTTCATCCTGTGGCCAGTAATCCCGAGGTGCGACGTCATCGGCCGAGTATTCGTAGGCCATGCGGTACACCGTCGGAATCTTGAGGAAGTTGTAGTATGGAGGCGGCGAAGGACACGCCCATTCGAGCGTATTGGCGTGCCAGGGATTGGCCGGTGCCTTCGGCCCGAAGAACAGGCTGTAGATGAAATTGTAGACGACGATCAGCTGTGCCATACCGAGGAGAATGGCATTGATGGTCATGAACTGATTCATGCCGACGACGCCCGAACCCCTGAGGAATTCGTAGACAGTCGGATCGGCGATCCGTCGCGGGTGGCCGTGCATCCCGATGATGTGCATCAGGAAGAATGTGCCGTTGAAGAACAGGAACGTCAGCGCGAAGTGAATCTTGCCGAGACGCTCGTTCATCATCCGGCCGAACATCTTGGGGAACCAGTAATAGATTCCTGCGAAGATCGCGAATGTCGATCCGCCGAAGAGCACGTAGTGGATGTGTCCGACGATGAAATAGGTGTCGTGAATGTGCATGTCGACGGGAGTCGCCGCCATGAAAATCCCCGAAAGCCCGCCGATCACGAACATCGCCACGAAGCCGATCGCGTTGAGCATCGGAGTCGTGAACTGAAGACGCCCACCCCACATCGTGCCCAGCCAGTTGAAAGTCTTGATGGCCGAGGGAAGGGCGATCATCATCGTCGAAAGCATGAAGGTCGCACCAAGCGCCGGATTCATGCCCGACTGGAACATGTGGTGACCCCACACGATGAAGCCCAGGCCCGCGATCGCCGAAACCGAGAATACCATCGGCTTGTAGCCGAAAAGCGGCTTCCGGCTGAAAGTCGAAAGAATATCGCTGACCATGCCCATCGCGGGCAGGATCATGATGTAGACGGCCGGGTGGCTGTAGAACCAGAACAGGTGCTGGAACAGCAGAATCTGGCCACCGCCGACCACATTACCCGAGTTCGCGACCATCCAGTTCGCAGGGGAGAAGAAGTTCGTCCCGATGATCCGGTCCAGAAGCTGCATGATCAGGGCCGAGGTCAGAACCGGCAGGGCGAATGCCTGGAGCAGGGCGGTGATGAACATCGCCCACACCGTCATCGGCAGGCGGAACATCTTCATGCCCGGGGCACGAAGCATGATGATCGTCGTGATGTAGTTGATCGAACCCATCAGGCTCGAAATACCGGCGAACAGAAGCGACATGAGCCAGAGCGTCTGTCCGTCCAGTGCACCTGACGTCGACCAGCGGAACGTGGAAAGCGTCGGATAGCTTGTCCAGCCCGCCTCGGCCGCACCGCCCGGCACGAAAAACGAGAAGCTCATCAGGATGATCGAAGGCCACATGAACCAGTAGCTGTACATGTTCAGCTTCGGGAAGGCCATGTCCCGTGCGCCGATCATCAGAGGAATCAGGAAGTTCCCGAACGCACCGGTCAACAGGGGAATGATCACGAAAAAGATCATCACCGTCGCGTGCATCGTGAACAGTTTGTTGTAGTACTCCGGCGGAAGCCGATAGCCGTACTCTGCCCAGATGCCGCTCAGCAACGGGATCGGTTGCCAGGGCCAGGCGAGCTGCCAGCGGACTGCCAGAGCCAGAAGACCGCCGATCCAGAACATGATCAGCCCGGAGAACAGGAACTGAATCCCGATCACCTTGTGGTCGATCGAAAAGACGTATTTCGTCAGGAAATTGGAAGGGGCCGGATGAATGTGATCATCGTGGCCATGATCGTGGGCGTGGGCACTCATCGGGTTCATCCTCCGTTCGCGGCGTTGGCCAACGCCAGTTGATCACGATTCTGTTCCGACTTGGCTTTCTTCAGCCACTCGTCGAATTCCGCTTGCGTTTCGTGCACGGTCACGTTCCCGCGCATCTTGTAATGGCCCCAGCCGCAAAGCTCCGCACAAACCAGTTCGAATTTTCCGGATTGCTCGGAATCGAACCAGACCGGAATCGTCAGACCCGGCACGGCATCCTGTTTGATTCGGAACTGCGGCAGGAAGAACGAGTGAAGCACGTCCGTGCTTCGCAGGTGAATCACCGTCGGTTCGCTCTTCACGAAGTGAAAGTCGTTCACCGTGATCAAGTCGTCATCCGTATGCAGTCTGCGATCTTCGCCTGCGTAACGAAAGACCCACTGAAACTGGCGTGCCGTCACCTCTGCGACGGGCTGAACCTTCGGCATCGAACTGCGGAACTTGATTTTCGACCACGTTCCCATCTGATAGAGAGCCAGGAAGACCAGGATCGAAGCCGGAATGATCGTCCAGATCACTTCGAGCTTCATCTGGCCATGCACATACTCGGCTTTCCGGCCCGGTGCATCCGGAAATTTCCAGAGGATGTAGCAGAGAACGACCTGCGTTCCGATGAACACAATGCCTGTGATCAGCAGGATGATGACGAAAAGGTGATCGATCTCGCGACCGATCGTCGAGACATTGGGAACCAGCCACCAGTCCGCGTCGGAACGTGCGTACACGAAGCACCCCGTCGCGAAGATCGCTCCCAAAGCGAACAGGAGAGTCCAGAGCCGTTCGGGTTTCATTGTCACTCCCATCTGAAACGCTTCGGTAGGGCCGGACGGAGGCGTCGCCATCCCGTTGCGTGTTCGAGTCCGAAAAATTTCTTGTGATCAGCGATTGGCCGCGACTTTGGCCGGAGCGGCAGCCGGTGCCTCGTCGCGAACCGGTTCGGTCGCGTCACGGAGCAGTTCCGGACGACTCGGTACGGCCAGCACGAAATTCACCAGGTCCCAGATCTGCTGTGGCTTGAGCGTCGTTTCGTGCGCCGGCATCTTGGCACCGTTGATGCCCTTGGCGATTCGCCAGTAGATGTCGATCGGCCGGCGGCCGCCCTTGTACGTGCCCGTGTTGATGTTCGCGGGACGCAGCGGCCATTGCCATTCATCCAGCGATGCCGTCCAGTCGGTCTGAATCTTGCCGTAGAAGTTCTTGACCTGACCGATCGACTCTTCCACCAGGGCCGTCACGATCGTGGCTGGGCCTGAATTCGCTTCGTCCAGCGGAACGACGGCCAGTTCGGTGGGTGGCGCTTCACGGTGCAGCAGCACATTCACCGTCGCACCAGGATAGTCATGCACGAGTTGTTCGCGAATCGATTCGCCTTGACGTTCGGCCCGGATACGAGCCAGGCGGAGCTGGTCTTCCGGCGCGTCCGCAGGTGCATCCACGAACCCGTTGTATGTGATCACCCAGCCGCGAGCGTCCGCGATGCCTGCCGCTGAGGCCAGTACGGCTTGACGAATTCCCGGCGAGAGGTCTTCCACCAGCTGCGGCTTCGTTCCTGCGGGAGCGACCACCTTGACCGAAGGTTTCGTCGCGGCGGCGTCCGTTTTCACGCTGACGTGGAGGCCGGCATATTCGTGAGGATGAATCGATTCGGCCGACACCGAAGAACTGCCAGGCATGGTAAGTTCGGCATTCCAGCCATGGAACGGCTCATGGCCTTCCGAATGGTGGCCATGCCCGAAACCAGCGGCAGCCAGGCGGGACTCCCGTTCGGATTTGAGTTCCCGGAATCGTTCGGCGGCTGAATCGATGATCGCGATCTGCCGGTCAAGATCCGAGTGCATGGACTGGAAGACGGCTTTCGTGAAAAGGACTTTCTCGAAGATCTTCTTGTCCACGAAGCTCTTGCCGTCACCCTGACCCTTTACGCCATGACAGCCCCAGCATTCGAGGCGTTCGGCCGTTTTGCCCAGGAATAGCTCACGACCTCGCAGAATGGACTCGTTGGACGATGCCACGCGAGGTGCGGGAGGGTTCATCACCTGCTCTTCAGCCTGCTTCCACTTGTCGGCGACCATCGTCGCCGTTTCGAGGGCGCGAGGATAGATTTTCGAATTCGCGGGTTCTTTCGCCCAGTCGATCAGGGCGAAATTCTGGCCCTTGTCCGCATCGATCTCTTCGTCCCATGCACCATCGGCGACGTCCTGAGCGATCAGGACTTCCGACTCGCCCCGGATCGACAGGAAAATCACGTAGTCGATGACCTGCTGAATTTCCGAAGGGGTCATCAGGGCTTCGAATCCCGGCATCGAAGTGCCGTGAATACCGTAATTCACCGTTCGCCAGAGGTCATCGCGAGTCGGCTTGGCGCCGGCGGTGGTGGACGTGAACTTGTAAATGCCCTTGCGGTAATCCCGGGGCCGTGGATACAGGAAGTCTGCCGTGGGGCCGGCACCGTCGCCGGTCACGCCATGGCAATGCAGGCAGTGCTTGCGGTAGAGCTGATAGCCGCCACCGATCTGGGTCTTCGCACCCGTGGCGTCGACGACGGCCAGGGGTTTGCGTTCGCCATTCGAATCCGTAACGAAGTTTGCCAGATAGGCACCGCCGTTACGCAGGCCAAGTCCGCGGGGGACCTTGATTTCGCGAGGGGACGGCCCGAATAGTTCGGCGAGGGCGCGAACGGCCGCTTCCTGCTTCACAGGTTCCGCGATATCCGTGACGACTTTCGCTTTCGAGTAGGTCAGCGGAAACGCTTCGAACTCTCCCGCACACCCGCCCAACAGGGTGCAAAAACCAGCAGTCAGAAGTCGAAAAGCCGTGGATCTCACCGTCTTGAACCTCCCAGCGCCGAGCGTACCAGGACCTGCTCGACCGCATGTAGATGTTTCCGTCATGACTTGATCTGGCATCCCCGGGCGGATTTCGTTCCGATCGAACGATCGTAAGGAAATTTTAGTCCTGCGCGGGAATCCTCTCAAGCCGATAGCGACCTTTCGGAAATTTCTGCAATTCCGAAAATTCCGAAACGTACGAAATCCGCATAAGCGGATTTCACGTCGCGATCAGGCCGCGAGAGGGGACGTCATTTCGTCCGTTTCGCCATCCTCAGGCGTGTACGCAGTTTGTCGATTTCGGTCAGGCGCGCTTCGATCGAAACATCGTCCGAGGCTGGACGGGATCGGGCCGAGGCCAGATCCTTTTCGATCTCTTCCGCTCGCAAGCCCGTCGCTTCCTGTGCACGGTTGGTCAGAATCACGACATGATTGTCGCGAATCTGCAGAAACCCGCCGTCGAGGAAGTAGTTCTTGTCGAGCGTAGCGAGCTTCAGCCGGAGAGAACCGTAACCCAGTCGAGCGATGACCGGGTCGTGGTTTTTGGCGATACCGAATTCACCGTCGGGCAGCGGCACCACCACCTGGCGAACCCATTCGTCGAGGACGATTCGCTCGGGCGTCACGACCTGGCAACGAATCGCCAGGTCGGGTGATGGCGGGGTATCCGATCGGGTTTCCGTCGATCCGGTGGACATTGCGGGGTGTGCTCCTCAAAGCGTTCGAACGGAACTCGATCAGCGCGCCATCTTCTTGGCCTGCTCTTCGGCCTGTTCGATGCCGCCCACGTACAGGAAGGCACTTTCCGGCAGATGGTCCCACTTGCCTTCGCAAAGTTCGCGGAAGCTGCGGATCGTTTCCGGTAGCGGGGTATATTCGCCGGGACGGTTCGTGAACACTTCAGCCACGATGAACGGCTGCGACAGGAACCGCTCGATCCGGCGAGCCCGGTGCACGACGACCTTGTCCTCTTCCGACAATTCGTCGACACCCAGAATCGCGATGATGTCGCGAAGCTCACGATAACGCTGAAGGATCGACTGAACCTTTCGGGCCACAGCGTAATGCTCTTCGCCCACGTATTGCGGGTCGAGAATCCGCGACGAGCTGCCGAGAGGATCGACCGCCGGGTAGATGCCCTTTTCGGCGATCGAACGCTGAAGCACGATGAACGCGTCGAGGAAGCCGAAGGTCGTCGCCGGGGCCGGGTCGGTCAAGTCGTCGGCAGGCACGTAAACGGCCTGAACCGACGTGATCGCACCCTTCTTCGTCGAGGTGATCCGCTCCTGAAGGGCACCCATTTCGGTGGCCAGAGTCGGCTGATAACCTACGTTCGAAGGCATCCGGCCCAAAAGGGCCGAAACTTCCGAACCGGCCTGGCTGAACCGGAAGATGTTGTCGACGAACAAGAGCGTGTCGGCTCCTGTCGAATCACGGAACCATTCGGCCGTCGAAAGTGCGGACAACGCCACGCGGAGACGGGCGCCCGGCGGTTCGTTCATCTGACCGAAATACATCACGGTCGAGTCGATAACCGACTTGCCCGTGGTTCCGATCTTGGTTTCCTGCATTTCCAGCCAGAGGTCATTGCCTTCACGTGTCCGCTCGCCGACGCCGGCGAACACGGCGTAACCGGAGTGGACCTTGGCGATCCGGGCGATCAGCTCGGTCAGAATGACCGTCTTGCCCAGACCGGCACCACCGAACAGACCGATCTTGCCGCCCCGCACGAACGGAGTCAGCAGGTCGACCACCTTGATACCCGTTTCGAAGACTTCCGTCTTCGGCGACAGATCGTCGAACTCCGGCGGGTCGCGGTGAATCGGCCAGCGCTCTTCCGCCGGAACCGGGCCGCGGCCGTCGATCGGGTCGCCGAGCAGGTTGAACACGCGGGCCAAAGTGCCCTTGCCGACCGGAACCGACACGGGAGCTCCGGTATCGACGACCGGCATGCCTCGGACGAGACCGTCCGTCGAACCCAGGGCCACGCAGCGGACACGGTTGCCGCCGAGCTGCTGCTGGACTTCGCCGGTCAGGTGGATCGTCACGCCCTTCTGATCGGTGTCGATCTTGAGCGCGTTGTAAATGTCGGGCAGGTGCCCTTCGTCGAACTCGGCGTCGAAAGTGGAACCGATGACCTGAATGATCCGACCTGTCGCAGTGGCCATGTTCGGATGTTATCCTTATGCGGTTGATAGACGGAAAATCGTTCGGTGAATTCGTGTGGAGATGTGCCGGAACCCGATCATTCGAGGGCCGCGACGGCACCGATGATTTCGGAAAGTTCGCGGGTAATCTGGGCCTGACGGGCACGGTTGTACAGCCGTGACAATGTCTTGCTCATGTCCTCGGCGTTCTCGGTCGCCCCCTTCATCGCCACCATGCGGGCAATCTGCTCGCTCACCGCGGCGTCCAGGAAGCACTTGAAGAGGCGCACCTTGAATGCGACGGGTACGATCTCTTCGAGAATGCTCGAAGCGTCGGGGAGAAATGCGTAGGGCACGTTCTCGGAGCGGGATTTCGCCGGGGCGGCGGAATCCTGCTTGCGGCTCCGCGCGGAAGTCTGAAGCGACGATACGTCGAGACTCGCCAGCGGCAGGAGAGATTCGACAACCGCTTCCTGACGGGCGACGGTGCGGAATTTGGTGTAGGCGACGTCGACGCGGTCGATCTTGCCCGAGACGAAGAGCGAAATGTATCGCTCCGCGATCTCTTCGACTTCCGAAAACTGCGGCCGGTCTTCGAAGTGCGTGAAGTTCTTTTCCGTCTTGATCCCCTGGAAGCGCAGGAAATTGATGCCCCGCTTGCCGGCGACTTCGAGTACGGTCGAGATGCCTTCGAGCTCGTTGTTCTGACGCGTCCGGATCGCCTGACGCAGGACGTTCGCGTTGTATCCGCCGGCAAGGCCCCGATTGCTTGTCAGAACCAGCAGAACGGAGTTCTTCGGCTCAGGACGTGCCTCGAGCAGGGGGTGCTTCACGTCGGACTGGGAGCCACCCAGATCCTGGACGATTTCGGCGATCTTGCGGGTGTAGGCTTCCGCCTCGGTCGCCCGGTCGAGCGCTTTCTTGAACCGCGCGGTGGCGATGAGTTCCATCGTCCGCGTGATTTTCTTGATGTTCTGGACCGCCTTGCGGCGTTCGATGATGGCACGGGCCTTGGCCATGGTCGATGATGCTTCCCGGAGTCGAGTCGATTGCAGGAATGGATCGGCGGGCGTCGATCGAAATCGCCACCCGCCACGAATCCGAAGGCCTTATTTGCCGGCCCCGACGAGTTCGCCAGCCGATTTCTTCAGGCCAGCCATGAAGTCCGAGTTGTAATCCTCAAGTGCCTTCTTCAGGCCCGTCAGGACTTCGTCGGAAAGCTTCTGTTGCTTGAGCAGCAGATTCCTGACTTCGGAACGCTGCTCCCGCACGAACTGAAGGAAACCCTTCTCCCATTCCCGAACCTTGTTCACGGGAACGTTGTCGAGATAACCTTCCGTACCGGCGTAGATCACCATGACCTGGTCGACGGCATTGAGAGGCTCATACATAGGCTGCTTGAGCAGTTCCACCATGCGGTAACCGCGGTCGAGCTGCAGCTGCGTGGCCTTGTCCAGTTCGGTTCCGAGCTGGGCGAACGCTTCCAGTTCACGGAAGGCGGCCAGGTCAAGCCGCAAACCGCCGGCGACCTTCTTCATCGCCGGAATCTGGGCCTTGCCACCCACGCGGCTGACCGAGATACCGACGTCGACGGCAGGCCGCACACCCGCGAAGAACAGGTTCGGCTGAAGGTAGATCTGGCCGTCCGTGATCGAAATCACGTTCGTCGGAATGTAGGCCGAGACTTCGCCTTCGAGAGTTTCGATGATCGGCAGAGCTGTCATCGAACCGCCCGAGGTATCGGTCTTGACCACTTCGTGGCCGTCGGCGTACTTCGACTTCAGCTCATGCGTGGCCTCTTCGTGGCCTGGCACGCCCAGATAGAATTTGCCGTTCACGCCCGACTTCTCGTCGATCGGCTTCTTGTCGCCTTCGGCACGCTTCTTGATGATCACGTACTTGTTGGCGAGCTTGGCCGAACGTTCCAGCAGACGGCTGTGGGCGTAGAACACGTCGCCAGGAAAAGCTTCGCGGCCCGGCGGACGCCGCAGGAGCAGCGACAGTTCGCGGTAAGCCACGGCCTGCTTCGAAAGATCGTCATACACGCACAGGGTCGGCATGCCCTTTTCGTACATGAAGTACTCGGCCATGGCACAGCCGGCATATGGTGCGATGTACTGCAGCGGAGCCGGGTCGGACGCTCCAGCCGCGACGACGATCGTGTAGTCCATGGCGCCGTAACGGTGCAGAACGTCCACGAGCGCGGCCGTGGTCGATTCCTTCTGGGCGACAGCGACGTAAACGCAGATCACGCCCTGACCCTTCTGGTTCAGGATGGCGTCGATCGCAATGGCCGTCTTGCCCGTTTTGCGGTCACCGATGATCAGTTCCCGCTGGCCGCGGCCGATCGGGATCATGGCGTCGATCGCCTTGATACCGGTCTGAAGCGGTTCGTCGACCGGCTGACGTTCGGCGATGCCCGGGGCCGTCGATTCGACGAGCCGTGACAGGTTCGTTACGATCGGGCCTTTGTTGTCGATCGGTTCGCCGAGCGGGTTGACGACCCGGCCCACCATCGCCTCGCCGACGGGCACACGCAGAAGCTGCGATGTCGCCGTGACTGTTTCGCCTTCGTGAATCTGCTTGTAATCGCCCAGGATGATCACGCCGACGGAAGTCTCTTCAAGGTTGAAGGCCAACCCCTTGACGCCGTTCTGGAACGTCACCATCTCACCGGTCATCACGTTGGTGAGACCGTGGACACGAGCGATACCGTCACCGACTTCGACCACCTGTCCGACTTCGGACTTGGTCGTTTGAGCCTGAAACTGCTCGATCTCACGCTGAAGTATGGAGCTGATCTCGTCGGCTCTGAATTTCATGGATTTTTCCTTCCAACAGGTTCTTGCGGAGCTGTTCGAGTCGGCTGCGAATGGAGGAATCGAACTGGAGATCCCCGACACGGATCACCAGGCCCCCGATCAGGCTCGGGTCGACGGTCGTTTGAAGCACGGGCTCAAGGCCAAGACGGGCTTTCAGCGACTTCGTCAATGTATCGATCTGTTCGGTCGTCAGAATATTGGCGGAGGAGACGAGCACGCGAACCCGTCCGAGAAGTCTGTCCGAATCACGGGTCACCCGGTCCGCCAGAGCAGGCAGGAGACCGAGACGACCTTTGGAATTCAGAACTCTCAGAAGGTTCGTCACAAGGGGGTGAGCCTTGCCTTCGAACGTTTTGGTCAGAATGGCATCGACTTCATCCGTCGAACGGCCGGATCCGATCAGACGGTCGAGCGATCCGGGCGCAGCGGAAAAGACTTTGGCCACTTCGCCCAGCTCTTCCACGACTTCACGAACCGCTCCGGCTTTGGCCGCCGCGGACAGAATCGCTTCGCCATAAACCCTGGAGAGTTCGACGAGGTCTTCGTCGAATACCGTGGGAGCCTGAACCGCGGCATGCTCAGCCATGTCAGGACTTGCTCCCTACGACGCCAGAGATACCGAATGCGGATGCGTCGGGAAGTTCGGCTGCGGAAATTTCCACAAGCCGCTTATGCTCTTCCGGGGTCAAGCTCTTCTGCAGAACCTTGCCCGCGACCTGCACGGAGACGTCAGCGGCTTTCGACCAGATCTGGACGAGAGCTTCGTCCCGAGCCTGGACGATTTCCTTCTGAGCCCGGTCCTTCAGAGATTCCGACTCAGCCTGGGCCTTGCCCACGATTTCCTGGGCCGTGGTCGAAGCGTCCCGCCTTGCTTCGTCCAGCAAAGACTTGATCTTGTCCGAAGCGGACGCCATCTCGGCCTTGTACTGCCGCAGAAGGCCCTCGGCCTCGTTGCGGGCTTTTTCGGTATCCTCGAGCACGGCCTGAAGATGATGCTCACGATCGTGCATGGCCGCGACGATCGGCTTCCACCCGAATTTCGTGGCCAATCCCAGCAACACCAGGAAAACCACTACTGTCCAGATGGCCAGAGGAGCCTGTTCGGCCATTTCTTCCGGCTTGAGCGGAATCAGGCTGGGGGTGCCATGGCCGCCTTCCGCACCATGACCGGCATCGGCCCCATGGGCATCGTTGCCGTGAGCGGCGGCTGCCGGCTTGTCCTTCGAGGGAGTCGCGTGATCGTCCGCGGCGAAAGCCGTGAACGGAATCACGAGAACCAGAGTCGCCGCAAGGGCGAATAAGGTACGCGTCATGATGTATGTTCCGGAACTGACGGCCGTCGTTAGGAAATTCCCGGGTGGCCCGGCGTCGAACCACCCGCGAACGGTACGTATCGAACCTTGCGGATCAATAACCGCTGGCGCTTCCCAACAGGAACAGCAGCAGTGCGAAGAACGTGAAGCCTTCGATCAGAGCCGCGGCGATGATCATCGAGCTGGAGATGTTGCCGGCCACTTCCGGTTGACGGGCCATGCTCTCCACAGCTGCGCTGGCGAGCTTGCCGATACCCATGGCGGCGCCGAAGCAGATCAGGCCGATGCCGATCGGCTTGAGCTGGGAGAAAGCCGCATTGCCGCCAGCTTCCTGAGCGAAAGCCATCACGGGAGCCAGAGCGATCACGGAGAACGCCAGGAACAGAACCTTCGTCAACTTCATCGAACAGAACTCCTCAGGCCGGTTAGGGCAGGTTGGGGAATCGGGGACCGTTCCCTCGAATCGATTCCAGTCCCGCTGATATCAGTGGGCGTGCAGAACGGATCCGATGAAAAGGGCCGACAGGAACGTGAAAATGTACGCCTGGAGAAACGCGACCAGCAGTTCGAGACAACTGATGAACACGGCTCCGAATACGCTGGCGGGCGTGACGACATAGAACAGACTTCCCGAAGCTTCCAGAATGAAACCCAGGATGACTGCGAGCACCAGGTGACCGGCTGTCATGTTGATGAACAAACGCACGGCCAGCACGAAGTGTTTGATCAGGAGCCCGACGAGTTCGATCACGAACATCAGGCACCACATCAGCGTGGACGGGATGTTGATCGATCCCTTCATCCCGAACTTCTCCAGGCTCATTTCGCCTGGAACTTCGAGATGCGGCACGAGATTCGTGAAGAATCCCCCGTATCCATGAATCTCGGAACCTGCACGATAGACAGTCACGAACGTCATGAGGGCAAGCATGCCCGTGACGACGATGCTGCCTGTCGCCGAAGCTCCACCGGGAACCATTCCCAGGAGATTGCTTACGAGGACGAAAAAGAAGATCGTCAGCAGGTAGGGCAGAAATTTGTATGCGTCATGGTCGCCGATCGCCGGCACGGCGATCTTGTCCTTCACGAAATACACCAGGGACTCGACGATGTTCGGCAGAACACCTTTGGTCACATGATTGCGACGGATGTGACGGGCGTATGCGGCAGCGATCAGGATCACGATCGTCGCGGCGATCACTTCCATCACCATGTATCGCGTCAGAGCGAACTCACCGATGATCGGCAGATCGATCTTCGGCAGATGAAGCACGCGACCCCACGGGAGTTCGATCGTATCGTGATCGACGACGTGATCCAGAGGACTATGGCCTGCCATCGCAAGTATCCGGAGTTTCAGGGTTTGGGGTGTTTCGTCGAGGATTCCGCCGCGAAGCCGCGAATCTGGAATACCATCGACAGGAACCCGAGTAGGCTGCCGATCGTCACGCCTGCTGGTGAAATCGACAGCCAGCGATCCAACAGATACCCGATCGACGCCGGTACGATACATCCGAGAGCCATGGATATGACGCGTGATGCGATCCTGTAGGCTTCAGCGAACGTTCGGGCATCATATACGGGCATGAGATTTGTTTTCGGAACCACTGAGCGATGGCATAAGGTATCGACCGGCACCGAACGGTGTCAACATGCCGGCACAGAAAAATGCGAAAAATTTCACAATGTCTGCCGCCGCAAATTTTCGAGAGGCATCGCCGTGGCGGGCAGACTTGAGTCGTCTTGTGTCGTAAGTCCAATTCAATAAATCGGATGAGTCGTGAGTAAGTCGTTCCCCATGACTCGTCAGCAGTGCGGCTTTCGGGGTTACCGAAACCAGACCGTTCGAAAAAATGAATTCCGGGGGTTGACAATCGTTCGCTTTTCCTGTTACACCAAACCTAACCTACCTGTCCTTCAGATCATCTACATCTCAGTTCGCAGCCAATCCGAAGTTCGTGGTTTCGGTGTCGCCGTCCGGCGTCATCCGTTGCCGCATACCCACCGATGGACTCGCTCCGGGTCAAGGACGACGATCTTCGACGGTGTCTCACAGGCGTGATCCGATAGTTATACGGAGAAGCCCGATGTCGAACGATTCGATTCACGATCAAACCAAGAAAAATCTGGCACGTATCGCACGGGACAAAGGAATTCCCGGCTGGCATGCCATGCGCAAGGATCAATTGATCCGAGCCCTCTCCCTACCTCCCGATGGCCAGCCCCTCAAACCCCGGCTCGACCAGTCCGCGGGCGTGATGCCGACCCGCTCTAAGAAACGCAAGGGGCTGGTTTCTCAGGATCTTCCGATTCCGGCCGGTGATCCTGGCGTGACCGATCGGCTGGCGTTGCGTCCCTGGCATGGCCGGATTCAGAACAACGGCACTCGTGACCGTCTCCTGGCCGTGGCGCGTGACCCCTACTGGATCCATACCTACTGGGAAATCGGCACTTCGACCGTCGAACGTGCCCGGGCCGCCATGGGGCAGCAGTGGCATGGCTCCCGGCCGGCACTTCGTGTCATGGACGTGACCAGCGAAGACACGAGCGCCTTGTGCGAGCGTCATGAACGGGATGAGTTCATTCAGTCCGACGCGAACAACTGGTACGTCAACATCGCATGCCCCGGCAAGCGGTATCGCGTGGATCTCGGCTTCCTCTCGCGCCGTGGCAGCTTCTTCATTGTGGCGAAGTCGAACATCGTGCAAATGCCGCCGGTTTCGATGTCGACCTCGATCGAAGAAGACTGGAACGTCGCACAGCAGGAAATCCACCGGATTCAGGGCAGGCAGAACGATCCGGCCTCTCAGCAGCTTTCCCACGACCTGATCGAACTCTTCGAGGATCGCTTCCATCAGCCGATCCACAAGTCGTCTCTTACGCAGTTGCCGACGACGTTCCTGACCCATCAGGATGCGCCCCTGAAGTTCGAAATCGACGCCGAAATCGTCGTCTACGGTATGACGAACCCGACAGCCAGGCTTTCGCTCCAGGGCGAACCGGTGCCGATCGAGCCCGACGGCAGCTTCAGCGTCCGCTTCCACCTGCCCGATTCCCGGCAAATCATACCCGCCGTGGCTTCATCGGCTGACGGTGGCGAAGAAAAAACGGTGATTCTAGCCATCGAACGGAATACGAAAGTCATGGAACCGAACGTCCACGATTCCTACGATTTTTGAGTCATCCTGATCAGGATGACTGACCCGACCGCTCGAACGCCTGATTCTCGCCCTGGCGGGAATCAGGCGTTCGTTCGTTGATGTATGAATGATCCAGCGCATGACTTCGCTCGAAAGTCGAGCGACGGCGTTTTCCTGGCCCGTTTTTCCTGTCTTCCAAGTCATTGGTTTCGCTGGTTTTCCCAATCGACGCCGGATCTCGGGGCCGAAGTTCGACTCTTGATTTCCGGCCATGATCGCTTAGACTGGTCATATCCTCTGCCGTGTTCGTCAGGGACGTCAATTTTGGCGAACCGATGTGCACCCGTAGGGAGCCGATCGAGTTGATTCCAGCGAGAATGTGACTCTAGGCACCCACCTTAAATGCGGGTTCTCAAAAACGTCCGCAACGGCATTCGCGGAGGATTCTCTACCTTTCGCCCTCCTACCGCTCGCCAGTTGCGTTCCGGTCCTTGTGTACTCTCCGTGTCCGATCCCAGGGCGATCGCGATCTGTACGTTTGTCTTTCGCTACGAAACTCTTCGATTCGCGAAATCCGGAGTTTTTCCGATGGCCGAAATTTTCCGCGAGCGAGAGGCCTTTACCGGATGGAAAGTCGTGAAGCGATTCCGCTGGAGGATGATCCCGGCTGGTCTATTCGTCCTGCTCGGATCGCTTCTCCTGTTCTCTTCGACGTTCATCCTCATGGCTTGTGTCATTCGACAGCCATTCGGCAAGCCGTATCCACCGTTTCCTGGCCTGATCCGCTATCCGGCGTATTTCGCCGCAGGTGTGCTGATGACCGTTTTCGGCCGGTCCTGGTGGCGTTGCACGTCGTGGCGAGCCGTCCTCGGCTGCATCGCTGGTTACGTGATCGCCGCATATGCGAATATCGAGGCTCAGAAAATGGAAAAGCGGCCACCTGTCGATGAGGATGTCATCGTCATGGCAGGATCCCATGCCAGTTCACTGGTTGCGTTCAGCAGTCGTAGCCGGTTTCTTGATCGATAGCTTCGAGCCGAACGGGCCGAAGTATGTGACCAGAATCGTCGCAGGGCGATCGGATTCGTTCACGCCGTAGTGCCAGCGGTCGACCATTTCGACGATCGCGTCGCCTTCCTTGATTTTCAGGATCCGGCCGTTTTCCGAATGGACCGTAAGTGCCCCCGAAAGCATGTAGCCGGCATTGATGACCGGGTGTTTGTGCATGTCCATGGTCGACTTCGGCGCGATCGTGATCTTCAGCATCGTCACTTCGGTCTGGGCATCGGAAAAGTCGGGCAGGTCCGTGCCGTCCCACGATTCCGTCGATTTGGCCAGAACCTGAACCTTCACGAGCGGTTCCGGATCGTGCCCGATGGCCGAAGCCGCGCACAGCAAAACGGCGGCGGGAATGACGTGCCTGAAAATCGGTTTCATATCATTTTGCCTCTGAGAATGTTGCGCCATGTGATGTCAAAGACGGAACTTCTGGTTCGAACGCGGGTCGATTTCGCGGAAGTCGGCGCTTTGCGAAACCCGGATTTCACGATATCTAGGGATGTCAGGCGCATCAATGCAAGAGATTCACCGATTCTGGTCACGAAGGAGTCCGGGGTGCTTATTCGCGAACGTAAGATTCAGCTCAGGAATGAGATGCGGGAAGCCGTGGCGGCTGCGTTCGCGGGCACGTTCGAACGGCAGGAAGCCGAGAAAAAATTGGTCAGTGAACTGGATCAGCTTGTCTCGAATTTGCGGATTCAGTCGTCCATGGGGATTTGGGCATTCTGGCCGACATTGCCGGAAGAACCCGATTTTCGTAGTTGGCTGATCCGACTGATGGCAACGGGCATGAAAATTGGACTGCCGCGGCTGAACTGGCAAGATCGATCGCTGGAATTTCGCCAGGTGGTCGACCCCGATCGTGACCTTGAACTTGATTCGAAAGGCCTGGCTCAGCCACGGGCCGATCTTCCGGAATTCGACTTTGACTCGATCTCGCTCATTCTTGTGCCAGGGCTCGCGTTCGACGCGAATGGCGGCAGGCTGGGCAGGGGGGCCGGGTTTTACGACCGCACTCTGGCGCAAGTCGCTGAGCACGTGAGGCGTGTCGGCATTTGTTTTGACGTGCAGATCGTGCAGGAAGTGCCGCAGGACCCATGGGATCGCAAGGTGCATGCGATCCTGAGTCCTGACAAGGGTTTAAGGAGTTGTAGAGATGATCGCGAGGGTCAGGTCGCGAATCGGGCATGACTCATTCGCCGGTTCCTTCAGGCGCCGCGGCTTCGGCTTCGTCGATCGCGGCCTGGATACGCGAAAGCGTGATCGGCCCGGGTTCCTTGGTGCCCTTGCACTTGGGATATTTGGCACAGCCGAGGAAGAAGCCCCTGCGGCCGGCACGGACGGTCATGTCGCCGTCGCATTCCGGGCATTTTTCTTCCGGCTTGACCGATTTGAGGTCGGGGCCCTTTTTGGCAGCCGGCGGTGGTGCGGCCAGTTCGGGGTTGGCCTCTTTCATCTCGTCGGTGATCTGGGCCGTACCGCGGCATTTCGGGTAATTGGAGCAGCCGAGGAACGAGCCCCGCTTGCCCTGTTTGATCGTCATCGGCCCGGAGCATTTGGGGCAGGGCACGTTCACGACGACGGGCCGGATGGGGCGTCCCTGGTCGTCGGCGGGCAGGAGGTTACGGCATTTGGGATAGCCGGAGCAGCCGAAGAACGGGCCTCGGGCGCTTGTACGCAAGATCATGGGCTTGCCGCACTTGTCGCAGGCGTATTCGGTTTCCTGGGCGGCGGGAACCGGCTGGCCGTCGGCCCCGATGTTGTAGATTTCCTTGCAGTCCGGATATCCCGAACAGGCAAGATATTCGCCCCGCTTGTTCTCACGTTTGAGAAGCGGCTTGCCGCACTTGCCGCACGAGAATTCCGTGACCTCAGCCTTTTTCCGTTCGCCCGAGAGCGGCTGGGTGGTTTTGCATTCGGGATAGCGCGAGCAGCCGAGGAAGTCGCCCTTGCTGCTGAACTTGATCTGCATGGGGGCGCCGCACTCGGGGCACTTCACGTCGGAGGGGAGCGCCGCCCGTTCCATTTCCTTTTCGGCGACTTTGAGCGTTTCGTGGAAAGGGCCGTAGAAGTCCTCAAGGATGGCCGTCATGTCCGCTTCGTGTTCGGCGATGCGGTCGAGGTCGTCTTCCATTTTCGCCGTGAACTTGACGTCCATGATCTTCGGGAAGTGCTTGACGAGCAGGTCGGTCACCGCCATGCCCAGATTCGTCGCGTGGAACCGGCGTTCCTTCTGCTCGACGTATTTCTTGGTCTGGATGGTTTCGATGATCGGTGCGTAAGTGCTGGGCCGGCCGATGCTTTCCTTTTCCAGTGCCTTGATGAGCGTGGCTTCGGAATAACGGGGCGGCGGCTGGGTGCGGTGCTGCGAAGGCGCGAGCCGTGCCTTGTGCAGCTTCTGCCCGACCGAAAGATTCGGCAGGACCGCGTCTTCCTGCCTGCCGGCGGAGGCGAGAACCTTGCGGTAACCGTCGAATTTGAGGATTTTGCCCTGGGCCGAGAAGATGCCGTCATCGGCTTTGACCTTCACGTTGGTGAAGGCGAAGATGGCGGGCGTCATCTGGCTGGCCACGAACCGGCGGTAGATCAGCGAGTAAAGCTTGTACTGATCGACGGAAAGGGCGTTCTTGACCGTCTCCGGGTCATATTTCAGTTCGGTGGGCCGGATCGCTTCGTGAGCTTCCTGGGCGAGTTTGCCGGCGGCATAGCGGTTCGGCTTTTCGGGCACGTATTTCGGGCCGTATTTCGAGTCGATCATTTCGCGAACGCCGAGGATGGCGTCTTCGCTGACGCGCAGGCTGTCCGTCCGCATGTAGGTGATGAGACCCACGGGGCCGTCGCCGCCGACGTCGATGCCTTCGTAAAGCTCCTGGGCGACTTTCATCGTCCGTTTGCCCGACCACCTCAGGCGGATCGCCGCCTGCTGTTGCAGGGTACTGGTTTTGAAGGGGGCGTCGGGGCGGTCGTTACGGTCTTCCTGCTCGACCGAATCGACGCTCCATGCGGCGTTTTCGAGGGTCTTGACGATGGCGTCGGCCTGGGCCTCATTGGAGATCGAATCGCCATCGGCACCACCGCCGAATTTGAGGGTTTTGCCTTTCCACTGGGTGAGCAGGGCCTCGAATGCGAGTTCGGGCAGAACGTATTTGGCCTTGGGGGTTTCCGGCGGCGTTTCGTCGTCTTCGTCGAAGGGGGCGTCGTCGTCTTCGGCTTTGGCCTGGGATTTGGCGAGTTCTTCGGCGACACGTTTCGCGACGGCGGAATCGGTCGCGAGGGTTGCGGTAATTTTCCAGTATTCTTCGGAAACGAAGGCCGAGATGTCTTTTTCGCGTTCGGCGATCAGGCGGACGGCGACGGATTGAACCCGGCCCGCGGAAAGACCCCGGAAAACTTTTTTCCAGAGCAGGGGCGAGACTTCGTAACCGACGACGCGGTCAAGCAGGCGGCGGGCCTGCTGGGCGTTGACCTTGTCGACATTGATGTCCGTCGCGTGGTTGAAGGCTTCTTTGACGGCTTTTTCGGTGATTTCGTAGAACATGACGCGGCGGACGCGGTCATCCGGCAGGTCGAGAGCGGCCTGGAGGTGCCAGGCGATGGCTTCACCTTCACGGTCCGGGTCAGTCGCCATGTAGACGGTGCGGGCCCGGTCGGCTTCTTTTCTCAGGTCGTCGATCGTGTCCTTTTTGTCGGACATGATTTCGTAAGTCGGCGCGAATCCGTTTTCTATATCGATGCCGAGCTTGCGGTCCGGAAGGTCGCGGACGTGGCCCATGCTCGCCTTGACGACGAAGGACGATCCGAGGAATTTGTTTATCGACTTGGCTTTTTTGGGGCTTTCGACGATGACCAGGTCGCGAGTCGCACCGGACCGGGCGGCCCGAGGGGCGGCTGCCGTTCCGGTTTCGGCCGCTATGCTTTTCGAGGCGGATTTCGCTTTCGAGGCCGGGCTCTTCGCTTTTTTCGGCTTCGATTCCGCGGATTCGGCTCGTTTTCGTGCCACTGTGACAACAACCTTCCGTCGTGACTTGGGGCTTGGCTGGCGAACCCGGGTTCGGGGCGGATCGCTCGGGAGGACACGGCTCACTGGCGAAATCGCGAAAGCGAGTCGCAACGGTGACGATCGAAGATGGAATCGAAACCCCGTCCGAGATCCGTGCCACGAGGAACCTTTGTTTTTTGATGGATTATCCGCTGGGCCGGGATCTGTCAAGAGGGACACCACGGAAACGGTCCGGTTCGCCGCCTTGCGTTTTGCGGACGGATCGACTACTTTGATGGGTCCAATCGTGTATCGATCCTGGCCGGTCAACCCCGGCCCCCGCGTCCGCGTCATTGAGGTCGCCGTATGCCCTTCGAGACGTTTCGTCGTTACCAGAAACCGATGCTGGCCGTGTTCGCGCTGATGGCGATGTTCGTCTTCGTCATCTCGGACAGCCTCATGAATTTTCTGGGCTCCCGGTCCTCCGGCCCGCTTCAGGACGAAGTCGTCGCGAAGCTCTTCGGCAAGGAAGTCAAGTCCAGCCGGATCGGCGAGATGGCGAACCAGAGGGCGTTCGCCAATGACTTCGTCACGAAGCTCCTGAGCGTCAAGCTGGCCGAAGCCCAGATCGGGCTGCCTGTGCCTCAGTCCATCTTCGGCCCGACCGACGACCGCTCGATCGTGGACGCCGTGATCCTCGAAAACGAAGCTGATCGACTGGGTATTCCGGTCGATCTGGAATCGACCAAAACCTGGCTGCGGGAAGCCCCTGTCCAGATTCTTCTGCAGAGCCTCGGTCTGGGCGGTTCCGAAGCGACGATGAAGACTTTCCGGGATCGCATCGGATCGGTCACATCCGCCGATCTGGACAGGACTTACCAGTCCTTCTTCGCTTCCCGGGTGCCGGATCAGTACCTGCTCAACGCGATCGGCAACCAGCTTCGGCTGCTGCAGGTGCGTACGCTGGGCGGCGGTACGGAAGTCAGCCCGATGGACGTCTACGAACTCTATCGCTCGCAAGCCGAGACGATCTCCGTGAACGCCGTGGCCTTCCCGGTGGACAGCTACCTGGACAAGGTCGGCACGCCGACCGAAGCGGAGCTCAAGGAACTGTACGAAACGGGCAAGAACACCGAACCGAAGCGGACATCGCCCGTTCCGGCTTTCAAGATTCCCCGTCGTGTGCAGGTCGAAGCGATCTCGGCTGATTCCAACCAGGTTGCGACCCGGATCGCCGCCGGGCTGACCGACGCCAGGATCAAGGAAGTTTACGAAAGCCGCAAGGAAGCCGACTTCACCCTGCCGCCTCTGACGCCCGAAGAACGGCTGCAGCTGAGCCCGCTGCCCCAGGATCTCTTCCAGGGCGATGCCGAAGCCAAGCTCACACCCAAGGGGCCGGCCGATGCCAACGTGCCGCCCGCCCCGGCTGAAGGCCCGCGATTCCGTACTCTCGAAGAGGTTCGCAGCTCGCTCGTCGAGGAAATCTCTCGAGAAGAAGCCCGCAACGAGATCGACCGCAAGTTCAGCGAACTGCGTGAGGAAGTGATGAATCCGTTCGCGGACTCCGTGGCTGCCGTCGAGGAAGAGAACGACGCCGCCCGCGATGAAGGCCTTGCGGGCGACAAGCCGCTGCCGAGGTACGATTCCGCGAAGCTCATCGAAGCTGTCAAGAAACTCGAACTGACCTACGAAAAAACCAGCGCGATTTCCAGCGAGGAAGCATCGGCCCCCGATGCCGTGCTGGAACTCGGCGCGATCGCCGATGCTCGTCTGGGAACCGAAATCGGTGACCTTGGCGAGAATTTCACGACCGAGATCTTCGCCGAATCGTTCAGGGAATTCACTCCGACCCTGTTCACGACGGTCGGCGGCCGACGCTACATGATCTGGAAGGTCGCAGACGAAGCGGCTCACGTGCCGACCTTCGAGGAAGCCAAACCCACTGTGGAAGCTTACTGGAAGCTGAGCAAGGCCCGCGAACTGGCCGAAAAGGATGCCAAAACCTTTGCCGACGCCGTCAAAGCGAAGGACGGAGACCTGAAGGCCGTCGCGGATGGCCAGAAGAAGCAGATCATCGTGACGGCCCCGACGTCGAAGATCATTCCCAGCAGCTTCAGCGCCACGGTTCGCGAAGGCACGTTCCTTGAGCTCAACGAAGCCGGCAAGGCTCTGATGGATGCTGCCTTCGCTTTGGGCGACAAGCAAGTCGCCGTCGAACCGAACGCCACGCACCGGTTCTACTACGTGGTTTCCGTCGCGAACCGAAAGCCGGTCACTCCGGAACAGCTCTACGGCGCAATGGGGCCATTCCCGCGGCTGGTGCAAACCGCAATGGCTGAAGCCGAAAACAAAGGCCGCGAAGACTGGATGAAATCGCTGCGCAAAAAAGCCGGTCTGCCTGAAGACTGGACACCACCTTCGGAACGCGAAGCCACGAAAAAGAAATCATCCTGAGTCATTCGATCCGGATTCGACTCACAAGTTCGGATCGATCGACCAGAACCGCTGAAAACCCGTCGAAGCGAACCGGCAACCGGTTCGCTTCTTCACTATCGCCCTGGAATGCCGTTTCGGAACTGACGAATCATGAAATCCGTGACAGAGCATCTCGTTCTGAACTTGCCCGCGCGCATGGCCTTTCTGAACATCACGCCCAGGGTCGAGGAGATCGTCCGCAAAAGCGGCGTTCAGGAAGGGCTGGTGCTCGTCAACGCCATGCACATCACGGCCTCGGTGTTCATCAACGACGACGAGCCTGGCCTGCACGAAGACTATAAAAAGTGGCTCGAAGGGCTCGCGCCGTTCGACGCTTCGCCCGCCCGCTACGCCCACAATCGCACCGGCGAGGACAACGCCGACGCCCACATGAAGCGGCAGATCATGGGCCGGGAAGTCGTCGTTGCCATTACGAAGGGCAAGCTCGACTTCGGCCCCTGGGAACAGATCTTTTACGGCGAATTCGACGGACGCAGGCCGAAGCGGGTGCTGGTCAAAGTCATCGGCGAGTGATTCGGCGAAGGGGCCGCAGTCAGGTCGTGGCGACCGGCCCAGCGTCGATCAGCCGCCTCAGCGTCTTCACATGCTCCGGAATGGCCTTCATCGGGTCTTCCGGGGCTTCGTATTCCAGAACGACATAGCCCGAATAACGGACGCGATAGAGCATATCCACGAGCTTCGCGAGATCGGCCGGCTCTTTCTTCGGCTGACCCTTGCGCTGGATTTCGGTTTTGACCTGGACGTTCACAGCGTAGGGAGCTAGTTTTTCGAGGTCGCCGTATGGGTCGGCCGTGCGGAAGTTGCCGGTGTCAAGGTTTACGCCGAACCAGGGCGAATCGACAGCTTTGACCAGCTTCAGGAGCTGATCGGCTTCCGCCGTGATTCCGCCGTGGTTTTCGAGTGCCAGGACAACGCCCTTGGTGCCGGCATATTCGCACGATTGTTTAATGCCCTCGATCGTCCGTTCGACGGCGGCCTCTTCGGAGTCGCCCTTCGGCACGTTGCCGGCGAAGATCCGGATCACCGGTGCCTGCATAGCCGCCGCGCGGTCAATCCAGACGCGGGTCAGCTTCAGGGTCTTGTCCCGGTCCGGCCCGGGCGGCAGGCAGAAATTGTTGCCGATGGCGGTGCCCGAGATGTCCAGGCCCAGCAGGAATGCATGCCGCTGGAGCTTGTGGAAGTAGTCGATCGGGGCGTCAGCGGGGAAGTAGTACGACGTCGGTTCGATCGCGTCCAGGCCCATGTCGGCGGCCAGGCCGGCGAAGTCGAACACGTCCATCGACTTCTTCTCGCCCTGCAGGAACTGACGGTAGGAGTAGGCCGCGATGGAGAGCTTCAAATGACTGGGGCGGGTGCGCGCGATCGGGTCAATCGCCTGAACGCCGCGGGCGATGAACGAAGGGGCCGCGATACCGAGTGCGGACCGGCTCAGAAAGGATCTGCGGGAAATGGCCATGCGTCGTTCTCCAGCGGTCGTGAAGCTGTCGGAAACTCGCGATCGACTGGGCGATCGCATCTCGTCGATTACGCTATCCGAAAAGTCGGTGCCGATCAAACGGCCTGGGTGTCAATCCTCGAAGGCTTCGTCGTCGGCCCCGAATTTCTCGCGGGCAAGCCAGCGTTCCACGAATGCGGCTTCGTCCTCATCCGTTTTCGGCCGTGCCGAACGGTTCGAAACGACGATTTCCGACCAGTCGGCATTCGGCTTAGACTCGTCGTCGGCATAGAGCGTATCTTCAGTGAAGTCTTCTTCCACCTGGCCCTTTCGGGTCGGGTCGCCGGGCGTGCGTTTGCGCAGGACGATCTTCATCGGAATATCGAAAAACAGGCCACGCTCACGAATTGCGTTGAGAAGATAGCGGACGTAATTCGGGTCGAACAGCTTCGGATCGTTCACCACCAGGGCGATCGTCGGCGGGGCGACGGCCACCTGGCTGGCGAAGAACAGCTTCGGGTTCCGGTTCGACCGCATCGCCGGCGGGTGCGTGTCGAAAATCTCGCGGATCAACCGGTTCAGCTTGCCCGTGCTCACACGGTGATGTGACTGCTTGAACAGGTTCCGGGCAAGGTGAATCAGGGCCTTCACGTTGCGGCCCGATTTACCCGTGACCACGGCGAACGGTACGAAAGCCATGGCCCGAAACTGATTCTGGAGATATTCCATGTAATCGGCCCGGGCCTCGACGGGCATGAGATCCCACTTGTTGGCCACCAGAATGCAGGGCTTGCTTTCCTGCAGAATGGTGTCGGCGATCTGCTTGTCCAGCCGGGTCACTTCCTGCATGCTGTCCAGAAACAGCAGGACGACATCGGCCCGGCGGATCGACCGTTCAGCCCGGTGGATCGAGTAAAAATCGAGCGAATCGCGGACTTTGGCCTTGCGCTTGATGCCGGCCGTGTCGATCGCCATGAATTCCAGGTTGTCGAGCTGGAATCGGACGTCGACGCTGTCGCGCGTGGTGCCGGGGATTTCGGAGACGATCATCCGCTCTGTCTGCAGCAGCGTATTGATGAACGTGCTCTTGCCCGAGTTGGGTCGCCCCACCACCGCGATCTTCATCGCCGCGTCGGCCGGGCGCTCTTCCGGAAGGGCCGGCGGGATGACTTCGTGAATCGCTTCCAGCAGGCCGTTGCGGTTGCGGTTATGCGTCACGCCCACAACGACGGGCTCGCCCAGGCCGAGCCTGAGGAATTCGCCGGCACGATCGGCTTCCGCCTGGTTGTCCGCCTTGTTGGCGACGAGGATCACGGGCTTGCCGAGCGTCCGCAAGCGGCCGGCGACGTGCTCGTCAAGAGGCATGATGCCGTCTTTGAGGTCGACGACGAAGACGAGGACATCGGCCTCGGCGAATCCGACGTCGATCTGCTTGTAGACGTCATTCTCCAGATCGTCGCGATCGACCATGCCGATGCCGCCGGTGTCGATCAGCTCGAAGAACCAGTCGCCGGAGACGTCGTCGGCGTGCTTTTTACGGCCTTCGACTTCGATCAGCGTCGTGACCCGGTCGCGCGTGACGCCTGCCATGTCGTCCACGATCGAAAGCCGCCGCTCGGCGAGCCAATTGAAAATCGATGATTTGCCCACGTTCGGGCGACCTACGATCGCCACTTTCGCCAATGCCATTTCGCGGAATTCCTTGATCTCCGGCCTCTTCCGGGCCGGCCGTTCGCTCACTCGTTCGATTGTCGTGATGTGACCATCATAACCGCCAGCAAGCGGAAATAGAACGGCGGACACCACACGATCCCGTGTTCCCGGCATGCTTCAGGCTTCGTCTTCGAACTCCTGCTCGGCGATCGATCGTTCCATTGTGAGCCGCCAGGCTTCGAATTCGCGCTGTTCCCGCGGAGTGGCGAAGCTTTCGAAATCCATCGAATTCGAGTCATCCGTTTCGAAAGACTCATCGAACGTGATTCCGAACATTTTCGCCAGATTGTCGATGCGGGTACCCAGCGGAATGCGCCGGTCGAGAAGATCTTCGCCGATCAACATTTGCGGCGTTGCAGTTCGAAGTTGCGGCTTCGGACTTTCGGAAGAGTCAGGGGCGACTGCGACTGGAACTTCGAGACTCATCGCGTTTTCCGTAACTTGCGTGACCGGAGGGTCTTCGGGCACAGGAGGCGATGGGGCTTCAACGTCTTTCGGAGTTTCTACCGTCCCGGGCTGAATCTCCGGTTCCGTCGATGCGTTCGGCTGTTCCGGAAGTTCCGGCAACGCTATCGGCTCAGCGACACCGGCAGTTTCGGGAGCAGAAGCCGGACTCATCCTGGCTGATTTCCGGGCGGAGCGGTGGGCTGCCAGGTTTCTGCCTTTTTTCAGGGCGTCGAGCCGTTTCTGACAGCGCTCGACCTGATTTCGGGCGCCGGTGAGGTAGCGAAGATGCAGACGGAATTTATCCGTCTGGGTTCTGTCGCCCGGCAGGATTCCCATGAAACACTCTGCCGCCGTATCCGACTTCGTTTCGTAATCTTGCCGTAACTCTTTGAGGCGCTTTGACCAGCGTTCGAGCTGCAGGGCGGCTTCGGCAGCCAGTTCTGCCCGGGATGCGGCACGATCGGGGGTGCGTTCGAGATACCATTCGGCGCGACTCCGGTCTGTCGAGCCCCCCGAAGTGGCGATCCATTTGCACAACTCGCCCGCCGGGTCGATCGCGGTGCGGACGAATCGGGTCATGATCCACGCTCCGGAGGAATTCATCAGCGAAATTTCCCAATGGGAACCTTTGGAGAGAGCGGCTTTCGAAGCCTGATCGAACGTGAGCCCCGGGCCGCCGGGGGCCAGGCTTTCGACGATACCGGTCCAAAGTCGGACGAAGTATTCCGCACCTCCGAAAGTGCGACCGATCGTTTCGAGATTCGTTGCAGGCGCATCTGCCCAGAAGTTGAGGTCGTTCCTGAACTGGGAGATAGATTGCCGTCGGTAGTGATCGCGGGCTTTCGAAGCGTCCTGATCGGCAGTTTTGTCCCAGGCCGATTCGATGTGCTGGAGGTGCGCTTTGGCGAGTGCGAGATCTTCGATCGTGTCGATTTCCTCGTCGGTGCAGGGGTCGTGGATGCGCATGAGTTCGATACGGATGCGGTCGGCAAGCGCGGAGAGCTTGTCGGAGACGTATTTCACGGCGCAGAAGCCATGCTTGATGGCATTGGCAGCGCGACCTGCGGGGCGGGGCGGTATTTCGCTGGTTTCCATGGTGTCAGAACGCTTTCGAAAATAAGGTCGATTCGGAAATGTGGCTACGGGCGAAAATCGATGAGAATTCCGGTTCTATGGTTACGATCGCTTCCGGAGCAGTAACGAAGGCGACATCTTCAGCGTAAGGCAGGAGATCATGGCTGAATCAGACGCGATTTTCCGGTTAAGTAATTTCTGCGGGAGAGGTTTCGGCTGGAAGAATACGTTGAGCCAGGGAGAATCGCGATGGATCGCTCAGAGAATTGGTTGCCGGCGGAAACGAAAACGAAAACACGCCAGAGTCGGAACTCTGGCGTGTCGTCATGTCGAAAGAAGTCGGACCGGTCGATTTCGCGACTTCGCGAATTCGACGGATCAATAAGCGTCGGCCGAGATCACTTCGCCGCCACCGATGGTGGAAAGCGATTGCCAGACACCGCGCTGAGCCGTGATACCGGCATAAGCTTGACCCGAGCACTGGAACGACGTGGGGCCCCAGCTCTGGATCGTATCCTTGATGAACCTGACCGAGCCGTCCGCGAAGGCGACATTGACGCCACCAGGGTGGAAGCTGTTGGCGGTCATGGCGAAGTTGCTGCCACGGCAGTAGCGGTTCGCGCCGGCGTTGGTGCCCTTGAAGTAGTTGGGGGCGAAGCCGGTGCCGATGACGCCGTCACCGTAGTCAGCCGAGGTCCACCACTTGGGGCCGAAGCCGTCGCCACCGTTGGCGCGGTCGATTTGAGCGGCCTTGGTGTAGGACGATTCGATGAACATCATGGTGTTCGACGTGCCGTCGCTGATTTGCTGAATACGGACAGGGCCTTGATCGGCGAAGCCGGGACCACGGCCACCGATGTGGTAGAACATGCCGAGGTTCCACGGTTGGGGCGGGTTGGCCGTCGTGGAGTTCCAGGTGTGAACCGGGTGAGGACCACCGTTACCGGCGTAAGAGCTGTAACGCATCGGCATCGGGGAATCGTCCCAGCCGTCGCCGGGTTGACCGGGGTAACGGGTGGAGACGATGTCGCCGTCCGACGGGCACCACAGCGTGGAGAGGCCGATGCCGGAAGCCGTCGAGTTGGGTCCGAGGTACATCATGAGCTGGGTATTGACCATGTTGTACACGTTGCCCTGCTCGATGAATTGCGAGAGAGCGACCCACTGGCTGAAGTTCTGGCGGATCAGCGAACCGTTGTAGTTCCGGCCCGGGTGATCGCCCATCGGGAAGCTGCCGATGGCGCTCTCGTAATTGTGAGCGGCAAGGCCGAGTTGCTTGAGGTTGTTGACGCACTGGGCGCGACGGGCGGCTTCACGTGCCGATTGAACGGCAGGGAGCAACAGAGAAATGAGGACGGCGATGATCGCGATCACCACCAGAAGCTCGATCAGGGTGAAGCCTGAGCGCGTACGGGAAACAGGTTTGACCATTCAAAGACTCCTTTTCGACTGACGGAACTGGGAACAGGTGCACGTAGCGAATCCGGTACGAACCCGGAACCGAACTTGTTCGGAAATTCCGGGTTCAGCGCGAATTCGTGATCAGTTGTCGCGACCCTGGAGCCGCTTCGGGGTGTTTTCTTCGCTTTCGATCATGCGACCGCCTTTGGCCTTGACCGGTGGCGCTTTAGGTTTCGTCTCACCCCCGGCAGCAGCGGGGGCAGGGGCCGTATCGCCACCGCCACAGCCGATTCCGGCGAACGAGAGGGTCAATGCGAACACGGTCGGAACGATAGCTGCGGATTTGCGAAGGCTGGAAAACATTGAGATCGATCTCACGAAGCTGTGACAGCCGGATTGTCGTTGCCGAATCGATTCCACGACGGACGATGAAGAACATCGTCGTAGCGTTCGGGAATACGATGTCATCGAAAAGAATACGCATGCCATGGAACATCCGTGACATACGCGGTTCAGCGATTCGATGCACCTTCCGGTCATTTGCTTTGGGTAGACTATTCAATTAAGACACGGATCACAGGCAAAGGTCAAGCCCCCAAGGATCGGAAATCGGGTCACTTCCCGTTCCTCAGGCACGATTTCGGTGCTTTTCGGGAATTCGTAAATAAGCCGTAAATCTGCCGTAAATCAATATCTCCCGAAAGTTATCGAATGA
>WGMM01000027.1 GCA_016125085.1 bacterium
CGCGGTATACTCGATCGGAATATTGGGGAGGATCCAGGCAGACAGTCACGAATTTGAGCGGCCCCCATCGACCGAATTCTGCAGTGATTCGCTTGGAGAGCACGGGATCGATGATCTGCCGGTGCGGTTCGGCTCGCCAGGCGCGATCCCAGTCCATGCGGTCGTCGGAATCGCATGACGGCATTTTCGATTGCATTACAAAATGCGAAGCGATTTTTTGGAGCCATGCAAGGATCATGAATGGTCACCCTCATCATCGCGGAATCGAGGACGAGCATCGACGTTCCTGCCATGTCACTTCAATCGAATTGGCCCGTTTCGAGGCATTTCTGAAAGTGTGGCATGAAGCTTCTGGTATACGATTCGCCAGATCGTCCAACTTTCCCCAGTCGATACCAGATCCACTTCAATGTTTCCAGATCGACTTTCCCCTGGAGTTTCGCTTCAAGGTCTTCGATTAGCCGAATCAATTCGTGATTGGCTGGATTTCCGGGAACCTGGCAGGACTCGCCAAGAGCGTAAAGAGTCCATTGTCTCGCGCAGTTCCAGACGTTCGGATCGATCGTGTTCGGATCACTGGGCTGCAAGAGACGAATCCGTGACTCGATATTCCGTTCCAGCCTCATCCACTGATCGATACGCCCGATCGGGACTCTGACGTATCGCAAAAGCAAAGCCAGAATCGCGATCAGCGGCATAACTCTGGTGACCGAAAGGCGTGGTATTCGCATAAATCGCTCGCTGTTCGAAATTCACGGACGACCGGTCTGCGAAGAATATCGATCGGGAGGAGCAAGATTTGCCTCAAGCCCGAATATGAGGCACGTAGGACAGTCCGCCATAGGGAAATGTCGTCACCGATGCGCCCGATCCGCGCGACTTCGAAATCCATCTCCATAAATCCTCCGTCCTGTCGACGATCCGTACCGGTCCCAGCCGGGAGCCGAAATGTGATTTCATCTCCGGCGAATAGACGACTACATGCCGGTCGAGCACCAGTTCGCGGGCCCAGCGCATCATGAACCGCTTCGGCGAACCAAGAAGGGCGGCAGCGTTTTCGGCAGCTGGAAGGCCAAGTCGTGTCGCGATCGCGCCGACTGGCCCGGATTTCGAAATCAAGCGGGCCAGACCGGGAGAGAACGATCGGCCCAATTCGGCGGGATCGGTCCAGAACACGCCTGCCAGTACGCCGCCGGGCTTGCAGGCTGCGCGATGGTTGAGCAAAACCTTGAAAGAATGGAGCGGGTCACCAGGCCAGGGGGCGTTCCCCACAACGATTGCGTCAGCCAGATTGCCGGTTGGGTCTGGCACGAATGCGAATCGACGCATGGCTTCCTCAGCCAGTTTCAATTCGACTTCGTCAGGATCGCCGGCGGCGACTTCGAAAATCTCGGCGGAATTTCGTCCGATGACGTGGCTGATCGAAATCGTGCCGCCGGGCAGAAGCTTCGCGGCTCTGGAAATCGCCTGCCGCATCGGATTCGTGGCCGGGTCGGAGCCAAGCAGCCGGGCGGCATCGCCGGAGAGACCCTGCTGGTGAATCGCTCCGAGGGTCGACCGATGCGAACAGCCTGGAAAAATGAGCTTCCAGCCCCCTCCGAAGCCGGCTTGAAGGTGGGGCAGAACGGAGCCGATAAGGATCCGCAGGTCTGCTCGTACGACCGGACAGAACACGCGAACGGGCACGCCGTCGGCCGAGGTGCCGAGATCGTCGTAAGCGGAAATGTCATCGACCGGCGGGCTGTGGCACTCGTAGGAATTGACGATCTCGGGGCCCAGGCGTTTCGTCATGTCTTCGCGACTGACAGCGGCATGGCGGCCGACGCCGAACGAAATGGAAATGTCCCGGCGCTCGACACCGGCAGCTCGCAGGCGTTCCAGCACGATCGGTACGGTTTTGTCGATCGGAGTCCAGCGCGAGGGGTCATCGACTATGATGGCGACCTTCGTGCCGGGGCCGATGCGGGTTTCGAGCTTCGGCTGCGAGATCGGGAAATCGAGAGACTCGTGGAGTCGCCGGGTGTATTCCGGCCAGGCGGCAATCGCACCTGAAGAATCAGGATCGAACCTCGAGATTTCGAAATGAGATCCCGGTGGGGGCGAAAGGTCGAGAACCGAGTCGCCCCAGGGAAATTCGTACGGACGTTTCGAATCGGGATCACGCATCGCACGAATCCGTTAATACGAGAAAGCGGCCAATATCGAATTCCCGCTCAGACAATTTCGCGCAGCGCGGTTTCCAGGAAGTCGATCTGTTCGTCGGTGCCGACGGTGATTCGCAGGGCCGGTTCGCGACCGGGATAGCGCATCAGGCGAACGAGGATATCCCGTTCGCGAAGGGCTTTGTAAACTTCTTCGGCAGGCGGCCCGCCTTCGCACCAGACGAAATTCGCCTGGCTTGGGGGCACGAGATAGCCAAGTTCCGCGACGAAAGTCGCGAGCCGTTCACGTGTGGCGAGGATTCTGGCCCTCGTATCCCTTAGCCAGGCCTGATCCTCAAGCGCTGCGATGCCGCCGGCGAGCGACAGCATATCGCAATTATACGAGTCCTTGACTTTGTTCAGGCCTGCGATGATCTCAGCGCTGGCGATGCAATAACCGAGCCGCAGACCTGCCAGGGCATAGCCTTTCGAAAGGGTGCGGCTGACGATGACGTTCGGGTGCGTTTTGACGAGTTCGATGCAATTCGTGTCGGCGAAATCGGCGTAGGCTTCGTCGACGACGAGCGGGCAGGGCAAGGCTTCGGCCAGTTTCGCCACCTGATCAGGGGCCATGGCCGTTCCGGATGGCGAATTGGGATTCGCCAGGTAGAACATCGCCGGATTTTCGAGATCTCTCAAATGCTCCGGTTCGAGCGTCCAGTTCACGGGGTATTCGACGGACCGGAACGGCGCATTTTGAATTTGAGCAAGCGTTTCGTAAAGAATGTAGCCGGGTTGGGCCGATGCGACCGGTCTGCCGGGGCCGGCGAAAGCCCGGGTGAGAATCGTCAGGATGTCGTCGGACCCGTTGCCGGTCATGATCTGGTCGGGGTGGACTCCGTGCAGCTTCGCCGCGGTTTCACAGAACCTGGTGCCCACGGGATCAGGGTAGAGTCGCAGCCGGCCTTCCAGCAGGATCGGCATCATGGCTTCGGCCACACGATGGCTGGGGGCATAGGGGTTTTCGTTCGTGTTGAGTTTGACGAAAGTACGGCCGCGTGGCTGTTCGCCGGGCACATAGCCGGACATGGCGTCGATATGAGGCAGGAAGTAGCTCATCGGGGCAGTTCTCGTCGTTCGATTTCGAAAGTCAGATCGTATTTCGTCGTGTCGTTGGCTCACAGGGTTCGAACCTGCGTTCAGGAATTTCCGGCGATCGGCGGTGCCGTCGAAGCCAGTCTGTCGAGCGGTTCGCCGGTGAGACGCTGGACGGTCCATTCGTCCATGCCGATGGCGCCGATGGAGCGATAGAATGCAATGGCAGGGGCATTCCAGTCCAGCACGGACCATTCGAAACGGCCGTATTCGCGATCGACGGCGATTTTCGCCAGGCTCGAAATCAATGCCTTGCCGATGCCCTTGCGGCGGTATTTTTCACGCACATAAAGGTCTTCCAGATACAATCCCGGCTTGCCCAGAAATGTGCTGAAATTCGTGAAAAAGAGTGCGAAGCCGGCGGGTTCGCCGGCCCATTCGGCCATGACGGCTTCGATGACGGGGCGTGGGCCGAACAGGTGTTGGCGAAACTGGTCAGCCGTGGCGACCATTTCATGTTCGAGCTTTTCGTAAAAAGCCAGTTCACGGATATGGGCAACGATCGTCGGGCAGTCTTCCGGCGTGGCAGGGCGAATCACGAGGCTCATGGTCGCAAGTCCATCAATTCTAGTGTCGAAGCGATATGCAATCAGGGACTTCGGAATCTCGTACGACTTCGAAATCCATTCAATCGATGCTGCCTTCGGTTCGCACGGTCACACTGGCTTTGTGGGCAGTCAGGCCTTCGATTTCAGCCAGGCGGGTGATATCGCCGGCGATCTGGCCCAGGCCCGTTTCGGTCAGGCCGATCATACTGGTCGAACGGAGGAAATGGTTGGCCGTCAACCCGCTGGCCCAGCGAGCCGTGCCGCCGGTGGGAAGCACGTGTGAAGGACCGGCAGCGTAATCACCCGCGGCAACGGGCGTGTGGTGGCCCAGGAAGATCGCACCTGCGTCGGTCAGCCGTTCGGCGAGTTTTTCCGGCTCGACGGTCGAAATGTGCAAGTGTTCAGGTGCCATGCGGTTGGTCAGTGCGACTGCCGCATCCGCATCGGCGACGCGTACCAGAGCCCCGAATCGTTCCAGGCTGTCGCGGGCGAGATCGCCGCGGGAAAGGCGGCCCAGTTGATCATCGAGTGCTTCAGCGACCCGTTCGATCAGGCCTTCGTCCCAGGTCACCAGCAACGAAGAGCCTGGCGAATGCTCGGCCTGACTGATGAGGTCCGCGGCGATGAATTCAGGTCGGGCGGTCGAATCGGCGATGAGGATCACTTCGCTGGGGCCGGCGATCGAGTCGATATCGACCTGGCCGTACACGGCTTTTTTGGCCAGAGCGACGAACAGATTGCCAGGGCCGACGATCTTGTCGACCGGAGCGATGCCTTCCACCCCGTAAGCCAGAGCGCCGACGGCCTGAGCACCACCGACGCGATAGACTTCCGTAACTCCCAGACGATGGCAGGCTGCGAGCAGGTCGTCGTTATATCCACCGAAGGGTGTGGGCGGAACGACGACGGCGATTTCCTTCACACCGGCGGCCTGGGCGGGAACGACGGTCATGATGAGGCTGGAGGGATAAGCCGCCGCACCACCTGGAATGCAGACACCGATGCGCCGCAGGGGGCGGTAGCGGAGCCAGATTTTGCCGTCGATGGTCGTGAGCGGTTGCGAATCCGTGTGAAGGATCGATCGCTGAAAGGCAAGCACGTTGGCTCGAATCCGGTCGATCGTAGCGAGATACTCCGGGTCAGCTTTTTCGGCCGCCGCCTGAAGCTCAGAGGGAGAGACTCGCATCGACTCGGGCGTAAGAGATTTGCCGTCCAGCTGTTCCGTGAATTTCAGCAGGGCGGCCAGGCCGGTTTCGCGAATTTCGCCCAGGATTCGGTCGACAACGGCCACGGGGGCAAGGGCTTCACCGAAGACTTTTTCCGTGAGTTCTCGGCCCTTTGGGCTGACGATGTCGCCTCGAGGGGAAAGACTTCGTCGAAGATTCTCGAGGAAAGCCTCGCCTTCTCCTGGATTCCGAACGAGGTCGAGGCGCTTCATGGAGGGTAAGACGGCATTCATGCTAGAGCTGCGATCCTGACCGATGGAGATTCGGTGCGAGCGGCTGTTCGCCCAGTCGCGATAGCCGGTCGCCGGGCGGTTCCCGGAAAAATCGATGAGACTGTTATACCGGATTGGGGCTTTTCCCGTGAACCGCAGTGTCGAAGTTCGGCGGATTTCGTTTGCGGAAGCGGGACCGTTCGAGTACCAGATAGATACCGGACATTTCTTCCTTTTCAGGGAATTCACTCGAAAATCGGACTGGTCCCGCGTGTTGCCGCCCGATCCGCCAGGTAGTGGCCGCGGAATCGAGTCCGTCGAAGGGGCGATTCGGATGATCGATCGAAAGACCTTCCTGCAAGGCCTCGGATTTACATCACTGGGAGCGGTCGCCGGGCACTTCGTGCCGAGAACGGTGCACGAGTTTCGCGGGCTCATGAAAGACCGGGCTGCCGCGGCGGAACCTTTCAGGCCGTGGAAGCCAGCCCCGAAACGGCAAGCCGACCCATCGCCACCCCCTTTGACTCCCCCGGACAAATCCTACTCCCAGGCCGGAGAGGACCGGATCGTAAGCTTCGTATTCGGTTACCTCCAGAACCGGGAGCCAATGACGTATCTGGACATCGGCGCCTATCATCCGACGCAGATCAACAATACTTACCTGTTTTATGAGCAGGGTGGCGCGGGCGTTCTTGTCGAGCCGAACGTGGACATTTGCAAGCTGTTACGTGAAGTTCGCCCGAATGACACGGTGCTGGAAGCCGGTATCGGAATCACGGCTCAGCGAGAGGCCGACTATTACCGGATGACCGAACCTTCCTGGAACACATTTTCGAAGGAAGAGGCCGAGCATCAGGAAAAAGTCACGAATGGGCGGATACGAATCCGGGAAGTCGTGAAAATGCCGTTGCTGGATATCAATCAGGTCATGGCCGATCATTTCGAAGGTAAAGCTCCCGCGTATGTTTCGATCGACGCCGAAGGTATTCACTTCGAAATCCTCAAATCGATCGATTTCGCCAGATTTCGGCCGAAAGTCATTTGCATCGAGACGCTCGTCTCAGGCACGACCCGGAAAATCCCCGAAATCGGCGAATTCATGAAGTCGAAAAATTACGTCGAACGAGGCGCGACGTTCGTCAATTCGATCTTCGTCGACAAACAGGTTCTCGAGAAGTATGAGGATGAGCTTAAAAAGGCCGAGAAAAAAGGATAAACCTGATTGCCGTGGCCTTTACGAGATCAATGCGGTATCGCCCAAAACCCGCGGAGCCACTCAGTCTTCGACTGGTGGCTCGTGGTCATCGAATTGCTTCATGGGGCCGAATCCGAAGAACGATCACCAGAAGCCGATATATGGCCCGAAACCGGGCGGGCCGAAGGGGCCGAACGGTCCCCAGGCTCCAGGACCAGCCCAGCCACCCCAGCCGTATGTGCGGAAGCCCAGTCCATAAGGCGGGCCGAAGCCGCCGTAGCCCCAGCTGGAATAGCCCCAGGCAGGAGAGACGGTGCGAATGACAGTCGTGGTGGGCACATACACGATTCGACGTGTCGTCATGACGACTTGGGGATTCGCGGCCTGTGGGGCCACACGTTGCCGAGGCGGTGGCAATGGTCTGGCCTGAGGCTGCTGGGCGGCCAGCATCATCGTGCCGTCGCCCTGGGCGACATAGTTGTAACCAGCGTAGGGGATAAGTGTTCCGGCGGCGAACTTTTCGGTGCCTTCAGGCATGCCGTAAGCGACGCCCGGCTGCGGGCGAGGCGCGTCCTGCCAGGCCTGCAAACCTGGGCAAAGCATGTGCATACCGGCCCACGCGGCCAGGGTGGCGGCCGCAATTCTCAGGCATCGTCGGTGGATCTTATGCTGGTTCATCGTGGTGCGTCCGTTCGACATTCGGACATACGCCGCTTCAGGATCGTCCAGCCCGGTTCGACAATTCGCAGGCGCGGCGAAAGCGGTGTGACAAATCGATCTTACGGCGTTATGGCCGATGCAGGCAAGTGATTCGGAAAAATCGGCAAAACCGGACCGAATGCGAGATTCGCTGATCGGGCGATCTGGTAACATCTTCGCTCCGGATCGTCTGCGAACATCCGTCCCTCAGGCCAGTCCCGTTTTCGCACCCTCTCCGAGCCCAAATCGATGATTCGAACGCTCATTCTTACGCTGGCGGTGTTTGCCGCGTTGCATCCCGCTCCGGGCTATGACGGCCCTGAAATCCTCATCGCCGACTTCGAAGGCGAAAATTACGGATCCTGGAAAGTTACAGGCGAAGCCTTCGGCACGGCGCCTGCTCGTGGCACCCTTCCGGGGCAAATGGCGGTCAGCGGTTTCGAAGGCCGGGGGCTAGTCAATTCGTTTCGTGGCGGCGACAGCTCGACGGGGACTCTGACATCTCCGGAATTTCGGCTCGAACGGAAATTCCTCCGGTTTCTCATCGGTGGCGGACGAGATGAAGCCAGGCTTCGAATCACACTCAATGTCGGGGGCAAAGTCGTAAGAACAATGACCGGCCCCAACGCCAGCCCCGGCGGGAGTGAAGCCCTGGCTCTCGCGGGCTGGGAGGTGGGTGAATATCAGGGCCAGGCGGCGACGATCCGGATCGAAGATCAGGCGACCGGCGGCTGGGGGCATATCAATGTCGATCAGATCGTCCTGACCGACATCAAGCCGCCGATGCCGCTGAAAGACGTTTTCAGGGAGCTGACGGCCAGCGATAGTTACCTGCTGATGCCCGTGAAGAATGGCTCGCCGAAACGGAAAGTGAGTGTTTTCGTCGATGGCCAGGAGGTCGTCCGTAATGATATCGAACTGGCTGATGGCGAACCTGACTGGTGGGCGCCGATGGAAATCGTACGCTGGAAAGGAAAGCGACTGAAGATTGTCGTGGACAGCCTTCCCGGCGATTCGAAAGCGCTGGCTTCGATCGATCAAAGCGATCAGTTCGGCGACGAAACCAGCCTCTATCACGAACCTTTACGAGGCCAATTGCATTTCTCGCCCCGACGGGGCTGGAACAACGACCCCAACGGGCTGGTCTATTTCGGCGGTGAGTATCACATGTTCTTTCAGCACAATCCCTATGGATGGGGCTGGGGCAACATGCACTGGGGGCATGCCGTGAGCCGTGACCTGGTGCACTGGCAAGAGCTGGGCGATGTGCTCTGGCCTGATAAGTTCGGGCCGATGTTCAGCGGCTCGGCCGTGGTCGACCATGCCAATGCCAGCGGACTGGGTACGAAGGAAAAGCCGCCGATGGTATTGTTCTACACTGCCGCAGGCGACCCGACGGTTCAGTGCGTGGCTTCGAGCACCGATGGACGCACTTTTTCGAAATACCTGAGGAATCCCGTGATCGGTCAAGTGACCGGTGGGAATCGCGATCCAAAAGTCATCTGGCATGAACCGTCCGAACGCTGGGTGAAGGTTCTTTATGTCGAAAAGCCGCAATCGCAGCACACGATTCACTTTTTCGTGTCGGAAAATCTGATCGACTGGAAACTGGCCAGCATTTTCGACGGAGACAAGGCCCCCGGCCGATTCATGTTCGAATGCCCCGACTTTTTCCCGCTCGCCGTCGATGACGATCCGGCGAAATCGATGTGGGTGCTGATGGCGGCCGATGGTCAATATGCCCTTGGCAGATTCGATGGCACGACTTTCACCGCATTGCATTCAAGGCTGCAAAGCCAGCAGGGCCGAGGGTTTTACGCGGCGCAGACGTTCAGCGACATTCCGAAAGAGGATGGTCGCAGGATTCGCATCGGCTGGTGGCAGACAGAAACGCGTGGCATGCCGTTCAACCAGTCGATGACGCTGCCGCACGAAATGAAACTGGTCAGCACACCCGATGGGCCGCGCATCACCAACGCGCCGGTTCGCGAGCTTGAATCGCTACGAGGAAAAAAAACGATCCATTCGAACTTGCTGCTGAACGAGCAGTCAGCGAACCCGCTGAAGAATTTCGAAGCGGATCTGGCCGAGCTCAAAATGCGATTCGAACCAGGCAGAGCCAATGCCACGATCGACATCCGCGGGGCCGAGATCGTAGTGGATCCCGTGGCGGGGACATTGAAAGTGCAGGACCATGTCGTGCCGTTGCCGAAATCGAAGGTCGTGGACCTGGTCATTTATTGTGACCGCACAGGCCTGGAGATTTTCGCGAACGGCGGGCAAGTCTACGTTCCTTTCCCGTTTCAGCCGAAATCGGAAAATCAGAGGTATTCGGTGAAGGCGAACGGCGGCGAAATCCGATTCGAATCGATCGAGGCCTACTCGCTGAATTCGATCTGGCCTCCGGCTCAATGAGAGAACGTGCGAAAGACACGGCAAATCACGGGCGTTCGTAATGGCGCAGGCGTACTCGGTCTTCCATTACCTCATCGATCAATCGCCAACCCCAGGCCGGCTTGATTTCCGGGCGTTTGTGCGGGGTCAGAACGACCAGCTGAGGTGAGATCTGAGCTAATCGAAGACAGATCTGCGGCAGCATTCCCGCATCGGCCAGGTGCAGGGCGAAGGAGCAGAAGACCGCGTCGAAAACCAGTGAATCGAGCGAGCCTTGCGAAATCGCGACGAAGTCATGTGGCAAGGCTTCCTGGCCTGTGCGGCGAAGATATGCCGGGCCGGTAAAGGGATCGACTCCGGTGACGTTACCGAAACCTCGGCTTCGAAAAACGATCGAGATTTCGCCAGATCCGCAGGCCAGGTCGAGAATTCGGGCTTCAGTAGCGAGTGAGTGTCGGTCGATCCAGGCCTCGACGAGCCGCCTCACGATCGGTTCGTGCGGGTTGGCGTAATCGGCGGCATGTGCGGCATAATAGCCAGCGGGGCCGAGAATGTCGTAACCGGGCCGGACGGGGGCCGGGACAGGCAGCGGTTTTCGATGCTGACGTGAAGGACGTGGTCGGGCCATGGCGACTCTGATTCTTGCAAGCACATCGCTGTATCGCAAGGCGCTGCTGACGCGTCTGGGGCTGGCTGTCGAATGTGTCGCCCCCGGTGTCGACGAAGACTCTTTCAAGACGAAAGGCTTGTCTCCACAAAAACTTGCGGAAGACCTGGCGACGGCGAAGGCACGAGCTGTCGCAGGGCAGAATCCGGGGCGAATCGTCATCGGCGGCGATCAGCTTCTGGCATTTCAAGGCGAAGTGCTGGGTAAGCCAGGCTCGTTCGAAAATGCAGTGAACCAACTGCTTCGACTCAGCGCTCAGACGCATGAACTGGTGACTGCGATGACGGTCATCGGCCCCGACGGCGAGGCTCATCTCCACACGGACGTTTCCCGCATGACGATGCGGCCGCTCGATCGCGAACGAATCGAGCGTTATCTCAGGCTCGACATGCCCCTGGACTGTGCCGGTTCGTACAAGATCGAATCCGCGGGAGTTTCCCTCTTCGAATCGATCGTTTCTGCCGATCAGTCGGCGATCACGGGGCTCCCTCTGATCGCTTTGACCGCCATACTGGAACGCCTCGGCGTGAAGGTGCCAGGCGAATTCGTAAAGGATGCGAAATGAAACGGGGCGAGCGATCGTCATGACCGTATCGATGGTGGAATGGCATTGCGGAATCGGCGGAGTGGCGGCGGCCCTGGGCGATGCGGCCAAGGCGGTCGCGGCGGTGGACATTCATCGCGAGGCGCTGGAAATTTATCGATCGAATTTCCCTGGCCATCGTGCTATCTGCAGGAATATCGAATCTCTGACGCCTCAAATGGTTGCCGGATGGGGTTTTGCCGACTTCTGGTGGATGAGTCCGCCGTGTCAGCCCCATACCGTTCTGGGGCACAGGAAAGACCTGGACGATCCCCGCTCGGCATCGCTCAAGCGGCTGCTGGCCCTGATCGCCAGCCTGAAACCGCCGAACCTGGCGATGGAAAACGTCCCTGGTTTCGCAGAAAGCCAATCACGGCAAGCACTTCTGGACACCCTTGAAAGTGCCGGCTACGCATGGACAGAAGAAGTCATTTGCCCGACAGCGTTCGGCTGGCCCAACAGACGAGAGCGCTATTACCTTGCGGCATCACGAGATACATCCGCCGGCCTGGCGTCTCCCAAATTTGACCTGATTCGACCGAAACCCATGGGCGAATGCGTGGATGCGGAATATGATTTCGACGCTCGACTGATTATGGACAAGGCGTTCATAACTCGATACGCAGGTGCGATTCACGAGGCGGACCGTCTTCATCCTTCGGAGCGGACCAATTGCTTCACTTCGGCTTATGGACGAAGCCCGACGAGGACGGGATCGTATCTCAAATTACCGAACGGAGAGGGCTTGCGAAGGTTCGCTCCGCAAGAAGTGCTGGCACTGCTCGATTTTCCGGACACCTACCGGCTGCCGGTCGACGTTGAGCCGCGGAAATTGTGGCCACTGGCGGGAAACAGTCTGACTCTGGGGGCGACAAGGCGGACACTGTCGCGCCTGGCGATATTTGCCGATCGATTCGCGGGCGAGACCTGATTGCGACCGATCAAGACCGATTCGGTTCGAAGTCAAGCCTTTTCAGCCGGCCCTGGCGATGATGTATTGATCGATCGTGCCATCGGGCCTGATCATGGTCGTGAGTTCGAGCGTGACGTCCTTGTCTTTCGGTTTGATTCGATACGTTCGGATCGTCATCCCGCCGCGCTGGGATTTGCCGGTCTGGACGAATTCCTTCGGATCTCCGAGCGGGGCAAGGCTTTCGCCATAGTCGGCCAGGGTTTGGACCGAAAAATATTCGTCGGCTGATTTCGAAAGGACGGATCGATCGATTTCGCCCCTGGCGAGTCCGTCATAGAGCCGTCTGGCGGTTTTCAGGGCCTCGGCGTCTTCGTCCGCACCGTCACGAAAGAGAATGCCGGCGATTTTGTCGGCGATCTGACCGGGGGCACCAGCGGCGCCGGGGTAAATGTTGGTAAAAACGACGATCGCGGCCCGGTCGTCCGGATAGACGTGGTTAATCGTCGTGTAGCCGGAAACGGCTCCGCCATGAGATATCCGCCTGCGACCGCCAGGAGCGGCGACCCTGACGCCCAGGCCGTAGCCGGTGGATGTTCCAGCTTCAAGGATCGTGTCGGTCTGTTTGGATTTGTAGGATGAAACTTTCAAAGCCTTTCGGTTGATCATGGCGATATCCCACAGGGCCAGGTCGTGGGCCGTCATGGCGAGTTGGCCGGCTCCGAAGAGCCAACCGGTGCCTTCTTTGGGGGCGGGTCGAGGAGGGCCAAGCGCATTGCGAAGGTATCCGCCAGCGTCGGTTTCGCTCAGTGGCGCGACGTCGAAATCGACGACCGATTTCATTTCCAGCGGATCGAAAATCCGTTCACGCAGGAATTGCAGAAATGGCTTGCCAGTGACTTTTTCCACCACGGCCGCGGCGATCACGTAATTCGTGTTGCTGTATTGCCATTTCGTTCCCGGTTCGAAATCGAGCGGCCGGGCGGCCCATTCGCGCATGATCGAAACGGCCGTGGCAGGACGGCGCATATCCGTCCAGACATAATCCTGCGGCCAGTAATCGCGATAGCCGCTTGTCATCGCCAGCAAGTGACGCAGGAAAATCTCGTCGGCGCGGGTGAGTTCCGGATACCACTTGCTGACTTTGTCGTCGAGCGTGAGTTTGCCGTCTTCCTCAAGCAGGAGAATCGCCGCCGCGGTGAATTGCTTGCTTACCGACCCGATCGCGTAGCGCATCGTCGGCAGGGCTTTCATGTCGGGGGCGAGACGGCCGTCGCCATAAGCCTGGGCGTAAACCAGTTTGCCGTCGCGGACCACCGCGATCGACGCGCTGGGAGCACCCGTCGAAGCCAGAACGGCCGACACATCCCGGTCGATTTTATCCTTATCGGCCATCGTCAGTTCCTGTGCCGCCGATGAGGTGAAAATCGAAGCGACCGAGAGGATCAGCGCCGAATGAAAAGACCTTCGGCGATTGTTCGAAACCAGGCGATCGAATGACATGATGCAAAGCCCTTTCGTCGGATTTCACGTGTTTCGCGAGGGCTGAGTTCGGAGTGGCGGATCTTCCGGTCTACGAAAAAAATCGATCCGAGGGGCTGAGATCGATCGATCTTCGAATTCACTCAGGCGGATCGGCCTCACGAAGGTACCATTGGCCGTCACGTCCTCGTTCGGTCGTCCAGTTCATGGTGTAGCGTGCGACCGGCCCGGCGGATCGCCGTCCGCGAAGGCTTACGGCGAGATCGAATTTCACATGGCGAATCAGCGGCTCGCTCGGGTCGGGATTCGCCCGCAGGGAGTCGATCGACATCACGACGGGCGTACCGGTCCACGCGTCGCCCCTGTGCCGCCATTCGTCGATCCGGCCTTTCCAGTATCTACGAAAACCTGAGAATTCGGAATAATGGGCCGTATTCTGTCCTTCCGGCGTGAGCAAAAGCCACATCCGGGAATAAAGCGGGCCGTGGTGTTCGAGAGCTTCGAGAAAATCGCGAACGGCACGTTCCGGGCTCGAACGGAGCGGCCGTTCCAGGCCGACGACCAGCGGGTAGGCCAGAATCAGCGATACGATCGTACCGATTCCCGTGATCCAGCCTGAGATATGGATCGTGTTCCAATCTGCGAAGATCCACGCGAGGATGAGCGTGATTCCCGCCGTCAAAAGAACGCGGAACAAGTGCGGACCGCTCTCTTTGGCGCGCGACCAGAGCGGAAAATCCCGAGCCGATTCGATTCGCCCCGAGCGATCGGGTGCGATTCGTGCCCTCGATCCCCGGGGCGTTTCGCCGAAGTCGGATATCGATTTTCGAACCTTAGGGGAATCGACCGGGGCAAGGTCGATCGATTCGACTTTGCCGGGATCAGTCGGGCGAATCGGCCATGAGGCCTGAGGCGAATCTTGCTTCGGAAGATCGTCCCAAAGCGCTCTGGCGTCGGATGCCGGTTTGTCGTTGGGGCGGTCGGTCAATCCCATCTCAACGATTCTCGCGGCCAGATCATGGCTTTACCGTGGTCGGGAACGACGAGCAGGTCAGGCTCGGAGCGACTGCCGAGCGTCACGCCGGAGACGCTGAAGGATGTCGCGCCAGGTGCCATCTGTCGGTGGATCAGCTCTCCACTGGCGGTTCTCAGCGGCAGAGTGACGACTCCGCCCTTGGGATTGCGCAGCAGGATCCAGAACTGGGGGAAGTCCGCCAGCGGTTTTTCCAGAGGCGCTTCGATCCAGTCGGCCAGTCTTCCTATGGTCGGCGGGGCCATGGCGAGGATGAGTTCGACGGAGCCGGGGGTTGTCCACGACCCGGCCCAGAGGTGGGTAAGGCCGCCACGACGGCCGGGGCCGCCAAGCCGGATGGGCAGTTCTCGGGCATCGAGAATTTTGACGCCGGGGCCGTGATCGAGCTTTTCGCGGCGAGGCCAGCAGGTCAGTTCGCCGGCTTCGTCGAATGCGATCAGGTCCGGTTCGGCGGCACCCGTCCAGTGGCCGACAGCGACCTGCGAACGCGAGCTGACGTAAAGCGGCTTGCCGCCGACCGTGACACGATCGGCGAAGTCCAAACGCGGCTGGGTCTTATGGCCATTGTTTCGCATGTACCAGACGGCTCCCCGGGCATCGGCCACCACGGCGTCCATCCGCTGATGGGCGGTCCAGTCGCACAGCGTCGGGCAGGCATAGCGGGGCTTGCCGGTATCGGGGCCGCCGTCGCGGAATTTGCGGGTGTCGCGAGCGGGAACGCGAAACAGGTCGCCACCCGACTCGAGGCGAACCGGCGTACCGATCGCGGGAGTGCCAGGCTGGCCCTGGTCGGGGTAGAGGATCAGGCCGCCATCCGCGGTGCCGACGATGATGTCGACCCCGCCGTCGTTGTCCCAATCCGTCGCGGTCGCTACGGCGTCTGGCCCGAAAACGAGATCGCCCGTGACTTTCGAGAGAACACGGACGACCGGGCCCACACTCTCGCGAGCCTGAGCGGCGACGACGGAAACACCACCGGCGGCATCGGTCAGAACGAGCCTGCCCGGACGGTCCCGTAGCGGTTTGACCCAGGAGACCGATCCTGAGGAACCTGGAAGTACGACTGGCCGGGGAGGCGATCCAGCGACGACCGGACGAGGCCGACCGACGCCGGGCGGTACGATTCCGCCGAAGTTCGTAAGCAGGTTCAGATGGCCAGAACCGTCAACATGGAGCAGCTGATCCGCCCCCGGGCCTGTCCAGGAGACGAGCAGCATGCGGCTGGCAGGATTTCGACTCAGGAGAGCGTCGGCATCGGCGTCGGCCAGAGCCGCCGGGTGGTAGCCGTCAAGGAGCGTGTCGGACTTGCGTTCGAGCAGGAACAGCGACGGGCCGCCGCCTTCACGTTCCGGCATGATGTGGGCGACGAGTTCCAGACGCCCGCGACCGAGCCAGTCGGTAAGCTGGAGTGCGACGATTCTGTCGAAATCGACTGGCAGGCCGAGGTCGCTGACGTGACCGAGGTCATGCAGGCCCGGCTCGTTCCCGTCGAAGGCCTTCTCGAGATCGACGGATGCGTACGATCGGCCGGAGCGGCGATCGACCCCTACGAACAGGACAGATCCGGTCTGGTCGCACGTGCGGGAGTCGAACGCGGCCCATTCGTGACCCGGCCAGACATGGCTGAGGGCACCGACCGAGAGCGACTCGGCGCGTTCGAGACGACCGGCTTTGAGTGCACCATCCGCCTGAATGACGATCAGGCCTTCACCGTCCGGCAGGTCAACGAGCGTGGCCCTGGCCCCGGTACCCAGATCCAGAGGAAGGCCGACGACATCATCGGCGAATTCCAGGCCGAAAGGCGTTCGTGGCGTTGAGTCGGCCTGGTTTTTCTCGCTCTCCAACTGAGATTCCGCTCCTGGCTGGGGCGTTGCTTGCGGCACCGAAGCCGAATCGGAGGTCGGGGGATCAAGATCGTCGAGGCCGGAGCCGAAAGATGAACCAGGCATACTTGTGAGAATCGTCTTGTTCGAATGTGTGTGAAAGAGGGAATCGTGCCGAATACGTTCACGTTTCGAAACGCCGGCACGACACGAGTGTTCCGCGCCGTTTTCAACGGGCGTATTCGGGTTCCCGGCCGGCTTTCCACTTGATGTTGCAGCCGATGGATGGTTTCTGGGGAGAAGGGGCCGGCTTGCCGGAGAGCAGGGCTTCCACGGCGTTCCGCAGGTCGGATCCGGTCACGGGCATGTCATTCCCGGGGCGGCTGTCGTCGAATTGGCCGCGATAAACCAGTGCACGGTTTTTGTCGAACAGGTAGAAGTCGGGCGTGCATGCCGCTTTGTACGCTGTCGCGACCGATTGTTCCGCGTCGTACAGGTAGGGAAAATCGTAGCCAGCAGCCTTCTTTTCCTCGGCCATTTTGGCCGGCGAGTCCGCGGGATGTGTCGAAACGTCATTGGCGCTGATGGCGACGACTGCGACCCCTCTGGCTTTCATATCACGACCGAAGGCGGCGAGTCCGTCACGAACGTGTTTCACGTAGGGGCAGTGATTGCAGATGAACATGACGGCCAGGGCATCGGCTGAGGCGAAATCGTCAAGGCTGACGATTCGACCTTCGGTATCAGGCAGTGCGAATCCAGGTGCCTTTGTGCCCAGTGGAAGCATCGTCGAGGGGGTGAGGGCCATGGCGGGAATCGCTCCATGAAAACGCGGGAATCGTCTCGGGCGGCCCTTCCGCTCCGATCGGGCCTCATATCATACCTTATTCGGGCGTTATTGCACACAGGGTCCCAGTTCTGGCCTTCATGTGCACTTTGACGAACGACCGTTCGCTGCCGTATCGAGCGTACCTCTCATGGGTGGATGTATCAGAAAGGGGCGATAACTTGACCGGATGGTCCGGAAACGCCGTTTCGAATCCGTTCGAAAGATTTACGGCTTGACTTGTATCGCCAGCGAGAACGAAAATTCATGAATGACCGTAGCCGAACGTACTGAAACTCCATTGACCGCGATCTCCAGGTCGACCTTGACTTGCAGGAGCCCTGGACGTTCGTTCGTTTTTTCCGATCGATCGGAACGACAGCTCGCTTGCGCATGTCTTCCGGCAATTTGTGAAATCGGAATCGGCGTGATACGAAATCGACCTCGATCCGTCCTTGAACCCAGTCTCTTCCGAAACGGCGATTCGGTAGGGATTCTGTGCTCCTCCAGGCGGAAACCGACCTGAATCGCCTGGAAAGCGACCGTAGATGTCGATGAATTCCGACCCAATATGGTTAACGCTGCTCGATGGAATCGAGGATGCTGTCGCCGTCATCGCTCGCGACGGTACGCTTCAGGGCGGGAATCTCTCATTTCGCCGGCTTGTCGGAATGCCGCTCGAAGGTTCGCTCCCGAAGTCGACGACATTCGGCGATTTCATCGAAAATCTATCTTCCATACCGTCGCTGGACGAACTGGCAGCTTCCCCGAAGCGATTTTGGGCGGGCGATGCGACCCTGCGGCGTACGGACGGTCAGGAGCGAAAGGCATCCTGCCGCATCGAGCCGATGCGAAGCCCCGATTCCGCTGTCTCAGGGTTCGTGGTCACACTGATCGAAGATACGGATCGCAAGGCGCATCAAGCCCGATTCCGGCTTTTCGAACTTGCGGTGGCCCAGAGCCTGGAACCGGTACTCATAACCGAGGCCGAACCGATCGACACTCCGGGGCCGAGGATCGTCTATGCCAACAAGTCTTTCACGAAAGTGACCGGCTATTCGCTTGAGGAAGTTCTCGGCCAGACACCGCGCATTCTTCAGGGCCCGAAGAGCGACAGAAATGAGCTGGACCGCATCCGCTTCGCTCTGGAACGCTGGAAACCCGTTCGTGCCGAGTTGTTGAATTATCGTAAAAATGGCGAGGAATTCTGGGTCGAACTGGTCATTTTCCCGGTCGCGGACGAAACCGGCTGGTTTACGCATTGGGTGGCGGTCCAAAGAGAAATCACGGAAAAGAAGATGCTCGAACAAGGCTTGAAGGCCGCCAAGGATGATGCGGAACGAGCGAACCGGGCGAAAACGAGATTTCTTGCCAACATGAGCCATGAAATCAGGACGCCCCTGACGGCGATTCTTGGCTATGCGGAGATCCTTCTTGACCCGGATACGGAAAAGCCGAAGCACGACGAAAATGTGAAATCCATTCGCCGTAACGGCAAGCATTTGCTGGAAATCGTCGGCAACGTTCTCGATCTTTCGAAGATCGAAGCCGGGAAGTACCAGCCGTTGCTCGTTTCCGAATCGCCCTTCAAAATCGCGCATGATGTGATCGAAGCTCAAAGTGTGCTTGCCAGCGAAAAAGGTTTGCGCCTTTCCACGCGATCCGTCGGTCCGATACCTGTTTCGTGCCTGATCGACGCGGCATCGGTTCGTCAGATACTCATGAACCTGGTATCGAACGCGATCAAATTCACGGGGCAGGGCGGTCACGTCGAAGTCCAGGTTCGTGCGGAAAGATCGGAAGTTTGCGAGAACGGAAATTGCACGACTTTTTCGGTGATCGACGACGGTTGCGGCATCGATCCGAATGAGATCGACAGGCTCTTCGAAGCCTTCGAGCAGGCGGACAACACGACATCGCGGAAATTCGGCGGAGCAGGGCTCGGGCTGAATATCTGCCGCCGGCTCGTCGAAATTCTGGGCGGATCCATCAAAGTGACGAGCGAGCCGGGCAAGGGCAGCCGTTTCGATGTGACTATCCCGTGCCGCATGCCGCCAGACGACCTTGCCGCAGATGCCCAAGAAGTCGCCGTCGTGGCCAGAGCGACTTCCGCCAGGAAGCAGATCCCTCAGCTCACCGGTCGTGTCCTGATCGTAGATGACAGTGCCGACAACCGCAAAATCATCGGCTATTTCATCACACCCACCGGGCTAGCCATCGACATGGCCGAAAATGGCCACCAGGCAATCCAGAAAGCCTTCGAAAAGGACTATCGCGCGATCCTGCTGGATATGCAGATGCCCGAAGTGGATGGTTACACAGCCGCGGCCGAGCTACGTCGCCTGGGATACGACCGCCCGATCATCGCCCTGACGGCACACGCCCTGAGCGAAGACCGGCAGCGCTGCCTGGAAGTCGGCTGTACGGATTATCTGGCCAAACCCCTTGGCATGGCTGAACTTCACGCCATGCTGGCACGTTATCTCGGACCTGATCGTGACGAAGAACGAACGTACCTGTCCTGAAGCTGCCGCTTCAGTCGGGCCAGTCGCATCTTCAGAGTTACACGAATCATGCATTCATAAGAAGCGAGTCGTTCATGACGAATGAGGATTCGATCGAAAATGATACGGATGAACAAGAGCAGTCGTGGAGAAATCAGATCTCTGGCCTTTACGGCATCAGCGACGAATTGACTTTACCATTCGTCACGATTCTCGGTTATTGCAACATACTCGATCTTTCCGTGGACGATGGGGTCGAACGCGATTGTGTCCGGCTCATTCGTGAAAAGACTCGGATCCAGCTTGAGTATTTGCGGAATTATCGTCAGCTCAGGCGAATCGAAACCGGCAAGTTTCGAGTTCTGAACTCTGTCGTTGATCCTCTCGAGTTACTTTCCGATTCGTTGATGATCATTCAACGGGATTTCGATCGATACTCTCCGAACGCTGACATCGAATATGACGAAACGGTTCGCTGTCAGGTCATGATCGACAGATTCGCAGCCCGCCAGATCTTCACGATTTTGCATTTGTACACGATCGAACAATCCTGCAATCAATTCAAGGTCCGCACATCTCTGCGAATCCGGCCTTTGCCCAGCGAAGTCGACCGCGTTCACATCGACTCGAGATTCGCTCTGGATGGTATCGGAATGTCGCCGGAGAAAGTTGCCCTGTTCCAATTGCCGATAGAGCGTTCGCCCGTCAGCACGTCTGACTGTTTCGGAGGTTCCGATCAGGCGCTACTGCTTTGTCGGCGTCTTGTCGATTTATTGGGTGGATCGATCCGGCTTACGAGCGAAATCTCTCAAGGCTTCCGTTTCGAAGTACGGATTCCATGCTCGATCTTGAGGGCAGAAAGCTGAGCCCACGTTTCGAAATCCGCACCGCTGACGCCAGGCGTTCGAAACGGAGGGAGCGAAATGATCCGTGAGCGAATCAAGCCGATGTTTCGCTTTCCGGTACTTGCATTTGAAAGACGTCTTCGATCCTGACCCCGAACGTGGCGGCCAGGCGAAACGCCAGCGGCAGCGATGGGAGGTATTTGCCAGCCTCCAGAGCGATGATCGTCTGCCTTGAGACTCCTACCCGATCCGCCAGCTGCTGCTGGGTCATTTCGTCATGATCGAACCTCAGCCTGCGAATCCGGTTTTTGATGGAGCTTTCCGATTTGCCGTTACTGCCCATCAGCGGCACCTCGTCCGTACTGTACGAGTATCGCAATGGAAGACATCGCGTAAATCACGATCATGCCGACGAAAACGCTTGATTGCACGATCCAGACAGGCACCGCGCCATCCGAACCGTAAACCGAAGCACTGACAAGCGCAGCGAACATCACGGCGACGACCCAGAAAATCGCGAAAGCGAAATTCCACGACAGGTTGGCGATCGATCGGTCTCGCTCATCCAATACCACCTGGCCGCTCCTTTTCCGAAAGAACAGAGGCCCCAGCCCCAACACCCCCAGAAAACCGAACCCGCCCAGCGCGCCTTTGCCCGCCACAGGGATGAGCACGCCGATCGTACAAAGCGTCAATGCGATCACGCCCAGGTTATACCAGGCGTTTTTTTGCAGAGCCGTCATCGTCGCAACCTCCAGAATCGCCTTCGGAAATTTCGATGAACTCACGTTCTCACTTTACTATTTGTAGAGTTGCCTACTCGTAATGTCAAACTTTCTTTACAAAAGGGATAGTCGAGTTGACTTGATCGTTATGATTCTCAACCTGGTCGAAAGACTTCCGACTTTTCGTCGAGCTGTTGAATCAGTGCCTGACGCCGCTTCTGCAGGTGCTTCGCTCGCAGGCTGATGCAAGCGGGCAGGAGCAAAATATTGCCCATCGACGACCCCGCCGTGGCGATGGCGACCATAATTCCGAAGCGGGAAAAAGGCAGGAATTCGCTTGTCGCCAGTGCCAGAAAGCCAATCGAAACGGCGAAGCTGGAGAGAATCACTCCCGGGCCGGTGACTTTGTAGCTTTCGTAAAGCCTTTCACGGAAAGGCCGGCCGTGGAGCCGGTGAAATTGAAGCAGACAGTGGAACGTGTCGTCGACCGAGAGGCCCAGGGCCACGCTGGCCACAAGTGCCGTTCCCATGTCGAGCTTGTAACCGCGCCAGCCCATCAGGCCGAGCACAAGACCAACGGACAGCATGGTCGGCAACATGGCAAGCAGGGCTAGGCTGATTCGGCGAAACGCCATCGAGAGCATCACGAGAATCGTGAAGGACGAGATCAGGAACGTCGTCCATTGCGTATTGATGACCGACCGTGCGATCTGCGACATCAGCAGCGAAAGTCCAGTCACTTCCACGCCGGGGCCAAATGTGTCGGCCGCGATCTTCCGTGCCTGCATGAATGTATCGATTTTCTGCTGATTCGGGCTCGATTCAGGCACCCTTACGACGAACCTGGCGAACCCGGCCTGACCGTTCCAGAACTGCTTCAGGGCACCCGCCTGTGGCGAAGCTGCGATGAGGTCGGACTTGGTCGCAAGCAGCCGGTTTTGACGGTCAACCGGTAGACGGCTCCATTCGCCTTCAGGATCCATGACAGTGGCAACAGAGAGGACTTTTACGACCCGATCGGCCCCAAGGGCTTCGAGCCTTTTCGTCACTTCATCGAATTTCGCCAGAACTTCGGCGTCGATCCTGGGCGGTGTGGGCACGACGAGACTGACCTGGCCAATTCCGTCCAGGCGATTTTCGACGAAACCGTAATCCGAGACGATTCGCGACTGCGGGCGGAACATATTGACGTAGTTCGACTCGTAACTGAGACGGAAAATTCCCAGAGCCATGGGCAGGACAATCGCCAGGATCGCCACGATGACGGGCAGGGGATGATCGATCGTCAGGTCCGTGATTCGCCGCATCCATGTTGCGACGGGCGATGGTTTCGCTACGAGATCAGGACGTTCACGATAACCGGGCGGCATCATGGCGAAAGGGGCGAGTGCGGTCGTCCAGAGAGCCGCGATCAGCGTGCAGCTGCCGAGGATCATGCCGAACTGACGGACGGGCTCGACGGAACTGGACATGAGTGCCCCGTAGCCGATCGCTCCCGTAAATGCGCACCAGAGAATCGGGCGGATGACGTCCACGAGACTCCGCGCGGCGGCGTCGCGGCGCAGCAGGCCCTGCCGCTGTTCGTCGCGAAAGTGCAGTGCCAGGTGGCTTGCGGCCGGCATCGTCAGCACGATGATCTGACCGATCAGAGGTCCGCCTGAAAGGCTGATCTTCAGGCCGAATTCGACCAGGATCCACTCGGTGGCCATCCAGGTGAAATATCCGGCGACGATGGGCACGAGCGTCCACCAGACACTACGGACAGCCACGAGCATCACCAGGCCGATCAAGACGAGCCCCAGCCGGGCCAGGCGGATGCCGTCCCGTTCGATGGCGATGAAACCGTCGGCCAGCAGAGAGGGCGGCCCGACGACCGCCACGCGTCCCACTCCGGTTTCCTGGCCGAAAGAGTCGGCGATTTCACGGATGCGCGGGATGGCTTGAAGGGCGTCGTACTGGCCCGGGGGCTTCATCTGGATGATGATCGAAGCCGTGCGGCCGTCGCGACTTGTGAACATCCGTTCGAAGAATGGGTGGTTGCGGATCTGCTCGGCCAGGGCCTTTTGTTGTTCCGGGCTGGCCGATTTCATGGTTGAGAGGAGCGTCAGCCCACCTTCGCCGCCCGAGGCCGCACCTGCGATTTTCTTAGCCGCTGCCAGAGCAGGGGCCTGCAGGAGCCGGGGCAGTTGATCGAGCTTTTCGATGGAATCATCCAGCAGCCAGAGCGGTGGCATGGTGGCCAGGCTGCGGACGTCGAGGACGCCGTCGGCATTACCGCCTGCGAATCGACCGGCGAGCGTGGCGATGCGCTGAAGTCCTTCGGGCGAGAGCTGGTCGGGGTCTTCGTAGCAGACGAAGAGAATGTTGTCATAGCCGAAGACTTCGGCCCATCGGTCGAACTGGAGGATCGCCGGATCATCGTCGGCGAAGAACGACTTGATCGATTGCTCATAGCTAACGTGACGGCCAGCCCAGAGGAAATAAAGGCCCAGCGCGATCGTAATCGCGGCGGTGAAGTATCGGGCACGAATCAATCGATCAGGCCAAGGCATGAAAAGTTCGCGTCCGTGAGAGGTTCGAGTAGGCCGATCGATCAAGTGCCTGTGAATCGTCTAAGGCATATCCCACCATTATGAATTCCATGCCGGGAGCGTCAAGACGGAGACTCATAAGGTTCGAACTCCGAAATTCCGGCAAGATGCATGCGAGCGTGCATGGAGTGCTGATCCATGTTCGCAACATTCGGTTCCAGGCGAGGACGGGTTGAGCAGCATATTATTCTTCTTGGAAGTCAGAAGGTGCTTCTTGGCTAGGACTTCCGATCACTCTGGCAGGTACGATCCTGTCAGTGATCTCGGACATGATCCTCGTCCGTTCGAATTGACCGTGTTTCGGGCCTGGTGTTGCAGACTCCGCTATCGTTCAGAGCCTCTGCCCATTGCATCCGAATCGAACTTCGTCTCTTTCTTCCCATGACAGCCAGCCTGACGCAGGCGGATCGACCTTATCGGGCGTACGGAGCACTTCACCGGTGTCGGACGAGACCCATTCGAGGAATGAATCGGCTATCGACCATCGGCGCCGCAGCATTCGAACGGGGATCGCCATCATTTCTGAGACCGGTTCTGAATCCACGCGGCAGTTCGCCGGAGGGATGAGCACCATTTCGAGCCCGGAAGAATCCTTGGACTTCGAAGAGGCGAATTTCGTAAGGTCATTCCAGGGCGGATATTGGAGCAGTGATACGACGACTCGATGACCCGGTTTACTGGTCAATTCCGCTGGTCGACCCGTTTGGACGAGGCGGCCTTTGTGAAGAACGGCGAGACGGTCCGCAAGTCCGACGGCTTCGACCGGTTCATGGGCGACGACGACGAGTGACTTGCCCGTTGCCCGTACGAACCTCCAGAGAAGTCGCGCGACTCGGTCACGTGTCCACAAGTCCAGGCCTGCGAGCGGTTCGTCAGCCAGCAGGATCGGCGTATCGCGAAACATGGCTCTCAAAAGCGACGCCCGACGCCCCTGACCACCTGAAAGAGTCTCCGGTGGTTGCGAAAACAGCTCTTCGGAAAATTCGAGTTCCTGGAGGATTTCCTCAACGGAAATGCCAACCGCGCGCCAGCGATCGAACACTCCGGCACGGGCGGCCTCCAGGCGATCACGCTCCAGGGGCTGGCCCGGGTAGAAGACGTCTCGCTGGAACACCATCGCCACACCACGCTTGTGGGGAAGCGTTCGCGTCGCTTGAATTCCGCCCAGATCAATGTCGCCGGAATCCGGAGCATCGAGCCCCGCGATGACCCGCAGAAGCGACGACTTGCCGGCACCGGTATGGCCGATGAGCCCCAGGATTTCGCCCTGCCTGACTCGCAGCGAAATGTTCTCCAGCGAGAAGTGCCTGCCGACCCTTCTTGAGATTCCTTTCAGTTCGATCGAAGCTGGCGATTGCGGCAGAGGATCGTCGTACATGGATCGACCGGACCTGTTCGAGAGGAGATTTCCACGAAAATCGTTGAATCGACCGGCCCACTATCCTAGCATGGGCGTTCCCCATCGACCGCCTCGATTCGGTTTGTCCGATTGTGGCGATCCGTCGAGCGAAGAATCCGAACGACCGAAAATCCCTGGTGTACCGGCCATGAGCGACGAACAGGACGTGCGCGATCACGCCACAGATCTCGATGTCTTCGATCAGGTCGATGCCGTCGGTGAAGGTTCCGCCCACGTCGATATCGTCGGACCGGAAGATTCGCCGACCGATCCCCCGATCCGGTTCGTCGATGCGCTTCGCCAGATCGGCCCGGGGCTGGTTCTGGCAGGGTCGATCGTCGGCACCGGCGAACTCATCGCCACGACGACGCTGGGGGCGAAAGAGGGATACGCACTGCTCTGGCTGATCCTGTTCAGTTGTATCATCAAAGTGTTCGTGCAGATCGAGCTTGGCCGCCATGCGCTGACGCACGGGCAATCGACCTTGCGTGCTTTCAATTCGCTGGGATCCGGGCATAATCGGGCGAACTGGATCTGCTGGATCTGGTTCGCCATGATGCTCGCGACCCAGGCGCAGATCGGGGCGATGGAAGGCCTCATCGGCCAGGCGGCCACGATGGCTTTTCCGGCGACCAGTGCCAGTTTCGCAGGTACGCTGGGTATTTCGTCGGATGCGGTCTGGGCGACTTTGACGACCTTTCTGGCAATTTGTCTGCTCCTCTCAGGCGGATATGCACGTGTCGAAAAGATTACGACGTTTCTCGTGGCCGCAGTCACTTTCGTCACGGTGGCAGCAGTGATCATGCTGCCCTGGTCGCCGCCGCCGGTCGATTTCTCGATCTCTGCACTGGCCAGCGGGCTGACTTTCGCAATGCCCGCCGAGGGGATCGCAGTGGCGATGTCCGTCTTCGGAATCACGGGCGTAGGTGCGAGCGAGCTTGTCGCATATCCCTACTGGTGCCTCGAAAAAGGCTACGGAAGGGCGACGGGCAAAAGGGATGCCTCGGACGCATGGGCCAGTCGTGCACGGGGCTGGATGAGGGTGATGCAGATTGACGCCTGGTTCAGCATGATCGTCTTCACCGTAGGCACTCTGGCGTTTTACATCCTGGGAGCCGGCATTCTCCATGCCCGGGGCGTCGTTCCGGCCAAGGGCGAAATGATCCGGGAACTTTCGCAGATGTACGTCGGCCTGGGCTCGTGGACGCAAACGGCATTTCTGATGGGTGCCTGGGCAGTTCTCTTCAAGACGCTTTACGTCGCCACGGCCGGGAATTCGAGGCAGACGGCGGATTTCCTCGATATCGCCGGCATCGCCCCCAACGGCGAAGGGGCCCCGCGCAAGCGCAGAGTGAACCAGCTGTGCGTGATCTATCCGATCGTTGCCTTGGGCATGTATCTGGCGCTTGGCGATCCGAAACGGCTCGTGACGATCGGCGGCTTCGCGCAGGCACTGATGTTGCCGGTAATCGCCGGTTCAGCGTTACGGCTGATGCTTCGCGACGGCGACCGGCGGGTGTTGGGCGGTAAGGTTTGGATGAGCTTTGTCGTCATGGCAGCGTTTCTTATCGCGATCGTCGCAGGCTATGGAGCGATTCTGGAAATTGCAGGCTGGGTTAAGGCCTTCGTCGGCTAAGCGGGAAGGATCGAATCGAATCATCTCGTTTCGAAACGACCCCAAAGCGATCCGTCGAGATGTTTCGAATACCTGATCGTGTGTCAGGCGAACGATCGATTTCGAATGAGAACCTGATAGAACGAAATTGTATTAGCAGAAATCGTGCCGGATCCCACGATTTGCTGTATATCAAATAGGAAAATGCAAAAATTTCGTCGCTTTTCGGAATCATGAACGTCGTCGGCGGGTTGCACGTCCTAAGTTTCCGACGTGACCTGTGACTTTCGTCAACGCCGGGACACAACTTCCGAATTCCGCCGTAATTGGAACGTCTCCCTTCTCCGCTTCGGGAGAGGGCGAGCCGTTCGGCACTTTCGCCGGAGCGTGCCTCATGTCAAACGCCTCACGAAATCACGGTCACGAATCAGTCAACAGGCTTCGTATGAAACCGGATTCTCAACGTCCAGGGCAGATACGCGAATTCGAAGGCCTGCGCGGTTTACTTGCCGTCTGGGTCGTTTTTGTGCACTCGATTCTGTTGTCAGGCATGATACTTCAGCTGAATTCCGGACTGCCAGCGGCATTGACCCGAGGGCTGCTTCAGGGGCAGCAAGGTGTCGCTCTGTTCATGATCCTCAGTGGTTTCGTCGTGTCCATGCAACTTGCAAGACCGGGAGCGACGATGGGGCGGTTCATGACCAGCCGATTCTTTCGTATCTACCCGAATTATCTTTTGAGTCTGGGCCTGGCCGTCGTTACGGTGTTTCTGATGCCGGGCATTCTCGAAACTGGTCATTGGTTCCGTGATCCGCACTTCGAATCGATGCATGCCGTTTCGTTTCAGGAACGCAGTCATTTGCACTGGCATCTGCTGTTTCACGTGTTTCTGATCCAGGCCGCGATACCGAATGCCTGGTTCCCCGAAGCCCAGTGGGCGATTCTGGCACCCGCCTGGTCGCTTTCTCACGAATGGCAGTTTTATTTGATCGCCCCAAGGTTGAGAAAAGCAGCATTTTCTCCCTTCGGACTGATGACGATCGCTGTGATCGCTGTCGTCGCAGCAAGACTGGCGGCACGTCTGAGTCTCGGCCTGGAATGGTCCATTCTGACCACATTGCCGCTTTTCCTGATCGGAATCCTGACTTACCGGATTCACGAACGTGTCGTCTCGCGACCTGAAATCAAGCTCTCCGAAGCCATGATGCCCTTGTGCGGCCTGACGGCGTTTTCGATCCTTGCGAACTGGAAATTCCTGCCCATCACCGCATGGACAATCGTTTACGGAGCTGTGCTTGCAGCCGACCGCATCGATTCAACGCGATGCGGTGCGATTCTTGCCTGTTTCTCAGGATTGCTCAAAACCCGATTTTTCGTCTGGCTAGGCAGTATTTCCTATGCCTTATATCTTTTCCACTGGCCTTTCATGATCATCGTGCTCGCCGCAGCGCTCAAGGTGCGTCCTGATCTGACCTCCGTGCAGGCGATGGCCTTGTTCGTGGCCTTCATTCCGGTGATGCTGTGGCTGTGCCACTTGATCCATAGTTCGATCGGGTTGCCTGCGAGTGCCTTCGGAAAACGACTGCGCACGGAAGCGAGGCAATATCCCGAGCCGATCGCAAAAAGCCCGACTCGGGCAGCATCGACTGGTCTGCGTCCGTGACGTGGGATCGAGTCTGCCCAACCGATCTCCTGTCGATCTGGATCCGGTGCTTCGCAAACTCGCATCCCGAATCGGTTACGAAAAGCGATCGCGCATTCGCCTGAGCCGGCCGATTCGCGAATCGGATCTCAAAGATCGGAAACTGGCTTAAGCCATTGCTGCTGACTTGATATGATTCGTCGGACGAAGGCGTTCGCAAAGAATCGCCTGAGCCTGAAACTCGCCGATTCGGAACGCACCTGGAACAGATTCGCCGATGCTCTTGGAAACCGACGATCAACACGCTTCGGGTATGCGGCTGGGGCTTTTGCAGGCCATCAGCGTGAACATGGCCATGATGGTCGGTGTCGGTCCGTTCATCACTATGCCGCTTTTCGTGGCGAAAATGGGCGGACCCCATTCGCTGGCTGTTTGGCTTCTTGGAGCGCTGGTGGCCATTTGCGATGGCATGGTCTGGGCGGAACTGGCCGGTGCATTTCCCGGAGCCGGTGGCACTTTTCATTTTTATGACCAGGCCTATGGTAGTTCGACGAACGGCCGGTTGGCCAAGTTTCTCTTCGTGTGGCAGTTTCTCTTCAGCGCGCCGCTGGAGCTCGCTTCGGGGGCGCTCGGGTTCGCGCTGTATCTGGGCTATCTTGTGCCGGGGCTGGACGAAGTCGTTTCGACAATTCCCTGGACAATCAAGGTGCATCATCTTGTCGCAGTCGGGGTGATGGCGGGCGTGCTGGCACTTGCCTGGCGGGACGTAAAGGCCGCTGGCCGGCTCATGGTCGTTCTTTGGCTCGGCATGCTCGTCACTGTCGGGTTGATGATCGGCGGCTGCGCATCGCAGGCTGATTCAGCACTCGTTTCGACCGCAGCCGGACAATTTCGCGAAGCTCTCGGCGAAGCTTTTTCAGGCGATTTTCGCTTGTGGATGGGTGTCGGCGGGGCATTGGCGATCGCCATGTACGATTTTCTTGGTTACTACCAGGTGTGTTACATGGGTGAAGAAGTCGACAGGCCTCAGCGTACGATTCCCCGGTCGATCATCATCTCAGTGCTTCTCATCGCAAGTCTCTATTTCTGCATGAATCTCAGCCTTTACGCCGTGATGCCCTGGCAGGACGTCGCAGCCAGCGAACACATCGCAAGCGATGCCTTCGAAAGGCTTTACGGCGGCTGGGCCGGCAAGGCGATGACGGGCCTGATCCTGTGGACGTCTCTGGCCGCGACATATTCGGCCATCCTCGGATACAGCCGCGTGCCTTTCGCCGCGGCGCGCACAGGCCACTTTTTTCGTACTTTCGCCACTCTCCACCCGAAACACACGTTTCCGCACCGATCGCTCCTGTTCCTGGGGCTCATCGGTGCTCTTGCATGTCTGGCGAATCTGGAGTCGGTCATCGCGGCGCTTCTGACAAGCCGGATCGTGATTCAGTTCCTGGGGCAGATCGTGACCGTTTTCGTTATCCGCCGCGATCCGAACCTGCGTAGCCGAATGACGTTCCGTATGCCTCTCTTCCCGATTCCGGCACTCATCGCTGCCTTTGGCTGGTCGGCCGTCTTCCTGACATCCGACTGGCCAGCTCTGGTTTATGGTGCCTTGAGCCTGGCCGCTGGTATCGTCGCATTCGCGATATGGAACCGGAAGATGTCATCTTCTATTTTGTGAAAGCCATTTCTGCTGGTTAGGATCGCCTCAAGTCAATCGGCGATATTCCGCATTGCGTTATCGCTCCACCGGCGGCCTGTCATCCTTTCCAGAACCCGCATCGCGCACATCACGACGGCCATCGTGCCCTGGCCCGGGAATACCGAATCACCGACGACCCAAAGACCAGGGCCGAGAACGCCCGGGTCGACGGCCATGAGGTTCGATCGGCTTCTGCTTACGGGCGGCCCGCCGACACGCCCCAGAGTGCGCCTTGTGTAACGGGCGAAGCTGCGCGGAGTTGCGAACTCAATGTGTCGAATCGCTCCTTCGATACCAGGAAATGCCCTGTTCATCGCACTTCTCATGCGATCCGCATAGTCGGCTTTGAGCGATTCGTAAGCCGTCCTGTCTTCGGTGAACCATGGTTCGGGAGAGACGTGCGTACTCATCGTGATCGTGCGGAGATGCGCAGGGGCATACGCCGTGTCTTCCGGCGGAGAAAGTGAGATCAAGGCATTATTGCCGTCGTGGATCGGCTTGCCGTAATCCTGTAAGACATGATGAAAAAGGGCAGGGTGGCGGGCTACCGCTTCGGCCTCGATCGAGGCATATGCCGTAAACGCACTCCAAGCGGGACGCGTTCGTTTTTCGATCCGTTCGAGCGGTGACTCGTCCATGTCCCGGCCTAACAGAGTGGCACAGCGGTCGAGCGGCAAGTTCATTGCGATCTGAGCGGTCTCGAAGGTCTGTCCGCGTCGGGTTTTGATCCGAAATCCGACATCGCTGCCCGGGTTCGGGATGACCGAATCGACGAGAGTCCCACGACGCAAATTGCCTCCGGAACTGACGAACGCCTCTCCCAGGCCTTCCGCGAAAGCCCGCATGCCCCCGAATGGGCGAGAAAGGCCTAACCGATAGGCCTGAAGGCATGCGGAGGCGTTCGCCAACGGAACGACGTCCGGCCCTGCCTGAGCGGTATCCTGCAGAAGCATCGCCACGATCGCCACGAAGCGAGGGTCTCGATGAACCCCCAGCACTCGCATGAGATCGTGAACGGTGACGGTCGTACCGAGTGTGGCGATCGATCCGGAGAAACCGAGAATTCTCAGGTTATGTATGATATCGCCGATGCCTTGTATCGGAACATGCGGCAGGCCGGAGCTGGCCCGGAACAAAGTGGTTCCGATGCGCCGCTGGATTTTCCAGAATCGCACAGCCGATTCGCCCAGATTCGGGAATCGGCACCGCATCTCGTTTTCCCAGAGCTGGTCATCGGAGGTCAGAAAGAGGTCTCCATCGGGAAGACACATCCGATATTCTGGCGTGCGAGCGACTTGCAGTTCGCAGCCGACGTGTTCGAGCAGGCTCCGTATCGGTTCGCCCGGATTCATGCCCATGAGGGCCGTTGCGCCACAATCGAACATGAATTCGCCGCGATCGAAATAACCGGCACAGCCTCCCAGTCTTGTATGGCTTTCGAACAATACGGTACGCAGGCCGGACTTCTGGGCGAGCGCCGCCAGAGCCAGACCACCGATCCCGCCACCAATGACGGCAAGGTCGTAAGTCGCATTTCCGCAGGCTGTTTCTGACCTGTCGAACTGAGATCCGGAGGTGTACATCATAAAATCATTTTGTGCGATTGGACGGAAATCGGCGAGGTAATGCACATTTGAGCGGACGAATTCATGCTCTGGATGATCGATGGCTTTGGCGGCCTGGAGAAGGAATCCGGTTCATGACGAGTGGGGCGTCCGTACCGCCTCAAGAGAATGCATCACATCGATACGATCGATTCAAGTTCGCACGGGTACCCGTTTTCTCAGGAGCCCCGGTTTGGATTCGTCAACGGAAATGTTACACTCACCGCATCCGGTCTGCGCTTCTTCGAGCGTTGTCCGGCGAAGGAGTTCCGGCCACGCGGCCGATTCCCTTTCCGACCGACCGATGTTCGGAGTCGAAAGGATCTTAGGGCGTGTGGAACTTTTTCGCTGGGTATGGCGTCCGAAGAGATAGCAGGCGTGGTCCGAACGCGCCATCCTTCCCGGAACTTCTCTATCGCACCTTGTCGAATCGATTGCGTCGGCCCAGTCCGTCGCGTTCATTCGATGGTCTGGCGATTCGGAATTCCGGATGATCGGTGCGATGCCGCCGGATCTTGCGTAGTCAGGACTGCCAGGGAGTCCGGCGAATTCGCGGACCATCCAACTTTCGACTGATCGAATCGAACTCATAGGGAGCTGCCGAACATGGCCAAAGTTCAAGCGGTTTGGGCGATCGATATCGGCCAGGTCGCGCTCAAGGCCCTGAAGGTCGTACCGGGCGAAACGCCCGACAGTCTCACGGTGGAAGCCGCCGTGAGGATTCCGTATCAGGACGACAAAATCCTCAGCCAGCCCGACGCCGAGCCGGACGAGCTGGTGCGGATGGCCCTGATCGAATTCATCGAAAAGCACGATCCCAAAGGTTCGCGGATCGCGATCGGCGTGCCCGGCCAGAAGGGGCTGATCAAGTTCATCAAGCTGCCGCCGGTCGAAAAGAAGCGCATTCCTGATATCGTTCAGTTCGAAGCCAAACAGCAAATTCCGTTTCCGCTTAACGAAGTCGTCTGGGATTATCAGCAGCTCGCGTCGGACGACGACGACATGGGCGACGACGACGACGAAATGGCCTTCACCATGGCCGAAGTCGGCCTCTTCGCCATGAAGCGGGAAGAGATCAACAAGGCACTGTTTCCTTTGCGGCGTCTGGGGCTTGAGCCGGACATCGTCCAGATGACGCCGATCGCGATCTACAACTTCGCCAACCATGAGCTGATCCAGGGCAGGGGCGAAAAGGGCCCGATCGTCGTCCTGGACATGGGTGCCGACAAGACCGAGCTGGTGATCACCGACGGGAACCGGATCTGGCAGCGGAACGTGCCGATCGGCGGTAACCACTTCACCCGGGCGCTCACCAAAGAGCTGAAGATGGTCTTCGCCAAGGCGGAGGCCACGAAGAAGAACGCTGCGGCATCGCCCGACATGAAGGCCGTCTTCACCGCGATGAAGGGGGTCTTCAAGGATTTCGCGACCGAAATTCAGCGCTCGATCGGCTTCTACAAGAGCGTCAACAAAGGCTCGCAGATCAAGAAGATCTTCGGCGTCGGCAATGGTTTCAAATTGCCTGGCCTGACCGAGTTCCTCAAGCAGGAACTCGACCTGCCGGTCCAGGCGGTCAACGAATTCGGCGGTCTTTCCGGCGAAGGCGTCGCCGATCCGGAATTCGCCGAGAACGTCGCCTCGTTCGCCTTGCCCTACGGCCTCGCCGTTCAGGCTTTCGACCCCTTGTCGGTGAAGACCTCGCTGCTGCCGCCTGACATCAAACAGGCCCGGCTGATCCGCAAGAAAAAGCCGCTGGTCCTGGCTGCGAGCCTGTTGTTCATGATGGGGTTCACGGCCCTGTTCCTGGGCAACGTCAAGGCCTGGTCGAAGGTCAACAATTCCGAGTTCAAGTCGGCCGTCGAAAAGGCCAAGTCGGTCGCGGCCAAGGGTGCTTCGCTGCAGTCGGAATTCGACACGGCCAAGGGAGCCTTCGAAGCCGAAAAGACCCGCGGCGAAGGGTTGATCGTCTCCAACGACGAAAAACTCATGTGGCCGCAGCTCCTGCAGACGATCAACGCCTATCTGCCTGACCCGGTCACCGAAAAGAAACTCAACGTCAACAACCCGGCCGATCAGTTGCGGCTGGCCAAACTGGCCGTCCATATCGACCAGATCCGGCCCGCTTTCCGTAACGACCTCGCCGTCGACTGGTACGACACGCTCGATACCGTCAATCCCTCGGCCAAGTCGACCATGCACCCTTACGACACTAAGGAAGGCAATACGCCGAGCGGCGAAGGCTGGGTCATCCAGATCGTCGGCCACCACTACAACCCCTATCCGGGCCGTGTGAAGAACGAAGACAACATGGGCCCGCTCGGTTACATCCGTAACGATATCCTCAAGCGTCTCCAGGGCGCTGGGCCCCGCCGGTTCGGCCTGTCGCACGCCGTGCTGGTCTGGATGACCGAAGACAAGGAATGGACGACCGAAAAGGCCGTCAGCACGAATTCCCTTTCGTCCAATGCCATTCCCCTGATTCCGGCCGTGGGCCCAGTTTCAGGCGGTGGTGAGGGTGGCGAAGGCGGGATGGGCGGCGGCATGCCCGGCATGATGGGTGGCCAGGGCGGCCGCATGATGGGCGGCGGCGACATGATGGGTGGTGGCGGCATGCCCGGCATGATGGAAGGTGGCATGCGTGGCGGCATGATGGGCGGCATGATGGGTGGCATGATGGGCGGCATGGGTGCCGAAGCCAAGGCGAAAGAGAAAATGGACTATCTCACCCGGACCGACTTCATGATCCAGATGGTCTGGAAGCCGATCAGCGAAGAGAACCCGCCGAAGCCCATGGAAGAGATTCAGACAGCCCTGGTGGAAGCGTCGAAAGACGCCAATATCGCTCCTCCCAAGGAGATGGACTTCGTCAGCAAGAGCCTCGAACAATCCAAGATTCGGGCCCAGATGTATCAGCGATTCGGAAACGCCACACCCAAGGCCGCCGAAGGTGGCGAGGAAACCCCGGCTAAGCAGCAGTGACGGTCTCGTGACCTCCCGCTAATCCGTATCTTTGCCTGACGACCCCTTCGAGCATTGAACAAGGACAGGTGACAAGCCCATGGATCAAGTCAAGAAGTTTCTCCGAATCCTCGTCGCCCAGCGGTTCTGGATCCTTTGCGTGATCGCCGCTCTGGTGCCGATGATCGCCTACTTCGTAGGTGCCGGCAAAATCTCCGCCGAAACGGCGGCCAAGACATCCGAGATCGAAACTGCCAACAAGGGCGTCGATCCCTACAAATCGGGCCGCAAGCCGAACCCGGACTGGAAGAATATGACTTCTTCCCAGACCGAAAAGCTCACGGGAGAAATCAATGTCGCCTGGAAGGAATTGTATTCCCGCCAGGCTCCGCTTCTCCGCTGGCCCCTTGACCGTGTCGAGGAAAAGTTCCGGGCCTGGGGACGCAAGCACCCTGAGCCCATGGAAGCTTCCCCGGACGAAGTCTCGGACCTGGTCCAGGATTACGTCAATTTCTATCCCGAGTATGTGACGACGGTTTACAAGTCCTTCCGCCCCTTCGACTTCGTCGAGGGAACCGGGATCGTCGTCTCGCCTGACGAAAAGGGCCTTCTGCGTCCTTCCTCCTTCGAGATTTCCAAGGCTCCCAAGCTTGGCGACATCTGGAAGGAACAGGAGAAGATGTGGGTCAGCCAGGCGATTCTGGATGTCGTCGAGCAGGTGAACAAGCAGGCCAAGGCATGGGACGAAGCGCCGATCAAGCAGATCATCCGACTCGAAGTCGCCAGCGATGCCGCGCTTGACCCGATGTCCCAGACCAAGGGCGTGACGCTCGTCGACGCCCCCGGAATTCTCGCCCCTGGCGAATCCGCGGAAGGCGAGGTCGCGGCCGATGACGCCAGCATGTCGAGCCTTGGTTATGGCGCTCCTCCCGACATGATGTCCGGCGGAATGGCCGGACGCATGATGGGTGGCGATGAAATGATGGGCGGCATGATGGGTGGGATGATGGGCGGCGGCGGTGGCGGAACGTCGACCGCTCCCGATGTCGTCAAATTTCTCGCTCCGCCGGAAGGTGTCGAAAATCCACCATACTTCATCGTCCCGATCAAGCTCACCACGCTGATCGAACAGGACAAGGTCGCTGACCTGCTCGTACAGCTGGAACGTTCGCCAATGGCGATCCAGGTCATGGGGCTGGAACTGGCGAAGCCTTCGATCAAGGTCGTCAAACCTGAAAAAGGCGATTCCAGCATGCTGGCCTATGGCGGCATGACCGGCATGATGGGCGGCATGGGCCGTAGCATGGGCGATATGCCCGGCATGGACATGGGCGGTTACATGGGGTCCATGATGGGCGGTATGGGCCGTGGCGCTGGCATGGGCGAAATGATGGGCGGGATGGGTGGCATGCCCGGCATGGACATGGGCGGCTACATGGGCGGCATGGCTGGCGGCGAAGTTCGCAAGGGCACCGATGTGCGTTCCAAGGATCGCCGCGCCGACCGCAAGAAGGCCGAAGAGGCCTTGAAAAACCGCTCTCGTGTCAGTCTTCAGGATCCTTACTACAACGTGGTCGAATTGACCGTCTACGGTCAGGCCAGGTTCTATAACCCGCCGCCTCCGCCGCCGGCCGAAACCAGCGACACAGTCGCTTCCGGTACGGAGAACACGGACGAGCCCAAGGCCGACGCACCGAAGGCTGAGGAGCCCAAGGCCGAGGAGCCGAAGGCAGAGGAACCCAAGGCCGACGCACCGAAGGCAGAGGAACCCAAGGCCGACGCACCGAAGGCTGAGGAGCCCAAGGCCGAGGAGCCTGCCGCAGGCACGGAACCGAAACCCGAATGACGTGTTCGCGGCACGTGGCCAGTCCTTGCCGGTAATCCGGCTGGTTTCAGGCCACGGCGATCCGCCCTGACATTTTCATCCCAGTGACATTCCAGGCCCGGGCCTGAACGGCTCCATCCGAGGCGAATCAAGAGGGAACGAATCCGAAATGGCCAATCCCAAAGTCCAGAAAATACTCGACAAGACGAAGGCCTTCTTCACCAATCATGGCGAGAAGCTGGCCGTGGCGTTCGGCGGCATCATGTTCGTGATCGGATCGGCGCTGGCGATTGCCAAGCCGACGATCCAGATTACGCCTCAGGCTGTCGCTACCAACGCCGAATCCGCCGAAAAGAACCTGAATCAGCCTCAGGCGCAGGAAGACATCGTCGCGGCTCTGGCCGATGCCGGGATCAAGGATCTCAACTTCGCTGACCGCGTGAAAAAAGCTGAGTCGGACCCGATCGACGTCAACGAACTGAAGCTCAAGCACCGTTGGGTAACGCTCGAACCTGGCGCAGGTCTCATTCGGGACACGCCTGTTCTCGTCGCAATCGAGGACGTGTACGCCATGGCTGGTCGTGGCGGATCGACCCTTTTCGAAACTGACGAGAAGGGCGAACGGATTCCGGATGACGGTTCGGATTCGGACGAAAAGGAAAAGACCGCTGGCGGCCGACGGAATCGGGGTGGCGAAGGCGGCATGGGCTTCGGCCTTGGCGGCCAGCCGAAACAATCCGCCAAGGAGAAAGCGGAGGAAGAAGCCCGATTCAAGCGGCAACAGGAAGAACGATCCCGTTCTCTTGCGGGCAATGCCAACGTAGACCGTACGAAAGCCCGGGAGAAAGATCGCGACGCAGCGAAGAAGGATGACGGCAACGCGCCGGACGGGCCTCAAGGCCCCTTCAAGGAAAGCCTGAAGGGTATTCGCTGGGCCGCCGTCACAGGGATTCTTGACAACAAGGCCTTGCGAGAAAACTACGCCAAAGCGTTGCGGAAGGACTTCTCCGAAGCCGCTCCGAACTTCCAGCGAGTCGAGCTGGAACGCCAGGAACTGAATTCGGACGGATCCTGGAGCGACTGGCAGGCGATCGATTACGACGAGAACTACCTGGTTCTCGACAACCTGACCGAAACCGACGAGGAACTCGTTCCCCAGGAGAATATTCTGGATACGCTGGTTGACCCGCTCCCTTTCCTGCTGAACGGTGCCTTCGGCGGCGTTCACGTGGCGAGCCTCGTCCCCTCGGAAAAGCGGGAAATCAAGCGCCCTGATCCTAAAGACCGCATGGCCATGGGCGGAATGGGCGGCAACATGGGCATGATGATGGGCGGCCGGGGCCGTGGTGGCGCTGGCGAGGACATGGGCGGCAACATGGGCATGATGATGGGCGCAGGCGGTCGCGGCATGGGCGGCGACGATTACGCCGGATTCCTCTTCGGTGGCGGCACGGGGGCGGCGGATGACACCAACTTCCCCAAATCCGAAGAAGACGACGTGATGGTCCGGGCCTTCGACTTCACCGTCAAACCCGATGCGACCTATCGCTATCGGGCCCGCATCAAAGTGATCAACCCCAATTATCAACGTGATGACGTCAACCCCGGTGTCGACACTGCCGCTCAGTTCATGTTCGGCCCCTGGAGCGAAGACACCAATCCCGTCTATGTTCCCAGCGATGTTGCGACTTATGCCGTGGCCAAGGCTCCTCCATCGACCCAGGGCGGCCCGGCCGATCTCGTTCTGTTCGATGTCGCCGCATTCAATCCGGAAGATGGCATGACCGTCGTCCGCCAGTTCCCGGCTGGCCCCGGCATGATCATCGGTGAGCCGAATACGTGCCAGATTCCGGCCCACGACGGTTCCGGCGCGAAGAACAAAACCGTTGACTTCACCAGTCGACAGATCGTTCTGGCGACCAGAGGCGGGCAGATCAGCCTGGCCCCGCTCGGTGGTCGCGGGTCGGTGACCATGCCAGCGATGGCCTTCGTGATGAAGGCCGATGGCACGATCGTCGTTCGGAACGAATCCAAGGACGTGAACGACCCTGACCTCAAGTTCACCAAGCAGGTTTATTCCGAAGAACTCAAGAAATCGGACAAAGCCCGCCAGAAGGGTGACATGAACATGGGTGAAGGCATGGGGATGGGAATGGGTATGGGCATGGGCGGCGGACGTTGATCGCCCAGCTCATTCACAAGATGCGGAAATTCTCGCCGAGCCGGAGGAACCAGATCCTCCGGCTCGGTTCATTTCGATGACGACTTGCCTTGGCCTCTCCCGGGTGAAACATTACATTGGATCTCCGTTCCGACCCAACCTTCGTACAACTTCTCGCGGCACCATGCCAAGATCCAGGAAATGTCCAGAAGCTTCAGCCTGAAACGCAATACCGCCGAAACACGCATCGAACTTTCCATCGATCTCGACGGATCGGGCCGCTCGACGATCGCCACGGGCCTGGGCTTCCTCGACCACATGCTGACTCTCTTCGCACGTCATGCCATGATTGACCTGGAAGTCACCTGCCAGGGCGACACGCATGTGGACGGCCATCACTCGGCTGAAGATATCGGAATTTGCCTGGGCCAGGCCATCGATAAGGCCCTCGGCGACAAAAAAGGCCTGACTCGATATGGCCACATGACCTTGCCCATGGACGAGACTCTCGTTCAAGTCGCCCTGGACCTCTCCGGCCGCCCGTACTTCGTCTGGAAAGTGGATTTCCCCACGCCCAAAGTCGGCGAATTCGATACCGAACTCGTCGAGGAATTCTGGCACGCCGTCTGTATTCAGGCCCGCATGAATCTGCATGCCATCCTGATCCACGGCCGAAACAGCCACCACATTTCCGAAGCCCTTTTCAAAGGTCTGGCCCGGGCCTTTCGCCAGGCATGGTCGATCGACCCACGCGAAACCGGTGTGCCTTCCACCAAGGGAACTCTGACCGATTGACGCCCCCATGCACGACCTGACGAGTTCCCCGGATCGCCCGCAATCAGCACGGGCCCGCAAGCGATCGCCCCTGGCGACCATGGTTTTGCTGGCGATCGGTTTCGGGCTGCTGGGCTGGTCCATTGCCCAGAACGCTGAGCCGATTCGCCAGTGCCTCTCAGGCCGTCCCGATTTCGGGCTCATGGCGCTGGCATTCGTGCTCTACTCAGTCGGAATGCTGGCCGCGTTCGTCCGCTGGTTCGGGCTCGTTCGCATGCTTGGCGTTCCGATTCCGCTGACAGATTCGCTCCGGCTCTCGATCGTCGGAAGTCTGTTCAACCTGGTCATCCCCGGCGCGGTCGGCGGCGATCTCGTCAAAGCCGGCTATCTGGCGCGAATGGACATTCCCAAAACCCGCGTTTTCTCGAGTATGGTCATCGACAGGCTCCTGGGCCTCCTGGGGCTGTTTATGCTCGCTGCCGTCGCAGGTGTTTCCTCCTGGGCCGATTCCGATGCACCCGTGCGCCGCCTGACTCTCTTCGTCCTGATCATGATCGCTGCCCTCATCGGCACTCTCGGCCTTATCTTCAGCGGCGTGATCGGCCGCAACTCGCCCCGCACGCGAGAACTTCAGGCAATGTCTGCCGCCTACCGGGGCCATCTTGCGGGCGTCGGTTTCTGGGTGCTGGTATCTGTCGGGATTCATGCGCTGAATACCGTGGCGTTTTATCTCATGAGCCGGGCGATTTTGCCGGAGTTGCAGATCGGTCCGGTGCCCCATTTCCAGGTCGTGCCACTGGTTCTGTTCAGTACGGCTGCGCCGATACCGCTGGGGGCTATCGGATTCTCCGAAAACGTCAGCGGCTATCTATTCCGCAATGTCGGCCACCCCAACGGCGCTGTGGCGATGATGGGTTTCCGGCTGCTCCAGTACGCATTCGCCGCAATCGCGGCTGTCATTTATGCCGCGAATTGGAAGGCCATGCGCGACTTCGTCGACCGTGACTGGACAGGTGCCGAGCAAAGTTGAACGTTCTCCAACAGCATTCCTGAAGTCACAAGAATTCCGGATCCGGACTTGCGGAAACACCAGCCGAAGGAGCAAGGAATCGAATGAGTCCCGCATCCTGCTCCTGGTTTCTCCGAAGTCCGGTAAAGGTGGGCGTTTTCGCTGTCATCATGGTTTTTTCCATGCTGGTCGCGGCGGATCTCGTCGTGCCGGGGGTCATCGAAAACGCTTACGGCGGTAATGGTCCAAAGAAGCTGAACCAGTTTTTCGAGACACGTCGCGACCGCCACTCTCTGGGGCACTATCTACTGCTCTGGACGAACTTTCGTAATGCATGCACGATCGCATCGGCTGCATTTCTGGCAGTTCTCATCATCATCGATCGGTGCATCGAATGCCGGCGCATGCGATGGTTTCTCGTTCCGTTTTCGGCTGCTTTTCTGGGCATGACCGTGCTCTGGGGGCCACGGCAGGATTATGTCGCGCACCTGAAAATCTGGGAAGAAACCAACGCCGGACGCGATCCCTGGTGGATCCAGCCGGATTCCGGAATCGTGCTGAACGCCTACGGACCTCTGTTCGAAGCTTTCGCTCCGCTGGTGCGCATCAATCCGCTCGTACCCAAAATTCTCTTCGCGACGGCATTTCTGATTTATGCCGTTTTCACTTCGAAATCTGCCGAAGATCATGCGACATGCGATCGCCGCAAGTTCTGGCTTACCGGCGTATGGCTGGCGAATCCATTCTTCTGGCTCGAAATTGCATTTTATGGGCATTTCGACATCATCGCCAGCCTGTTCGCGCTTGGCGCAATCGTTGCGCTGAATCGAAGTGGGGCCATACTCGCGGGGACACTCCTGGGGCTCGGATTTCTGCTGAAATTCGTTCCGATCGTGCTCTTGCCATTTCTCGCTTTCGAAAACCGGGGCCGATTGCGTTCGAACGGCAGGCTGATCGCCTCTTTCATCGGTACCATGATCGCGGGAATGGCCTTTGCCTGGGGTTTCTGGGGCGATTCGATCTTCCGGCCACTGTCTTTCGTCTCGACTCGCGGCTCAAGTCTCCTGTCCGTTTGGCGATATCTCAAGGGACCGCATTCTCCGCTGGTCTGGTCAGGATTTCCCGCCCGAGATTTCGACGGTTTCGCTACGCCAGCCCTGATCCTCGCCCTTGCCGCCATCTGGCTGATTCTCATGCGTCGACGCACGGAATACGCTCATGCGTGTTTGTGTGCATTGCTGGGTACGGTTCTGTTCTATCGTGTCGGGTTCGTGCAATATCAAATGTTCCCGTTCCTGATTATGCCCTATTGGTATTCGAAACACCGTGAAACTGTCGATACGGACCGTGGAATTCGTTTTGCCTTAATTGCATACGTGGCCTGGATCGTGGGTTTCGACCTTTTCGATAACGCCGTAGGAGGGATCGTCGGCCACGGAAGAGCCTGGGCTTGGGTGGAGGATTGGTCCGGTTTACCGAATTTCGTAATGGGAATGACACTGCTGACGAAATTGCTGAGAATGTCAACTATCGTGGATGAACCTTCATCGAGTGCGAATCGATCGCATTTCGGATAGGAATGATTACGACTCCGGTGGATCCCGGAACGTTCAAGCAGGCGTTCGAGGTTTCGGCGGCCTGGGGAAGAAGGCTGATGTCCGGCGTTTGTAATCTGCATAATCGGGTCGGCGGTCGGTGATCGTCTTTTCGAGCAGGGTGACACCCGAAACTTTCATCAGTAGCCACGACATGGCCAGGGGGCTGAGGATTGTCCAGCCTGCCGCACCCATCGCCGCGACGATAAATATTCCCCACCAGACGCAGAAATCTCCGAAATAATTCGGGTGCCGGGTCCAGGCCCACAGGCCTTTGTCCATGACTTTTCCGGAATTCTCCGGTCGAGATTTGAACCGGGCGAGCTGGGCGTCACCTGCGGTTTCGAAGAACAGGCCAATGCCCCAGATCGCGATACCGAATGCATCGAATACCGTGATCGGCTGCGGGACATTTCGAAGGATTGCCACCTGAATCGGCAATGCCACGAACCAGAGAATCAATGCCTGTAACCAGAAGACCGTGAAAAGGCTGATCCGTACGAATTTAGGTCCATGCTTCGCACGCATGGCCGAATATCGTTTGTCTTCCGGATGCCCCCAGTTGCGAATAAGCAGAAAGCCCGATAGCCGCAATCCCCATAATGTCGTCATCGCTGCGATGATCAGCACCCGAAATGCAGGTGCTTCGACTCGAAATAATGTCACCCAGGCGACGATCACGAAACCTGTGCCCCAGAAGGGGTCGACGATGCTCACGTCGCGAATCAAGCTGGCCATGGCCCAGAGCAGGGTCATGGCCGCCAGAAGGATCGCCAGATTCGTGATAAGTATCGCAAGCACTGGGGGACATCTCTTTCGAAACGCAGATCAAACGCAGGTGCGTTCGAGAAGATAGTGTGAGACGAACCACTCTTCGCCGCTGTCGTAACCGAATAGTTCGGCTACCGCCAGGAAGAACACTCGCCACCGATTCAATGCCCGATCGGCTTCTTCGCGGCCAGCGACGTTGGCCAGAATTTCGCGGACGGCGTCCTTTCTTCGATCCAGATTCACCAGCCAGTCTTCGGCCGTTTTCTGGTAATGCTGGCCATTCCAGTCGAATTTCCGAACGACTTTCAAATGCCGGTCGAACTGGTTCAGCAGATCGGTCGCGGGCATGATTCCACCAGTGAAGAAATGGCGGCCCATCCAGTCGGCGGCACCTTCGGTTTCGAACGGATACGTGAAATTGCGGTGGCAGAAGATGTGAACGAAAGCTTTACCGTTCGGCTTCAACCATCGAGCCACTTTCTCAGTAAGTCTGTTGTAGTTCCGCATGTGTTCGAACATCTCGACCGAGACGACCCGATCGAAATGTCCCGATTCGGCTTCGAAATCGTTCATGTCGGCTGTGACGACGTTCACGTTCGAAAGTCCGCGACGTGCTGCTTCAGCCTGAATATGGAGCCGCTGGGGTACGGAATTCGAAACTGCCGTGATCCGGCTTGCCGGATATCGCTCGGCCATCCAGAGCGTCAGCGAGCCCCAGCCGCAGCCAAGTTCGAGCACTGTCTGCCCATCCATAAGCTCCGCGTGGTCGCAGGTCTGAGCCAGGGCCGATTCTTCGGCTTCGGCTAATGACATGCCAGGACGATCGTAATAGCAACAGCTGTATTTACGCCGAGGCCCGAGCACTTCGGCGAAAAACTCCGGAGGCAGCTCATAATGCTGTGCGTTGGCCTTTTCCGGGACGGGGGCGATCGGGCCGTTCCTCAGTGAGTCGACGAAAGCCTTGCGCCGGGGATCGGCCTGGCGGATTTCTGCTTCGGTACGGATCAGACGCTGCCGGCAAAGTCTACGAATCGCGGTGCGGGTCAAGGTGTCAGGCACCCAGCCCCGCTCGATCGCATCGATACCCATGGAAATCAGTCGCATCGTAAATACCTCGTGATTCGAATGTCTGGTTCGTCAAATCCGAATGCTGTCCGCGTGATTTTCGGAATTGTCGCGAAGGGGGCGAAAGTCGGAATCATCTGTTTCGAACATTCTGTGAGCCTGGTCGGCGATCCGGATCGGATCCCGGCGGCACAGGGGCTTGTCGAACTGGGCCTGAACCACGCCGATATAGCGTTCTTCGAAACCAGCCTCGCAGTAGCAGAGATAATAGTCCCAGAGACGAATGAAGGATTCGTCGTAACCGAGTGAGCGGATTTCGTCGATGTGCTCATGGAAGGCTTTTCGCCACAGTCGCAAAGTCTGAGCATAATGGGGGGCGAAGTCTTCCAGGTAGACCAGCCGCAAATCGCTCGAGCGGCCGACGGATTCGAGCATGGCGGCATTACTGGGCAAACAGCCGCCGGGGAATACGAATCGCTGAATGAAATCGACAGATTTCAAGTATTGAGCGTAGCCCTTCTCCGGCATCACGATCGCCTGAATGACCATTGACCCGTCGGGCTTGAGCAGCTCTCCGCATTTGCGGAAATATTCGTCGAGATAACGATATCCTACGGCTTCGATCATTTCGATCGAAACGAGTTTGTCGAACTGGCCGGTAAGGTCGCGGTAATCGCTCTGGAGAAGTGAAATCGCGTGGTTCAGGCCAGCCTGGTCGATTCGGGCTCGGGCCACAGCTGCCTGTTCGCCTGAAATCGTTGTCGTCGTGACGCGGCAGCCGTAATTCGAAGCTGCGTGAAGTGCGAAACCGCCCCAGCCGGTACCGATTTCGATCACGGAATCGGACGATTTCAATTCGAGCTTGCGGCAGATTCGGTCGAACTTTTCGAACGAGGCATCGGCCATCGTCGCTCGCGACGAACGAAAGATCCCGCTGGAATAGGCAAGAGTTTCGTCGAGCCAGAGCGAGAAGAAGTCGTTCCCGAGATCGTAATGCGCCGCGATGTTCGACTTGCTTCCCGACTTCGTATTGGCATGAGCCCAATGGTAAAATTTGTGGACCGTTTTCACGACTCGCGAGAGACCTGAATCGAGCCTGGTGGCCGACTTGCGATTCCTCAGGAAAATGCGGAACAGGGCGGTCAGGTCGTCGCACTCCCAATCGCCTTGAATATAGGACTCCGCGACCGATAGCGTGCCGCCCAGCACAGCCTTGCGGAAGAAATCCGGACGCCTCACACGGATCGCCGTCTGCAGGCTGTCCGTTTCGCCGAAGTGATTCACGGAATCGCCGTCGTGCAGGCGGATCTGACCACGCTGCATGCCGCTGAGCTTCTTTTCGAGCACTCGACGGAACATTCGGTCCATCGTCGTCGGGGCTTTCTCGGCCGCAGGCTCGGGAGAATTCTTCGCTCTCATCTTTCGATTCTCTCCTTAGATTCCTTCAATTGCGGTTCGATCGATCGGGGCGTTCGATTGGGGGCATGCACGTCGCCGGCCGCCGCCAGACGTGCGGGATGAGGCACGAAAGGCACTTTCTTAAGCCATAAAAGCAATGCCTGCCAGTAGATCGCCAGGATTATCCGAAGCGTCATCAGCGGATAGTATGCCAGAACTTTCGCCAGGTTCCTTCCCGTAACCGGCGATCGTTTCAGGCTCATCGAGGCTTCGAACGCCGGATCGGCGGAGTCCGTCGCACCGTTCGCGAAATTCGCGATGTGGACGGTCAGACCCTCCGCTGGAACGGAAAGTCGGAATCGATATTCGTAGTCCATTCCCATGAAGGGAGAAACGTGAAACTCTTTGGCCGCCGTTGCGATCACCTCACCGCTGCTGCGACGCGCATCGAGCACATAACAATGGCGTTCGCCCCAGGGGGTGTTATGAACCTCGGCGACTACGAAGTTCAGTCGATCGCACTTGTCGAAGCAGTAAAACAGGCTGATCGGGTTCATCACGATCCCGAAATAGCGGAAATGGGTCAGCAGCCGGATCGGCCCGTCGGGGCGCTCGCCGGTTCGCTGCTCAATCAATTCTCTCACCGTCTCGGCGAGCGGCTGGTCGGCAGGTCCGAAGTGATCAGCCCTTCGAAACCAGGCAAGGCTGGGGGCTGCTGCAGACCAGAACCAGCGGCGTGCGAATAGCCGGGGAAGTTCGTCGAGATCGACGTACATCTGAAAAATACGGTAACGGAAGGCATGATCCGCACGCTCACGCCGGCGGTGCCAGACTGACCCTTCATAGATGGCGCTGTGTTCGGAAGATCCGTTCAATTCGTGACTCCGGTCGCCACCACCGGTTCGACCCGGACCGGATCGGTCAACCTGGCCTTCAGGGATTCGACGACTCGCTGAGCGCTGACGACGCCGTCTTCATGGAAGCCGTTTCGCCAGTAAGCACCGCAGAATGATGTCCGGTTCGGGCCGATCAACTCGTGGTGGCGAGCCTGGGCGGCAGCCCGGTCCGAAGTGAAGATCGGGTGGTGGTAGACGAACCGTTCGATAACCTTCGCCGGGTCGATCCGCTTTTCGTCGTTGAGCGTGACGCAGAAGGTCGTTTCGGAGTCGAGCCCCTGGAGGATGTTCATATCGTAAGTGACGCTTGCCGGAGCGGCCGGATCGCCCGTGACCCTGTAATTCCAGCTTGCCCAGGCTTTACGACGAACCGGCAGGAGCGATTCGTCAGTATGGAGCACGGCCACGTTTCGCGAGTACGGAAATCGTGACAGGATTTGCCTTTCGGTCGTGGTGGCATTTTCGCCGAGGATTTTCAGAGCCTGATCGCTGTGGCAAGCGAAGATGACATGATCGAAAATTTCGGGAGCACCGCCCACCGGCGTCACTTCGACATGTCCTGGTTGCCGGCGAACTGATGCGATCGGCGAGTTCAGGCGGATCCGGTCGCGAAAGCCGCGAGTCATGACATCGACATAGTTCCGTGAACCACCCTGGATGACTCGCCATTGAGGCCGGTCGCGAAGATCGAGAAGCCCATGGTTTCGATAGAATTCGGCGATGAATCGAATCGGGAAGTCGCCGAAAGTTCCTGTGGGGCAGGACCATATGGCTGCGCCCATCGGGAGCAGGTAAAGCTCCCGAAAAGCCCGGGAGAATCTGTGAGTATCCAAAAACTGGCCGACCGTCGTGCCATCGTCCGGAGCATCGGCGACGACGCGGGCCAGGCGGTTGAAACGGACGATATCCCAGAGGAGCCTGTGAAATTTCGGGCGGAACAGATTCGACCGCTGAGCGAAGAGCGTGTCGGGCGAGTGCCCGTTATACTCCAGGCCGGTCGCTTCGTCGTGAACGCTGAAACTCATGATCGTCGGCTTGGATACGACGCCAAGCGATTCGAGCAGAGCGATGAAGTTCGGATAGGTTCGATCGTTGTAGACGATGAATCCGGTATCGATTGACCAGGTACGGCCGTTTCGAGTCACGTCGAAGGTATTGGTATGGCCGCCTGCTCGGTCCTCGGCTTCGAAGAGTGTGATATCGCAAAAGCCATGAAGGGCGTTAGTCACATACAGACCGGAAATACCTGAACCGATGACTGCGACTTTCATGCAGGAAATCTGCTTTCGGCCCTTGGGAATGAATGACATACGGCGTGGTTCGTCACGGCTGACCACATACACTAACTAAGACTTTCGATGCCGATCGGCAAGGTGCCGCTCGCGGGTTTTCTCCTGCAATCGAAAAATTCGGAACTGGTTCTGGACGAAAACGGAATTCCGGATATGTGAAATTGATAAGCGAGATTTCGGCGACCGGAAGTCGTAATCGATGTACCGGACCCCCCGCCAGTGACTCGACAGGGCCTCTTCATGCCAGCGAAGACTTCTCTATCTGCCGCGATATCGACTTCGATCGAAGTCAGGTCAGAACGCGTTATCGCACCGGAATCACGTCCGCACGATTCGCAAGTTCGGGACGAAAGTCCGGATGTGGTTCGTCTCGTGTCTCTTGTGATCATGCATATCGGCTGTCTGGGCGTTTTCTGGGTCGGCTGGAGCTGGACCGCCGCGGTCGTGGCCTTCGTTTTCTATGTCGCACGCGCATTCGGGCTTACGGCATTCTATCACCGCTATTTCTCCCACCGGTCCTTCAAGACGAGCCGGTGGTTTCAGTTCGTGGGAGCCACACTCGGCTGCCTGGCCCTGCAGAAGGGGCCGCTGTGGTGGGCCGCTCATCATCGCCAGCACCATAAAAGCTCCGACCATGACGGCGATGTCCATTCGCCCCATGTCGATGGCGTACTCTGGTCCCATATGGGCTGGTTCCTGACGCCCGGGAACAATCGATTGCGGGTTGATCTCGTACGCGACTGGCTCAAATTTCCGGAATTGAAATGGTTAGACCGGTGCGCTCCCCTGGTCGGTGTCGCATTCGGCGTCAGTCTTTACGCCTTCGGTGAAATGCTCAGGATCTACGCGCCGGAGCTTGGTACGAATGGCTGGCAGATGTTCGTCTGGGTCTTTTTCGTGAGCACTGTGGCTCTCTATCATGCGACGTACTGCGTCAATTCGCTGGCGCATCTCAGAGGGTCGCGACGTTACGAAACCACCGACAGCAGCCGAAATAACCTCTTCGTGGCGATCATCACCTTGGGGGAGGGCTGGCATAACAATCATCATCATTATCCCTCTTCTGCCCGGCAGGGTTTCTTCTGGTGGGAGATCGATGTCACTTACTACATTCTTGTTCTGCTCAGCAAGTGTGGGGTGGTTTGGGGGATACGTCCTGTTCCCCGTCATGTGCTCGAAGGATGACTTGTCGGTGGAATCGCTGGCCCGAATCGCGAATCTGTCACACAGCGATCATCCATGCAATCACTGACTGACGGCAGCTCGTGATTGTCGTTTGTTGCTGTCATCTCAGGGCTGGCGCCTGATTCGAATCGCCGGCCAGGACAGCCTGCAATCATGGGTGCATGCGGTTTCCGAATGAAAAATCCGAATTATTGACAGTGAATTGGCTTGGCGATTCGATCAAATTTCCTAAGATAACAGGACGAACTTTGGCCGGGGGATGGTGTGCGCCCATCTCACGGATTGATCGATGCCCTGAGCACGGGATCACTTATGTCTCGGCGAAGCACCACTATCGGATTGTCGGTCAGCGATTTGTTCGATCGCGTTCAGCGTGACGTGCTGAAAACAGGCGACACTCTGGCGATCGGTCGTGCGATCGGCATGCATCGAGCCGAACTGGTGGCTGACCGGTGGACCGAACTGCTTTCCGCGGTTTCGATCGAGTTGCGAATGAGGGCGAGCCTTGGCGAAGGCGTGCTCGACGAAGCCGCTGAATGGGCCATGCCCGAGATGCCCGTCGTGCTGAGCATGGGCGAAGGCAGCGAACGCAAATATGTGATCATTCACGATCGACAGGGCGGGCGGATCCTGGTCACGCTTGGTCCGGATCCGCATCAAAGCGACTGGATCGGTCGGCGAGAACTCGAAAACCGGCTTGGTCTCAAAAGGGATCAGCGCACTTACTGGATGGCGATTGCGACTGCAACTCCGGCGGTTCGACTCGACCCGGCTGACAGTGGTCCTTCACTCGTTTTGCCGGGGCTTGGAGTCACGAATCGTTCAGAAGATGCCCATAGTCATGATCACGGACACGGTCATGCCAGCGTGCCGCCAACCCGGCGGCTGCTGCAGATTCTCAGGCCGGAAATGACGGACATACGCGCCATCGGGATCTACGCCCTGGCCACAAGCATCCTGGGCCTGGCGACTCCATTGGCGGTGGAGGCCCTGGTGGCCTCCGTCGGCTTCCGCATGCTTCTGCAGCAAGTCGTTGTCCTCTCGGTCGTTCTGTTCGCATTTCTGGCTCTTGCGGCGGCATTCTTCACGATTCAGAAGTATGTGGTCGAAGTGATTCAGCGGAGGATTTTCGTTCGGATCGTCGCTGATCTCGCATTTCGATTGCCCCGGGTCAAGCTGAGTGCGTTCGACTCTCAGAACGGGCCGGAACTCGTGAACCGGTTCTTCGACGTGATGACGATCCAGAAAACGCTGGCTGGCTTGCTGACCGACGGGATCTACCTGCTCATCACGACGACGATCGGTCTTTTGGTCATGGGTTTTTACCACCCGTATCTGCTCGGTTTTGACATCGTCCTGCTTGCCTCGATCGCTTTCATCATCCTGGTGATGGGCCGAGGTGGCGTCCGGACCGCGATCAACGAGAGCATCGCCAAATACGAAATGGCTGCCTGGCTGGAGGAACTCGCCCGCCTTCCACGCACCATGAAGCATTACAGTGGGGCAGATCTCGCGATCGAGCGTGCGGATGCTCTCGCTCGAAATTATCTTGATGCTCGACGCTCGCACTTCCGGATCGTCTACCGGCAAGTTCTTTTCACCGTCACGCTGCAGGTGCTTGCCAGCACGGCGCTACTCGGGCTTGGCGGCTGGCTCGTGATCAATGGTCAGCTGACGCTTGGCCAGCTCGTGGCCAGCGAATTGATCGTGGCTCTGGTCGTCGGGTCTTTCGCGAAAATGGGTAAGCATATCGAAGACTTTTACGATCTGGTTGCCGCTGCCGACAAAATCGGTCACATGATCGATCTTCCTGTGGAGCCTGGAACAGGAGAACCTGTCCCAGCTCCTCCGGAACCGGCACGGGTGGACGTCCGCGGTCTGTTTGTGCGTGACTCGCATGGTCACACGAACCTGGGGCCTCTGGATTTGAAACTCGAACCAGGTGAAAAAGTCGGCCTGGCAGGCGTTTGCGGCAGCGGAAAGTCGACGCTGCTCGACGTCCTGGGTGGCGTTCGGGAGTATTCGGGGGGAAGCGTTCGATACGACGGACTTGAACTGAAAGACGTTTTGCCCGAAAGTTACAGAGGGCAGGTCGGTTATGTCTCTGCCGAACCTGCGATTTTCGGGACTCTGCTGGACAACATTCGCGTTGGCCGGGAAGGGATGAGTCTTCGGGAGGTACGATGGGCGCTGACCGTGGTCGGTCTTGAGCACAAGTTTTCGAAGACCGAACATGGCCTTTACGCGGATATCGGGCTGGCGGGGCAGGGGCTTTCGCTGGGTGAAGCCGCTCGTCTTGCGATCGCCCGGGCGATCGTTTCCCAGCCAAGGCTGTTGCTGATCGACGGTGAACTGGATCTGCTCGATTCCGCATCTCGCGAAAGGGTACTGGAGGTTCTGCTCGATCCGACCGCATCCTGGACTCTGGTCCTGGCGACTCAGGCACCCGAGATTCTGGCGAAAATGGACAGGGTGGTGACGCTGCATGCCAATCTGCATGAAGCGCATGCCCATGCACTCTCACACGACGGACACTGATTTCGGCACTCGGACCGATCGAGCGAAGATTGACGAATGACCGGGAGCGTACCGATGGCGACAGTGACGGAAACCGAAAAGAAATCGACGGAATTGAAACCGGCCGTGCCGAAGTTCGCACCGCCAGGCCGGCGTGCGGATACGGGGGTGATGCTCGATTCGGTCAGCCAGTTACCGGCACTAAGGCTGGTGCAGCCTCCACGCAGATCTCGGCGTCTCGCCAGATTTCTTTTGTTATGCCTTCTGGCGATGCCTGTAGCCCTGGCCATGATCCCCTGGCGGCAGACGGTCAGTGGCATGGGCAAAGTGGTGGCGCTGGACCCGACCTACCGTCCGCAGATCATCGAAGCACCCGTGAGCGGCCGGATTACGAACTGGTGGGTGGAGGAAGGCTCACGCGTCAATGCGGGCGATCGAATGGTCGAAATCCTTGACAACGACCCGAATTACGTTCAGCGGCTGGAAGATCAGCGGAGGGCGATTTCGACCAAGCTGAAGGCCTACGAAGAGAAGATCAAGCTGAACGAGATGCAGGTTCAACTCTTGCAGCAGGCGAGGGATCTTTCCGTGAATTCGGCGAAGGCCCAGCTCGACGTATCCCAGGAAAAGATGCTGCAGGCTGAGCAGAATTTGAAATCGGCTCAGGCCTCTTTCGAACGTGACACATATCAGGTGAAGCGAATCCGCCAGCTGGCGAATGAGGGGCTGGCATCTGCGCGGGACCTTGAAGTCGCTGAACGGGACTTCAAATCGAGCGAAGCACTCGTCGGTGCCGACCAGAAAGAGCTGGAGGCCGCACGCAAGAATCGGGATTCCAAGAAGGCGGATCTGGACAGGATCATCCCGGCCGAAAACGCCAAGATTCAGGATTCCCTGTCATATTTACAGGCCTCAGTGGCTGAAGTCGAGACGACCCGCAAGGACCTGTCTGACCTGGAAGTGAAAATCGAACGCCAGAAAACGCAGATGATCTATGCCCCGAAGAACGGCACAGTCTTTCGCATCCTGGCGAACCAGACATTGACCGGCCAGGTTCGCGAAGGCGACCCGCTGATTCATTTCGTGCCTGATTCGACGAGAAACGTCACGGAAATCTACGTTTACGGTAACGATATGCCACTGGTTCACAAAGGCGATCCGGTTCGGCTGCAATTCGAAGGCTGGCCCGCGATTCAGTTCGTCGGCTGGCCAAGTGTAGCTGTGGGAACGTTTGGAGGACGGGTGCTCCTGGTCGATCAGACTGACGATGGCAAAGGAAAATTCCGGATCCTCGTAGAGCCTGACCCGAATGACGATCCGTGGCCTTCCAATAACTACCTCCGGCAGGGGGTGAAGGCCAAGGGTTTCGTTCTGCTCAACGAAGTCCGTCTGGGTTACGAAATGTGGCGGCGTCTCAATGGCTTCCCGCCTGTGATTTCCGATTCCGAGCCCGACGACGACGACGACGACAAATCGGAGAAATCCGGCAAGATTAAGATCAAACGGCCGAAGTGATCGTACCGGTCGTGACGATAAAGTATTCTGAGACGGAGTGACCGGCACGTTCCATGCCGGTCACCTGACCGGATCGATTCGCCCATGGAGGGGCCGGAACGAATGCGTGTCCTTCGCCACTTTCGCCCACTGATGAAAACTGTCGTCATCGGCATTGCCGGTCAGACGGCTGATGCCCAGCTCATGGAACGAAGTGGCTTTCCCCAGATCAACAATCCGCTCCCCGGGCCAGCTGGCACGAACGACGATATGGAGAAATTCCCAGGCGTTCGCGGAGCGCCGTCGTCGTTTCCCGGGGCTGTGCTGTCACAGCCGCTTCGTGGATTTCAGATGAGCGTTCCAGGGGCGTTGAATCCCCGATCGCCCCAGTCGCTCGACCAGAACAGAGCGTTCCCGGGCTCCCGAACGCCGATGAGGCCTGAGATCGGGCGCGAAGCCACGGGGCTCGGCGCGTCTTCCACGATGGATCAGGCCATTCCGCTGGAGCCGCTTGAAGGTACGCTCGATTCCAGGAAAATCGAAAGCCTGCGAGAACTCAACAAGCGCATGCTTGAGATGCCTGAGACTCGTCTGCCAGAATCCTTCGCTTTGCCGGCGCGTCCTCCCGTCGAAACTCCTGCAGACCAGGCTCCGGTCGACCTTCTGGAAGTGGTCCAGAGTGTGGACAGATCTTATCCGCCCTTGTTGGCCGTCTACCAGGAATTCGAAATCGCCGAGGGTGCTGTCCTTTCTTCCGTTGGCGGGTTCGACCTCGACTTGAATGCCGCGGTGCGGAACTACCCGCTTGGCTACTATCAGCGCTGGTACCACGAATATTATCTGGAGCAGCCCACTCCCTACTTCGGCACCAAGTTCTTCGGCGGTTATCGCTGGGGAGCAGGGCAATATCCGATCTATTACTGGCCTTACCGCACGCAGGCTGGTGGCGAATTCGCGGCCGGTTTCGAGTTCCCGTTCCTGAAGAACAACAAGATCGACGCACGCCGGGCCGATTTGTGGAAGGCGGAACTGGACAGGGCCAATGTCGATCCGCGCGTGCTTCGGGAACGCATCTCTTTCATCAATCAGGCCTCCCGGGCTTATTGGGACTGGGTTGCCGCTGGCCGCAAATATGTCATCGCCGAAGAGCTTCTGAATAAGGCCAGAGAACGGAACGTCGCCCTGGCCCGGCAGGTGGAACTGGGAGCGATGCCCCAGGTCGAGCTGACGGATAACCAGCGCATCATGATCCAGCGCGAGAGCTTGCGTCTTTCCAGCTTCCGCCGGTTCCAGCAGACGGCGATCGCCCTGTCGCTGTTCTATCGTGACCCGCTCGGCTTCCCCTCGTTCCCCGACTCGAGCCGTGTGCCCACGGTGTTTCCCGATCGTTCGATGCCTTCGCTCGACCAGCTTCCTGAAGATGTCGAGCTGGCGATTCGGCTCAGGCCTGAGATGCGAAGCCTGACGATCCGCCTGGAGAAGGCTGCGATCGATCTGCGACTTGCCGAAAATGAGATGCTGCCTGGGGTGAACCTCTATATGTACGGCAGTCAGGACGTCGGCGCGCAGCCGCCGACCAAGAACCTGAAATATCTCACGCTCGAATCGAGCCTGCTGGTCGATGTCCCGATTCAGCGGCGGTATGCCCGTGGCCGCGTTCGGACCGTTCAGGGGGAAATGGCCCAGATCCGCCAACAGATCGGATTCCTTCGCGACTCGATCGCGGCCGAAGTCCAGAATGTCCTTAGCGCCCTGTCAGCGGATTACGAACAGGTCGAACTACTGCAGAGAAGCCTTGAAGTGAACCAGGCCCTTGAGGAATCGGAACGGCGCAAGTACGAACTCGGCAATTCGAACATTCTTCTTGTGAACTTGCGTGAGCAGGCGACGGCAGACGCCGAGGCACTCGTCGTCGATGCCGAAGCCGAATACCATCGATCCTGGGCCGATTATCGAGCGGCTCTAGCACTCGATGCGATGAATTACGATCCGGCCTCTCGCGAGGGCTCACGCACGATGGAGATGGCCGTCGAGACGAGCGGACGTCAATCGCGGGCCATGCAGGAGAATCAACGGATAGAAACTGAAGGTGCAATTCCTGAACGACTTGCGCCTGAGCGATTGAGTGTCGATTCCCCACTCGGCGGCACTTCATCGCCATTTCGCCCAAGTCTGTCCGCCCCTGGGATGAACCCACCGATGAACGGTGCCACGCCAACGTCTCGACCGACGGCACCGGCACCGGGGGCTGTACCGAATCGCTGATGCCGTTTCGTCTGACGCTGAATAGGATATCGTCCCTGAGATCCGCAAGGTCTGACACGGCTATCGTCATTCAGCAGAATGCAATCGGCATTCGAGGAAAATGACCGGAGCGTTTTCGAGGAACGTTCGCCAGTGGTCCTTGCCGAATTCCATGGCCCCCTCCGGCGAAACCGCTGGCAGGTGCCAACGTATTTCGCAGAACCCGCAATCCTTGAGTGCTGATTCATGCGAGGCCGGGCTGAGGTGGTAGTTTTCCACCTCGATGGGGCCGTCTTCGAGAAGAAATGTCCATGTGATCGGCGAACTTTCCACGAACGGCGTTTCGGCCCTTACCTGAAACCCATATTTCCGGAAATCGGGGGCCATGGAGTAATCGAAGAACGGATTGGCATTGGCCGTTACGAATCTGCCACCTGGGCGTAAGGATCGAGCCACGCCACGTAACATGTCGGCCAACTCCTTATCGTCCTGCGCATAATTGAGCAAATATGCCGCCATGACCAGATCGAACTTGCCCAGATCAGGCAACGCCCGGGCATCTCCGACGTGATATTCGATTCCCTGCCCGGCTTGTTTCTCACGTTGCATCGCCAGGTCGATCATGCGATTCGAAAGGTCCACGCCGACCGTGCGCGCCGAGCCCTCGCTTTTGACCCAGCGTGTGAACGGACCGTCGCCGCAGGCAAGGTCCAGGACGTCCTTTCTTTCAGGATTACCGATCAGGTTCTTCAAACAGTAGTGTTCGATATAGTGTCTCCAGGGATGGAGTTTCGCGCGAACATAGCTTTCCGCAATCGGGTCGTAGTTCGTCGTCATTCGGAGATTCCCGGTTGAGGATTCACGGATTCGCGTTCGTGCCGGTCGAAGGCATCGGATCGCACTTTCGAGCATTCGATTCGCTTACAGTTGGGCATTATCCCTGATGTTCGATGCTCCCGTCGACTCTCCGATGCATCTGACGTTCGGATCCGCTATTCTGATTCGATCGAAGTGCTCGACCATCGTCAGCATTGGCCACAAGTGCGGAGACGGAGTATTCCGGTAAATGTGTCGAGACATTTCGCAAGTCTGATGGTTCTTTGACGTTTGACAGGAATGTGTGCTGCGTGAGTCGCACGATCTATGCCCTGAGCCGGCGGGAGAATATCGAGCTATGTCGACCGGACATCATTCCCAATCCACCTGGTATTCGCGACTGTTCAACGAATCGGACTATTTTGCGATTCACTATTACGAACGGGTCAGGCGAGCGTTCCTGTCCCGATGCAAAAATCCGGAAGTGGCCGACGATCTGACGCAACAGTTTTTCGAGCTTAAGGTTCTCGAAGGGAAATTGCTGGAGAAGTTCAAGAAGAAGCTCGAAAAAGTCGGCGGCGACATCGACGGTAACGATTCCGCTTCGGCTCCCCCATCGTTTCGAAAGTTTCTCTATCAGGCGATCGGTAATTTCTACATCGATCATTATCGCAAGGCCAAACGAAAAGACCGCCCGAATCTCGATCTGCAGGAATTCGACAATCTGGTCGCGGATGAGGCGCGGAATCTCGATCCTGATGCCCTGTACGCCCTTTCTGTGCTCCACCGGGCGATACAGTCGGTGCGAAATCACTTCCGCAAGAAGAACAAGCCGCACCAGTGGGACATTTTCGAATCGCTCGTGCTTGAAGAATTTCTCACGGGAAGAGAGCCCTCCAGCCTCGAAACCCTGCGGGCGAAGTATTTTCCGGAAAGTCAGGACAACCAGGAAATACACAACGCCCTGACGACCGTCAAAAGAGTGTTTCGAAGAGTCCTCTGGACTTATTTCGAATCGGAGTCGGACGACTCGACCTCTTGCGAAGAATCGTTCGCGGAATGGATGGCGATCCTCAAACGCAGCAACGCTTCGCTCCATTCCGCGCTTCAGGCGGCTTATCGTACGGCCGACTTGCCCTCGGCAGATGCATCGATGGCGCTTTCCGTGGCGATGGCTCGCGGGCGAGAGCTTTCGAATTCCGCAGAATCGGATGCGTGCGATGATGACGAAATGTCGATCCTGCTGAGTTTTCGGATGGATCTGCCGCTCCATGAATGGATCAACTCGGATCGCATGATGGCATTGCTTCCGCGCAAGCCGGCCCGAGGCGGTAACGACCTGCTCGCTGAAATTCGTCAATTGACGATGGCATCGCTGCTCGAGTCAGACAATGCAAATTCCGGGATTCCGGTCGAATTGTCGGCGATCGAGTTGCTGAGCCTGATCAAGAACGAATCCAAGCGACTTTCGAAATCGGACGACACTGCGATTCCGCGCCACATTCACTCCCTTTTTTACACATTGTCGTCGTTGATCGCACTGGAAAGGTTCGGAAAGAAAATTTCCAGTCTCGACGAAGAAACGCTGAGTTCGAACATTCAATGGTATCTGAAACGCGCATGGCTCGATGATCGCGCACGCAAGGCATTTCGAGAATTCCTGGTGCGCAATGGCAGCGGAAATTGAATTGTGATCGGTATTGGAGGGCGAGCGATCCGGTCGGCATATCGTCGGAAGTCTCACGGCGCATGAGCGGCGGCGTTTCGAATGTGTAAAATCAAGGGCCGGCTCCGAGGAAGAGCCGGCCCAGGATCGCATCGTACTTCAAAGGACATTACCACTACTAGCGAAAGTTAACTTTCGAAAACCCCCGCCACGGGAACTGATGAGAGGCAGAGCCCGTGGCGGTGGCGAGAAGAGGATCATACCGACCGGCCATTCAGGACGACGTTCGTCAGCGTGCGAGCCGCCGATCCCGTCCCTGTGGCCTGGAAACCGAATGTCACGGACTGTCCTGGCTGAATGGTTCCGTTGTAGGACATATTCCGGATCGTGTATCGGTTGCCCGATTTTTTGGTGATCTCGCCGTTCCAGATGTTCACGATCGAAGCGGGCAGGTCGAATTCGAGTGTCCAGCCGTTTATGGCAGTCGCTCCGTTGTTGGTGATCGTCACTTCGGCCGTGTATCCGGAAGTCCAGTCGCTGGCGACTTTCAATTTCACGCTGGCCGCACCTGCGGGCGGCGCGTCGTCGTTGAGGATCGTCGCGGTGGCCGAAGGAGTGCCGATGACGGCGCCGCTTGCGGCCGTGAAATTCAGCAGGAACGACTCGTCAAGCTCCGAGACGGTATCGCCCAGAATCGACACCGGCACTTCCAGTGAAGTGACGCCGGGTGCGAACGTGAGAGTGCCCGAAGCGGCCGTGTAATCCGATCCCGCGGTCGCGGTGCCGTTGGCAGTGGAGTAATTGACCGTGATCGGTGCAGCCCCGGCCTGCGAAAGCCGGACGACGAATTTGGCCTGACTCGTACCCGAATTACCTTCGGATATGCTGATCGGAGACGAAGTGATCGTCGGCATTCCCGGAATGGCAGCGCCCGGAGTGTCTCCGAACAGCTTTTTCGTGCCGAATTCGAAGACAGGGATTTTCGAAGAGATAATGAAATCGTCGCGATTGGCTTTGAGGCCCTGATAGGACCAGTCATTCGACGGATTCCAGGCCGATGCCGGAACGCCCGATTTCAGCCCGATCCTTACCTGGGCTTCTTTCGAAAACCCGCCTGCCACCGGGCCGATGGCGACGCCCTTGAAGCTGACGTCGACATAGTAGATGTTGCGTGCCGCGTCGAAAGGCAGCAGCTGGCTGATCGTCGCGCCCTGGGAATAGTAGCTATTGACTTGCACGTCGCTCACGCTATAACCGGCGGCGTAGGTCTCCGACAGATCGACGTAATACCGGAACGAGAGGTCGGAACTCATCCGGGCGGGCCAGGCGGAGCGGTTGTTGAGCTGAGCCCTTACCTCAGTGAATGTCGTGCCCTGCTGGTTGATCGATGCCTGCACGAAGAATTCGTCGCCTTTAGCTTCGGGCGATGGGAACTGGGCCAGCGGCTGACCGCCGTATTCCAGCGCCATACGAGCCAGAGCACCTGTGATTCCGGCATTGTAGTCGAGCGAGACTTCGTTCGAAATGTAATTCGATCGGACGTCGTGATAATCGAAGTCGTCAGCCGATTCGGGCCCGCCGACCAGTGCCCCGTAAAGGATATGGCGATTGGGCGTCGGATTCGAAACGTTGCCGTCCCACACGCCGCTGGCGGCCCGATGGTGCGGGTTCAGGGGCGAGTTATTCCCGAATCCGACAAGGTAGCTGGAGTTGCGAGGATTGTCGCCGAGAATGTAATTGATCTGATTCACGGCGAAGTCATGATAGCGGCCGTTGTAGTCGCGAACCGTGTCGGAATAGATCAGCGAAAGGAAGGCTGTCGTCGAAGAGTATCGCAGCGACCCCCAGCCATTCAGGAAAGCCAGGCCCCCTGGTGTGTAGGCAATGCGATTGGTGCCGCCGTTGATGCCGACGGACCAGTAATCGAGCCAGCGTTCGGCATCGGTTTTGTACTGGCTTTTGCCGGTTTCCTGCGCGAGCAGGATGGCCGAGCCGTAACGTTTGTCGTCCCAGGAGTGAGTCCATGTCATCGTCTGTCCGGCGAAGCTTTTTGCATATTCCGCTTCGGCATCGGCCAGATACTGGGCTTTGCCTGTTGCCTTGTAGAGCCATGCTCCTGCCCAGACGAGTTCGTCAAGATAGCCGCTGTAGGAATTGTAATAGCTGGCGGCATCCTTGATGCTGTCGGAATACTTGCCGCGATAGGTCGTCGCGAAGGAGTAGAGCTGCTCGGCGTGGGTAAGCAACTGGGCGGCATAGGCCGGATCGGTTTTGACGAACACTTCATAAGCCGCCGCAAGGGCCGCGGCCGCTTCGCCGGCGAGGTCGCTGCCGGGGTGCTGGGCGTCGATCTTGAAGGCAGGCCTGTCCATGGACATGACCTCAGGCGCGCCCCAGAATGCGTGATCCAGATCACCCTGGCCCACCTGGCCCCAGAATTCGTTGGGAGCGGTGTGGGCCTTCATGATCCAGTCCGTGCCCCACTTGATCGTATCGAGTATGCGACTGAGCTGACCTGTGGCCGCATAACCGTCGCGATATTGATCGGCTCCCCAGGCGAGAAGCGTCATGGCTCCGGCCATCGGGAAAGCGAACTTGACGTGATCGCCGGCGTCCCAGTACCCGCCGGAAAGGTCGACGCCGACTGAGGCCCCGTCGTTCAGGGCCGAGTCACCACGCCAATTGACGACATAGTTATCCGGCAAATCGCCCGACCGCTGGGCATCGTAGAAGTAAATGGCCTTCTGCACGGCTTCGCCATAATTGTATTTGCCGGCGGCGGCATCGTCGTTGAGGATCGTTCCCAGGGCAGTGCCACGCAAGATCGTTGCGTTCACCGCCCCCGCCAGAAGAATTTTGAAGATTTCGTTCGGCTCAACGGCCGTGTCGCCTGTGACGTTGACGGTCACCGTGCGGCGAGTGACTCCTGGAGCGAACGAGACAGAACCTGAGGCAGCTGTGAAATCGACGCCTGCTGTCGCGGTGTCGCCCAAAGCCGAGAAATTGACGGTGACCGTTGAGGTCGAAGCCGCTGACAGAACGATTTCGAAAACGGCGGCCGTCGTGCCTGAATCACCCTCGGCGACCGAGATGTCGGAAACAGAGAGAGTGGGCAGGGGGGCTGTCTGGGCGTCGTCGTTGCGGATCGTGCCTGTCGCCTGGGCCCTGCCGATCGTGGCACCTGAAGCGTTCGTAAGATTCAGCACGAACGCTTCGTTCGGCTCATAGACCGTGTCACCAAGAATCGTTACGGAAACCGTTTTCTCCGTCACGCCGGGGGCGAAGCTGAGGGAGCCCGACGTGGCTGTGTAGTCCGTTCCGGCTGTCGCGGTTCCGTTCGCCGTACCGTAATTCACGGTGACCGTGGAGGCGGAAGCGGCGGAGAGCTTGACGGTGAAGGTCATCGTCTTCGAGCCGGAGTCGCCCTCGTCGACAGCCACGTCAGCGACGGTGAGCTGGGGCAAAGTGACGACGGGAGAGTCATCGTTGTGAATGGTGCCGACAGCTTCGCCATCTGTGATGGTGGCGTTCGAAGGGCTTGTGAGCAGCACGCGGAAGATTTCGTCGGGCTCAATCGCCGAATCGCCGACGATCGTCACGAAGACGCTCTTGCGAGTTTCGCCGGGGGCGAAGGTGATCGAGCCTGTCTTGGCACCGTAATCGCCGGGGGAAACGGCGGTTCCGTCAGCAGTGGCGAAATTGACGCTGACGGGTGTGGCCGAAGCGGCTGAGAGCGACACGACGAATTCCATCGTGTTCGTCGCTCCGGTGACGGGAGCGAGCGCGAACTGGACGGGCTTGAGCAGGTCCACTTTGGCCGTGACCGGCGTCTTCCAGTCGCTGGAAAGGATGCCGCCTGTGTCGGTGGAATTCGGATTCCAGGACCAGTATGTCCAGCTGACGCCCTGTTGACCGGCTGTCAGGTCGTTCGTGCCATTTCCGTCCAGGTCTCCGGCCAGGTATTGAACGAGCTTGTCGGCCCACTGGCGGTCTGAGGCCGTCTCGAGCTTGCTGCCGAACTCGCCGATCAGCACTGGGGCGATGTTCTGGCGGAAGAGATATCCCCAGTTCTGGTCCCAGATTGCGGGCAGATTATTCGGGTAATTGGGATCGGAAAACCATCGCTGATTGTAGACTGAGGCCGGATATTCGTGCGGCGAGTAGACGAGGCGATTGGCGACGTTCAGCCGTACAGGGGCTGCCCCTGCGCTCGACAGATTGCCGCCCCACCAGGTGGATCCGCTGGCGGCATTTTCGACGCCTTCCACGATGATCAGCCAGTTCGGGTTGGCGGCAAGGACGGCGTTGCCGGCCCGCTCGGCCGCCAGACGCCAGTCGGTTGCCGTGTTGCCAGTGCCCCAGGTGGCCTGGCCGTGAGGCTCGTTATGCAGGTCGGCCCCGATGACCGTCGAGTTGCCCTTGTAGCGATTGGCCAGCATGACCCAGTCCGAAATCCAGCGGGATTCCGGATATTCCGGCGTATACCAGAGCCCGTTTTCCTGGGCGCTGTTGCCTGCGGTCGATCGGTGGTGGTCGAGAATGATCCGCAAGCCGATCTGCCCGGCGTAATCGACGATCTTGTCCATAATTCCGAGAGCATTAAGGCCCTGGAGGTCAGGATTCTTGTTGTAATCGATGCTGTTGGGGGTGCTTGCGGCGTCGAGGGCCTGGCTCGAATAAGGCAGACGGATCGTGTTGAAGCCCAGCTGCTTCATCTGATCCATCATGTCCTTATAGCCGCGTGTCCAAAGCCCGTGGGGCGTGTAGTTGGCCGTCTCCATGCCGAACCAGTTCACCCCGGCGATTTTGACGGACGCTCCGTTCGAATCGACGATCTGACTGCCGAAGGTGCTGAAAAAGCCGGTCGTCGAAGCTGTTGCGTCACCTTCGAGCTTCGATGCGTCGGCGATCGAGATCGAGGCAGTGGGTGTCGGACTGCCGACGGCAACACCGTTGAAGGCGTAATTCCTGGGCGCGACCGGATTGCCCGGCGAGCCATTGAATCCGAACGAAATGCTTGCTCCCGGAGCGATCGTGGCGTTATAGCTCATGTTCTTGACAGTGAGCCGCGAACCGACCTTGCTGACGACGGAAGCGTTCCAGATCGAGTCGATTTTCGGGTCGAAGTCCATCGCCAGCGTCCAGCCGTTGATCGAGGTCGTTCCGACGTTGGCGATCGTCATCTGGCCGGTGAATCCGGTTCCCCAATCCGCGGTTTTCGCGAATGAAATCGTGACCAGCGGTGCGGTGAGCGTACCCACCGTGCCGCCACCCGGGTCGGCCATAACCAGCCTGCGCTCCAGGCCTTCGATACGCGGAGTCCGGCGTGCGGCGTGCCGTTTGCGGGCAGAATCTGCCATGCCGAATGGACTTCGGAACGAACCGTATCGGGTCAGAATTTTTCGCGAATGCATATCAAGGTGCTCCTCTTCAGGAATATCGCGAATTTCGAAATCGATTTTCGCGAACGTCTGCGCAGGGGGCGAACTCGTCGCCTTGGCGCGGTAAGGTTCTCAGATCATCGGTGTCCATGCCTTACTGGGGATCGAAGAGAGGGAAGTCACGTGAACCACTCAGGTCATCCGAACGTAACTTGTCAGGGTGAGGACGAAACCTTAACCTGAATTCTGGAGAATCGAAAAAATGATTCTCAGTCCCTCGGAGTCTGTCGGAATGAGTGCATCGGGTAATCTGGATACCAGCACGACGCTGCTGCGCAAGCTCCGTCAGCATCCGCCGAACGAACATGCCTGGAACACATTCGTCGATAAATACGGCCGCCTGATTTTCGGTTGGGCTCGGCATTGGGGCCTTAGTCCGGAGGATTCGGAGGATTTGACGCAAAGCGTCTTGATGGACCTGGCTCGTCAAATGAGCGAATTCAGCTATGACCCACGACTTCGCTTTCGTGGCTGGCTGCACACGCTCACTTTCCGCAAATGGCGGCGATTTCTTTCGGACCGAAACAGAAACCGGGCCGGGTCAGACGACATCGCCCTTGAGAACGCTTCGACTCCCGAAGCCCACAAGGACTTTCTCGCCCGGCTTCAGGTCGATTCCGAACGAGAACTTCTGGCAATGGCCAAAGAAAAGGTACGTGCCCGCGTTCAGCCCAAAACCTGGGAAGCCTTCCGGCTGACGGCTCTTGAGAATTTGTCAGGTGCCGAAGCGGCGACGCGTCTGCGCATGAAGGTCGGTTCCGTGTTCGTCGCGCGGAGCAAAGTGCAGCGAATGATTCAGGACGAATACCGGCAGCTTCTGGACGAATCGGATTGATGCGTCACGTGAGTCACATAGGGTGCGTAAGAAGTCCTGATCTTTGATTCGATCGGACCGGCAGCTCTGAGGTTCGCATGATTTCGCAATGCCCTGATGACCGTGCCCTGGAAACGCTACTGGAGGCCGGGGACTTACCCGATACCGGAAGGTCGGCGATCGAGGCGCATCTGGATCATTGCGTGCGCTGTCAGGACCGGCTCGTGGCACTGGCTGGATCGACGGATCTGTCAGGACTGGAAGATGATACGCCGCCCTTTGATGAATCGCCCAGTCAGGAATTTCTCGATTCGCTCAAACGCCAGATTTCCCTTGCGACCACCATTGACATGCCCGTCACGGGTAATGAGGCCGTGCGTTTCGTCCTCGATGGGTCTTCGCAAAACTGGCCTGAAATTCCCGGGTTCGAAATCATCGAAGTGATCGGTCGGGGAGGAATGGGTACGGTTTATAAGGCGATCCAGAAAGGTATCGACCGAGTCGTCGCTGTGAAGGTCGTCGCTCTTGGCGATTCTCCGAACGATGCACGCGAACGCGCGCGTCGAGGGGCGACGCTGCTGGCGAGTATGGATCATCCGCACATCGTTCGAATTCACCATGTCGGGCAGGAGCCGGGATTCGTGTTCGGCGTGCTCGAATATGTCGCTGGTGGAGACCTCAAAAAAGCTTTGAGGGAAGGACCTTGGCCGATCGGGCGTGCCGTCGTCTTCATGGAGACGCTCGCCCGGGTCGTCGGTCATTTGCATGAGAGGGGCATCGTCCATGCCGACCTCAAACCCGCGAACGTGCTCATGGCGGGGCCAGTCACTCCCAAACTGGCCGACTTCGGAATCGCCAAAAGCCTTACGCCGGGTACGAGAGTCGATCCTGCCGTGATCGGCGGCACACTTCCATATATGGCCCCGGAGCAGTTCGGCGATACTCGGGAAAACCTGGCACCTGCAACGGATGTGCATGCCCTGGGCGTAATTTTGCATGAACTTCTCACAGGCCGGTCGCCATTCGATGCACGCCCGAGGTCCACTATTCCAGTTCGGATTCAGACATTACGTCCCCCGGCTCCTTCTTCGATCCGGGCCGGTATTCCGCCATCACTCGATGCGATCGTTTCGAAAAGTCTTGAGAAAGAACAATCTGGCCGATTTCCTGACGCTTCGGCGATGGCCGACGCCCTCAAAATATTGATCGAAAGCCGGCGAGGAAAATCACCCGCCTCGCCTTCGATCGAGAAGAATTAAAGCCAAGTTTTAGATGGCGTAAAGGTCGCCAGAAGAGGCTTTAAAAAGCTGGTTTTTGCGTTAAAGAGTCGGAACTTTTCCGATATGGTAAAGAGATTGTGCGGGTTATGCCGATTTTGATGTAAGTATGACCTGTCCGGGCTATCTCCCAGATTGTGCTGCTAAATGGGGAAGTTTCGGAGAGATCGGGAACTGAACGGCTCATGACGATGCGACGAACCTTGGCCATGCTGGTGCTGGTGATCGGAGGCATCGCCCAAAATGGCTTTGCCCAGATCGATCCGCCTGGCAGCGGAATCCCGGTGGCTGCCCCTCCAGGTGCGGTTCCTCTGGACATTGCGCCTTTGGAAAGTTCGATTTCTCCGTTCAGCGAGCCCATGGGCATACAGGAAGCTCCCGGCTCGGACTTGCTGGATTCCCGGGATCTGGTCCTGCAGCCAGGCCTGGCGAAGTCGCCTGAAAGGATCTCGCTCGACCCGGTAGCCGGAAAGCTCGATTCTTCCAGATTCGGTGCCGTCAGCGGGGCCACTGCTCAATTCCAGGTTCCTCTTGGTCAGGGCCGAATCCTGACTTTGAAGGAGGACTTGACGGACGGAAAAGATGAGCCGTTTCTTGCCATCGGCAACCCTGGCATTCTGGATGTGGCCATCATTTCTGATCGGCAATTGCGGCTCACGGGCATCCGGGTCGGTGTGACGGATCTCTCGGTCACTACGGCCAAAGGGGAAACGACGCACTACGAAATTCAGGTTCTGGCGGATCTGGTCACCCTGCAGAAGAAAATTCGAATCACATTTCCTGAAGCGAGCGTGCACCTCTCGCAAATTCAGAACAACGTGATCGTCGAGGGGCAGGCGCGCAGCCAGTTGCAGGTCACTCAGATCATCGCAATGGTGTCGGCCTATCTGGACGCCATGTCAGCCATGCAGCGGCTTACGGCACGCACTAACGCGGGTGGCGGGGCGATGAATGCAATGGATGCCGCAGCTTTGTCCTCGGCTGCCGGGGCTGGGTCCTCAGGCGGATCGGGCGACGGGCTGGGAGCGATCTCGGGGGTGGTCGGAGGAGCGACGGAACCGGGCGATGTTCCAGGTCAGATTCAACCTGGACAATTTTCAGGATCTGGAGATGCCGATGCGTTCGTCACAACCGGAAGACCTTCGCAGGTGACAGGCGCTCTGCCGAACGCGTCGATCGTCAACCTTTTGAAAGTGCCGACTTCGCAGCAGGTGATGCTCAAGGTTCGGATCGCTGAGGTCAACCGCACAGGGCTTCGCGACATCGGTGCGAATTTTCTGGCGATTGACGAAGCGAATCGAGCGATCTTCGGAACGCAAATCGCCGGATCCGTTACGGGCGGGGGGATTGCCGCGGGCAATTCGCTCTTAGGTGAAGTGTCGACACCAATCAGCCCACTGGGTAACCGGGGCGGCACGACCGTCTTCGGCATCTTCCAGAACGCGAATTTCGAAATGCCGCTGAACGCTCTTCGTCGCAACGGCCTTCTCAAGATCCTGGCCGAGCCGAATCTGGTGGCGATGTCGGGCCAGCCTTCGAACTTTCTCGTCGGTGGCGAGTTCCCCGTTCCCGTTCCTCAGGTCGGGGCCTCAGGTGTGGCACCGACCATCACGGTTCAGTTCAAGCAGTTCGGCGTGCGGCTCGGCTTCATACCCTATGTGCTTGACGACGAAACGCTCCGGTTGACCGTCGCCCCTGAGGTCAGCGAAATCGACTTCGCGATCTCGGTGTCGCTCGTTTCCGGCGGTTCGCCCGTTCCGGGGCTGAACGTGCGACGGAGCTTGTCGACAGTCGAAATGAAACACGGGCAGACACTTGCGATCGCCGGCCTGCTGTATCTGAAAATGGACGGCACGACTGACCGGGTTCCAGGCCTGGGCGATCTGCCGATCTTGGGCCCTTTCTTCTCGAACACTTCCAATGAACGGATCGAGAAGGAACTGGTCATACTGATCACGCCATACATCGTCGAACCGATGGAATCGGACCAGGTGCCCCCCGTTCCCGGATCGGATGTCGGGGAGCCGACGGACTGGGAGCTTTACTTCCTCAACCGGATCGAAAGCCGCAAGGGCGTGGATTTTCGATCGACGACGGCCTGGGACAATGCCCAGGAGAAGCTGTATCTGATGAAGATGCAGAAAAAGGTCCTCAAGGGCGAAGTGGGATTCAGCGACTGACGTCAGTCGTCGGGAGTATCAGCCATGGAAGCGTCTCGCGAGTCGTACGAAATCAGGTTCCGTCATGGCCTTCTCCGGGTTGCGATTTGCGTTCTGGGCGTGTCGGCGAATTCGGCCCTGGCGCAAATGCACGGCGATGGCGTGTCCAGCGGAATTCCGTATCTGACTCCTCGCTATGAACAGGAGCCTGTGTCTGGCCTGCCGCCTCTGCCTTTCGCCGCCAGGGGAACGCCGCCGGAGCCCGGTTTCAGGCCCGATTTCGCGATGACGGAATTGCCCTTGCGCGGAAGGCACCAGGATTGTATTTGCGGCAAGAAGTCGCTCGTCCGGAAAGTCTTGCGGAAGAAATGCCGCATCCACCCCGACATTCCGCCGACCTTCGTCCCGAATCCCTATCAGGAAAAGGTGCACGGCGCACAATTGTACGAGATCCTGAACACTCAAGTTCGCAATCACGACGCCACTCGGCAGATCCTCAATCATTATGATTTCGTCGACGATTCCGCTGAATTGAATTTCGCAGGCAAGAGAAAGCTGATGCGGATCGCTCAGGGGTCGCAGTCGAATTTCGCTCCGATCGTCGTGGAAGCCACACCCCGGCAACCTGGCCTGGACACTTCTCGCCGTGAGCGTCTCACGCAGGATATCGTCGCTTTGGGTTTGCCGATCCCACCGGAGCGTGTGATCGTCGGTCAATCCTACCAGCAAGGTTTACGCGGTACCGAAGCGATGGTGCTTTATCCCGGATCGCTCCAGCACCTGATGCAGGGCGGCGGTGGTGGTGGCGCGATGGGCGGCGGCATCAACAATTCCGGCTTGATGGGCACATCTGGAATGGGTGGCGGCAGTACGGGCGGCACCAGTTCAGGCGGGAGTATGGGTGGCGGCAGCCTCGGTGGCGGCAGCGGGTTCTGAGCCCGACGAATGGATTTTTCACGTGTAAAAGGGCTTTCGCCGATGTCGTACCAGATCGCCTGCTCAGTCGGAATCCATAAGATACTCAAGTATCGAGCGTTCGGCTCGTCTATCCTTGCCGCATGCTTCGCTCTGGCGTTGGCAGGTTGCGGCTCGGGCTATCGGGAACTCGCTTCGAACGGCCTTCAGGCAGGCGACGCCGACCCGATGGGCAAGGCGAAGCTCAATGCGAGCCAGCAGGTCGACGTGTATTTCACCCTGGGCAGAAACGCCGAGGGACAAAATAACATTCAGGAAGCTGTGCGGATGTATGAGTCGGTCCTGGCCAAACAGCCCAAATCGGGCGAGGCCCACTGGCGGCTTGCGATTTGCCTGGATAAGTCAGGCAATTTCGACAAATCCGATTCACACTATGCTCAGGCGATCGAGAGTGCTCCTGGCAATCCTTACATTTTTGCGGATTACGGGTACAGCCTGGCTTTGAAAGGCCGATATCGCGAGGCGGAGCAGCAACTGCGGCAGGCGATCGCCCTGAAGCCCGACCTGCAGCGGGCGCATAACAACCTGGGGATCGTACTGGCCCAGGGCTCCAAACTTGAGGAATCCCTGCAGCATTTCCGGCTCGGAGGTTCGAATGTGGTGGACGCCCACTGGAATCTTGGTCAGACTTTGATTGCCCAGTCACGCTGGGACGAAGCCCGCGGCGAATTCCAGCACATCCTGGCGCTCAACCCGGACGATCGCAATGCGAAAACCGAAATATCGGGGCTGGATCGTCTGGTTGCGAAGATGGAGCGGATAAACCAGTCCCCCGGGAACATAGCCACGCCAAATCATGCGGCCGATTCAGGCTTGATGCGGGCATCAGCCACGGTTCCCCAAACGAAGTCGAATCAAGATTCCGTGGTTCGATCGCATCATTCGACCAGGTAAGGCGATTGGGAAGTCTGCCAGCCGACATCCGTCGCAGTAATGTTCAGCTGGCCGCCTCCTGAAAGTGCAAATCTTGAAACCGCCAAGGGATAGGAGATGTTCGTGACCCCGTTTCCGCCGACTGAGAACGCTGCCCATTTCGCATAGACGATTCCTGAAATCGAGCATGAAGCCCCAGAGCCTGGCGAAACCACCAGATCATTCTGATTTCGTCTGCGTTGAAAGACGACCAGCCGGTAAAATGGGGAGCTTGGGTCAGTGATTCCGGTCAGGCTGACGTTATTGTTCGATCCGCCGGAAGTGATCGAGAACCATGAGAAAGATGCACCGCCTTCACTCGAATTTTCAGGCGTGAACTTGCAGGAGTTGTCCGTTGGATTGACGACAGTGGAATTGAGTGGGCCGTCGGCGATGTCTTTCGCGCCAGGCGAATTTCCACCGAAGTTGCTGCTGGTCATGTAAATCATGACGTTGGATCCGGTGACGCTGCCGTTGATTCGGAAACCTGTGTTGCTGCCGCTTGGCGCAATAATGTAAACGCCTGGATTGAGCGTGAGGCGGCCACCCGGATTCACGCTGATGTCACCATAGATTCCCGGGCTGATGGTGCGGTTCTGCCCGTTCGTGACCGATACGGTCGTCCGTTGATTCGCAGCTTTTGACCAATCCGCAGTAGGAATCGCAGTCGTGCCAGCAGGGGTCGTGTTGGAAGCGTTCGGAATCGGCAAAGTCGCCAGGGGGTCCGGAAGAACACGTCTCAGGTTGGCGATCAAGGGATTAGGGCCTCCACTCGAATAATTCGAAATGGACCCGATTCCCGAAGAAATGACACCACCGCGCACCGAGATCTTTCGGGCTCGAATCGCATTGTTGGAACCGAGAGAAATGCCATAACCGGAAAGATTGAGGTTGACCGTATTTCCGAACTGATCGACTCCGCCGCGACCTGAATTGGTGAGGATCGCCCCGTCGATTCGCAGAGTGGAATTACCGCTCATGGAAATACCGGAATCGGCGCACGGATCAAGTGCAAGGATCGACTCGATCTCATCATCATTGTCCAGGCCGGAAACGGCCCGGGCGGTCACTCGACTCGGTCCGATAAAACCTACGATCGGTGCGAAAATGCCCTGAATGTTCGCGCTGACGATCACTTCGTAAAAATTGGAATTTCCCGCATAAGGTCCCGACAATGGCGGGTTGTTGATCGTATCGATCGTGCCGAGATTCCAGCCGAGCACGTTACTTGAGCTCAAATTGAATGCTCGTATCACGTTGGCCTGGGTAAGTTGCTGAGTCGGCGTGAAACCTCGATTGGCCCGTTGCGTCACGGAAATGGCGACGGCGTCGGCAGTGGCTTGAAGGAGACGCCTCGTTTCCATCGCCTGACCGATGTCGATCGTGAGAGCGAAGAATCCGAAAAAGCAAGGCATCAACAATGCCACAAGCATCAGGGCGACACCTCGACGGTGCGTAATCGGTTTCGCGAGTTCGTGCAGGATCATGAGACGTTGGACTCACTAGCGAGAGGACATTCTGCCATTCCTGACGAGTTCGGTGCCTCATTCATGGTTCGAATGGAGTCGCAATGATTGAGGGGCATTTCTACGTCGGATCGTTGTGTCATTTCGATCGGTATTCATGACATGAGAGGTTTCGGATCTTTTCCAGCCTCGCTAATGCACGATGATTTGCCTGCTTACCCCTCTTAACGTCAAAATGCTCATCGTCATCGGGCGTAACAGCGACGGTGTCCAGGGCATTTCGGCAGTGACCACGACCGGTTCTCCGGCCGCGTTCGAAGCTGAAGGCCACGTAACCGTAAGGGTTACTTCGTCGGACGGCAACCCTGTGCCATGCCTTCGAGCAATATTGGCGATCGTGCCGGATCCGGAAAGTGTCGTTGTGACTGTGATCGGTCCCCAAGGACCTCCATCGTGGCTGGAGAGCGCTTTCGGTCCATGAACGGCAGCCGTGCGAGCGACACGATCCGCCAGGTAATTCAGCGCCTCGCTGCGGAACGCCGCGATCGAAAAATCGAGCAGGAAAATGAGGAAGGTAAGAAGTACCGAGAGGGAGATCGCAGCTTCGACGAGCGCTGCACCTCGTCGGCTTCGGTTCCTCCTTCGTTCGAGCGATGCAAGATTGCGTGCGATCATGGTATCACTCCGATGGACATATCAGCGTATCTTGTCAATTCGGAGCGTGCGTTCGATCGTGTAGGATGCGGGCAAGCCAGGCAACCGAATCAAGTGGTCGGAAAAATATTCGGCTTGGATTTGGGCCGTTACATTTCCGCCTGAGTCGACGAGCCCGTTCGATACGCTCGGCTGCGCAACCACGACGTTGAGCTGGGTTGGCACGTACCAGGAGTACATACTCATGGAAAGCCGCGCCTTCTGTTCGACACCCGCCGCCCAATTCGAGAAATTTCCGCCTTCGATCGATGTAGTCGAAGCCGAAATGGCCGCCTGGCTTACGGCGTTGTCCAGCGCTTTCGCCACGATATACGCACGGCTGAAGTCGCCGATCATGGCGAGGACAAGCAAAAGAATCGGAAGCGTTAATGCCACTTCGATCAGCGCGGCACCACGACGGGACTTCGGAAACGGCCCCCTCAGTGAACTCGGTCCGAAAGCGAAGGCGTGAAGTCCTGCTAGGACCGAATCCGTTTCGTAAGTTTCGTCTTCGTTCGACATTGTTCGGGACATCCTTCTAATTCTTCATATTACTGAACATCTCGGAAAGTTGGAACATGGCCGGCCCCAGGACGACGACGAAGATCGCCGGGAAAATGAAAAGCACCGTCGGAATCATGATCTTCACGGCGGCTTTCTGGGCCTTGGCTTCGGCCTGCTGCTGGCGCCTGAGCCTCAGTGATTCCGCGGAGCTTTTCAAGGTTCTTGCCATGCTCGAACCGAGTTTTTCGGACTGACTGATCACCTGGGCAAGCTGGCGAATTTCCTCGAGGTCGGTGCGATAACCGAACGCTTCCAGCGCTTTGCCGACCCCCATGCCCATCTGGGTTTGAAGCTGAACCAGTGTGAATTCCAGGGAAATTTCGGGGTGGATCGTCTTGAGTTCAGTGGCGATTTTCCTGATGGAAGCCTGCAGACTCATTCCGCCTTCCACGCAAACGACCATCAGGTCCATGGCGTCGGGCAAAGATTTCCTCAGCCGATAGTGCCGGTCATTTTTGAGGTAATCGAGCGCGAACGAGGGGCCGATGAGTCCGACGATCGCCGAGATGATCGTGGCGAACATCACGATTTGGGAAAACCCGTAAATCGGGATGAAGATCAAGGCAAAAACGGCAGGCAGCATGCAGACCACGAACTTGATGACGTAAAAGATCGTGATCGCGTCCGGCGAGTAGAAACCGGCATGGCTCAGCCGCGATTGCAGAGTGGTTTGTTCCTCCGCCGATTGAGGAATGATCGCGTTCACGAACGGCGGCAATTTCTTCGTAGGGTCGTTCGTCTGGAACAGGCCCTTATTGAACGATATCCGTTTTTGCGGGCTCTCTTTCTCCGCCATCGACCGCACACGGGCTGCGACTCGACGTTCCAACCCCGCCACCATTTGCCCGATCGTAATGATGACCAGGAAGACACAGGCGAAAAGAATCGCTTTGGGAACCCAGTCTCCCTGAGAACTGAGCTTTTCGCTGATCTGCTGTATCAAGGCCGCGATGCCCATGATCGATCACCATTGCTCCGGGACGATTCTTAAACGAATCCGATTCGTTCGCGCCATGGCTTCATTCCGGCTTTCGTTATCGTATACGTTTGCAGTCCTGTCGTACCCTGAATGAATCCGGTCGAGAGACTCCCTCTCGTTCCTGCCAAAACCGCTACCAGTATTCCATCTGCATTATATCATCCGGGCATTCGGATTTCTTTATCCAAAATTCGGAAAGACAACGCAAAATCTTTGAGGAGAATGGATTAACCAGGAAGACACTGCATGCGATCCGTTCCATAGGACATGCATACTCCTCATTCGACCAGGTTCGAAATTTGAAGCAGAGACCAGCCAACGTCGTTCGGAATGATGAGCATCTGACCACCTCCACCCAAGTCGAAGCTCCCCACGGCCACTGGATTGTTGAGGCTGATGACTCCGTTATTGCCGATCGATAGCGGGGCCCATTTCGCGTAGATGATGCCGTGAACCACCGACGGAATGGAACCTCGCGGGTTGATATTCACTTCCTCCCTGTTGCGTCTTCGCTGAAAAAATAGCATGTTGTTGTAGGGGGACGAAGGATCATTGATTCCTGTCAAGTGGATCGTCTCGCCATTGGATGTGATGTTCACTGCACCGAATACCGGATTGAATTCCCCCGTGAGATTGGGCGGCAGGGCGCAATCGCTTTCGGAAACGGGTATGGCGACGGTAGGGTTCACGGGGCCATCGAGGGCATCGTAGTTATGCCCGATAAAATTGTTCGAAGTAATGTAGAACATCACGTTGTCGCCGATGAGCGAACCCTTGATATTCAGGCCATCGCCTTTTTTCAGAGGACTGATGACGTAGACTCCGGGCTTGAGTCGAAGCGTTCTGTTCGGATTGTTGGAAATGTCCGAATAAATCCCCGGGCTAATCTCGGAATCATTGTTCGAAGACTGTTTGCTCGACCAGTTCGTAATGGAAGGCGTATTGGATGGGCTTGGAATGGGCAGGCTCGCCAGCGGATCCGGCAGCATGCGGCGGATGTTCGCCCGGAGTGGGCTGGGCGCGTCAGGAACATAATTCGAGATGTTGCTGAGCCCGCTGACACCTCCCCGAACCGAAAGCGCCATCGCCTTGACGTCGGAAGTACCGACGAGCGAAACGGCATTGCCTGAGAGCCCAAGATTGACAGGATCGCCATATTGATCGACGCCACCACGGCCGGAATTGGTCAAAATGCCGCCCTGAATGAGCAACTGCGCATTACCGCTCAATTCGATTCCAGGGTCTCCGCAAGGGTCAAGAGCCACGATCGTTTCGACGACGGGAGAATCCTCCAACCCCGCTACGGCCCTGGCGGTGACTCGTGTGGAACCCGAGAGACCGAGAACAGGGGCGAAAAGACCAGTCACGGGCGTGCTTAAGATAACTTCGTAATAGGACGAATTCCCGGCGTAGGATCCAGAAGTGGGCGGATTGTTTACGGAATCGATGGCACCGAGATTCCAACCCAGTGCCGTACTTTCCGGCAAGTGGAACGATCGAACGGAGTTCGCATGAGCGAGCAATTGCGAGGGTCTGTAGCCGTGGTCGAACCGGTTCACCACCGAGACGGCGATCGCATCGGCCGTGGACTGTACCTGGCGGTGCTTTTCCAACGCCTGTCCCAAGTCTACGGACAATGACAATAAGCCGAAAAAGCAAGGCATCAGCATCGCGACGAGGAGCAGGATGATGCCGCGGCGATTCGTTTCGGGACCCGGGTATTGATGTCGAATCATCGTGAGGTAAGCTCCGGCTGGCGCGAAACCTGGACGGCTCGATACTTCGAGACTTCAACGGAAGATGTAAGGTCGGCTTGTCCCGCGGAGGGTGACGAGGGTGACGAAACCGACGCGACATCGGGTAGGGAATTGAGGTTGGCCATCATAGCCCGACAGTGATCGAATTCCGGTGCGTTTCTCTTTCGATCCCGGAATGATAAAAATTGTGAACGACGGCAGTTTTTGCAGGAAATCTACGGACCGGCACGAGCCTTTTTTTGAGGTCGACTCGAGTTTGTGCGGATTCGCTGTCTGTGCCACGGAATGAATGCGGGCCGCGACGCGACATTCCGGCCCTGCGATCATTCCCCCGTTCGAAATCATCGGCCAGACACTTGCAAATGGAATCGACGCGGGAACCCATGCTTCATGGCGATCAGGCTTATCGTTGATGTGATGCGGCAAGGCTGTGAGCACCATGGACGATCACCGATGATTCCGGATGTTTCTCGATCGAATCCGATCCGTTGGTATCGAGGACTGATTCCGACTCCAAATCGAATCTCTTCTCGTCTTGTCGATCTCTGAATGACAAAATCGGAGAAGACATCGAGATGCGATTCGGACAATAGTCTCTATAGCTATCCGAATATCACTATATCAAGATGAATTCAGGATTTCCTCGTCGAAGTTCTCCAATCATACCAAAAATCAAAGCATGAAAGTGCGAAAAAGGGATTTGTGCGGACTTCGATCGCAGGCGAATCGAAAAGTTGACCGCATCATTCGACCAGGTTCGCAGTTTTCAGCAGTGACCAGCCGACGTCGTTCGTCGTAATGAGCATCTGGCCTCCACCACCAAGCATGAAGCTGCCCACGGCAACAGGATTGTTGAAGCTGACGACCCCGTTGCTTCCGATGAACAGCGGCGCCCATTTCGCGTAGATAATGCCATGAAAGAGAGAGGGCGTCAGTCCCCGCGGATTGATGTTCACGGTTTCCTGATTACGCCTTCGCTGGAAAAACAACATGTTATTGTAAGGTGAAGCGGGGTCTTTGATTCCGGTGAGCTGAACAGTCTGGTCATTGGACGTGATGTTGACTACGCCATAAATCGGATTGCTCTCTCCCGTGAGATTCGGCGGCAGGGAGCAATCGCTTTCGGAAACAGGTATGGCCACGGTCGGGTTCACAGGGCCATCCAGAGCGTCATAATTGTGACCGATGAAATTGTTCGAAGTGATGTAGAACATGACATTATCGCCGATGATCGACCCCTGAATGTTCAGACCATCCCCCTTTTTCTGCGGGCTGATGATGTAAACTCCAGGCTTCAGCCGAAGCGTGTTATTCGGCTGATTCGAAATGTCCGAATAAATTCCCGGGCCGATTTCGGTATCGTCTCTCGACGACTTTTTGCTTGACCAGTTCGTAATGGAAGGCGTGTTCGAAGGGCTTGGTATGGGGAGACTTGCCAGTGGATCGGCCAGCACGCGGCGGATGTTCGCCCTGAGTGGGCTTGGGGCACCTTCGACGTAATTCGAAATGTTGCCGAGACCGCTGACCCCACCGCGAACGGAAAGGGCCATCACCTGCAATGCTGCAGTACCGTCGAACGATACGGCATTGCCGGAAAGTCCGAGATTTACGGTCTGGCCATATTGATCGATTCCAGCACGTCCGGAATTGGTCAATATGCCGCCCTGGATACGGAGCACGGAATTGCCGCTCATGCCGATGCCGGGATTGCCGCATGGATCGAGTGCCACGATCGATTCGACGACGGGCGAATCCTCCAGCCCCGCGACGGCGCGGGCGGTTACACGCGTGGAGCCCGCAAGACCGAGAACAGGGGCAAAAAGACCTTGCACGGGGGTACTTACGATGACTTCGTAGTAATTGGAATTGCCGGCATACGCCCCGGAAGTGGGCGGATTGTTCACGGAGTCGATCGTGCCGAGATTCCACCCCAGGGCCGTACTTTCCGGCAAGTGGAACGACCGGACGGAGTTCGCATTCGCGAGCAATTGCGATGGTCTGTAGCCGTGATCGAACCGGTTCACCAGCGATACGGCGATCGCATCGGCCGTGGACTGCACCATTCGGTGCCTTTCGAGAGCTCGGCCCAGGTCGACGGAAAGCGACAGAAATCCGAAAAAGCATGGCATCAAGAGTGCGACAAGCAACAGGATGATACCGCGGCGTTTCGGTGTGATACGGGTCGATCGATGGCGAATCATCTCAGGCTATGCTCCGATGGGCGAAGCTATGTCAGGGAAGTGGTTCAAGGCTTCAATGCACGATGTACTGTCTGCTGATCCCGTGGAGAGTCACGACGGTGACCGACATCGGACGCAGCATCGAAGGTGTCCATGGCATTTCGACCGTCACGACGACTGGGCTGCCGACCTGGTTGTTTCCGGCCGGCCAGGTCAGAGTGATGGATACCTCGTCTCGTGGAAGACCGGCGGAGACGGTCTGGGCGACCTGCGCGACCGGATCGGTACCCGAAAGAGTGGTCCTGAAAGTTCCAGGCCCCCACTGGCCGCCTCGGTATGTGCTTTTCACGCCCGGACCATGGATGATGGCTTCGCGTCCGACCCGGTTGGCGATATGACTGAGCAGTTGGGTTCGAAAGGAGGCGATCGAGAAATCGATCATGGAAACGAGGAACAGAAAGAACAGCGACAACGCGATGGCCGCTTCGACGAGTACTGCGCCCGATGTACGCCTTTCTTCGAGACAACGGTTCGAACGGAAGTCGGCAATCATTCGGTGAGTCCTGTCCGAAGGTTTCGGAACGTCATCGCAACTGATCCATACGAACGGTTCTGTCGATCACGTAACCTGGATTCAAACCAGGCAAGGTCAATAAGTGAGTCGCCTCATACGTGGTCTCAACCGAAATGGTACGAATCCCTTCGGAATTGACCATGCCGTTGGAGAGGGACGGGATCGGCACGCTGACAGTTAGCTTTTGGGCTTCGTACCAGGAATGCTCTTCCAGGGATTGACGGACAGTCTGTTCCACGGCAGCGGCCCACTGCTCGTTCGTCAGCCCCGCGGTCGAGAGCGTCGATGCCCGGTACGCGCCCTGAGCAGCGGCGTTATCGATCGCTTTCGCGACGATATAGGCCCTGCCGAAATCGATCATGAATACGAAGATGAGAAGCAGCAGCGGGAAGATGATCACGAATTCGGTCAGCGCCACGCCCCGGCGAGAACATCCGGTACCCGTGCAGGACGGATCATCTCTGGAGCTGCCGGAGGGAACTGGCAGACCAGTGAAGATCGAACTATTGACGGGCGGCGTCTTTTCGATCATTTGCCTATTTTGGCGAAAACCTCACCGAACTGGATCATTGCGGGAGCCAGAACGACGACGAAAATCGCCGGGAAGATGAAGAGCACGGTGGGTATCAGGATTTTGACGGCGGCTTTCTGGGCCTTGGACTCCGCCTGTTGCTGGCGTCTGGTTCGCAGCGAATCAGCAGAAGTCTTGAGAGTCTTCGCCATACTCGAACCGAGTTTTTCGGATTGCACGATCACGTGTGCCAGTTGTCGAATTTCTTCGAGATCGGTTCGTTGCCCGAATCCTTCGATGGCCTTGCCGACGCTCATCCCCATCTGAGTCTGTAGATGTACGAGCGTGAACTCCATTGCGATATCCGGATGGACCAGCTTGAGTTCCTGTGCGATTTTCTTTACCGCCGCCTGAATGCCCATGCCGCCCTCGACGCAGACGACCATCAGGTCCATGGCGTCCGGTAACTCCCGCCTCAACCTGTATTGCCGTTTGCCCTTGAGAAAATCGAGGAAGAAGCTCGGGCCGATCAGGCCGAAGATGGCGAGGAAGATCGTCGCGAAAATCACGATCCTGGACATTCCGAAGATGGGCAAGAAGATGACCGCGAAAAGGAAAGGAATCAGGCAGATCGAAAACTTGATGAGATAATAGATCATGACGGCTTCGGGTGAATAAAATCCTGCGAAATTCAATCGTTTCAGGAGGGTCGTCTGTTCCTGCTCAGATCTCGGAATGATGGCGTTGACGAATGTCGGGAGTTTTTTCGAGGCGTTCCTGTCTGCGAAGAGGGTTTTCGTGCTCTCCCCGGTGAATTCGTCCGTATCGCCATGGGTGATCGTCCGAATACGGGAGGCAATGTTTTTCTCGAGCGTCGCGATAAACTGGATGACCAGGAAAATGACAAGTGTCGCGCTACCGAAAAGGATAACCTTCGGAACCCAATCGCCCTGACGCAAGAGCGTGTCGCTGATCTGCCGCAATATCGTCGAAAATCGCATCGGTAGGTCACCCATCGAAAGTCACGATTTTCTTGATCCAGAAACCTCCCACAAGCATCATGCCGATGGTGCCGAAGATCAGATTAGGGTGTTCGAGTAGCTGCAATTCGTATTGAGGGTTCATCAGTGTCAGGATCAGGAACAATAAAAATGGAAGCGAAAACAGGAGGATTGCCTGAAACCGGCCTTCCGCGGTGAGAGTTTCGATCTGACCTCTCAAGCGAAACCGGTCGCGAATCAGCTGAGAAAGTTTGTCGATGAGTTCGGCCAGATTACCGCCGGTTTTCTGCTGCACGCTCAGCGCCGTCACGAACAGTCGAATCTCCAGGATACCAGTTCGATTCGCAAGGTTCCGAAAGGCGGTCTCGGGCGACATGCCCAGGTTCTGCTGCTCGTAGCAATATGCGATTTCCGTTCCCAGCGGGTCCTCGAATTCTTCCGCGACCGCCTTGACGGCCATTCCGATCGACATCCCCGAACGCAGAACACGGGCGATCAGGTCGAATGCGTCCGGAAGCTGTTTCAGAATTGCTTCCTGTCGGGCAGCCTTCGCGCGTTTGACCCGTAACCATGGAAGACCGGCGCCGATCGTGGCGCAAAGCAGAATCATCCATGGATTCGGGAAAAACAAGAGTACCACGACCAGCGCGATTCCGGCGAACAGAAGCGACTGCTTGATCAGATCCGGAAGAGTCATCTTCAAGCCGGATTGCATCACGAATTCTTCGGCGACCTGCCTTAGTGGCCGGCGGGGAATCTCCAGGTCGTCCTGTTCCGCAATTTTGGTGAGAAATGCCCGCTGGTCCTTGAACAGGGGAGACCCCTGTGGCTTCTCATCTTCCGGCTCGGAATCCGTCTCTTCCTTAATTCGTTCGCGAATTCGGTCGAGGCGACGCAGATAGAGGTCATAAAAGACGAAATAGAGCCCCATGATCCCGACGACGATCGCCAGAAAAAGAATGAATTTGGGGTTCATCGGTGTGGAATCCGGGCTGGTGATTGCGTCAGGAGTGCGTCAGCCGGCGCTGGATGAACATCTCCAGCGGCAGAGTCTTGCCGCGACGCGACAACTGGTCGAGGAAATTCGGACGAATCCCCGTACTTGCATGATAACCGACGGCGACATGATTCTCGTCCACCCCCGTCTGTTCGAAGGTGAAGATATCCTGCATCGAAAGGATATCGCCTTCCATTCCGAGAATTTCCGAGATTTTGGTGACTTTCCGCAACCCGCCCGGAAGTCGGGACACTTGTACGACCAACTGAATCGCCGAAGCGATCTGCCGGCGCACGATCCAGATCGGCAGGTCGAAACCGCTCATGCCGATCATCATTTCCAGACGCGACATGGCGTCCCGCGTGTCATTCGCGTGGATCGTCGTCATCGACCCGGCGTGGCCGGTGTTCATGGCCTGAAGCATGTCCAGAGCTTCGCCACCCCGGCATTCGCCGACGATGATCCGGTCGGGACGCATCCGCAAGGCGTTGCGAACCAGGTCTCGTGTCGTGATTTCGCCAGTGCCCTCGATACTCGCCGGCCGCGTTTCCATGCGGACGATGTGATTCTGCTGAAGCCTCAATTCCGCGGCGTCTTCGATCGTCGTAATCCGTTCCGTGTCGTCGATGAACGACGACAACGCATTGAGTAGCGTCGTCTTCCCGGAACCGGTTCCTCCGGAAATGATCGTATTGATGCGTGCATTGATGCAGGCCGACAGGAATTCGAGCATTTCCTGAACCATGGCGCCTTTTTCGACGAGCACCTGAGGCGTCATCGCGTGTTTGCCGAATCGACGGATGGTAAGGATCGCTCCGTCCAGCGCAATCGGGGGAATCACAGCGTTCACCCGGCTTCCATCCGGCAGACGGGCATCGCATAGCGGCGTGGCTTCGTCGATACGACGGCCCACCTTCCCCACGATGCGCTGAATGATCTGGACCAGGTGCTCATTGTCGTTGAACACGACATCCGCCTTTACCAGCTTGCCGCTCCGTTCGATGAACGTCGTTCTCGGCCCGTTGACCATGATTTCGGAGATGGAGGGGTCAGTCAGGAGTCGCTCGAGCGGCCCCAGGCCGACGATCTCGTTGATGACCTCTTCGATCAGCCAGTTTCGCTCTTCGACCGAAAGCAGCGTCTTGATCTCATCGATCAATGTCGATGCGGCTGAGCCCACCTCTTCCCGCAGTCGTATCGGGTCGACCTGGCCCAGCATCGTGAGGTCGATCCCGTCGAGCAGCCGACGGTGCAAGTCGCGGCGCATATCGACAAGCTTTTGAATCTCCTTGATCGAAAGCGACCTGGCAGGAGGCTCCACCCGTTCCGGCCGGATCTGCTTTTCGATGACCGGAGCCGGCTCAAGTGTTTTGGTCGCGCTGGCAGAGGCGGACCGGGACGGTGCCGCGGATTTGAGGAACGATTCCGGTAATTGATCCGCAGTTTTGGCAGCAGGACCATTCGGATCGGTCGGTTTCGCGTTGCCGAATCGAAATCCCGTGCGAAAACCCATAACGTGCGCTCCTTCAGTTGCGTCGCATCGAATGACAGTACCGCCAGAACCGCTTGAACCGGAAGACTCAAGCCTGCGTTTCCCAGGGTGTCGAGTATCGGCCCGATTCGATCAGGCCCCAAAGCCGCGATAGACCGGCACGTTTCGGGGCATCCGATTTCGCCAGTTCCAGACGTGTCATCAATTTGTCCGCGAGCTGGAAAAACGCGATGCCGAGACTCGATTTCGGTTGCTCTTCCACGATCGGCACGCCGACATTGATGCTCAGGTTGGCAACCTTGGGGTCGTTCGGCAAAATCCAGTCGAGCTTCGTATTCAGGGTCGATTCGGCATCCGCCAGCGAGACTTCGTATGGCTGCCCTCGCCGGTTCACGAGCACCTGGAATTTGGAAGCCGACTGTGCTCGCTTCTGAATTTCGAACTTCAGGAATTTCATCGTGTTGCGAATCGACAGATAGTTCAGCTTGATCACGACGAGAACCACGTCAGACATTTCGATGATCTGCTGGTCGATTCGGGTGTAGCCGTGAGGCATGTCGATGATCGTGATCGGGAACTTGGCCCGGAACTGCTCCACGATGCCCACGAGCCCTTCGCCTTCGAAATCCAGGTGATCGTGCAGAGTGCTCGGAGTCGTCAGTACCTCGATTCCAGTCTCTTTATAGCGGGAAAGTGAGCGCGTGAACATCTGCAGGTCATAACCACGGTCTGAAGTGAGCAAGTCGGCGATCGTGAAATCGGGCTCCAGGCTCATCATGCCTGCGACGTCGCTATTGTCGAAGTCGAATTCCGCAATGCCCACGGGAAGTTTGTAATGCAGGTCGATCGCGGCTGCGAGATTCACGGCGATCGTGCTTTTGCCGTTGCCACCATTGCAGGAGACGATCAGGACGAGTTTGCCTTCGTCTTCCGCCTTCTGCGATGTCGCCCCGAGACGATCCTCGATCTGAAGAAAGTCGGATTCGAAATTCGTCGTATCGAGATAATCGGTCGCCCCCGCACGGAAGCATCTCTGGACTTCACCAAGGTTATGCATATTCCCGACTGCGACGACCGGTCCGTTGAAGTTCGCGGTGACTTCGGAAAGAAGGTCGAAGTGGGATTGATTGGCCACCATCGTCAGGTCGATAAAAATGACCTGAACGCCTTTACCCAGTTTCAGGAAGTCGAGTTCACGACCTTCATCGACGACTTCGAAACGAAATTGAAGAGAGGTGTCAGGGTGATTTCGTAGACGATCCTTGAACCAATCGACCCGGTTCGGGTCCTTGGAAACGAACAGAGCCCTTCGAGTTGGTTTCGCCCTGGAGGCGATAGACATAGATTTAAGAGACCCTTCGGAATCGTTCAAGGCATGGACTGATGAATCACCGTTTGTTCGATTTGTCCCTTCAGGACTCGAATACGGCTGAGTTTCGGTTTCGGCGTAGCTGCAGCTTTTTCTATTGCTGCCGGTTCTTCCTTTTTCGGTTCGATCGATGGTTTCTCGACAGCAGGGGCAGGGGGTTGGATACCCGCCAGCATCGAATGATAAGACTGGATGTCCCTCAAAAGAGTCGGCGGGGTCTCGAGGAGGGCCGTATCGTTGGGGTTTCGCAGAGAGAGGTGTAGAGTGCCACGACTTTGCCCCAGAGTCAACATGGAAGCCTGCTCAGGGTTGACCAGAAGCGTCACCGCCTTGTAATCAAGCGATTTTGTCTGAGCCGCGGCACCGACTCCCGTCGTCGTCGGAGCCGCCGCCGCATCGTACCGGTTATCCACGGCAAGCACTTCGATGTTCTGGAGAAGCGTTAACGTCGTTCCGCCACCGGTCGTCTTCGCCCATTCATCGGAAAGAGGAGCGGTGAGGTTCAGGATCACGTCCACGTGGTTTCCCGGCATGAGCAGGCCGCTTACGCTGTTCGAATCCCGCGGTGTTTCGATCGTGTACGCCCGCATGCCTTCCTTGATCTGTGTCGCAACGCCACGCTGACCTTTCGGAGCCAGCCTCTTCTCGTAAACGACTTCGCCCTTCGACAAACCGTCAAGCAACATTCGGTCTTCGGCTGCGGCGATCTGAGTAATGGCTCCTTCGGTTACGGCTTCTTTGGAAACCTTTCGTATTTCCAGCATGACACTGGTCAGAACCATGCCGCGCGGGATGTCGGATTTCGCCGCGACGACATCTACCGTCGTCGCTGGAGGCGGTGCGGTGTTTTGCCTGTTCAGAGCGAACACTGCCAATAGACCGAGGCTCACCGCGACAAGGAGCGTGATGATACTAGAAGTTCTCAAACCTCACCCCAATTTCCGGCTGCCGGATTCACGATCCTGTCCTATGGCAGAAACATACCATATCTGCTCGATCCATTATAGTATAACCAGACCGAAATGGAACACCGCGATCATCCCGATCAGCACGATCACGGCCAGCGGTATTTTCTCGACCCGTTGCGACTCCTTCGTCGAATCGTCATCGCCCGGTTTACGATTCAGCCCAATTCCCACCGAATCGAACGCTTTCCTGACAAAATGACCCAGAATGGTGATGACCGGTGATCCGCTGCGGCGGACGATGAGTATGAATGCACTGACCAGGCCGTTGATGGTGAGAGAAATCAACAGGACATTGACGATCGAACGGGGCCCGAGCCAAGCGCCAAGAGCCATGTACAGTTTCACGTCACCGGCGCCGAAGCCTCCCGCAAGAAAAACCGGAAATAGGAATGCGAATGCTATGGCAATACCTTCGCTTGAATAAGCAAGTCCTTGCCAATTCGAATAATAAATATGCCAGATTAAACCTGAAACTATAGCCGGATATGTGAGATGGTTCGAGATGCGATATCGAATTAAGTCCTGTATCGCTGCAATCGAACAGACGAGAAAGGCAACATCGATCTCGAACGACATGAATTCACCAAGAGCTGGAATCAGTCAAAGCGACATAAGAATTTAATTCATGCGTCGGTTGAGGTCAAAGATAATTTGGTTCATCATTCTGAAATGACGAATATCGATTGAGCACTTGAATGCTCGCGAACGGATTTTGTGGAGCGTAGACGATAATTCAAGATCGCCTGCCAACCTGCAAAACCTGTTTCCGAATCACTCAAAATAAATAACGATGCGTCAGAAGAACGCTTCTGACGCATCGATTATCTCTCATCCTGCTAATTTATACGTACTTCGTGTACATTAGGCAGGAATGGAACCCGAAACGTTTGAGAATAGTGTCGAGATTGATCCACCTAATGCAGTCACTGCCAAAATGGCTGCAACTGCAATGAGTCCAACCAGAAGACCATACTCGACCAGCGAAGCGCCGCTCTCTTCGCCGTGAAACCGCTTCAGAATCGCTTTCATCTTTCGCTCCATTCCTCGAACATCGAGAACGTGATTCACACCCCCGTGTGACTTCGCATCCCCTTGACACTCAAATATTATCCAGCAGTTATCACGAAGGCAAGCGACTCGAACCAGAAATTTCCCATTTTTTTGTGACACGGCTGTCGGATTTTCTGGGGAGGCACGCAAGTCATTATTCGATCAATGGATGCGTGTCGTCAAACATGCGGTGTTGGAGACGCTAAAATCCGTTTTTCGTGTCGCCCTCTACTCGCACCCCGATCAGGCTCGGCGATATCGATCAAAAGCTCAAAAAGGCTGGGCTTTACCTCGCCCGGTCGTGCCTTCGAGAACGACCCGAACCGCCTCACGCTTTTCCGAAAGCCCGGGACATGCATTTATGAACGTAAGATTCATGTCGAATATGTGTCTGGTGCTACCATCACAGAGCGCGCAGTGGATTTCGCCTGCCGAATTCCGGCACACTTGCCTATCTTTCGAAAAGTGAATACGAAAACGCTTGAGAGGTCTTATCGTATTCAAGCGGTCATAATGATCGGCTTTTCGGGCAAGCCTTGCATGACGGAACCTTCGTATCGATCGTTATTTCGGGATAATCCTGCTCGAACTCGGTTTCGGGCCGGAATGGAAGGGCATGAATTCGATCGATGCTTCATTCTGAACGGATCGTCAGGATGGCTTGCCAATATGGTCTCAATTCGAAAGAACACATGTGAATGATCGTGGGGCAAGTCTCGCTCAAATTCATCTGCACTGCAGTCCGCGACTCGAAAGAGAGACTGGCAACAGACATTCCCGGCTCGAGACATGGAGTGCTCGGATGCTTCGCTCGATCACGACGGCGAAACACGGCACCGGAGAATGTTTCGCTCAAGTCTCCGTGTCGCATCACTGAGGCAGGTGCGCCTCATGGTCGCGCATTTCTTCAAGCCGGTCCGACATGAGATGGTCGAAGGCCTCAGCGTTCTGAAGCGATTTCTGTCTGTTCCACCAGAACAACGCAATCGATCCGAGCATTCCGGACGCGACACTGAATAGGGTCATCGGTGCCTGCAAGACTTGAGATATCGGCTCTATGAAAGATCCGGTATCCGAAGTGCTTGCCAGCGACAACAGCCCATTCAATTGATCGACGATTCGGTCAGCATTCCAGGCGAACATGCACCACCTCGAAACGGAAATTGGCCTCCCCCGTGTAAGATATGCTCGCGAAGTTCGTGATTCTTACACGAATCCGGATCTTTTCCGAAGAATTCTTCGATTGCACCGAATTCCGAAGCTTGATTTCCAGGCTCCAGCTGGAAATCCGCTGATGATGTATTCGCGAGTATGTCGAGTTATCGAATCGATCGGAAAACACGTCAAAAAATCACGAGTCGAACGGCACTCGTTTAACGTTGCGTTGCAGTCGAAGCGATCGGCCGGCCATTTCGAAGGGCCGGTCGACCGCCATCACGGATCACTTGATTTGGGAAGGGAGTTCCTTGACTTCAATCTTGCGAATCTTGACTACACTGCCCGGGTCATGCTGCTGGAAGCCGAAATGGCCTTCTTTCCAGGCGGGGTTATAGTCCTGATATTCGTAGAGCAGCTTGCCGTTGACGCGTGTGCGGATTCGTGTAACCGGCTTGCCGCGGTACATGACGTCCTGGACTTCGACTTCCTGAGTGTAGAATTCGTCAGGGGCGTGGGCGGCTTTGTCGAGATGCACCATCGTGTAAAGCGACCCGGTCTTGATCGGATCCCCGTGAGTGGCGTTGATCTGCGATTCATAGCCCTTGGAGAAATCGCCGTTCGGGTCGGCGGGCGTGCGGAAGTACAGGCCTGAGTTGCCCTTGTCGTTGATCGAGATCTCGGCCCGGAAGACGAAGTTCTTGTAACCGCCCTTGGGGCTGTAGAGCATGGAGGCGTTGCCGGATCCGACGATGGCCCCGTCCTTCACTTCCCACTTGCTGGAATCGCGGTTCTTGGGGCTGGCCTTCATTTCCCAGCCGGAAAGCGTCTTGCCGTCGAAGAGGGAGACGAAACCGTCTTCGGCGTTGACCGAGCCGGCCAGGAAAAGCGATGCCGTGATGGCGGCAGCCCATGTGCGTCGTATCATGTCGCGAGATTCCTCAATTGTTGTGCAACAGGTCGATGGAGGGAGCCGACGGGAATGTCGGCGGGATGGATCCGCAAGCCCAGCGCGGCGATTGGAGGAGGGTTCGTGCCCAAGGCATTCCGCGAGAATTCGGATCACGCTCGTGAATGATAAAGAATCGGATATCGACATGCCAGAACCTCAAAAGGAACGCTTCGTGGATTTCCCTGGCGACAGCATCGACATGGCAAGTGCACTGAGCCGCCGGATCGTCGAAACCCGGATGGACAGGGAAGGGCGGCAAGGAAGGCTGATTCTCGTCGAATCACGAAACGTCAGGCGTAAATTGCGCCGGTATGCCTCGGCCAGGGAATCGCTCACCGAGGCCGATGCGCTTTTTGTCGCGATCGCTTACTTGCCGCACGTCGATGCCGCATCGCACATCACCTCCGGAGCGGTTCAGCCTGATCCTTTGCATAAGGCACGACTTGTGCGAACGCTCGGGATTCGTGAAGAGGCTGAGCGATGGGCGATTATCCAGGCTGCCAGGCTGTTGGCGTTTGTCGACGAAACGGCTCGGGAGTTCGGCGGTTCTTGCGACTGGGTTCTGGAAGGTGTCGACTGGGACCGGATCGCTGAGATTCTGGCTGTCCCGGCGGGCCATCGGATCTGCGGCATGATCGCGATAAGCGGCCCGGGCATGAAACTTCTCCCGGAAAGCCTGGCGAATCAGGAGGGGATACCGATTGACCTGAATGGGTTCTGTGGCGGATTCGTGCGAAGCGAAGGGGACTCTGGCGAAGCCCCGGGCCGTGCATTATGATGGCCCCACGCTGGCCGTGAAGAACTTTCATAGCCATTCCCGCTCGAATCCCTCCCGTTGCGATCGAATCGTTGTCGATAAGCCGGACCGGAAAGGATGCGGGCGAATTTGGACGATGACGGCACTTGAGGGGAGAAATCGAAGATGCGGAACTTGAGGATGATGGTCATGAGAGGCCTTCTGCCGATGGCCATGATCGGAACGATCATGGCGGCCGGACTGGCTCAGCAGGCAGGCTCGAACAGCGCGACGGAGCCAGCCCCGCGCCCGGACAAGGGCTGGCAGGACCGGCACGCCAAATTCCTGGAACGCGTGAAGCAAGGCAATGCGAACGTTCTGTTCATCGGCGATTCGATCACCCAGGGCTGGGAAGGGGCCGGAAAGGGCGTCTGGGCTGAAGCTTTCGATTCGCTCGGAGCCGTGAATCTCGGGATCGGTGGCGACAGGACTCAGCATGTCCTCTGGCGTCTCGATAACGGCGAGATCGACGGAATTCAGCCTAAGGCCGCGGTCGTCATGATCGGTACGAACAACCTTGGCGCAAACACGAACGAAGAGATCGTGGCTGGCATCACGGCCATCGTGAAGAAGCTGAACACCAAACTGCCCAAGACCAAGGTCCTTTTGCTGGGGATCTTTCCCCGGTCGGAACGGGCCGATCATCCGCTGCGGACCCGGATCAAGGAGATCAACACGGAGATCGCGAAACTCAGCGACGGCAAAACTGTATTTTACAAGAACATCGGAGGGCGGTTCCTGGCGGAGGACGGCAGCCTCCCGAAGGCGACCATGCCAGATTTCCTTCACCTTTCCAGTGACGCCTACCGCACGTGGGCTGACGCGATCGAGGACGATCTCGAACGGCTCATGAAGTCTGAATAAGACAAATCCGGAATCGCATCGGCCCGGATATTTCCGAGATTTTTCGGGCCGATCTGAACTTTTTGCGGAAGAAAACCGTATACTCAGTTATCAGGACGGGCGATGACGAACAGTGGCGTGAACTTCGTCGAACCTGCCCGTTCAGGTAACTCCAAGAGGGGGCGAACCAGGATCGACCGGATTGCTGAAGACAGAGGTTGCGTGTCGAGGTTGGTCAGCAGGCCTCGTAAAAAGCCGACCGAACTATAAGTGCCAACAACAGCACTCAAACCCTCCGCCTCGCTGCCTAAACAGTGACGGAGCTTCGAAGTGGACTTCGGCCCGAGAGTCCGCTTCGAAGACGCCAATTCGGGCTGGTTCGAACCTAACCGCCGGTTGCTGTTCGAGCGAGATTTTATGATCGGATAAGCGGAACGGGACCCTGCCCACCGGGGACCGTCCGACGAAAACCAAATGAGGGGACACACACGTAGACGCCCTGACGGATGGGTCTCGGGACGCGGGTGCAATTCCCGCCGCCTCCACTAGATTAGCGAGCTTGGCTTCGGCTGAGCTCGCTTTCTTTGTTTCTGGACAAGACCTTGCATCGTCGTTGGCTAGCGGTTCGATGTTGCGAAGATCTACCTGGAAATCGACAGGGGAAGCCAAAAATTGCACATGGTCGGTTTTATCGTCGAATTCTGGTTGCATGCGTGTATGCATTAAGACTGTCGGGGCGCACGAAGCCGGTCAGGGTGATGCCGTATCGATCGGCAATGTCGATAGCCATCGATGAGGGGGCTCCTACGGCGGCGACAATCGGAATTGACGCCATCACGGCTTTCTGCACAAGTTCGTAACTGATGCGGCCCGAGAGCATCAAAATGCACTGGTTCAGCGGGAGTCGATCATCGCCCAGGGCCCAGCCAATGAGTTTATCGAGGGCGTTGTGTCTGCCTACGTCCTCGCGAATGGCGATCAGGTCGCCTTCCGGAGTGAAAAGGCCTGAAGCGTGCACTCCGCCGGTTTGGTGAAAAGTTGACTGGGCAGCCTTAAGCTGATCCGGAAGTCTCATGATGAGATCCGAATTGATCGAAAGTTGCGAGACTACAGGCGGAGCTGCGATCGCAAGAGAATCGATCGAACTCTTGCCGCAGGAACCACAGCTCGAACTGCTCAGAAAGCTGCGATTCAGGCCTTGAGGACTCCGGGCAGGGGTGAGCCGGATTTCGATCGACTGGCCCTTGAACGCGTTGGGTTGTTCGGCAGGGCGTTCGATGGATAGGACGTCGCTTGCTGAACGTATGACACTTTCATTGAAAAGAAATCCGAGGATGAGTTCTTCGTCGTGTCCAGGTGTGCGCATGAGAATCGTGCTGTCATGCCCATCGACTCGAATTTCCAGAGGGGCTTCCACTGCGACGTCGTCGGTAGTTGGACCTAAACGATGGCCGCCCCGGAACTGTTCGATCGAGTATTGAACGGTCGCCTCGTTCGGTTGGGTTTTCATGCACTAACCTCATCAGGGATTTGGCAGAGACACCGTGCGGGGAAAGCTCGGGTTGAGTTCGTTTTTCCGTCCGCATAGAATGAAGATCTTCCGATTCTACCAGACTCCATCCTCCCAAAGGTTCCGACCATGAAAATGAAGACCAGGTCTGGACGTTATGCGCGTCTCACGCAGCCGATGGTTCGCGATCAGGGCATTTTGCGTGCAGCGGGATGGGAAGAAGCTCTCGATCGTGCAGCTGCCGGACTTCGCGCGGCCATCGATCGGGGAGGTTCGTCGTTCGGGCTTTTCAGTTGCTCGAAGACGACCAACGAGCTGAACTACGTGGCCCAGAAGTTCGCCAGGGTCGTGATGGGCAGCAACAATATCGACAGCTGTAACCGGACCTGACACGCTCCGAGCGTCGCCGGTCTGGCGACTGTGTTCGGGGCAGGCGGAGGAACGAACTCCTACCGCGAAGTCGAAGAGACGGACGTCATTCTGCTTTGGGGGTCGAACGCCAGGGAAACGCATCCGATCTTCTTCCATCACGTACTGAAAGCCATTCATAACGGGGCGAAGCTTTTCGCGATCGATCCTCGGCGGACAAGTTCCGCGCGCTGGGCCGACTCGTGGCTGGGGCTCGATATCGGTACGGATATCGTTCTGGCCAACGCTGTCGGGCGGGAAATTATTGCCGCGGGGCTCGAAAATCGCGAGTTCATCGAACATGCGACGACCGGTTTCGACGCCTATCGCCAGGCTGTCGAGCCATTCACCCTGGAATCCGCCGAACGCGAAACAGGAGTGCCGGCACGAGAAATCCAGGCCATGGCGCACGCATTCGCTAAAGCCGATCGCGCCATGATCTGCTGGACCCTGGGAATTACGGAGCATCACAACGCCGTCGACAATGTCCTGTCTCTCATCAACCTGGCACTACTGACCGGTCATGTGGGCCGTTATGCCAGTGGGCTTAACCCGTTGAGGGGGCAGAACAATGTTCAGGGGGGCGGGGACATGGGTGCTCTGCCCGACCGGCTTCCAGGTTTCCAGCATATCGAGGTCGATTCGCTTCGCGAAAAGTTCGAAGTCCGCTGGGGCAGGAAAATTCCAGCGAAACGGGGCTGGAACCTCACTCAAATGTTCGAGGCGATGGAGCATGGCGACCTGCGAACTCTTTACGTGATCGGTGAGAACCCAGTTCAATCCGAAGCGGATCAATCGTTGACACGTCATCGTCTCGAAAGTCTCGATTGCCTGATCGTTCAGGACATTTTTCTGACTGCCACGGCCCAGATGGCGGATGTGGTTTTTCCCTCCGCTGCCGGCTGGTGTGAGACGGACGGCACAGTTACCAACAGCGAACGCCGGGTGCAACGCGTTCGCAAGGCAATCGAACCGCCTGATGGTGCCCGTGACGATATCGCCATCGTTTGCGAACTCGCACGCCGCCTCGGGTACGACTGGGTCCAGCCGGATTCGAAGTCGATCTGGGACGAAGTGCGTGAGTTGAGCCCGATGCATGCCGGCATGAGTTATGCCAGACTTGAGGCTGAAAATGGCATTCAGTGGCCATGTTACGACGATTCGCACCCCGGCGAGATGTACTTGCACAGCCGACTTTGGGAGCGGCCGATCGTCGGCCCCCCAGCGGCGTTCCATCCCGTGGAAAACGAAACACCGATCGAAAAGCTCACGCCCGAGTTTCCGCTCAGGCTGACGACCGGACGGCGGCTGGACGACTACAATACGGGAGTCCAATCGGGCGGTTTTTCGTCACCGCTTCGGCGTGGCGAAAGTCTTGACATTTCGCCCGAGGACGCGCGTAACCTTGGCGTGGAAGAAGGCGAAATCGTTCGCGTTTCGTCGCCGCGTGGTGCTGTCGAGGTTTCGGTCAGGATCGACCAGGGGCTGCGCCCGGGGCTGACTTTCATGACGCCCCACTTCCAGGACGAAGTCGCAACGAACATTTTGACGATCGACGCCACGGACCCGAAGTCCGGCACGGCGGAATTCAAGGCCGCGGCCATTCGGATCGAGCGGCTGGGAGCGAAGTGAGACGATGGACCTTCACTTTCAAGGGCCCGAAGCGACGCCTGACGAAAAGGCTGCCGTCGACACCGTTCTCGGGCCACCGACTTCGGCCTGGTCAGGTGGGGCCCGGAATCTCGAAGAAGAAGGACGCAGCACGCTGCTGGGCGGCCATGCAGCCCGGGCGGAGCGCCACTTGCTCCTGCCGGTTCTTCATGCGGTCCAGTCCCGATTCGGCTGGGTGCCGCCCGGGGCACTGGACTACATCTGCCGACGTCTGACGATTCCGCCTGCGGAGGCTTACGGCGTCGTGACGTTCTATCATCTGTATTCAGCCACTCCGCAGCCCGCCTCCGTCGCCCATGTTTGTGACGACATCGCATGCCGGATTCGTGGCGCTGAGTCAATCTGCCTTCATCTGGAACGGACAATCGGCCCCGAAGGCTCAGGTGGCTGGAAAAGAAGCCCCTGCCTGGGCCGATGCGAACAGGCCCCGGCTGCTCTTGTTCTGAATTCGGGCGAATCGCAGGTGGCTGTATCTCTCGCACCGGCTTCGGCGACCGAAATTGTCGCTGCGAAATCCAGTGCCGAACACGTCCCCGACGGATTCGAATCGCTGCGGACCTCGATTCCGCAATTCGGAGACAAAAGCCTGCGGCTTCTTGGCAGGGCCGGTCGTGTCGATCCCGGGGATCTTTCGGCTTATCGTCGATCTGGTGGATACGCGGCGCTGGCACGAGCATTCGAACTCGGACCCGAAGGTGTGATCGCCGAGGTTCTTTCCTCGAAATTGATGGGCCGGGGCGGCGCTGCATTTCCGACCGGCCGAAAGTGGGAAGCCGTCGCCAAAGCTCCAGGCAGGCCGCATTATGTGGTCTGCAATGCTGACGAATCGGAGCCGGGCACGTTCAAGGATCGAATCCTGCTGGAAGGCGACCCCTTCGCCGTGATCGAGGGCATGACCATCGCCGGTTTCGCCACGGGCAGCTCTCGTGGATTCCTCTACCTGCGCGGCGAATATCCCGTGGCTGCCACTCGTGTTCAAGCCGCTCTTGCCGCTGCACGGTCGGCTGGACTGTTGGGCGAAGAAATTCTCGGCTCGGGCTTTTCTTTCGAAATCGAGTTGCGGATCGGTGCCGGGGCTTACATCTGCGGCGAAGAGACGGCTCTGTTCGAATCGATCGAAGGCAAGAGGGGCGAGCCGCGTAACAAGCCGCCGTTCCCGGTGCACGTCGGTCTATTCGGCAAGCCGACGGTCGTGAACAATGTCGAAACCCTGGCAAACGTGCCCCTGATTCTTGCTATGGGCGGCGAAAAGTTCGCCGGAATCGGCACTGCGGGATCGAGCGGTCCGAAGCTATTCTGCGTCTCAGGCATGGTCGAACGGCCCGGTGTTTACGAGGTCGATTTCGGCAAAACCCTCGGTGACCTGATCGCTATGGCTGGCGGCGTGGCTGGTGGCCGAACTCTGCGGGCCGTGCTTCTGGGCGGCGCGGCCGGGGTTTTTGTCGGACCTGACAAATTGTCGATGCCATTGACCCTGGAAGACACTCGGGCTGCCGGGGCAACATTGGGCTCGGGCGTCGTCATGGCATTCGACGATACGGTCGACCTGGGCGATATTCTGGGCCGGATCGCGGCATTTTTCCGTGATGAATCATGCGGCCAGTGCGTGCCTTGTCGAGTCGGCACAGTGCGTCAGGAAGAGCTGATCGCCCGTCTGCGTAACGGTGAGACTCTTGGTACGCATCAGGATGAACTGGCCCTGCTGAAAGAAATTGGCCAGGTAATGCGGGACGCTTCGATCTGTGGCCTCGGGCAGACGGCGGCCAATGCTATCGAATCGGCACTGGTTTCGCTCGATGCCTGGCCGGAACGAAAGGAATCGCGATGAGCGAGCAGGATTCCCTGTGGTTCAAGTCACCCCCGCCTCCCCACCATCCGCCGGAACCTCCGGTAAGGAAAGCACCTGAGATGGTTGCGATCACCATCGATGGTGCTGAGGTCCGCATTCCCGCCACGGCTACGATTCTTGAGGCCTGCCGGTCCGTCGGAATCGACACGCCCACTCTCTGTTTTCTCGAAAATCTCACGCCTGTCAATGTCTGCCGGATTTGCGTCGTCGAACTTGCCGGGGCCCGAACGCTGGTGCCGGCCTGTTCGCGCCAGATCGAGCCCGGCATGGACATACGGACAGATTCACCCCGAGTGCGGCTGGCACGCAAGATGGTCATCGAATTTCTGGCTTCGTCCGTGGATCTTTCGACGGCTCCGCAGGCCCTGGAATATGCCCGGCGTTATGGTGCCGACTCGACTCGCTATGGCACGTCTCGTGAATCCGATACATCGCACGATCGCGATACGCGTTTACCCGGTCATCATCACGTTCCCGAAGGCATCGGCGCGGAGACGGTCGAGCAGCCGGTGAAGGTGGATAACGACCTCTACGTGCGTGATTACGGCAAGTGCATCCTGTGCTACAAGTGCGTGGAAGCGTGTGGCGAAGATGCCCAGAACACTTTTGCCATCGCCGTGGCCGGGCGGGGGTTCGATGCCCGGATTTCGACCGAAGCCAACGTGTCGCTGCCCGACTCGGCCTGCGTCTATTGCGGGAATTGCATCGGAGTCTGCCCGACCGGGGCCTTGATGTTCCGCAGCGAATACGAAATGCGTCAGGCGGGCATCTGGAACGAATCGAAACAGACGAGCACCGACACGATCTGCTCCTACTGCGGCGTTGGCTGCACGCTGACGCTGCATGTGCAGGACAACCGGATCGTGAAAGTCACCTCGCCCATCGAGTCGTCCGTCACGAACGGCCACCTGTGCATCAAGGGGCGGTTCGGTTTCGAATACGTGCACGGCGGACTTGACCAGCAGGCGGACGGCTGATTCATCGTTTGCCGAACAAGGCATCGAGCGTTTCGAATCCCGGGATGTCGATTTCGAAATCTCGGGCAATAATGCGGATGTCGTCACCGATCTTGAGCAAAACCGGCATTTCGACGGCCTTCGGTTCAGAGGGAACGAAAATCGAGACATTCATTTCCTGGAGCGTCTCGCGTACATGACGGAAGAGCGATGCCGGGAACCCTCCGAGCCAGAACGGCGGATTCTCGTTCCTGATGGGAGAAAGGTAACGGAAAATGTCTTCGCTCGAAGCGTGGCCATGCATTCGTCTCACGACATTTCGGAAAACTTCCGCGCAGTTCACGGGTGAATTGCAGATAATCTCCGCCCTGTTTTCGTAGGACCAGAGTTCAGGATCATCGGTGCGGAAGCAGATCGGCTGCTGCTCCAATTGGATCTCGAGACTTGAGAATCGCGTCTTGATGCGTTTGGGCTCGATCGCGTGAATCGTGAAATTCACGGGCGGGAGTTGCGGATTCATCGAATCATCAAGGTCAAACGGGTCATAGGGCTCAACTTCGACATAGACTTGAGCCTTTTCCGTTTGCGATTCGAAGCGAAAGGCTAACCTGGCTCGATATTCGAAGCTATTGAGTGTATCGAACCACTTTTTGAGTTTTGGAAAATGGAATTGGGCCATACGAATCGGACCTTTCAGTATTGATATCGACGAACGATCAGGATCGTCGAAAGCGAGAAACGAACGTCATCGAGTTATCGGTGAACTCTTCCATTCTTTTGGGGCGAGCCTGATGCCGAGTCGCTGTACATGATCCAATGTAACACGCGATGACGATCCGATGAAGGATGAAGTCGCGGCCTCATTCCCGGCAGTTCGATTATCGACCACGATTCGAAACCTGATCAGAACCGATATCCGAACCCGAAGTTGATGAGAATGCCCCGGGTTTGTTCATTGATTCCGAATGCGACGATGCCACCGATTTCGAAATTCGGAGTCGGCAGATAATGCAGGCCGGTGTCGATGAACTGTTTGGAAAAATCGATCTCGCGTCCGTCGCTCATGATGCTGAAGTACTCGATCTGGGTGAACCAGCGGCGGCTTTCGACGAGCGGAATGCGCAGTACGGCCGAAGGTGCCCACAGGTTATAGCGATCATCGAATTCCCGGTCGGTCCCAAAGCGGATTGCCTGGTCGAACTGCATGCCTCTCGGCAACTCCCAGCCCCAGGAATAGCCGAGACGGACCTGCGTCTGGCCTTCGAGCGAACCGATCGGTGTGTGACCCTGAATCAGGAATGCACTGTCAGGCATCAGGCGATACTCGCGATTTCGACGCGTGACCTGGTATTTGAAACCATAGAGAACCTGTTGTTCGGCATTCGCGCCGAATCCGCCGACGACATCACCTTCAGCGGCTTCGGTCTCAGGACCGGTTTCGAAATTGTAGCCGATTCGGGCCTCGAATCGTTCCGTCAGGCCGATCCTCAAAAGAGTTTCCGGGAAGCTGTGCTTCGCGCCTTCGCTGCCGATATTGATATACGAATATGCCGATTCGAAGACCCGCACATTTCTGCCCGTCGTAAGTCGGGAGAAAGTAAATGCATTCCGGTCGGTTTCGATGAAATTTTCTCGCTCTTCCGCTTCCGTGTTCGATCCGTCCGGATTTTCTTCCGGAGATGAATCTGACGAAGCGGAATTCGGCTCGAGCGGCAAGTCGACGAACACGTCAGGGGCGACATCAGGCGATGGCTCCTGCGCACTGGCGAACTTGGACGATAAGCTGAGAATCCCCAGGATCAGGATGAACGTCAAGCCAGTCGGTTTCAGCGGCGAAAGGGGCATCTGTCCGAATCCTTCGGATCATGTTCTATCGACTTCACGGAAGCTTGGGATTTCGGCAAGCCCCACTTCGAAATCCGTATGGATCCTTTTATCGGATCGATCGTACGGATTTTCGCACACTTTTTACTTAAAAAATGATCGAGTCGGGGTTTACCTTCCCTGGTCCCGATCATGGTCCGGAACGAAAAACGCGGTTCCAGTCTTGTTTGATATCGATGACGTGCCAGCCACGTGCCGGCGCATCCTTCAGGGCCTCGATCAGTTTTCCGGTACTTTTCGGAGCGGAGTCGTAGGCATATTCGCGGGTATCGTCGGTGTGATGAACGATCACGCCCAGAGTGTTCGGGCGGCCGACGGTCGTCCATTCGAGCATGGCCTTGTCTCCGTCCGAATTGCCGAAGGCCGCGACCGGCCTGCGTCCGATGAACCGGTCGATGGCCACCGGCTTGCCGGCCTTGTCGTCGATGAATTCGACACCCGGCCGCTTCGTGAGCGTCGGTTTACCGTCGATCAGGGCGTATTCGGTTCGGGCATAGGAGCCGATCACCCATTCGGGTGGGATACCGTAGACCGATTCGGCCCAGACACGCATAAAGTCCTGCCCGCCTCCCGATACGATATAAGTCTTGAAGCCCCTGGATCTTAAATAGTCGAGAAGTTCCCTCATGGGGGCGTAACCCAAAGTATCGTAACGGCGGTCGAATCGAGGGTGATTGGCGGATTTGAGCCAGTCGCGAACCCTGCGGTCGAATTCTTCAGTAGCGACGTCAGCATGGGTCAGGTCGAGCAGTTCGATCAGTGCCTGAGTACCGCCGGCAAGAATCGATTCCATCCGGCCTTCGACCGCGGCCGTGACGAGTGGATTCTCTTTCCAGGCCGGGTTTTCGGGCAGACGGCGTTTCAGTTCGTCGATCACGAACGCAAGCTGAAACGGAATCGGGTTTTCCGGCCAGAGAGTGCCGTCGTTATCGAACACGGCGATTCGATCGGCGACAGGTATATGCTTCGGGCTCGCCGGATCGGCCGCCTGTTCTGCGAATGCGAGAATCGCGCGTTTGACCGGGCCGTCGTTCCAGCTGGGCAGAGGGTCGGAAGCCAAAGTTGCCCTGGTGGCGATACTCAGAAGCAAGGCCAGCGAGAAAATCCGAAGTGACGGCAGCATTGCTCGAATTCCTTATCGGTCACAAATTCTGTCTCGCAGGCAGGATCTTCGAGAAACCTGTCCGACACACCATTTCGATCGAACGAAGCTCGCATTTGCGGCTTCGCACAAAAAGGCTAAGAATGGCACTCGACCGGACAGGATCGACCGGTCGAGTGCAGAGAATCACAGGCGAAGAGCAGGGCCGAAAAAATGTACGGCCCAGATCGCTCGATCTTCGATCACTGCCCGGCTGCGCCACCCTGGCGTAGTTTTTCCATGACTTCGTCGAGATTGAACGTCGCGGCCTTCTGGCGCTGGGGATAATCCTTGAATGTCGCCAGGAACTCGCCGACCTTATCCTGGGCGGGGACGAGCAGGTAGGCGCGTTCGAGCAGCCAGTCATAGTAGGTGTTCGAAGTCACGTCGGCACGCTCGTAAGGGTCGTTTCGAAGGTTGAAGATCTTCGGTACGCGAAGCGTGACGAACGGTTCGGCCCAGACATTGAGAGTGCCGGTCGCACGCTGCTCCATGAAAACGAGCTTCCAGTTATCGTAGCGATAACCTGTCACCTGCTGGTCGTCGTTGCAATAGAGGAACTCATCACGCGGGGATTTGGCAGTTTCGCCCGTGAGGTAAGCAGCCAGATCGTAACCGTCCAGGTGAACCTTGAAGGTCTTGTCGCCGATCGTATAGCCCTTCAGGAGCTTGTCCTTCACCGAAGAATCGCCAGCGATGGAAGCAAGAGTGGGGGCCCAGTCGAGGTGCGACGTAATGGCGTTCGAAACGGTACCGGGCTTGATCTTGCCGGGCCAGCGCACCATGGCGGGCACGCGATAAGCGCCTTCCCAGTTCGAGTTCTTTTCGTTGCGGAAAGGGGTCATGGCCGCGTCAGGCCACGAATTCATGTGCGGGCCGTTGTCGGTGGAGTACATGACGAAGGTGTTCTCGGTCAGCCCGGCTTCGTCCAGGGCATTGAGAACGGTGCCGACGTTCTTGTCGTGTTCGACCATCGCATCGGCGTAGGTGCCGAGCCACTTGCCCGCCTGGCCCTTTTTCGATTCTTCCACATAGGTGCGGAAGTGCATGTGGGTGAAGTTCACCCAGAGGAAAAACGGCTTGTCGCCCGTGGCCTGACGCTTGATGTAATCGGCCGATCGGGTCGCGATTTCGGCGTCGATTGTCTCCATCCGCTTTTTGGTCAGCGGGCCGGTGTCCTTGATCGTCTGCTTGCCGACTTTGCCGAATCGGGGATCGACGGTCGGGTCGTCCACGTCGGTGGCCTTGCTGTCGAGAACGCCTCGGGGGCCGTATTTCGCCTTGAAGGCAGGGTCTTTCGGATAATCGGGGTGCTCGGGTTCTTCTTCGGCGTTCAAGTGATAGAGATTGCCGTAGAACTCGTCGAACCCGTGCACGGTCGGGAGAAATTCGTTACGGTCGCCGAGGTGGTTCTTGCCGAATTGGGCCGTGGCGTAACCCTGGGGCTTGAGGAGTTCTGCGATCGTCGGGTCTTTCTCGGTAAGACCGATCTTCGCGCCCGGCAGGCCGACTTTGGTCAAGCCTGTGCGCAGTCCATGCTGACCGGTGAGGAAGGAGGCACGACCCGCGGTGCAGCTTTGCTCGGCATAATAATCGGTAAAAATCATGCCTTCCTTGGCGACGCGGTCGATGTTCGGGGTCCGGTATCCGACCAGGCCCATCGTGTAGGCCGAGATGTTGGATTGTCCGACATCGTCGCCCCAGATGATGACGATATTCGGCTTCTTTGCCTGAGAGGTCTTGGGGGCCATCGCGGCTGTCGTCATGCTGGCCGCAGCTGCTCTCAGCATGCGCATCGTGGCGGTCGGAATTTCGGGTCGCAGATGGTTGCCGTGCGATTGATCGACAGGATGTTCGGCTGCGAATGCCTGCTGGCAAAGGGCCGGCACGTTCAGGATCGCGATCGACAGCAGATATCTCAGGAATCGAAACGAACCTGATTTAGTCAGCATCTGGGGGTCTCCTTTCGAAGTTTCTGATTGTGGTCGATTCCGAGAGGCATCGAAACGATCACGAAAGAGCGTTAAACCGTTAACGACAGTCTTCGATTCGTCGAAACCGGTCACATGGTCGAACCGTTCGGCAAATCCAGGCGACTGCCGCCAGGCTCACTCCTGGCGTCTTGTGCTTTCCAGCTTCCCCACAAATCCGAAGACCGTTTGGACAACGATCGAATTCGGGGATTTCGGCTATCAGCATAATTCCGCCGATGCGATAAATCTATCTCGAATTCGGAAATTCCGCGTCGCAAGTATTTGCGGTTCAAGGATCAGGCAGTTTGGGCGGAAGTCAGGACTGCTGCGATCTCGACGGCATCGAACGACATAGCCATCGCTGAAGCCAGGAGTTTGACGCAATCGCCGACTCATCCGGCCAAAAACGGATCGGGACGAGAATCACGCACGGATTCGTTTGGTAAGACGCGCAAAATGGTATATCATTTCTGTAAATCAAGGCTTGAACTTGACCCGTCGGACTATGGTTACCGCACTTCGGGGCCGTACGAATGAGCCGAACCGAGCATGACACGAGCCCGACCCTATTGAAGCGTGCGGCCGACTGGTCGGATCGGTCAGCCTGGAACGTGATGCATGTTCGATACGACGCACTGATCGACCGGTGGTCGCGTCGTGCGCTCGACAATCCTTCGGACGTGGGGGAATTCAAGCAGATGCTGTGGATCGAAATCGCACGAAGGATCGTGGGGTTTCGCTATGATCCGAACCGGTCGTTCCGTCGCTGGCTGAAAACTCTTCATAGTTCACGAATCGCAGATTATCGAAAATCCGCCGCCAGAGCCGCTCGTCGTGCGGACCGTTATCGGGAATATGCCGGCAAATTGAGACGGATCGATGAACTCGGGCCGCAGCCTGGCGAGTGCACTACGACTTCGGAATACCTCACGACTTCCAACGAAAAACGTAAATCGCTGGATACCGAACGCCTGGAAAGGGCGAAAGTCATGGTGCAGGCCAGATTTCGGAATCGCTCGTGGGAAGTCTTCTGGGCGATTTCGATGGAGGATCGTTCGATCAGGGAAACCGCAACGGAATTCGGCATGACCTACGCCGCGGCTTTTGCGGCATACTCACGGGTGCGAAACGCTTTCAAGCTGGAACTGGAACGGGTCGAAGCCCCATGAGCCCTGTCGGCAGGGGGAACACCTCTGGACCGTCCGACCCGGGGCCGAGCTGGACCAATGACTGCCCGCCTGAGTCTTTGCTACGACGAATCGGCGATGACGAGATCGCCGAGGTACTGTATTCGAAGCTCGAAAGGCATATAGAAACTTGTCCAGATTGTCAGGCCATTCTGCAGGACTGGGCAGATTCCGACCGGGTGCCAGCCTATTCGATCGATGCCGGAGGCTTTCATGCGGAATCGAGCGACACGGACGAATTCGAAGTCGTCCCGGCGATTCCGGGGTTTCGTCTGATCCGCGAGCTTGGCCGTGGCGGTGAAGGTGTCGTGCATCTTGCGGAAGAATCCGAAACGCAACGACTGGTGGCTCTGAAGTTTTTGCCCGGTGGCTGGATGGCGGATCCCGAGGGGCGAAGCAGGTGGCTAAGGCAGGTTCGAGCGACAGCCCGGATCCAGCATGAGAACGTCGTCCGTTTGTACAGAATCGAAGAAACGTCGCGCTGGTATGTCATGGTGCTCGAATATGTCGCGGGAGGCACTCTGCGAGATCGAGTGGATCGGCCACTCACTCCAGTAGCCGCCGCGACACTCGTTCATCGGCTGGCCCTGGCGGTGGGCGAAATTCATCGTGCAGGAATCTGGCACCTCGATCTGAAACCTTCGAACGTTCTGCTGGATGGTTCGGAGTCGACGGTTCTCGAAAATTGCACTCCGAAAATCTCGGATTTCGGGATAGCGATGCGGGACGAATTGACTGCGAACGAGCAGTCGCATGGTGGCGGAACGCCTGCGTTCATGTCGCCAGAGCAGGCCGGAAGAGGAATGCGACGGCTCGGACCCGCAACGGATGTCTATGGTCTCGGTGCAATTCTCTATTATTGCCTGACAGCGAAGCCGCCATTCGAAGGTACATCGACAAGCGAATCCATCTATCGTGTGCTCAATGAACCTTTGCGATTTCCGGAACTTACGGAAGTCACGATCGAGCCGCAACTTATCGCGATATGTCGGAAAGCGATGGCCAAATCGCCGACTTCAAGATTTTCGAATCCTGGCCAAATGGCGAAAGCGCTTGGGCAATGGATCGCATCGAATTCAGCCTGCGTTTCAGTCGGTACGGAAACGAATCGGCCAGTATTGTCCGGGAAAATACGCAACGCCCGATCTTTCGTAACGCTGAGCCTGATTGCGCTGAGCATCAGCCTCTATCCGCTCGCTCGATGGTTCTCATCAGTCGATCGGGACGAAAATTCGGAGCCGCTGACGAAAACCGAGTGGATCCAGGAGCTGCGCCAAGTCGAGCCGAGCGTATTCTTCGGTCCCAGGCTTGATCGGCTGATTGCTTCGTCCCGACAGCGAACGGAGGACTTGCTCAGCGTTTCGACTGGTGATCCGGAAGAATTGGCCCGATTCGGAATGATGCTGCAGGCGACCGCTGCGAGATTCTGTTCGTCCTTGAACAAAGAGCTTTTCGAGGCGGCGGACGATCTCTTCGAATGTGCAGTGAGACTGCTGGAACGGAGCGACGAACTCGCCCCCGGTAATCAGGCAACGATTCGAGAACTGGCGCTCACCGAATTTTCGTTCGGCCATGTCAAAGACAATGATCTCGAAGCCGATGAAGCTGCGGTCATCAAGAAATTTCAGCAGGATGTGCGTCATTTCGAGCGGGCTTCGCTCTGGATCGACCGGATCGAGGACCACCGTTCTCGAGTTCATTTGGCTTCGCAGATTCTGGATCGTGCGCGTGAGCATGCGTTCAATGCGAATTTGAAAGGGCTTACAAGGGCCGCACAAGTCTGGAATGATTTTCACGAAAAATGCGAAACGCAGTGGTCGGACCTCGCGGATTCCGAGGAGATTCGACTGAGATTGGCTCTGTTCGATCGCCAGGAATTCGAGCCGCGTTTATCGTCCGTACGAAAAAAAGACCACTCGACGCTCGACGAGAGTACCCGTCTCCTTCTGGAGCGGGAACTGGTCATGTATCGGCTCGTGCCGCTGGTTTTTCGGGCCGGTAAAGTTCATGCCGAACCGACCGTAGAAGAAATGGAATCAGTTCTGAAGGATGCCGAGGGGTTGCTGAAGAAAATGGGGCGAAACCCTGAATTGATCATCACGATCGCTTACGAGGAATTGATTCGCCCTGTCGCAACCGTTTCGACCTGGCTGCGGGCGAACGGCAACTGGCCGATCGCACAATCACTCGCGAATCGCTACAGGATAATCGCGCAAGCCCTCAATCAACGCTATCCCGATCGATTCGAATGTTATCTGGCGCTGAGCGAGTCTTATCTCCAGAATTGGAAAAATGCCTTACAAGCTCAAGACCCGGCAGGTGCGGAAGCGGGGTTGAAGGTTTCTCTGGAGATGGCCCAGCGCGCGACCCGTATCGCTCCAGGCAATGTGAAAGCCAGGGCGATGCTCGAAGATCGAGAGTCACGTCTCGCCCGGTTTCAGGCAGCTCGCTGATCACTTCATCATTCGATAGAAACACCGGATTCGAATCGAACGATCGCCGAAGACCCGTCTTGCGGTTTCATAAGGGCCCTTGCCTTTCGGATGAAGTCTTTGAGATCCATCGGTTTTCTCATATGTGCATCGCATCCGGCCTCCTGCATTCTCTGGAGTTCTTCATCTTCGAACGACGCCGTGAGGGAGATCATGGGCCCGCGGTATCCGAGTTCGCGAATCGCTTTCGTGGCCTGTCTTCCGTCCATAACTGGCATGAAAACGTCCATGAGAATCAGGTCGAATGGTACGTTCGAGCTCGAAACGATCTCCACGGCTTCGCTCCCGTCGCTGGCGTGGACAGGATCGCAACCCGCGCGTTTCAGCAGAAAGTTCTGAATTTGGCGAATGTCGGGATTGTCTTCGACAACGAGAACTCGCGGATTTCCCTCAAGTTTCTCCGGCATTGCCGATTCCGGCTGCCGGTCCGCAAGTTCTGACGAGGTCGGGATTTCTACGGGGAGACGAACGGTGAATGTCGTACCAGCGCCAGGTTCGCTTCGCACTTCGATCGTGCCGCCCATGGCTTCGGCGAGTTCTTTCGAAATGAACAAGCCCATGCCGCTGCCGCCGAATCTCCGATGGATCGTCGCATCCGCCTGAACATAGGGGCGAAACAGCGAATCGACCTGTTCGGGGGTCATGCCCGCACCGGTGTCAATGACCTGCCAGCATAAAATGCAAGTCTCCGATGGCGTGGGATGATCCGGGGAAAGTTCGCGGACTTCCGTGTCGAGCCTGAGTGTGACGGTTCCGAACTCGGTGAATTTGATGGCGTTTGCCATCAGATTCAGCAGAATTTGACGAATTCGCGTCGGATCGGCAGATACGAATTTTGCAATAGTGTCTTCGGTCGTTTCGAAAATCAGGCGTACCGGCTTCGAGCAGACGTTCGGAGCAAGGGATTCGACGATCTCTTTCGAAAATTTCACGGCGTCGAAAACGATCGATTCGAATCGAATCTGACCAGATTCGATCTTGGCGGATTCCAGATTGTCGTTGACCAGATGAACGAGGTGTTCGGTATTGCGCCGAATGGCCTGGATTGAGGCATCCCTCTCGTTGGGATCCATCGAACTGACGGCGATCTCGGCATGACCGCTCAATGAGGTCGCGGCCGTGCGGATTTCGTGCGCCACGGTGGCCATAATGAGTCTGGAATGCTCGGTAAATTCGCGGATCTTCGTATTCGTTTCATTCAGCCGGATCGCGATCTGCGTGCTTTTTTCGATCTCGGCCCTGAGCCGGATCTTCTCTTCCACCGTATGCGTGAGGTCGTTCATCACTTCGAGATCGATTTCGGACCATTTCCTCGGTCCACTGTCAATCACGCAAAAAGAGCCAAGAATATGGCGGCCATCGGGTGAATGCAACGGAAAGCCAAGGTAACTGACGACGCCGATATTTCGCACTGCGAGGTGATTTTGCCAGCTCGGGTCTTCCCGGGCGTCCTCGATCATCAGGACGTCCCGCGTTTCGACGACCGTAGCGCACATCGAATGATCGAGCGGCGTTCCACCCATTTCGCACCAGGGGAAATGCAGGCCGACCTGGCTCTTGAAGAATTGACTCTGCGAATCCACCAGCGAAATCAGGCTGACGCGACACCGGAGCATGCGACTCGCCAGACGCGTAAATCGATCGAAGCCCTCTTCTGGCGGCGAATCCAACAGCTGGGTCTGAATCAATGCCCGTAAGCGATCCGCGTCCCTGACATAACTGAAGATCGATTCGGACGGCATCTTCGCGCTGCACCGTATTGGAACCACGGAGGTCGATTGAAGATCGATCGCCGGGCGATTCATGATTATCTGACTCCACCTTCAAATCATCATAAACGGAACCGCAAAAAATATCCGAGAAAATTCGAACTCAGGCGGCTTTAAATCGTCCCAACGCCCTTTGGAATTGATTTCCGAATGGGCAAAACTTCGAACGATTCATGCAACTGGGTGTGACGGCAAATCGGCTGGTCCGCCGATCCCCCATTCGGGGAGACCGCCGGACCAGCTTCACCCACTCGTTCGGATTCGTTCTCGATCAGACGAAGATCGAAGTTGCCAGGGTCGAGTTCAGAATCTTCTTGTTCGAAGGAGTCGGTACTTTATCCCAGCTGTCGATCGTGCCCATGCTCACACCACCGATAGAGAACACGATGTCATTGAAGTCGCGGTCGCAGTTGGCGGCATTGTCACCACGGATGTCTTCCCAGCCGTATTGTCTGCCCGAGACGCCGCCGTACATCGAGTCGATCATTTGCGTGCCGCCCCAGGCATTCATGGGATTGGCTTCCGGGATTGAGAACAAAGCCCTCTTCTTGTTGTCTGACGAAGTGACGTCCTTGCCAAGCTCGGGTTTGTTGAAAGCTTCCCAGATCGTTCCGGCGGGCACCATCATGGCGCCGATCAGATCACCTGGCTTCATCGCGAAGGTCTTGATTCCATTGTAGCCGCCCTTGTTGAAGTTCGATTCCCACGTCATCGGTCCAGCGACAGCCGCACCCTCGATGCGGTCGCGAATCACGACATAGCCAAGCTCGGTTCCCGTAAGTGCCCGGCGAGCGGCTTCCTTGATGTATTCGGGCGAACCTGGCGTGAGATTTTCCATTCCGGCAAGGCTGAAGATCGCCATTTCGCTCTCGTAGCCGCCGCCGTCAAAACGGTAATCGACAGTGACCTGACCCGAAGGGGCGACTTGCCAGATTCCTTTTTGACCCTGAGATTCCGTCATCACGTCCAGGTTCTTCTGTTCGGTGGCGTACTGCTTGATTTCGGACTGAAAGACGGTCTCCGACTGGAACTTCCTGCTCGGATTGGCAACTTCCGTCACGGGTGCGGCCACACCCGTGGCCCCCGTAATCTGGAAGACCATGTCGTTGTAATCCTTGTCGGTCGTCCCATCCAGACGCTGGTCTTCGAAGGCGAACAAGCTGCCCCGGTTATCCAGATCGCCCATTTGACCCCAGAGCTGGCTTGTAGCCACATAAGGGTTCGCTTCCGGAATGCTGAACAACGGCCTTTCGCTTGAGCTGAGAGTCTGATTTTTTACGAGCTTCGTATTCACGCCCGAAAACGTACCGCTGGGGATGATGATGGCCGCGAAGGTCGAGCCTGGCGCCAGATTGGTGAACGTCTTGAGACCCTTATACGGTGAGGTCTTGTTGTTCAGGTCACCTTCCCAGGAAGTTTTTCCGGAGAAACGGGCCGCTTCCGTGGCTGCATTGATCGATGTGAACCCTTGAGATCCGTTGGCGTTGGCTCTACGGACGGCTTCCTTGATATAGGCATCCGATCCAGGTGTGTACTGGTCCATACCTTCCAGCGAGTAGAATCCGAGCGATCCGTTATAACCGGCGCCGCGGAAGATGTAGTCGACACTCACTTCACCGGTTCGCCCGACAGTAAACACGCCAATCTGGCTGGATTGGTTGTTCAGGCTGTTATTCGTGCTGCCATAAAGCAACGAGGTGCTGATCGTACCGCCATTCGGTTGATCGGCAACTGTGATGACCAGGTTCGTACGATTCTGGATGAGATCATCGCCACCCTTGCCGACGTACCGGGCCAGAAGGATATCGGCCGCGGCGAACTGACCTTCGATATATGAACCGTCGGGAATCTGCATGGAAACTTTGATCTGAGACGAATCCGTCACGGTCATTCCGGCGGAATCGGTTTTGGATCCGTAACCTACGCTGACGCTGTCGTTTCCGCTGGTGCCGTAGATGAGCAGTTGCTTCGTGCCTGGATCGAAAACCGGGCCGGTGGCCATGAGTTGCCGGCCTTCGAGCATTTCCGAGCCGAGCTTGACTTGTCGAACACCACGACGAGTCTTCGAGCCCTTATGGTTGATCGTCGTCGCGGCGAAGAGTCGTTTGATGGCTTGCATGATCGGGGTCTTTCGTTCGTTGATGAGGCGATTAGCGACAATCGGTGCGTCGCGGATCTTAGATGGATGAGAGAAATGGGAATCTGATGCCAAAAGCGAAAAACTACCGAAATTTCAGGTTTTCCTCATTCGATCGTCCGGTACGTTCCGAATCGAGACACTTCGGCCTCCTCACGTGTTTTCGAAACGATGCGCTTCGGTCGATACCTGATGCGCAGGACCGGTTCCGCTCTAGTTTTCGATAACCGTGTCTGGTTGAGTCGGCTGTACGAAATGCGAAAAGGCGACTTCCGGGAGAAACCTGTCAGTGTTGTTCGAAAGTCGAGTGCGAATGCTTAGAATGATCCACCATACGAAGAAGTCCCCGAACCAGACGAAAAAATGCAGCCAACCGCACGCAAGCCGCCGACCCGCGTCATCATCGCCGATGACGATCCGAACGTTGCCAGGCTTTTGGCCTATCACCTGAAAAGTTGGCGTGTTGACCATTCGGTGGCTCTGAACAAAAAAGAGCTGCTTGAACTGTTCGAACGTGACGAGTTGGCTGACTTGCTTCTTCTGGACGTCAGGTTCGGCGACTCGGACGGCCTCGAACTGATTCGCGATATCCGCCAGCGCCGCCCGAACTTGCCCATCGTCGTGATTACGGCCTATGGCACAATCGATCTTGCTATTAGCGCGATCAAATCCGGGGCACGTGATTTCCTTGTCAAGCCTATCGATTCGAACCGTCTCAAGTCGCTCATCGACGAAGCGATAGAAACCCGGGACGCGAGTGCCGCGAGACAGGTGCGTACCGGAGCGGAACCCCCTTCGGCGACAAGGTCTTCCAGGACGGAAGCCACCAGCGAAGCGGAGCACGGGATTATCGGCGATAGTTCGGCGACACAGGATCTTGTCCGGTTGATTCGTCGAGTCGCACCAACAGAAGCGAACATCCTGATCCTCGGCGAAAGCGGTACGGGAAAAGAGGTCGTCGCAAGGGCCGTTCATCAGCTCAGCCGACGTCGATCCGGGCCTTTTCTGCCATTGAACATGGCGGCCTTGCCCAGCGAGCTGGTCGAATCAACCCTTTTCGGACATGAAAAAGGGTCGTTCACGGGAGCGGATTCCGCCAATCCAGGGGCCGTCGAATCGGCCGAAGGCGGAACGCTCTTCCTCGACGAAATCGGCGAGATGAAGCTCGACCTGCAGGCCAAGCTTTTACGGTTCCTGCAGGAACGAACGTTTCAGCGTGTCGGTTCGTCGAAGCCTCGCAAGGCCGATGTGCGAATCGTTGCGGCCACGAACCGGAACCTCTTCGACCAGGTGCTCGAAGGCAAGTTCCGGGAAGATCTTTATTATCGGTTGAACGTCGTGCCGATTCGGCTCGCGCGGTTGCGCGAACGCCCGGAGGACGTTCCGCCCCTGATCGCCCACTTCCTGCGCCGGATTTGCTCACGTAACGGCATACCTTCCAAACTGTTCGACCCGGATTCCATGCGAGCCATGATTTCTTACCCATGGCCGGGGAACGTTCGGGAACTCGAGAACACGATCGAGCGATTGGAGATTCTGACGGAAGGACCTGTCATTACCCTCGCGGATCTACCGGAAGAAATCCGATACGGCGTCGGTTCACGGGCCCATACGGGATCTCTGCCGACCGGCCCTGCGCAGCAGATCGCTGCGGAATCCGACTCAGGGATCTCGGCTTCGAAGACCGAACTCGCCGGTACGATCGACGAAATGGAGAAAGTCGCGATCGAAAACGCCCTGGAGTTCACCAAAGGAAATGTACGCGCCGCCGCACGTCGGTTGGGGATCGGTGCGGCGACGATCTACCGGAAGATGAAGAAGTACGGAATTTCACCGGATGGTGGCCCAGCTTCGGCGGATCCCGAAGAAGCGGATCCGGATTGAATCCTCCGGATCTCGACCGATTCGGGTGGAGCGATCAACCGGCCTGGCCAGCTTTGAATGCCGCAAGTTCTTCAGCCGAGTTCGCGATCCGGTTTTTCAGGTCCTGGAAAAGAGCCTGAGCGGTTTCTTTCTTGCCGTTTTCACGAATTACCGTTTCCAGTGCCCGCGCGGCATCGGTGATATCGGGAAATCCGTACATTCCCGCCGATCCGGCAATCTTATGCACTTCAGCCGCGAGTTTGAGAGGTTCCTGGAATGCATCTTCGAAATGCCATCCGTCGCATTTTCCGGTGTGAGCATCCACGTATTCCGTGACCATTTCCAGAAATTCCGGATCGGTCCAAAGTTCGCGATAATCCACAGGTTGAGACATCTCCGGTCGATCGTGAAAGATAGCTACACAGCATCTTCGGTTTATGGGCAAGCCCTATGATAGACCCGAAGAGCCGTCCAGGCGAGACGTTTCGGGCGTTTTACGGCGGAATTCGGAAAATTCCGCGACTTTTCGAATTCAGGCATCGGTACGATCGTTCGGAACGATCGTGTCGCGAATGACTCTTGCCAGATTGTCGTCTTCCAGCGGCTTGCAGAGAAAGTCCTTGCAGCCAAGCTTCATGGCAGCGACGGCCTTGTCGATCGACCGGGCGGAAGTGAGCACCAGCACCGGCAATTCCGGGCGCTCTTCACGCAACTGACGCACGACATCCATGCCGTCGTGATCGCCGTAAGCCATGTCGACGAGAACGGCATCGGGCCCGGGTTTTTCGGAGATCATCCGAAAAAGCTCGAATGGCGTAAGGGCTTGCCGCATCGCGACACCCTTGAGCTTCATGCGGTGAATCGCGGCTTTTCCGAATTGCTCGTCATCGTCGGCAAGAATCACGCGACACCAGGCAGATGGGTCGTGTGCTGCACTTTCCACCTTCGGCTCGACCGATTCCAGGGCATGCACGACAGCGACAGCCGAAGCCAGACGCCGAGCAGGGTTCTTTTCGAGCAGCGTATGAATCAGCTGTCGAAGCCCTTCCGAAAGATCGGGCCGCAACTGATCGACTGGTTCCGCCTTGCCGGTCATCACACGATTCCGCAGAGCGGACCAGTCATTGGCCACGAAAGGCGGAATCCCGGCGGCCATCGTGTAAAGGATGACACCAACGCTGTATAGGTCGGTCCGGTGATCCGGCGGTGCACCTTTGAACTGCTCGGGCGACATGTAGGCCGGTGTGCCCAGCAGTTGATCGGACCGAGTGATCATCGTCGAATTGCGAAGCGGCCGGGCCAGCCCGAAATCGATGATGGAGAGACGATCCGAATTCTCGTCGACGATGAGGTTCGAAGGTTTCAGATCCCGATGCACGATGCCGGCCTCGTGGATTGCTGCAAGGCCACGGGTCAACTCCTTGCCGATCCAGAGAATGCGGTTTTCGGCGAACCGGCCTTCTTTTTTGAGCAACTTGTCCAGCGGGCGACCGGGAGCCAGGCTCATCGCCATCCAGGGCAGAGACGTGCCGTTCTCAAGTTTGACGTTGCCCTGCTGAAGAAGCCGGACGACATTATGATGCCTAACCATGCGCAGCATGGAGGCTTCTCGCTCGAATCTCAAACGCGCGTTACGTTTGTCCTTGAGCGTGTGGCTCATCAGCTTGACGCAGACGTCGCAGTCTTCCGAAGGGTCAAAAGCCCGAAAGACAATCCCCATTCCTCCGGTGCCCAACACGGAAGTAAGGACATATTTGTCAATATGCCCCATTCCTTGATGCGAATGAAATGCGGTCGTCGTGTCGGCAGGGTTCAGTTCCTTCTGCTGATCATCGGCAAAATGGAACACGGAATCCGCCATGAGGCAGGCGATTTCGTCATTCCAGACGGAGTCCCCGCTGAGCGGATCATGTTCGGAATTGAAGGCGTTCGAACCCATGCGTGTTTCCGCCGGTCGTCTGACCGACACTTCGCCGTCGTGCAGCAATGACTACTTCTCCTCAGGATTATCGCCATGGCACCCCGACTGTCAATGACTTGTAGCGAAACGAAAACCGCGGGATCGCCTCTTCTGGAGGAATCGATCCCGCGGTCGAACCGTTTTCCGACGTTGTGCTTTAACCTCGAATCAGAAGGTCAATAAGCACCTTTGCCTTCGAGAACCGCTTTCGGCGTGGCCAGGAAGATGCGTGCATCTTCGATCAGACTTCTGTTGGCGATGTAGCGGAGGTCCAGCTCGACCTGCTGTTCGAAATTCAGTTCCGCACGGCCCATGATCTGCCAGTAGCAGGTGAGACCCGGACGCACAGCCAGGCGGCCGCGGGCATGATCGTCATATTGCTCGACTTCTTTCACGACCGCGGGACGAGGGCCGACGATCGCCATGTCACCCTTGAGGATGTTGAACAGTTGCGGCAGTTCGTCGAGGCTGTACTTACGCAGGAACTTGCCGACGGGCGTGATCCGGGGGTCGTCCTTCATCTTGAACGTGATTCCCGCAGCACCGTGTTGATTCTGCTGAGCAAGCTTTTCCTTCATGGCGTCCGCATTCATGACCATGGAGCGAAACTTGTAGAACGAGAACACTTTTCCGTCTTTACCCACGCGGTTCTGACGGAAAATCACCGGGCCGCCATCGTGCTTGCGGATCAGAATGGCGATCAGGGCGAACGCCGGAGCGAGAACCAGAAGCCCGAGCCCCGAGAGGGTAATGTCGATCCCGCGACGTACGACTTCTTCAACCTGCTTCACCATCGAGCCGCCAACGGCCTTGCCGCTGGCGAAACCGGGCAGATTCACGGTCAAGTCGATCTTCGAGTTCATCGGGCGGCTGGTCGTTGCGATGTTCATGGTCAGCTTCTCTGTCGTTCCTGTCCTGCAAAGCTTACGGTTCGTTGAGATACTAACCATGCATTCGCCGTGCCAATCGGTAAGGAAATTGCGCGAGACTGCGGCGGGCACTTTCGAATTCTGTGTTTGATCTTTTTATAAGGTTGTGTAAATTCGATGTTTGCATTGATTGTGCGTGTTCGGGATGGAAGTCCGGTTATATCGAATTGGCCTGTAAATGATCGATACTCCGCCACTGCGCATGTATCGCAGGCGATACGCTCTCGTGAAGCATGTTGGCCCGAAGTCGCGAACGGGGCTTATAAAGCTCCGGTTTTCCCGAGATTTGGCCGCATTCCGAACAAAGTGCGATTTTCGGAACGGGGATTGCGACGAGTGTCCCGATCAGACCAATTTCGATACACTGACTCGACAAGGGCGCAAACTCCATGAGTTCGCGATGACGGATGACGCCAAGGCGAAGCGTACAAGGCAGTTACATGAGTATCACGCTCAGGTTCTGCGGAAGGCGATATTGGGAAAAGAATCCGCGATCGAGATCGCCGTTTCGATTCCGGCGGCAGCGAACTCTCCGCAAAATGAAACACACGGAAAACCGATGAATCAGAATGATGCGCATCATGACGAGAAGATTCGCGTGCTGATTCTGGCCGAAGCGTGCAACTCGAAATGGTCCAGCGTACCCCTGGTCGGTTACAACCAGATCCAGGCCCTTGCCCGGCGGCGAGACCTGGAAGTGACTCTCGTGACTCATATTCGCAATCGCGAGTCATTTCTGGACGATCCGATCGTACCGCTTCTCAAGGGGCTGGAGTTCATCGACAGCGACAGGATCGCACGCCCGATGTACCGTCTGGGGCAACTGTTACGTGGCGGGAAATCGCTCGGATGGACAACCAATATGGCCTTGGCCTGGCCAGGCTACGTTTACTTCGAGTATCTCGTCTGGAAACGTTTCGGAGCCGCGATTCGTGACAGGAAATTCGACCTGATCCACCGGGTCACTCCTGTTTCGCCAACTTTACCAAGCCCCATCGCCGGATGGTCACCAGTTCCGTTCGTCGTCGGCCCGCTCAATGGCGGCCTTGCCTGGCCGAAGGAATTTCCTGAACTCAAAAAAGGCGAGAGGGAGTGGTTGATCCCACTGCGCCGGGCTTACAGGAGATTGCCCTGGCATACAAAAATGAGGCGTTCGGCTGCCATGATTCTGGCCGGCAGCCGCAGCACGGCGGCGGAGATGGAGGACGTCTCGCCCGATCGGCTTAAGTATATGCCTGAAAACGGTTTCGACTTTCGATTGCTCGAAGGCGTGGACACCTGCCGGGACGAGCTTTCCCGCGGAGATCGTCCTTTGAAATTGATTTCCGTCGCTCGACTCGTGCCTTACAAGGCACTGGATATCGCCATGGAGGCACTTGCCGGCTGCCGCAAAAGCTGGTCGCAATGGACGATCGTCGGTGATGGTCCGCTGCGCGAATCGCTTGAGCGGAAGGCGGAAGAACTCGGGATAGCGGACAGGATCGTCTGGACCGGATGGGTCGAGCAGAAGGAAGTCATCAGGAAGCTTGTCGAAGCCGACGTTCTCGTACAGCCAAGCTTGCGGGAATTCGGCGGTGGAGCCGTGCTCGAGGCGATGGCTTGCGGTACCGTGCCCCTGATCGTCGATTATGGCGGACCGGCAGAACTTGTGGCCCCGGGAACCGGTATCACCCTGCCGATGGCACCTCGGGCTGAACTGGTACGGAGTTCGAAAACAGCGATCGAGGAGCTGCAGCGGAATAAGTCTCAATTGTCGGAAATGTCCGCTGCTGCCATTCGCCATGTCAGGGAGCATTTGACATGGGAAGCGAAGGCAGGCGAACTGGCGAGTTCGTATCAGCGACTGACCGCGGCGAACCGTGACAGAAGTCATTAGAATACCTTGTGTTGAATGTGATACAGGTCGACATCCCGCTGCCGTGAAATACCTCTCGCTTGATGAGTCGAATCATGAACGAAGTCGAATCCGCGAATTCTGATGGTCGGAATGGCAAACCTCAGTCAAGTCGGCAGCGAGTCGGCTATGTCGGGGTGGATGTGCTCAACAATGCCACGATCTGCAACGAAGCCGCCGGACTGCTGGCATTGGGAGTGCCTCTGGCGATCGGCACAGTGAAGAATTTCGAGAAGGCGACCTTCAACGAAGGTCTTGACGAGCTGGCTGCGGTACGGTCCGCCATGATCTCCGTCGGCTCAATGCCCCTCGGCCGCAGGATCAGCGATCTTGTGCTGGCCCCTTTCCTGTTCCCGGCAGGTTACTGGCGAATGATCGTGGGTGGATTGCTCACGCCCTGCGAGGGGCCTCGGCAAAAGGCGGCTTTTCTTTCGCAGATTCTGCCCGCGATCGTCATGGCCAGCGAATGGAGGCGTCGGGGATACGAAATCCGCCACCTGCACGCCCATTGGGCCCACACGGCGACGGGTGTGGCCATGCACCTTTCGCGGTTGCTGGGTGTGGGGTATTCGATGACCGGGCACGCGAACGACCTTTTCGTGCATCGGGTCGCACTTGTGCCTAAGGTTCGCGGGGCGAGATTCATCCACTGCATCGCCGAATACCACAGGCTTTTCTACCTGGCTTTGGGGGCGAATGCGGGCCGTCTACCGGTGATTTATTGCGGTATCGACACCGAGCGTTTCGACGCGGACACATTCTCGCTTCCGTCGAAAGCTGAGCCTGCTTTCGTGGGCGTGGGAAGGCTGGTCGAAAAGAAAGGGTTTCATCATCTGATCGAAGCGTGTCGGGTTCTGAAAGATCGAGGAATCGACTTTCGATGCGTGATTGCCGGTTCCGGGCCGGAAGAGTCCAGGCTGCGGGCGATGGTGGCGGATCTGGGGGTCGGGGACTGCGTTTCGATCACGGGCAAGCCTGTGCCTCAGGCGGAGTTACCCGGGCTTCTGGGGCGGTTTCGTTTCATGGCCCTGCCATGCGTGAAGGATTCCGAAGGCGACATGGACGGTCTTCCGCAGGTGCTGATGGAGTCGATGGCCTGTGGACGGCCAGCGGTTTCGACTCGACTCGTCGGCATCCCTGACCTGGTGCGTAACGAGCAGGACGGACTTCTCGTCGAAACCGAAAATGTGCCTGAACTCGTAAGCGCTCTTGAGCGGATGCTGGCGGAAAATGCCCTGGTGGACAGGTTCGGATCATCAGGGGCGAAATTCGTGCGAGAGCATTTCGACCGGGCTTCGAACGTGCGAAAAGTGGCAGAACTCTTCGCCTGGGCCATTGCGAACCCTGGCGAAAGTGCACCGCCATCGCACTTGATCTTTCCACCTGCACCCGGGGCGAGCGAAGCCTATGGCCCAGGCGTTCTGGAAGAGGCACTGCCTGAAGGAATCCCTGTCCCGGGGCGGTCCTGAGTTCGCTTCAGAGCGTAGACGCGGCCGTTCTCATTCGATCGCCAGATTTCGTCGAATCCCCGGAGAATCATCAACCAGGCTATGTGGTTTATCCTCAGCAGCATTCTGTTGTGTGTAGTTGCCGTGGTTTGCGGCCGACGGTTCGACTCGTCGCGAGCAGCGCTCTGGGGGACGTGGACAGTCGCGGTCTGGTTCCTGCAGATCTGGATCGCCAAGCCGTTCGGATCGATGGTGATCGACCTGCGACTCGTGGCAGTACTGCTTGGCATCGCGGGAATCGCGGTGAATTTCGGTAAGCCAAGGGAAGAGGGGGCCGTACGGAATCTTCCGGCATTCTCCGACCTTGCCCTGATGGCTCTATTCGCGATTATCGTGATTTCCCAATACAGCGTGGGGCGGCTCCGGCCGCTGGGGCCGGCGGAACTGGCCCGCAAGTGGGTTTTCCCGTACGTCGCGGGGCGATTGTTCATCGGTTCGAACCGCGACCTGCGCCGAGTCGCTCCGTTGATGTCAGGCGCGATCTTCATCGTCTGCGGCATGGCGCTTTTCGAAGCCGTGGCGAAAGTGAACTTACCCAATAAACTGCTGGGTCGGACGTATGGAGTGCTTGAGGCGGGCGAGGGATATCGCTGGGGGATGAAACGTGCTCAGGGATCGATGGATCACCCGATCTTTTTCGGCATGGCTCTGGTGATGTCGATGCCGTGGGCCCTGCACGGGATGGAAATCGCAAAGAAAACCGGTGCCCGCAAGTGGATGAAGTTCGGTCCCTGGGCACTGGCCGTCGGCCTGTTCGCCACCGTATCACGCGGCCCTCAGATTTGCTCGCTTGGGCCAGTCGCAACATATTTCTTCTTCCGCAAACCGAAGCTGAGGCTTCTGATCATCGCATGCGGTGTCGCGGGCGGTCTTGTGCTTTTCACTGTCCGGGACCAGTTGATGGGTATTCTGGGCAAATGGGCCGGCGAAAAGCAGGAAATGGTGACGATGATCGTCATCAACGGCGAGGAATACGAATACACAGGCACGATGCACCGGATTCTTCTCTGGAAAGTCTACCGGGAAGCGATCGAAAACCTGCCGAAATTCGGCTATGGGCTCGAATTGAAGAATGTGCCGCTGGATGAGGCTCATGCCCAGCGCTTCGGTTCGATCGATGGCCACTATCTGATGTTTCTGCTCCAGCACGGTTATTATGCCGTAGGCCTGTTCGTATTGATCGGCTTGCTGGGGATGATCAACTGCGCCTACGTCGCCTTGAAACGCAATCATCCGGCGGCGACCCTGGCGGCCGGTCTTTTCGGTGCGATTCTGGCCGTGATGGGCAACCTGGGTTCTGTCTGGTTCCCACCCGATTTTGGGGGTGTCTGGCTGTTCTGCGTCGGCCTGGCCGCGACGCTCGCACGCCTTCCGAACCCTGCCAGGATCGAAGATGACGCCAGAAAGCACGATCTGTCACAAAGCGACTCGCCTGAACCTGGTACTGGTACCAGGGCTGACTCCCATGTTGAAACCGATTCGAAGTCTCAGGCACCGGTGCCCGTAGTCGCACGTACACCTGTGCGTAGCATCACACCCGTTCGCGATTCCTCACCACTAGATTTTCCAAAGGAATCCGACAAATCGGATTCGTCCAGGGAACCTTCCAATGAGCGATTGGACCACCGCCCCCAATTCCGAATCGAGCCAGAGGCTGCTCGTCATCTCCCCGGTCAAGGATGAGGCCGCCTATCTCCCGACGACGATCGAGAGCTTCGCCGCTCAGACGAAACGACCGGATCTCTGGGTGATCGTCAATGACGGTTCGTCGGACGATACCGGTGCGATCGCCGACGCCGCGGCTGCGAAATACGACTGGATTCGCGTGCTGCACCGGCCTGCCGGCACTCAGCGCCGCGTGGGGCCCGGCGTGATCGAGGCGTTCTACGCCGGTCTCGATTCCGTGCCTGACTGGCGGACTTACGACTTCATCTGCAAAACAGACGGTGACCTGGCCTTTCAGCCCCGGTATTTCGAGATTCTTCTGGGCCGGTTCCGAGACAACCCTCGCCTCGGTTCAGCCAGCGGCAAAGTCTTCACACCGAACGAAACGGGCGTTTTCGAGGAAGAACGGATCGGCCCCGGTTTTTCGTTCGGCTGCGCCAAGCTCTATCGCCGGACTTGTTTCGAAGAGATCGGCGGATTCGTGCGTCAGGTCATGTGGGACGGCATCGATTGCCACCGCAGCCGTATGTTGGGCTGGGAGGTCGTCAGTTTCGATGACCCTGAACTGGCGATTCAGCACTTCCGCCGAATGGGGTCCAGCTTTCAGAGCATTTACCACGGCCGCCGCCGCTGGGGCAGGGGGCAATACTTCATGGGCACGCACCCTCTCTATATGCTGGGCATCTTCGGCTACCGAATGTTCGAGAAACCGTACTTCCTTGGTGGATTGAACATTCTGATCGGCTACGTGCATGCGGCCCTGACCGGTGCCCCGCGTTACGATGACCCGGAATTCCGCAAGTTCCTCCGTAATTGGCAACTTGAAGAGCTGAAACACAGGATTCTCGGACGTACGACACAGAAAGTGCCGCAGGCGAGCGGCGCGAACTCCGGGAAGTCAGTCGAATGAGCACCGGTGGAGAATCACGCCAGGTCCGAAAGAGCCTGGGCTGGACGACGATGGCCCAATTCGCCGGCCTGGGTATCCGCCTGGTCAGTACGGTCGTCGTCGCACGTTTTCTCCCGCCTTCGGCTTATGGCCTGCTGGGCGCGGCCATGGCTGCTGTGACGATGCTCGAATGGCTGACCGATCTGGGGATCGTGCCCGGGCTGACCCGAAGCGCGAACGGCGATCGTGAGGACTGGATCCGCACGGGCTGGTCGTTGAACTTCACGCGCGGAGTCGGGCTGGCTCTCGCCGGTGTTCTTCTGGCCTGGCCCTGGTCGATGCTGATGCGACAGCCCGAGCTTGGACCGATTCTGGCGGCGCTGGCACTTCGACCTGCGATTCTGGCACTTCGCTCGCCCGGTTCGCTGCTTTACCGTCGTCGCATGAACTTCAAGGCGGTCGCGATCGAAGAAGTCCTGCAAACCCTTGCCGGGGCAACGGCCACCCTGGTTACGGCCGTACTTACCGGATCGGTCTGGGCACTCGTGGTCGGCACGCTCGTCGGTGCGGCGTCTGTCGTGGCGACGAGTTACGTCCTGGCCCCAGGCCGGCCCCGCTTCACATGGAATGCCGATGCCCTGAAAGAGCTGCGACATTTCGGCACGGGCGTGATGCTGAACACGATCGCCATGGCGATGAGCCAGAACCTGGACCGGCTCGCTGGCCCGCGCGTGGTGACGATCGAAGAGCTTGGCCTTTATTCGGTCGCGGCGAATCTTGCGGCTGTCGGAGAGGGCCTGCTCGTCCGAATGTGCGACGTTCACTTCGCAGCCCTCAGTCGAAAACCGATACCGGCCGATCAGACGGCAGAACATTCCCGCGTCCGGCGAAGGCTGCTTCTGCCGTACATCGCCTTTTTTGCCGTGGCTGTCATTGCCGCACCTTTCGTGGTTCGAACGCTTTACGACGCCAGATACCATGCCGCGGGCTTCGTACTCAGCATATTGCTGGTCCGCCTGGCTGTGCGGACAGCGACGCTGTTCGAATTCCAGAAGTTGCTGGCTGGCGGAAAGATCCGCCCGGCAACTCTCGGCTATGTCGCCGCGATTCCCGTGCAGGCGATTGGCTTGTGGCTCGTTTCACGATCGACGAATTCCGGCGGGGAACTGCTCGCAGTCGTCGGTGTCGTGGTCGCCATCGTCCATTTTGCCGTGCAGACGGCCACCGCCCGGATGAGAAGCTTACCAACGAAGTGAGGGAATCTCAGCCGGACGTGGACCCGTTACGCGAGCCGAATGAAAGAGATCCGCTCAGCCTGCCTTTGCCTTCGTGCCTGGCACAGGCGGTGTTCGGCCCGTGAGCGCATTGAGAAGCGTTCGGGCCTGAACACCCGCGTGGGCTCGCTCAGCAGTTCGACCCGGGCGGAAGATCGAACGAAGCACCTTACGGGGCACGTCGAGGGCATCGAGTATCCAGACCGCCGCCGCAGCCAGCAGACCCCGATTTTTCCGAAACCACCTGTGTTTGCCATAGAGATACCAGGCATGCAGATCCGCCCGACGAGAAGCGTCGTCGCCTCCGCCGCTGGCACCACCGTAATGGCGAATTGTCGCACCTTCGTAAGGGATGACTCCCCAGCCGTGATTGACCAGTTGCTGAGAAAGATCGGCGTCTTCCCAGTACATCCAGTAGGATTCGTCGAGCCCGCCGCCGACATCGCCCAGTGCGGCTTTTCGCAGAATCAGGCAAGTGCCGGCAAGCCAGCCATCGTGATGCGACTTTACCGGCCGGGGCGGTAATTTTAATGCTTCTCGCCATAATGCGCCGACCCTGGGCCAGGCATAGATGCAGGATTGCGGCAAGTCGTCCGGGCCGAGCAGCTTCGGGCTGGTCGCACCCACGTTCGGGTGCTGGTCAAGCCATTTCACGGCGGAACTGAGCGCCGGGTCCATCAGCCGGGTGTCGGAATTGAGCAGGACGACAAAATCGCCTCGGGCCTTTGCGATCCCCAGGTTGTTCGCACCTGCAAAGCCCGCGTTCCGGCCTGACTGGATCACCGTCACTTCCGGGAATCGTTCCCGAACCATGGCCTCGGATCCGTCACGGCTCGAATTGTCGACGACGATCACCTGCGATTTCGGCTCGAATTCCCGCAGGCTGGTCAGGCAATCAGCCAGAAGCTCACGCGTGTTGTAACTGACGATCACTACGGATATGCGATCTTGATTTTTGGAACTGTCGACGGATTCCATCGGAATATGTCCTGAATCCAGGAGGATTCGATCACGGATGAACTGTTGCGGTCTGCCGGTGTATCGCCCGAAGAAATTCAGCGTAACGCATGCTTTGCTTGTCCCACGTCCATTCGTTCACAGCCCGGGCTCGCGCGAGCTGGCCCAGTTCGGAGGATCGAGAAGGATCAAGAGCCTTCATCAGGCACTCGGAGACTCCTTCCGCCCCGTCAGGATCCGGGAAGTAATTCGCCGCATCAGCCAGGATCCATCGCGCAGTGGGAACGTCGGGAGCGACGATAGGAAGCGCAGTGGCCGCCGCTTCCAGATAGACGATCCCGAACGGTTCATGGACGTTCATGTGCAGAAGCGCATCGGCCCGACGGTAAATCGCCGGCATAAGTTCGAGCGGCATTGAGCCGGCGAAATGATGTCGTCCGGGCAGAAGATGTCCGGCGAGTCCGACCAGATCCGATTTCAGCGGTCCGTCGCCGACGACCAGCAGGAACGTGCCGGGGCTGCGGGAGACAGCCTTTATCGCTGCGTCCACTCGCTTTTCTTGCGTAAGCGCTGCGCAGACGAGAACGATTTTCGTGCCGCTCTCGGACGCTGGCAAGTGCTCTTCGATGCCGACTGGCAAACTTCGGTCCTCACTGAATCGGTGAGGGCGGAACCGGTCGATATCGACGCCATTTCCGATGATGACCGTCGGAAACCTGCCCCGGCATCGAGACTCGTGCTCAGGGCTGACACAGACGAGCCCCTCACATCCGAAAAACCGATATTCCCGGTTGCCGGCACGCACAGGCCAGTCGCCATTCTGGGTGACGAATACGAATGCGGGCGCATGCCTGAAAGAGGTCCGCCGCACGATCCATGGAATCCACGGGTAGGAGCAGCCGATGGCCACATCGAAGCGGGATGGTCGGAAACGGCCACTCAGACGCATCGACAAAGCGAAGAAGAACTCTTCCCAGGCCATGAAGTTACGGAAGGCCGGCAGACCTGGCCAACGGCGGAAACGGTCGCGTCCCGGGGCACTGACGACGACGTGATCCAGCCCGTCGAGCCCTTCCGAGCCCATCCCGATGAGCGTGACCTGAAAGTCCGGCAATGCCGAGAGCCGGCGTGCGATTTCGATGAAGGCCGTCTCAGCCCCCCTTCGAACAGTGCCAAGGCCGGGCAGAATCATTGCCAGCCGGATCGGCGTCCCGGGGTTCCGGTCTTCGGAATTCGAACGATCGGGGCTCATCGGTTTGGCATCGAAATTCACGTGATCCGAAGGTGATCCTTTACCGAATCCCGGCAAGTACGAATCGAATTCGATGCAAATTCGTTGCCGAAAGCGGTTCGATGTGTCAGATTATTGGTTCGTCAGCATCGGAAATCCAGAGCAGAGTGCGAACATACGACATGCCCGACTCGTCACCCGCATCGAATTCGCCATCCGAGAATCATAACTACGACGTGACCCAGGGCCTTTCCGAAGCGATCACCTGGGCGAAGCGTCCGGCGGAAGCGGTCGGCATTCCGGTCGTGAAGGTCTTCGGCTTGCCTTGCGCAAAAGTGAGTCAGGCGGAGACGCTCGATATCGTCGATCGTTTCATTCTGGAACGGACTCCCCGGCTCATCATCACGGCGAATTTGCATTTTGCGATGTTGTCGCAGGTCTCGCCGATCTTGCGATGGCTCAATCGGAAGGCCGATCTCGTACTTGCCGACGGCATGCCCCTGGTGTGGGCCAGTCGTTCGAAGGGCAGGGCGAATCGCTTGCCGGAGCGCGTGACCGGGGCGGATCTTGTCCCCGCGCTGTGCGAACGGGCCGCTGAACTCGGGCATCGCGTCTATTTTCTCGGTGGGGCCGAAGGGGTCGCTGAGGAAGCCGTTCGAAGAGTCATGGAGAAATCGCCGGACCTCAACGTCGTCGGGATCGATGCGCCCCACTTTGCGAAACTGACGCCAGCCGAACGTGAAGAAGTCGTCCATAGAATTCGTTCCACCCGTGCGGACCTGCTCTTCGTTGCCCTTGGTCAACCGAAGGGCGAACTCTGGCTGGCGGAGAATCTCGAAAAACTCGGCGTGCCCGTGAGTATCCAGATCGGCGCAAGTCTCGACTTCCTCGCCGGAAGGGTCAAGCGGGCACCGGTGTGGATCCAGCGCATCGGGATGGAATGGTTCTGGCGGCTGGCGAGCGAGCCAGGCCGGCTATTTACCCGATACCTGTCCAACGCTCTTTTTCTCATTCGCAAAGCTCTGCATGGCAAAGGCGATTGAGAAATCAGGATTGGCTCATACCGGGGCAGAGGCATCGATGCTACAAGCGATAACGGCATGAAAATCCTCTACGGCCATTGCCTTTCTGACCCGAATCATCCGGCCGCCAGGATGGTTCATTCGATCGCTGAAGAACTTCGGAAACCTGGCGACGACGTTCAGGTTCACGAACCTGAAGTGGCACCGAGGAAAACGGAACAGAAAGCGACCGGAATCGCTGCGAGCACGGGCAAACGCTTTCAGCGTCTGCGAAATTTCTTATGGTTCGCGAAGACGATCCGGCATGACCGCCGGGCACTCGAAGCCGATATCGCTGCGATCAAAGCATTTCGCCCCGACGTCGTGCTGGCGAGACACGACGCCTATCGCGGTTCGCTGGTGCGTGCGGCCAGGGCCTGTGGCGTGCCTGTGGTCGTCTATGCGGACGCACCGGTCGCACACGAGACGCGCCACTGGTCCGACGATTCCCTGGCCGCTTCGAAGCGGTTTCATCCGCCCGGACTCGTCGAATATTACGAAAAGCGCCACCTGGCTATGAGTTCTGCGATCGTCGCAGTCAGTGAGCCCGGTAAAAGGTGCCTTGAAGCGTACGGCCTCGACGTGCCGATAACCGTCATCCGCAATGGAGTCGACGAAGCGTTTCTCGGCGAATTGCCGGGGCCGGATCGTAAACGTCAGATGCGGCTGCAGTACGGAATCGACACTCCGTTTCTCGCAGGTTTCGTAGGTACGTTCAAGCCGTTCCACGGAACTGCGCTGTTGGCCGAACTTATGAAACGAACTGCGGACTGGACCGACTTGCGGTGGATCCTTGTCGGTGATGGCCCGCGCAAGTCTGAGCTTCTTAGAAGTCTGGGCGAATCGGCAAGTCAGGTGACGGATCTGGGCCGTCAGCCCGGGCATCGACTGCCCGAACTCTACAGGCTTATGGATTTTGCGGTCGCGCCCTATCCGCCGAGCGAACAGCCTTTTCACTTTTGCCCGCTCAAGATTCTCGAGGCCGAAGCTTCGGGAGCGGTGGTACTTGCGAGCGCGCGAGGCGACATTCCCGCTCTTTTGGGCCAGGGTGCCTGTGGCGTCGTCGTTCCGGACGATTCCGTCGAAACCTGGGCAGCGAGTTTGAGGTCATTGATGAATGATCCGGAGCGTTTGAGGAAATTATCGCTCGAAGCGCGTGAGATGATCGAAAATCATTACACATGGAACAACTCGGCACGCAATCTGCGTATAATACTGGAACGAGCTGCCGAGTCGGGAGTCACGAACAGGGGAAAATCACGATAGGCCGCCGTGAGGCGAATCGCGTGCACCAAAAAGTCTACGAAATCATCGAAGTTCACGATTTCGACCGGTATCGTACCGGGGCGAATGCCGCCGTGGGCCTTACCGGTCCGAGAAAGATCGTAGCGGAACCTCGCATGATTGACGCACTCAATGGTCCGGAGCTGTTCGAAGGTATGCGGGCGGCCATGCTCGCTGAGCCGCCAGGATACTGGATCATCGACCTGACTGCGGTTCGTTTTATGGATTCGGCGGCGATTTCGGCTCTGGTGGCGCTCATTCAGGATCCCCAGGTCGGATCGAGGATCTCACTGGAAGGTGTCGATAAAGACTTGCGTTCACGCTGGCCCGGCGTCTTCGGTTCCGGCGGGATCGCTGGCCCACGGTCGATCGCGGAGACTGGCCCATGATGCCTTCCCTGCCAGGCCCGGGGCACGATTCGGCGACACAAGCCGGCAAGCCGAAATCGCCTTCTCCCGCAGAGTTGATTCCGGTCGTTCTGGGGATGATTCGTCGACGCTGGTACTTGATTCTGCTGGGGCTGGGCTGCTCGGTTTTCCTGGCCTGGATACTGCCGAAGAAATTCGCTTCGTATTCTTACGAAGCCAGGGCGAGCCTGCTCCATTCGAATCTGCCGATCCCCGAAAGTCAGAAGGTTTATTACCAGGCGCCGGATCTGAAAACGGTGATGGCTTTGTTTACGGATCGCAACACGCTCAAGAAGTTGAAGGAGCAGGAAAAACTCGAAGTCCCGTTGAAGCTTCTGGAGAGTTCGATCACCGCGGAGGTCGCGACAGGTACGAAGGCGATCAAAGTGAGCTTCGGCTGGGCCAGGGCGGACGATGCCGTTCGGATGCTGAACGAAACGATCACGATCGTCGGTGAAACTCTCGACGAGATCCGGGTCGAAAAGCTCGAAAATCATGTCCGGGAATTGGAAGCCGAAGGCACGGAACGCGAAGTCTGGCTGAAAAAAGCGATTCGTGACCTGGATGAATTTCACGCCAGTAACGAAATCACGGACCTCGACGAAGACCTGGAACGAATACAGCTTCAGATCGTCGAGAAGGAGCAGGCACTGGAAACGGCCGAACGGGAGGCCGCCGACATCAAGGCTCAGCAGGATCGTCTCGCCCAGTACATGTCCGATATCAAGCAGCGCGAAGCGGCCGATGCCGAAGAGGCGAAGCAGTTCGAAGCGGCGGCGGAAACGGTGTCGGACAACCGCCGCAGGCAGGACCGTCTGCGGGAGTTGATTTACGAAGAACGCAGGCTGCAGGAAGTCCAGGCCAAGATCGTGGCCAAAAAGGCTGAGCATCAGAGACTTGAGGCGCTCCGCAAGAAGGGCTTCGCTTCCGCTCAGGAGGTGGACGACATCAAGGGCGAACTCGCCGCCCTGGAATCCCAGGTCAAGATGTCGGACAAGATCACCGCCTGGGAAAAAGAACTGGCGGAAATCGATGCCGTAGTCGTGCCGAAGAACGCCAAGAAGAATGTCGGATCGCCGATCATCCAGCAGACTCTGTTTCGCGAGCTTGAATTGACCCTGTCGAAACTGGCGTCGGATGTTCAGATTCGGTTGATGAAAGAAGCGATCGACAAAGCCGTCAAACAGAAAACCCGGTTGATCGGACTGCGTATCGAATATGACGATCTGAAGCGCAAGGTCGCCAATGCCCAGGAGGCTGAAAGGCTGGCGGCCGAACGGATTCAGGTTCTCAAAAGCCTGGCCAGGATTCGGAAGACCGAGATTGTCGTACTGGCGGAGCCGGAAATCGCTCCCGAGGGCTCCAAATCGAACAAGAAGATTCTGATGCTCGCGGGACTCGTCGTGGGATTTCTGCCATCCGTGTCATTAGCGGCAGGACTTGAAGGCCTCTACTGGCTTCGGCAGTCACGCAATCGGAAAAAAATACTTCCCCTTCCGGTCCTTGGGGTGTATTTACGGACGGCCGACGGAGAGCCCATTGGCCAGGTACCTTCCCGAGAATCGCGTCTGCTGGCGATGAAAATTCGGAAACTTTATCCTCAATACGGTTCGATGATCGCTTTCGCCGGTCTTGACGAACGCAGCCGGGGAATGTCATCGCTGATTTCGGAAATCGCCTTGAGTCTCTCGCGGCGCGACGAACGGTTGATGATCCTCGACACCCGCGGCATCGAAAACGGCAACGATGACTTTCGCAAGCCCAAAGTGCATAAGCATGTCGAATCGCCCGAACCGAAGTCAGGTTCCGGGCCGCGTAAGCGTTCGGGATCAGGCTCAGGTAGTGGATCCCGTGAACTTTCCGTCAAGAATACGATGTTCGACGTCTCCCGAGTGCATCAGGGGCGCGATCAGGAAGATGACGAGGTGCTTGCCGAAGGTGATGACGAGGAGGCCGGTTTGAGCGACTACCTCGGGTTTCTGAAACTGAGCCTCGACGAGATCAAGCTTCCGGGTCCCGATTACGGAATCGACGTCATTCCGCGTGGCCGCCTCCGTATTCATGCCGAATCGCTCGCGACGCACCGAATGCGTGATGTCGTCAGTGAACTGAAGTCGAACTATTCCATGATTCTGGTTCTGACGGACGGTCTTCGTGATCCTGTCGCTCTGGCAACGATGATGGAGCACGTCGACGGGGCGATCATCGTGGCCAACGAATCCCGGCCTGGTGCGAAAGCGATCGAGAATCTCTCGACCCTGTTGCAGGATTTCTCATCGATCCCGGGACAGATCGTTATCGACACGGCGGACACTTCGAACTGACAAACGCTTAATCTGGCGGTAGAATGTTGAACGACGAGATGCAATGCAGCGTATTCTCAAGATCCTTGCGGATGAGATTCTGCTTCATGAGATTCCACGGTGGTATTCCGTCCGGCTCTGCCGGCGTAAGAATCCGTACATTTCGTCGTAATGCCGCGAACACTTCAGGCCCGCATTCTTGAATTGGCACACCAATGTCGATCGTCGCAGGAAAATCACGTGAGATCGAAGGGAATTCCTGGCAGTCAGGCATCGGGCCGCGACAGCTGAGATTTCCGCAATTCGTATTAATCGCTGTGTTTTATTTCGTTGCCGCGATGCTGTCGCACACGCTTGCGCTCCAGCCGGGGAGCGTCATCGCATTCTGGCCGCCCGCCGGGATTGCCTTATGGGCGACGCTTCGATTCGGCATCGATTGCTGGCCTTCGATTTTCCTGGCCGATCTGTTGAAGAACATCCGCTACTATGCGTTCGACGAGTCGGCGGAAGGTATCGCTGGCGACATGATCATCATGATCGGTATCTCGCTGGGGGCGACCCTCCAGCCTGTGATCGGGGCGATCCTGATCAAGGGTTACACCCGATATTCCCAATTGTGGGTCACTCCGAAATATACCGTAAGGTACATCGCACTGATCCTTGTTTTCGGGATGACCAGCGCGTCGGTCGCGACACTTTCCCTGCTCTTCGGAAATACGATTACCCTCCAGCAGGCGTTCCGAACCTGGTGCGTCTGGTGGATGGGCGACTCTCTCGGAATGTTGATGATTCTGCCGCTTCTTACGAACCCGATCGAAGGATATCGGGATCTTTTCCGAGGAGGGCGCTGGATCGAAACGATTCCGTCGCAACTTTTTATACTTTCGCTCACGGTCGTGAGTCTGGACCGGGCCGATTTCCCTGTATTGAGTCAATACCTCAAACCGTTCCTCCTGATCCCCTTGCTTCTCGGGCTGGTGTTTCGTCAGGGCAAGTCCGGAATATGCATAACGATGTTCGCCGTGCTGATCATCGATTTCTATTTTCTCGTCGAACGACGCTCGAACCCAGGCAACCCGGACCTGATTCCGCCGATACTTTACGATCAGGCGATGGCATTCACGATCACTTCGACGATTCTGTTGATTTCATCGAGTCTCGAAGCCAACAAGCAGGGGCGGCTCGATCTCGAGAAACGGACAAAGGACCTGCAGGAAAAAACGCTGGAACTTCAGGCCATTATCGCGGCCCAGCCGGACGTTTATCTGTGGCTCGACAAGCTCGGCAATATCGTTCGATACCATACCAGCGAAGAGAGTTATTATTTTTCGAAAACGATGTCAGGTCTGAGGTGGCCCGACATCATTCCCCTGACGATGAAAGACGAGTTTCAGTCCATCATCCAGGAAGTGAGTGAGCGGCGCGAATCCGGTGTTTTCGAATATTCCGTGACTTCGAAATCCCATACGCGATTCAATGAAGCCCGCTTTCTTCCGTTGATGGAAAGCAACGTCCTGGTAGTCATTCGCGACATCACGGAACGCAAGCAGGCGGAACAGAATCTTCAGGACAGCTTGAAAAAAGCCCGGTTCGCAGCGGAAATCGGCGCCGTACTCACTTCGGGTACCCAACTTTCCGAAACGCTCGGGGATTGTGCCCGGCTGATGGTAGAACACCTGGGTATGCAGACGGCCCGAATCTGGATTCTGAAACCCGGCAGCGACGAACTCGAGTTGATGGCGAGTCATGGTGAAGATTCTGCGATCGAGGGACCGTTCGCCAGGGTTCCGGTCGGAATGCATTACATCGGCAAAGTCGCACTGACGCGAAAGCCTTTGTTCACGAACCGCCCGAACTGGTCCGATCTCGATCCAGGGAACGAGACCGAATTCGCTCGAGAGAACCGTGCCTTCGCTGGTTACCCCCTTCAGGTACAGGGTCGTCTCATGGGGGTGATCGGCTTGTTTTCGAGCAAGGAAATACAGCCTTACGTGATCGAGTCGCTGGCTTCTGTGTCGAATACGATCGCGATCGGTATCGAACAGCACTGGTCCAAAGAAGAGCTGATGCAGGCCAAGGACGCCGCCGAGCACGCCAACCGGACAAAAAGCGAATTTCTGGCGAATATGAGCCACGAAATCCGAACTCCCATGAACGGCATACTCGGCATGACCGAGATTCTGCTGGATACCGAACTTTCCAAGGAACAGCGGGAATTTCTGGATGCGATCCGGGTTTCAGGCGAATCGTTGCTGACGATCATCAACGATATCCTCGACGCATCGAAGATCGATGCCGGACAATTGAGCCTCGACGAGTACGACTTCCGTCTGCGGTCGAATCTTTCGGACATGATCAAACCGCTGGCGTTCCGCGCGCAGAGGAAAGGGCTGGAACTGGCTTACGAAGTCGCCGACGATGTGCCCGAACAGCTCTACGGGGACTGGAACCGCCTCATGCAGATTCTTGTGAACCTGGTCGGCAACGCCATCAAGTTCACGATCCGCGGCGAAGTCGTGATGAGCGTCAACAGAATCCATTCGCCGGATGATGAGCCGGGGGACGTGACGATCCAGTTCCTGATTCGAGACACCGGCATCGGAATCGCCTCGGAGCGTCTCGAACATATTTTCGATCCGTTCGTTCAGGCCGACGGGTCGATGACGCGTCTTTTCGGCGGAACGGGCCTGGGGTTGAGCATTTCGTCCAAGCTCGTCAGCATGATGGGCGGTACCATCCACGTCGATAGCGAGCCTCTGGAAGGCAGCAAATTCTATTTCACGGTGAAGCTGAAAAATGCCGTCTCGCCGGTTTCGCTTCATGAACCTCTGCCCTACGAAAACCTGAAGGGTTTGCGCGTTCTCGTCGTCGATGACAATGCGACTAACCGGCGCATTCTTAAGGAGATGCTCCAGGGCTGGGGCATGGTTCCTGTTCTTTCGGCAAGCGGCCCTGAGGCCCTCTCGATCATGGAAAAAGCTGGCGAAAACGAAATCTATTCGCTGGTACTCACGGACAACGACATGCCGGCCATGAACGGTCTGACTTTCGTCGAAAAATTGAGAGGCCTGCAGAAGCAATCGGGAGTGACGATTCTGATGCTTTCGAGCGTCGAGGCCGTCGGCACGGCGCGGCGGGCTCGCGAACTCGGCGTTTTCGCGAATCTCACGAAGCCTGTCTCGCAAGAGTCTCTGCTGGGGATTATCCGCCGGGCATTGTCCGATCAGAACGAATTTCAGGAAGAGGCGAAATCGCAAACGACACCGGTCGATTTCGAAGCGGCGAAGGCGAAGTCGCAAAGCCTTTCCGAAAAGCTGCCGCAGCTGGATATCCTGCTTGTCGAAGACAACGTTTTCAACCAGCGGGTCGCCACGACCCTCCTGGAAAAACATGGCCACTCCGTGAGAGTGGCCGAAAACGGTCGCGACGCTTTGCGCATCCTTGAGCAGGAAAAATTCGACGTAATCCTGATGGACGTGCAGATGCCCGAGATGGACGGTATGCAGGCGACCGAGGAAATTCGAGCCCGGGAACGCGTTCAGGGTGGGCATATTCCGATCATCGCACTGACGGCACATGCCATGAAAGGTGACCGGGAACGGTTCATCCAGGCCGGTATGGACGGCTACGTCACCAAGCCGATTCGACTCGAAGAACTATGGAAAGCGATCATCGACGTGCTCAACCGGCTCGAATCACGATCGCTTTCGAAATCATGATCGCCGGAATTTCGCACGGACGCGATTCTCTCCCGTTGATGCTCGTCGTAACGAATGTGTGATCGTACACCCGTCTTCTACAAGAATCGGAGGATTCCATGGCAGATCAGAAAAAAGAGCTCCTCGAACGCACCCTCAGCACCATTTCGTCGAGTCGTCGCGGCTTTCTTCGGGGCCTGATGGCTGCTGCAATCGCCGCAGGTTCTGTCGAGGCGGCTCATTCCGAAATCGCTGCCGAAGACCCTCCCACCGCTCCTGGCAAAGGTAAAGGCAAAGCGAAGGGCAAAGGCAAAGCGAAGGGCAAGGGAAAAGGCAAAGGCAAAGGTAAAGGTGACGGGAAAGGCAAGGGAAAGGGTAAAGGCGATGGCAAAGGCAAAGCTAAGGGGAAGGGCAAAGGCAAAAACCCGGGCTCGTTCGAATCAGTAAACTGATTCGAGCCGATCCTGACGAGTAGCGATCGGGATTCGCAGCGGCAGACTGCTTACGATGCGTGAGCCGTCTGCCGGGATCGCTCTTCATGAGTCGAACTTTTCGTCCCCCGTCGCCTGGACTCTCGATGGCAAATCTCGAACCCGCCGAATCGCTCCTGGTCAGGAAACCTTGCATCAGCCCTTCGGTTCTCATTTTGACGATGCAGGGAGGATACGGGGCTTTCGACGTTCGTACGAAGACGATGCACCGGCTCAACCCGACGGCGGCCCTGATCGTCGAACTCGCCGATGGCGGGCGAACCGTGAATGAGATCGTCGAAACGATCGCTCCGATCATCGGCCGTGAGAAAGCCGTTCGTAGCACGCGCTGGATCGAAAGATCGTTCGAACAGAAATTGCTCGTCGAAACTGCAGGATCATCGGAACATCAGGCGGATAAGCTCGATGCCGGGACAATCTCGGATCTGGCCGCCGAATTGCGATGGGCCGACGATGTACATACGGCTTTTCTCCTGCAGAAGCACGCAGCCGAACTGGATCCCTCCGACCCTTATCAATGGTATCGCCTGGGCGAATTGGCGCACATCGTCGGCGAACGTTCCCTGGCATGCGAAGCTTATGAAACTTACTTCGCGAGTCACCCGGAAGATGCGGAAGTCGGGCACATTCTGATCGCCCTGAAAGACGAAGAGCTTCCGCCGCGGGCTTCCGACGCCTGCATCGATCAGATCTACAGCCGTTTTGCTGAGTTCTACGAATCGAACATGTGCGACGAGTTAGCCTATCGCGCGCCGGAGCACCTTGCGGCCGCCTTCGGGAAGTGGATGAAGGACGCGAAGGGGCTTTATGCTGTCGACCTCGGCTGCGGTACCGGCCTGTTCGGGCGCAAACTACGCCCGCATTGCCAGCGACTTCTTGGCGTCGATCTGTCACCGGCGATGCTCGAAAAAGCTGGTCAGACAGGTGTTTATGATGAGCTTGAGAGTGCCGAACTCACGGACTGGCTCGCCGGGTATTCCGGCGAGCCGTTGGACCTGATCACTTGTTGTGACACCCTGATTTACTTCGGAGACCTGACGAAAGTGCTATCCGCCGCGATGGCGCGCCTCCGGCCTGGCGGCAAAATGGGGTTCACGCTCGAAAAATCCGACAAGGCGCCGTTTCGACTTGGAGATTCCGGCCGGTTTCGCCACCATCGCAGCCATGTTCAGGCCGCTGCGAAAACCGCTGGAGCTCATGTGGAAAGGATCTCCGAAAAAGTCCTGCGCCGGGAATACGGGGAAGATGTCATCGGTCTGGTTACGGTGCTTGCCAGGCCTGAGAAATGATTCTCAGCGGCAATAAGTCTTCATGACGTCGGTGGCTTCGAACAGCAGTCTTGATGGCTCGAAACACCACGCCTTTCATCGATCGACACGTGCGCCTGTCAGAATCAGGGAATCGAATCTGTCGACCGGTTCCCGGGCTGCCCAGGCCATACCCCGCAGGATCAGTATCCGGAACAGCGGATCGTCGAACGACCAGGAAAAATGGCCTGGTATCGACACGAACACCCGGCCTTTGCCGGTCTCTTTCGTCCAGACAAGTGGCTGCGGCTTACCGTCCTCCAAGCCTTCAGCCAGAATGTTTACGTCACTGGCGTCGCCGGCAAGGTTCCAGTAACTTTCGTCATGCAGCACGAGATTCGAAAAATTACGCGTGATCGGATTCGAAGCAATTTTAGTGAATTTCAATTCCAAAGGTCCGTGACGATACTTCGAACGCCCTGATTCCCACGCCAGGCCTATGCGTTTTGCGAACCCCGAGGGATCTTTTCCGCCATCCACTGCATAATGCAGATAGACCGCTCCGCCGCCGCGAGCGAGGAACCGGTCCAGGTCCGCGGCACGGTCTTCGTTCCATGTGCCCTGTTGAAAGAAAACCAGCACGTCAGCCGAACGGATCTGTTCGACTGTGGGCCAGGAGTCCGCGATCTCCATTTCGATTTTCTTGTCGATCGACAAAAGTTCCAGCCACGCCTTTTGCCACGCAGGGTAATCGTGTTCGCCGGGTCCGTGGTCCTTGCGGCCGCCAACAAGAACGATTTTCAGGTTGCGAGCCACTGGTGGCGGAGCCGGTGCCCCTTCCAGAATCGCCCGAATTTCACTCATGCGGCGTGGCACCGGCGCTGTCAGCGGACCGTAATCCGGCATGGCCGGTCCTTCAGTCAGAAGAAATGCCATCAGATCACGCATATTGTCGGGGCCGATCCGCTGCGGCAGGCCTTCCGGCATGATCGAAGCCGGCGACGGCGAAAGTCGATCGACTTCCTCTCTGACAAGCGATGTTTCTCTTCCTTCGGTATCGCCAACGATCACACGATCGCCGTGGATCCTCACGGTGCCGGTCAGGATCTGTCCCGTTTTCATTTCGACCGTGTATGACAAGTGATCCGGATTCAGGGCAAAGCTCGGCAATGAGATGTCTCGCAGTACCGAGGCATAATCCCTGTGCCTGAGATTCGAGAGATCGGGCCCGATGATTCCTCCCTGACCATGCACGGAATGGCATTTGGAGCAACTGGCCGAATCTCCGAAAAAGACCTTGCGGCCTCGGGACCATCTGCCGCCGGCAATCTCGGGAATCTCGGGCTTTGAGCTGGGCTCGCTCCTGGATTCCTCGCCGATTGCGGACCAAGGGACGAAGAATCGACGAAGCGGCAAAGTACGTGGCATTGGGTCGGCCGCTGTCGAAAATTGAATCGAAATTCGGGGTTCGCCAGCTAAGAACTTCGATCGAAATTCGAAATCGACCATTTCGGTTTTCGAATTGTCGACGTTGATCTCGGCTGAATTTCCGTTCGATCGATGCTCCGCGGGGGAATCCAGCTGAATCTTGCCTGAACTCGAGAAGCGGACCGTGACGGTCTCAGGCGGATATTCGAAATCCAGCCGAGCCCCTGGCTGAATCGCTGGCTGTAACATTTTTCGGAGATCGAGCCGGAATTTCATGCGCAACTCGCCAGGCCCCTTCATATACTGCCAAAGAGCGTCATGCGTCGCGCTGCCGGCGGTCAACTCGCGCGCCACAGCCAGATCGGCATGAGGCAACCATCCTTTCCAGGCAAGTTCGCCCGATACGGGTGTCCATTCGGCTTCGACCCCGGTGAGATCCCAGGCAAGGTCGATCTCGGGCATCTGGCTGGTCGGATTGGAACGGTCGCGTGCCGGCCGGCCCATGCCGGGGAGCTGCATGGCGAAACGTACGGCCTGTCGTTGCGGATCAGTCGTGATTACGAGGCTTCGCCGGTCGGGCGTCACGCTGACGGCTCTCACGGCTAAGTCTTTGCGTGGCGAGAGTTTTTCTGCGTTTACGACGGCATAACCAGGCCAAAGCGTTTCGAAACGGTCACCCGCACCGACGAAATTGCCCGAAGTCAGGCGGATTGATTTTTGCAGTTCCCCAAGACTCGCAGGATCGAGCGGTCGGTCGAATTCGACATGAACTTCACGCGGGCCGTTTGGCCATACAACGACTGGCTGAGGCTGCTGCCGGTCGGCATATCGAATGCTGAAAAGCTTGCCTTTTCCAGTCGGCCCGCTTCCCCAGTCGGGGCCGCCGCTGTGGCAGGCGACCCGAAGAGAACCGTCGGGCGCCAGGCAGCAATCGATCGTCAGGTGATTCAGTGCCGCAATCAAAGTGTTTTGGCCGACATAGCCATGATCGGTACGGACGAGCTTTGTCCGATATAACTTGCCGCGTGATTCGCCGGTGACGATCGCATCGCCGGCCCAGAAATCTGGCCCGAAGGTCTTTCCGCCCCTCACTACGGGCTCGTTGAACGCGAATCCGCAAAGGGACTGATGCTGCGGGGCGTAGTCGAATACGCTGGGCTCGTCGATTACGTTCGGAAGGTGCGCCGGATGGCGCGGTGGAAACCCGTAGTGCCGCCCCTGGCGAATGTGCAGAAGTTCGTCGAGCGGATTCCCGTTGGGCAGCCATGTCGCTCCTTCCTGATCGGTCGCGAATAGTTCGCCGTACCGGTCGAAACGAAGCCCGACGGAAAACCGGATGCCAGTCGCGACGATTTTCCGCGACTTCAGGTCGGGTGAGACTCTCTGAATCGTGCCCATTTCGTCGTTCAGGTCATATCGGGCTTTGCCGTCGTTGCCTTTGAGATAGGCGTTCGTGTAATCCGCCGTCCCTCGGCCGAAGAAAACGGCGCCATCCCTGGGATCGATCGCGATTCCGATCGCGTCGATCTGGTGATTCTTGTCCTTCCAGCCATCGGCGACGACGATCTCCTTGTCGCCCTTGCCGTCGCTGTCGGTGTCTACGATCAGCACGCATCGGCTTTTGCTGGCGATGGCCACACCATCACCATGCGGGTAACCGGGGGGCGTGACATCCATTCCGATCGGCGAACGCAGCGTTCCGTGGCTGTCCCAGAAGAGTTCCGCCTTGTCCTCCAGGCCATCGCCATCGGTGTCTCTCAGGCTCCAGATTCGGCCGTCGTAGGCCAGAGCCATCAATGTGCCGTCGTGCCGGTACAGCAGGTTATTGACGTTGGTCAAATCCAGCGGCAATTCCCGTACTTCGAAACCCGGCACAAAAACTTGTATCGGCGGCGGATCGGCGACCGGCTTGAGCGATTCGGCCGGCGCTTCGGGGTCTGGCGGAAGGGAATTCTTCAGCGATTCGTAGCGCGTTCGAAAATAGGTGTTTACGTCTCCCATTTCAGTCGGCGTAAGCGACCGGCCGTAAACCAGCACTTCGGCGACATCCCAGGCGCCGCAGCCCTGAACGTGCTGCGGGCCCGGGCCATGTTCGTAGAAGCGTGCGCCTAAAGTCAGTTCGTCGATCGAGATCGGCTGATCGTCACGCGGCCTTGAAAGTGCAGTCTGGCCGTCGACTTCGAGCCGGACTGTGCGTTCGTCCATCGTGACGGCAAGAATCGTCAAAGAGCCGAAACGGCGATCGGTTTTCAGCAGATTTTTCCAGGAGGTAAACCCGCGGCCCTCGACATTGAGCGTGCCGAACCGGGCGGATGGCGCAGGCCCCTGGTCGAGACAAATTCCGGAAACGAAATCGCGCTGGTCCCGGGCATTCAGCGCCAGCACGCCCGCGAACGCACCCGGGTTGTATCGGGGCGCGGCGACGACAAAGATGGTGACGTTCTTTCGTTCGGCCTGGGGGCCGGCCAGGTGGAAGACATCGTCGCGGCCATCGAACCGAACTACGGCTTCCGTGCCGACTTTCAGCAGAGTCGGGCGGGCCGATGCGGAAGACTGGCTCAACTGCCGCCCATGGCCGGATGCATCCTGCCAGGTGGAGAGTTTTCCGTCGGCCGGGGCAGTTTCCGGGCCTTTCGCCCGGAGGGCATCGAACCAGAATTCCAGATCCCGGGTGACATTCAGTCGGGAGTCCGCCCAGGGTTCGGCACCTTTCGTCACGAGTGCGAGACCTGACGAAGAAATCGACATGATCATCGCAAGACAGGTCAGCCTGCCGAGTTGCCTGAGCCGGTTCGGAATTTGACGAGAATTGAACATCTTCCGGCCCTTCAACCTGTTGCGTTCAAGCGGAGATTCATAAAATCGCCGACCTGCCGGGCGATCGCCGTTTCGGTCGGCAGCCGCTCCATCGAACTGGCTCCGTAGAAGCCATGGATGTCGCAACGGTCCAGGACATATTGAGCATCGGCGGGCATCGCGATCGGGCCACCGTGGCACAGCACGATGACATCGTCGCGGACTTTTCGGGCCGCTTCAGCGATCGCACCGACGCGGCCAACGCAATCGTCGAGCGTGAGCGCCGTCTCGGCACCGATGGCGCCGCCTGTCGTCAGCCCCATGTGGGCGACGAGCACGTCGGCACCCGCGCGGGTCATGGCTTCGGCCTGGCCGGTGTCGAAGACATAGGGCGTCGTGAGCATTCCGAGCCGGTGAGCAGCACCGATGCAGTCAATTTCGTGGGCGAAGCCCATTCCTGTTTCTTCGAGATTGGCCCGGAACGTGCCGTCGATCAGGCCGACCGTCGGGAAATTCTGAATGCCAGCGAACCCGAGGGCGATGAGATCCTTAAGAAATGCATCACGAATCATGAACGGGTCGGTTCCGCAGACTCCCGCGATCACGGGTGTCATCTTGACGATCGTCAGCACTTCCCTGGCCATTTCGCGGACGATTTCGTTCGCGTTCCCATAAGGCATCAGTCCGGAAAGCGATCCCCGGCCCGCCATGCGATACCGGCCTGAGTTGTAGATGACGATCAGGTCGATCCCACCGGCTTCTTCGCACTTGGCACTGATTCCTGTGCCGGCTCCACCGCCGACGATCGGCAGGCCTTTCGCGATTTTCTCACGGAATCGTGCCAGGATGGTTTCACGGTTCGTCGGCATCGTCGCTTTCGGCTCCATGCTGGGGGCGGTCGTTCATTCGTCGCCGGAAGCCTGCAGAATATCGAGAAAGTTCGAAACCAGGGCATCGGCGAATTCAGGGGCATTGATGTCGTAGGGTAACCGGATCAGGCGCTTCAGGGGAGTGGCCTGGAATCGGTTTTCGAAGGCTTCGAACGCCGCCCGATCGGCCTCAGGGTCATAAAACGGCTGTCCGGGACGGTCGAGCAGGGAAACGCCACCTTCCGGAATCAGAACCCGAATGGGCGTTTTCGATGCGTTCAGTTTGTCCGCAATCCACTCGCCGACTTGCCGGTTTTCTTCGACCGACGTTCGCATGAGCGTCACCTGGGCGTTATGCACATGCAGAAGCCGATCACCAAACCTGGCCGGGACGGTAGCGATCGCTCCGAAATTGACCATGTCGATCGCGCCGAAGCTGACGACCAGCGGAACACCGGCCGCGATCAACCGGTCGAATCGCTCGGAACCGCACGGAAACACCCCGCCGACAATTTCGTCGGCCACTTCGGTCGTCGTGATGTCAAGCACGCCGGAGATCAGGCCCGATTCGACGAGCCTTTCCATTGCTCGCCCACCCGCTCCAGTGGCGTGAAAAACCAGTGCGTCGAAGCCCTTGCGCTCAAGTGTCCGCCGCACTCGGGTAACGCACGGCGTGGTCACTCCGAACATCGTCATACCGATTGCCTTGCGTGCATGCCCGGATACCGGCGGCCGTCGAGCCATTCCGGCCATCGCTGCCGCCGCGTTCGCCAGTATCGGTTCGGATACGGCGTTCAGGCCGGCGATATCGACGACCGAGTAGAGCATGAAAATGTCGCTGCAGTCGACGTACGGAGCGACATCGCCACTGGCGACGGTGGAGACCATCAACTTCGGCAGTCCGATCGGCAGGGCTCGCATCGCGGTCGTGATGAGCGACGTCCCACCACTGCCGCCCAGCCCGATGACGCCCTTGACCCGCCCCGCGGCGAATTCCGCCAGCAAATACGATCGCAGGGCTTCGCCCATGTGGGCTATCGCCTGGCCGCGGTCGCGAGAGTCGATTTCCTGGTCGCTAATATGGGCAAAGCGGAGAACGTCATCCCTTGAGACATCCGGCTCGATCGTCGGATTGGAGAGTGTGCCCACATCCACTTTCCGAACGGCGATGCCGGCTTCCCGGAGCCTTTCCGCGACGTAGGCGGCTTCAGCTCCTTTGGTATCCATGGTCGCGATCACGTAAGTCGCCGGTTCCATCGGTCGATGCGTCTCCCGAAGTCGGTCGGTGCGATTTGCCGGATTCGGCTTGATTGGAGGGGAATTCGATCAGGCGTTCAGCATAACATCGCGGGCCCTTGACCGGTACGAGTCAAGGAGAATTCCGATCGGGCGGGGGCCAAGGCCCGAAGTTCGCCGCATTTTTCATGCGTAATCCGTGGAATTCTCATTCCGATACGGTGCCCGTCGAGTCATCCGCAGGTCTCGTGAGATCATTCACGATCTTTACGGATTTTTGATATTTCGTCCGCGACAATTGACACCCATTTGAGGCGAAATCCCGTGAAATGACAATCGACGTTCGTGATGTCGGGTGAAGTCACTATCAGGAGGTTTCGTCGTGGACATCGTCTGGATCATGGCCGGTGTGGCGTTTTTCCTGGGGTCTGGGGGCCTCGCGAGGCTTTTCGGAACTTTACGTGAGGATTCACGAAAATGAGCGTGACGACATTTCTGGCGATCTGGGTGGTCGCTGTTCTGGGGCTGCATCTTTCGATCGCCCTGCTCGCTCCGGAGAGATTCTCATGACCGGCCTCGCACTCTTGCAGCTGATCGTTTCTGTCGCCGTTCTGCTGTTTTGTGCACAGCCGCTCGGCGTTGCGATTGCGAAAGCTTTCTCAGGCCAGCCGCTCCGTTACTTGCGATTCCTCGAACCTGTCGAACGTGCGGCGTATCGTCTTTGCGGAATCGATCCGACGGAAGAAATGTCCTGGTGTCGCTACACGACGTGTGTCCTGGCGTTCGGTTTCGTAAGCTTCGTCGCGACCTATGCGGTTCAGCGATTGCAATTCATGCTGCCGGCGAATCCGGATGCTCTGCCGGCCGTTTCGCACCACTCAGCCTTCAACACGGCCGTGAGTTTCGTGACGAATACGAACTGGCAGGGCTATTCGGGTGAGACGACGATGAGCCCACTGACACAATCCCTGGCGCTGACGGTTCAGAATTTCGTATCCGCGGCGGTCGGTCTGGCGGTCATGTTCGCGCTGGCCAGGGCATTCACGCGGCACGAAGCTTCGACGATCGGCAACTTCTGGGTCGATTTTCTGCGTGCGATCGTCCATGTGCTTTTGCCGCTCTCTCTCGTGTTATCTGTGGCGCTGGTTTCGCAAGGCGTCGTGCAGTCCTGGGGGCCGGCGGTGGAAGCGAGACTTCTCGAACCGGTCACAGGCGAAAACGGCAGTCTATTTTCGACTCAGCGCATCGCCGTCGGGCCCGTTGCCTCGCAAGTGGCGATCAAGCAGCTCGGCACCAACGGCGGCGGCTATTTCAATACGAATTCGGCCCACCCGCTGGAGAATCCGACCCCGCTTTCGAACTTCCTCGAATGGTTCGCGATTCTGATCATCCCTGCCGCCTGCTGTTTCGCATTCGGCGAGACGATCGGCGATGTACGCCAGGGGCGGGCGATCCTGGCTGCCATGCTGACGATCTTTCTGCCGCTGGTCGTCGCCGCGACGATGGCTGAACAGGCTGGAAATCCGGTGCTTGCGTCACTCGGAGTCGATCTGACCCACTCGCCAGGCCAATCGGGCGGCAACATGGAAGGAAAGGAAACTCGTTTCGGTATCTCGGCATCGGCTTTGTGGGCCGTTTCGACGACGGCGGCTTCGAACGGTTCCGTGAATTCCATGCACGACTCATTCACTCCACTCGGAGGGCTCGTAGCCATGAGTCTGATTCAGGTTGGCGAAGTCGTCTTCGGTGGAGTCGGGGCAGGCCTTTACGGCATGGTGATTTTCGCGATCGTCGCGGTGTTCGTTTCAGGGCTTATGGTCGGGCGCACACCTGAGTACCTGGGCAAGAAAATCGGCGCTTTCGAAATGAAAATGGCTTCGCTGGTCATATTGTTCCCATGTGCCACCGTGTTGATCGGCACGGCAATCTCCGTGAGCACGATAACCGGGCGGGCGACGATTCTTAACCCTGGCCCGCACGGGTTCTCCGAAGTGCTTTACGCACTCTCATCCGCCGGCAACAACAATGGCAGCGCTTTCGCGGGCCTGGGGGCGAACACACCATTTTATGACGCCTTGCTCGGCTTCGCCATGCTGATCGGCCGCTACTGGGTGATGCTGCCGGTGCTGGCGATCGCAGGCTCGCTGGCTTCGAAAAAACATGTTCCCGAAGGAGCAGGCACGCTGCCCACGCACACGCCGCTGTTCGTCATGATCTTGATCGGTATCGTTCTCGTCGTGGGGGCTTTGAGCTATTTCCCCGTCCTGGCGCTGGGGCCGATCGTCGAACACATCCGCATGATGGCATCGAGCCAGTAAGGAGCTGAAGGCCATGTCCCGTACTTCGACCGTAACGTTCGATCGCAAAGCCATTTTCGAAGCCGTCACCGAGTCGTTCCGCAAGCTCGACCCACGCATCCAGGTGCGGAACCCTGTGATGTTCGCGGTGTATCTGGGCTGTTTCCTCACGACCTGGACGGCATTCGAAGCAATCGGTGATTCGCAGGCCAGGGCTCGCTGGTTCTCGGTCTGGGTCGCCTGCTGGCTCTGGTTCACCGTACTGTTCGCGAACTTCGCCGAGGCGATCGCCGAAGGGCAGGGCAAGGCACAGGCTGCCTCCCTGCGACGCGGGCGATCGTCCGTGGATGCCCGCAGGATTCGGAATTGCGAAGACCCGAATGGAGAAATTGTCGCAGCGCCGGATTTGCGAATCGACGATCTCGTACGCGTAAATGCCGGCGAGACGATCCCGGCCGACGGCGAAGTGGTCGAAGGTGTCGCTTCCGTAGATGAAAGCGCCGTGACGGGTGAAAGTGCCCCGGTCGTCCGTGAGAGCGGTGGCGATCGAAGCTCCGTTACCGGAGGCACCAGGGTGATCTCGGACAGCCTGATCATCCGGGTGACGGCCCTGCAGGGCGAGAGCTTCCTCGACAGGATGATCGCCATGGTGGAAGGGGCGAAAAGGCAGAAAACGCCGAACGAGATCGCTCTGGCGATTCTACTGGCCGCGATGACACTGATCTTCCTGATGGTCGTGGCGACACTTCTGCCTGCTTCGATCTTTGCGGTTTCCGTTTCCGGGCAAGGATCGCCGATCAGCATCACGGTGCTCGTGGCGCTGTTCGTCTGTCTGGCTCCGACGACGATCGGAGCGCTCCTTTCGGCCATCGGCATCGCGGGAATGAACCGGCTGGGTCAGGCGAAAGTCATCGCGACCTCCGGACGCGCCGTCGAGGCCGCTGGTGATGTGGACGTGCTCCTTCTCGACAAAACCGGTACGATCACGCTGGGGAATCGCCAGGCGACAGCATTCGTCCCGGCGCCGGGAGTTTCGGAACAGGAGCTGGCCGAAGCGGCCCAACTGGCCTCGCTGGCCGACGAAACCGCAGAAGGGCGAAGCGTCGTCGTTCTGGCCAAGAACCGGTTCGGGCTCAGGGGCAGAGAGCTTGAGCAGATCAAGCCTCACTTCGTGCCGTTTTCGGCCCGCACTCGCATGAGCGGAGTGACGCTCGACGGTCAGGAAATCCGCAAGGGTGCGCTCGACGCCGTCGAAAAGCACGTGCGAAGTCTCGGCGGTTTTCTACCGGAGGCGACAAGAGAGGCTGCCGCCAGGGTCGCACGTTCAGGCGGAACGCCGCTCGTGGTGAGCTGGAACGAGAACGTGCTGGGAGTCATCACGCTCAAGGACATCGTCAAGGGAGGTATCAAGGAACGATTCGCAGAGCTGCGCCGGATGGGCATCAAAACGGTGATGATCACAGGAGACAATCCGATGACAGCCGCGGCGATCGCGGCCGAAGCAGGTGTCGACGACTTTCTCGCCGAGGCGACTCCTGAAGCCAAGCTCGCGATGATTCGCGACTACCAGCGCGGCGGTCGACTCGTCGCCATGACAGGCGACGGTACCAACGACGCCCCGGCTCTGGCCCAGGCCGATGTCGCCGTTGCCATGAACAGCGGAACTCAGGCCGCCAAGGAAGCCGGCAACATGGTCGATCTTGATTCGAATCCGACCAAGCTGATCGAGATCGTGCATATCGGCAAACAGCTCCTGATGACTCGCGGCGCACTGACCACGTTCAGCATCGCCAACGATGTCGCCAAGTATTTCGCGATTCTGCCTGCGGCTTTCGCCGCCACCTACCCTGAGCTGAAAGCGCTGGACCTAATGGGCTTGTCCTCGCCTTCCAATGCCATTCTCTCTGCCGTGATATTCAATGCTCTGGTGATCATCGCTCTCGTGCCGCTGGCATTGCGGGGAGTGGCCTATGTGCCCGTGAGTGCGTCGCAGCAGCTGCGCAACAATCTGCTCATCTACGGCCTTGGTGGCCTGATCGTGCCCTTCGCGGGTATCAAGGCCATCGACCTTTTCCTCTCATTCCTTTCGTTCTGAGGGACAGTACGATGATTCGTGCGACGATCGTCTCGATACGTGTTCTGCTGGTGATGACCGTTCTGACGGGCGTGCTGTATCCACTGACGGTGACGGTCATCGCCAGGCTTGTATTTCCCGACAGGGCGGAAGGCAGCCTGATTCGCGAGGGTGGCGCCGTCCTCGGTTCGGACGCGATCGGCCAGTCGTTCTCCCGGCCTGAGTATTTCTGGGGCAGGCTCTCGGCCACAAGCCGTATGCCGTATGATGCTTCGGCATCGTCTGGGACCAATTACGGGCCACTGCATCCGGACCTGAAAAAGGCTGCCGAAGGCCGGATCGCGGCATTGAAGACTCACCCTGTGCCAGATGGTGCGATTCCGGCCGATCTCGTGACGGCATCGGCCAGCGGGCTCGATCCGCACATCTCGCCAGCGGCGGCCGAATATCAGGTCCGCAGAGTAGCCTCAGCCCGAGGCATTTCGGAAGAGGCCGTGCGTGAGGTGGTTCGACTGCACTCCTCGGGGCGGTTTCTGGGTATTCTGGGTGAGCCGCGAGTGCATGTCCTGCGTCTGAATCTGGCGCTTGATCGCATGAAATCCGAACGTTAAAGGCACGTCATGCAGGAAAGACGACCGAATCCTGATGATTTGCTGCTTAGAGCCAGGGCTGAAGCACCCGGACGGGCTCGTGGCCGTTCGAAGCTTTATTTCGGCTATGTAGCAGGGGTCGGCAAGACCTATTCGATGCTCGAAGACGCACGCCGGGCAATCGCTCAAGGGCGGGAAGTCGTCGTAGGATATGTTGAGCCGCATGGCCGGATCGAGACCGAAAAGTTGCTGGAAGGCCTGGAAACCATTCCGATGCGCGCTTTGGAGCACCGGGGGGTGACACTTCGGGAGTTCGACGTCGACGCGGCACTGGCCCGACGTCCGGATCTGCTGATCGTCGATGAGCTTGCCCACACGAACGCCCCGGGCTCGCGTCACGAAAAACGCTGGCAGGATGTCGAGGAACTTCTGGAAGCCGGCATCGATGTATGGACGACGATGAACGTTCAGCACATCGAAAGCCTCAAGGACGTGATCGGGCGAATCACGGGCGTCATCGTTCGTGAGACGGTGCCGGACCATGTGTTCGATCACGCCGACGAGCTGGAACTGGTCGACATCACTCCGGACGCCTTACTCGATCGACTCAAAGCCGGAAACGTCTACGTTCCCGAGCAGGCGCGCCGGGCCGTCGAGAACTTTTTCCGGCTCTCGAATCTCAATGCCCTTCGGGAATTGTCGCTGCGTCAGGCTGCGCGGCGCGTGCATTCCGACGTCGAATCGGTCCGCAGGCAGCATTCCGCCCTTTCGACCTGGGCAACTTCGGAAAGGCTCATGGTCTGCGTCGGTCCAAGCCCGACGACGGCTCGAGTCATTCGCACGGCGAAACGCATGGCCAATGCCATGGATGCCCCGTGGGTCGCCGTTTCCGTCGATCTCTCCGGCGCGTCGGCGGCCAGCCCGGTACAACAGCAGATTGCGAATCATTTTCGTCTGGCCGAAAGCCTTGGCGCTGAGACGATCACCCTGCCGGGCCAGAACGTCGCTGACGAAATTCTCGAATTCGCACGTGAACGCAACGTTACGAAGATCTTCATTGGCCGCACGGCTCAGCCCCGCTGGCGCCGGTTCGCTTTCGGCACGGTCGTTGACGAGATGCTTGATCGTTGCGGCGATATCGACGTTTATGTCATTCATGGAGACGACGTCTCTTCGGCTGGCTTATGGCGAAAATTCCAGTGGGCTCAGCCGCCCGGGTGGCGCTGCGCACGCGCTGTAGCGCTGGTGGGTCTCGCCTGCCTGGTGGCACAGGCGATGCGCATCGCGAAGTTCGCCGACCGCGAAGCGAACTTCGTCATGGCGTTCCTGGCGGCTGTCGTCTGGACTGCCTATCGCGAAGGCCGTGGGCCTGCGATTCTTGCCAGCGTCCTCGCAGTATCGCTGTTCGACTATTTTTTCGTACCGCCGCTTTACACATTCGTCGTCGCAGATGCCGATTATCTCATCACCTTTCTGGTGATGCTTACGATCGGCCTGGTCATCAGTTCGCTCACGTCTCGCCTGCGCGCACAGGTAGAAGCCACACGACAGCGGGAACGCCGGACTTCGGCCCTTCATGAGCTGGGAAAGAGGCTGGCGGCACTTTATGGCAGGATTTTCCTCGTGAGTGCCGCGGCCGAGAAAATCGGAGAAATCACAGGTGGCGAAGTCGCGGTTTATCTGAGCCGGCCCGGAAGCGAACCGGAACTGGCGATCAATCGCGCAGGCGTCATCGCCGCGCACCCGATCAGTTCGGCCGTCGCTCAATGGGTGATCGATCATGACCACATCGCGGGTGCAGGGACTGATACGCTTCCGAACGCCGTGGCTCTCTTCGTGCCGCTCAGCGCGACACAAGCGACAATCGGTGCCATCGCCCTGCGCGTACCAGACTTCGACCGGTTGCTCGATCCGGATTCACGACGGTTGATCGAAGCCTGCGCCAGCCTGCTGGCGATGGCGCTGGAACGTGACCATATGGCTCTGGACGCTGCCGACTCTCGAATTCAGGCCGAAGCCGAACAGCTGCGCAGCAGCCTTCTCAGCAGCGTATCGCACGACCTCAAAACACCACTGGCAGCGATCGCAGGCACTTGCGATAGCCTGTTGGAAGCCGAATCGAAAGCGATCGATCCAGTCACTCGCCGCCAGCTGCTGGAATCCGCTGCCGAAGAGGCACGTCGCCTGAACCGGCTGCTGGAGAATATCCTCCAGATGTCCAAACTTGAAGCTGGCACGGTGGTTCCGAAAAGGCAATGGCATGTGCTCGAGGAGATCGTCGGTTCCGCGATCAGGCGTACGAAAGATGAATTGAAACAACTGCATTTGGAAGTCGACCTGGCAACCGATCTGCCGCTCCTGCTCGTCGACGATCTTCTCATCGAACAGGTTTTCGTCAATCTTCTGGAAAATGCAGCTCGACATACGCTTGCGGGCACTCGACTGACGATTCAGGCCGGAATCGACGGTAAATCGGTTCGTATTTCGGTGGCCGACAATGGCCCGGGAATTTCCGAAAGCGATGCCGAACGCATTTTCGAAAAATTCTATCGATCAGGCCAGAATCCGGACGGATCGCGCGGGAGCGGACTGGGGCTGGCGATTTGCCGGGCGATCATAAGGGTTCATGGCGGAACCATTATCGCCACGAATCATCCGGGCGGCGGAGCGGAATTCGTGATCAAGCTGCCGATACGAGACGACACCCCCAGCGTCGTGGTAGAGTGAAAAGATGGACAGCCGGAACGCTCACCAGATATTGATCGTCGAGGACGAACGGCCAATACGCCGGTTCCTGAAAGTTTCGCTCGAAAATCAGGGCTATCGAGTCGTGGAATCCGCCACAGGTGCCGAAGCCTTGCGTGCAGCGGCCAGCCTGCCGCCGGACCTGGTCATCCTTGATCTCGGCTTGCCGGATTTGGACGGTCAGGACGTCCTCAGGCAGCTTCGGGATTGGTACTCCGGGCCCGTGATCGTTCTTTCGGCACGTGATCAGGAAGCGCAAAAGATCCTGGCCCTGGACGGCGGAGCCGACGATTACCTTACCAAACCATTCGGATCAGGAGAACTTTCCGCTCGCATCCGAACCGCCATGAGGCATGCCTGTCGCCAGGTGCCCCAGGAGCCGATGCTCCGCACCGGCGAACTGGCCGTCGACCTCGCCTCTCGCGTCGTCACTTGTGGTGATCGGCAGGTTCATCTCACGCCGCTGGAGTACAAACTTCTCGTAACCCTTATGAAAAACGCGGGCAAAGTGCTCACCCACAGGCAACTTCTGAATGAAGTCTGGGGGCCGCATCACACGCTGGAAAATCACTACCTTCGGGTCTTCGTGGCCAGCCTGAGGCGTAAGCTCGAAGCCGATCCCGCCCGCCCCCGCTACTTGATCACGGAGCAGGGCATCGGTTACCGGTTCGCAGCGGAATGATCGAAGGCGATCGCATCGATCGCACATTCGAAAAACGGAAACTGCAGAATCATGGGCGGTGAGGGATTCGAACCCCCGACATCCTGCGTGTAAAGCAGGCGCTCTAACCAGCTGAGCTAACCGCCCGTGGATCGAGCCGGATTCCGATCAGGGATCCGACTTCGTCAGGATCAACAGCATAATCGGCTTCGGCTTCGCTGACAAGTAGGAGATCGGCTCGTCAAGCGTGCCCTGAGGTCAGTCCAGCAATCCTTCGGCAACTTTGCTGGGGCCGGTGGAGGTCTGCGAGCGAATTCCGCCGCTCACTTGCGTTCCGTTCGAGCCGCCGTTGATCAGCGGAGGTTCGCCCAGTACGCCCTGATTCGCAGGCGGCTGAACGACGACGGCTTCGGGGATCGCCGGATTCACCACGCCGACCTGCGCGGACTGAACCGGCGCTGAAGGTGCCACGGTGATAACCTTTGCGCCTTGTACTTCCGTCGGAACAGCCGCCATCTGTACGGTTTCCGGCGAATTCTTCTTCAGGCCGAAGAAGGGCTGATGGCTGACCGAAGTCACCTGACCGTTCGGCTCGATGTAATAGTGATTCTTGGCGCAGCCGAATAAGCTGCAGCACGCGAAGCCAAGCATGGCAGCATGTCGAAAAGCGATCAAGCGGTTCGACTCATGATGCGGCAAAGTGCACGGCCGTGTGAGCTTGACCCGTGTCATGTGAAGGTCCATCCTTAGACCTGGATAGGATATGTGCGTTGAGGACTCCTGCCTCTGCAAGCCTTATATGCGATTTCGGAGTTTCTCTCAAGTCCGAATCTCTCGAATCCGATGGTTCCTCGATCAGCGTGCCCGGTGCGGAAAATCGTGCTCGTAACGGCTCAGCAGCTTTGCCGGGTCATTGTCGATCAGATAAATTTTGCCGCGAATCTCTTTCGTTTCTCCCGGCTTCAGGCCACCGATCCGAAAATCCGAATGCAGGCAGACGACGACCCCCTGAAACAACTCCTGATATGGTTCCCAGGCCATGGCAAGCAACTTTCGTCCATCGGCGGAAACGCAGCCGATCAGGCCGTTGGAGGTCGATCGCGGGTTGAGCGGACGCGGGTTCACATCGTTTCGCGGCACTCCCGGGCCTGGCCAGACCTGGCCGGGCGTGTATCGCGCGGAGAGAGCCCAAGGCTTCCATTCGGTGAGGAATGTGCGTATCGGTTCACCTGTTGCACTTGAGCGGTCGAACAGGAACGACTGGGCCAGATACGCCTCGCTATCGTGTTCGGGCGGGACACCGACGAATTTGTCAACACGCATGCATGGCTGTGCCCAGTGCACCTTGCTTGCCTGGTCCGTCGGATTGCGTGCGGTGACCTGAAAATCGACGGAATCGGCATCGGCTGAAATGGCATGCCGGACGATGACTCCATCCTCGACCCGGCTCTCCAGAACGAGACGCGACTTGTCAGGAGAGGCTTCGACAAGCCGCGTTTCGTGCGGGATCACGGTAAATTGCCAGGGCCGCGCCGTCGAACTGTCACGGCAAAAGGCTTCGAGATAGTGAATCGACACCGATCCCCCTGGTATTTCCTGGCCTGAGATCGTAAGAAAATTGTTGGCCCAGGATAGCTCGATCGCATTTACGTTCGTGAGCGGCAGGTCGATTCCGAGCCACAAAAACATGGCAACTCGGAAGATCCGGAAATGTTTCATGGCATCATCTCGATGGCTGAAGGATCCATCATCGGTTCCGCTCGCTCACCACTTGCGGGAAGCAGCGAAGTATCGACTTTGCTGTCAGGCGAATCACTCGCCTCGTTCGTGAGAATGCCCGAGAACGTCTCACGGAATCCCTTCAGAAGTTTCCTGGAAGCGGAATCCGGCCGATCCATGTCCGCAAGCTGCAACTGGGCCCTGGCCATAGTGATTCGCAAATTGAGATTACCGTTGTCCACGTTCGCACGTTCAGCCAGATCGAGGTCGACGTCCGCAAGGTCGAGGCGACCGAGACGGTGCCAGACCGTGGCGCGCGTGATCCGCCAGTCGGGCTGGAACGGATCGTACGCCAGAGCCCGGGAAAGGTCTGAAAGCGCTTCGTTCCAGCGGCCACGTCGGGCCAGAGTTTTGGCACGCCAGGCACGCACGTCGGGGATGTCACGGTTTCGGATCAGGTTGTCGTAATCTTCGAGCGCTTTGTCGTAGTCACGTCGCAGGAAATTCAGTCGCGCTCTCAATTCGACCAGAATCGGATCTTCGAATGACAAGCGGAATCCTGTTTCGAGAAGATCCTCGGCATCATCAAGCCGATTCTCGCTCAGGAGCACGAAAACCTGTGTCCGGATCGTGAGAATCGATGGGTCGAGTTCTGCGATCGTGCGTTCCAGAGTATCCATGGCCCCAGGATCGCAAAGTGCTGATTCGAGCACCGAGAGAGTCAACAGGCAGCGATTTTCGAGATTCCCGACGAGTTTATCACCCATACGGGGATCGTCGCATGCATCATGAATCTTGCGCACGACCTTGCGAATCGTTTCCGTTTCGAAGGAAGGCCAGAGCCTGATCGTTTCCGGGTCATTGAACTGAAGCGAAAGAAGCGTTTGCAGCCATCGAGGGTCTTCCTTCGGCAGATCGGCCAGCAGGTCGATCCTGCACCGGTCGAGCATGCGTCGATTCATCGGTGTCGACGAGATCTTGACAATCCGTTCGCATTCTTCGACGGCATCCCACGATCTGCCGATCTTCAACAGCGAAATCACCCGCAACGCTTTGGCACGGACGACATCCGGGTTCGCTCGAATGAAGTCGTCGAGCGTGGCCAGGGCTTCCTGATGCATTTCCAGCCCCTGGAAGCGCCGGGCACGGATGACGGCCCAACTCGTTTGTCTGTCGAAGCCCGGATCGAACCGCTCCAGAATCGGCTCGAGTTCTGTCCATCGCCTGTCAGCGATGATATCCTCGCACAATGCCTGGGCGGCCAGGAGCCGAATCGGTTCGTCGACATCCGGCTGATCGATGAGGTCGCGAAACCATCGCATCGATGCCTCTGTGCGGCCGAGGCCCTGTTCCACAAGTCCTGACTCAAGCTCAAGCAGGGGTTTGAGTTCCGATTCGATCGGGAGGCCCCGGATCTGGGCGCGCAGTTCGGCCAGATCCTCCCACGCCTGGGAATATTGCCCCTGCCATCTGCACTGGCGGGCACGATCGAGCCGCGCCCATGGGCTTTGCGGGGCAAGAGAAGTAGCGATTTCAAGCCGGTCAAGACTCGCGAGATATTGCCCCTGCTGCTCCATCATCAAGGCAAGTTCATGATGCACCCAGGGGTCAGCTGGCCTGAGCGCAGCTGCGCGAGTCGCCCATTTGATCGATTCGCCCGAATGCCCTTCCAGCTGCGACAGCCGGGCATATTGAAGGCAAACGATCTGCGATTTTTCCTGACGAGGGTCCGGATAACTGATGGCCGGTACGGTCCGTCGTTCGATGATCGCCGAGAGCCGGTCGCGAAGTGCTGACCAGGGCAGTTCAGGCTCGGTGACTGAGGAAATTCTTCGACAATAGTTCAGGCCGGCCCGGATATCGGCATCCTGATTCGTCTTCACCAGAGCGCAGACAGTCTCGAAGAGAATCAGGCTCGTCCACTCTCTTACGAGTTCGAGCCGTTGCGGATTCAGCCGGGTAAGCCATGAACGATCCGTGCCATTTTCGCGATCGGACCGGAACTTGTCGAATTCATCGAGAATCGGAAGCATCGAACGGCTCAAATCGCCCTTTAAATCGACAACTTCCAGATCTCCACCGAACCGGGTCGCATGCAGTACCCGATAACGCAGCAAACCTGCACTCGCCAGAAATTCCTCCGAATTCAGGAACGCCTTCCTCATGCCGGTCGTCGTTTCGAATTCCTGCAGGGTCCGTTCCAGGACTGGCCCTAGAATCGGTTCCTCGCTAAGACGGTTTATCGCTCTCGTGTGATCCTGCAGCGCAGTGGCGAAATCATCCCGGATCCTGGCTTCGACCGCCTTGCGCTGATCCTCCATCGAATCGTTCGTCAACCTCTCGATTCGCTGCTTTTCAGCCGTTCGGTAATGATTCAGATACTGAGAATAATAATGATTCCCAGGCCCGGCGATCATCAGCACGGAAAAAGCCAGAGTGCTCGCTACGGGCCGGGCGTAAAGCCTGAAGCCTCGCCTTACGCGGCTCGAAATCGGCTCGTATGCGTAACGTGCCGGCTTATCCGCGGCGATCGCACGTAAGTCTTCGCTCAGGTGAGCGGCCGAAACGTAACGCCGGGCCGGATCGGGGTCCAGGCACTTCCGGATGACGTTATCGAGTGCGGGAGTCACGTCCGGAGCGATGTCGCGAAGCGGCGGTACGGGAATCCTCCGAAGTTCGAGCGTCTGCCGCAGCAGTTCGTCGCGGCTTCCTGTGGCGATGTTCGACTTGTTGACCCCGCTGCGACGCGTAAGTGCCTCGTAAAGTACCGCACCAAGGGCATAGATATCAGCCCGCTGATCGACCAGCCGTGATTGCCCGGTGAGCATCGCCTCGATATGTTCCGGGGCCATGTAGGCAAGGGTGCCGCCGACATTTTCCGCATTGGGGATCTTGCCTGTCGTTTCTCCTTCCCTGCTCTCTCCTGGCCGGTTTTCGCCCCTCTGATACGACAGGTTGAAATCCAGCAGCATCGGCTCACAGCCGGGCGTGATCAGAATGTTCGAAGGCTTGATGTCCCTGTGCAAAACGTGCCGTTCGTGTGCATGCCGCAAGGCTTCGGCCAGGATCGAGCCCCACCAGGCCACGGCCTGATCGAACGAGAGAGAAGTCAAGTGCCTTCGAGAAGACGAATCCTTGGACTCGTCAATCAGCGCCTGGCTCTGCAGGCCATCAAGAAGCGCCTGAATCTCGCCGCCGTCCAGGCACAGACTCCACTGGTTATGTTCGATGACTGCGTCCAGAGTCACCCGGCCGAAATAGGGCATGCAGACCAGGTCGAAGCTTCGTTCGCCGAGGATGGTCTTCGCGTGCGAATGGATCGGCACGATATTGGTGTGCTGAAGGCGGGCCAGAGTCAGCCATTCCGCACAACGTCCGTGACTGACCTTCACCGCAACCTGACGGCCCGCGAGTTCGACGTCCTGCGCCAGGAAAACGCGAGAGAAACTGCCGGTGCCGAGTTCCTCGATGAGCTGGAAACCTTCAATGCGGTCACCGACTTCAGGGAATCCTTCCCACTGGCTGGTGCGTTTGGCGACGGCGGTATCGTCATCGAAACCTGCGAACGCTTCCTGAATCAGAATCAGATCCTTCAGGCTGTCTCCAGCATCCGCGAATCTGCTTTCGTATTCGCACCAGCGTGGCCTCTCACCCGCTTCCACCCTCAACATGTATTCTTCGAACGCAAGACCTGCGAGCACCTCGGGAATTTTCAGAGCGGGCTCGCCCAGCGACAGGTAGTCTTCCACGCGTACGACGTCCCCGCAGTCTTTCCGGCAGGCCATGTCGACGCGAATCAACGCCAGAAGTGCCGCCGGACGGTCCGCGTGCGGCTTCGGCAAATAATCGGACAGAGAAGGCCGCCGCCCCCCGAGACCTTTGGAGCGGTGCCATTCCTGCTCGAAAACGCGGGCCCTCCGACGATTCTCGTCGTCTTCGGCCTTGTCCCAGATCGAAACTTCGTCAGGTCGGTGGGAACGCGTCATTGTGTCCAACGCGACGGCGCTCGACACGCTGCCGCAGATCCTCCAGAACCCTCTGAACTGTGCGTTCGGAGATCCCCAGTTTCACTCCGATTTCCCTGGTGCTGAGCCCGTCGGCTTTCATGTCGATCAATTCCTGGCGATCCTCGGGTACGAGGCTTCGCCAGTGCGAATATTCGTCAGCGGCTTCCGCCACTTCGGCCGGAGATTCGTCCGGGGCAGGGGGATCGAGATCCTCGCCTGATTCGCCGTACATCGTGCGTTGACGATGCACGTCCGACTTCTGCGAAGTTTCCCGGCGATACTGATCGATCACCTTGTTACGAGCCATTCGGCTGAGAAACGCGAAAAGCTGGGCGGAATCCTGGAATTCCTGGGCGGACTTGTCGCCAGTCTCCGGGTTCGTGACCGGATTCGTCGACTGCTCCTCTCGCACTTTCTGAAAGAAACTGCGCCAGACGCTCTGCATAATGTCCTGCGAGTCGAACCTGGAGCGTAATACGCGAGGAAGAAACCGCCGGACGACAAGTCGAACCTGGGATTCGTAGCGTTCGAGAATTTCGGAAGCTGCTGACTCGTCGCCGGATTTCAGGCGACTGAGCATCGAAGCCAGCGATTTGGTGTCCCTGTCATTCGCGTCGCCATGTTTTCTCATGGCTGACGAACCGGCATCCATTGACGACATGTCAGGTTCCTTCCGCTTGAGAACTCCCTTCTCCACTGTCGTAACTCAAGATTTTATCGGATCTCGAAAATGAGTTCAAGTGTCCGCCGAAATTGTTTGGATTGACAGGTATCACCGTTTTTTCGCTGAGATGGTGGTCATTACGCAGCGGAATCACGCTTGCTTCGAATCCCGTCCGGATCGACAACTTTCAGATTCGACCTGACGTTCTCTAAACGCCCGTTCATAATAAGCCCGGAGTCGATTTGAGAATTCAGCCGTTGGCTTACTGCATAGTTGCCAAAGGAAAATCGCTGCCTGACGCCAATACGCCAAAAGGATAGAGTCGAGCTTCGACAGGATTCTAAGATCGAGCCGATACACAATTGCCAAGCGACGTGGCTAGTACTACAGTCGCGCTTCACTGATTCCGCCCGATCTGTTATGCTCCTGACTTCCACGGAGGTCACGGATGACGGCTTCTCCTTCGCTCGATACCTGGAACGTTCAGTTTCGCCAACTGCTTTCGCGGCTTGAGCCG
>WGMM01000051.1 GCA_016125085.1 bacterium
GCATCTTCTCGGCTGGTGTCCACTTGCGACGCTTGTTGCTGCTGTTGTCGTCCATCGTTCGAGTCTCCGGGTGAGAAACCGTCGGTCAATTGACCCGGAAACGAACCACGTCACTCACTTGCCGAAAGTGCCATTTGGGGTAACCAGTACATATTGACACTCTTTTGCGCTTGCTCCGAATGTCTTACGATAATCACCTTGCGTTGAGAATGGACTCGATCACGTCGATAAGTCCCGCTCCGCAAAAAATTTCAGAATAATCGCAAAGAGGCTGTCCTGAAATCGACTGACTTCGGAGTTGGTAGTGTATGGGAACGCTCGCTCACGACAACTCCGAAGAGACGACTCGCCTTCTGGCACTGGCGCAAGCCGGAGACAGAGAGGCCCTCAGCTCACTTTTTTCGCGTCATCGGCAGCGGCTGAGGCGAATGATCCAACTCAGGCTCGATCGCCGACTTCAGGCTCGTATCGACGCTTCCGACGTGATTCAGGAGGCTTACGTCGAAGTCGTCACGAGGATGAACGAGTACTTTCAGAAACCGTCCTATCCACTGTTTCTCTGGCTCCGGCTGATCGTGGGCGAGAGGATTCTCAAGCTGCACCGCCATCATCTCGGGACACAGATGCGTGACGCCGGGCTGGAGGTTTCACTCTACCGCGGTGCCTTGCCGGAAGCCTCGTCGGCCGCGCTGGCGGCTCAGCTTCTCGGCAAGCACACATCGCCGACCCAGGCTGTGGTTCGTGCCGAACGAATGATCCGTCTTCAGGAAGCTCTCAATACGCTGGACTTCATGGACCGTGAAGTGCTTTCTCTGCGGCACTTCGAGGAATTGAGCCTGGCCGAAACCGCGTTGTCGCTGGGCATTGAGGAATCGGCAGCCGCCAAACGTTACATTCGTGCCCTGAAAAGGCTTAAGACCACACTGAAAAGCATGCCGGGAGGACTCGACGATGTCTGAGACGACTTTCGGAGAATCGGGCGACTATCTCCTGCTCACCCGGCTGGCAGACGAGTTCGCAGCTCGCTATCGAGCCGGCGAACGCCCCCGCATTCAGGAGTACCTCGACCGCTACCCTGAACTGGCGGACGAAATTCGCGAACTGCTTCCGACCATGGCGGAAATCGAGCAGGTCAAGGCGGACGAACAGGAAGGCGTCAAACAGGACGATGACGCCCCTTCGGCTCCTGCACTTGAGCGTCTCGGCGATTTCCGCATTCTTCGAGAGGTCGGCAAAGGGGGCATGGGAATCGTCTACGAAGCCGAACAGGTTTCGCTGGGCAGGCACGTCGCTCTGAAAGTTCTACCCAGGAGCATGCTGCTGGACAACCGGGCGAGGCGGCGCTTCGAGCGTGAAGCGAAATCCGCGGCCCGGCTGCACCACACGAACATCGTGCCGGTCTTCGGCGTCGGCGAGCAGGACGGCCTGCCGTACTACGTCATGCAGTTCATCCAGGGGCTGGGGCTCGATATCGTTCTCGAAGAGCTGGTAAAGCTCCAGAATGGCCAGTTGGGTACGGGTACTCGCGTCAGCGGCGAGTTGCGAGTTCCTCGAAATTGCGGCCAGGCGAACTGCCCATCCGATATCGCACCGACAGCGGCCGATGTCGCCCGATCCCTGCTGACCGGCATTTTCGAACCGATGGAGGGAGATACGGCCAAGGCCCAGGCCGACGACGGACACACCTTCGTGCCAGGTGCGGTGAATCAGGAGGCCCTAACGGGCAAACGGACTCAGGAGCATCCCGGATCGCCTTCGGACTCGTTCCGGTTGTCGTCATCGTCCGTCATGCTGCCGGCGGGCAACCGCGAAGGCAACAAGACCAGCACCCGCGTGAAGAGCTACTGGCACAGCGTGGCCGCCATCGGCTCCCAGGTGGCCGACGCGCTGGAGTATGCCCATGGTCACGGCGTTCTGCACCGGGACATCAAGCCCTCGAACCTGCTGCTGGACAGGCAGGGTACGGTCTGGGTCGCCGACTTCGGCCTGGCCAAGGCTGATAATCAGCAAAATCTGACCGATACGGGCGACATTCTGGGCACGCTTCGCTATATGCCGCCGGAGGCTTTCGACGGCAAGTCCGACGCGCGAGGCGACATTTACTCCCTGGGCCTCACGCTCTACGAAATGCTCGCCGGCCGGCCTGCTTTCGACGAGAAAGACCGGAACCGCCTGATCCGGCAGGTCACTCACGATGAACCGGTTCGACTGGGGAGGGTGAACCGGTCCGTCCCGCGCGACCTGGAAACGATCATACACAAGGCGATCGACAAGGACCCGGCCCGGCGTTACTCGACAGCAGGCGCCATGGCGGCGGATCTGCAGCGGTACATCGACGACGTACCGATCCAGGCGCGGCGGGTCAGCGAAACGGAGCGTATGTGGCGCTGGGCGCGCCGGCACAAGGCGGTGGCGTCTCTCTTGACGGCCCTGGCGACCGTGTTGACGTGCGGCTGTGCCGCGATGGCAGTTCTCTGGGCACGCGCGGAGGAAAGCGCCGGTTACGCCCGGACCCTGGCTTCGAAAGAAGCGACGGCACGGGAAGAAGCCCAGTTGCAGGAACGTATCGCCCTGGAAAAAGCCGAGCTGCTGGCCCGGGAGGATTACGTCAACCGCGTCTCCCGCGCCTATCGCGAAGTGATGGACGATAACGTCTCCCTGGCCGAGGATCTTCTGCACGGTTGCGACCCCGAACGCCGCGGCTGGGAATGGCACTACGTCGAGCGTCTCTGCAATTCGGAACGCCGGGTCGTCGACCTGGGCAACTCCGGCATCAACGCCATGGCCTACAGTGCCGACGGAAAATCGGTCGTCGTCGGTTCGGGCAGCACTATGCTCGATCCCTTCCCGGCCGAAAATGCGAAAATCGCCCTCTGGGACGTCGAAACAGGCCAGCGTCGGCTGGCTTTGTCCGGAATCGTCGGCAACGTTTACAGCCTGGCCGTCAGTCGTGATGGCAAATGGATCGCCGGCGGATGTTCCGAGGGCCTCGTTCTGCTCTGGGAGGCTTCGACCGGCAAGCTCCTTTGGACCAGCAAGGATCCGGGTCACGCAGCCATGAGCGTCGCGTTCAGCCCTGATGGCAGCTTGCTCGCCGTCGGTTATGGAACTTACAGCGGCACTCAGACCGGTCGGGTCAAAATCTGGGACGTGTCGTCGGGCAGCGAAAAAATGACCTTCGACGGCCCTGCCGGCGGCGTGAACAGGCTCGCGTACCACCCCGACGGGCGTCGTCTCGCCGTGACCGGTTCGGAAGTCGTCGTGGTTCACGATCCGGCGACAGGGCGCAAACTTCACGAAATCAGGGTTCACAAGCGGTGGATCTATTGCGCGGCTTACAGCCCGGACGGCAATTGGCTGGCCACGGGCGGATGGGACCGGACCGTCAACATCTGTGACGCCCGGACGGGCGAAGAAAAGTTCGAAATTTTCGCACACCAGGGTTTCGTTCTCGATCTCGCTTTTGGCCCGGACAGCAAAACCCTGGCCACCACAAGCGAGGACCGCAGCGTCCGCCTCTGGGAGATTCCCAGCGGCCGACCCCTGGCGACGTTCCATGGTCATACGGATTTCGTCCAGGCCCTCTCGTACCGGTCCGACGGACAGGAAGTCTGCACGGGAAGCCTCGACGGATCGATCCGGTTCTGGGACTTGAAGAAGAGCCGGCCTGTCGTCATCGAGCACACAGGCTGGGTGGAGAACATCGCCTTCCGGCGCGATGGCCAGCGAGTCATCTCGGAATCCGGGTTCCTGACGACCGATGCGGATCCGACGAAAAGCTGGAACCCGTTCACTGGTGAGATCGACTCGGCTCGAGCGGATATCGACGATCCGGCCACGGCAAAGGATTACGACACGAAAAATCGATACCCCGTTCGATCGAGCGTCACGAGCCCCGACGGCAAACTCATCGCAAGCACGATGGCTTCCCCGGGGTCGCATAGTCAGCGGAGCCGGGATTATTCCATCAGCTCGGTCATCGTTCGGGAATCGGTATCCGGTAAGGTCGTTCACACGCTGACGGGTCATACAGCCAACGTCGTCTCCGTGGCCTTCAGTCCCGACGGTACCCGGCTCGCGACCGCGAGCTACGACAGGACCGTCAAGATCTGGGACATGCGAACCGGCAAGGACCTGTTCACGCTCCTGGGGCACACGGCCGGTGTGATGACGGTGGGGTTCAGCCCGGACGGCCATCGACTCGTCTCGGGCGGCATCGACTTCACCTGCCGTGTCTGGAATGCCGAACCGCTGCCCTCGGCCATCACGGCCGAACATGACGAGCGCTACCGGCGCAAGATCCAGACGATGGAGCAGCTGAAGTATGCGACGGACGACCTGGAACGTGCCACGATCCTTTCCGAGGATGACAAATGGAATCTCGCGGCGGAGGCGCTGGACGCCGGCGTCACGAAGAAGCCGGACGACCTCGACTTCCGCTTACGGCTGATCGAAGCGCTCGTCATGCTGGGCGAACCGGACCGCGTCCGACTCGCCTGCGATGCAGCTCGCGTGAAGTTCGCCGCCTCGGAAGATCCCCTCAAGAAACTGATTCTTGATGGTGTCTGCGACCTCGCGGAGGGGGCGACTTCCGATCCACGGAAAAAATCGGTGATGAGGAAAATCATCGCCACGAGCGAAGAGATCGATCGCATCCTCGCCCTCGGCAATCTCGGCGATTGGTCCGAGGTCTCGGCGGACCTGGAAAATATCATCCGACAACATCCCGGCGATGTCCGCTGCCGTTTCATTTATGCCCTCGCTCTTGTCCAGCAGAGAAAATACGACGAAGGGATCGCCACATTCCGAGAGGCAATCCGCATCGATCCGAAATACGACGAAACATACGCCCATTTGGGCTGGACATATCGTGACCTGGGCCGATTCTCCGAAGCGCTTGCGGCTTTCGAGACAGGCATCGCACAGTCCGAGAAGCGGATTCCCGCCGGCTACTGGAACGACTGGGTGAAGAAAACCCGGCGTCTGAAGGATTTCGACGACTCTCTGCCGGATTACCTCAATGGCGATATTCGGGTCGAATCCAAGGACGATTACCAGGATCTGGCTGAGGTTTGCTTCGCTAAGGGTGCGAATGTGGATGGTGCAAGGTTTATGACCGAAGCGAGCAAGACCGATCCCGCGGATACGATGATCTCCGTTCGTCTCGCGGCGATTCAGGCCTGGCTCGGTCTCGAAAAGGATTTCGCCGAAACGCGGAAGCGCATTCTTGCGTTCGCCACGAACGCTCGAGAGGCCGCGATCGCCGAACGAGCCGCGAAAGCCTGCTGCATCTTGCCGGGCGTCGGAACGTCCGACGCTGAAGAGGCCGTGAAGCTCGCCCTCAAGGGGATCGAACTCGATCCGGGCGGACAATTAAGCGGCTTTCCCCATCTCGCTCTCGGCATGGCCGAGTATCGTCGCGGCCGCCTCGAAGACGCACTGAAAGCCTTCAAGGCCGCCATCGACATCATGACGGATGTCGATCGAGTCAACATTCCCGAATTGTCGCTTACCTCGTCTTTCTATCAGGCGATGTGCCTGCACCGGATGGGCCGGGCCGAAGAGGCGCGGCAACTGGCGAAAGAAACCGCGCTGAAAATGAAATTCCTGACGAACCAGGGGCGAATCGCCATGAACAACTGGCTCTTCCACGAGGACCTGATCGTCAGGCTGACCTTTCGCGAGGCCAACGCCCTGATCGGATTCGCCGAATGATACGTCCTGAATTCGGTCGCTCGCGATGAACGAAACAGCCATGTCCAGATCCGGGGAAACGCTTCGAATCAGCCCTGCTTGACACACCCCTCTCCGCGCTGCCTTCCGCGGTCCTGGGAATTCGAATCTGAAGGCATTCGGATCAGTGGGAGGAGACGCAAATGAAAAAGCCCTGGCGAAACGGTTTGATTTCGTTCGTTCTACTGACGGCTTGCTCGATTTGTCCTGCCTTTGCGGCCGACACCGTCGACTTCGGCCGGGACATCCAGCCCTTGTTCAAGGCCCACTGCTACGAATGCCATGGGCCGAAACAGCAGAAAAACGGCTTTCGCCTCGATCGAAGGCGCGATGCAATGCGCGGCGGCACCATCGCAATGATCGGTCCCGGCAACAGCGCCGGCAGCCGGTTCTATCATCGGTTGGTTTCCGACGAATACGGCGCCCAGATGCCGCCGACCGAACCTCTCGAACCGAAGCAGATCGAACTGATCAAGGCCTGGATCGACCAGGGTGCGAAATGGCCTGACGAACTCGCCGGTGAACTTCCGCCCGTTCCGCCCGATCCGCGGGCGTCCCGGCTGATGGAACTCCTCCGCGACGGCGACAGCGCCGGCTTCCGGAAAGCGCTCAGCCACGATCCCGCGGCTGGCTCGCTCAAAGGTCAAGGCGGTTCCACCCCGCTGATGTACGCCGTTCTCTATGGCAAGATCGCCGATGTCGCGGCGCTGCTCGACGCCGGCGCGGACCCCAACGCCCGCAACGAGGGCGGCGCCACCGCGCTGATGTGGGCGGTCGACGACCTGGAGAAGACCCGGCTCCTCCTCAACCACGGAGCTGACGCGAATGCCTGCTCAGACGCTGACCGGACCCCGCTCATGGTCGCGGCATCGCAAACCGGTTCGCTTCCGGTCGTCAAGCTCCTCCTCGATTCCGGAGCGAAGCTGACCGTCAAATCTTCGCATACGAACCCGGAATTTTCCGCCCTGAGAGAGGCAGCAAACGTCGGCGAAGAAGATGTCGTGCGGCTCCTCATCGAACACGGGGCGACGATCAAGGAAACCGGCCCCATGCCGATCTTCACCGCTATGAACGCCAATGACGTCGAGTGCCTTGATCAGTTAATCCGCACGGGCGATCGCGAAATGATGAAAATCGCACTCGCTTTCGTCGGTCCTCCGTTCAACAATTCGGCTGCGTTCGGCAATCCGAAGATGATCCGTCGATTGCTCGAAGCCGGAGCCGAAGTCGACGCCCGGGGGCCTGCCGGGCGCACCGCTCTTATGAACCTGGTCAACTCGGATACCTTGCCCGTCGAGATCGCTTCGATTCTGCTCGAAAAGGGAGCCGACCCGAACGTCAAATCCGAGACAGGGCTGACGATGCTGGACTATGCAAGAATGAGAGGCCAGACGCCGGTCGCCGAGCTTCTCGTCAAAGCCGGGGCGAAGAAGGGCGACCCTGCCGCCGAAAAAGTCGTCACGTCGAAGCCGGCCAGCTCCGCCCGTGCCGCTCTCGAGCGTTCGATCCCTCTGCTCCAGCAGACCGACATGACGTTCCTGGAAAAGTCCGGTTGCGTTTCCTGCCACAACAACACCCTGACGATGATGACCGTCGCCTCGGCCCGCAAATCCGGAGTGCCGTTCGATCCGAATGTCGCGAGTTCGCAACTGGCTCTGAACGCCTCCTACATCGAAACCTGGCGCGATCGTGCCCTTCAGGGCGTGGGCATTCCTGGCGACGCCGATACGATCAGCTATATCCTGATCGGCCTGGCCGCCGAAAATTATCCGCCTGACCTGGCGACCGACGCCCTGGCGCATTATCTCAAGAACCGGCAATCGAACGAAGGTCACTGGCGGGTCATTTCGCACAGGCCACCTCTCGAATCGAGCGATATCGCAGTCACGGCCGCCTCGCTGCGGGCGATTAAGGTCTATGCTCCAAAATCCAGACGGAACGAATACGAAAAGCCCATCGAGCATGCCACTCAGTGGCTGAAGAAGGCACGGCCCACGTCGACCGAAGACTTCGCGTTTCAGATTTTCGGCCTGAAGTGGGCAGGAGAGAACGCCGAAACGCTCCGACCGATCGCCCATGACCTGCTGAAACAGCAACGGGCCGACGGAGGCTGGGCAGAGCTCGCCACACTCCCGAGCGACGCCTATGCCACGGGGCAAGCCCTGGTCGCCTTGAAAGAAGCCGGCATACTTGCTCCGAGCGATCCAGCTTATCGCCGCGGTGTCGAATATCTGCTCTCCACGCAACTCGAAGACGGGTCCTGGTACGTCAAAAGCCGTTCCGTACCGTTTCAGCCATACTTCGAAAGTGGATTTCCGCACGGGAAAGACCAATGGATCTCAGTAGCGGCGACGAATTGGGCTGCAATGGCACTTATACCTGCATTCGCACCGTGATCGTCGAATCTCATTCGTTCCGTCGCTCCTGACGTGGCACGTACAGGCGGTCAGGTTAAGTGACGAGTCCGATTCCTCCTGCGGCCAGTGGCAACGCGCCCTGGCGTTGTCCAAGGTTCCGTTCGCGGCGGCTGTTGCGGCCCTGGGCCAGCTTCAGCCGCCGTCGTGCTTGGCGTTCACCTGGATCTTCTGGGTAAACCTCAGACAGCGGAAGGAATCCCTGGGCGCTGTGAAGCCGCTCGTGATCGAACCTCTCGACCGTGCCGCGCAATCATCCGCCGGGCCTTAAGATGCTTAGCCATCGGCTCGTCCTCAAGGCTCTCACGCAGTGTCCGCTCGGCACGATCCATCAGGCCGTTTTCCTCTTGGCAATGCGGCCGAATCCGCTGTTGCCAAAGGCCATTTTCTTTCAGTACCTGGCGGAATTCCTGCGACACGTAGCAGCTGCCGTTGTCCGACCGGATCTCCAGTCGCAGCACCGCACGGCCGTGCGGGCCTTTCGGCAGAGTTTCGATCGTCTTCTCGGCCTAGGTAAACAGATCGCCGTGTATTTCGTAGTGATACAGCAGGTCGTCGTTGGTGCGGAAGAACCCGATTTTCACGAACGCCCCGGTAACGAACTTCTCCGGGTCGGCATGTAACAGCAGCACGGCCGCACGCTTGAGGTACTTGCCGTCGAGCAGGTGGAGCTTTTCGCTCAGGCCTGTGGCCGACTCTTTCAGGTCCGCCGCGTTTATCCGCTCGCTTGCCCTGGCCAGCCTGCGGAAGGTGTCGATGGCGGTTTTCGAGAGGGACCGGACAGTTACGTCCGGCACGGGCACGCCGTCCCACGTTCGGCCCTGTTTTTTCAGGAGGAAACGGCCGAGCGACACTTCGGCGGCACTGTAGCTGTGCGTCAGGTGGCAGGCCAGCAGGTAGCGGGAAAAGTAGTCGATCACCGTCACCGCGTACCACCAGCCGTGGCCGGGAATGTACACGCATGTATCCTAAATCTGCCACTGCTAGTCGGCCGTTTCGTCAGCAGTTCGAACAGATCTGTTTTTACAGATAGGCGATCTGCCTGGCCTTGCGCTCTCCGGCCGATTTGCGACTGGCCAGAGCGGCTTCGCCAGCCGCCAGAAATTCGTCGCGTCAGCGGTAAAGCGTCTGTTCGGAAATCTCGAACGCACGGGCGATTCGTGCAGCGAGTTCTTCGCGCCGAAACAAAGCCAGCACAGCCTCGGTGGTTTGCCTGGAAGAAAGTTCGGATGGCTTGGCCATGAGCGAAAGTCCTTCGCATCAGGGGGGCATTCGAATCTAGCCCGAACGAAGCGAGTCTTACACTGAGCGATTTCGAATAACCGGGGGCAAGACAATGCTGGTTGAGCACGCCTTCTTTCAGAGATTCGGATTCCAGGCGCGACGAATTCTCGTGGCGGCGGCGATCCAGCGCAGGGCGAGCGTCGTGGGGAATGACCGGTCGCGGCGGTTGATCCGGTCGATGAACTGGCGAAGCTGGTCCATGCCGGAATCCGTTTGGGCTGCGTCGAATGACAGTATGGCGGAGTAGAGATCGTTGATGAGAGCCTGCTTCGTCGTCGCGCTGAGCGTTGCCGCATTCACTTCTGCCAACACGTTTCCTGTCGCAGTGGCATAGCTCTGGACAGAGAGCGTGCCACTCGAATACTGAATGTCATAGTTATCCGAAATCAGTCCGGCGGGGATGACCGAATAGAGGCCCGGCAGGCTCGCAGAGGTGGCGGGCGTCGAGAACGCCAGTGTGCCCCCGAGCGAGCCCGGACCATCGTTGAGCACGAAGCCCTCGTAGCTCACCGTAAAACCGGGGTTCGCTTCGCCCTGGATTTTCGAAGCGTCAGTGGCTTTCACCGTCAGCGAGCGGGGTGAGATGGTCAGTGCCGTGGCGTTGGCCGGGGCTTGGGCCAGCACGTAATTCGGGTTGATCAGGGTGAGCCCCGATCCGACGATCGGGAACTGGCCCCGGCTGGTGGCGGCAGTGGCAGCGCTGGTGAACTGAGGTGTTCCGGAGACGACGCTCGCCATTGAGTCATTCAGGACGAGCCCGGCTACGCTTCCCGTAAAGGCAGGATTTGCGTCGCCGTAGGTGCGGGCTTTGGGATCCGCGACGTACGTGAGTTGGGCCGGTTTCACCGTACCGGAATATGGTACGGGCGTGGTCGAGAAAGAACTGGTGAATCCGAAGTTGCCTGAGATCGAACCGGCGTTCGCCGCAGGCGCGATCCGGGCCCAGATGGTGACATTGGGCGAGTTATCGAACAAGCTCTTCGGCAGGACGTAGAAGCCCCACGAGGACCAGTTTTGGAGGTCGTGCGAGAATTCGACCGTCCGTGCTGGATTGTCGGAATATGCCAGCATGTTCAGATCGACCTCATAGCCTGCGATTTCGACCGGTACGATGGCGCTGGTCTGGCCGTAGGTGAATGTGCCGAGATCGAGCGGGTTCGACACGACCGTTATGCTCATGCCCTCGACTGCGCCGAGCGTGGAACCGTAAGGGGACCGCTGTCGACCTCGCTGGTCGGTCTGAATCGGGTTGCCGGTGGTATCGAGCGACGCGGAATTGATACCCGCACCGATCGCAGGGCTGCCCGGTTGCGGTCTATGGGTCTTCGTCGGTCCGCCGTTGTCGGCCAGCGGGCCGAGTTTCGGGTCGCCGCTGAGGAAGTTCTGGCCCAGCAGGATGGGGGCCGGACTGCCCACGAAATTTCTTCCGGCGTTGTCGGCGACGATACTGTTCGTGAAAGTCACCGGGTTGTTGCCGAAGGAACTTGCATCGACGGCAGCGGAATACGAAAGAACGGTCAGATTTCGGGTGATGGTCACGTTCGTGAATTTTACCGTCGACTCCGCGATACTCACTGCTCCACTGAAATCGGCAGAATTCCCGGAGATTGTCGAGTTCTCGAACCATACGTTCGATCTGACGATGCTCACCCCACCACCAAAAGGTGCGGATGTGCTGCTTATCCCGACGAATGTAATGCCGACATTCGCGGCGATGGTCGATCCGACGATTCGGGCCTCGCCATTCTGGACGAGGATACCGGCTCCGGAAGAAGCCGAGTTGTCGGAGATAGTGGAATCGATGATCGTCAGGTCGCCGAGTTCCGAGAAAATGCCACCCCCGTTGGCCAGCGCCAGGTTATCGGTGACGACGACGCGACTGAGCGTGAGTTTTTCCCGATTCAGTATCGCCCCGCCCGATTTGAACCGAACTGCATAATATCCTCCATCCTGTGCATTTCCGTGTGTTAACGTAAGTCCTGAAATGGTCACTTCGCTCCAGATTGCGTCCGCACCATCGGTCACGAAAAAGATCCGACCGGTCTGATTTCCATCGATCGTGATAAGGTCCGCGCCGGGGCCCTGGATGTTGTTCGAACCGGATAACCGCAGTTGTCCACGTGTGAGCACGATCGAGCCCTTCAGCCCGGGTGCGAACGTGATCGTGTCCAACCCGGGATTCGCGTTCGCCCAGGCGATCGCCTCACGCAGGGAAGTACCGGTGCCCAGCAGAGGATCGGAATCACCGTCGTCCTCGTCGTTCAGGGTGCTCACGACAAGAAAACTGGCAACCTCGACAGCGCCAATATCGACCGTCCCGGAACGGCGGCTTCGGCCACGCTGGTCTTTGAGTAGCGCGTTCCCGTCTGAGTCGACTGCGACATTGTCGCTCCCTGCGTCGATCGCCGGGCTGCCAGGTAGCGGCATGTGGGTTTTGGTCGGTCCGCCGTTGTCGGCCAGGGAGCCGAGTTTCGGGTCGCCGGTGAGAATGTTCTGGCCCTGGAGCGTGGTCGTGAAACCGTTGCTGCCCAGATCATCGCCAGTGTTGCCGGCGATGATCGAATTGGCGACCGTCAGGTTCGTCGTTCCTCCGGACTGGATGGCCGATCCGCCCGCCGTCGTGTTCCGGGTGAACGTGGAATTTACGATCGTGATGGCGGACAGATTCGAAGACAAGGCTCCTCCCGTCGTGGCGCTGTTGCCCGAGAACGTGGAGTTCTGAATTCTCACTGTCGAGATAATGAAAGTCGCCCCGCCACCATCCGGAGTCTGGCCCAGCCCTGACTCGCTGCGATTGCCGGAAATCGTCGATCCCGCGATCTGCACGGACCCGCCGAACGCGTAGATTCCGCCCCCGGACGAAGAGACGTTTGCCGAAATGGTCGATTCGACGATCGTCAGGCTGGCGTTGTCGGAATAAATTGCCCCGCCTGAACTCGTGGCCTGATTGTCGGTGATTACGACCTGGGAGAGGGTCAGATTCTCTCCGTTCAGGATCGCCCCGCCCGTGACCCATTTCCCTCGCGTGAGGGTCAACCCGCTGATGGTCACATTCTGTATCGCAGTCCTGGAATCCGTGACCAGGAAGATCAGGGAATTTCGATTGCCGTCGATCGTCAGAACGCTCGCGCCGGGGCCGGCAATCACCGTAGAGTCGGTGATCGTCAGGGTGCCCCGAGAAAGGCTGATCGTCCCTGTCAGGTCGGCTGCGAAGGTAATCGTGGCGGAACCGGGGTTCTGGTTGGCCCAGGCGAGGGCCTCTCGAAGAGAAGTGCCGGTTCCGAGTCGAGGATCGGAGGAGACGTCTGCCTCATCGACGAGCGTGGTTACGACAAGCGACTCCTGCAATGAGATTTCGAAAGCGCCGATGTCGACCGTGCCGCCGGTAATGCGCGGGTAGCCAGACCCTCTCTGATCGGTCGTGAGCGGTTTCAGGGTCGAGTCGATGGCGTAATCGTTTCGTCCGGCGTTGAACGCCGGGCTCGTCGGAGAGATCGCGATCGTGCGGGTCGGGCCTCCGTTGTCGGCCAGAGTCATGAGGCCGGGATCGGAAATACCGACCTTATTGCCGCCGACTCCGTTAACGAGCCCACCCGAGCCGCCCGTTCCGATCACGTTGTATGTCGCGGAAAGGTTCAATATTCCGAAGACATCGCTCGCTGTACCAGATGCCGAGTTTCGGGAGACGATCGAATTCGTGACCAATATGCCGTTGTTGGGCGCATCCGCAGTACCGATAGACCACAAGCCTGCTCCGGCCGCGACAGGAACCACGTTCGAAAGCGTTCCCGCAAGGCCAGGCGATCCGCTTGCGATGAAGGTCGTCCGCCCGCCCGCGTTCTGACCCGGGTTGCCGCCCTGGCCACCCGAGGAAATGGCCGCCTGACTGGAACCGACACCGCCTGAGTTGAAAGCGACCGTGTCGTTCGTCATGAATACCGGCGAATCCTGTTGATAAAGCCCGGCGCCGCTGCTGCCGCCCGCAGGGCCGGTGACTCCGCCATCGCCACCGTTGCCTCCGGCGCCGCCATCGCCCGCGAATAGGGCGGGATTTATGCCAGAGCTGGTCGATCCCAGGACTCCGTCGCCGCCATTTCCGCCCCGGCCTCCGTTGCCTGCTGAGTTGCCTGCGCCACCGATGGCCGTATTGCCCGCGATCGTCGAGTTGGAAACGAACGTCTGGATCGAGGTGGCGACTGCGATCGCACCGCCGAATGCCGAGCCACCGGCACCGCCGTTTCCACCTTTTCCACCCGAGCCGCCTCGGCCGCCGTCACCACCCGGGTAACCGTTCTCGATCGAAAAGGGGTCGATTCGCTGGGGGGCACCTCCGTCACCGCCCCGGCCGCCGTTACCACCTGTTCCTCCATTGCCGCCCTGCCCTCCGACGGACTGGTTGCCTGACAATGTCACGCCCTGAAGTACCAGCCGCCCACCCAACTGGGCGATCCCTCCGCCCACGCCCGCGCCGCCGGAGCCCCCATTGCCGCCCGCTCCGCCCGTGCCGCCCACGCCGCCCGTGCCGGCAGGTGAAAGTCCGGTCGAACCGGTGAAGCCCGTGATTCCGTTGCCGCCGTCGCCGCCTCTGCCGCCCTGTGCGACGTTCTCCGCGATTTCTGTGTCGGTGATACCGACGGTCGAACTCCCGTAGACCAGTATCGCTCCGCCGTAGCCGGTCGCGCCGTTTTGTCCGGCATTGCCAGACTGCCCGACCGAGCCGTCTGCACCGCGAGCCGTGTTACGGGAAAATCGTGATCGATCGATCGTCACGGTGCCGCCGAAAGTACCGATTGCGCCTCCAAGAGGCGCAGAGTTACCTGTGAAGGTCGAAGATGTGATGACCAGCGTGGAATCGGTCGCGTTGTAAATGGCGCCAGACGAGGCCGAGGCGGAGTTCGAGTCGAACTTGGTGGAGGTGATCCGAGCCGTGCCGCCGTTTACGATCGCACCGCCATTTTCTGCCTGGCTCGAAGCGACGGAGCAATTCGTCAGTTCAAGAGTACCTAAATTCAAAATCGCGCCACCCAGCTGGTTCTTCCCGTTGGCCAGGTTGAGCTTGTCAAGTTTGACCGTGACAGTGTTCCATACGTTGATAATGCCGTTCGCGTTCCGACCGGAAATGGTCAGTCGATCGTTCCCCGTCACGTTCAGATTGTCGGTGATGAGTGGCAGGGCGCTGTTCAGCGCGATCGTCGTCGCGGGATGGACGATGATGTACGGGATCCCGCCGATGACCTGAGTTTCGTTGCCCCCGAGAGTCGGGTCGAACGTGATGCTGTCGAGGCCCGGATTCTGGTTCGCCTGCGTGATCGCCCAGCGGAGCGACCCGGCATTGAGGTCGTCCAGGGCGTTAGTGACGAGGTACGAGGCCGGAGTGACGCGGTCTTCGAGCGATTCGATCACGAACCTGGTGCTGCGTCGGCGAGCCGTAGTCATCGGGCGGCGTGGGCGAAGTCCGGGTCGTGAGAAGTTCAGCATGAAAGCACTCCGGCGTTGTGACGTCAGCGTTGTCGAGACTGGGGCCGAATCAGCGGCCGTGGAATTCGCAGCATCCCGGTCCGGGATTTCGAACCCCTCTGTGCTGCCCTTCTCATGAAGGAAATGCGAGAACGGACCGCACCTCATTTCCAGTGCGTGAAAATTCGAAGGCACCCCTCACAATGCCGGAAATTTTTCGAATCGTAAAAATGGGAGAGGATTATCCGGTATCGATCGGCCTGCGAAAATCGGCGTTATGCCGCTTCTGATCTCTGCACATCGATCCTTTACTTGCCCTGTCTGGCCTCGACATCTCGCCAGAATTCGTCGACCGGTTTCAGGTTGATCATTTTCAATGTTTTCATCGAACGGAGAATTTCGGCGAATTCAGGAAGGTAATCCAGATGAATGCGTTCCAGGGGCATATTCGCGATCGGACGAATATCCTTCACTTCGGTTTCCGGGAAGGAGAGTTCCACCAGGTTCAGAGGGCTAAGAAATGAGAGATCTTGCAAAGGCGTACCTGTAAGAACGAGCATCTTCATTTTTTGCAGGCCGGAGATGACTTTCCAGGATTCCTGTGCGACCGGCAGGTGGCTGACGTTCAGATAATTCAGCGGCATCCCTTCCAGGGGGCTCAAATCGCTGACTCCGACAGCCCCGTGCAGATCGATCGAAGTCAGCGGGATACCTCGCAGCGGTTCCAGATTTTTGATCGACGTGTTTTGAAGGAGCAGCGACCTGAGCGGTTTGCCCTTCAGGTGCGAGAGCTCTTCAACCGGGCAGTTCGATAAAATCAGTAACTGCAAGGGCATGTCACGCAGAGGTTCCAGGTTCGTGACCGCCTGATTCGCGAGGGCCAGGAATTCCAGCGGCAATTCGCGTAATGGGCCGAGCTCCTGGACTTTTCCCTTCCCCTGACCGGTTCCCAGGCATCCGAGGCTTCGGAGACTCGTAAACACGCGGAGAGGCGAAAGATCGCTGATAGCGTCCGATGCAAGATCGAACGTGAAGACATAATTTTCTCGGGCACTCCATTCGAAGTGCCCGTCATAGCCCGGGTTAAGTTGCTTCAGACGTTCGACCACTGCGGCGACCTGCTCTTCCGGCGAAAGTCTTGATACTCGCTTTTCCCAGGCGGCGGTGGCACCATCTGATTGAAAAGTCGGCTCGTGGCTGATTCGTACGACCCGGCGGCCATCGCGGCTGACATTCACGAGTTCCTGCCGCAGCAGCTTGCCATCGCGAATGGCGCTGAGCTGATACGAACCGGGCTTGAGTCGTATCTCCTGGGCCCCGGTTCCGGTAATGACGATGTCTGTTCCTTCAAGCGTGACGCTGACCGCCGGATCGTCGACTTCGATCGCGAGCGTGCCATCCTGCTGAAGCAGGCGGATGACAGTGTCGTGCATGTCAGTCACGCCGGTTGCCTCGGTTGCACCGAGAGCGAGAGCCGTAAAGAGGAAGCCCGCGGCTGCGATTCGCCTGCCCAGGCTGAATCGATGAGTCGGAAATTGCCCTGAATTCGCGGGAAATTCATCACCGGAGTACTGGGCGAGCTGGGCGGACAATTCGGCGGCGACGTGGTCTGCGGACTGGGGGCGATCAGCCGGTCTTCGAGAATGCAGCTTCGCGACAAGGTCAGAAAAAGCACGTGGTATCGCGGGATCGATCTGACGTAGCGGTTTCGGCGTATGGTCGCAGACCTGGCGGATAATCCCGACGATCGACTCACCCTCGAAGGGTGGGCGGCCTGTCACCATGGCATATAGTACGCTTCCCAGGCTGAAAAGATCGGCCCGGTGGTCGACGGCGAGGCCTCCAGCCTGCTCGGGAGACATGTAGGCAGGTGTGCCGGCGATCAGACCGAACTGTGTGGCATGGGGGTCGTCGACGGCCCGAGCCACTCCGAAATCGGTGATCTTGACTCGATCTCCGTGCCTTTCGATCAGAATGTTCGCCGGTTTGAGGTCACGGTGGACGAGATCCCTCGCGTGGATCGCGGCCAGCCCGGCCGCGATCTGAGCCCCGATCCGTAATGCGGATTCGACGGAGAGCGGCCCATCTCGTTTGATTCTCTCCTGAAGCGAAGCCCCTTCGATGAACGGCATCACGATGTAAGGGAGCACGCCTGAGTCATCGACCGCGTGAATGGCGATGACGTTTTCGTTCACGACCGAAGCGGCCCTGCGGGCTTCACGAACGAAACGGCGGCGAGCGGATGCGTCCACCGCGATCTCAGGGGGCAAAAGCTTGATCGCGACCTCGCGATGCAGCTTTTCGTCGAACCCCTTCCATACGATTCCCATGCTGCCCCGGGCGACGAGTTCAAGTACCTCCAGGCTGCCGATCCGGCCCGGAGAGTCCGCCCGTGCGGTAGGCGCGATCCAGTCCGGGGGAAGAGTCTCCTTGAAGCCGGCAGCGTTTTCCGTCGGCACCGGCCAATTCCTGCCGGCTGCGAAATCGGAAACGCAGTCCGCTCCGAAAACGGGCGTTTCAAGAAAATTGCCCACCGCGAGATGTGCGTCGATGATGCGTGCCATCTGGTTCCTCAGGCTGGCGTCGCCACGGCAGGCCGCATCGAGGTATGCCTCCCGCTCCTCAGGCGTCGGCTTCCCGAGTGCTTCTTCGAAGATGACGTCTTTAGACGGCTGACCAGACATCGGCAGGTCTCACTGGAGCGGATCGAATTTCGGCTCGACACTTTGTAGTGCGAATTTTCCGGACATAGCCCCTCACGGGTTTTCGAATTCCGTTCGATCGTGCCGCAATTCCGCATAAAGCCAGGCCTTCGAGTAGCTCCACCAGCGCTCGGCCGTCGCCAGCGAAATTCCGAGAGCTTCGGCGGCCTCGACGGACGTGAGGCCGGCGAAAAACCGAAGCTGGACAAGCTCCGCCTTCGAAGGCTCTTCAGCCGCGAAACGGTCAAGCAATTCATTCAGATCAAGTACGTCGACTGGCGATTCCACGATCCGGTGAAATTCTTCGAGGGGAACTCTGTCGTTTCCGCCGCCTCGCTTCGTGGCTGACTTCCTGCGTGCGTTCTCCACCAGAATTCGACGCATCGCCAGTGCCGCGGCGGCGAAGAAATGGCCCTTGCTGTTCCACGGAGTGCTTCCGTTCGCCGCGAGACGCAAGTACGCCTCGTGTACCAGCGCAGTCGGCTGCAGCGTCAGGCCGAGCCGATCCTGAGCCAGCCGCTGACCCGCAAGTACACGCAACTCTTCATAGACCAGCGGCAGGAGCTGTTCGGAAGACATGTCGTCTTTGTCTTCGCCCTCGTTCAAGATTCGACATGCCTCCATCGTGGCCGGGAACGAAAAAACGTGAAGGTCATGACCTCGCCTCGAGGAGTCCGAATACTCAATTCTACATAACTGGAAGGATACCGTCGAACTGAAGAACCGGTCGAGGTCGACTTCGACGCGATCCGGGTTTTCAGCCGTTGTTCAGGCGTCGCGCGCGGCTCCCCGGCCGGGTGGTAACGGCCGCGCGGAAATGGAAGGGAGTTCAGGCGTCATTCGTAGGTTACGATCTCCTCGGAGGCGGCGACCTCAGGCGAAGCTTTCGTGCGATTGCGCTTCCCGCCGTACTGGATCGTCAGGCCTGCCAGAATCGAGTCGACCTGAGCGTCCATGCGCGCCGATGAGTTGGGAATTTGCAGGAGCGGTCCTTCGATCGCATTGCGGAAGCCGTGAACCCAGCCCGCCGTGAACACGATATTGTCATTGAGACGCAGCGAAGCACCGATCGACAGCGAATGTTGAATGAATCCTGGAGCCTGAATGTTGAAGATCGTGTTGATTTCCTGAATCGGGTTCTGGTTGAAAAGGTAGCCGGCTCGCAGGGTCAAGCGGTCCGAAAGCTCATACTGACCACCCAAAGCGACCGCGAAAATACTCTGCCAGCCCAGGCCGCCGCTGACGATCGAATCGCCCCAGAGCGCGGCATTGGCATAGTCGAAATAGCGAACGTCCACATCGACCATCAACCGTTCGATGCCTTTATATGCGGCACCCAGCGAATAGATCGCGGGCATGTCCGACTGAATCCCGATCGTGCGGGCCGAATAGTCGGGGTTATAGCTGTTGTATTCCCATCTCTCCTGCCAGACAGGGCTTTTGAACGAGAAACCGAGATTCCAGTTTTCGTCGACTTCGTACATCGTGCCCAGTTCGAAACCACCGCCCCAGAAAGGCCGGGAATTTGTCGCCGTCGGAAAGGTCGCGATGCCGTACCCGTCTTTCGGACCGGGAGCGAAAAATGCCGGGCTGAACTGGGCCGTGCCGGTCGTAATGACAGGCGCGAATGCCACGGAAAGCTTGTCGCTGACCATGTACGAAGCCATCGGCTTGATCGCGAGAAGCGCCGTATTGGCATAAACCGGGCCGACACCGAAATAGTTCGGAGGCTGTCGTGGCGCGAGCGTCGGTGTCGTTGTGCTCCCCGCGAAATTCACGTTCCCGCCGACCAGCCCCGTAATGAGAATGCCCATCGTCATCGGTGATTCAGGGTCGAGCTTGAACGAACTGCCCACGGAGAGATTCGTCGGCACGCCGGAATCGCTGCGCGTCGTGCCATACCGGTTCGTCGGCGGAAATACGCCGTTGATCGATCCGGCACGAAGCGTGGAAGAATAATGCATGCTCGGAATGATCAGCTCGGTTCCGAGAAGCGTTTCGTCCCGTTCCAGAAAACTGATCGTCGCCGGGTTCCAGTAGCTGGATCCGAAGTCGAACGCGGCGGCCGTCGATGCACCCGCCATCGACCGGTTGATCGGGCCTGCGCCGGAGGCGATCACGCCTTGAGCTTGTGCAGATGTGGCGAACGCTCCGAGGGCAATCGTCAGCAAACCCAATTCGCGAATCCGCTTGATCATGACAGGCACCTGTCGTCCGGAACGAAGATCAGTCTTTGCGTACTTACGAATGTGTTTTCGTCCGGAACGACCCCTAAAATCCATACAAATTACCGAAACGTCAGATCGAAATCTGTCCAGAATCCAAAATCCATGAATGCGAGCATGTGATCGATACGACCGGAATCATTGACGTAAACCGCAAAATCAGCCGATGGAAAGAAATGACGAAATCCGTTCGGATTCTTCAGTGGTTGGTTCTCCGCGAGTTTTCGGAGCAGCGAATGCAGGCAAGTTTTGCCACTGGTGTGGCTGGCATTTGGCCGATGGCGAGGTGAGATCGAATGTCGAAGCCGGAGCGAATCAGACAGAAACGACGGGACAGATGCCTTGCGGCATTCGTTCTGTCTGTTTCGTTCGCGACGGGTTTCGCAAGAAGCGAAGATGCCACGCCGGCGTCGACTCCAACCACGGACACCGCACGAATCGAACGGCTCGAAAAACTGCTCAGTACCGTGATGGAAGAGAACCTTCGCCTGGCCGGAGAAGTTCATGACCTGAAGCGGCAAATCGAAACGCGGGTTCCCGACGCGAAGGATACGGCGCTGAAGCGAACCGCCGAAGCGCAGACTGAGATTCGCCAGGAATTGGCACAGCCGTCCCGGTTTCCCGCCCCGCCCCCTTTCCAGGTCACGCCGGTCGAAACGGATTCTGCTGACGACGTCGCCGATCTGGACTCCGGTCTCTGGGATCCGATGGATCTGCCGGACTCGTCTGACGTCCCTTATTTCACGGATGCTTCCTCGGCCAGCACTGTAACTCGCACAGACAGGTTTCGCGTCGATTATGAGAACGGCTTTACGATCGTACCGCTCGATCCTGATGCAACGCCCTTTTCCCTGCGGGTCCGAAGCCAGAACGTATTCCGCTATAACGGCTTCGCTCGCACGGAGTCGTTCTGGACGGACAGCGCCGGCAATCGAATTCCGATCGCGAACGACAACTATTTCGGCATTCCCCGGGGCCGGATCATTTTTTCGGGGACAGCCTTGCTGCCGGAGCTTCGGTACCTCCTGAACATAGACTATAACTCGGTCACCAACAATCCGATTGGCTTTCGAGCTTATGTGCTGAGTTATCGTTTCAGCGACGCAATCGAGCTGAGCATTGGGCAGAGCAAAGTCCCGGGCTCGCGCGAGTGGCTCGAAAGTGCGTTCGCGCCCCTGCAGGGACCGGATCGTTCGATGGCGACGACCTTCTTCCGGCCGAGCTTGAGCCAGGGCATCTGGATCACGGGTGAACCGCTGGACGGCTGGTACTACCACGCCATGGTTTCGAACGGATTCAACACTCTGAACCTCGCTCCCGACCGGCTCAACGACCGATTCTGCTGGTCGGCTTCGACCTGGTGGGAACCCTGGGGCGAATTCGGTGCGGGTTATTCCGACCTTCAGAACCACGAAGATGCGGCGATTCGTATCGGCGGAAGCTATACCTACGCCATTGGCCGGGGCAGCCAGTCAGAGAGCGACGCAGTCGAAAACTCGCCGATTCGCCTTTCGGACGGCACTTTGATCACCACACCTGGCGCTCTGGCCCCGGGGGTGACTCTGCAAAGCTACGACATTTCGCTGGGCGCGATCGACCTAGCATACAAATACAAAGGCATCGGCGTTTCGACAGAGCTTTATTGGCAGGATTTGCTCGGCCTGCGGGGCACCGGTCCGCTGCCGATCCGCTCCACGGGTGCTTTCGGCGGATTTGTTCAGGGCGGGTATTTCGTCGTACCCCAGCAGGGGGAGCTATATGCCCGGACTTCCTATGTGACAGGCGACTACGGCGCCGGCTACGAGTTGGGCGGCGGGTTCAACTGGTTCTTCCGCCGGGGACGAGAGAATTTGCGATTCACGCTCGACGGTGCCTGGCTCGACGGTTCGCCCGCTGGTCAGAATCGTACCGGATATGTCGCTGGACAGACAGGCGTTCTCTTACGTGCCCAGATCACAGCGGTCTATTGAGAATGCGAAAATTGTCCAGAGCCAAATTCCTTTTTGCATTACAACTGTTCGTCTAGTCCATTAACAATCCTAAGAATTGGGGTTAGTGCTACAGTTGCGGTTCCAGACGATGTCCTTCAATCCAAGCAGAACCGCAAATCGTCAAAGACGAGATTTTGCGTAGATTCCACAGGCTCTTGAGCGAACCGCAACTGTAGTACTAGTAGTGTTCATATTTAAACATCTGCACAAATCTATCTCGAATCAGGGAGCGAAGGTGGCGTCCGGATCGCTCGAATCGTTCGGACCGGGCAGCGATTGCATTTCGTCGGTAAGATCTGCCGCCGGAATTCGATTTCGAAACCGGGTTTCGTTTCCGGAGCACGTCCGATCCTGATGAGCATACGCATCGTTCGGATCGTGCCGGTGTTTCATCTCCGATTCCGGAGTCGCATGAGGCACGATCCGATCATTCCTCAGCGTTCGTTCCTGCAGATCGATCCGAACTGCCGTTCCGCCAGGGCACAGGGTCGATCCGGCACATGGAATTCCGCGATTCGTCAGGATTTCTCCACCCACTCTTGCACCATGGGATTTCTGAGGCCATGATATATGAACTCACTCCCCGTCCTGACGCTACTTGCCTCAGCCCTGCCCCGAACATCGATCGATCCGTCGATCTCGCGTGATTTTCGATCGGTCGCCCCGGGCCCTGCACGTCTCATCCGTAACTGTCGCGAATCGGCCTGCTTCGCTCTCGCCGCCCCGAATGCCTTCCTCCGCACGTTCCCGCTTCCGGACATCAGTCATGAGCACGATCGACATGCGAAACATGGCCTGGGCCATCACATGTTGCGGCGTCGTCTTCGCGACATTTCCGGTATCGGCTCAGGCCGAGTCGCCTCCCGTGATCGCATCGGTTCATCCGTCATGCGTAACTGCGGGCCGCTCTGTCGAAGTCGAGTTTTCAGGCAGCGGGCTCGAAGCGGTCACAATGATCGTTTCCAGCGTCCCAGGCGGAAATTTCGAACGAATCTCTCCGAAACGATTTCGGGTCGCCGTACCCGAGTCCGCCCGGCCAGGCTATTACGATGTCCGAGCCTTCGGCGCGGGAGGGCTGAGTGCTCCGGTACCGTTCATGGTCAGCCGTCGAGCCGGTGTCGTGGAACCCGGCGACAAGTCTGTCGCGAATCCGATGAAAATCGGCCTCGACCAGACCATCTCCGGCAGGATTCTGGCCGCTGGAGAGACGGACCGTTACGAATTCGAGACCCGTCAAGGTCAGGGAATCGTTTTCGAATGTTACGCCGACAGGATCGATTCGCGAATGCGTGCCGTGCTCGAGCTTTTTGATGCGTCGGGGCGGCGAATCGCGGCCAATCGCGGGTATTTCGGCGTCGATCCCCTGATCGGATGGGTCGCACCGGCGGACGGCAGATACGAAATTCGCGTACATGATCTGTCCTTCGGCGGTGGTCCGGATTTCGTGTACCGACTCGATGTCGATACCGGGCCAAGGCCTGAATTCGCCGTGCCTGGTCAGGTCGCAAGAGATCAGAAATCCCAGGTGCGAATTCTCGGGCGTAATCTTGGCTCGTCAGCGGTTTCGAAATCGGATGCTCCGGAACGATTGTCGCTAACTTCGACGAATTTCGAAATTGCAGCGGATCAGGCGAAGTCGATCATTGAGCCGCCGGTGAATCGAACCATCGCGCAATCGGCCGTCGACTTTCTCGCGATCGACGTTCCGAATTCGCATGCGAGCGTTGCAGTGCGTGCCGGGGAATACGTGCCGAAAACGGCGGGTGATCGTTGCATTTCGCCCGAAACGGCGATGGAAATCGCATGCCCGGGCGATATCAGTGGTCAGTTCGCCGATAAGAATTTCAGCCGATGGTTCGCATTGAATGCAAAACGAGGCGAAGTATTTCGTTTCGAAGTCTTTTCCGAGCGTCTTGGAGCTCCGACGGATTTGAGGCTGGGGCTGTTCGATCCCACGGGCAATCGAGAACTGATCGGTTTCGAAGATGTTTTCGATTCGCCCCATGCGCCATTGCCGACAGGCCATGCGGATCCGGACGGAAGCTGGATCGCCCCGGCCGACGGCCGATTTCTCATCGAGCTGCGCGAGACGAAAGCCGGGCCTGAGCCTGATCCACGCAAGGTTTTCGTGCTGTCGGTAAGGCGCGACGAGCCCGATTTTCGGGTCGTCGCGATGCCCAGCGCGGGTGCTTCGGGCGCGATCAACGTGCAGGCGGGCGGCAGGGCGACTTTCGACCTGGTCGCGCTGCGGCGGCGTGGCTACGAGGGGCCGATCCGTGTCTATGCCCAAACCTTGCCTGACGGGTTGAGTTGCCCGGATGTGTGGATCGGCCCGGAAACGGATCGAGCGGTCATGGTCCTCTCCGCGGATTCCGAATCCAGGGCACGAGTCGAAACGATTCGCCTGATGAGCGAAGCCGATGGAATCGGTCAGCGACCGGTTGCGATGGCGGCGCCTTCGCGAGGGGCAAGCCCGGTCTTGCGGGGGAGACTGGTTCCTCAACCTCTCTTCGGTATCGCGGGCAAGTCCGCGATCCGCGTTCAGGCCGATGCTCATCGACCTTTCTCGCACCCGCTTTATGGCACTCTTACGCCGAAACATGCTCCAGGGGGCGTGGTGGACGTGGCGGTGCGTATCGACAGACTCGATCGATCGCACGCATCGCCGGTGCGGCTGTCGTTCGAAGGGATGTCGCCGCAGTTCTCGTCCCCAGGCCAGATTTCGATCGTTCCGGCGGGCGAAAACGAGGGGTGGCTGAGTCTTGCGTTGCCATCGGATTCGAAACCGGGCAAGTATTCGTTCGTCGTGCGGGCGGAATCGACCGTGCCTTCGGCGGATCCGTCGAAACCGGAGGCTGTCGTGGCTTTCAGCGAGCCCGTTACGATCGAAATCCATCCCGCAGCGTTCCTTGTGGAGGCCGACCCGTTCACGCCCGCGAAAGTGAAGCGGGGCGAGAGTTTCAAAATTCGCTACGGGGCACGCCGCCGCAACGGATTCATCGGCAAGGTGCATACGGAACTGGCTGTTCCGGGGATCGTCACCAACGTTCCGGGAGTTCGCGGACGAGGGGAAACGTTCGTCGGGCAGACGGATCAGGGCGTTCTGAATGTCGTCGTGAATCCGGACGCGCCCCTGGGGCGAGTTCCATTTCTCCGGCTTCTGACGATCGGCGTCGTTGAGGACGAAGCGATTCATCAGGGGGCCGTATTTCTCGACCTGGAGATCGCGGAATGAAACGTGCGTTTCTGCCCGCAGCCGGGAATTCGGACGAGGCGTATCGAATCGATACGATCAGGATCGCTCTGCGAATGGTCTCCGCTCATCGATTGAAATTCATGAAAATCGTCGCGACGATCGTGGCGATTTTCATGCACGGTTCCATTTCGCAAAATGTTCATGCAGAAAATGGCGAACGAGGTGGCGAATCGATCCGGTTCGGAACCGATATCGTCCCGATCCTGACCCGGCTGGGGTGCAACGGCGGCGGATGCCACGGCAAGGCGAGCGGCCAGAACGGTTTTATGCTTTCCCTGCTCGGTTTTGAGCCGGAATTCGATTACCAGACTCTGGTTCATGAAGATCGCGGACGGCGGATTTTTCCGGCCGATCCCGACCGAAGCCTGATCCTGCTGAAGGCGACGGGGCGTGTGCCACATGGCGGCGGCCGGCTGATCGACTCTTCGAGCGACGATTACCGGGTGCTGAGAAACTGGATCGCCCAGGGGGCACTTCCGCCAGCAGCCGACGATCCGCGAATCGAACGCATCGAGATTGCGCCGGCCGAAGCGATTCTCGAAAGGAACCGGGAATTCGCCCTGAAAGTCACGGCATTTTTCAGCGACGGTTCAAGTCGGGACGTAACCGAACAGGCTGTTTATCAGACGAATGAGCCGGCTGTCGGTTCCGCGGATTCCGAGGGTAAAGTGAAAACTGCGAATCGCCCGGGGCTTTTCGCCGTGATGGCACGCTTCGGCGACAAGGTCGCGACGTTTCGAGGTGCTGTGCCCTTCGTGACGGACCCGCAGCGGAAAGCCCGGGTCGACAGCGAACTTGCCCGCCTGGAGAAGGACGCCCAAGCTTCGCTGGTCGATCGTTTCCTGTTCCGCCAGTGGCGTCGATTGGCAGTCATACCTTCGCCGCCAGCGGACGACGCAGCTTTTCTGCGTCGTGCATCGATCGACATTTGCGGTACCCTGCCCACGCCCGAAGAAACGGCCACGTTTCTCGCCGACGATCGACCGGACAAGCGCGCCGCACTGGTTGACCGCCTGCTCGAACGCCCGGAATACGCCGAATACTTCGCAGTGAAATGGGCCGACATCCTGCGCAATCGTGGCAGCGGTTATTCGACCTCCCGGCAGCGGCCCGGGACGACTCTTTTCGCCGGCTGGATTCGCGATTCCCTGGCCGAAAACAAGCCTTACGACCGATTCGTCACGGAAATTCTCACGGCCACGGGTTCCCAGACGGAAAATCCTCCGACGGTCTGGTATCGCTCAGTGCGAAAATCGTCCGATTACGTGGAGTCCGTCGCTCAGGCGTTTCTGGGCGTGCGTATTCAATGTGCCCAGTGCCATCACCATCCCAGCGAGTCGTGGAGTCAGTCCGATTATTACGGCCTGGCCGCTGTGTTCGGCCGGATCGGCCGCAAGGGCGGATTCGCCGATGCCGAAGTGCCGACCGACGAGACGATCTTCCTGGCGGATTCAGGGCAAGTCCGACACCCGAGAACCGGCGAGATCGAGCCGCCCCGGGCCCTCGGTTCAGGGCCGTTCCGCCTGAGCGCCGGCGACGATCCGCGAGGCAGGCTGGCGGAATGGATGTCGGATCCGACGAATCCCTTTTTCGCCAGAACGATGGTCAACCGGATGTGGGCCCATTTCCTCGGCAGGGGGCTGATCCACCCTGTCGACGATGCCCGCAGCACCAATCCGCCGACCGACCCGGAGCTGCTGGACGCTCTTGCGAACGATTTCGCCACGCATGGTTACGACGTCAAGCGTCTTGTGCGCATGATCACCACAAGCATGGCCTACGGCGTTTCGTCCGAACCTGTCGATGGTAATCGCGGTGACACCCAGACATTCGCCCGGTTCTACCCGCGCCGGCTCTCGGCTGAAGTGCTGCTGGACGGACTCAGCCAGGTTCTGGGCGTACCGACACCTTTCCCGGGCCTGCCGCCGGGCACGCGAGCGATCCAGCTGCCCGACGAAAACGTGGCGGCACCGTTTCTGGACATCTTCGGCCGGCCGGCAAGGCAGACGGCCTGCGAGTGCGAGCGAGTCGACGCGCCGTCGCTGAATCAGGCCCTGGAGCTGATCAATTCCAGCGAGATCCAGCGGAAACTGTCAGCCCCGGAAGGATTCGCGGCCAGGCTCGCTGCCGAATCGAAGTCGTCGAAAGAGACAGCCGCACTTGCGTTCGTGCGAGTTCTTGGCAGGCCACCAAGCCCCGACGAGTCGAAAGCCGCGGTTGCGTTTCTGGAATCGGAACCCGACCGGGTCGAAGCGTCCAGATCCCTGCTCTGGTCACTGCTCGCCACGGCCGAATTTCTGTTCAACCACTGACCCGGAGCGGCGAACGGCATGCGAACACATTGCGAAAGCTCGACTCCCGCACCTCGGCCCGGATTGTCCCGGCGATCGCTCCTGCGTATCGGTGCTCCGGCGATCGGGCTGACACTGGCGGATCTTCTTCAGGCGGAATCCAGGGCAGCGGCGGACCTGGGTACGAGTCGGCAGAAATCGAGCCGGAAGTCGATCATCGTCTTCTGGACCGATGGCGGCCTCAGCCAGCAGGACACCTATGACCCGAAGCCGGATGCCCCGGCCGAATATCGCGGCAGTTTCCGGCCGATCGCGACGCAAGTGCCCGGCATCACGGTGAGCGAAGGGATTCCGCATCAGTCCAGGATCATGAAGCACCTGGCGATCGTGCGGTCGGTGCATCACGATAACGGCATTCATGCCCCGTCGTCGCATTGGATGCAGACCGGTTACTTCGGCCCGACTCTGGCCAGAAACGCACCTCAGAAGCCATCGTTCGGCTCGGTCATTTCCCGGACTCTTGGCACGCGGCAGCCGCCCATGCCGGCTTATGTGACGATCCCCAAATCCGAGGCGTTCGGCTACCAGGGGGCCGTCTACCTCGGCAAGGCCCATAATCCGTTCGAAGTCGGGGGTGACCCGAACGCTGCTGGCTTCGGCGTTTCCAACCTGTCCCTGCCGAACGGACTGTCGTACGAAAGCGTGAACGCACGACGAGAACTGCTCAAACGCTTCGACACGCTCAGGCGTGATATCGACGAATCCGGCGCGATGGAAGGGCTGGACGTCTTCAAGGCCCAGGCGATGGAAATGGTCGCCGGCGACCGCATGCGGCAAGCCTTCGACATCGGGGCTGAAGACCCCCGGCTGCGCGACCGTTACGGCAGGCACCGCTATGGCCAGAGTGCTCTGCTGGCACGCCGGCTGATCGAAGCCGGTGCGAGATGCGTGAACATCAACACCGGTAACTGGGACCACCATAACGAGATTGACCGAGGCCTCGAGCAACATTTGCCGCCGCTGGATCGTGCGATCGGAGCCTTGATCGAGGACCTTGCCGATCGTGGCATGCTTGAAGACGTGCTTGTCTACTGCGTCGGCGAGTTCGGGCGAACTCCGCGCATCAACGGCGATGCCGGCCGCGACCACTGGGCCGACAGCTTCAGCGTGATGCTCGCCGGCGGCGGAGTCAGGGGCGGAACGGTCATCGGAGCGAGCGAAAAGTGGGGCGGGTCGGTCTTCGAACGTCCCGTCAGCCCGCTCGATCTGCTGGCGACCGTCTACGAACTTCTTGGCATCCCGCTAGATACCCACTACGAAGATTCCAGCGGCCGGCCGACGGCCATCACCACAGGGGCACCCATCAGGGAACTCATCGCATGAAAGATCACCGAAGAGCTTTTTTGGCAACGGTCGGAAGCGTCGGCGCTGGGTTCCTGGCCAGCGAGTTCTCAATTTCGGCATCTGCGGCCGCCCCGGCACCACGCAAGAAGCTGGCCGTCGTCACCACGGAATGGCGTTACCACTCCCACGCCTGGCACATGGCGGAACGGTTCCTCGTCGGTTATCCGGTCGAAGGCCGTTGGCACACGCCTCCTTTCGAAGTCGTCTCGGCCTATGTCGACCAATTTCCTGAAAAGGACCTGAGCCGGTCGCGTGCGAAGGAGTTCGGCTTCACGATCTATCCCTCGGTGGCCGAAGCGCTGAGGGCCGGGGGCGATCGTCTGGCGGTCGACGCCGTTCTGATCATCGGCGAACACGGTAAGTATGAAATGACCCAGTACCGGCAGACGAAATATCCCCGTTACGAGTTCTTCAAGCAGGTCACCGACGTTTTCCGCAAGGACGGCAAAGTCGTCCCCGTGTTCAACGACAAGCATCTTTCCTGGAACCCGCAATGGGCTCAGGAAATGGTCGATATCGCCCGTGAAATGAAAATTCCGTTCGCCGCAGGATCGTCCCTCCCGGTCACGTGGCGCATGCCTTCGATCGAAATGCCCTTCGGGGCGGAAGTCGAAGAACTCATGTGCGTGGCGATCGGCGGCATCGACAGCTACGACTTCCACGCTCTGGAAGTGATCCAGTGCATGGCCGAACGGCGCAAGGGGGGCGAGACGGGCGTCGTCGCCGTTCAGGCCATCAGTGGCGACAATTTCTGGAAAGCGATGGATGCAGGCTCCTGGGCCACCGGCGGGTGGGATGCGAATCTCTTCGAAGCGTGCCTGTCGCGCAGCCACACGCTCGCACAACCGGATAGCTTCAGCCACCGTTATCCGACCCCGGCCCAGATCCGTGAATGGGTCAAGGAGCCGATCGCCTATCGCATCGAATATGCCGATGGCACCCGGGCCAGCATGCTGCTGATGAACGGCCTTGTGGGTGATTTCACTTTCGCGGCCAGGCTGAAGGGACGGGACGAGCCGCTTTCCACGCTGTTTCATTTGCCGCCGAATCCGAACGTGGTCTATTCGGCATCGCTCATGGCCAAGGCCGAAGAGACATTCCTGACCGGCAAGGCCCCCTGCCCGATCGAACGAACGCTGCTGACAGGCGGCCTGGTCGAGGCAGGCGTGCGTTCACTGGGTACAGGGCAAAAACGGCTCGAAACGCCTCACCTGCATATTCGCTACACGGCACCTGAGCGATCGACCTTCGCCAGGGCGTGAATGGCGTTCGAACGCGACTCGGATTCCGTCGGACATATTCGAAAGCGAAACGAAGCGAACGATGCCGATTCTCAGACTGTGCCGTCGACTCTTGATCACCAATCGGCTTGCGAAATGTGACCGGATCGTTCTCGCGGCACTTTTGAGCATTGTGGCCTGCGTCGAAATTCATGCTGCGGATCCGATTACTGCCGTCGCCAGCAGGTTTCGCCATCCTCTGCTTGTCGGGAATGAATCCGATCCTGTATTGCGGTTCCAGGTCGAAAATTCATCCGCGGAACCTGTCCGGTTCAAGTCGATTCGTCTGGATTCCGCAGGGACGTCTCTGCTCAAATCATTCGGCGAGTTCTACATTTATGCAGGTACGAGCCCGGATATTTCGAAATCTTCGAAATTCGGGGCGATCGAACCGAGAGATGCAAAAGTACGAATTCCCGCGGATTTCCCCATTCCCCGAGGTCAATCCTACATCTGGATCACTGGCCGTGTCAGGGCCGATGTCGATCTGACTTCGCAAGTATCGTTCACCGAAGCTGAAATCGAAACGGACCTGGGTGTCGTTCGGCCGCGGTTCGAAAGCGGTCCCGCGACGTACAGGTTCGGTATCGCCCTGCGTAAACCGGGCGACGACGGCGTGCACACGTATCGCATCCCGGCCTTGACGGTTTCGAAATCCGGAACGCTCTTGTGCGTTTACGACATGCGTCGGCGCATGGGCCGGGATTTGCAGGAAGATATCGACATCGGTCTGAGCCGAAGCGTCGACGGCGGCCGCACGTGGGAGCCTGTCCAGGTCATCATGGACATGGGCGAATATGGCGGCCTGCCGCAGGAACTCAATGGCTGCAGCGATCCTGGAATTATCGTGGACCACGAAACGGGCGAGATTTTCTGTTTCGCAGTCTGGATGCATGGCAAGCCGGGCAAGCACCAGTGGGTGGACGATGGATCCGAACCCGGATTCGAAATCGGCAAATCAGCCCAGATGCTCATGGTGCGTTCGACCGACGACGGTAAAAGCTGGTCGAAGCCGGAAAATCTGACGCGCGCACTGAAAAAACCGGAATGGTGGCTGCTGGCCCCTGCGCCGCAATCCGGGTTCCAGATGCCGGACGGAACGCTCGTCATGCCGGTTCAGGGCCGCACCGGGCGAGCGGACAAGGAGACCTTCGCCACGATCATGACCAGCAGCGATCATGGCCGAACGTGGACGGTCGGAAACGCTGGCTATTCCGGAGGCAACGAATGCCAGGCCGTTCGGCTGAACGATGGCCGGATCATGCTCAACATTCGGAACGATCATGAACGTTATCGGGCTGTCGTGGTGACCGGCGACCTCGGGAAAACGTGGACACCGCATGAAATGAGCCGAAATACGCTGATCGAGCCGAATTGCAACGGCAGCATTATCCGGATTGACTGGACCGAAGCGGGCCGCCCTCGGAACGCGCTTGTCTTTTCGAATCCTCATTCGCAGAAAGCCCGGACGCATCAGACGATCCAGGTCAGCCTGAACGACGGCAAATCCTGGCCGGAACGGCTGCACATCCTGCTCGATGAAGGCCGAGGGGCTGGTTATCCTTCGCTGACTCAGATCGACGGGAAGCACGTCGGAATCGTTTACGAAGGGAGCCGGGCCCACGTGGTCTTTCAGAAGTTCCGGATCGCCGAACTCGTCGGAACGGCTGATCCCGATTCGAACAGCCGATGATTTCGTAATGATTCCCTGCCGCGGACTCAACCGGTGCGGGAGGGTGAGCACCTTTGTATTCGAAACCTCTCGAAGTCTTTACGGCGGTTCGCGATCCGGGTTCGACCGAAGATTTGCATGGAATACGGGCATTTCGCCCGAGTCGTTTGTATCATAGGAGCCTCGGGCCTGTCGCACGTCACACCCCGGCCCGATCCCCTGGTCTTCGCCACGTTCGAGACGAACGCCCCGCGACAGCACTTCGCGCCAGTTCTTTCTCGATCCGAACCGCCAAACCTCAGCCAATCATCAGATCGGGAACGACTCGATGCCACTACGACTATGCCGATTCGGTCTGGTCCTGCTTGCGATCGCAGTGACAGGGGCGGATCAAGCCCCGAAATCCGAACCGTTCCCGCAACCGACGAATTCCGAAAAGGCGAATTTCGGAGCACTCGACAAGGCCGAGGCGATCCGCCAATTGAAACTTCCCGAGGGCTTTCAGGCGACGGTCTTCGCCGCCGAGCCGGACGTTCGCCAGCCGATCGCGATCACGTTCGACGCTCGTGGCCGGCTCTGGGTCGCCGAAGGTTACACGTATGCCGATCAGGCCCTGAATTATGACCTGAAGCTTCGCGACCGCATCGTGATCTTCGAAGACACGGACAACGACGGCGTGTTCGACGTCCGCAAGGTCTTCTGGGAAGGGGCTCAGCGGCTGACGGGGCTGGAAATCGGCTTCGACGGCGTTTTCGCCCTGACGTTGCCCGACATGGTGTTTCTGGCCGACCGGAACCGCGACGACGTGCCTGATGCGGGCCCTGAGGTGCTGCTGGACGGGTTCGATCACGCCCGGGCCCGGCACACGATGGCCAATGGCCTTGCATGGGGGCCCGACGGCTGGCTTTATGGCCGTCAGGGCATTCTGGGCACTTCGCTGATCGGCAAGCCCGGAACGCCCGAAAAAGACCGGGTTTCGATCAATGTCGGCATCTGGCGCTATCACCCCGTCACACACAATTTCGAGATGGTCACCAGCGGCACGACGAACCCCTGGGGCATGGACTGGGACGCGAACGGCGAGGCGTTCCATATCAATACCGTGATCGGCCACTTGTGGCACGCCATTCCGGGCGCGCACTTCCGGCGCATGTTCGGCGAAGATCCTCGGCCCAACGTCTATGAAATCATCGAACAGCATGCCGACCACGTGCACTGGGACACCAAAGAGCTATGGAGCGACATTCGCACACTGGGCGTGACTCCCACGACATCCCAGGCCGGCGGCGGTCACGCGCACACGGGACTGATGATTTATCAGGGCGATAACTGGCCCGATGCCTACCGTGGCGACGTTTACATGATCAATTTCCACGGCCGCAGGCTGAATCGTGATCGGCTCGTCGCTGATGGTTCCGGATTCGTCGCGAAACACGCCCCGGATTTCGCCCAGTTCGGCGATCCCTGGTTTCGGGGCATCGACCTGAAATATGGCCCCGATGGCGGCGTTTTCGTGGCGGACTGGTCAGATACCGGCGAATGTCACGATCATGACGGTGTGCACCGCGTTTCGGGCCGGATCTACAAGATCACTTACGGCAAGCCAGCGAAACCAGCCGTGAGCGATGTCCGAATCGCATCTTCGGAAAAGCTTTACGAGCTTCTGAAACACAAGAACGAGTGGTTCGCACGCCAGGCCAGGCTCGAAATTCAGCGACGTGCTGCAGGCAGGGAACTCGATCTCGATCAGGCCCGCACGGAACTGACGAAACTGACGCACGATGGCCAAAATCCGGTGCACCAGGTTCGCGGCCTGCTTGCCCTGCATGCCGCCGGGCTCGATTCGGAAACGCTTCTGACGGCACTCACACGACATGCCAACCCGCATGTGAAAGTCTGGTCCATTCGGTTTCTGACCGACCATTCTCGCAGCGCGACCGTGTCCGATGCCATTGCGGGAACGCTTGCCCGAATGGCTCAGGAAGCCGATAGCCCCGTCGTAAGGCTTGCGCTGGCCTCTGCCCTCCAGCAAGTGCCTGAGGCGGCCAGGCCAGCCATCGCCAGGCCCCTGCTCGCTCATGCGGAAGACGCGACCGACCATAACCTTCCCCAGATGCTCTGGTACGGCATCGAGCCGCTTGCGGTATCGAATGCCGGCGCACTTGCGGATCTGTTCGCCGACTGCCGGATTCCTCAGGTCAGCAAGTGGATCGCACGCAGGCTGGCGCAGGATTATGAGACCGACGAAACCTCACTGAACCGCCTGATCGGCAAACTCGGCAAAATGCCCGCGGACCGGCAGGCCGAAATGCTGCAAGGTATTGCCGAGGCGATGGTCGGCCGCAGGCGCGCGAAGAAACCTGCAGGCTGGGACGCATACATCGGCTCGATCGACCTGTCCGGGGAAAGCCCTGCCGCCGAACTGGCTCGCACGCTCAGCGCCGTTTTCGGGAACGGTGTCGCCCTGGAATCGATCCGGGCGATCGCTCTCGACCCGAAACGCGAGATCGCGACGCGCCGCAAGGCCCTGAAAACGCTGATCGAAGCCCGGTCGCCCCAGCTCAGGCAGGATTGCCTGACGCTCTATTCCGTTCGCGACCTCTCGGCGACCGCCGCGGAAGGGCTCGCCACGTTCGACGACCCCGTCCTGGCGAAGGAAATCCTGGCGAGGATCGGCAATGTCTATCCGCAGGAACGCCCGCAGGTGATTACGGCCCTGATCGCAAGGCCGGGCTGGGCGTTGCAGCTTCTGGAGGCTGTCGAATCGGGGCGGGTCTCGCGCGACGAGATCAGCGCGATCATGGCCCGGCAGATCCGGAGCCACAACGATAAAGCCCTGACCGAAAAGCTGAATCAAGTTTGGGGCAGTTTGCGCGATACCGCCGCCGATCGGCTGCAGGCGATCGAAAAGTGGAAGACGCGGCTCTCAACCCAGACCCTGGCCGGCGCCGATCTTGCGAACGGCCGGAACATTTTCCGGAAAACCTGTTCGAATTGCCACAAGCTTTACAATGAAGGAGGAACGAGCGGCCCGGACCTGACCGGCAGCGGGCGGGACAATCTCGATTATCTCCTTTCGAACATACTCGATCCATCGGCCCAGGTTCCTGTGAATTACCGGGTGTCCGACATCGCCTTGAAAGACGGTCGCGTGCTCAGCGGCGTCATCACATCAAGAACGCCCAGAACGCTTTCGGTGCAGACCGCGACCGATCCGGTCGTGATCGACGCCGGCGATGTGGAAGAGACGCGGCAGTCCGAATCGTCGCTCATGCCCGAGGGGCTGCTCCAGAACCTTTCCGAGCAGGAAGTGCGCGACCTGATCGGGTATCTCATGAAGAAATAAGCGGCGAAGCCGAGAATTGCGATTCGCGAACCGATTCCGAATCGCTTCACGAGATATCCTCAGAACACCCGGATCGACCCGATGCAACTTGCCGAATTGACATGGCCCGATGTGAAAGCCCGGGTGCCCGACACGCCTTTCGTCATCCCCGTGGCCGCGCTCGAACAGCATGGTCTTCACATGCCGCTGGCGACTGACGCCATGCTGCTTGCGGAGGTCGTCCGAAGGGTCGACGAGCAGCTTCGGGACCGTGTCATTTTTGCCCCTGTTCAGTGGCTGGGCAATTCGCACCATCACCTGGAATTCGCAGGGACGATGTCAGCCAGTCCACGCACATATCTCGACCTGCTTGCGGATATGCTCGAAAACGTTCTGCATCATGGTTTTCGGCGTGTTCTCATTCTGAACGGCCATGGCGGCAACATCACCCCGCTCAAACAGGCGATCTTCGAGACGCGACAGAAGCTGCGAGCCCGTCGTGACCTGTTGCTTATCGGTGCCAGTTACTGGGATTTTCGTCCTGCCGGGCGACTCGGGGCCGAATTCGTTCAGGACGCCGTCGGCCATGCGTGCGAGTGGGAAACTTCGATGATGCTGGCGATCCGGCCCGACCTCGTCAAACCGTTCGATCATCTGAACGATCTCGACACTGGATACTCGTTCGAACCGGCTTACAGGGGCTGGATCACGCGTGAACGTGTTCCGGCGGGCGTCGAATCGCCGGGGCACCTGGGCGATCCTCGCCATGCCAGCCGCGAAAAAGGCGACAAACTGTTCGAAACGTTCGCCGCGGGAACGGCCCGGTTCCTCGAAAAAGTCATCGCCTGGGACGGTCAATCGTGGGAGTTCCCGTCATGAGTTCCCGTTCGTTGTCCGAAAAATTCGCATCGCTCTGGTCACGCAAGTGGGGTGTCAGCGGGCTGCTGATGCTGGCCACGATGCTTAATTACATGGACCGGCAGACTCTGGCCAATCTCTCGGTCCGGATTACCACCGAACTGAAGATGACGCAGGAGCATTACGGCGATCTCGAGCTGGCCTTCGGCTGGGCATTCGCCATCGGCTCGCTGTTCTTCGGAGCGGTGGCCGATCGTGTGCCGCTGCGCTGGCTCTATTCGTTCGTGGTCATCGGCTGGTCGACGATGGGCATCCTCGCAGGCTTTTCGGACGGTTTCACGTCGATGCTCGTGTGCCGCACCCTGCTCGGCTTTTTCGAAGCCGGCCACTGGCCCTGTGCTCTGAAAGCCACGCTGGCCTTGCTGAGCCGCGAGGACCGGATCTTCGGCAACAGCATTCTCCAAAGCGGCGGGGCGATCGGCGCGATCGTGACGCCGCTGGCGATCCGGTGGATCATGGGGGCAGACACGACCCCGGGAGCCTGGCGATCGCCCTTCATCGTCATCGGCTGCATCGGTTTCGTCTGGGTCGTCGTGTGGTTCGTGGTGATCAGCAAAGTCGGGATGGACAGGCCGGCCGAGGCGCGATCGTCCGCCGATGAGGATTCGCCGGAATCACCCGCGCCCAGCGGCAGATGGACATGGCTGCGTGAATGCATGCAAAGCCGAAAATTCTGGGCCCTGCTGCCGATGGTCATCTGCATCAACATCACCTGGCAACTGCTGCGCGCCTGGATGCCCAAATTCCTTCAGGAAGGCCGAGGGTCGACCGAACAGGCCGCCCTGTTCTTCAATTCGCTGTATTACGCCGCGGCGGATGTCGGCTGCCTGACCGCTGGCGCCGCCGGGATCTGGCTGACCACGCGGGGCCTGACCGTACGGGGCTCCCGGTTCGCGATCATCGCGACCTGCGCCATGCTGACGGCTCTGACGACCCTGACGCCCTTTCTGCCGCTGGGCACGATGCTCTATGCCGTGCTGCTCATCATCGGGGCCGGTGCGCTTGGCATCTTCCCCTGCTATTATTCGATGTCGCAGGAAATCAGCGACAAGAACATGGGCAAAGCCACCGGGCTTCTGGGGGCGATGAGCTGGCTGATCTCGTCACCCCTGCAGAAGTATTTCGGCCGAGTGGTCGACCGGACCGGCTCGTTCGACCTCGGCTTCGCTCTTGCGGGCTGGGCGCCGATGCTGGCCCTGGTGATTCTCGTGATCGTCTGGCCACGGAACGATGATCTGGCACGCGAGCCGAGATCCGCTTCCTGAATTCGCGGAATGCTTCGAATCCCGGAGTAACCAGGCGAGCGGTTTCAGGCCAGCACTTCTTTGACCACGTTGCCATGCACGTCAGTCAGGCGATAATCGCGGCCGGCGTTGCGATAGGTGAGCTTCGTGTGGTCGAAGCCCATCAGGTGCATGATCGTGGCGTGCAGGTCGTGCACGTGCACTGGGTTTTCGACGGCCCGGAAGCCGAAATCGTCGGTGGCTCCGACCACCGTTCCGCCTTTGACACCGCCGCCAGCCAGCCAGACGGTGAAACCCCAGTGATTGTGGTCGCGGCCGCCGCCGGACTTGCCGTTGACCAGCTCGACGGCCGGCGTTCGGCCGAATTCCCCGCCGCAGATGACGAGCGTGTCTTCGAAAAGCCCACGCTGCTTCAGGTCATTGAGCAGTGCCGCAATCGGCCCGTCGCACTCGTTCGCCAGATTCCGGTGGCTCTTGGCGATGTCGTTATGGCTGTCCCACGGCTGCACGTCGCCGTGATAGACCTGGACGATCCGGACGCCCCGTTCGATCAGCCTTCGGGCCATCAGAAGCTGCCGGCCGTGAACGGTGTCGCCATAGGCTTCGCGTACGTGTTTGGGTTCGCGCTGGATGTCAAAAGCGTCGGTCGCTTCCATCTGCATGCGATAGGCCAGTTCGAAGGCCTGAATGCGGGCTTCGAGTTCCGGCTCTCCGGATCGGGCCGACTGGTGGAAACGGTTGAGCCGCTGCAGCAGGTCGATCTGCCGACGCTGATCGGGCCGAGTCACGGCCGGGTTCGTGATGTTCTCGATCAGTTCGTCGATCTTGGTCTTGCGAGTGTCCAGGTGCGTGCCCTGATAGACACCCGGCAGAAATGCCGACCGCCAGTTCGAAACGTCGGCCACGGGCAGGCCCGGGCACATCGCGATGAAACCCGGCAGATTGGCGTTCTCACTGCCCAGGCCGTAGGTGACCCACGAGCCCATGCTGGGGCGAGACAGGCGTTCGTCGCCGCAGTTCATCAGCCGCATCGACTGTTCATGGTTTGGTGTGTTGGCGTGCATCGAACGGATGAAGCACATGTCGTCGACATGCTGCGCTGTTTTCGCGAAAATCTCGCTGACTTCGATGCCCGATTGCCCGTATTTGGCGAACTTGAACGGCGAAGCCATTGCGGCACCGGTCTGCCGCTCGGTCGAAAACTTGCTGTCGCTGGGCAGCGGCTTGCCGTCGTACTTCGCCAGCATCGGCTTCGGGTCAAACGTATCCACCTGCGACGGACCGCCGTTCAGGTAGATGTGGATGATCCGCTTCGCCTTCGCCGGGAAATGGGGCGACTTCGGCGCCAGCGGCGATGCGATCGATGCGCCCGAATCGTCCGCCATCAGTGCGTGCAGGCCCAGCATACCCAGGCCCGTGCCGGCTGAGGCGAGCATTCGACGGCGCGAAATGGGCATTCGAATCGGTTCAGTCGACATACATCATCTCGTTGGTCGAAAGGAGAACCTGGGCGAATTGTTCCCAGGGTGAGAGTTTCGAGCCTGGCTCGACCGGCGCGCTCACGAAATCGACGGCCGTGGCCACTTCCTCGATGGTCGGATCTCGCTGGAATACGATCCGGTACATCGCTGTCGTCTTTCGCACTGGTCCTTCCTGCTCTGCCACATCAGCCCTTGCGGCGAGAGCCTTCGCCTGTTCGATGACGAATGGCGAATTCAGCGCGAAAAGTGCCTGCTGAGGACCCATCGTGCGCACTCGCCGCTCGACGGAAAGATCCGGCGTGGCGAAATCGAACGCCCGGAACACGCCCGGCAGGCTTTGTCGATCGACCATGCCGAAGACCGTGCGGCATCGGTTCTGCGGATCCGTCACGTCCGCGGGCCGGCCCCCAGTGCGGTATTCGATCCGGCCTGAGACAGCCAGCAGCGAGTCGCGCATAGCTTCGAAACTCAGCCGTTGTCGGTTGGCTCTTCCGAGCAGACGATTTTCAGGATCGGCCGAGACCGAATCGCTTGCCTGGTCGGCTGAGGCCAGCATGTAGGCTCGAGAAGTCATGATCCTGCGATGCAGTTTCTTGAGCGACCAGCCGTCGCGAACGAACGTGGTGGCCAGGTGATCGAGCAGTTGGGCATGAACAGGCTCGGCGACACGTTTGCCGAAATCGCTGGGCGAAGCCACGAGCGGCTCGCCGAAGTGGTGCATCCAGACCCGGTTCACGATCACACGAGCCGTGAGCGGGTTCGCGGGCGATGCGATCGACTCGGCAAGGTCCAGCCGGCCGCTGCCGTTCCCGAACGGTTTCGAACCTGAGGCCGAGAGCAAATCCGGGAACTTCCGGTCGACTCGCCGGCCGGGTGCGGATGGATTCCCGCGAACGAAGATATGCGGTTCGTAGGGCTTTTCGGCATCGACCAGGGCCATGGCCCGCGGCGGGGCATCTGGCGACTTCACGGCCATGCGGTCGAGTTCCTGCACCATGCCGCCGAATTTGTCGGTCTCGGCCCGCGACATGTAACGACGTGTCTGGCTGAGCGGAAACGCGGCCGGACTCTCGGAACCCGTCAAAAGTTCGGAAAGTTGGAAAGTCGCTTCGTCTCCGGCGGTCGCCGACTTCCATCCCGTTTCGTTTTTCGCCGCTTTTTTCGCGATGGAATAGGCTTCCTCGATCGCCTTGCCGTAGGCCCTGGCCACGTCGGCCCGGCTTTCGAGAGGTTTGGCGCTGAGCGCGGCGAGGATTTTCGGATTGAGCTGCCCCGGTTTCGTTCCGGGCGGCACGGTGCGCCAGATCGTCATGATCGTCGCCGCCGTCGTCGCGAAAGTTTCGCCGCCAGTCCCGGGGCCGGTTTCGTCCGCCTTCTTTTCTGGTTCGGTGATCTGCATCAGGTCGAGCCATGGGCCGAAGACGGGGTCTTCGGAGGTCGCCCGGCGTTCGATCAGCTTCCGCCAGCGGGCCGTGATCGGCGGCCGCAGTTCGTCGGGGGCTAGAGACAGGAAGAAGATCGCCGTTTCCAGCGGATCGGGCTTGCTCGTGGCCACATGGACCAGGTAATCGTCCGTTCGCTGGCGGGCCGTTTCGCTGAGCATGGCGAACTGTTCATCGCGGAATTTGCGGATCTCTTCCCGCTTGGCGGCTGCCTGCTTTTCGAACTCAGCCGATTTGGCCGGAACTTCGTCGACCGTCATCGGCAGCTCCAGCGGGGCCTCGCTGCTGGCGAAAACGCCGTAAAGCCCGTAGTAATCGGCCGTAGATACAGGGTCATACTTATGGTCATGGCACCGGGCACAGGCGATCGTCAGCCCCAGCAGCCCGCGAGAAACGGTATCGATCTGGTCGTCGATGATGTCGTGCACATTGTTGTCGTACATGCGCCCGAGCGTCAGGAACCCCAGGGCCGCCAACCGCCAGGCGGGAACTTTCGGCTGAATTTTGTCGGCCGCGATCTGTTCGCGCACGAACTGGTCGAACGGTGTATCCTCATCGAAAGCCCGAATCACGTAATCCCGGTAAGTGTAGGCATAGGGCCGGATCCGGTCGTCGCCGTACATCAGCACGCCGTCTTTCGAGTCGGCGAACCGGGCTACGTCCAGCCAGTGGCGGCCCCAACGCTCGCCATAACGGGGTGAAGCCAGAAGCCGGTCGACCACCTTGCGGAACGCCGCTTCGGTCGATGCCGGATCGTTCACGAAGGCCTGCACCTCGTCCCAGGTCGGCGGGAGGCCGGTCAAGTCAAACGTCGCACGACGCAGAAGCGTGCGTCGATCGGCAACCGGTGCCGGCCGAACATTCGCCTCTTCGAGCCTGGCAAGAATGAACCGATCGATCGTCGAGAGGGGCCAGGCGGAGTCCTTGACCGCCGGAACCGGCGGGTCAGTCACGGGGCGAAACGACCAGTGCTGCCGGTCGGCTTCGGTCACCGCGAATTCCTTACGGGCGATCGGGGCCGAATCGGCCTTCGGCCAGGGGATCCCCTGAGCGATCCAGGTGCGGATCGTTGCGGTTTCGGCTTCGGTGAGTGGCGTATCGGGCGGCATCTTGATCGGCCCCTGCCGCCGCACCGCTTTGTCCAGCAGGCTTTTGTCCAGCGCATCCAGCTTCACAGCCGGGCCACTGTCGCCGCCTTTGAGGATCGCCTCGCGCGAAGTCAGTCGCAAACCGGCCTCAGGCTCTTCATTGCCATGGCATTCCAGGCATTTGGCGACGAGAAGCGGGCGCACGTTCTTTTCGAAGAAAGCGTCGGCTGTGTCGTCGCCTGTGCTTTTACCAAAGGAGAAGGAGACGATGACGATGAACAGCATCGTCCTGATGACGCAAGTTCGGCGGAAATCGTTCGGACGGGCGGAAAACATCGATTCGACCCCTGAGGCACGGGGCATCGCGTCGAGAACGCGAAGGCGGGAGGAGCGGATGAGGGCAGCTGCGATCGTGTCGATCGAGCGTACCCTCGTTTATTCTAACCTCAAAGTCGCGGACCGGGCAAGTTCGCGAAATTCTCGAGCTTTCGCGCGTGAAGAAAGCCAGCAGCGAATCCATTCGCCACAATATTGGTTTCGATCGGCAATGAGTTGAAATTCGATCGATTCTCTCAGAATCGAAGTGAATCGCATTCGAATGAAAATACATCTCATCGAATATCGATCGATGCCGCGATGATCATCCCTTCGAACCCTCCACCGCCAGCAATATCCCGCCGACCACAACGACCGATTCGCCCAGCGAGGCCGTGACGACGTCCGTCATGCCGCGAAAGGCTTCCATCGTGTTGTCGTTCAGCGACTCGCGAACGACATCGGCCCAGAGTTCGTCAGGCAGAAGACTCACGCCGCCGCCAAGAATGATCCGCGATGGGGCCGTCAGGTGCACGACGTGCGAAAGTGCCAGCCCGACCGATTCTGCCGCGGTTCGCACCACATGGCCAGCTTGAATGTCGCCCTGGGCGATCGCCACAGCCACCGTTCGCACGTCAGGCATGCCGCTGCGGCGCTGGATGGACCAGCCCGAAGCGATCAGTTCAAGTTCCTTGAGCTTCCCGGGGGCATCCGGATCGGGCACGCGCAGGTGGCCGATTTCCATCGCTCCGCGACCTGAACCGGCGTAAATATGACCATTCACCACCAGGCCGCCGCCGATGCCGCTTCCTATCGTGATGTAGGCCAGCGGGTCAAAGCCCCGGCCAGCGCCGGCAAGGGCTTCCGCCAGGGCAGCCGTGTCGGCGTCGTTACGGATGGTCACGCTCGTGGCTTTGACGGCATTCTTGAGCCAGTCGGCGAACGGGAATTCGGACCAGCCTTCGATCTGGTGCGACTTCAGAATCGCCCCGGTTTTCGTATTCACAGGCCCGCCGAAGCCGACGCCCCAGTGGGCTTCGCCATCGCTGATTTTCCCTTCGGAGAGCGCCTGGGCGGCCATCTCGACGATCTGTTCCCGAATGCCGTCCGCGCCTTTCGCAGGCTCGATCGTGCGCCGAAGCAGCCAGCGGACGGTCCCGTCCGCATCGCCGCCGCCGATCTGGAGTTTCGTGCCGCCGATTTCGAGGCCGATAAGATGTTTCGTCATGTCAGAATCGGATGGTAATCGCTGGGAATTCGTGGGGGAATCGTATCAGTCGTGTTCGGGATGGATTTCTGGAGAATCGGGCCCGTAAAACCGCTCGACAGGCACAGGAAGGCGGGCGGCGACATGTTCGGCGATCCGGTCAAGTTCGGCTCGTTTGAGCGGTGTGACGTAATCGACCGGAGGCTTGCGGGCAACGGTGTAAACCTGTACGCGGTCGATCTTTCCGCCGTCATCGAGTACTTCCTGAAGTCGATCGCAATAGGCGTCGATTTCGTCGGGTGTCGGGGCTTGGCCGTCGACGTTCATGAAAAGGCTCTGGATGACCAGCGGGCGCACGGTCGCGGCGTCGCGAATGTTGGCCAGTACACGGGAAAACGGGATCAGGCTCTTGTCGATCCGCTTGTAGTAAGGCTCGGTGCCGGCGTCGAGCTTGGCCCAGATTTCGCCGTTGTTGGCGTCGAGAGTTTCCAGGGCTTCTTTCACTTTGGGCCGATGGAACATGGTGGCATTGGTGATCAGCACCATTTTGACATGGTCCAGGCCCTTGTCTCGCTTGAGATCAGCCACGCGGCGGACGATTTCGTCGAATTCCCGGGCCGTCGTCGGCTCGCCGTCGCCGGAAAAGGCGATATCGTTCAGGCGCCGAAGGGGTTCGGGAACGTGGCGAAACTCCGGTTCTTCGAAGAGTTCGTCGGTTTCGACCAGGTCGATCATGGCCGCAAGTTCGCTGAGGATCATCTCGACATCGACGAACCGGGTCACGGCGGCCGTTTTCCGGTCCACCTGGCAGTAAATGCAGTCGAAGTTGCAAATTTTATCGGGATTAAGATTCACGCCGATCGAAACGCCACGGCTCCGCCGGGAAACGACGGAATAGACGTAAGTGTTTTCTCTGAAAGTTCTTTTGTGATCGAGGTGGGCTGCAATGACGGGCTGCGGCTCGGCATTTTCGGACATCGGCGATGGTCTCGTCTACTGGTCCGGCGTTTCGTCGAATCGGGCTGAAGCCGCGAATCGGCTGGCATCCCTTCAGGCATTATAGCGATAATCTGTCGTGAAGGCAGTTCCGCTGATCCTCGGGGGCTGAAATCCCCGGCTGGCGATGTCATTCACCTATCCGAAGCGACCGACCGAAGTGCACGTATCGATGACGCCACTGACAGCGACGATTGCCCAGATACCCATGTCGCCAGCCATTGCCCGTTATGGCTCAGCACTTCTGTGGCTCTTGGCGTGGGTGATCGCCGCGGTCTGGACGCGTCGCAGCCGCTGGTCGACAGACCGCTGGCTCGATCTGGCTTTAAGCCTCCAGACCGCAAGTGTTTGTGTGGTAATAACCGCTCAGGTCACCGGGGCGTTCGAAGCGATGCGATGGACGCTGCCGTGGCTGCCGCCGCTGCTCTTCGCGATCGTCAAACACCGCTGGGCGAAGGTTTCGCCCGGTGAACTCACGACCGCGAGCGATCCCCCAGGCTCAGGCGTTTCGTGGCTGGCTCTCCTGGCCGTTTCGACGGTGATTCTCACATTCGGCCGCCTGTTCCCTGCTTCTCTTTTGGGAGCGGTCAAAGTCGTCAGCGACGCGCCGATCTATCACCTCTACTTCGCCGCGAAATGGTGGTTGGCCGGTTCGATTTCGTGGATTCCGATCCCGTTCGGCGAAAACGCGGCACCTTATTTTCCGGCCAATGGCGATCTCTGGTTCACGTATCTCGTGGGCTGGACGAATGATCTGACCCTGGCGAAAGTCGGCCAGGTGCCTTTCTGGTTCTTCGCGGGTTACCTGATCGTATGCCTTTGCAGAACGCTGGGGGCATCCGTAAGTTCCGGCATCATCGCGGCTTCGATCTGGATGACACTTTCGCCCCTGGCCCTGTTCACGTTCGAAGCCAATGTCGACACGATCTTCGCCGCGTGGTTTCTGGCCAGTGTCTATTTCTATGTGGAGTATGATCTCAGGCGACCGAGAGACACGGCCAGCGATGAGTCTGGCTCTCAAGCTTCGTCTGTCGTCCCGATCGACACTCCGGCGATCGGGTGCTTTCTTCTGGTGCAAAGCCTTCTGGCCGCCGGACTGGCCTGGGGGACGAAAGCTCCTGGACTCGTCTTCGTGCCCCCGTGGGTGGCCTACGTTACGATCCGGGAACTGAGACAGCGGAGAGCCGGGGCCGTCCGGTCAATTCCACTGCAAATTTCAGCCATCTGGGCTGTTACGGTCTTGCCTGTCGCATTCTGGTGGGTCCGGAACGTGCTGGCTACCGGCAATCCGCTCTACCCATTGCCGGTCGAATTCGGCGGGATCACGCTGGCCGAGGGCTGGTACGGGCCAGACGTGATGCGGCTGAGCCCCTATTACATCCCGTTTCAGGAATGGCGGGCCGGGGCGGATCAGCTCCTGGCCGTGACCGATCCGCGGGTTCTGCCCGTCGTGCTCATCGCCATGATTTGGTGGGGCGGCAGGTTCATGAAACCGCTTTCGGCGCGTGATCGCTGGACCGGCGTGCTCGCCATCGCAGGGCTGTGCACGATCGCGGCTTTCTGGTTCCTGATTCCCTATCGAACGCAGCAGCGTTTCTTTCTCCACGGCCTGGCACTGTTCGCCCCGGTGACGGCTCTGTGCATGGACAGGTTCCGGGCTTATAAGGCCTTAGGTGTGACTTCCCTTTGCCTGCATGCGTTCACGACTCAGGGCTGGCCGTTCGCGACAATGGGCAATGAGCCCCCCTGGGACTTCAGCCCTTCGATACCCAATGCCGTGCCAGCCCTGGTGCCGTTCGCGGACGTTCTGGCAAGGCTGCTCATGGTCGACACGAAAACGATCGGGCTGCTGTTGTTGACGTTCGGATGCATCGTATGCTGGCGATTCCGTGCCGTAGCGAAAAACAGGGCCGGTTTTTTTGCATCTGCCTTGGCAGTAACAGGTTTTGCATTGCTTCTGATCGGTGAACAACGAGGCTTCGAACGCTCTGGACGAGGACAGCGGTTTCCGGTTTTTCCGGATTACGAACGTGCCTGGAACGCCTTCGAATCCATCACGAAGTCGAGCCCGAAGCGCGTGGCCTACTCCGGAACGAACCTCGCGATCTATCTGATGGGCCCGAATCTGGCAAATTGGGTCGAATACGTCAATGTGAACGATCATGGGGATTTTATGCCTCATGATTATCACCTCGCCTTACCGCCCGACAACCGGCGATGGACCGACCCCCGGCCGACGTGGGAACGCCTGGAAACGGACTACGACGCCTGGCTGAAGAACCTGCGCAGCAAAGGTATCGAACTCGTCGTGGTCGCTCGGGCGAATCCCAATGAAGGTCAGGCGAATCCCCACGACCGGCAGGGGTTTCCGATCGAAAGATCATGGATGGATGCACATCCTCAGCAATTTCGGCCGGTATACGGAGCACGGGAAAACGACCGGGAGATGCGAATTTACGAGGTCCTGAAATAGGTCGGCAGTTTTCATCGCGGAGCAGAAACGACATGCCCGCTTCTTGCCCGGCCTGCTGAGTTCGCTTGTGGTCAACGAAAGGTGGGAAATCTTTCGGAAGTTGTTAGGTATTACCATTCAAGGTCTTGTGATGAAAAATCGGCCAAAGTTCGGCGCTGGGCTGGACTTCCGGTATAGAATATCTGCAGTGCAGCCCGCGAATAGACATGGAGGTCGGCGGTTTGCGAGAATCCACATACGAAAGGTCATCGGGGGAAAATGGGCGTTTTCGATTCGTTGAGAGCATTCTGGAATCCTGCGGACGCGCCGGAAGCGTCGCAATTGAAGAAACAACAGGAAGCATTGCGGCGAGCCTGGGGATTCGAGGAAGACGACCCCGTCTATGCCGACGATTCGCGTGAGCTGCGAGCGATCGCGCCCGAATCGGCCAGCGATGTGACCAGGCTCGATCACAAAATCTGGCAGTCCAAGATGTTCCGCATTGCTGAAGAAGCCCGCGAGCATGCCTCGACGGACCCTTCCGAGGAAATCCGTGAGCTTATGATCGACCGGATTTCGCTCGGAATTTCCGACGAATCGGCTCAAGCCACAGCTCGAACGGTTCTCGAAACGGCCGTGCGTCTGGTCGTGGCCGATCGGCACATCAGCCTGGCCGAACTGGCCTATCTGCATTCGCTTCGCAACGCTCTCGGCCTCACCGAAACCGTCGCTGAAGAGATCGTGTGCAGAGTCGTGACCGAGGCGGAATCGATCTTCGACGCCCGAATTGAAGGCTTCTCGCCGGTCAATTGTCGCGATCAGCGCACGGAAACCGCTTTTGCCGCGAATTGATTCGAGCTTTTCGCTCCATAGATACCATCGGCAGGTTCACGTTCCGATCACGTGAGCCTGTCTCGTTTTTTATGGTCAGTCGATTGTCGGTTCCGGCAGGTTCGTATCGTCGTTCGATCTCGTTTCCGATCGATCGAAAGGTTCCGGCGATTTTTCGGCTTTTGACCAGGCCGACCACGCCACATACGCGAAACAAGTCAGGCATGTTCCCTTAAGGACAAGCAACCACCAGGGACGCCACCAGGCACCTGTTCGAAGTTCGACATAGTCAGAAAAAGAGAATGCGATCAAGGCGATCGACAAAATCGCCCGAATTCGACCGGTGAGATTCGCTCGAGAGCCGAAAAAGGCGACCAGGATTGCGAACATCCCCCAAAGGCCGATCTCGAGAAAGTTGAAAATATCGGCTGATGTCATCGGATTCTCTTGAATCATGCCACGTTGCGATTGTGATCAGCGTGTCTTAACCGCCAGGCTTCTTCCCATCCGGTTCAAGCGAATTCTGGCGAAACCACTTCAGCCAGGAGGCGACGATCGCTCCTTTGATATCGCCCTTTTTCTCGTTCTCGTCGATCGTGGCACCCCAGTAGAAGCTGACGATTCCGTCGGCGAATTCGTGCGACTTCGAAATGAACTCGCCCGTCTCTTCGATTCCGGCCGCCAGGGGAAAGATCTCTTCGATGACGATCGGCTTGCCCATTTCATAAGTCTTAAGGACTTCAAGGGCTTTGTCGACTTCGCCTTTTTTCGGGTAAAAGTGTACAGAGACGAAATCCAGCTTGCCGGTTGTTTCAGGCATGTAAAAGTGGGGCTTCGCTCCAGGAAAGACCATGCCCCAGGGGATCACGCCCACCGTGATCATGTGCGACTTGTCGACCTCGCGGATGGCGTCCGTCAGCGTCTCCACCCATGCCCGTTCGACATCCTCACGCTTTCGGCACTTCAGGTCGAGTGTGATTCGCTGCACGAAGTGTTTGCCCGCAAGCTCGCCCGCCAGCCAGTCTTTGTCTGACTTCGCCCCGCCGACGATCGGCTCGTTCATCAGGTCATAGCAGAAAATGGCATGGCTTTGGGAACCGATGGCCGCGATGGCTTTCCAGAATCGTGCCTGCACCTGCCAGCGGCTGGCTTCGTCCAGATCGTCGTACCAGTCGGGCACGTCTTTTTTGTGATAACAGCCCAGGCCGGTCAGGTCGAGATAAAGCCCAGTCCGTTCGGCCAGCCGTATCAGATCGCCCAGTTTCTGCAGATTGCCGGAATCGGCCGCCTCGGGCGATTTCATGAATTTCGCCAGTTGAAGGTGTATGCGAACGACGTTCGCCCCCAGCGCCTTCATTTCAGCGAAGTCGGCTTCGACCGTCGGCCATTCGCTGTGCCAGTAATCCTCGATCAATCGGCCCGCGTCGTCGTGGTCGTAATTCACGCCCCACACTCGAAACGGTTTTCCGGAATTCGCCAGGACGAAACCTTTGCCGTCCGGGCTGACACGGACGGGTTCCATGCCGCAGGCAGCGAGCATGCAGACTTGCGAAAGAACCGGGATCAGGCTGATGGCCATCCAGCGGTTCGGCGAACGGAACGTAAATCTGGGCGGGTTTGCGATACGCATCGCTTCCTCGGCTTTTGCATGAAGCGGATTCGATTGCTGTCGTTTCGTTCGATTTTATCCCGACCGGTCGGGGGCGTGTCGACTTTCGTCAACGATTTCGAATAGCTTGCGTCGAAGAGAGTGTTCTTTCATCGCGTGAGCCAGTGCGCCAGTTCGCTTTCGAAAGAAAAGTCGCACGCATGGGGATGCCTTCAGGGCAAGCGGCGGCGATCCATGCGGCGAGCCGGCGATGAATTCTCGACGCGGGATAGGGAGGCACGCCGAACCGTGCCCGGCTCCAGAGTGTCAGGTCGAGAACGAGATCGTCATTGTCTTGCTTGAGAAACGGCTGAAATTCGGCCGGGATTTCGCCTCGAAGTTCCGCGGGCCAATCGATGCGCAACTGTTCGACATGACCGGCATAAAGCGCGAACGATGGCCAGGGATCCCAGAGCCCTGCCCGTTCGAAGAACGGCAGCAAGGCGACGGCCAGCAGGCCGAGCTGCACGACGCCCAGGGCCGCTGGCGGAGGCTCGCTCATGATCTTGCCGGAATCGTCGGCTTGAGCGCCTTCCGCAACGATCTCTGACTTCGTTTGGCTTAACGGGCTTCGGAACAGAATCCAGGCCTGAATGAGCATGGAGACGTTCCAGAGCAGGACATTGCCGGAATGATCCAGTGCCCATGGGCCGAGCAGGGCCATCAGGCCCACGTGCATGATCGTCGCCCCGGCCAGGCCGATCCGCCAAAGTCCGCAAGTGAGAGCCAATGCGAAAGCCATTTCGCCGATTGGCAAGGGCAGAGCCACGCCAGCCTGCGTACGGGCATCGAGAGCGAACGGCAGCCGACTCAGGATTGGGCTCAGCAGGTAAGGTCCCATCGAGTGAGAGAAAGACCAGTCCAGCTTCGAGAGCGCGGAATGGAAATAGAGTGCCACGGCGAAAAATCGGACGAATCCGATCGCCGACGACGCTGGCAGGAGTGCGTAAACCGAAGAAAGCACCAGAGTCTGATAAAACCAGGCCTGCAGACGGTTCTGGTCGATCAGGATCAGCAGAAGCCCGGAAACGGCTGCGATCGACGCGCCGAAACGCCCTGCCCTGCCCTTCGTAAGCCCGAGCACAAGACCCGCCAGGCAAGAGATCAGAGCGATCGAGTCGATCGATGCGTTTCTGGCGGCGAATGATTCCAGGCCAATGACCGGAAATCGCGGGATTGGCCCTGAGGCATGCCAGATCGGCCACGACATGGCCATCATGGCCAGGGTGAAACAGTACATGATACGCCGGTGCCAGATCGTGGCAGAATCCGAACGATCGCCAGGCGAAGAATATCGGAATTCGCTCACCGACTTGTTCGTTCGGCGACGAAGCCTGCCGGGTCGGCCAGCCAGCGGGCCAGCAGGGTGGTCAAGCGTGCGGGAGCTTCGATATGAGGCAAGTGGCCGACTTTGTCGAAAAGTTCGAAGCAGGCATTCGGGGCATGGTCGGCAATGATCCGGGTCGTTTCCGGTGGAGTCACCCTGTCGGAATCACCGGAGACGAGCAGGATCGGCATTTCGAGTTTGTGCAGGTCGTCCTGAACGTCGTGCACCAGCACCGCCAGGGCTTGTCGCGTGAAAGCGTCGGGTTCCTGCGGGTTCGGGTGTCGTTCGGCATGGCGAATCATGCCTGAGATGTGCGCCACATTTTCGAAAGCCTCGGTGCCGAGCAGCCATGGCAGTGTGGCATGGGCGAATTCCACGGGCGAGAGCTGCCTGCGCAGGCGGACCCAGCTTTCCACCAGAGCCGATTTCCAGGGGTAGTTCCTGGGGTGACACGACATCAGCACAAGACTTCGGAATCGCTCTGGCGCCGCGATCGCCAGATGCTGGGCGATCATGCCGCCCATGCTGTGACCGACGATATCGACGCGTTCCAGGCCGTGATCGTCCATCAGCCGAAGCACGTCGGCGGCCATGTCGGCCATGGCGTAGGCCTTGGTCGCGCGTGGGCTTGCGCCGACGTCACGTGGATCGATCGCGAAGCACCGATACCGGGTGGCCAGATTTTTCTGGATACCTGCGAAGGCGCGATGATCGCCGCCAAGCCCGGGAAGGAAGAGGACAGGAGCCCCCTCGCCCTGGATTTCGCAATGTAGTTTCAGCGTTTCAGTCATGGTCCGTGAGTTCAGGCTACGAGCGATTTGCCCGGAATTGGCGCCCTCAGGGGCTGAGGGCTATGGCCTTGCCGTTCAATGGCTGCCGCTTTTGTAGCGGGCGACGAAGCGGGCGTAATCCTCGGGCGTATCGACACCCGGAGTATGAGAACTGACGAGCCCCAGAGCGATTCGGTGGCCGTTTTCCATCACCCGCAGCTGTTCGAGTTTTTCGGCGTTTTCGAGATCCGCGGCGGGCATGGTCGCCACTTGCTGGAGAAATCGGCCACGGAACGCATACAGGCCAATGTGCAGCAGGCCCCAGGGCATGCCTTCCGACGGTTTTCCGTCGCGGTGGTACGGGATCGGCGACCGGGAGAAATAGAGGGCGTAGCCGCCGTCGTCTTTCACGACCTTGACGCAGGAAGGGTCGCGATAGACGGACTCGTCATAAATCGGCGTAGCCAGGGTCGCCATGACGGCTTCTGGCCGCTTGGACATGACTTCGATGAGCGTATCGATCGTTTCCGCCGTGATTTCAGGTTCGTCCCCCTGAAGGTTGATGACCAGATCGCTGTTCTGGACGAATCCGAGCTGGCGTGCCGCCTCTGCGACACGGTCAGTCCCAGAGACATGATCGTCGCGCGTCATGACGACTTCTCCGCCGAAGGCTTTGACGGCGTCGAAGATTCGCTGGTCGTCGGTCGCGACGATCACCTGGGAAAGACGCGTGGATTGTCTTGCGGCTTCGACCACATGCTCGATGAGTGTGCGGCCCGTGTCGGAAAGGAGGGGTTTTCCGGGTAGACGGGTTGAAGCGTATCTGGCGGGGATCACTGCTAGAATTCGCATGGCAGGCGTCATTCCGAGACCATGAAGCGTCGATACATGAAAAACCTTGATCAACCCGGCGTTCGGTGATCGAAGCGGATCGTATGGTCCGTTCGGCCTGAATGCCCGTGGTCGTGGTGAGCCGCAGGAGGGGCCTGGCCGCTCTCGCATCATTCTAGCGGGAAACGCATGGTCGTCGGCAACAAGATTCGATCGGTATTTAGGACGAAAACCGAGCCGCAACGGAATCGGCACCGGGAAACGCACACCGTTAAGGTGAAGCGAACTCAGGGAAGATTCAGGGATTAGGTCGAGGTTGGGCGGAACCGGCGAGGTGCCGGCGAACGTGAGAATCCGAATTCAAGCGGGTTCGCACGGAATCGCATGTAGCCTGGACGGTTTCGAACGTATTCGCGGAATGGAGGGGCGGCGTTCGGGTGCGATAGCATCCGAAATCACCCGCCCTGTTCGAGCCTGTGGATGCGAACCGACCGTTGCGCTGCCATGGAGGGGGCGCCTCCACCTCGTACTCACCGACGGACGTGACACGAAGGCACGTTCCGTTCGAACGGGAGAGTAGTGAATGTTCCTATTTGACTTCCTGAGACGACGCAAAAAAAGCAGGCGACCCCAAGCGCCCCGCCTGAACTGCGTCGAACTCGAAGGACGCCAGTTGCTCACCACCGTCGCTGCGCCCCGACCGCGACACGGTGCGGCACTCGTGGAACGGGCCCGTCCCGTCAAATCGCCGAGACTGGGTACGCCAAAGCCGACTCAAACTTCGCCATACGCCAACCTGAAGGCTCCCGAAGGTACACCGAAAGTCTTTCAGGACGCCGCCACCGTGCGTGCGACTCAGGGGCTCGATGGCTCCGGTTATGCCGTCGCCGTGATCGACACCGGCGTCGATTACAACATCGACGCCCTCGGACATGGCTTCGGGACCGATCACAAGGTCGTCGCGGGCTATGATTTCGGTATGAAAGATGCCGACCCGATGGCCACATGGAACCACGGTACGGCCGTTTCCAGCGTGATCGCTTCCGAGGACCCTGCGAATCCCGGAATCGCGCCAGGGGCGGATATCGTCGCACTCAGGGTTTTCGACGACGGCGGAAATTCCACCTTCGCCCGCATCGCCGACGCCCTCGAATGGGTCGCCGCGAATCACGACAAATACAATATTTCGGTCGTGAACATTTCGCTTTCCGATTCGATGAATTACACGCTGAACTGGTTTCAATACGACACCAGCTACGGCCAGCGCGTGACCGATGCGATCGCCAAGCTCAAGTCGCTCAACATTCCGGTCGTGTCGGCTTCGGGCAACAGCTTCAAAGGCCGTGAGGGCATGGGTTTCACGGCGATCGTGAAAGACACGATCTCCGTCACAGGCGTCGATCCCTCGACCGGCCAGCTCGCTTCCAATGCCCAGCGCCTCGGTTCGACCACCGCCGGCGAAAACGCCACCGATATCGCGGCACCCTCTTCCGGATTCCGGGCGATCACGGCCAACGGCTCTTACGAATCCGTTGACGGAACCAGCTTCGCGGCTCCAGTCGTCAGCGGTTCGATCGTTCTGATGCAGCAGAAGTACTTCCGCGAATTCGGCACGCTGCCGACCGTCGATCAGATCGATTCCTGGCTCAAGCAGGGAGGAACTGCGACGACCGATCCGTTGACGAATCTGAAGATCCCCCAGATCGATCTGGCCAGAGCCCTGGCTTTGATCCCCTCGAAGCCAGGATCGAACGTCGTCACCACTCCGACCGTCCCCGTAACTCCGACCGTCCCCGCAGCTCCGACCGTTCCTGTGACTCCGGCACCGGTAACACCTCAGACTCCAGTCGTCAGTGTGCCCGCCACTGCGAGCTCGCAGGCATCCGATACGCCGGTCGTCACGCTGCCGACGAAAACCGTGAAAATCAACGGCGTCAACGTCAACCTTGCCGCGAATGCAACCGGGGCAATCTCGCTCGATTCGCTCCAGGGCAGCGTGAAATGGAATAACGTGCAGGTGTGGACGGGTGAAGCCGTCACCCGCCGTTCGAACGATGCGACCGCTCAGCCGATTCCGACCGGAAATCTGCAGAAGGTCGCTCAAAGCTCGAAAATGACGGCCTTGAGAGCAGGCAGACCGGGACAGATCGCGTCCGCCCTGCGTCGAAACTTGTTCAAAGGTTCGCGCCGTATCGGTGCTTAAAGCCGCCTTCAGGCTGAAACTCCTGAGGCTGAATGCCTGAAGAATCGGCGAACACGATCAGGCCTGCTTCCGAAAATGAAGCGGGCCTGACTTCGTTTCGTGATGTACCGATGGCGGAACTTCAGGTCGTATACAACTGGCTTAGGCGTTCGGAGAAACGCCCGTGAACCAGTTTTGCGTGTATCGATTATCGGAGAAGAATCGAATCAGCTGGTCCGCGAATTTTGCCTCTCCCGACTTTGTCGGATGAACACCGTCGTCTTTCAGGTCTCCGCGAGTCAGGTTCAAACCATCGACTTTGCTCGGGTGTGTTCCGTCCGTCCAGTAATACGGGCCCCAAAGGACGACCGGTTTCGCCACGCGTGGCCAGGCGGAATCGGCCGAGTCGGGTACTCGCGACAACACCAGATCCCGAACGCCGAAAGCGGATTCGTACGCATAAGGTTCAGGTGATGTCGGTTTCTTTGCCCAGCCGCCGTAATAGCGAGATGAGACGAAAATCTGCCTCAGATTCGGAAACTGCTTCGTCGCGCGGTTCACGATCGCATTCAAATGCCTGACATAAACGGCATTGCTGGCTTCGAAATTTCCGAATCGTTTCGGGAAAATCAGAGTGGTTTCGAACCAGAGCACCTGCACCTGTGACGAATTCAGGCCTGATCTGTTGACCTGCCTGACCGCGCTGGACCACGGGCCGCTCCGGTTCGCCCAGTCATCGGATCCGTTACCGTCGATCGCTCCATTGACCAGAACGACGTTCGGAGATTTCACTTTTCGTGCCGACAGTCGAAATGCATCGAAGATGATGCGCGTCGTGGATTGGCCGATCGCCAGAATGCCGATTTTCCCATCGGCTGCGGGATTGCCCCGGGAGTTCAGGGGGAGCACCTGGCTGGCGGCGTTTTCGGCCGCAATCGCAAGAGCGCCGTCAGGCTCATTCCGGCCTTCACCGTAAAGCCCGCCATCCCGGCCCTGATAAGTCGCCTTCAGTTCATCCAGCGGGATCGTCGAAGTCTCCTCAGCCCGGGCGAGTCGTGCAGAACGGATTTCAGCAGCGATCAAGGCTCGCGTCGGAACGGCGGACATGAGTGAACGATCTTCGCATATTTCGAAGTTCAGAACTTTCGTATGGTTTCTCATAGTACTACAGTCGCGCTTCACTGATTCCGCCCGATCTGTTATGCTCCTGACTTCTACGGAGGTCACGGATGACGGCTTCTCCTTCGCTCGATACCTGGAACGTTCAGTTTCGCCAACTGCTCTCGCGGCTTGAGCCGCGGTTCGGAAGGAAGGATCTCCGGCTCCGGGCCGAGGGGTACCTCCGCGGTCTCATGGGCCGCGTCGAACGCAAGAATTCCTGGCAACTAGCCGAGGCCGTCGGCGA
>WGMM01000008.1 GCA_016125085.1 bacterium
AACGGCGACAGGGCGTAGCGACATCCGGACGCAGCTATCAAGCTCGCTGCCGCGATCTTCGACTCATGACACTGACTCACAACATCATGATCCTGTAGGGAGCAGCAGGGTTTTCTACAGAGCCCTCCTGACCCCTTTTCTTCTTCAGTTTACCAAAAGGCTCCTGGCCCTTTTCTTCTTCCTGGCCCCTTTTCTTCTTCAAATAATTTTCTCGATCAAGGATGCGGGGCTTGATCTCGATGCCTGCAGCATGCAAAGTTAATCAGAGACTTGACGTGCCAGGCGAAAACGTTAGAACGAATTCCAGGGAATTCAAGTCTTCATGATGCTTTCCCGCTTTATCTTCCGGAGTACGAAAGGGCTTCAATGTGCCAGCTTGAAGCATCCAGCCCAAAATTATTGACCTCTCGAATCGCTGCTGAGGCGATCGAGGCCAATAAAGAACTTCATCTCAGTGCATTCCAGCATATCGAAGACTCAGCTGCGGATATCCTGAGCAATTTCGAAGGATGGATCGACCTTTCGGGCTTGTCCAGCCTGTCGGAAACTGCAGCGGAAAATTTGCTCGATCACCGGGGTGGTTTGTGTCTATCGGGCCTTAGCTCAATCTCGGACGCTGTCGCCGAAAGTCTGAGCAGATACTTGGATTTTCTGATTCTTTCCGATCGCTATGTCGAAACCATTTTGATGATGGAGGAACTTGATTGTTGCCCGGGCCTGATTGCGCTTGCGGCGAAATGGATTTCGCAATCGGGGGATCTGGATCTTTCCGGATTGACGGGTTTATCGAAATGTGCGGCGGATTTGCTCGGCGAGATGAAGGAATCGCTCGATCTTTCCGGCCTGGGGAATCTTTCGGATACCGCGGCCGAAAGCCTCAGCCGCCACCAGGGGCCGCTCGACCTTTCCGGCCTGAGGAGTCTTTCGGATGCCGCGGCCGCAAGCCTCAGTCGGCATCAGGGGCCACTTGATTTATCGGGCCTGACGAGCCTCTCGGATTCGGCGGCAGAGAGCCTGAGCCGGTATCGGAACCTAAGCCCATTTCCGGGTGGTCTCGATTTGTCAGGGATCAAAAATCTCCCGGACTCTGTGGCGGCGAGCCTGTGCCGGTACCGGGGCTGGCTTGATCTTTCGGGCCTGATGAGTCTCTCTGACTCAGCGGCCATGAGCTTGAGCCGTCACGAAGGAGACCTCGTCCTTTCCGATCGGCTTGATTGTGTTCCGGCTTTTTTGGCGTTGGCGAGCTTCATGCAATCCAGGAAAGGCTATCAGCCCTTCTGCCTGTCAATTTTCGAAAGTCTTGGCAATTTCACCGATTATCTGGCTCTAGCGAGAGAAAAGAGTTCGTCCGGGTACTTCGCGCTCTCGGAAAAACTTATTTCGCAAACTTTATCGATCACACTTCCCGGAATGAGGGAAATTGCGGATCTGGAGGCCGAATGCCTGGGATACTATCGGGGAAGACTTGATCTCTCCGGCCTGACGAGTCTTTCGGACGCCGCCGCTGCCAGTCTCAGCAAGCATCGGGGAAAGCTGGTGCTCTCAGCATTATCGAATTTATCCGCTTCCGCAGCGGAAAATCTTATTAAGCATGAAGGCGGAATCGTCTTCAAAACCACAATAAAAGAGTTGATATCAAGATTCGAAGCTTTACCGGATTCACGTGGTTTACTGACTCTCATCGAAAAACTCGTATCCAAACAATCCATGACTGATCTCTCGGATCTGACGGATCTGTCGGACACAATTGCGGAATGTCTGGCCAAGTCTTGTGGCGAACTTGATTTGTCAGGGTTAACGAGTCTTTCGGATGCGGCTGCGGTGTTTCTGGGCAATCGTCAATCGGGCCAACTCATTCTATCCGGCAAGACTCGGCTTTCGGTTTCTGCCTCAGAAAGTTTAGTGAAGCGTTCCGGAGGCGGAATCACCCTTGCCGGTCGCTCAAGGCGTCCTAATACAGCCGCAGTTCGGCTAGGAAACGTTGAGGGTGTTGATTTCATCTTAGCAAATCGAATACGCCGGGTGAGGCCTCATCGCTTTAGGGCGAACTCGGAAGATCCGAAATCTCTCATCCTGAATCAATGTCAGTTTGAGGGGCCAACGGCTGATTCATCCATAGATCGTATCTGATTCCGAATCAAATGGGATCAGCAGGCGAAGGAGCATTGTTGGTTTCCCGCAGTAATTCGCGGGCTGGGCTATTCGGAAAGCGACTACGCTTCGCGAAGTCGCCACCTTGCCTTCTCGGCAGGTGGCCTGAAGCCCGCCCTACTTTTTGATGCCGACGCGGTGGACGCCCTGGCCCTGGCCGGGGTGGAAGTGGGTGTGGCCTACGGTCGGGTCGTGGATGTTCGTGAAGCCGGCGGCTTCGAACCAGCTTTCGACTTCTTCCGGCGTGTGGTGGCTTACGTACTTCGGGGCGTACCAGTCCAGTGTGTCGCAGGCTCGCACTTCGGGGTCGGGGTGCATCGAGACGCCGATCGTCAGAGCATGCAGGCCCAGACCGGCTTTACGCACGAGCCTGCTCCTGGAGTTCGAAAGGCGGCGTTTCAGGCCTCCTATGGGGACGCTCCAGCGGCTCAGCGTTTCGACCACACGCACAGGCAAATTGCGTGCGATGCCCCTGTGCACGTGCATGATCCGTTCGACGACCGGGCTTTGCCGCTGATACACCCACACCGCCATGAGCCCGCCCGGACGCACGCACTGGGCCAGGTTCAGGAAGGCCTGGCGCGGGTCGGGCGTATGGTCGATCACGCCGATCGAGTAACAGATGTCAAAAGTGTTATCGGGCAGAGGGATACGTAGAAGATCGGCCTTTACGACCTGGACCCGGGCACGTACGGGAGCGGTCGTATCATAAGCGGCCCGAACGGCTTCGGAGATGTCGAGACCGACGACGTCGGCACCCCAACCGGCGGCCTGACGGGCGTACCGGCCCATTCCGCAGCCACCGTCCAGCACGAGCTTGCCGGCGAAATCGGCGGGTTCGAGGCCGGTTTTGAGCTGAAGCGTCGCCTGATCTTCCTCGGGGCGGACGATCCGATAGCGGTTCCACTGAAGTCCGTAAAGGTCTTTCGTGCGTGACTGTTCCGCGGGCTGGGCCATGGCTGGGGTTCTCGATGCGAATGTTCTGAGGGATGCTCGCTCCGAAAAAGGGGTCAGGTCTCTTTTTGCACACTTGAAGCTTGTTACCTGAATTGCCTGACCTTGCAAAAAGAGACCTGACTCCTTTTTTCGGAGATCAACCGGCTGCATGTTGATTGGAGGACCGCTTTTCTTCGGCGGCGCTTGGGCGGAGGTAGAGCGGTTCGAGGGTGTCGGCGGCGACCGGAGCTTGAGAGTCGTAGCTGGTCAACATCCAGCGAGCCAGGACGTCCGACGAGGGATACCAGGTTTCGCGGGGGGCTTCGGGCAGGCCGGTCGGGCCGAGTTTACCGGCAAGTACGAGCCCAGGGCCTGTGATAAGGAGGTGATCGGCCGCGTTCGATTCGCGGTTCAGTTCGCCCCAGGCGAGGATTTCGGGGCCGGAGTGGCGTGCCCAATCGGCTGAAGGGGATTCGCGGAAGTAAATGGAACGGGCGACGGCCCCGCGCTGGGCGTCGGCGATGCTGAGGACGGTTCCGGCGAAAGAATCGGGGGCGGCGAGGACGGGCAGGAGCAGGCTGTCGAGTGCGACGACGGGCACGTTGAGGACTTCGGCCAGGGTCTTGGCCACGGCGATTCCGACACGCAGGCCGGTGTAGGAGCCGGGGCCTATGCCGACGACGATACCGCCGATGTCGGCCATGCGGAAGCCAGCGGCCGCAATCAATCGGCCGATGGACGGAACCAGTTCACGGCCGTGGTTTTGCGTCGCAACCTGGTCGTCGGTCCAGGATTGGCCAGTGCGGAGGTGGACGAGTGCGAGGGCGCCGTGGCGGGTCGAGGTGTCGAGGCCGAGAATCAGGCTCAAGTTGCGTTCCTCAATCGGCTTCGGGCTTGCCAGGGTGATGTGGGTGCCGGCGATCGATCGTGATCGGCCGGTAGCGATTTTCAGCGGCAAGGCGGGTTGAGGTCAAGGCGGCGGATGTGCTGTGGAGGAGTGGATCTTGGAGAAAATCATCAAGAGTCGACGAATTCGGAACATTGTGAATCTGGGATCTGGACAATACCGGTCCTGCGTGCGAACATCGGGTCGAAGGAAGAAAATCGGTTGATTTTTGGAGAATGCCGTACGAAGAATATTGAAAGTCTTCGGACTTCGACTTCCGCACGATCGTTCATCGAGGAGCCTTGGCCTTGCGTCGCGCCGTCATCAGCGACATTCACGGGAACCTGGAAGCCTTGCAGGTGGTTCTCGCGGATATCCGTAACCAGGGTGTCGAGGTGATCCATTGTCTCGGCGATGTCGTCGGCTATGGTCCGAACCCGCGTGAGTGTCTTGACCTGGTCATGGCCAATTGCCAGGTCTGCCTGCTGGGCAATCATGACATGGGTGCCCTGTGCGATCCCGAGGGGTTCAACCAGGGGGCGGAGCGGGCGATTTTCTGGACCCGCGAACAGCTCGAACGGTCCGACGACCCTCGCAACGCGGAACGTCTGAACTTTCTCGGCGGCCTGCCCCGGTATCATCGGGACGGGCCTTTCCTTTTCGTGCACGGTTCGCCGCGCAACCCGTTGTCGGAATACGTCTTTCCGGACGATGTCTACAATCACCGGAAGATCGAGCGGCTGTTCAGCCTGGTCGAAAGTTATTGCTTTCAGGGGCATACGCATATCCCTGGCGTGTTTACGGAGAATCACCAGTTCCACTGCCCGATGGACCATGGCTACGAATTCACGCTGGAGCGTGGCAAGTATATGATCAACGTCGGTTCCGTGGGTCAGCCACGTGACCGGGACCGCCGCAGTTGTTATCTGATTCTGGAAGATGGTCGCGAAGAGCCGGGCGGGCCGGTGGTCAAGCCGGTAAAGCTGTCTTATCGCAGGCTCGATTATCCGTTCGAACTGACCCGTCAGAAAATCCAGGCGATCGCGTCTCTGGACAGGTATCTGGGCGACCGACTTTGCATGGGACAGTGATCGGAAAAACAGTAAGAAAGGGCCTGGCCTGGTTCGTCGGCCATTGACGAAAGGGCCGGGTCGAAAACTATGATATTCGCTTGACGGGTATTCGAACCGCGGGTTGACCGGATTGCTCCGGCGGGCCCGCATCGCCGACGATTGGACTGGACGACACCTGAGCATGAACGAACAGAAGCGGTTTTTCCTTTTTCTGATGGTGTCGTTCCTGACGATGTTCGCTCTCCAGACGGCCCTGGAGCAAGCCGGGTTCTTCCCGAAGCCTGACGAAAAGGCCGCGAAGAAAGCCGCCGGTCTGACCGACACGGCAAAACCGGACGCTGCGAAACCGGGCACGGGCGAGGCACAGGAAAAGGCCGGCGAAACAGCCGAAGCGAAAGCCGCCACGCCTGAGGCGAAAGCCGCCCAGGCGGCCGCGCCGAGCTTCGCGGAAGAGTCGATCGACCTGGGGTCCGCCGACCCGCAGTCGGGCTTTACGTTCCATCTGCGAGTGACGAACAGAGGCGCGGGCATCGTTCTGGCCGAAAGTTCGGACTTCGCGGCCGATCACCTTCCCGGACAGAACACGCAGGAGAAGCTGCTTTACGTGCAGCGCCAGGCCGGATCGCCGGACAGCCTGTCGATCGAGATCCGCCAGGTGGACGGTGAAGAGAAAAACGTCGATCTCTCGGCCGTCGTCTGGGAAGTGGTGCGCGAGCGGCCGGACGGCCCCGCCGTGGTGACGACGGGCGACAGCCAGAAGGTGACGTTCCGGCACAAGCCGTCGGAAGTCCCGGGGCTGACGATCGTCAAGACGCTCGAAGTCGCCAAAGGGCGGCAGGATGTCGGCCTGAGCCTGCGGCTGGAAAGCGACGCCGACCGGAGCGTTTCATACCGGCTGGTCGGCCCGCATGGTCTGCCACTGGAAGGTCAGTGGTACAGCTACACTTATCGCGACCTGTTCTTCGCTCCGGCGGACCCCCGGGCGGCCCTGATCAGCCGGTCGGCGGCGAACGTGGCGGCTTCCGCCGATCCCGATTCTGGTTATCCACCGGAGCTGGTAACGATTCCGATCCGCTTCGCGGGTGTCGAGACACAGTATTTCGCCACGTTCGTGGCCCTCAAGGGTGCGGGAATCGATGCGGCGGAAACGAACTGGATTTCGGAATCGACGGAAAAGCTGATCGGTCCGGCGCCTGCGGATCCGAACAAGAGCGACATTACTGTTGCCCTGACGACCCGGCCCGAGCGAGTCGCGCCCTCCGCACCGGTGACGCATGAGTATTCGGTCTACCTCGGGCCGAAAACGCGAGATTCTCTGACACCATACGGGGCCGAGGAGCTGACGACCTATCGCCGCGGCTGGGCCGTGCCGGGCTCGCGCATGCTGGCCCGTTCGTTCATCAGCCCACTGCTGGATGGCACTTATGGCGCGACGCGCAAACTGGGGGGAATCTTCGGGGCCTCCAGAGGCAGCTACGGCCTGGCGATCATTCTGCTCACGGTCGTCGTGCGGCTCATGATCTTCCCGCTTTCCCGCAAGCAGGCCATGACGGCCAAGCGAATGCAGGAACTGCAGCCGCAGATGCAGGCGATCAAGGAAAAATACAAGGACGACAAGGAACGCCAGGGCCGGGAGACGATGGAGCTTTACCGGAAGGCGGGCGTGAATCCGTTTTCAGGCTGCCTCATCGCCATGATCCAGCTGCCTGTGTTCATGGGCCTGTGGCAGACTCTCAATAACAGCGTGGCACTGCGGCACGCCCCGTTTCTCTATATCGATAACCTGGCGGCTCCGGATGCCCTGTTCCGGTTCCCCGGAACGGTGCCTTATCTGGGTGATTACTTCAATCTGCTGCCGATTCTTTCCGTGTCGCTGATGTGGCTTCAGATGAAACTATTCTCGCCGCCGCCGGCCAACGAAGAGGCCGAACTGCAGCAGAAGATGTTTTCGATCATGATGATCTTCATGAGCTTCATGTTCTACAAGGTGCCCTCGGGCCTGGGGCTTTACTTCATCACTTCCAGCCTTTGGGCCGTGGGCGAGCGGCTTCTGCTGCCGAAGCTGGTGCATACGACGCCCCTCGGTACGATCGCGATCGAGAATGCGGACGCAACTTCGGCAAGTACGTCGACGCGTGGCTCGGGCCGGCCGTCTTCCGAACCGGAACAGAAGCCCGCGACCGGCTGGCGGGCCAAGTGGAACCAGTTGCTGGAAGAAGCTGAGAAGCAGCGGACGATCCAGAACGAAAACCGGAACAAACAGGCTGGTGGCGGTGGCGGTGGCGGCGGCAACGGCGGCGGTAAAGCACGGCCGAAGAAGGGCCGGCGTTGATCGTCGCGGTTCGCCGGCCTTCGGCATGATGAGCCTGCCGCCATGATTCGTGTGGACACCGCCGATACGATCGCCGCGATTTCTTCGCCGAATGGCCCGGCGCTTCGATCGATCGTGCGTCTGAGCGGCCCGGATTGCTGGGGCGTCGTTTCGCGAGTCTTGAAAGGCGCGCCTGACTCTCAGCCAGGTGCGCCGGCATCGTTCGGCTGCGTGACTCGGGAAGAATCGGGAAGCTACGCGATTCCCGGGCGTCTGCAGAGCTGGCCCGCCGGGCGGAGTTATACCGGGCAAGCATCGGTCGAACTGCACCTGGACGTACCGAACGTACTTGCCGACAGGGTGTTGCGCCAATGCGTCGAAGCCGGTGCCCGGCTGGCTGAGCCAGGCGAGTTCACGTTTCGGGCATACGCGAAGGGCCGGATCGATCTGGCCAGGGCGGAAGCCGTCGCCGGCATTTTTCAGGCAACGACGCCAGAGCAATTGCAGGTGGCGCTTGGCCAGCTTGCCGGCGGCCTGGGACAGCGAATCGACAGGCTGCGCGGCCGTCTGCTGGATCTGACGGCCTGGCTGGAGGCGACGCTCGACTTCGTCGAGGAAGCCGATGTGGATCCGATTTCGCGAAATGTCGTTGCCGAGGAGCTGCGCGGATCGGCCTGGGAACTCCGGCGGCTCTCGGAAGTCGAATCGAAGCGGGATCGAACGGTTTCGAGCCGGAGAATCGTGCTTGTGGGCCGGCCGAACGCGGGAAAGAGCCACCTGTTCAACGCCCTTTGCGGCGCTACGGGCCGGGCTCTCGTATCGCCGGTGGCCGGCACGACACGTGATTACCTGGAAGCCCGGGCCGAACTTGCGCCAGGACGAAGCGTCATCGTGGTGGACACCGCCGGCGAGTACGAAACCGCCGAGCCGATCGACGCACGGTCGCAAGATCTGGGCCGGCGGGAACGGCTGCTGGCCGACCTTTTCCTGGTATGCGTTCCGGTCGATGCGGCCGCAGCCGAAGTTGCGGCTTTCGAAGCGGTTTTGCCAGGGAATGTGCCGCGCGTGATCGTCCGTACGAAGGCCGATCTGGGGGGGCCGGAAGCCGAAGAGAGGTCCGCTTCGGTTCGCGTGAGTGCTGCGACGGGATTGGGAATTGCGGAATTAAGGCAAGCATTGACCGACCGGTTGGACGGGCTGGAACCCGAGATCGATACGGTGGTTGCGGGCACGCGAGTACGGGTGGGCGAAGCGTTGCGATCGGCCGGAAGATCTCTCGCTCAAGCGGCGGAGACGATGGCGGCCTCCGGCGGCGACGAACTGGTGGCCATTGACTTGCGTGCCGCGGTCGAGGCACTCGACGTGGTGGCGGGCAAGGACGCGACGGAAGAGGTTCTGGACCGGATCTTTTCGCGGTTTTGTATCGGGAAGTGATTCGAAACCGGTCGGCCCGGTCCGAATCGGCGAAACTCTTTTTACCAACCGGTGTATGGAACGTGTTCGCGAAGGAGCGATGAATGTTCTTTCGCGAGGGCAAGATCGCACGCGATGCAGGATCCGCCGGTTCGAACGTTCGAGTCGGGGCTTCCGGGGTGTCCATCCAATCAAGGAACGACTTTCGATGCAAAAGCAATTCCGGTTTCTTCTGACGGCCGTGACGATGACTCTGGTATGCGCGGCTCCGCTGGTGGCCGATCAGCTGCTGGGCGTGGTTCAGGAAGTGGACGTGGCCGGCAAGAAGATCATCGTGAAGCCGAAGGGCAAAGGCGCTGAGAACGTGACGGTGACGGTCACGGACAGCACGATTTTCGAAACGGCGAAGGGCAAGGAGATCAAGAAGTCGCCTCTGGAGAAGCTCAAGAAGGGCGTCGTGGTGGACGTCACGCATGAGAAGGCTACGGCTTCGAAGATCGTCCTGAAGGGCAACCCGAACGCCAAGAAAAAGGGCGAAGGAAAAGCGAAAGCCGCCAACGACTGACCGCCGCCTGGTCCGTCACGATTTTCGGATCCCTGAAATCGACGGTGCCCTATTGACCGGTGGGGCATCGTCGGTTACTTTTTTACGCAGGTTCTCTTATCGAGAGTGGCTGAGGGACGGGCCCTATGACGCCACAGCAACCGGTTCGGGATTCAATTCCGAATGCTGGTGCTAACTCCCTCCCGAATTTCGGCATTGCCGGAAGTCGCGGGGAAGATGAGATGAACGGTATGACTTGAACGATGCCAGGCTGGCACACGATACGAAGTCATACCCGTTTGTTTCGTCCAAATCTCCCATTCTCGATAGAACTCTCAAGTCACGCCTGACCGCATGTGCGTGAGCAGTTCGGGTTCGGATCGGCAGCACGCCTTTCCCGGGAGATATGCCTCGTGAGCCATCGACCTCATTTCGTGAACGGTCTGAAATGTCGGCTTTGCGGCAAAATGCACGGCCAGCAGGCACTGAATTTTTGTCCAGATGACTTCGGCCCGCTCGAAGTGGATTACGACTACGAGGCCATGAAGGGGCACGTCACGCGGGATTCGCTCCTGGCCGGCCCGGCGAGCATGTGGCGTTACGCCCCGCTGTTGCCTCTTTCTGGCCCGGCGACGGTCGGCAAGCATGTCGGCTATACGCCGCTGGTTCGGGCCGAGCGGCTCGGCAAGGCTCTGGGGCTGAAGAATCTGTACGTGAAGAACGACGCCGTGAATCACCCGACACTGTCCTTCAAGGACCGGGTCGTGGCCGTGGCGCTTTCGAAGGCCGTCGAACTGGGGTTCAAGACGGTCGGTTGTGCGTCCACCGGTAACCTCGCCGGCAGCGTGGCCGCCAACGCCAGTGCCGCGGGGCTGGAAGCCTACATCCTGATCCCTGACAACCTCGAACAGGGCAAGGTGCTGGGGGCGACGGTCTACGGAGCGAAGGTCGTGGCCTGCACGGGCAATTACGACCAGGTGAACCGGCTGTGCTCGCAGATCGCGTTCCAGTTCGGCTGGGGCTTCGTGAACGTCAACCTGCGGCCGTTCTACGCCGAAGGTTCGAAGACGATGGGCTTCGAAATCGCCGAACAGCTCGGCTGGCGGGCACCCGACGCCGTGGTCGTTCCCATGGCTGGCGGCAGCCTGATCGGCAAGATCCACAAGGCCTTCAAGGAACTCGAAACGCTGGGCCTGCTGGAAGAGCCGGTGCAGACGCGCATGTTCGGCGCCCAGGCGACTGGCTGCAATCCGATCGCCAACGCCGTGAAGACCAGTGCCAACAAGATCAAGCCGGTGCGGAATCCGGACACGATCGCCAAGAGCCTGGCGATCGGCGACCCGGCCGACGGCTATTTCGCCAGCCAGCTCATCCGCAACACCGGCGGGTGGTCGGAAGACGTCAACGACGACGAAATCGTCGAGGGCATGCGGCTGCTGGCCGAGACTGAAGGCATCTGGGCCGAGACGGCCGGCGGCGTGACGGTGGCCGTGACCCGCAAGATGGTCGAACAGGGCCATCTGAAGCCGGACGACCGGGTCGTCATGGCGATCACGGGCAACGGCCTGAAAACGCAGGAAGCCTTGATCGACCGGATCGCCCGGCCGCAGGTCATCCGTCCCACGCTGGAAGACTTCAAAACGCTGCTGGAATCGACCGCGAACGCGGCCAGCCCGGCTGCGGGCGAGATTCTGGCGGGTGCCGGCGTCTGAGGCTCGCGATCGGCCTGAGAACCTGTGCGGCGACATTCGGAATGCTCGCCGCCATTTTCCCGGGTTTATGCCGCGAACCCGCGTAGGCCGAATCGAAATCCCGAACGATGCCCTCATCCGCTGTGCATGTGCCGCACACTCTGTCTGGGGCATATCAAACCAACCAAGTCCGCAGGATCGCCGCACGATCGACCGCAGCTTCGCCACCGTGGCGGAACTGACCGACCCGGGTGGGATCCATGTCCGCTATCGACCAGGAAAGACCAGAGAACGATGCCGCTCGTCCGCATTCCCACGCCGCTTCGTCCGCATGCCGGTGGTAACGATTCAGCCCAGGCCGAAGGCTCGACCGTCGGCGAAGTGCTCAACGCCCTGACCTCGGCTTATCCCGATCTTCGTTCGCGGCTGTTCGACGGCGAAGACCTGCGCCGGTTCGTGAACGTGTACGTCAACAACGAGGACATCCGGTTCCTGGAAGACCTCGACACGCCCGTCGCCGCGGCGGACGAAGTGTCGATCATCCCGGCTGTGGCGGGCGGCTGAGAACGCCGGTTCGCTTCGAAAGGCGAACCCGTCGGCCCGAACCTGTCTTGGAAGTTCCTGTCTAGTAACAGTCTGGGTGTTGCGTGAGCGATCCACTGGAAAGATACAGCCGGCAGATGCGGTTTCGGGCCCTCGGCGAAGAGGGGCAGCGGCGGTTGTGCGCATCGCGCGTCACCATTTGCGGCTGCGGGGCCCTGGGCACGGTTCTGGCCAATCACCTGGCCAGGGCCGGCGTGGGCCACATCCGGGTGGTCGATCGCGACTTCATCGAAATCCATAACCTGCAGCGGCAGATTCTGTTCGACGAAGAGGACGTGGCCTCCAACCTGCCGAAGGCCGAAGCCGCCGCGCGTAAAATGCGGGCGATCAATTCGTCGATCACGGTCGAGGCGGTCGTGACCGACATCGACCACACGAACATCCTCGACCTGGTCGCCGACGCCGACCTGATCCTGGACGGCACCGACAACTTCGAAACCCGCTACCTGATCAACGACGCGGCCGTAAAGCTGGGCAAGCCCTGGATCTTCGGCGGCGTGATCGGCAGCGAAGGGCAGACGATGACGATCCTGCCCGGCAAGACACCATGTCTGCGCTGCGTGGTGGAAGATTCGCCCCCGCCCGGCATGACGCCCACTTGCGAAACGGCCGGTGTGCTGGGGCCGGCGGTGTCGACGATCGCTTCTTTCGAAGCGATCGAGGCGATCAAGATCCTGTCGGGCGATTTCGAATCGCTCAATCGCGACTTGATCATGGTTGACCTCTGGAACTGGTCGTTCCGCCAGTTGAAGGTCGCCGGCCTGCTCGGCAAGGTCGATTGCCCCACCTGCCGCCGCCGCGAATTCGACTGGCTGGAAGGGCGCATGGGCTCGCACACGACGACCCTCTGCGGCCGCAACGCCGTACAGATCGCGACCCGCCGGGCCGACAAGCTCGACTTCGCCCAGCTTGCCGCCAAACTCACCGGAATCGGCAGTGTCCGCCATAACGACTTCATGCTCCGGTTCGAGACCGACGGCCACGAATTCACCGTGTTTCCGGACGGCCGTGCCATCATCAAGGGCACCAACGACATCGCCAGGGCCAAGACTCTTTATGCCCAGTATCTGGGTAGCTGACCAGAAGACGACACGATGATCTACCTCGACAACGCCGCCACGAGCTTTCCGAAGCCGGAGAGCGTCTATGTGGCCATGGACACGTTCGCCCGCACCAGCATCGCCAACCCCGGCCGTTCCGGTCACAGGATGGCCCTGGCTTCGGAACGGATCCTGGACGACACGCGGCACCTGCTGAACCGGCTGTTCCGGGGCGAGTCGCCGGACCGGTGGATCTTCACGCTCAACTGCACCGACGCCCTGAACATGGCGATCAAGGGTCTGGTGAACCCGGGCGATCATGTCATCACCAGCGACCTTGAGCATAACTCCGTCAGCCGGCCCCTGCGGGCGCTGGAAAAAGCGGGCGTGATCACGCTGACGAGGGTCGCCTCGAACGACGGCTACCTCGACCCGGCTGAAGTCACGGCGGCCATCACGCCGAAAACGCGTCTGGTGGCCATCACCCATGCGGCCAACGTGCTGGGCACGCTTCAGCCGATCGAGCCGATCGCCGCGGCCGTGCGAGCTGCGGGGGCTTTCATTCTGATCGACGCGGCACAGTCCGCGGGGGTGGTCGATATCGACCTGGCGCGCACGCCGATCGACATGCTCGCCTTCCCCGGGCACAAGGCCCTGTTCGGCCCGACGGGCACGGGCGCGCTTTATGTCGGCCCTCGGGTGACGCTTCGCCCGTGGCGTGAAGGGGGCACCGGCGGCGATTCGTCGACCGAAGTTCAGCCCGATGCCCTGCCCTTCAAAATGGAAGGCGGCACGCCCAACGTCGCCGGCATCGCTGGCCTGAAAGCAGGCCTGGAATGGGTGCTGGAGCGGGGCGTGGAGCCCGGCCGCCTGCATGAAGTGAATCTGCTGCAGAAGGTCGTCGACTGGGTCGCGGCCCATGCCGATCACTGGGGCATCCTGGGGGCCTGGGATCCTGACCGGCACGTCGGCGCGCTTTCGCTGCGGACGCCTGAAGGCCTGGCCCCTTCGGATATTGGGGCGATGCTGGACACGTCGTTCGCCGTGGCCATCCGCCCGGGCCTGCACTGTGCCCCTTACATCCATAAACGCATGGGCACATTTCCGGACGGCAGCCTGCGCCTAAGCCCCGGGCCTTTCAACACCGAGGCCGACATCGAAGTTTTCCTGCAGGCTCTGGGAGCGATCACCGAAGGCATGTTATGATGCCCCGACACGGGCCCGCCAAGGGAAAAGCCCGCACTTGAAGGAGCTTTCCGACCATGCCGACGATCCGGTATTCGTTCCGTAAGCCTCTGGGCTTTTCTGTTTCTACCATTGTCTGTGCCGCCGTGATTTCGCTCTGTGCGACCGGTGCGAAAGCGAACGGGCAAGAGGCTGACTTCGCGGCCGGGATCGAAAAGCTGCTGAAGACTCCAGGTTACGAAAACGCCCACTGGGGCCTGCTGGTCGCCGACGCCGAAACCGGCAAAGTCATTTACGAAAAGAACGCCGGGCGGCTATTCGGGCCAGCCTCGGTGACGAAGCTCTTCACCACGGCGGCGGCTCTGGAGAAGCTCGGCCCGGATCACCGGTTTCGGACGGTCATCAAGCGGCGAGGCGAGGTCGACGCCAATGGCGAACTTAAGGGCGACCTCATCCTTATCGCTTCGGGCGACATGGCCATGGGCGGCCGCACTGCCCCGGACGGCCGGATGCTCTTCGAAGATAACGACCACACCTACGGCGGCGATTCGGCGGCTCTGGTGACTGCCGACCCGCTGCATGCCTTCGAACTGCTGGCACATGACCTTGCGGCCGCAGGCATCAAGAGCGTGACGGGCGAAGTGATGGTGGACGACCGCCTGTTCCGCCCGTCGCCTTCCAGCGGCAGCGGCCCGCGCACGGTTTCGGCGATCACGATCAACGATAACCTGGTGAACGTCGTCATCGAGGCCGGCAAGGCCGCTGGAGAACCTGCGACGTTTCGCACGGTGCCCGCGACTTCGACCTTGAACGTTGATTTTCGAGTGACGACGGTGGAAAAGGACGGTCCGACGCGGGTGACCCTCACCACGCTCGGCCCCCGCTCCGTGCAGGTGCGCGGAACGATCCCTTATGGCCGCAAAAATCTGATCCGCAGCTTCGAAGTGGTCGATCCGCCTGCGTGGGCCCGGGGGCTTTTGATCGAAACCTTGCGCAAGAAGGGCATTCGGGTCGAGGCCTCTCCACTGGGTACGCCTGAGCCGATCGAGCTGCCCTCCCGTAGCGAAACGGCCGCTCTGCCGACCGTGGCCACGTATGACTCGCCTCCCCTGGGCGAATTCGTGAAGGTGATCCTCAAGGTCAGCCATAACCTTTACGCCAGTTCGCTGCCCCTGGTGCTGGCCGCTTCTGACGGCAAAAGAACGCTGAACGACGGCCTGCGGATCGAAGGCCAGATGCTCGAAAAGCTGGGAGTTCCTGCGAACGAGGTCAGTTTCGGCGGCGGTGCTGGCGGGGCCCGGGCCGATATGGTCACGCCCCGGGCGACGGTCAAGCTGCTTACGAACATGGGCAAGCATCCGGGCTTCGCGGCCTATGAAACCGCGCTGCCGGTGCTGGGCCGCGATGGCACGCTGTCGAGGGCCGTCGGCCCGGACAGCCCGGCCAAAGGGCACGTCAGGGCCAAAACGGGTACGTATTTCGTCGACAACGACCTGACCGGACGGACGGTTCTGACGAGCAAGGCCCTGGCCGGGTATCTGGACACAGCCCACAATCGCCCGCTGGTGTTCTGCATGTTCCTGAATGACGTGCCGACACGGCCCGCCTCAGGCGACACCCCGGCCGTGAGCGCATCCGAAGCCGGCAAACTCCTGGGCCGGATTTGCGAATGGATTTACTCGAATTGCCCGCGAGAGTGATACCGAAAAGGGGACGGGGGTCTTTTTCGAATAATGACCCCCGTCCCCTTTTTTGCTCGCGTGAACAAGGTACTCTTCGGAATGCGGACTGGAGACCCCGAAATTCGCAAGCCTTGTGGTCCGGTCCGCTGAGTTTGGGCTTTCGGCCCGCTAACACCACCCTTCATGAAGGCCAAATACAATGGACCAGCTCGACGTGTTGATCAACCGTTACGACCGCCGTGAGATTTCGCGGAGAGACCTCCTCGTCGGGCTCGCGCTGCTGGGCGTGGGTGCAGGGCCGGGTGGAAAAGAACCTGCAGCCCGGGGGCGTACGATCAATCACGTATCGCTCGGGGTTTCGGATCTTCGCCGATCGACGGAGTTCTATGACCGGCTTCTCGGTTTGCCTGTACTGGAGCGTGGTGCCGACTTCTGCGAGTACCGGCTGCAGAACGGATTTCTGGGCCTTTACCAGGATCCGGATACGCGCCGAGGTCTCGACCACGTCGCGATTGGAGTAGAAGGCTACGACCCCAAATCGACGCTGCGGGCCCTTCAGCAGGAATTCCCGGACCGGAAGACCGAGTTGCTCTACGAAGACCAGGTCTACATCGTCGACCCGGACGGCGCGAGCGTCCAGCTCTGCGCCGTTGAGTACAAACGATGATGCCGACTAAAGGGGACGCGCCGACTAAAGGGGACGGGGGTCATTTTTAGAAAAAGACCCCCGTCCCCTTTTCTCTTCATGACGGAATTTTCCTCCTTCTTCACTTCGGCTTGCGTAGAATGACTAAGAGGGAAACGTCCGCACCTTCGCAACGGAAAGGGACGGGCCGGTCATGGCTTCCGCCGAAATCCGCGAAAAGAACGAGCTGACCGAATCGCAAGTGAATGCCGTCAGGGCTGATGCCATCGAGGCCGAGGTGCTCCGGTTCGGCACCGGGCTGGTCCGGTCGCTAAGGCGTCAGGGGGCGGTTTGGAATCCCCGTTCCTGGCCGCAGCGGGCTTCGGAAGGCCTTCTGGTGAATGCCGAACTCAAGGCGCAACTATTTCGCTGGGTGGACGTTCTGCCGACGCTCCAGAACCCGCACGACATCCCCGAGCATCTTTACGCCTATCTGGACGAAGCCGGCCCGGCCGTGCCCTGGCCCATTCGAAGGGCGATGCGTGCCATGCCGGCCGATGGCGTCGTCGCGGGCTGGGGTGCGCATGTGGGCCGATGGGTCGTCGAACGGATGGCGGCCCAGTTCATCGCGGGAGAAAACCCGACGACGGCCTGGAGGTCGATCGCCCGGCTCCGGAATCGCGGCCTCGCCTTTACGGCCGACCTGCTGGGCGAGGCGGTCGTCACCGAAGCCGAAGCCGACCGGTATCGTGATACATGTCTCGACCTCCTGAGGGACCTGAGCGAAAAGCTGGCGAGGGAGCCGGAAAATCGGGTGATCGACCGCGACGATCATGGCCCCCTACCCCGCATGAATCTGTCGTTGAAGCTCTCGAGCCTGACGGCCGATTTCGACCCGCTGGACCGGGCCGGGACGATCGAGCGTGTCAGCCAGCGGCTGCGGCCGATCCTCGACCTGGCTGTGAGCCGTAACGCCCATGTTCACTTTGACATGGAGCAATTCGCCTATAAGGGGATGACGTTCGAAATCGTCCGGGCGATGCTCGACGAACCGGCCTATCGGCAATATCCCCACTTCGGGTTCGTGTCGCAGGCCTATCTGGTCGATTCGGCCGGCGACCTGGAAGCGATGCGGGACTGGGCGAAGGCTCGCGGTTGCCCGGTGACGGTGCGGCTGGTGAAAGGTGCCTACTGGGATTTCGAAGTGACGCATGCCCGGGCTGCGGGCTGGCCCGTGCCGGTGTGGACGGAAAAGTGGCAGTCCGACGCGAATTACGAGCGGTTGAGCGACTTCCTCGTGGCGAATCGCCGCTGGCTCAAGCCGGCGTTCGCCAGCCACAACGCACGATCGCTGAGTCACGCCATCGTGACTGCCCGCCAGGCGGGGCTGCCGGACGAAGCGTTCGAGATCCAGACACTTTACGGCATGTGCGATGCCCTGCAGCGGTCGCTTTCGAAGCAGGGCTTCCGGGTGCGGGTCTATACGCCTTATGGGGCGATTCTGCCCGGAATGGCGTATCTGGTGCGGCGATTGCTCGAGAATACATCCAACGATTCGTTCCTCAAAGCGGCGGAGTCGTCGCGCGTCGGTTTCGACCGGCTTCTTCAGCAGCCTGGAAAGGGACGTGACATGTCCGTTCTCTCCCGAACCGGTTCGTGGGTCAGCCAGCTTCTCGAACGCCAGAACCAGGCCGCTGGTGTCGATCCAGAAAAATCTTTGCGAGAACCTTTCGCCAACGAGCCTTACGTCGACTTCACCGTGCCTGCCAATGCCGAGGCCCTGACCGAAGCCCTGGCCCGGGTGGACCGCATCGCCGGCGGCAGCCATAGGCTGGATTATGAAGACAATTCGGCCCAGCGAGAGTGGATCGAATCCCGCGATCCTTCGCACCGGTCGCGAATACTGGCCCGGTTCGAGCGTGCGACGGCCGCCGACGCGCACACGGCCATCGGCGTAGCGCATGAGGCGTTTTCGAGCTGGAAGCGAACTGCCCCGGCCGAGCGGGCACTGTGCCTGGAAAGGGCCGCACTGGCGATGCGGCAGACGAAGTTCGACCTCACGGCCCGGATCGTCCTGGAGGTCGGCAAACCGTGGAAAGAGGCCGACGCCGACGTGGCCGAGGCGATCGACTTCTGCCGGTATTACGCCCGTGAGATGATCCGCCTGCACGAACGCCCCTGGCAGGCGCAAGTGCCGGGCGAAACGAATGTTCTGACCAGCGAGCCAAAAGGCGTGGTGGCCGTGATCGGCCCGTGGAACTTCCCGCTGGCGATTCCGCTGGGGATGACGGCCGCGGCGCTGGTGACGGGCAATGTGGCCGTCGTGAAACCGGCGGAACAGTCGACCTGGATCGCGTCGGAATTCGTGCGGATCCTGCAGGAGTCGGGCGTGCCGCGCGAGGCCGTGATTCTGCTGCCCGGCGATGCCGAAGCGGGCGCGGCGATCGTGGACGACCCGCGTACGGCCATGATCGTCTTCACCGGCTCTCGCGAGGTCGGCGTGGCGATCAACCAGGCTGGCACGAAGCAGGCCCCTGGGCAGCGGCACGTCAAAAAAGTGGCGGCCGAGATGGGGGGCAAGAATGCAATCATTGTCGATGCCGACGCCGATCTGGACGACGCCGTTCTGGGCGTGCTGGGCAGTGCGTTCGGATATTCCGGCCAGAAGTGTTCGGCATGTTCGCGGGCCGTCGTGCTGGAGCCGGTTTACGACGCATTCACGGCCCGGCTGGCTGAGGCCGCGCAGAGCATTGTGATCGGCCCGGCACGCGATCCGGCGACGGCCGTGGGGCCGCTGATCGACGGCGACGCCGTGCGGAGTTATGGGCGATATGCGGATCTGGCTCGCAGCGACGGCCGAATTCTGGCCGAAATCGAAGTGCCTGAGACACTTCGACCGATCGGGCATTACGTGGCGCCCTTGATCGTGGACGGTGTCGACCGGCATCATCCGCTGGCTCAGGAAGAGATTTTCGCCCCAATCCTGACGGTTCTGAAGGCGAAGTCGTTCGATGAGGCTCTGGAGATCGCGAACGACGTCGATTACGCACTTACTGGTGCCGTCTATTCACGCAATCCGCGGCACCTTGAGCGGGCGGGCAAGGAATTCCTTGTGGGCAATCTGTATCTCAATCGGGGCAGTACCGGGGCGATGGTGGCCCGGCAGCCGTTCGGGGGGATGAAGATGTCGGGCATCGGGGCCAAGACAGGCGGCCCGCATTATCTGGACCAGTTCGTGAACTTCCGCACGATCACGGAGAACACCATGCGCAGGGGCTTTACGCCTGAGTCGCTGGAAACGAAAACGGAAGAATGAGGGAACAGAAAAGAAGCCGGCCGCCGCGTTGGGAACAGCGGCGGGCCGGATTCGAATGGTTCAGAAGGGCTGGCTGATATTGACCTTGGCGGGCTGGGCGGCGCGGAGGTAATCGTCGAACGAGAGCTTGTAGTCTTCGTGCCGGTGATTGCCTTCGACGAGAATTTGCGAGCCGGGGTTGAACGAATCGTCCACGACCGTGTGCACGCCGTAGAGCGAGCCGAAAGGGGGCCAGGCACCGGTTTCGCAATCTTTGAAAATCGAGCCGGCCTGTTGTTCGGTGGCGAGGTTCCAGCCGGTTTTGCCGGTGGTCTGCTCGACGCGCGACCAGTCGATTTTTTTGTCGGCGGGCAGAACGGCCATGAGAAACTGGCCGTCGGCGTTCCGCAGGAGGACCGTTTTGGCCACTTGCCGGCCCGTTGTGCGGACCGAATTGGCCCTGCGCGAGCTCGAGGGAGCGGGCTGGTGGACAAGCCGCTGGAAGGGCACGTGCTGGCGGCTGAGAAATTCCTGGATGTTCATGGCCGGATCCTTCGCGAGCGTATTCCAAGAAGGTGCGTCATCTGTATCAATTCCAACATATCACCCGTTTCGGGCGAATGTGCGGATCACGAAAATTTTTCGAAGAAGTTCGATGCGTTTTTTCGATTTCGCCGGGCGAAATCGAAATGATGAGCGTATGATTCTGACGACGGGAGAGGGATGTCCGATCGCCGGGCCGTTCGCGGCCTGGAGGAAAGTCCGGACACCGCAGGGCATGGTGGTGGGTAACGCCCACCGTCCGTGAGGACAGGGAAAGTGCCACAGAAAGCAAACCGCCGACGTTTCAGGAGTTACTTCTGAAGCGGGTAAGGGTGAAACGGTGAGGTAAGAGCTCACCAGCGGGGCGGGTGACCGTTCCGGCTCGGCAAACCCCACCAGGTGCAAGACCAAATAAGGGGGCAATTTCGAGCGAGCTTCGGCTTTCTCGGGATACGAATCGGCCCGATTCGTCACGACTTCCGGGTAGGTCGCACGAGGCGTGGCGCAAGTCACGTCCCAGATTCATGATCGGAGGCTGGCGGAGATTCCGTCGGCGCACGAAATCCGGCTTACGTTTCCTCTCCCGTCGTTCGTTCGTCATTGAGATCGAGCCCTGGCTGGGGCTCGTGATCGTGGCGATACATTTTTTTCGCCTTTCGAAGTCCCTGAATCGTGGGAATTCGTACATCTTCGTCCGAGTTCTTTTCGGCCATGCTTGACCGGCGGGAACGGAAAGATTACAAGATCAGAAATGTCAGGCGGGCCGACATCAGTCACAAGGTTCGCCCGGGCGATCCGTACTTCCGTCCCGACTTATCGAACTGAGAGAGAAATGTCCTCGACGATCTCCGAGCCCAAGGCCTACCGAGCGGGCAAGCTGGCGAAACTCATCGACGGGCTCCGTTATCAGGGCGGCATCGGACAATGGTCCTGGCTCGTGCATCGTGTGACCGGGCTTGGGATTCTCCTGTTCCTCGTCATCCACGTGGTCGACACCTTCTTCGTCGTCTTCAATCCGGCCCTGTACGATCACACGGTCGCCATCTACGGCGGCGTCTTCGGCGGCACCTATTACTGGCCGCTCCGCTGGGCGTTCCGTCTGGCTGAGCTGGGCCTGATCGCCACGGTGCTGTTCCATGCCGTCAATGGTGTCCGGGTCATCCTGTTCGACTTCTGGAACGAAGGCTGCAAGTATCAGAAGGAGTCGTTCCGGGCCGTTCTGCTGGTTTTCCTCGCTCTCATGATTCCGGCGGCCATCGCCGTCATTCTGCCCCTGGCGACCGCACCGGAGCACATCACTCAGATTCCGGAAAACGTCGCCACGGCCCGCCCCTGAACTGGCTGGTCCTGACCGGCAGTTTCCGAACGCATCCGCTCAAAACCGCTTCACTCAACCGGATTTTCCGCAATGGCCCGCAATCGAATCAAACCCGCTGGCGGATTCGAACTCACCGCCTGGTACTTCATGCGTATTTCCGGCCTTGTGCTGGTGTTCCTCGCTGTTGGCCACCTGTTCATCATGCACATCGCCAACAATGTCGAGAACATCAACTATGCCTTCGTGGCCGGCCGCTGGGCCGATCCGCGGACCGGCTGGATCTGGCGGCTGTGGGATCTCTGCATGATCGGCTTGGCGATGTTCCACGGCTTCAACGGTCTGCGTCAGATTCTCGATGAACACGTGCATGGTGCGAAGGCACGCGTGGCGATGCACACGACGATCTGGACGGTGATGACGGCCCTGATCGTGCTCGGCACATACGCCATCTGGATGTTCCAGGAAGACAGGGCCTATGTCGAGCAGTGGAAGGCCATGAACGCGAAGGCAGTGGCCTTACAGCCACCAGGGGCAATTCACCCGAGTGGCGGGTCTCATGCAGCAATTCGCGGCAAACTACCTAATATTGCTGGTGATTGATTCGGATCCACCGCGGTTGGACAGCAAATCATTTCGACCTGCACGCTAGATTCGGATACCTGAGAGATCATGAGCACACCGACCTATCACCGTTTCGAGAGCATCATCGTCGGATCCGGCGGGGCTGGCCTGATGGCGGCGCTGCACTCCAGCAAGGAAGTCGGCACGGCCGTCGTCAGCAAGCTTTATCCGACGCGTTCGCACACCGGGGCGGCCGCGGGCGGGATCGCCGCGGCGCTTTCGAACATCGAAGACGACTCGTGGGAGAACCACGCCTACGACACGATCAAGGGTGGCGACTTCGTCGTGGATCAGACGCCGGTCGAAATCCTTTGCCGCGAGGCCGTCGAGTGCATCTATGACCTCGAGCACATGGGCCTTCCGTTCGACCGTACGCCGGACGGACGGATCAGCCAGCGGCGATTCGGCGGCCACACGAGGCCGGTGCCGGGCAATCCTTCGAAGCGTGAGCCGGTCATGCGTGCCTGCCATGCGGCCGACCGCACAGGGCACATGATTCTGCAGACGCTGTACCAGCAGTGCATCAAGCAGGGCGTGCAGTTCTTCGACGAATACCATATGCTCGACCTGATCATGGTCGACGGCGAATGCCGCGGGATCGTGGCGATCGAGATCGCCACCGGCCGTCTGCACGTTTTCCATGCGAAGAGCGTGCTGCTGGCCACTGGCGGTTTCGGCCGGATGTTCAAGGTGACTTCGAACGCCTATGCCCTGACCGGCGACGGCCCGGCAATCGCGTATCGCCACGGCATTCCGCTGGAAGACATGGAGTTTTACCAGTTCCACCCGACGGGCATTTACCGCCTGGGTATTCTGCTGACGGAAGGCTGCCGGGGCGACGGCGGCATCATGTTCAACGGCAAGGGCGAGCGTTTCATGGAAACGTACGCTCCGAACATGAAGGAACTGGCCAGCCGCGACGTCTGTTCGCGGTCGATCTATCAGGAAGTTCAGGCTGGCCGGGGCGTGAACGGCAAGGATTTCGTCTATCTGGACATTCGCCCCGAGACGATCAACAGGTTCAAGTCAAGCCCGCTGCACAAGGACGGCAAGGACGTCGACGAGCACTTCATCGAAAGCCGCCTTTCGGAGTCGCTCGAACTGTCGCGTACCTATCTGGGCATCGATCCGCTGAAGGAACCCATGCCGATCCAGCCCACGGCCCACTACGCCATGGGTGGCACGCCGACCGACTTCGAAACGCGAGTGCTGAGAAATGCCGCTGGCGAGGTCGTCCCCGGCCTTTATGCCGCGGGCGAATCGGCTTGCGTGTCTGTTCACGGGGCGAATCGCCTGGGCACGAACAGCCTTGTCGACCTGGTCGTGTTCGGCCGGCGTGCGGGCAAGGCGATGGCCCAATACGCCAAGTCGCAAGACTTCCGCGAGATTCCGACCGACGCCGATGCGCCGACACGCAAGCAGATCGACACAGCCCTGGCGAAACCGCGAACCGAGCCGTGGATTCGCATTCGCGAAGAGCTGCAGACGGTCATGATGGACGACTGCGGCGTTTACCGGAATACCGAAGGCCTGGCACGGGCCCGCAAGAAGGTGGCCGAACTCAAGAGCCGATACGAATCGACAGGAATTCAGGACAAGGGCACGGTCTTCAACACCGGCCTTCTGGAATATCTTGAGCTGGGATGCCTGATTGACCTGGCGGCCGCCACGGTCGCTTCGGCCGAAAGCCGTAAGGAAAGCCGCGGGGCCCACTCGCGTGAGGACTTCCCGGACCGGGATGACGTCAACCACTTCAACCACACCTTCGCCATGCGTGACGGCGATACCGGGGTCAGGATCGAAAATCGCCCGGTCGATGTCGTCTATATCGAGAAGGATGGCCAGAAAGTGCCGAAATATCCTCTGGAAGTCCGTAAGTATTGACATCCCTGCCGCTCCGGTACGACCCAGACCCGCACGATGTCCGAATCTACGCCGCCCTTCGCATTGACAGGAACCGATCGCGTGAGTGACCTAGCCGATCCCAACACGGGCCAGATTCGCTGGCGAGACCTGACTCTCCGCATCAAGCGTTACGATCCGGAAAAGGACCGCGAGCCCCACTGGCAGGAATTCAAAATTCAGGCACACCCGATGGACCGGGTCCTGGATGTCCTGATGAAAGTGAAGTGGGAGCAGGACGACAGCATTGCCCTGCGAAAGAGCTGCGCCCACGGCATCTGCGGTTCCGACGCGATGCGGATCAACGGTCAGAACAACCTGGCCTGCAAGCTGCTCGTTCAGAACGTTAAGGGCAAGACGATCACGGTCGAGCCGATTCTGGGACTGCCGGTGATCAAGGACCTGATCGTCGACATGAAGCCATTCTTCGATCATTACAAGGCTGTGATGCCGTTCCTCGTGAACGACGACCCCGCGCCCACGACCGAACGGCTGCAGACGCCCGAACAGCGTGCCCGTTTCGACGATACGACCAAGTGTATCCTCTGTGCCTGCTGTACGACGGCTTGCCCGCCGTTCTGGGGCAATCGTGAATATGTCGGCCCGGCTGCGATCGTGAACGCCCACCGGTTCATCTTCGACAGCCGCGATCAGGGCGCTGGCGAACGTCTCGATATTCTGAACGACAGCGAAGGCATCTGGCGCTGCCGTACGGTATTCAACTGCACCTCGGCTTGCCCGCGTGGCATTCAGGTGACACAGGCGATCAGCGAAGTCAAGCGTGCCCTGATCACGGGTGTCGTCGACATCCCGGAAGAGGCAGAAGTGCTTTCCTGATCCTTGGCGTTCCTCTTCGTGTCTCGAAGTTCGCCTCGCCTGATCCCGAGCGAAGGAGAGCGTCATGAATGGTCCCGCGGATCGTTCGGTTCGTCTGCTTCTGCTCCTTTCAGGTAGTCTGCTCGTCAGCGATTCTGCACGGATCGCGGCTGACTTTCGTGCGCACGCCGAACCACTTTCGGATCTGAAGGTTCAAGTCAATTCCGATCCGGCGAATCGTCTCCGTGCCCTTCCGGGAATCGGGCCGATCATTGCCGAGCGGGTGATCGAGCAGCGTTCGGTCATGGCGTTTCGTAACGGCGACGATCTGGTCCGTCGTGTTCGCGGGCTCGGCCCGGCATTTATTGCCGATTACGGCGGGTGGCTGGACTTCAGCGACAATCGAGACGCCGATGTCGACACTGGCGTCTCGCAGGTGGATCACCCATGAACCGGTTCGAACTCGTCAGTCCGTTCGAACCGGCAGGCGATCAGCCGCAAGCGATCGAGGCTCTGACTTCGGGCTTCAAGGCGGGCTCGAAATGCCAGACCCTGCTGGGCGTGACCGGTTCGGGCAAGACCTTCACGATGGCCAACGTTATCGCCCGGCTCAATCGGCCGACGCTGATCCTGTCGCACAACAAAACGCTAGCCGCCCAGCTTTACGCCGAGTTTCTCGACTTCTTCCCGAACAATGCCGTCCGGTATTTCGTGTCGTACTACGACTATTATCAGCCGGAAGCCTATATCCCCCAGCGCGACATTTACATCGAAAAAGACGCCGCGATCAATCAGGAAATCGACCGCCTGCGTCTTGCGGCGACTTCAGCGCTGGTCAGCCGGCGCGACGTGATCGTCGTGGCCAGCGTTTCTTGCATTTACGGCCTCGGTTCGCCGGACGATTACCGCAAGATGATGGTGTATGTGCAGCGGGGCGACATTCTCGACCGCGATGCCCTGCTCCGCAAGTTCGTCGACATTCAGTACGAGAGAAATGATGTGTCGTTCGAGCGGGGCAAGTTTCGTGTGCGGGGCGATGTCGTGGAAATCTGGCCGGCTTACGAAGAGTCCGCGCTTCGGATCGAGCTTTTCGGCGACGAAGTCGAGGCGATTTCGATCATCGACCCGGTCAGTGGGCAGATCGTCAAAAAACTGACGGACACTTATGTCTATCCGGCCAAGCACTTCGTATTGCCTGAGGAACGGATCGAGGCGGCCGTCGAAGCCATCGGGCAGGAGCTGGAGGCGAGACTCGAACAGCTCAAGGACATGGGCAAACTGCTCGAGGCCCAGCGGCTTGCGGCGAGGACACGCTATGACATGGAGATGATCCTGGAGGTGGGCTATTGCCAGGGCATCGAAAACTATTCCCGCCACCTGGCCGGCCGGAAACCGGGCGAGACGCCGACGACGCTGCTCGACTTCTTCCCTGAGGATTCGCTGATTTTCGTCGACGAATCGCACGTGACGATGCCCCAGATCCGGGGCATGTTCGCGGGCGACTTCAGCCGGAAAATGACGCTGGTCGAACACGGATTTCGGCTGCCCTCAGCGCTCGACAATCGCCCGCTGAGGTTCGACGAATGGGAAGCGAAGCCGGGATCGCGGCTTTTCGTTTCGGCGACTCCGGGCGATTACGAAATCCATACTTCCGGCGGTGAGGTGGTCGAGCAGGTGATCCGGCCGACGGGGCTTCTCGATCCGGTCATTCGCGTGGAACCGGCCCGGGGCCAGGTTCCGGCCATGATCGAAGAGGCGAAAAAGCGTGCCGCGGCGGGTGAGCGGCTGATCGTGACGGTGCTGACGAAGCGGATGGCCGAGGATTTGACACGATTCCTCAAGGAAAAGGGCCTGCGGACGAAGTGGCTGCACTCGGAACTGGACGCCTTCGAACGGGTGTCGATCCTGCGTGAGCTTCGCGAAGGGGCTTTCGATGTGCTTGTGGGCGTGAACCTGCTGCGGGAAGGCATCGACCTGCCGGAAGTTTCGATGGTGTGCATCATGGATGCCGACAAGGAAGGCTTTCTGCGCAGCGAATCGTCGCTGATTCAGACGATCGGCCGGGCCGCCCGTCACGTGAATGCCGAAGTCGTGCTCTATGCCGACAGAATCACCGATTCGATGAAGCGGGCGATGGACGAAACGGCCCGCCGGCGAGCCCTTCAGATCGCGTATAATGAGGAGCACGGCATTACGCCTCAATCGATCCGCAAGGCGATTCGGAAGGGGATCGAGGAAGAGATCGCCGCCCGCGAGATCGAACGCAAGGCCGTCAAGCGGGACGATGTCGAAGAGATTACCGAAGAGTATCTCAACCAGCTTGAGCAGGAGATGCTCACCGCGGCCGAATCGCTCGAGTTCGAAAAGGCGGCAGCCCTGCGGGATCGCATCCTGGAACTCAAGGCCCGGAAATCGGGCGGCCCGGCGCGGCCGGTCGCTTCGCCCCAGGGACAATCGGCCCGGTCGAGATCCCGTGGCCGTAAATCGGACAACCAGAGGGCCACGCGTCCTCGACCCGGCGCCGGGTAAGCGGTAACATCCCGAACATGCTTTCGGATCAGAAAAGATCATGACCCACACACCGCCCGTGTTCGACCGACAAGCCCGCGATAGAGCTCAGCAGCTCATCGATATGGCACTCGATGACGACCTGGGCACGGCCGGCGACATCACCAGCAAAAGCACGATCCCTGAAGCCGCCGAAAGTGTCGGCCGATTCGTGGCCAGACGAGAGGGTGTCATCGCCGGATTGCCGATCGTGGGTATGATCGCGGAACGATTCAAGCCGTTCATCGAATGGAAGCCGTTCGCTTCCGATGGAGACAGGATCGCTCCAGGGGAAATCCTGGGAGAAGTACGTGGCCAGACACGTTCGGTACTGGCACTGGAACGTCTCAGCCTCAATTTTCTTCAGAGATTGAGCGGCATCGCGACACTGACGAGCCGGTTCGTGGACAAGACAGCTGGAACGAAGGCTCGGATTCTCGACACCCGGAAAACGACCCCGGGCTGGCGGACGCTCGAGAAATATGCCGTGATGTGCGGGGGCGGCCTGAATCACCGGATGGGGCTTCACGACGCGATCCTGATCAAGGACAACCACCTTGCCGCACTGGCGGCCAGCGGCTGCGTGCGGCCTGTGACGGAAGCCGTCGAGCGGGCCAGGGCCTTCACGCATGGCGAAGGAGTTATGGTTACGATCGAAGTCGATACGCTCAAGCAACTTGACGAAGCCCTGGGGGCCGGGCCGGATTGTATTCTGCTCGATAATTTCACGCCGGAAATGGCCCGGATCGCTGTCGAGCATCGTGATCGATTCGCTCCGAAAGTGCTTCTTGAGATTTCCGGCGGGCTGACGATCGACAAGATCGCTGAATATGCCGGGACGGGTGTGGACCGTCTCTCGGTCGGGGCTCTGACGCATTCGGCCCCAGCACTGGACATCGCGCTGGACTTTCCGGAATCGCCCGGGCCATGAAAAGGCCGGATCGCGTGGCGATCGTCGGTTCCGGCATCACCGGCCTGTGCCTTGGTCAGGCTTTGATACACTGTGGCGTCGATTGCCGAATCTTCGACAAAGGCCGATATCCTGGCGGGAGGATGGCCACGTTCTTCAATGACGGCTTGGCGATCGATTACGGCCCGAAGTGGTTTCACACGCATGATGAGTTCCTCGAATCTTCGTTGAGACAGGCTCTGGTCGATGTCGGCGCGATTGTCGTCGAACCTTCCGAACTTCCTGGCGAAGTACGTCGGCGGCTACCGACCGATCATTCCGTTACATCATGGACGATCCCTGGCGGGATGCGGGCTCTGGCGTGTCGTCTGGCTGAACCCCTTGAGCTTCGCCAGCGTCATCACATCCGTCGTATCGAACGTCTCAATGAAGGCTGGCGGATTCACGGAACGGACGAATCGAACGGGAGCCTGCCGTTCATTTTCGATGCCGGAGCGACGATTCTCACCATGCCATGGCCTCAGGTTGCCGATCTGCTCAGGGATTCTGGCATCACGCCAGCCACGGAATTACGGCTGCCCGAGATTACGGAAGAGGCATATGACCGAATCCATGTCGGCACGTTTCTCATCGAAGGATTGTCTCTGAAACCTGCAAGCTCCGGATTTGTCGAGCTTTCGGAATCGACGGCTCTGAGTCGGATCGATCGGATCGAAAGGCCAGGATCGCCGGAACGCCATATCGTTGCCGCATTCGCGAAGCCGCGATGGTGCCGAAAGCATTTCGACGATGCCCCGGAATCCGTCATGCGCGACCTCCTGAAAGAGGCGGAATCTCAGCTCGGCGAAACGCTTCAGGCCACACCGTTGCGGCATCACCGATGGAAATTCGCGAAGCTGACGAATCCTGATGCCGGGAATCCGCACCCGCTTATCTTCGTCGACGACCCGCCGCTGATCGTCGCTGGCGAGGCGTTCGGCGTCAGTTCGAACGTCTCCGCCGGGATCCTCAGTGCGCAAGCCTCGGCCGCTATGACGTTTCGCCTTCTGACGGCTGGCGACTCTGGGCGGTCTGGCCTGGCATGAGGTATATTGCATCGTGGTTCGGCGCGAAGTGCCGTCGATATGCCCGAGGCGTTTCCTCCAAGAGTGCGATCGAAGATGCCCGAACGTGAAGCCTCAGATTCTCCGGTCTCCGCGGGATTGACCGTCACCCAGTCACTTCCCAGCCGCGTGGCCGAACCCTGCGTCATCGTTCTGTTCGGTGCCACCGGCGACCTCACGCACCGGAAATTGCTGCCGGCGTTATGCCACCTTGCCCAGTCTGGCCAGCTTGCCAATCAATACGCCATCGTGGGGTTCGCCCGGCGCGAATGGACCGATGAACGGTTCCGCGAGGAGATGGCCAAATCGATCGCCAGCCACTCAGTCATTTCCGGCCATTGGCCCGAGTTCGCAAGGCACCTGTTCATCGCCGAAGGGAATTTCGACGATCTGGCGAGCTTCGAACAGCTCAAGACCCGGCTCAACGCACTTGACGAAGAATTCGGAACCCAGGGCAACCGGCTGTTCTATCTGGCCACCGCGCCTGAGTATTTTTCCCAGATCGTGGAAAATCTCGGCAAGGCGGATTTGATCTATCCTGCCAATTCGACCGGCCCGTGGTCGCGTGTGGTCATCGAAAAGCCGTTCGGGAATGACACGGCCTCGGCCATTCAGCTTCACGAAGACCTTTCGAAGTGGCTGACGGAAGCACAGACCTATCGGATCGACCACTATCTCGGCAAGGAAACGGTCCAGAACATCCTGGCCCTGCGGTTCGGCAACACGGTTTTCGAATCGATCTGGAACCGGTCGCACGTGGCTTCGATTCAGTTCCTGGTGTCCGAGACGGTCGGCATGTCGGGTGGCCGGGGGGCGTTTTACGATCAGGCCGGGGCCATTCGGGATATGGTCCAGAACCACATGATGCAGCTTCTGGGCATGATCTGCCTGGAGCCGCCAGGCGACCTTTCGGCCGACTCGCTGCGCAACGAGATGGTGAAGGTGCTGCAGGCCCTGCCGAAGTGGACAGCCGAGGACATCGCCCGCAACGTGGTGCGCGGCCAATACTCGGCGGGCGTGGTGGATGGCGAGGAAGTGCCCGCCTACAACGCGGAGCGGAACGTCGACCCGAAATCGACGACGGAAACCTACCTCGGCATGCGGCTGACGCTGGAAAACTGGCGCTGGGCCGGCGTGCCGATCTATCTGCGAACGGGCAAACGGCTGCCGAAGCGGACGACCGAGATCGCCATTCAGTTCCGCCGGCCGCCAGCGGCACTTTACGAAGCCCAGAACGTGCATGGTGACCAGGGGGCGAATCACCTGATCCTGCGGATTCAGCCGGACGAAGGCGCCAGCCTGTTCTTCCAGGCGAAGGTGCCCGGCTCGCGCCGCCGCCTGCAGGAAGTGCACATGGACTTCGGCTATTCGGGCACCTTCGCCGGCCCGCCGCCGGAGGCTTACGAACGGCTGCTGCTGGACGTGATCCTGGGCGATCAGTCGCTGTTCACCCGCATTGACTTCGTGCTGAACTCATGGAAGTTCGTGACGAACATTCTGGACACTTGGCGGGAGCAGGACATCCGCCCCCTGCCCTATGCCGCAGGCACCTGGGGCCCGGCCGAGGCCGAACAACTGCTGGCCCGAGACGGCTTCCGCTGGCGCAAGCCGTCGTGATTGCCGCAGGGCCTTGATCGGGACGACCTGTTCAGGCAACCTGAGCAGGTCCGGCCACCCGACTCCGATCTCGGCCAGCTTGAGGACCGAAACCCCGAACCGGTCGAGCTTGACGCCGAACTTATCCTTCAGTGACAGGTCCACGCGGCACATTTTCCGGTTTTCGTGGCCCAATTCCAGCACTCGACCGGTAGGCAGCTTGCCGCCCGGCCCGTAATCGTCGAATGCCCCGTTTATTCCTCCGGGCAAAGGCGAATATCGGGGATGACTCGGATCGTGATGTTCCATCGCCACGCCCTGCGCCAGCTGAAGCCCAAGCTCAGCGGAACTGTCCGCCGAGTGTAACCTTGACGCTACCAGAAAGCGCCGCGGCGGCCGGGCTCCGCTGCAGTATGAAGTTAGGCGAGGTCCTGGAACTCGTTCGGCGTCTTTCGAGGTTTGGCCCCTTGCATGGTCGAAACAAGGCGCCCTGTCAGCCGATCGATCGGCCGCACGCAGAGGATCCAGAGAGGGAACGCGAAGCAGAGGAACACACTCGGTGCCCCGGGCGAAGCGAACGATAGAACGAGGAAGGGAAGGCAGACCGCGAGCAGGAAGCTGAGAAACGCCGAAAGCCCCGCGCGGTCGAGACGAGAATTCGAGTGCATGCCATGGAACTCCCCGCCGCCTGACAAGAATGATACGCACACGATGATCGGCAAAACGCCTGCCGTCAAGGCGTATTAATATCTTGACCCAATTCAGGTTATCAAGCGTTCAATACGCTTGCAAGAATCTCAATCCGGAAATTCCGGACCAATTCCTTACGACTCAAACGACATCTGTCCCCTATGCCCTCGTAAAAGTAGAATGTCCCGAATGCCAAGAAGTTAAGTCGCAAGCTGTTTTTTCGGACTGACTTTGCGTTGCGATTCGTGCTATCGGTTTCTGGACGCGGGATCGTGGTCGGGAGTCCACGGGTGCAATCGACCAATGCGCCCCGGATGCATGCCTCTCCATGAGGCGGAGACTACGCCAACATGATTCGAGCCGTGGAAGTGAGTCCACGGATGCGGGCGCAGTGGGCGGACTGGCGTTTCTCGACTGTGCCGACATTTTTGCGCCTCGTTCACATTCGCTTCGCTCCAAGAACTCGGGCTCGATGGTTGATCGCACCCGTGGACTCACGTCCACGGCTCGACTGACTTGCGCCTCGTCCGTTTCATGGTGCGTCATGTCTCCGCAGGCACGAAGAATCGCGACGCAACGACCTTTCATTGAATAGATTACGCCTTAACTTCGTGACATTATAGAATGTCCCCTTTACTCTCTCCGATTTCTCTTCGAAAAATGAACTGACACCGATTTCTCTCCGAAAAATGAACTGACACCGATTTCTCTCCGATTTCTCTAAGCATTCCTCAGCCTCCGCCGTCGATCGCGAAGTTCCGTGGTGGCCGGAGCGCGGCAGATATTTGCACCATTATATGAGCGAAGCGAATGGCGCAAAAAAACTGCGTCACACAGGACATCCACTGCTACGCCTGGTGAGGCCGCGATGAATTTCACTGGGAACCTTACGGAACCAACTCACTGCGAATTCAGGACATTGGATCAAACCCGAAGACGCGTAATTCTTGATCGCAGCGACAAGCTCTCGCGATACGCGCTGCCCATGCAATGGCTTCTTCGCGGGAAGGCAACTCAAGAACGGTGAAACCACCATTCAATGGTGGTGCCCACGAGTAGCCACCTTCGGTAGACACACCGTCGGCAGATACGAGTGCAGGTGGAATCGATTCGTCGATGCCGCCGCCAAAGACGTAAACCCCCGCGAGTTTCGCCTCCTCGATCACTGCATGTGCATCGCGGCCCACAGCCTCCAATTCGTCTTCATGAACCACCATCGCCGCGCTGGGAAATGAGATCAGGTACTTTGCCATGAAGAGCCATCTCGTGAAACAGATGCGGGTTCGAATTCAGTGAGCACGAACGCACAAACTCAGCGGACCGCACCGCCAGGCGTGACACTCGCAATGATTCCGGCCAGCCACCGAGGCGATTCGGGTCCGATGAAGCGACTGGTCAGGCACCTTTTTCGGACGTACGGAGTGATCGATTCAATCTGACCGGCAGGCCCGGATGAATCAAGGCCTTCGTACGGATTCTGTCGAATCACAGCCGCCGATGACGGCAGGAAACGGAGATATCCTGGAATGATGCGAAGTTCATCCATAACCCATTGTGAAATATAGTGTTGCATTTTGATGGAGGGTGGTCGCTTTCAGCTCCGGAAATCATGCCAATGAAAGTCGAGCCGTGGACGTGAGTTCACGGATGCGATCGACCATCGCGACTGCGCAGCGAAATTATTGCGAACGTGGCAGAAAACCTGCCGGCACTTTCGGGATACGCCTTTCCGCCCACTGCGTCCCGCATCCGTGGACTCACGTCCGCGGCTCGACTTCCGCTCAATCGCCAAGAGGTTAAGTGGATACCCCTTATCTTCGTGGCATTCCAGAATGTCCCTTTTACCGCTTGCGACAGGATAGGCTTCGGAAGTTTAGAGACTGAGGCAAGGCGGCTCATGCCGTCGTTGTCCAATAGTAGTGAATGAAGAAAGCTGTGCCGCAGACGACAAGGTGCATTTCGTTCCATGAACCCGAAACCAGGCAATAGGTTGGCCACTCGACGTGCTCAGGAATATCAATGTCGGCAAAGCGCTTCATGTGTTCGCATACTTGCCCTCTGCCGTCAACCCGATTGAAGGGAATTGGGTCGCCAAGAGCTAAGGCTGCTTCATCACCTAATATCTTTGCGACGAACGCGCCTATCTCTGGAAGAGGATCCCGTGACTGGTGAGAGATGTCGATCCTGAGACATTCCTCGCTTGCAGGTTCGTCGAACTCAAATTGATCAAAGTATAAAGAGCGCATGGAGCTTTGGGTTCCCTAGGGCCAAACGCACAAGCTCATCGGACCGCCAGGCTTGAAACTTGAGAATCTTCCAGCCCAGCCAACACGGCAGACCGGGTGCGCTGAAGCGCCTGTTCAGGCAGTACTCACGGACGAACTGTGTATTTCATTCAATTTGACCGACACGCCCGGATTAGGCAATGCCTTCGTTCCGGATTCTCCCGAAATCACTGCCGCCGATCACGAATCGAAGCTTCCGGCTTCGATACCGGGCATTACGACATAGCTCCTCAGCCGTGGGGGCTGAGTGAGCAAGTCGACACGAAAAGCCTGCACGCCCCCGCCGTCTCCTGCCGCACCTGGTTCGGCATCGAACCGGTCAGCGGCCCGGGGCTTTCCCTCCCAGCGCCTCGGCGATCGACGCATGCCCATAAGCCTCCGCCAGTTCCCTCGCCGTGCGGCCTTGCTTGTCCTTCGCGTCCCGATCCGCCCCGGCGGCGAGCAGCGCTTTCACGATCGCCGTGTCGCCGTAGTCGACGGAAGCCGCGTAGAGCAGTGGCGTCATTCCCTTGGAGTCCACGTCGTCGATCCTGGCTCCTTTCGCCACGAGCGGCTTGACGGCGGCGGCGTGGTTGTTGAGGACGGCCCAGCTCAGGGGCGCGATCTTGTACGCATCCCCAAGGTTCGGGTCTGCGCCCTTCTCCAGCAAGTACTCGAGCATCGCCGTGTCGCGGCGAAACGTCGCGATGAGCAGGGGCGTCGCCACGAACTCCAACCCTCCGAACTGCACGCTGAATCCCTCGTTCACACGGCCACCCGCGTCCAGCAGCGCCCCGACCATCTCCCGGTCGCCGTTGCCGGCGGCGATGTAAACCGTGGGGGGGATGTCGGTCCTCTTCACGTCCCCTTCGGCACGCACCTTCGCACCTTTCCCCAACAGCTGGCGGACGACCTCCGCGTTGCCGTGGTACCGCGACGCGACCATCAGCGGGGTGAACCCCGACTCGGCCAGGGTGTTGACCTTCGCGCCGCGCTCGAGCAGCAGCTTCACCTTGGCCGGGTCGCGGGCCGCGAACATCAGGGCTGTGGTCCCCTTGCCGGTCTGCGCGTTCGGAGACATCCCGCCGTCGAGGGCCTTCCGCAGGTCGTCGGCGGAGCCCTCCAGCGTCACACGGATCCAATCGTCCTTCTCGGCGGGGGCGAAGTCTGGCTGCGGCGAGGCTTTCGGCGGCGAACCGGCCGCGGGCGGAACCGCGCGGAGCATGGCAAGGGCGGCCCACTCGGACCCCATGATCGAGATATACTGGTGCTTGCGGCCGTGCGGGAACCCCGAGTTGAAGTACGGCGGGCTGACCGGGGCGGGTGAGTGGAGCCGCGACTCGACCCGCCACGAGCCGTCGTCCTTCTGGCTGCCCAAGAGGAACCGCAGCCCGCGCTGATAGGCCGGGTCGCCGGTCGCCAGGCCCACCGCGTCGTTGAGCGCCGACAGGACCTCGCCGGTCGAGTAGGCGTCGCTTTCCAGGTTCGGCAACTGCGACCAGCCGCCGTCCGGTCGCTGCGCGGCGAGCAGCTCCTTGGCGGCGTCCGCGCGGGCGGCCTTGTCGGCCCCGGTCCAGAACAGCCCGAGCAGCCGGAACGTCCGTTCCTCGGTGTCGTGCGGCCGGGCCTTCAGGAGCCACTCGCGGGCCAGCCGCAACCGCGCCTCCTTCTCTGCCCGGCGCCCTTCGGGAAGGTACAGGCCGATGGCGCGGGCGCACACCGTCGTCGCGGTGATGCTGCTGTACGCTTGCGGGGGCCGGCCATCGAGGATCGACCAGCTCCCGTCGGGACGTTGCGCCGAGGCCAGGAACTGGGCCTTCGCGGAGGTGGCCAGGCTGGGCTGGATACCCGCCGCGTGCGCCACCATCAACGCCCAGCCCTCGTCCTTCTCGTCGATGAAGCTGCTCCCCTGGACGACGGCGTCAAGGTCCTTATTGGGGGAGAGGGTCTCCTCCGCCGCTTCTTTCGCGAGGGCTCCGTCGAACTCGATCCCCCGCTCGCGGGCCATCGGCATCATCAGAGCGGGCAGAAGGTGGTGGTGGCAGGAGATGCACGTCGCGTTCTGAAAGAACACCTGCTGGGATTTCTGGATGGCGGGGAGCGATCTCGTCACGGCCTTCCGCAGGACCGCCTCCTCGATCACCGGCGGCTTTTCCTGCGCGCCAGCGGCAACAGGAATCAAGCAAACACAGACCGTGAAGATGAGGCGGAGCATCGACGACCCTCCAGTAAGAACTTGGGAACAACGACCGGGTAAGCGAGGGCTGAGACAGTATCCTCGGCATTCGCGTACGGGGGTTCGGTCGGCGGTACGGTATTCTCCGCCGTCGAACTTCCAAGAACAGAGGACCGGACCGCCGGGCTTGAAACTCGTGAATCACCCAGCCCAGCCACTGCGGCTGGCCGGATCCGCTGAAGCGACGAGTCAGGCACTGTTTACGGACGAACCACGTGTTGCGTTCAATTTGACCTGCAGGCCCGGATGAAGCAATGCGTTTGTGCCAGTTTTCTTCGAATCGCTTCCGCCGATGCCGGATTCAGGTTTCCGGTTGCAATCGCGAGGCCTAATGAGAAGGTTCAACGGCCCTCTCAGAGGGTACGCTGCGGCCGGTTGTTAGGCCGAAAAATGAACTGACACCGATTTCTCCCAGATTGCAATTGGGTTAATGGTCTGAGCGCCAAAATTCAGCGGAAATACGCCACGTTTTGCCCATCAAACAGGTCGCATTCTGCTCTAGTTTCCCGATGCTGGAACTATGGAGGAGATCGCTCTGGAAATCTCCAAGTCCAATTTCCATGAGAACTCCGGATACATCCGGTCGATTCGTTGAGAAACAGACTGCAATACTCGCTGCCCTTGCTGAAGGCCAGCGATATGTCCAGTATCCCATTCGATTTCGATTGTATTCCAAAACGAGGATCCCTCGATTCGACCCAAGCGCCGAGCGACTGCATCATCAGCCACAAGTTTGGCCAACCACTGCTCCGGAACCGACCGATCACGTTCATACACAGCCCGCACCAGAGCATATATCGGTGGGCCTTCTGGCCATTCTGGGAATTCAGGCTTTACCGACCAGTCTTGTAGAGCCCGCATAATCTTGCGCTCGAGCACACCGGTAGTCTCAGCCCGTTGCGTCTTCTGGGCAGCAACGACAATATAGTGGTCAACAGCCGAAGGAGGTCCCCATCTGCTAAACGCGTGACTTTGGTGGAGGTAGACCTCGATGCATTCGTTGGCCAGCAATTCAATGAATGCCGCACGAAAAAGGGAAACGGCTTCTGTCGTCGTTGCCTTCAAGCTATTCGGCACAGCCGCGAGAGCGGTGATACTGAGGGGGTAAGTGAGAGGCTGACCCAAGTCGACGTGTATTGGTACTAGCCTGCCACTCGTAATCCATCTGCGACTCAATTCAATACCTGCCAGAGTTACGCAGCGAAATTGGGTATGCGATCGAGTGTTGTATAACTGAATATCTCGGCTGAGTGCGCATAGCCCAAATGCAATTGGCGAGCACGCAACTGGTAACCACAAGACCCAATGTTCGTCCCCCTTGTGAAACGCAGGCAACGTTGCCAAGGACAATAACACACCAATCAAAAAGAATATAAGTATCCTGCTATTCCGCCGCACAACAAATGGGCAGTTGGCCTTTGGCCGCTCTGGGCAGCCAGCGATTGCGTTAACCTCTCGCTCACACTGAACACAGTTTTGATTGGCAGAAGTAACACTCATAGGCTCGACCCTTTGGTACGTAGTGGTTTCATGGCGCAACTAGCGGACTGCATTAGCCGCTCACTGAATGCGAATCGCCTGCGGCGCAGAGATCCAGCTTATCATTGAACTTCCTCACATCGTATTCCGCGCGGCCCCGGTCGTTTACCCGAGCGCACTGACTACCCAGCTCAGCAGCAGTGGGGTCCGAGTTAGCGGCGTGCTCCAGATAGCTTACATGCCCCCGCCGTCTGCTGCAGCGTCTGGTTCGGCCGGACTGCCCCCGGCGACGACGACCGCGAGATCACGGAACGTCCGCAACTCCCCGAATTCCACGCTCGCGGGGAGCAAGCAACGCGCCGCGTACCACGTGAGCGCGTACGCCGACGCGAACAACACCACGCCGCTGACCGTGAGCAGATGAGCCCCACTGCACGCGCCGACCAGCAGACACACCACGGCTACGAGAATGCCCCAAATCGCGGCGTCATAGACCGGCGTGAGGATCCGAACCGGCGGCAACGCTCCCGGCGCGAGGCGGGAGATTGGGCCGAGAAACACCTCCGTGAATCGCCGGGTGTACGGTGCCAGCAGCGTGGAGGGCGCGATCTCACAAGCAGGCGCACCCGCATCGTGCAGTAGTGAGCGGATCGTCAGAAATGCGCCTGCGGGGGCACACGTACTCCCCAGCATCCGCGACGGCCGGACCGTGGGGCGAGCCACGCGGGCGGCGATCAAGTGGCACACTTCCGCGAGACGCCTCTGACTAGCCGGCTCCAGGACCGTACGCCAATCCTCATCCGAGCACGCGATAGCCCATAGCTGGTTGTAAGCGCGTCCGAGTTCCCGCCACCCGAGAAGGTCGCAGGCATCCCGCCACTCGGCAACCGTGGTTTCGAACGACAGCTTAGCACCCGGGTTGGCTTCGGGATCATGCTGGCACTGCTGACGCTGCATATCCTGGAGTACCGCCAGGATGTATTTCGGCGTCGCTGGCTTGTCGATAGTCGGGTAGCGAACTTCCAAGATTCGCCCTCGGTGGGCGAACAATAATTATACGCCCAAGATCATCGGTATTACGCCTGCCGTTAGGCGTATCAACATCTAGACTTAAATTAGAATACCAGGTTTACGATAGGCTTGGAAGAATCTGCACCGGAGATTCCGGACCGAATTCCAAGGCTCAGTCGATATCATCCCGAGATGAATTCGACCTCAGGCGACGTGCCTTCCGAGATTCCCAAACCGAAACTTCTCGACCAAGTTCGGCAGCATCTGCGAGTGACGGAAGGCGACATTCGACTTTTCCTGTTCAGACCTTTTTGCCTGAGAGAATGTGGCCAGCGAATTCGCCCGGTAATCCAGGTCGAAATCGACAGCATTCAGGCTTCGAGGTGCGTGAAGTTGTGCTGGTACACGACGGCTTCCGCTGGCGAAAGCCGTCGTAAGACCCTGCGGCGGGAACTTTTTCGCCAGCATTGAGCGAACCGAAGGCTCATCAGATCTCGGCCAGTTTGCGATCGGAATCGCCGAACCGGTCGAGCTTGACGTCGTACTTTTCCATGAGCGACAGGAAAAGGCTGCACATCTTGCGGTTTTCCTTGCCCAGGTAGTCGAGGACCCGGCCCGACTGCAGCTTGCCGCCGGCGCGGCCGACGAGCACCACGGGCAACTGGTCGGCATTGTGGCCGCCCGTGAGCATGCTGGAGCAGTACATGAGCACCGTGTTGTCCAGAGCGGTCCTGTCGCCTTCCTGGATGGCATCCAGCTTTCCGGCGATGTAGGCGAGTTGTTCGACGAAGAAGCGGTTGACCTTCAGCCAGTCGTCGCCGTCGGTGTGCGAAAGCAGGTGGTGGATCATATAGTCCACGCCCAGGTTGGGGAACCGCAGCGAGGAATGGTCGTTGTTGAGCTTCAGGGTGCAGAAGCGGGTCGTGTCGGTCTGGAAGCCGAGCACGAGGATGTCGCACATGAGCCGCATGTGTTCGGCGATGTCCTGCGGCACACCGTCCTTCGGCCGGGGCAGGTTCGGCTTGTCGGTCGTCGGCCGCCAGCCCTGCAGTTCTTCACGCTTGCCGGCCTGGGCGATGCGCTGCTCGACTTCACGCACCGAGTTCAAGTATTCGTCAAGCTTGGTGCGGTCGTTGCGGCTGATCTTGCCGCGCAGCGATTTGGCGTCACTCAGGACAGAGTCGAGCACGCTGGCGTCGGTGGCTGATGCGTTGTCCTTGAACAGGCGGTCGAAGGCCAGCGCGGGATAGATTTCCAGCGGCGTGGGAGTCGTCGGCGAACTCCAGGAAATGTGAGAACTGTAGAGCATCGAGTAATTCTTGTGAACCGACGCCATCGAGGGCTCGCAGCCCAGGACGAGGCTCGGCACTTTCGTCTGCCGCCCGATGCGCTGGGCCAGAACCTGATCGATGCTCGTGCCCGACTTGATCGCACCGCCCGAAGCCAGCGGTGCCCCTGAGAGCAGATTGCCCGTCTGCGAGCTGTGGATGTTGCCCTTGAGGGCCTCCGCATTATAAAGCCCGCGGATAAATGTGACCTTGGAGCGGTGCGGCGTGAGAGGCTCGAGCACTTTGCCCAGCTCCATCGATTCGCCTTCGCCCTTCGCCCACCACTGCTTGCTGTGAAAGCCGTTGCCGGAGAACAGGCACGCGAAACGCACGGGCGGCTGATCGTTTTTGGGCGAGGCCGGGGCATCGTCGCGTGCATGCAGGCGGACCGATTCGAGCCACGGCAGGCCGATCGTGACGCCGGTGCCTTTGAGAAACGCCCGCCGGCCCAGATTCCGAAACTCGTTCGCCATGATGGTTGTCCCTGGTTCTGGTGAGTTCTTGAAGTCGATCACTCGGCCTCGACCGATTCGGTCAGGCCACGGCGGTTGAGAAACTGCGGGCTCGATACGATCGCTTCGATCGCGTCCACGACGCCGAAATCGGGCTTTTGGGCCTGGCTCATCAGCGAATCGAGCAGCGGGTCGTCCGAAACGGCCACCGATCTGCCCAGGGCGTAACCGAGCAGCTTGCGGAAGAACTGCCGCTGGAACTGGTCGCGCCGGGTGGCGAGAAGATAATCACGAAGGCCGGATACGTCGGCGAACTTCGTGCCGTCGGGCAGAGCGACGGACGTATCGATCGGCCGGCCGCCGAGATCGGCCTTGCGCCGGCGGCCGATGGCGTCGAAGGCTTCCATGGCCATGCCATAGTGGTCGATCCGGTCGTGGCATTTGGCACAGGCTGGGTCGGCCCGGTGCTTTTCGGTGATCTGACGCATCGTCAGCCCTTCGGTATCCAGCTCGCTTTCGGGCAGTTGCGGCACGTTTTTCGGCGGCTTCGGCAGTTTTTCGCCGAGCAGCGACTCGAGCAGCCAGTTGCCTCGAAGGATCGGGCTGGTACGCGATGCCCCCGACTGCTTGGCCGTGAGCGCCGCGAATCCCAGCAGCCCTCCCCGGCCGACCTTCTTCATGCCGCCGACTTCGCGCCAGGCGTCGCCTTCGACACCTTCGACACCGTAAAAGCCGGCAAGCGTTCCATTGAGGAACGACCGGTCGCTGTCGAGAATCGACAGAACCGGCCTGTTCGATCGGATGACGTCGGTCAGGAATCGCACGACTTCTTCATACATCGGTCCGCGCAGCTCGGCAAATTCGGGAAAGATACGTTCGCTTTTCTCGTCGTGCCGGTCGAAGTCTTTCAAATTCAGCCACTGGCAGGCGAATTCGGTCGCGAGGGCCCGGGCTTTCGGATCGGCCGTCATACGCCGGATCTGGGCCTTGATCACCGCAGGATCGTTCAACCGGCCTTCGTCGGCGGCTTTACGCAGCTCGGCATCGGGCATGCTCGACCAGAGGAAATAGCTCAGTCGCGAAGCCAGTTCGTGTTGCGTCAGCGGCCGAATGCGATCGGTCGATTCGGATGGCTCGGTCAAGTACAGGAACGCCGGTGCGAGCAGAACCCGGCTGAACACCAGGCGGATGGCTTGATCGTGCGGCGTGCCGGCGGTGCGGAGTTTGTCGTAAAGCGTTCGAAGGGTGGATTTTTCCGATGGGTCAAGCGGGCGGCGCCAGGCGCGGTCTGCGGTCGCGAGCAGGGTGTTCCAGTGTCCGGCTTCAGCCGAAACGAGTTCTCTGCGGAATTCCTCGGCCCGTTCGCGAATCGGCTTGCGCAGCGGCTCGAAGACGCGCACATCGCCGTCCTGCGTCACGTATTCCATGAACTGCTTGTAGCCGACTTCCACCTTCAGCGGCTCCTGGCTCACGAACCTGAGGGCCTGCCAGAGGGCGTCCAGCTCGGCTTTTTCCGTGTCGTTGAGCATGAGCCGGATGAGGTGATCGTCTTCACGATGGAACAGGGCCAGGGTGACGACTTCGTCGACCGGGACGATCTGCGGATAACACAGAGCCGCGGGAAAGACCGAGCGAAATCGTTCGAACGATCGCTTCCAGAACTCATCAGCAGCGTCGGAGGCGGTCAAAATCGGGCGTGATTCCGAAAATGCCGTGTGAGAGCTGGAATCATCAGGGCTGACGACGACCTGCACTGCGCTCGATTCGCCCCAGCGGGCACCGGCGGCGGCTTCGGTCACGAAGGTGCGGCCCGCGGCCCATTCGGCGGGAATCTCGATCGTGATGGGCTGTCCTGGAGCGGCGATCATGTCGGTTCCCGCCGATTTCGCAGCAGCGCCGAAGTCGATCAGGCGAAACAGCGGGCCGTCCAGCGATTTCAAAGAATCACGAGTGCGCGTGTTCACATCGGCTTTTTCGGTGGATTCGGGCATGAAGATTCGGCCCACGCCTGCCGCAAGTTCCTTCTGGGCAGTCGCTTCGGTATCGACGGCTTCAATCCACCGGGCGAGGATCGAGCCTTTCGGGATCGAACCCGGGGCTTCCGTCGAAGAGCCGACCGGTTCTTCATGGAACGACCAGACATTCGCATCGCCGAAACGGTCCGCGTGCGGGTTGCCGGCATGGATGTTCGGCACGACGTCATCGCGGAGGTTCCAGAACCGGCCTTCATCGCCGATCTCGGTAACGTTCAGCTCGACCCCGGTGAGGTCGCAAGAATGATCGCCGTCACGCGGGCCGATCGCCAGAGCGATGACCTGGCCTGCTCTTACTTCAAGTTCTTCAATCACCGGAATCCGGTTCGGGGCACTTGTGTCGGCGATTCCGGCGGCCAGTGTTTTGCGGAGGGAGCCACGCCGGTGTTCGAGCGACCAGGTGACACCGTTGCCGCAATCGCCGTGGATGTCCACAGCCGAGGCTTCGATGCGGATCCTCGCGTCGATGGGGCTCCGCCAGGCGACGACGACCGACGTTTTCGGCGAAGGGTGCACGGCCATGCTGCGGGCTTTCATGAAGCCAGGCACACGGACGTCCTGATCCGAGGAGTTCGCGACGGCGACGGGAGTCGCATCTCTGCCCCAACCCTTGACGAATTCATAGGTTCCGGATCGTTCGATCCGGTCCTTCATCAGGGTCTTTTCGTCGAGCGGTTCCGCTCCGATGCCAGCTAGACTGCCCCAGGCGGCGAGCAGTTCGGCATCGAGCCCGGCCCGTGCGGCTTCGTCCTTCCAGGAAATGCGGCCCGCTCGCCAGGTTTCGGACCGAAGCCGATCGATGACATCGAGATACGCTTGACTGCGCTCAAGTTCTTTCCGAAGAAATCCGGCCCGTGCGACGGCGTCTTTCAGACCTGCGAACGGGATGCTCGATGTACCCTGTCGTTCGAGCCGGGGCGATTGCCAGACGACTCGCGACTCTTCGCTGAATTCACCCAGCGGCAGAGCCGAAAGCTTGATCCGAACAGGCTTTCCGTCAGGTGAGCTTACCAGCTTCTCGCGAATGCTCACGCTTCGCACCACAGGATCGGTCGTCTGGAGCCAGGGTTTGAAGTGGCCGACGCTGCCGAATTTCGTCAGGGCCATCTGCCATCGCTGGATGTCGGCCGCGAGGCCAGCGGTGCCGTCGTCGCCCGGTTCGCGGAACCGCTTCTGCAGGCGTGAAACGATCGGATCGTCGGAAGGTTCGGCGAAGAACCGGCGGACGATTTCGAGATACTTCGGGCTGAGCTTGCGCTGCATCGCCAGATCGCGCACCGAGGCTTCGTCGCTATTGCCTGTCTTCGCAAGCTCCGCAACTGCATCGAGATATGCCGTCAGCGGCAGGCGGCCGCCGGCATTGGTATCCCATTCCAGGCCGTGAAGTTTCACGCGGGTGTGACCGGCCGGTTCGGTTCTTGCCCTGTAAAAGGCACGGATTGCGTCGAGGTATTCGTTCGTCCAGTCAGCGGGGGTGTCGCTTGCCGAGAATTTCAGGCCTTCAGGCAGCAGGACGATATGCGAAGAGATTTTTTTGGAAGCTTCCAGATACTTTTCGAGCAGGGCGGGCGACATCGCAAGGGCTTCTCCCACGTTCGAAAAACCTTCGCCAGCCGCGCCATCCACGGGGAATTCGCGTGTGGCGGCGTAATCGAAGCCGGTCAGATCGCGAATCGTATTGTCGTATTCGACATTGGTGAGCCGCCTCAGCAGCACGTTGCCGGGGTCGCCGGCGGCTGCCAGGGCTTCGGCACGCAGGTAGTCGCGAATCCAGCCGAGGATTTCCGCCCGTTCTTCTTCCGTCGGCCGGGGGCGATTTTTCGGCGGCATTTCACCGCCGACGATCTGCTCCGAGACGTGCCGCCAGAGTTCTGGCTCTTTTCGAACCGTATCCAGAGTGCCGAACCGTTCCAGGTCCAGGTCGCCTTCGACTTTTTCTGTGCTGTGACATCCCAGACAGTATTTCTGAATGAGTGGCCGGGCCGCCGTTTCGAATTTACGGCCAAGTGCGGCGAAATCGGCCGGGGGATCGGCGGCGATTGCGCAAGTGTCAGCCAGGCAAAGGGAAATCGTCAGTATTGCGATCGATGCGAATTTCGACATTGTGGTGCGACTTCCCGGGCGAGGACTCAAGGCAGGTTATTCGAATTTAACCTGTGCATCCGATTCGGGAAAGGTCCCGGGGGCAATTTTTGTGTTGCATGGCCGGCACAGGCGGAATCGAAGCATGCGAATCTGCCGAATTGACTCAAGCCCACGGGGCATTCGATAATGTCCGGATCACCTGCCCCGAACGAAAATCTCAATCGGCCCCCATCCATCCAAAATGAGAGCCATCATGAAGCCAAGTGCTTCCTCGCGGATCGCCCGCGTTCTTTCCCTGTCGGTCCTGACCTGCACCGGTGCCGCCGAGCCGCCGCTGTATGACAGCGAACAGTCGAAGGAACAGCCGGTCAGCGGGGCCGAGGCGGTGCGGAAGATCGAGCTGCCAGCAGGGTTTCAGGCGAAACTCTTCGCGTCGGAGCCGATGGTCCGAAACCCGATCGCGCTGGAATACGATGCCCGGGGGCGGCTCTGGGTCGCCGAAAATTACAGTTATGCCGAGCGTGGCCTGAGGGTCGACCCGAACCTGAAGGACCGGCTGGTGATCTTCGAAGACCGCGACGGCGACGGTTCGGCCGACTCCAGAAGCGTTTTCACGGACCAGCTTCACAACCTGACCGGCTTCGCGATCGGCCGGGGCGGCGTCTGGGCGATCTGCCCGCCGCAACTGCTTTTCATCCCTGACCGAGACGGCAACGACGTTCCCGACGGTCCGCCAGTGCCGATGCTCGATGGCTTCACGGTGCCGCTCGAGAACCACCATAACTTCGCCAATGGTTTGAAGTTCGGGCCCGACGGCTGGCTTTGGGGCCGGGCGGGCGGGTCGTCGCCGAGTTCCGTCGGCGTGCCTGGCACCGCCGATTCGAAGCGAATCCCCCTGCACGGCGGCATCTGGCGGTTTCATCCGGCCACGCACAAATTCGAAGTGCTGGCCCACGGCACGACGAACCCCTGGGGCCTGGATTGGGACGATCATGGCGAAGCGTTTTTCACCAATACCGTGAACGGCCACCTGTGGCACCTGGTCGCCGGGGCGCATCTCGACCGGCTGCATACCGTCGATCCGAACCCGGTCGTTTACGGGCTGATGCAGCAGACAGCCGATCACTTCCATTACGACACCGGCAAGGGCTGGATCGGCTCTCGCGACGGTGCGGCGAACCATCTGGGCGGCGGCCATGCGCACCAGGGGGCGTTGATTTATCAGGGCGGAGTCTGGCCTGAAGCGTATCGCGGCCGGTTGTTCACGATCAATTTTCATGGCCGGCGGATCAATGCCGACCGTCTCGAACTTACGCCGAAGGGTTACATCGGCCGCCATGAAAAGGATTTCGCCCTGTTCGGCGACACGTGGTTTCGCGGGATCGACATGGCCCACACGCCGGCCGGGAATGTCGTGGTGATCGACTGGAGCGATACCGGCGAATGCCATGAAAACACCGGTGTGCACCGCTCCAGCGGGCGGATTTACGAGATCTCGGCTCAAAGCGTGCCACACACGCCGCCCGGCCCGTTCTCTCCTGACGCACTTCTGGCCGACCTGATTTCCGAGAATGTCTTCGTTTTTCGCCGGGCTCTGGCGGCTGCCCAGAACGCCCCGGGAGATTACCTGAAATTCGAGCCGAAACTGCGTGACATCGCGACTTCGAAAGACAACCCTCGCAACCGGTTGCGTGCGTTGTGGGTGCTGAAAGCCTTAGGCCGGTTGACGGACGAGGATGCTGTCGGCTGTACGCACGACGCCGACGAACATGTGCGCACCTGGGGAGTGCGATTTTTGCTGGACGACCAGGAACTCGACACGATCCTGGGCCAGCGGGCCGGGAAGACGCGGAACCTCGACCCGAAACACGTCGACAGGCTGGCCGAGTTGGCACAGAGCGAGACCTCGGCCCTGGTGAAGCTGCAGATCGCTTCGAGCCTGCAGCGGCTGGGGGCGGCGGAGGACCGGGCCCGCATCGCGGCGGCATTGGCGGCGAAGGGGGAAGATGAGGGCTTCGCGAATCTTGTGCTGATGGTCTGGTACGGAATTTCACCGATCGCGGAGACACGGCCTGAGGATCTTGCCACGATCGCCCGCGACTGCCGCTGGCCATCGCTGATAAAGATGATCGCCCGCCGGCTCGCCAGTGAAATGACGGCCGAGACGGCGACGCCAGCCGTCGACAAGCTGCTGGCATACGCGACATCTTTCTCGCAGGAATCGAAGCAGGCGCTGGTCGAAGGGCTGTCGGACGGACTCGCCGGGCGGGACAAAGTCGCCGAACCGGCGCAGTGGAAAGCCTTCGCCGCAGGGGCAGGTATCGCGGCGACGCGGAATCTCTCGGCAATCTTCGGCGACGGTCTGGCGCTTGACGAGATCCGTCGCATCGCGCTTGATGACAAGCAGGAGATGAAAACCAGGGCCGCCGCCCTGCGGACACTGATCCGCCGGCAGCCGGACGATCTGGTCGATGTCTGTTCGAAGCTGCTGGGGGTAAGGTATCTGAACGTCGAGGCGCTCAACGGGATGGCGAAGTCGGCCTCACCAGAAGTGGCGGAAGCGTTGATCCGCACTTATCGGAATTTCGCGCTGCAGGACCGGCCGCGCGTGATCGACACACTGGCGACCCGCCCGGCGTGGGCCCGGGCCTTGCTCAAATCGGTCGCCGACGGGCGATTGCCTGGCGAGGAGATCTCGGTGTTTCAAGCAAGGCAAATGCTGGCTCTGGGCGACCCGGAACTGACAGCCCTGCTGGAAAAGCACTGGGGTAAAATCGACACGACGAGCGAGGCGAAGATCGCCGCGAAGCGATCGATTCAGAACGAACTGGCGGCGGTCGTTGCCGACGAAAAGTCATTACGGCTGGGCCGCACCGTTTATGACCGGACGTGTGGCCAGTGTCACACACTGTTCGGCGCGGGTGGCAAACTTGGCCCGGATATCACAGGTTCACAGCGGCAGAATTTCGATTACCTGATGGAAAACGTGCTGGAACCTTCGGCCGTCGTACCGCCCGATTTTCGCGTAACGCAGGTGGCGCTGAAGGATGGCCGAGTGCTAGCGGGCCTGGTTCGACCGCGAGACGGAATGACGTTGGCGCTTGTGACCCCGGCTGAGACTTTGATTCTGCTGCGGTCCGATATCGTCGAACAAAAGCCGACGGGGCAATCGATCATGCCTGAAGGGCAGCTCGAAGCCCTGGACAAGGCCGATCGCACCGCCCTGCTCCATTACCTGATGACCGATCGCCCACTTGCACCCGAACCGGCCAAACCCTGACGAACTCAGTCCCATTCGATCGAACCGCGAACCAGGAGAAAGAGAAAACCACTATGCGACCGAAAAACTTGCTCAGCCTGATCGCCGCCGCATGGCTGTTATCCGCCACGATGCCAGCCACTTACGGCCAGACAGCCCCGGCAGCGAAAGCCCAGGAGAAAGCGAAAGCGAAGGATAAAGCCGCAGCGAAGAAAAAGGCAGCGGTGCCCAAGCGGCCTGTGGTGGCGGCGACCGAGGCTGATGTGCCCTATGGCACGCATGCCCGTCAGGTCGTCGACTTCTTCAAGGCTCCTTCGGACAAGCCGACGCCTGTCGTCCTGTTCATTCACGGCGGCGGCTGGGTCAACGGCGACAAGTCGGGCGTGCAGAATTCGCTGGATATCGCAAAGCTACTGAAAAACGGCATTTCGGTCGTCGCGGTGCAATACCGCATGGTGCCGGATGCCCAGGCCAATGGTGTCGAGCCGCCTGTGAAGTGGCCGCTGGAGGATGCCCGCAGGGCGCTTCAGTTCGTGCGTTCGAAGGCGAAGGAATGGAATATCGACAAAAACCGCATCGTGGCCCATGGCGGTTCGGCCGGGGCGTGTTCTTCGCTCTGGCTGGCGATGCACGACGAAATGGCCCAGCCCGATTCGCAGGACCCGGTCGCCCGGGAAAGCTCACGCCTGGCAGGTGTGGTCGTTTCCGGGGCACAGACGGGTCTTGACCCGAAAGTGAATCGCGAATGGATGCCGAACATGACCTATGGCGGTCACGCGTTCGGATTCCGCAGGGACAAGGGCGGCGCTGAAGAATTCCAGCGGTTTTATGACGGCCGCGAGAAGGTGCTGGCCTGGATTCGCGAATATTCGCCGATCGAGCACATCAGCAGGGACGACCCGCCGATGATTCTGCTTTACAATGGAGACAAGAAGGTCGTGAAGGGCGAGCCGCAGACCGACCCGACCCACTCGCCGCTTCTTGGCAAAATGCTTGAGGAAAAGGCGAAGCCGCTGGGGGTGAAAGTCGTGGTGAGCTATCCGGCCGAGCCTGTGGAGCCGTATCGTCAGCCGACCGAATCGCTGATCACGCTGATCAGCGAACTTCATTGATTCGAACCACGACCGGGGCGACGTCGCAGTTGCCCCGGGTCGACCGTTCCCAAAACGCGAAACCATGACTGAAGACGATTTTCTCTCGACCTGGAGCACCTGGCAAAAGGCCCATTCATGGAGCCCCGACCCGGGCGAGGTTTATGCCGAGCCTCCGCTGGAGATTCTCGGCTATGCCACGAAGCCGGTGCGTCTCAGCCGGGTGCCGGTCTTCGGTCGTGGTCTGGCTGTGGTGGCGATCACTCGACATCCCGTCGACCTGATGTCTGACGCTGTCGGGCTGCAGGCCTGGGTGGAACGGATCGGCAAGGCCGTGAACGGGCTGCATCCACCGTGGAAGTCGCGCCGACCCGGTGCTGTGCTGCTCACGGCCGTGCAATTGACGCCCGAGCCGATCCGGGGCGAGGACGAAGAGCGGTTCAAGGCGGCGCTGGGGCATTGGACGGGCACTCGGGTCGTGCCGGCGGCGATCGTGCGCATCAATCTTGGCCAGCATGCGATGGCTTCGATGATGGCCGAGGGGCTGCCCAGAGACATGCCCGAACTGGGCGAACTCATCGACATCTGGGCCGGCGATTTTCACCGTTTCGTGCCGATGTGGAACGATACGGAAGCTTTATAGCCGCTGCCCGGGTTCATTTCAGTTCGGCGATGTCTTTTCGCAGCGTGGTTGCCGGGGTGATGCCCACATGCACCTTGCGAATGATGCCTTTCGAATCGACCAGAACGGTCATCGGGATCGCTTCGGCGTTGAGGCTTTTCGCGCCGGCGGCTTCGCGGTCAAGGGCCAGCGATGTCCGCGGCAGAGTCGCCAGGTTGACGCCCATGCGGTCGAGGCCCTTGCGGACGAATTCGGCCAGATCCTTGCCGTCGTCGGGCTGTTTGTCGATCGAAAGCAGGATCGTCGTCACCTGGCTTTTTTCGTCAAGCGTCAGCAGTGTGCTGGTCAGTTCGGGGAACGACTTGCGGCAAGGCCCGCACCAGGTGGCCCAGATGTCGATCACGAGTGGCTTGCCCTTGAAGTCGGTGATGCGTGCCTGACGGGTTTTGCCGTCGGCGGCGACGATTTCCAGGGGGAAGTCCGGCACCGGCTTGCCGACGAGTTCCGAGTCTGGCTTTTTCCGCTTTTCGACGGCTTCCTTGCGAAAGCCTTCCACCTTACGGTCGATGGCGTCGTAGTCCTTCGGCACGTCCAGCTTCCAGGCTTCGGCGGCCGGTGCGGTCTTCGAAATTTCGCCTGATTCCCAGCGCACGGTTACGGTCGTGCGTTCCGGGTCGGAGGGCAGCACATCGATCCGGCCGATCAGGCGGGTTTCGGCGTCGATCCAGATACGCCAGTCCGGCCGCAGGGGGCGGTCAATGGTCAGCCGTTGCCACTTTCTGCCGTTCCAGGTTTCGTCGGGCTCGGCTTTCGGTTTGCCTTCGCGGGTCAGCCAGCTTGCCGGCGATTTGTCCAGAAGCAGATGCAGCAAAATGGTTTGCGGATGCCCCAGAGGCGAACCAAGCAGCGATGCGCCCAGGGGGCCGACGAGAAGCGTGTCGGCGTCCGGCATGACGGGCGTTTTTTCGGCCTGGGAAGTTAGGAGCGAATCGAGCACGGTGGTGGTCTGGCCGTTTTCGATCGCCACACGGATTTCGTCAGTTTCGACTTTCAGCTTGTCGGGCCTGGCGTAAAGCGTGCGAGCGTTCTCAAGATCAGCGGATTTGCCTTCTGCGTCGAAGATTCCAACCTGCCCCTGATCGCCGTAAGAGGTCAATTGGCTGTAGGTTTTGACGAGCGATTCCAGCAACGGGCCGCCGTCCTGAGCCTGGGCCGCGATCCCCTGACCGGCAATGGATAAAGCCAGAGCCGCCAACGTCGATGCACGAATCGGACCTCGGGCAAATTCGGTTCGCATGGATCGCTCCAGAAGTTCGACGGATCGAATCGGCGGAATGTAGGGTCTGCAATTTCCTTCATGTATAGAATAGGATAACGGAACGAGGATTCCCAGAGCGGGGTTCTGAGGTTTGGAGACCGGCATGCCGAGCGATTCGGACTATTCACGCGTGGAAGAGGCCCTTCAGGCACTGGCCGAGGGGCGGATCGTGATCGTCGTCGACGACGAGGATCGCGAGAACGAGGGCGATTTCATCGCCGCCGCCGAGAAAGTCACGCCCGAAGTCGTCGAATTCATGATTACCCACGGTCGCGGCCAGCTGTGCATGCCCGTAATGCCTGAACTCGCTGCCAGGCTGCAACTTCGGCCAATGGTCGAGCCATCTTCGAATACGGCACCCTATCGCACTCCTTTTACCGTGCCGGTTGACCACGTGTCATGCCGTACGGGCATCAGCGCTGAGGAGCGTGCCCGAACGATCCGGGCGATCATCGACCCGAAGACCCGGCCTGAGGAACTGGTCCGCCCCGGGCACCTCTTCCCGCTCGTCGCCAAAGAGGGCGGCGTACTGCGGCGAGCCGGGCATACCGAAGCCACGGTCGACCTCGCCCGCCTCGCGGGGCTGGCTCCGGCAGGGATTCTGTGCGAGATTCTGGACGGCATCGGCGTGGCCAGCCGCACGCGGTTACGGCAGCTTGCCGAGGAATTTCACCTGCCGATGGTCACGATCGAAGGGCTGATCAAATACCGCAAGCGGCGCGAACGGCTCGTGCACCGGGCGGCCGAAGCCGATTTGCCGACGAAATACGGCCCCGGCCGCGTTTACGGTTACACGGTCGACCACGAACCGACCAATCAGCCGGTGGCCCTGGTGGTGGGCGATCTAGGATCGACCGAAGCCCCGCTTGTGCGGCTGCATTCCAGTTGTTTCACGGGCGACCTGCTTTCGAGCCTGCGGTGCGATTGCGGCGATCAGCTGCATATCGCCCTGGAGATGATGCATCGCGAAGGTGCCGGGGCCCTGATCTATCTGCCGCAGGAAGGCCGCGGGATCGGCCTGATCGAAAAGCTTCGGGCCTATGCACTTCAGGACGAAGGTCTGGACACGGTCGAGGCGAACGCAGCGCTCGGTTATCGGGCTGATCTTCGCGATTACGGCATTGGCCTGCAGATTCTGGAAGACCTTGGCCTGAAGAAGGTTCGGCTGCTGACGAACAACCCGAAGAAGGTGGACGCCTTCGTGATCGCCGGCTTCGGGCTGGAAGTGGTGGACCAGGTGCCGATCATCGCCGAGCACGAAGAGCACCGCACGCGCTATCTCACGGCCAAACGCGACAAACTGGGGCACAAGCTGCCAGAAGTGATTTGATCCGAATCCGAACCTCGGCGACGGAATCTCTCCCCATGCGACCGACGACCGAACGACCACTCATACGCTGTCTGGCGACTTTCCTCGCGATCGCCTGCTTCGGCTTCGAAATCGGCATTGAGGCCGCCGACGGCCGTCGACTTCCCCTGATCGACAAGGGAGAATCCGAAATGACGCCGGTGCTGGTGCGATATTACCAATCGTTCATCGAAACCAGGGACGCGGACGCTTTCCTGCAGAACGTGCTGGCCCGCTACACTGAGGGCACACTGATTCGCCTGCTCGATTCTTCCGAGACCGATGCCCGCCGGGCGGCCGTGCTTTCGCTCGGGCTCGTCGGCGGCGCGAGTGCGAATACGCCGGTGGGTGAGCGGATGAAGGACGACGATCCCGTCGTGCGCAACTTCGCCGAAAACGCGCTTTGGGGCATCTGGTCCAGGGCCGATACGCCTGAAAATAATCAGGAGCTGACGACCGTCCGCAACCTGCTCAGCGAAGAAAAGCTCGATGAAGCCATGAGCCGCGTCAATCTGCTGATCGACAAGGCACCCCGGTTCGCCGAGGCATGGAACCAGCGTGCGATCATCCATTTCAGCCGGGGCGATTGGGAAAAAAGTGCAGCCGACTGCCGCAAGGTCATCGACTTGAATCCCTATCATTATGGCGCCATTTCCGGCATGGCCCAGTGCCATTTGCGAGCCGATCAGCCGAAGCAGGCGATCGAGGCGTTTCGCATGCTCGTCCGTATTCAGCCACACAATACGGCCGCTCTTGATGCGATCGAAACGCTCGAACGGCAACAGCGACGCCCCTGACCCGCCAGATCGAACTCCATGAGCGAGCCGGTTCGCGCGAAACCTTTGCCCCATCTGCCTGTCGACGATCGCCTGGCCGCTGTGCGCGCAGCTCTCGTCAGGCATCGTGCCGTCGTGATCGTCGCCGAGCCCGGTGCCGGCAAGACCAGCCGCGTGCCGCCTGCCCTGATCGCCGACCCGGCGATCGTCAAGCCGGGCAGCCATGCGGTGATGCTTCAGCCGCGCAGGGCCGCGGCGAGGTCGGCCGCGGGCTGGATCGCCCACGAGCAAGGTTGGAAGCTGGGCGGAACCGTCGGCTTTCAGGTGCGATTCGAGAACCGTACGAGCCGGGACACGCGGCTGCAAGTCGTAACAGAGGGGATCCTGACGCGCAGGCTGCTGGCCGACCCGGAACTTGCCGGGTGCGATGCCGTCATACTTGATGAGTTTCACGAACGGAGCCTCGACGCCGACCTGGCGCTCGTCCTGCTGCGGGAAACGCAGGCGGCCCTCAGACCCGACCTTTCGATCGTCGTCATGTCGGCCACGATCGACTCCGCTCGCATATCGGCTTATCTGGGCAATTGTCCCATCATCGACGTGCCGGGCCGCACCTGGCCGGTTTCGGTGGAATATTCCCGGTCATCGGCGCAATTGGCCCTGCCGGCACGCATTGGTCATGAAGTCGATCAACTTCTGGAGAACGATAATTCTGGCGATATTCTCGTTTTCCTGCCCGGCCAGCGTGAGATCCGTGAAGTCGAATCCCAGGTCCGTACCAGGCTCGGAACGCGTGTGCCCGCCGAGATCGACGTACGCGTGCTTCATGGCTCGCTGCCTCTGGAAGAACAGATGCGCGTGCTGGCCCCCGGGCCGCGACGGCGTGTCATCCTGAGCACGAACGTGGCCGAGACTTCGCTAACGATCGAAGGTATTTCATGCGTCATCGACAGCGGCCTGGTGCGGCAGGCTGGGTTCGACGACGCCGACGGCTTCGATACGCTCAGGACGATCCGGGTGAGCGAAGCCTCTGCACGCCAGCGTGCCGGCCGAGCCGGACGAACGGGCCCCGGCCGCTGCGTAAGGATGTGGTCGGCGCAGGAGACGCTCGAACCGTTCGACAAGCCTGAAATCGAGCGGCTGGATCTCACGGCCATGCTGCTCGATTGCCTGGCCTGGGGCTGGTCCGATCCGGCAGCCGTCGAATGGATCGATCCCCCGCCTGCGGAACGGCTTGCGGCCGCAATCGAGACGCTGCGACAACTTGGAGCCGTCGATAAGGATGACGAGAGGTTGACGCCGCTGGGCCGGGCGATCGCGAAACTGCCGGTGCATCCACGGCTGGGACGCGTTCTGATCGAGGCCCGCAGGCTGCGCTGCGAACGGGAGGGCGCGATGGTCGCGGCTCTGATTTCCGAGCGTGATTTTCTCGCTGATGACGCCGCGCGTGCCTTGGCGAACCGGCATGGCGTGAAGTCCGACATCCTGCTGCGCGTCGACCTGCTCCGGGGCGATCTGCCGGCCCATGGCCCAGGGGTCGATCTGGTCGCACTGAGCCGCGTGCGGCAAGTTACGGATCAGCTCGAAAGGCTTGTGTCGAACATCCCGGCCAAGGACGCGATTGACGCGGAATCCGAAGAACGCACCGGCGAATTCGCTTCGATCGAAGACGACGAAGCCCGGTTGGCATTTCTGCTCCTGAGCGGCTTCTCCGACAGGGTCTGCCGCAGGTCACGCCGGGGTGCGACGACGGCGTTCATGGCACGCGGGATGGGCGTACGTATCGCCCCTGCGAGCCAGGAGCGGGATTCGGAGTTTTTCCTGGCACTCGACCCACGTACGGAAGATCCTTCCAAGTTCGGTTCGGAGCCGGTCGTGCGTGTGGCGATCGGTATCGGCAGAGAGTGCCTCGAATCTTGGCTGGCGGGCCGGATCGTCACACAGCGCGTCGTCCGGTTCGACGAAGACACCGGCAAAGCCCGCTGCACGATCCGTAAAATGTTGCACAAGCTTGTGATCTCCGAAGGCGACACGCCTGCGACTGCCGAGGAATCCCGAGCGGCTTTCGCCACCTGGGTGGCCAGCGAGGCTGAAGCCGCCATTCGCGTTGTGCCTGAGGTGACGCAGTGGCTTTCCCGCTATCGACTGCTTCGCGGGCTGATGATCGAAAAGAACTGGCCTGAAGAGCCCGACTGGGCGGAAGCGGCGCGGGGCTGGGCTTCCGGGTGCATGAGCCGCGAGCAGCTTCGCCATAGGTCGGCCCTGAGCTGGGTTCAGGCCACGTTGCCGGCGGAGGCCATCCGCCTGGTCGCCGACGAACTCCCGGAGTCGATCGAATTGCCGAACGGACGCACTTCCCGTATCGATTACGAAGATTCTTCGGGGCATCCTTCCATCGCGGGCCGGGTGCAGGACTTTTTCGGCTGGAAGTCGACGCCCCGAATCGCTTTAGGCCGTGTGCCGCTACTGCTGGAAATCCTTGCGCCCAATCAGAGGCCCGTTCAGCGTACGCTCGACCTGGAGAGCTTCTGGAACAACACTTACCCTCAAGTGCGCAAGGACTTGCGAGGCCGCTATCCGAAGCATCACTGGCCGGAAGATCCGTGGGCTGCCGTGGCCGGGCCTTCGATCAGACGAGGGCCGAAAAGCTAACGTATTGAAAAGAAACGGTCGAAACGGAATAATGTCTTTTGTCGGTGCCGTAGCCAAGTGGTAAGGCAGAGGTCTGCAAAACCTTTATTCGACGGTTCGAATCCGTCCGGCACCTCTCGAGTCCCGAAAACCGAACGAATGCCCGCCTTCTCCGGAAGGCGGGTTTTTCGTTGGCGATGACCGTAATCAGCGGCTTTGCATGCCGAGCCGTTCCAGGATGGCTTCAAGGTCATAAACACAGCCGCCCCACGTGCCGCCGCTGACGGCCTGAAGCGCGGCCCAGAGGCGGGTGTCGTCGGAGATTTCTGGATCGGCGGAGAGTTCCGGATGCGGCGTACGTGCGTCCAGAGCGGCCGTGCAGGCTTCGGGCGAAAGCTCGCCGCCGTCGCAAGTGCCGATCAGGTCAAGCGTTCCGGTGAGGTTCACCCGGTCGATGAACATGCGGATAATGTCGCCGTCGCGGACTTTGCCGATCGGCCCGCCGGCGAGAGCCTCAGGCCCGACGTGGCCGACGCAGGCCCCCGTCGAGACGCCGGAGAACCGGGCGTCGGTGATCACGGCGACTTCCTTGCCCCAGCTCAGGTGCTTGAGCGCCGAAGTGATCTGATAGATCTCCTCCATCCCTGCCCCGGCGGGGCCGCGGCCGATGAGAACGATGACGTCGCCAGGCTTGATCGGCCGATCGCTGATCCCCTTGATCGCCGCGATGGCGTCTCGCTCGCGGACGAAAACCCGGGCCGGGCCGGTTTTGCGATAGACGCCGTCCGGGTCGACCACGCTCGGGTCGATGGCCGTCGACTTGATCACCGAACCGTCGGGTGCGAGATTGCCCTTGGGGAAACAGACGGTGCTGGTCAAACCGGCCTCTCGGGCGGCGTCGGGCGAGAGGATCACCTGCCCGGGGTCGACACCGTCGTTCTGGCGCAGCCGTTCTCGCAATGCTTGACGCCTTGTTGAGCCTTCCCAGGCGTCGAGGATGGCATCGAGTTTTTCGCCCGTCACCGTGAGGACGTCCGTGTGCAAGAGGCCCAGACGCCGCAGTTCGAGCATCACTTCCGGCACGCCACCGGCCAGAAATGCTCGCACGGTCGGGTGATACCACGGGCCGTTGGGCAGAACGCTGACGAGCCGGGGCACCATGCGATTGATGCGTGACCAGTCTTCGACGGTCGGCCGGGGCAGTTTCGCGGCATGGGCGATCGCCGGAATGTGCAACAGCAGGTTTGTCGAACCCCCGAACGCGGCATGCACGACCATGGCATTTTCGAGGGCTTTCGTCGTGAGCACGTCGGCCAGAGTCAGTCCCATGCGGGCCATGCGGGCGACAGCGTCTGCCGAGCGGCGTGCCATGTCCAGCCAGATCGGCTGACCGCTGGGGCAAAGGGCCGCGTGCGGAATCGTCAGGCCCAGGGCTTCGGCCACCACCTGGCTCGTCGCCGCCGTGCCCAGGAACTGACAGCCGCCGCCGGGGCTGGCACAGGCGCGGCAGCCCATTTCGGCGGCTTCTTCCAGGGTGATTTCCCCATGCGTGAACCGCGCGCCGATCGACTGCACCTTGCCGGCATCCTCGCCTGAAGTCGGTGGCAGCGTGACACCCCCGGGAACGATCACGCCGGGCAGATGGCTCGCGCCGGCCAGTGCCATCATCATGGCGGGCAGCCCTTTATCGCACGTTGCAATGCCCAGCACGCCCTTGCGGCGGGGCAGAGAGCGAATCAACCGGCGAAAGACCATGGCGGCGTCGTTGCGATAAGGCAGGCTGTCCATCATGCCGGGAGTGCCTTGCGTGCGACCGTCGCAGGGGTCAGAAACAGCCGCCGCGAAAGGCAGCTGGCCACGCTCGCGAAACCGCATGGCGGCCGCTTTCACCAGCAGGCCGATTTCCCAGTGGCCGGTGTGATAGCCCAGAGCCACGGGCGACCCGTCGTCGGCACGAAGGCCGCCTTGCGTGGACAGAATCAGATAAGGATCGCCGGCCGTCAGATCCGGCGAGATTCCCATGCCGGCGTTCTGCGAAAGCCCGAACAGATCGCCGGAAGGCCAGTGGCGGAGCATTTCTTCGGTCAGCGGCAGCTTGCCCTGCGGGCCGCTCGCATGGCTTGTTACGGAATAGTCGGCGGCGTTTTCGGCTTCGATCCAGCTCAGTGTGTCGTTCATCGTGGTTGGGTTTCGCGTTCGGGCCGTTTCGAATGGAATTCGCTCCGGAAATCCGGCCAGGGCCGATTTTCCGAGGTCGTATGAAGGCGGTGGTTGTTCTGCCCAATAAGATACCACGGACGAGCCGCCAGCGGCTGTCCCGGGCTTCGCCTTCGAAGCGAATGAGTGTCTGCCGTGACTTACGCCAGGATTTCCGCCACGGGCCCGGCCCGGTCAACCAGCGGAATCGGCCGGCCGTCGGGGCTGCGGAAGCGAGTTTCCGGATCGATGCCCAACACGCTCAGCACCGTGGCACACACTTCGGCCGGAGTCACGGCGCGATCGACGACCGAATCGGCGTTGCGGTCGGTCCGGCCCAGCACCAGGCCTCTCTTCAGGCCACAGCCTGCCAGCAGCACCGAAGCCGCCCGGCCATGGTGGTCGCGGCCGGCCTGAGGGTTGATCTTCGGCGTTCGCCCGAATTCGCCGCAGACGACGACGAGCGTCTCATCCATCAGCCCGCGGCTGTCGAGATCTTCGATCAAGGCTGCCAGGCCCTGATCGAGCGGCGGTACGAGGCGGTCCTTGAGCGACGGGAAGTTCTGGGCATGGGTGTCCCAGCTCAGCCCGCCGCCACGGTCGTTGACGGTCACGTAACCGATGCCCTGCTCCACCAGCCTGCGTGCCAGCAGCAGGCTCTGGCCCAGGGCGTTTCGGCCATAGCGGTCGCGAATCGCGGGCGATTCTTCCTGAATGCGGAACGCGAGTTGCGCCGCCGGGCTCGTCAGGAGCTGATACGTCTGCCGGTCGAAATTGGCCCGCGCTTTCGTCTCGGCCGATTCGCCGGCGTGGGACCAGTCGTTGAGCCGCTCGACCATCGCCTTGCGGCGCAGCATACGTTCGTACGTGATCTTGTCCGGGGGCGTCAGGTCGCGAATGCGGAAGTTCGGATCGTTCGGATCGCCGGGCACGTCCAGCGGGTCACAGGCTGACGTCAAATAGCCGCTGCCGCCGAAGAACGGCTTCGAAGGGATCGCCACATGATTCGGCAGATTACCCGCCAGACCGCCGCGAACTTTTGCGTAAACGCTGCCCATCGAAGGATATGCCAGCGCCGGATTCGGCCGCCAGCCGGTCAGTATGTGGTGGCTGGCCCGGTCGTGATCGGCCTCGGGGCTCGTCAGGCTGCGGATCAGCACGGTACGGTCCAGCACGCGCGCCACGTTCGGGAGGATTTCGCTGAGCCGCACGCCCGGAAGCACAGTGTCGATCGTGCCGAATTCGCCCTTAACACCTGCGTCGGCATCCGGCTTCGGGTCGAACGTATCGATATGCGAAGCCCCCCCGCCCAGCCAGACGAGAATGCACGACCGGGGCGTTTTGCCTTCGATCGCCGCCGCACTCGCCCAGGATCCAGCCAGCGGGGCAATGAGAGACGACAGGCCCAGACCCAGCCAGGTGCGCCGGGTGATCCGAAATTCCGCCGCGGTCTTCGATTCGGTCATCGATTGCCTCGCTCTCTCTCGCTTGCCGGGGATTTCGGAAAGGGTGCTGAGATCAGTGGTTGAACTGGAATTCCCGTGTGTTGAGAAGTGCCCAGAAGAGGTCTTCGACAATCTCGACAGGGTCGGCCGCTTTTTCGATCGACTCACGCCAGTGGGCCTTCTCGGTTTCGGTCGGGAATCGTGAAAGCGTTCGAAGGTAAAGGCTTTCGACGATCGAATCGGGCTCGGGCTCGAGGTCCATCAGTTGTTTCACGTAGCCGCTGACGGCACCGACCTTGCCGTCGACCGTGTCGGACCCGATCCAGAGCAGGCTTTGCCGCAGTGAGATCTGCGTCGCGCTCGCGGTTCCGCAGGCATCGCGGCGGTCGCAGCGGCCGAGCGTTTCGAGCAGTGGCGATGCCGTAGACGGGTCCTGGATGTCAATCGCCCGCGTGCCCGTCGGCTTGTTGGCATAGCGGTTCGGCACGCCCGTCACCTGCGCCAGGGCGTCGGCCGATTGCTGGGCCGAAAGACGCCGGGCCGATTGAAAGGCATTGAAGCGGGCGAACAGGTGGTTCGACTCGGTCGGAGCGCTCGACAGCCCATAAGTTCGGCTGGCGACGATCTCGCGAATCATCGGTTTGAGCCGATAACCTGATTCGCGGAACTTTTTGGCCAGTTCGTCCAGCAGTTCCGGGTGGCTGGGCGGATTCGAGGCTGAGATGTCGTCCGCCGGGTCGACCAGGCCTGTCGCGAAAAACTGCGACCAGAGCCAATTGACGTAAGCTCGGGCGAAAAACGGATTGTCCGCCCCGGTGATCCATTCGGCCAGGGCCGGCAGCGGGTCGCTGTCCTTCGGCAATTCCGGCTGTTTGCCTGCCGGAACGTGCGGCGCCACAGGCGACTTCGTCAGCGGATGCACCACCTGCCCTTCGGCGAAGTATCCGATCCTTAAGCGCGACATCGCATCGCCTGGCTGCGGGGGCACCGGCCGGACCTTGGCGAAGAATGCCGCGAATTCATGAGCCTGGGTCTGTGTCCAGACGTCGAAAGGGTGATCATGGCACTGCGCGCAGCGAAGGCGAAGCCCCAGAAAACGCTGGGCGGCCAACTGGCTCGCGGCCACAGGGTCGGCGTTTTCCAGCGAATAGGCCGCGGCCGCATCAGGCCGTGATGCGGGCATGCCGCGCGTCGTCAGCAAGGCCCGCACGGTGTCGACCCACGGATCGTCCTTGCCGATGCGATCCTGCAGCCAGAGCAGGTAAAAAGGTGACGCATTGCCCTGGCGTGCCGAGCTGATCGAAAGCAGATCGCCGAACTTGAGCGACCAGAACCGGACGAAGTCCGCGTCGGCCAGCAGTGCGTCCACCACTTTGGCTCGTTTTTCGGGGCTCTGATCTTTGACGAATCGCCGAATCTCGGCGGGTTCCGGCAACCGGCCGACGAGGTCGAGCGTGACCCGGCGCAAGAATGTGGCGTCGTCGGCCGGTTCGCTGGGTGCGACGCCTAACGCTTTCAGGTGATTCACTACGCTTCGATCAATGAACGAATCGCCGGCCAGCGGGGCAAGGTCAGAGTCCTGAAGCGTCGACCCGGCGTAGACGATCCGGGCCGTGGCGACATACGAACCGAAACGGGCGACGATGTGCGTTTCGCCCGGCTCTTCGACAGAAACCCGGCCGAACGGGTCGACCTTCGCCACGCGATCGTCGAGCGATTTCCAGGCCGACAGGGCAGAGACGTCCCGCATTGAACCATCGTCGAAAGTCGCCAGGACATGAATCGCCAGCTTCGCCGGCACCGTCGTTTCGACCGATTTCCGCGAGAGTTCGACACCCGTGACCTTTCGCGGACTCTTGCCTTCGAAGCGTGCCCCCGAACCGATCCAGGCGGCCAGTCGCCCGGCATCGGCCGAATCGGGCTTCAGCGCCTGGCCGCCGCCGTGCGGAACCTGGCCCGTGGCTTTGAGCAGCACCAGACTGTTCCTGGGCCGGAGCACGTCCACCCGCCGCCCGCCAGCTTCGCGAACGAGACTGCGATGATCCTGCTCAGCCGCATAGCCGAACAGCGAAAGCTTGAAGCCGTTCTGGCCATCCAGCCGCCCGTGGCAACCGCCCGAATTGCAGCCATGGCGTGTCAGAATGGGCAAGATCTCATTGGGGAAATCGGCCTCAGAGGGGCGGACATCGACAGTGACGCTCGCCGTCGCATCAGGCCCTGTCTCCGCGATCAGTTTCGTCGTGCCAGGCTTCACAGGCTGAATCAATCCGTCGCTGTCGATCACGACCGAATCGCCTTCGACTCGCTTCCACTCTTTAGTTTCAGGCACATGGCCGATCGGGCCGGTCACGCCCGGGGCGGTCACGGTCAGATCCAGACGAAGCTCTTCGACTTTTGGGGCTGTGGCCTGGATGGCTGCGACCTGCGCTGGTTCAGGCTTTGAAGTCTGGGCCGTCGTGCCGCTGACAGAAGGCGGGGCAGTCGGCGGTGCGGTGGACGAGCCGCTTCGGCCGCATCCGGCAAGGAGCGTCAGGAGCGAAGCACAGAAAATCGGGGCGAAACTTCTGGACATGGCAGCACCGTTTCGCGAACGAGCCTTACCTGACCGAATATCGTATGCATACACTTCCATGGTAACCCGTCCCGTGCGGAAAACCTAGCGAACTTCCCGGCGAGATTCCGGCGGATTCCGAACGATTTCATGCCCGGCTTTTTCATACCCAGAAGGGCACAAAATCGCTATCATGCTGACGAAGCGAAAAATCGCTACGACACGAGATCGTCCGAACCGACGCAACCGCCGAGCCATCGATGAGCGACACCCACGAACCGACCTCCGAGCCACGCCTGAGTATTCTGACCGAGCCCAAGGTTTATTTGATGGGCCAGCAGGTGACCGACCCGGCGGTCATTCAGGAATTCCTCGACGACCACGAAGTCGGCAAGTGGACGACCGACTCCGAAGTCGGCGGCGAAAAGCTCGTCGAAGTCGCCGGGCGTGTCTGCTATATGTCATTCGCCAAGCCCCGGCCCGGCGGCAATCAGGCCTATATTCATCACATTCTGGAAGTCGGCCACGGCTCGGTGCTTGAGCATGCCGTGTTCAGCCTGCTCGTTACAGGAGTGTCGCGGTCGCTTACCCATGAACTCGTCCGCCACCGGGCTGGCTTCGGCTATTCGCAGCTTTCGCAGCGGTTCGTCGACGAGTCGGACTGCGCCTTCGTCGAGCCGAAAGTCATCGCCGACGACCCCGAGCTGCACGCCATCTGGATGGAAGCCGTTACCGCAGCCCAGGAATCGTACAAGAAACTCTCGGACGGGCTTGCCGCACGGATGGCCGATATCGAGGATCGAACGCTGCGCCGGAAGCGGGCCCGCGAGGCCGCCCGCAGCGTGCTGCCGAACGCCACAGAGACGAAGATCTTCGTGACCGGCAACGCCCGTGCCCTGCGGCACTTCATCGAGATGCGCGGCGACGTTGCCGCCGACGCCGAAATCCGCCGCCTGGCGATCGCCGTTCTGCGCGTGTTGCAAAAGGCCTCGCCGAACCTCTTCGGCGACTACGAAATGGTCGACCAGCCCGACGGCGTCCCGGCCGTGCGCACACCGTTCAAAAAGGTGTGATTCGACGGAAGTCCGAGAATCCAACGAAGGGCAAAATACGAGCTGGATGCGTCAGCGACGAAAATGCATTTTGCCGAACGGGGCACTGGTATTTTATCGCTTTCGAACAGGCACGAGGTCGCCGCGATTCTGGCATGCCCGGTGTTACTGAAATGCGTCCGTCACTGACCCTTCCGGCGCATTGAAGCTCTTCGCCCGGCTTGAACTCTTCGGCTGATGTTCTGCTTTATATCTAATGAGGGCAGATCAGTTCTTCGTTTTCTTAGGCTTCCATTTCCTCTTTTGGATTTTCGCGAGCATATTTTCCAAGTCATTTCGAACGTCAGCGTAGCGCTCGTCTTCGATCAGCTTTTTCGCCTCTTCGACTTGTCTCGTGTCCCCGATTTTGGTCAAGGCAAAGATGATTGCCCAGCGACAAGATCCCTCCGGTCTCTCTGGAGAATGGAGCTTTTTCAGTTCCTGCATCAATACGACCGGGGCTTCTGTATTCTTCGCCTCATTGCAGATTAGGGCTCTGGCAATCCATTCTTTGTTCTGAGTCATATACGGAAGCTGAAAGTGATCGATGAGCGTATCAATCAAGTGAGGATAAGTGAAACCACGTTCATGATGTACAAGTCCCCAGACACCGATATTACCGCCAGCGAATGTGACACCGTGCTTTTTGTTCACTTCCGTCAATGCGCGATTCAATGGCTTTTGATCAATCTCGATCAGATTGGCGATCCGGCGAGTCTCGTCGTAACGTTTTTCCAAGTTTTCTTTGTTGATTCTTGCGGATTCGGCCAGTTCCGCCTGCTTGCTTGCATCCGCTTCGCTCTTTTTTCGTGCTGCCATGATCCAAGTCCTTCGACACCATCAATTCTGCCTAAACTTATGACCACGCGAAAGGATAGCTTAAGTAGATTCGGAATGCAAATCGCGGATTTAGGACGGGAAAAACAAAGGGGACGGGGGTCATTTCTGAAAAATGACCCCCGTCCCCTTATCCCCTTTTCTACGCCGAAAACGCCGTCGGCCCCGCGGGTTGGCCGCGGAGCCTTCGGCGTCTGGCGATGATTTCCGCATGGTGCGGGCTGCGGTGACCGGGCGGGTTCGCCCGATCAGCCGAAGAGGTTCCGGAACATGCCGGTCCGCTTGCGGGTCGGCTGCTGGAGGTTGCTGGCCAAGGTCGGGTTGATGACCGGAACCTGGCGGTTCATGGCCGAAGCACCCTGGATCGTCGAGCTGGTATTGCCGCTGGTCGGGTTGTTGGCGACCAGGGTCTTCAGGGCTTCCAGCAGGGCGGCCGAGTTGTCGGTCGTGGAGCCTGTTCCGGTGCTGCCCGAGCCGGTACCCGTCGATCCCGTGCCGGTGGTCGTTCCGCCCGTGGTCGAGCCTGTCGTGCCGCCGGTCGAGGCGACCGAGCCGCCGGTGGACGTGCCGCCTGAGCCGGTGGCCGGCGTTTCGGTCTTTTCCTTCGGTTTGACCGTCCGCTTGATCGGCCCCTGGAAGAGGGCGTATTGCGGGTCGGTCCGGTCGTTGAGGCCGGCGTTGACGCCGTATTGGGCGGGCGAGAAGCCGTTGAACTTCTTGAGAGTCGACTGCCACTCTTTCCGGGACGCGTAGACCCAGTTGTAGTTGAGCTTCGTGATCTCGTTGTAGTTCCGCAGGGCTTCGGGGTCCAGCAGGTAGGCGTTGGCCGACGAGCGGGTCCGGTCGATGATCGTGAAGTCGCTCGGGCTCGGCAGCAGAGTGTGGCCCAGGAGCTTCAGCTGATCCAGCGTCACGAATCCGTTGAGCTGGCCGTCGGCGGCGTAGTCGAAGAAGTTGAATCTTCGCGACAGGGCGCCGGACGGGTCGGGAACGTCTTCCAGAGGCGTGGTGGAAAGCACGCCCTGGTTGCCGCTGCTGAAGGACAGCAGCGAATATTCCGTCGAGCCGGCGTCGTAGGTGCTCGTACCGCCCAGGAAGCGGGCCATGGCACCCGATTCGGACATGCCCATCGCCGACGCGTTGTCGACGAAGTTCTGGAGTTCCGAGGCAGTGATCATCCCGTTCTTGTTCGAGTCGATCACCGAGAAGGTGCCATTGTTCAGCAGATACTGAATGGCGACCTGGCCTTCGATGGCGGCCACAGCGTTGCCGACGTCGATCCGGCTGTAAGCCAGGCCGGTTTGCGGCAGGTCGACGCCGGTGAAGCTGTTCAGCTCGTCGTAGTAGACGGGCACGGCCGTCCACTGAAGGATGGAGTTGACGCCGTCAGGATTGGCGTAGGTGCTCAGATCCTTGAACGGATGCTGACCGAAGTTGAGCACGTTCGCACCGACGGGCTGGGTGAGGTAGGCATCGGCGGTGGCGCCGGTGCGGTTCATGTTCACCCAGTAGTTGATGGCCGAGCTGACGATCGCGAACGACCCTTGAGCGACGGCTGTGGACATCGACGTACCAGCCTGGTCGAACACGAGCGGGTTGGTGCCCGTGGATGTCTGGGCGAAGGTCGGAACGTCGATACCAGGGGCCATGTAGTCGAGCGTGATGCTGGCATTGCTCGAATACAGGATGTCGTCGCCGTACAGGTTGAACTGGCCGTCGGTCATCGTGAAGACTTCGCCAGTGCCGATACCGGTTCCGGTGCCCGCTGGGTCGCGGAACTGGATCGGGATGAAGGCACGGGTGTTCGGGCCGACGTCCGGATCGGTCGGTTCCGTGTTCGGCGTCAGGTAGAACGGCAGCGGGCTGGTCATGCCGACGGAGACCACTTCGTTGAGGACGGCCGGCATGGCCATGCCGTTCCAGTCGCCCGTGGTGAAGGTGGTCGTCGTGGTGTCGCCGTTGGGGATGCCGAACTGGCCGGCGGCACCCAGACTGGCGATGCCCATCTTGCGAATCCGCAGGAGCTGCTGTTTGAAGCTGGCGACGACTTGCGGGTAGGCCGCGTAGGCCTGACCTTCGGTCGGGAAGCTGGTCTGAGTGCCCCAGCTCATGTTGGCGCCGATGACGCGATCCTTCTGGCCCGGGCGGATCGGGTCCTGTACGTAGGGGTTGCGGCCGACGTACTGGAGGGCCTTGAAGATGGCCTGGTTCGAAGTCCAGCCGAGGGAGCCGGCGGCGATCGGTCCGGCAGCCGAACCGGTGACGAACAGGTTGACAGGCAGGATCGTCGCATCAGGCACCATCTGGGCGATGATACCCGCGACCGGCGTACCGTGACCGGCCGTGGCCCCTGATGTGGCAACGCCAGCGGTGTCGACGTTGCCAGGGCTGTTACGCCGCCTGTTGATATTCGTGCCACGAGCGACACGGCCCCGGAAGGCTGTGTTATCGGCATCGACACCGGTGTCGAGCACCGCGACGGCCGAATTCTGGCCCTGGTAAGGCACGCCGAAGGTGCGGAGGTCGTTCAGGCCGATGATATTGCCCGTGGTCGAACCTGCCAGACTGAGGGTGCTGGCGAATTGCCAGATACCGTCGTTGTCGGAGACCCACATCTTCGTACCGTCAGCCGAGAACGTAATGCTCAGGCTGCTGTCTTCGAAAGAGGTCTGATCCCAGGACGTCGAAACGTTGAAGCCTTCGGCGAAGGGCGTGACGGTTCCATCCGGCGCGACCCGAAGGACACGGCCGCCAGTCAGGCTGGTGCCGTCGTTACGGAAGCGGTAATCCGCGGGATTGCCCGTACCCATCGAGGAGGGGTCGATGCCGACGGCACCTGGCCCGTTGACGGGAGCGTAGAAGTTGTAGGCCACGCCGCCGATCGTGACGGTGCCGGAAGTGGCCATACCGGTCGCCAGGTCGGTCACGAACATGCTGCCGACGTAAGCCGGCGTGTCGGTCGTGCCGGTCGTGGGGTCGACGGTCGAACCGTAGGAGAAGTAACCGTAATAGTCGAACGCGATATCTTCGAACCGCCGGAACGGTGTCTGGGCGATCGAATAGGTGTCGATGGCCGTGCTTGTCGGCGGCGTGAACACGGTGTCCAGATTGATTTGCTCGAACGGAACGTTCGTACCGGGGGCCGGGTTCGGCGTGATGAACAGGCCGCTGGAATCGCCCTGAATTCCACTGAACCCGGGAGTGCCCGGAAGACCGCCGGCGGAGCGTGCCGTCAAGTCGGTGAAGACTGAGAAGATCTGCTCGGAATAGCCGACCAGATTATTCGAGGCCGTGAGGGCGACTTGAGGTCCAAGATCCAGATTGGTGAGCGAAACGCCGGGCGGCAATACGGATTTGTTCAGATCCTGACCGGGGCGATAGACGTTGGCGTCGAAGTAGAGGGCGACGTAATCGCCATTGGCGTCCTGGGTTCCGGTACCGGAGAACAGACCCCGGATGCGCGACTGCTGCTCGACCGGCGGCACGACGATGGAAGTCGGAGTCCGCGTGAAGAGCTGGTTGATCGTGCTCTGCTCGTTGAAGGTCGCCAGAACGCCGATCAGCGTGCCGTCGGAACCGATGGCGTAGATCCGGTTCTTGGAGGCGTCGGTCGAATCGGCCGTGCTGATGAGCATTGCGGAACGGCCGAAGTAGTAGCCTTCGGGATCGAACGCGATGTCGTACCAGTTGGTGAGGCCGCTGGCCCGGGTGACGACCGAACTGGCGTCCGCCGCAGGGTTATTCTGCAGCTTCTGGATCAGGTCGTTCATATCGAAGAACGTGGATGCCTTGCCTGTGGTCGGATCCACCCGGTAAATCACGCCTGGCCGGTCGACGGCACCCGTGTTGCCGCCGGCGCCGCGAGAGATCGCATAGATGCCTTTGCCGAAGTCACCGCCTGGACCGGCCTGAATCCGGACGATGTCGCCGCCGAATTCGGAGGCTTTCGTGAGCTGGGTCACCGAGGTGAAACCCGTGGCCGATTCCGCGAACGGAGCCTGAGTGACATCCACGGTCCCAAGGAAGGTGAAGGTCGGCGTGGTGGCCGCGGTGAAAGCGGTCGTGTACTGCTGCGTCGAAATGAACGGCGCCAGAACCTCACGCTTTTCCAGCGACTCGAACTGCGTATTCAGGCGAAGTTTGCCACGACGTTGACCCGCGCTCGATTGCGACTTGTGAGCCATCCTTGAACTCCTTCGACGTTTTCGGTCCATCCTGAACCGAGGCTTTCCAGCCCGGCCGCCCAACACCTGCGTGAGAATCGCCAGATTCCCCGGTACCAGGCTGAAAAAAGCGTTGTGGTCTATTTCGACGAAACTCGCCGATCGACCGTCTCATGGTGTTAGATCGGCCAAGGTCCGACTCGAAAATCAAGAAAATCGTTAAATTCCGACGAACCGGGCGAAATCCTACCAAACAAATAACCCTCGAATCCTCAAGGATCCGAGGGTCTGTACCGAATCACGCTCCCTGGTCGGAGCCTGGTCAGTGTCAGTGCGTGTGGGTCGTGGCGCGACGCTGGACGTCCAGCTCGATGCTGCCGAAGGTGCCTTCGTGGCGCTGAATCGTCATTCCCAGGGCCGTCAGCAGACGCTTGGCCGTGTAGAAGTTCATGACGATCCGCTGCGTCGCCTTGACGTCCTGACGACCCATGGCGAACGGCTGAGGATTCAGGCCGAAGTCCAGAATGACTTCTTCCGGGGTCGCCGTCACGCGGCAAAAATTCGAATAAGAAGGAAGTACGCCCGTATCGTCCACGACGACCTGGACCTGGTTCTGACCTTCTTGCGGTTGTTCGTCTGCCACGAATCACTCCTTCGTAAGGTTATTCCGTTCGAACCCGGCAGCGGCACACCCGATGTCGCTACAGGATTGATCGTTCGTTCAAGGGTCGCGCCATCCTAAACAAGCCTCGAATTCCCGACAAGGCTTGTTTTTCCGCTTTTTTCGCGGCTTACGACGTTCCGGACAGCCTAATTTACCCATTCGCCTCGGTCGATCGATTCGATGGGTGCATCAATCGCTCCAGCTCCGAGACGGTTCGCCCCGTGGCACCAACCTGAGTAAGAACAAGATCCCGAGCCCGAAGGCCTTTGGCAAGCCTTTCCGCGGGCTCGCTGAGGTCGTGTTCCAGGGCCTTTTCGAGTGCTTCGCCGTTGCGAACGATCGTCGCCGCGTTGCGGCTCAGAAGGAGTTGCACGGTATCTCGAAAATTCGCCGTGTGTTCGCCGAAGTGCACGGAAGCCCCGAACGCCGCGGGCTCCATCATGTTCTGACCGCCCCGGCCCGGGAAAAGGCTGCCGCCGACGAAGGCCAGATCCGCCAGCCCCCAGACGGCCGACAGCTCGCCGAGCGTATCGACCAGAATCACGCCGTCCTGCGGCATCGAAGCCGAGGCATGCGTATCGATCGAGTTGCGACGAACCAGCGGGAGGCCGCGGCGGGTGATCGAGCGAGCGACTTCGTCGAATCGTTCAGGATGCCGGGGCACAACGATAAGCCGCAGTCCGGCATGCTTCTTCCGCAGATTTTCGTAGACGTCCAGAACGACGTCTTCCTCACCGCCCATCGTCGAACCGGCAACCCAGACCGGTTCGTCCGGCTTCAATCCGAAGGCGGCTCGAAGCTCGCGGGTTTTCGGGTTCTGGCGGTCGGTTTCGAGATTGTCGTATTTGATCGATCCGGTGACACGCAGCTTCGGCGCGGGCAGGCCGAGAGTGCGGAAGCGGTCAGCGTAGTCTTCCGTCTGCACAGCGACGACGTCGATGCGTGCCAGTGTCGGACCGATCCAGCGGAGAATGCGCCGATAGCCTTTCTGGCTGCGGGCACTCAGACGACCGTTGAGCAGGGCGACACGTGCTCCAGCTTCTTCGGCGGATCGAATGAGGTTCGGCCAGAGTTCGAGTTCGACCAGGGCCAGAGTCGTAGGACGGATGCGCTTCATCGCCTGACGAGTCGCCCAGCTGAAGTCGAGCGGGGCGTAGAAGGTCAACAGCTCGGGGAACAACTGGCGAGCCTGATTCAGGCCCGTTTCGGTAGTCGTGGAGATGACGACGTCCCAGTCCGGCCTGCGGCGTTCCAGCTCGGCCACGAGGGGCTTGAGCAGACGGACTTCACCCATCGAAACGGCGTGGAACCAGACGCAAGGACCGCGTCCGACTCGCTCCGGGCAAAGCCCAAGAAACTTCTGGGACCATCCCTCACGATATTTCCCGCGCTTCCATGACTTATAGAGAAGCATGGGCGACGCCAGGACCAGCACGACGATGTAAATCACGTTGAGGAAGCGCGACATCCGTTTCTTGCCTCATCGACCCGATTCAGTCCGAATTCCTTCCGGCTTTACTACCATGCACGTGTCATGCCAAACTGCACTCGTTCATCGTTAACGAAAAGGGCCGATGTTCTCAACATCGACCCTTCAAGCGATTTGGCGGCATGATGCCCTGGAAAACTTCAATAATTTTCCAGATGTTCCGCATGTTTCATGCAGCACGACTTGTATTTTTTACCTGAACCGCAAGGGCAAGGGTCATTCCGGCCCACTTTTTTGCCGCTTCTGCGAACCGGTTCTTTCCTGGCCGGGCCTTCTTTGGAGTTGGCCGTGCCTTCGGCAGAACCGGCCGTTCCTGTGGAATCACCCGTATCTTCGTAGGCTGAAGGGGCGGATTCGTGGATCGTACGGGCCCGTTGAAGGGCTCGGCTGGTCGCGAGCGAACCGAGGAAGTTCGGGTCGAACTGTTCCATGCGGAAGATCAGGTCCGTGACCTTGTCTGCCACACCGTCCCACATCTCCTGGAAGATCCGCAGACCTTCCCGCTTGTATTCCACCTTCGGATCGACCTGAGCGTAGCCACGCAACCCGACGGAACTGCGCAGGTGGTCCATCGTGCGGAGGTGCTCCATCCAGGCACCGTCCACAATGTGCAGAAGAACGATCTTTTCGAGTTCCCGCATTTCGGGGCGGTAGCTCTCGTCGATCTTGTTCTGGAGCGTCGTTATCAGCTCTTCCGAGCCGAGCTTGCCCCAGCCTTCGGCGTCCATCTCGACGCCGAGATTTTCGGTCGCGAGCCGCGCGATCTGACGAAGCGGTTCGGTCTGCGGGATTTCGCGAGACGTCTTGCCCCGACCCTGCTTCACGAACGCCTTGTCGGCCAGTTCCATGAGTTCGCCGGCGATTTTGCCACCTTCATAGTGTTCATCGGCGAGCTTGAGAAACATGGTCTGGATTTCAGGCCGGAACATGTCCTTGATCTTGTCGGTATCCACCGTAAGACCATACCGTTCGGCGAACCAGTCAGCGAATCCCTCGCGGTCGTACTGGGGCGGGGACGCCGGAGTGGCTTCACGGAAGTGGCGGGCGATGTGCACGTGCACTGGGAAGTGAGCGTCCCAGGCGTCGTAAAGCTGGCGGATGCCTTTCTTGAGATGAGCCGCGACAGCAGACTGATCGAGATCGGCCCAGACTTCCGGCGAGGCCGGCACGTTGAACTTATGATGGGTCCAGTCCGCCAGGCTGCGGAGGCCCCAGTCCTTTTCCAGAAATTCGCGAGCCGCGGAGAGGTCGACTTCCTCGATCGCGGGCAAGATCTTTTCCAGGAACAAGGCGCGAACCTCGCCCCGAACTCGGTTCGGCTCGCCGTCGCGCGGAATCATCCGAACCAGTTCCCGTTCCTTGACTTCGACTCCATAGCGGGTCTTGACCCAGTTGGCCAGGGCCTGCACGTTCCAGTCGGAAAAATCGACATCGGCCGGCAGGTGCTCTTCGATGGCTTCGTCGAGCTGCGGTTCGGCCTGCTGACTGGCACGGGCCTTCGCCGCCACGGTCGATTCCTCGAAGTTCCGGTTCCGGAACTCCTTGACGTTCAATTCGCATCCGAGCCGCGGGCCGGCCCATTCGGTGAAGCTCGAAACGCCATAGTCCTGATCAAGGAAGAGTTTCACGGCCGAATCGATCTGCCGGTCGATCATCTCGAGCACGGCCAGTTTCGGCGGGTAATTGTCGAGCAGCCCCTGTCGAAAGCCGTAGACCTTCTTCCGCTGCTGGTCCATGACTTCGTCATATTCCAGCAAGTTCTTGCGGATGTCGAAGTTCCGCTCTTCCATCTTCTTCTGATTGGCCTCGATCCGGCGGCTGACCATCGGGCTCTCGATGGCGTCCTCTTCCTGCATGCCGATCAGGCGGCTGGATAGGACGTTCTTGAGCCAATCGCCGCCGAATTTCCGCATCAGGTCGTCTTCCAGCGACAGGAAGAACCGGCTCGAGCCCGGGTCGCCCTGGCGGCCGGAACGGCCTCGCAACTGGTTGTCGATCCGCCGGCTTTCATGCCGTTCCGTACCGATGATGTGCAGGCCGCCCAGTTCGGCCACTTCCCGGCCTTCGGCCTTCATGCCGTCTTCGTACTTCATGACGGCCTGGCGCCAGACTTCCGGCGGAACTTCCAGACGCGTCGGGTAGATCAGCCGGCCGTCGGCGTCCTTCACGTTCTTCAGGTCGGCCCAGGCCATGAATTCGGGATTGCCGCCGAGGATGATGTCCGTACCCCGGCCAGCCATGTTCGTGGCGATCGTCAGGGCCGACTTCCTGCCCGCCTGAGCGACGATCTCGGCTTCACGCTCGTGATATTTGGCGTTGAGGACCTGGTGCTCGATCCCCTGCCGCTTGAGCACGTCCGAAAGCAGTTCCGACTTTTCGATCGATGTCGTTCCGACGAGAATCGGCCGCTTCATGTCGTGGATCTCGCGGATTTCGTCCACGATCGCCTTGAACTTGGCCTTCTCTGTGCAGTAAATCGTGTCCGGGAAGTTCACGCGCTTGAGGCCCCGGTTCGTGGGGATCGCGATCACGTCCAGGCCGTAGACTTTCATGAACTCGTTGGCTTCGGTCATGGCCGTGCCGGTCATGCCCGCGAGCTTTTTGTAAAGCTTGAAGAAGTTCTGCAGCGTGACCGTCGCCAGGGTCTGGTTTTCGGCCTTGATCTGCACCCGCTCCTTCGCCTCGACGGCCTGGTGCAGACCGTCCGACCACTGCCGGCCCTGCATCAGGCGGCCCGTGAATTCGTCGACGATGATGATCTCGCCGTTGATTACCACATATTCCCGGTCGCGCCGGTACAAGTGGTGTGCTTTCAGCGAGTTGTCCAGCAGGTGTGGCCAGTCCATGTTGCCCAGCGTGTAGAAACTCTCCACGCCAGCCAGTTTTTCGGCCTCACGCACGCCTTCTTCGGTCAGGTGGGCGGTGCGTTCCTTCTCCTTGATTTCGAAGTGCTTGTCAACCTGGAGCTGGCGGGCGACACGGTCGGCCTCGACATAGCGACTGATGTCGTCGTCAGCCGGGCCGGAGATGATCAATGGCGTCCGGGCTTCGTCGATCAGGATCGAGTCGACTTCGTCGATCACGGCATAGTTCAGGAACTGCTGGCACTGCTGGTCGCGCGTCGGCTTCATGTTATCGCGCAGGTAATCGAAGCCGAATTCGTTATTGGTACCGTAAGTGATGTCGCGGCGATAGATTTCCAGCCGCTCACGCGAGTCCATGTCGGACTGGATCGCGCCGATGGTCATGCCGAGGGCATGGAACAGCGGGCTCATCCACTCGGCGTCGCGGCGGGCGAGGTAGTCGTTCACCGTGACGACGTGCACGCCCTTGCCTTCGAGCGCATTCAGATAAGCCGCCAGGGTGGCCACCAGGGTTTTGCCTTCGCCCGTGATCATTTCGGCGATGTTGCCGCCGTGCAGCACCATGCCGCCGATGAGCTGGACGTCGTAGTGCCGCATGTTCATGAAGCGGCGGCCGGCCTCGCGACAGACAGCGAAGGCTTCGGGCAGAACGTCGTCGAGCGTTTGACCGTCGGCCAGGCGACGGCGGAATTCCGTCGTCTTCTCCATGAGCTGGGCATCGGACAGAGCCTGAATTCGCGGCTCCATCTCGTTGATGACCGCGGCCGTGGCACGGTGCCGACGCACGATCCGCTCGTTCGAATTGCCGACCAGGCGGACCAGGCCATTCGAAAGCCATTCCGTCATGGTGCCGGCGGCGTCGGTCGTCTTGTTCCACAAGTCCGTCAGTAAGTCCATGGCGCGGTCGAAACTCCTACATCACGAAGAGATTGTCCTAGCCTGATCTTGACGGAATCCTGCCTGATCGTCAAGGTGACCACGACCGATACGACCCGCAAATCGACCGGCCTTGACTTCGAAGCGCGTCGATCAGATCGACACGCTTCGATTCCGATACTTCCCGAATCACTCGCTGCAGCATGCCGAGTGGGAACCCGGGTGCGTCTTTCGCACTCAGACCGCTTGGAAATCCGCTGGCGTTAAAGTTATGATGCAACCAGCATCAGTTGAATCAGTTCTTCTGGCTTGTGCTCGCCCGTCTCGTCAATGGTCGGATCGTTCCGGCGGGCGAAATGAACGCACGACGCATTCCAGCACGATTCGGCCATTCAGGACGAACATGAGCGAGATCCAGGACGCCATCGCCGCATCGACCGGTTTCGAGCTGATATTTCTCGGCTGCGGCACTTCGACAGGCGTGCCTATGATCGGGTGCGATTGCGAAGTCTGCGAGTCGGCCGACCCTCGTAATCATCGCACCCGCCCGAGTGTCGTCGTCCGAACCCCACGCGGGAATATTTTGTTCGACACTTCGCCCGAAATGCGGCTGCAGCTGCTGCGTGAACGCCCCGGTCCGATTCACGCGATCGTGTACACTCATAGCCACGCTGACCACCTCTTCGGTCTCGACGATTCACGCCTTTTCGCTCGCGCACTCGGCGGCGTGCCGGTACCGGTCTATTGCGAAGCCGAAGTCGAAGCCCTCATCCGAACCGTTTTCTCTTACGCTTTCGTCGACGAGACGAAGCGGTTCCCGTCCGGCGGAGTGCCCCGGCTGAGGTTCGAAACGATCGAGCCGAATTCCACCTTCAGCGTGCTCGATTATGAGTTCGTGCCGCTACGACTTCATCATGGACGGTTCGAAGTCCTGGGCTTTCGTATGGGTGATCTGGCTTACTGCACTGACGTGAACAAGATTCCGGACATCTCGGCCGCAAAGCTCGAAAATCTCGACGTGCTGATCCTTGACGCCCTCAGGTTCGAAAAGCATCCGACCCATTTCAGCCTGGACGACGCCCTGGCCGCCATCGAAAAGCTGAAGCCCCGTCGTGCAATCCTTACGCATCTGTCTCATTCCTTCGATTTCAGGAAAGTCTCGGAGATGCTTCCCCCGAACGTGCAGCTCGCCTGGGACGGCCTGCGCGTGACCTGGAACGGCATACCGACCCGGCTCGTGACGGACCTGATCGACTCCGATTCGGACACCTCGAATGCCGAAAATCACCCTTCCGCCCTGGCTTGACAAATACGTCCGCGCCCTCGAACCGCTTTCGCCCGAACGCCGCGAGGAGTTCAACCGTCAGGTCGCCGGTGTCGACTGGCCCCTTATCCGCGGGCTCGTCGAACGCTACGTCATCAATGACGATGGCGGCGAACTTCCGATCGACACGGCAGCCGTCCAGCCTGCGGACTTCGTGCCGATTCCATCGACACCCGACGACATCGCCGAAGCGAATGCCGCGATCGCAATGGGTGAAGATATGCTCCGCGCCGGCCGGGTCGGCGTGCTCATCGTCGCCGGCGGTCAGGGGTCGCGGCTGGGTTATGAAGGCCCGAAGGGTACGTATCCGATCGGTCCTGTCAGCGGTTCCAGCCTGTTCCGGTTCCATGCCCGCAAAATACTGGCACTGGGCCGCAAGTTCGGCCGGCAATTGCCGCTGCTCGTGATGACGAGCCCGGAAAATGACACCGCGACACGGGCCCACTTTCATGAGAACCGATATTTCGGGCTCGATCCCCAGAAAGTCCGCTTCTTCGCTCAGGGTCAATTGCCGGCTGTCGACCGCGTTACAGGCGACCCGCTCTTTACCGAGCCGGGCCGGCTTGCCCTTTCGCCCGACGGCCACGGCGGCTGCCTTTATGCCTTGGCCAGGCGTGATTCGGCCGATGACCGCACAGCCCTGGAATGGCTCGAATCGCTGAATGCCGACACTCTTTTCTATTACCAGGTCGACAACCCCATGGTGCGTGTCGCTGATCCCTGGTTTCTCGGTCTTCATGAAAAGGCCCTGTCCCAGGTCAGTTTCAAAGTGGTTTCGAAAACCGAGCCGGGCGAAAAGGTCGGTGTGGTGTGCGTTCTCCCCGACGGGCACAAGGGCGTCATCGAATATTCCGATTTGCCCCGGGAACTGGCCGAACAGCGTGACGCCCACGGCCGCCTGGCTTACCGGGCAGGTTCGATCGCCGTGCACGTCTTCCGCACCGACTTCCTTAACGAACTCGCGACCGGGGCCACCCGCCTGCCCTTCCACAAGGCACTCAAAAAAGTGCCCTTCTGGAATTTCGAAACCGGGCGGAAAGTCGAGCCCGCGGAACCCAATGCCGTCAAATTCGAAGCTTTCATTTTCGACACGCTGCCGATGGCCACACGATCCGTCATCGTCGAAACCGATCGCCGCATCGAATTCGAACCGCTCAAAAACGCCACCGGCCCCGATTCGCCCGAAACAGTGCGTGCGGCCCTGACCGGTTCGGCGGTCAAGGTGCTGAGCAAGCTCGGAATCGACATCCCGTTCGATTCCACGGGCCGGCCCAGGTTCGCTCTGGAACTCGACCCGTGTCTTGAAGACAACGCCGAAGCCATCCTCGACCGTATCGGACCGTCGAAAACGATCGATCGCCCGCTGAGTCTTTTCGAAGACGATCGCCCACCTGGGAAATGACATTCGAACCGAATCGAAATTCCGCATTGCGAATCAAGGAAGGAACGACACCGAAATGCTCCACGCGATCATCATGGCCGGCGGCAGCGGCACAAGATTCTGGCCCAAGAGCCGGCGGCACAGGCCCAAACAGCTTCTGACGCTCACCGGCGAGAGAAGCCTCATCCAGCAGACATTCGACCGTATCGGCCCGCTCGCTTCGGCCGACTGCGTTCGTATCGTCACCGGGGCCGATCAGGTCGCCGCCATCGCGGCACAGCTTCCTGAAATTCCGTCCGGAAATCTCATCGCCGAACCCGCGCCTCGTGATACGGCCGCCTGCGTTGCCCTGGCCGCGATGTGCGTCGCTCACGACGACCCGGAGGGTGTCATGGTCGTCATGCCGGCCGACCACGTCATTCGCCCTGAATCGGCCTTCGTCCGCACGATCGAAGCCGCTCTGAAGGTCATCGACAAGGAGCCCGAGGCCCTCGTGACCTTCGGGATCCGGCCGACGCGCCCCGAAACCGGCTATGGCTACATCGAACACGCCGAAGAACTGGATCGCCACGGCGAAGTACCGGTCTATCGCGTCGCCCAGTTCCGCGAAAAGCCGAACCGCGAAACAGCCGAGCAATTCCTGGCCACGGGGCGATTTTCCTGGAACTCAGGGATTTTCGTGTGGAAGGCGTCGACGATTCTGGCCGAACTGGCCCGGCATCGCCCGAGCCTTTTCGAAGCGATGCAGCCCATTCGTGATGCGCTTGGAACTCCCCGTTACGACGAAGTTCTCAAGGCCGTTTTCCCGACGCTGGAAAAAGTGCCGATCGACAAGGCGGTCATGGAAAGGTCGGCCCATGTGCGGATGCTCGAAGTGCTCTTCGATTGGAACGACGTCGGCGACTGGCGGGCCCTGGCCGACCTGGAACCCGGCGAAGAAAAAGGCAATGTCGTTCAGGGTGCCGTGAAAATCGCCGATTGTGCGGATTCGATCATCGTCAACGAAGACGGCAAACTGATCGCGGCCCTTGGGCTGGAGGGGGTCGTCGTGGTCGTCTCCGGCGGCGTGACGCTCGTGGCGAAGAAGGACAAGCTCGATTCGCTCAAAGCCCTGGTCGAATCGCTCGGCACTTCGGGGCATGGAGACGTGCTGTGACTTCACCCGCCGATCGACCGGTCAGCCCCCTGCCCGACGGGGTGATTCTGGCCATCGATTGGGGCCGGAAACGAGTCGGCCTGGCCGTCAGCGATTCCGGTCACTCCATGGGCTTTCCGCTCAAGCAGCTCCAGCGCAGCTCCGAACAGGCTGAGCTATTCGCATTACGACGCATCGCGGCCGAAAATGGCGTGCGGTCGATCGTTGTCGGCTGGCCCATGCACGTTTCGGGCGACTCCGGCCAGAACGGCCCGGCGATTCTCACCTGGGTCGCCGCGGTGTGCGTACCGCTGCAATTGCCCGTCTTTTTCGCCGACGAACGTTACAGCACTGTCATGGCCGAGGAATTCCTGCGTGAAACGGGCCGAAAGGCCGCGCGCCGCAAGACGATGATTGACTCGATGTCCGCCCGGGAGTTCCTTCAGGAAATCCTGGCCGGCGCATGCCGCGTCTGGCCTTATGGACAGAATCCGCCCGAATTCGCATTGACCGAAAGAACAAGAAGGCCATGACGCTTGAGCTTAATCCCGATATCCGAAGCCTCCTGATCGTCGGCTTTGGTTTTTTGGGGCGGCGGGTCGCGAAGGCCGCGACGAATTTGGGCTATGAAGTCACCGCGACCAGCCGTAGCGAAAAACGCCGAACGGAAATCGAAGCCGAGGGCTGCCGTTTTCTCCGCTTCGATATCAATTCGCCAGCCAATCGCTTGTCCACATACGATGCCTGGGTCTGGTGCCCGGCGTTCGACAGAACCGCAGGAGTGACAGTGCACAGTGCCGTGGTCAGCGGGCTTATGCGGGCCATCTCCTCTTCCGAAACCGCACCGAAGCACCTGGTATTCACGAGCACGACCAGCGTTTACGGCCAGTCATCGGGCGAATGGGTCGACGAAAACTCACTTTGCGAACCCCGAACCGATTCGGGCCGGGCACACGTCGAGGCCGAAAAACGGCTGCTCGGATGGGCGTCGGTTCAAGGAAAAGTTGCCACCGTTTTGCGTTTGAGCGGTCTCTATGGCCCGGAACGCGTGATCCGCCGTCAGGCGATAGCGGCCGGCGAACCGATTGCGTGCCATCCCGACACATGGCTCAATATCGTGCATGGCGATGACGCCGCTTCAGCATGCCTGCATGCATTGAATTCGGCGAATTCCGGAATTTACTGTATCAGTGACGACCGGCCGGTATTGCGCCGGGAGTATTACGAAACACTGGCCCGGCTGCTGAATGCTCCGGCTCCCACATTTGTCGAACCACGGGCCGGCGAAGACATCGGCGACAAGCGGGTGAGCAATCTCAAAGCCCGACGCGAACTCGGCTGGGCTCCGGCTTATTCCGATATCGAAAAAGGCCTTGCCGAGTCGGTTAAGCAAGGATAAGTGAGCAGGTAAATGCCAGACTTTTGACGCCAGTACTTCGACTCGACGATCAGGTTTCCGAGTCAGGGAGCGGCCTTGGTCTTCGCCTTTTCTTTCGCCTGATCCTCAAGGTCCTGCAGATAGGGCAGGTTCGAGCGTTTTTCGAGCGATTCCTCGTAAACTTCGATCTCCTGCCCTTCGTAGCGCGAGGCCAGGGCCTCCAGCTCGGCCATCAGGGCCTGATTCGCCTGGGTGTAGATCGCCTTCTTTTCCTGGAGCTGCCGGCGCTGGGCGACCATTTTCCATTGGGCCAGGGTGCTCGTGAAACCGGTGGGAACGGGGGTGTTACGCCATTCACGCACAAGTTCGGCCACGCGATTCCAGTCCGAGGCTTTCGTCCGGTCCCCCAGGCGGGCTTCGATGACGAACCGGCGCGCGAGAGCGTCAAGGATTTCGTCGCGATAGGCGATCAGACGCTGCTGAAATTCGACGGCCGCGGGTTTGGCGTCGGCCAGGATCGCGGGTACCTGATCGCCGGCGAGAACGGGCACGTCGAGCAGCGGTTCGAGCGAACCGCCGACGAGCCGGACGCCATAAAAGTCGAGCCCTTCCGGAGCTTCGAACCGGAGCGTGCCTTCGCGGTCAGTGAGAGCGGTCGCTCGCACCGGGCCGGTGGGCCATTCATGGATTTCGACCTTGTGACCGGCGACGGGGTGGCGAATGGGAGTGCCGCCCGTGCTGGCAAGCAACTGGCTGAACCGGAATGTGGTGGGAACTGTCGATGGCGTGAGGGCCATGGCGACCAGCTTGTTAGTCTGGCGGTAACGGCGGCCGATCGGGTCGCGGAAACTGCTCAGGAGCGATCCGAATGCTCCATCGCCACTCACTTTCGTCGTTTTCACGTAGGTCCAGGGCTCGACGGTACTGGAAACGAACTTCCCGGTGCGGTCATAAAACAGGCGGACCAGCTGATAATACTGCCCCGGCTGAGCCAGGATGCTGCCTTCGGAGACCGCTGCGAGTGAAGCCCCACGAATACGAAGGCGGACTTCGCCTCCTTCGTAACCCGCAACGTCGGCGATAGCGCGGAAGATGTCGCGGCAGATTTCGAAGAGGCCACGAGCCAGGTCAGTCATGATCACAGGTCGCGTCCGTACCGGGCCGAGAATACCGCTGGAGCGGTCGAACTCACGGCCAACCAGCTCGAGCGAAGCTTTGTCCGTTCCAGGCCGAAGCCGGACGAGCCAGACTTTTTCGCCGCCCTGCTGCTTTCGGCGATCGTAAGTCACAGGCTCCGGCCACTGAGTCCAGAGGTCGAAGGGCGTGTCCCAGACTTCGCCTTCCGCCCAGCGGACGTCAAGTTTCCAGGCCCGGCCCACGATTCGATCCGCGATCGCTTCGAAATCGGACAGAATGCGAGCGCCTTTCTCGGCGTCCAGAGCGATGCGGTCATCGACGCTCAGGTGCAGCACGATGTCATACGGCTGATTTTCGGCCGTAACGCTTTCCTGCTGGCCCGACGCGGGTGTCGAGGCCTCTGCGGAACTCGCAGGCGATTCCTGGGCCATGGAGGTCGATTGTGCCCCAGCCAGAAACAGGAAGGCCAATGCGAACCGACGCAGCAGATCGGTGGGGAATCGAAGGCGGATCATGGCGATTTGGCCTCAGCGGCGGGGCGAACCGACCATTCTCGGACATTATGGTAGAGCCGGTCCGAATTGGGCCGGACACCCGTCAGATCTTTTCGCCAGGCATATCTGTGCGGAACTTGCCAGAGGGGAATCAGCGGCAATTCCTGGCGGACGAGCCGGTCGATAAAGCGGGCCTGGGCACGCACTTCGGTTTCGATAAAGGCTCTTTCCAGGCTCAGGACCTGGGAGAGAATCACGGGGCTGGCAAGCGCAGCCAGACCGCCTGATTGCGGAGGGGCATAAATCGCCGGGGCGATGAGGCCTCCGATGAGGAAGTGATCCATCGACGGCGAGACAGTGCGCCAGGCCAGCTCGAACGGCTTGCCGGAACGCAGTGATTCTTCGAGTTCACCGGCTTGCCAGCGTTTGAGTTTGATCTCGATACCGAAACCGCTGAGCGAATCGGCGATTTTCGCCGCGACGCGTGCGATGTCCGGCCGGGCCGGGTAATCGAGAGTGAGCGAGATTTTGGTGATCTTGAGTTCACGCTTCGCCGAAGCGAAAAGGAGCCGGGCCATGGCCGGATCGAATGGCACGGGCCGCACTTCGGTATCGTCCCAGGCGGTGCCTTTGGCGAAGGCACCATCAGCCAGAAATTCGTCGGGCCGGGGTGCCCTGCCAAGAAATTGTTCTTCGAAAAGTTCCTGCCTGTTCAGTGCATAGGCCAGGCCCCGGCGGAACGAACGGTTGGCCAGAATCGGGACACGGCCATCGATGGCGATCAGGTGCACGTCCGGCGAGGGGCTCGTCGCGACGGCGACTGTCGGCGGTACTCGGTCCAGCAAAAGGTCGGATGGAACATGTTCGATCAGGTCCACTCGGCTGTCGAGCAGGGCCTGCCAGGCGTCGCGATCGTCTTCGAAGACCAGTTCACGCACGCGAAACGGGCCAGCATCCAGGCCTGGCTGGCGTTCGAACGTGCTTTCGGCCGCTTGCGATTCCACACGGTTTCCGAGCCAGCGAAAATCGCCGGAACCGATCCAGGTTTCGGGTGGTACGATCGCCGAGAATGCCGTTTCCGCCGGCATGACGGCCCGGAGAAACCAGAAATCGGGCTGAAGCACGGGGCGCGTAAATTTGACGCGAATCTTGCGGTCGTCGACGGCTGCGACCGATTCGACGATGCCGGCCCACGTGCCGTGATAGGCGGGGCTGGCGGGCTGGGCCCAGGAAGTCAGCGTTGCGACGACGTCGCGGGAATTCACGTTGCGGCCGTCGGACCATCGTGCATCGGGCTTGAGGGTCAATTCCCCCGTGGTCAGGTCTACGAGTTCGTAGCGGGCCGCGATTTGCCCTGGGGGTTCGCCTTTGTAAGACGATTCGCGAAGCTCTTCGAGCAAAGGCCGGAACGTCAAATCCGCAGCACGCGCCTGGGCTGGCGATGCTCCCCAGGGCCGGGGCGTGTCGGAGATCGCTTCCTGCACGGCCACGTTCACGGTTGGCCAGCGAACCATCGCTTCGGATCGCGCGGCTGACAATCCTTCGGTCTCGGGCCAGGCCCGGTAGGCTTCGTTCAGCCGGTCCAGCCGTTCGGGCCGGTCCTGCGGGGCCTGGCTCATGATGGTTCGAGCCACTTCGAGAAGTTTTTCGGCAAGGCTTTTCGCCGCAGGAGCGTTCGCATCGATGGAACGCATGCGCGACTGGCTTTCGCGGGCCCGCTCATATCGGCCGGCAGCCAGATCGATTTCGCCCAGCTTGCCCAGCCCCTCGATCGCCAGAGCCCGAGCCTGGTCGTCTTTCGGGTTGCGGGCGAGGGCTTCGTTCACGAACTGAAGGCCGGCCATGAGATCGCCCTGATCGAACCGCTGGCGAGCTTCAGCGATCAGCAGCCTGCGGTGCGTGTCGGCCAGCCCGCGCCATTTCGGGTCCCGGTTCTGAACGAACAGGATATGCTCGAATGCCTTGGCGTAATCGCCGGCCGTGATGAGCCTGTCGGCTTCCTGGAGCAGCATATCCTCGAAATAGACGATATCGGTAATGTCTTCGCGATAGACGGCGTATTCCAGGCCGTCGCCCTCCAGGGGCATGACGAAGAGCCGGATCGCCGGGTCTTTTTCGATTTCTTTCTCACGAGCCTCGAGTTCAGCCGATTTCTTGCGGCTCGGCGGCCTTCGGGCATACTTTTTGGGCGTGGGCAAGGGCCTGGGTGCGAGCGGTTCGACCGGAACGACGGCAGCATCCTTGAGAACCAGCCGGTCGAAAGGGGCACGGGTCAGCAAAGGTTCATCGAGCTTCGGGGCGGCAGCAGGCGTGGCCGGCTTCGCCCCGGCCTGACCGAACCCGCTGGGCAGAGACAGCGCCAGCGAGCAGACAGTCGCGGAGACCAGGGACCAGTAAATACGGCGGATTGAGGCCAGGCCGACGCAGGTCATTTTTCCGTATCCCCTCCGGCAGGCTTCGCCCCAGAGGCGGTTCGAAGTTCCGCGGGTATGGCACGCAACATGCCGGGACGTTCGACAACGTACCAACCGGACGAAGCCGCCAGAATCGGCCCCTGCACCCACTGTCCAAGATCTGTCCTTATCGGGGATTCGGCCGAATCGTTCCAGACTGCCAGTGCCGAACCCTGATTCTGTGACAGCCAGACCGTTTCGGAACCGATACGCCGGGGTGCGGCGGCAGGCATGAGGCCCGGGGCCTGGGTCTCTCGTCTGATCTGACCTGCGCTGTCTACCACGCGAATCGATCCCGAAGGATGGAAGATCAAAGCCCCGATGCCGTCTACGCCGTAGATCCTCGTGCCCGCGCCCGGGAATTTCCATTCGGTCTGGGTAGAGAGATCACGAGCCGCCAGCGAAAGCACCGTGCCATCGGACTTCAAGGCGAGCACGGAGCGGCCCGTCGAAACGATCGTTCCCGAGAACGATCCTTCGAGTGATACACGAGCCCCTTGCCTGAGCCGAGGCGGATCCTTTTCGACAACGAGACGAACGAGACGGCCGGTTTTGTCGGCGAGTGCCACGGAGCCTTCTTCCAGTGCCACCATACTGGTCCAGTTCCAGGGGCTCGATTTTTCGAAGTCGGGCACGAAAGGCTGACCAATTGCGGATCCGTCAGCGATCGAAACCAGGGAAATCTCGCCGTTCTCACCGGCGACGACAAGTATTTCGCCGATTCGAATCGGCGCGATCCGCGTACCCAGAGGCATGGTCAGATCCGATTCCTTGCCGTCCTTGCCGGCCTGGAGCCGAATGCGTTTCGAATCTTTCGTCGAAATTCCGATTCGACCGGCTCCGGTGCCGTACCAGGACCATTTCGTCTCTTCGCCAACCGAATCGCCACCGCTGGCGAGATCTTCCGATTCCTTCGGATTTCTGACCCATTCGACGGCGACAGGCCTGGAAGAGGATTCCGGCTTGACTTCGACACTCTCACCACGATTGTCCGTCCAGCGGAGAGAGGCTTGCCCCGGTTCGCCTTCCGAAGGCTCCAGAGGCATGCCCCAGGAGGTCGCCCAGAGCGGCTTTTCCTGGCGCAGGTCGATGGCGATCGCGACGCGTCCCAGGTCCTTGTCCGTCGCCAGATAGATGACGAAGCGGTAGTCGTCGATCCGCGAAATCGCCGCGACGGGCACGCCTTCGGGCAACGGCCAGGAACGGAGGATGTCCATGCGGCCGGTTTGTGCTTCGAGCCTGTAGTGCTTGGCCGTGCGGTCGACGATAAGGGCTTCGCGCTGGCCCACGGCGATCGCAACGGTCGGCCGGGCAGGAGCATTGAGCGCGGGACTTTTCGCGACAAGCGTTAAAGGTTTTGCCTGAGTCGCCTCACCGATGCCGTACACCGCGAAGCCGCCCCGATCGTGTGAGGCCCAAAGTAGTGTGCCTTGCTGTGCCGGCTTGAACCAGACCCAGCCTTCGAGGGTTTCCTGCTGCAATCGCTGGGGCGACTGGCCCCGATCGTCCACCAACAGAGTTCGCAGTGAACCGGTCCGGATTTCGTGATTCTCCGCGAAAAATACGAAACGGCCTGACTTCGCCGGAGCGACACGCATGCTGCCGGGAGAGTGACCGAGATACATGCTGCGCTGGCATGATCGATCTTCGGTCGAGACGACGAAAACGACCGACTCATCTGCCGGGATATAGAGCGTTTTGTCGTTCGATGCGGTCGTGATCGAACCGGCGAGGGGCCACTTCATATCCAGGCCGTCGTCGATCCGGCCAGTGGCCAGGTCGATCCACAAAACCTGACCGAGAGTCGGAAGTGCCAGTATCAGTCGATTGCCGAGTACGAGCGGCGGCTGACGAGGGGCATCGCCAAGTGGCTGACGCCAGATGAGCCTGCCATCGGCAAGTGCCAGTTTCACCAGGGATTTCGAGCGATCGTCGAAGGCCAGGACTGCCGGCGGGCTGTCGTCGGTGATCGAGACGGGCTCGAAACCGGCCGCGTTACCGGATGGTCTCTGCCAGAGAACGGAGCCGTCGCGGCTGTCCAGGCCGACCGTCAAAGCACCGCCCGAAACGACATTGATTTCGCCAGGTTCAGGGGTGCCTTCGGCTTCCGCGGACCGCGACCGAGCGAAGACCGTGATCGGCGGGCCCAGGGTTTCCGGATCGTCGCTCGTCACGGCGTCCCGCTTGATGCCAAGGGGCTTGACGTTTTCCTGCACCTGCTGATTGCTCTGGTCGAGCCGCTTCGAAACGGCTGGATCCGCACCCATGTCCGGGTATCGGTTCACGAGAGCGTCACGCAGTCGAAAGGCGACGGCTGCCTGGCGATTGCCGAGCGCGGCGTCGATCTCCGCCAGGGCTTTCGACTTCGTTTCCCCCTTTGCCACCGCGGCCTCGGCTGCAGCCATCACGTTGTCCACTTTCAGCCGTTCTCGCTGTTTGACGGCCGCCTCGCCAGCGAGTTCCTCGTGCAATTTGTAGGCCTCTCGTGCACTTTGGATGGTATCGGTAGCGCCGGTCTGCTGGGCCCGGGTGGCGAGATCACGGGCCAGCCCCGCGACGATCTCGGCTGCTTCCATTCCACGATCGGTCCATGCCGGCTCATCGCTCAGGGCGGGCAGCTCCTTGCTGGCCATGGTGAGGGCCGCCGCGAGCTGCGGTGCCGCTCCTCCGGAAGTCTCGCGCAAGCGTGACAATGCCTCAAGCACCCGTGCCGTGGATGACCTCGCCTCGTTCGGTCTCAGCCTGAGAAAGTCGCGAAATCGCTGACCGCTGGTGGCGAAATCGCCAGAATCGTAATTCGCGATCGCGGCTTCGTAGGCCCTGTTCGCCCGGGTTCGTTCGATAATCCACCAAAGCCCGAAAGCCGTCAGCCCCAATACGACCAGCGTGCCGGTCAACAGCAGCACGAGGGGCGTTTTCGATAATTTCCGCGTCTCTTCTTCGTCTTCGGCGAATACGGTCACGCCGCGTCCTGCAACAGCCGTGGCTTCCCGTTCCGTTGGTTTCGATTCGCTGTCTGCCGAGTCGCGAAAACGACCACGGCTGGCTGCTTTTCCGGATTTGCCGGTTTTCGCAAGTGGCGGGGCGAGTTCGGCCGAGTCGTCGGCGACATCGTCCCAACCGAGTTCCATCGGTTCTTCGGGTATTTGGGCGCGTGGTTGCGGAGTTTTCTCGACCGGCTTCGCTGGCGGTTCGAAAACCGGTGACGGTGCGGACTTTTTCGGGGTCAACGGCGGTGCGACGGCTGGCGCTGGCTGCGATTCGAACAGGTAGATCCTGTAGCCGCCCATGCCAAGTTCATCGCCGGGAAGAATCGAGCACTTGGCCGTGCGCTTACCGTTATGCAGAAACGATTTTCCTTCGGGCGTCGCTTCGACCTGGCAAGCCCCTGACTGAACTTTGAGCCTCGCATGAATCGGCTGGACTTCCGGATCCTTCAGATGCACGTCGCAGACCGCGTCCGAACCGATCAGGAGACTGCCGGATTCAGGAAGGTCGAATCGTTCCGTGCGTCCCTTCGGACCATGCAGTTCCAGGCGAGCCATGCGGGGTTCCTTCATCGATGAGACTTCGGTCGAATGCTGTGCCGGGGCTCATTGCCCCCGTCGTATCGATCCGTTCGAAGTTCCGCCACCGGTCATAGCGGTTCCTGCGAAGCGACCGCCAGATCGTAGCGGTCGCCGTTGCGAGTCACGCGGAAACGCGTGCGTTTGATCTGGCCTGGCTGGCGCCGGGCATAGGCGACCTCAAGCTGGGCAAGCCGGTCCGCGACCTCTTTCGGATAGAAGTGGAAGATCGCCCCTTGCCCGGGATCGATTCCGGCGGATCGGAACAACTGCTGGTCAATCCCCTTACGGCCGCTGCCGAGCCAGACGAAATAGAGCCGTTTTTCGGTCTCGGGTAAGCCGTTTCGGATCGTAGGACGGCCTGCGGAGAGATTCTTCGCGTAAGTCAGCTCGTTGCCTCGGGCCACGGCGACCTCCACGCCCATTGCGTCCAGCGCCTTGGCGTATTCGTCAACCGTTTGCCCGGAATCATAGACGATATTCCATCGCTGTTCACGGGGAACGCCTCCGGTGCCTGGGCCGAAGCCGTAACCGGGCCTGCCCGTACCTTTCTGGCTGGCGCGCCGTCCGGTCGCAACTGAGCCGCCGGAACTGACTGCAGGACCGAGGTCCATGGTCATCACAGCGTCTCCGTCGCCCACAAGCCCGTCGAAGACGACGTCGGGCGTCATCGCGACGCTCGGCTCCTCGAATTCCGCCGCGTTGGATTCGCTGTTCGATGCCGCCGGGCCATAAGCGGCACCCGGCACTTCGATCGTTTCCGACTCGCCGGGAGTGCCGTCAGGACTGCCGCCGCCGCCGCCGGAAACTTCGATGATTTCCACCGGGGCTGCTGTCGGCAGGCTGAACCCCTGCATCGCGATGAACTGGATCGCCAGCCACGCGACCACGGTAATGGCTCCGAGAATCGCCGCTACCAGACCTGAAACGGTTCTGTCGTAAGGAGTTTCGCCCCTCAAAATCCGACCGGCCGCTGGTGGAGGCGGAGTGGTGGCTGCACTCATGAGCGATTCCGTTCTCCAGCCGCCGCGGTGGTCGTTTTGCGTGGGCTCTCCTGGGCGGACTTGAAATATTCCCGCCAGGCCCGTGCGGCCTTTCGTTTGACTTCCGTAGCCGCGGAACGGTCGGCCGCTTCCGGAATTTCCGGGCCGAAGCCGACCAGCCGCCGCGACAGGAACTGAAGCCCCTTGCCGGCTTCCACGGCCACGAGGTCATCCGTGTCTTCAAGTGCCCCAAGCAACAGGGGGACGACGTCGCTCTCGCCAAGACGTGCCAGGCACCAGATCGCGATCAGTCGCAATTGCGGATCGGGCGACCTCGTCAAGCGGATCAATCGGTCCCGGTGCGGTTTAAGGGCGACCGCACCCTGGCGGCCATAAGCGTCCATCAGACCCGCCTCGATCGATGCCGTATCCTGAAGGTTCGGGTCATTGAGCGCTTCCAGCATCCCTTCGACGGCACCGGTCATCGGGCTGACGCCGACACGGCCGCCGCGGATCACCAGGTCGTTGAGGTTTTTCGGCAGACCGATCCCGCCGAGCATGTTCGCCGCGCCGAGCCTGCGCCGTTCGGCACGGCGGATCGAATCACGCGTGCTTCTTGCCGCGAACAGGATCGCCCAGGCTGTGTTCACATCTTCACCGTACTGGGCGGAGACCAGGCCGGATTGATCGGCACGTGAGCTGATCAGCTCCATGCCCATGTCGTACCACTTCTTGGTCCCGAGCGTCTCGACTTCGCCGAGCGATGCGACCCGTTCCAGAGAATAAAGGGCGTAATACGGCGTTTGACCGTACATCTGATCGACGCCATAATTCGCCGCCAGCCAGCCCAGGCCTCTTTCGATTCCGCGACGCAGGGCGTCCATCGAAGTGACCATACCCCGTGGCCGAGCCTGGGAGTCACTTTCGTCGATTTCGTTGCCATCAGCATCAATCGGGATCAATAGTTTGCTTTTAGGCTTGTCGCCCAGCATTTCGGGGTCTTTCGGCCGATTCCGCAGCAGTTGCGACCTGCAGATGAGCATGCTGCCGGTGCCGGCTGCCGTCAGCGAAACGCTCTCCGACAGCTCGTTCGAGAGAGGCTGATAGACGAAGCCACCGGAAGTCTTCTGCGATTTGATCAGCCAGTCCGCGGCCCGGTCGAAAACGGTCGGAGAAACTTTGATTTCGAGATTAGTCGCCTCCCAGAGCCCCAGCAGAGCGAACTGCGTGACCGAAGTATCGCCCGAGCCCGGCGTGCTCGAATGAACTACATAACCCCATGCGCCCCAGGGAGTTTGCCTCGACGTAATGTAGGACGCCAGATTTTCGATCTGAGGCTTGAACCGGTCAGGGTCGCCGTTGGCCAGTGCGATCAGAATGGCGGCAGCTTCGTAAACACCTTTGTCCGCTCCTTCGACAGCGTTGTAGGCTGACGACGAAACGCGTGCCGCCAGAGTGTTCAGAGCCGTCGTAATGTCAGGCCGGTCTTTGGGTACGCCGGCCTTGATCAACGCCAGGGTCGTCATCGCCAGATAACCCGGCCTGTTGTCACCCACAAGCCGGGTACTCAGGCTCGGGACGGCTTTCTCCAGAAACGGCTTCGTGAGCGGATTCGTGAATTCTTTCGTCGGGTCGCCCAGCGCACCGCCCTGAAAGGCCTGAATCTCACCAGGTGAAACCGTCACTGAGCAAACGAACGCCACAAAAGACGCGACGATGATTTCCCGTATCGTCATGGTCGATCTCCCGGGCGTTCGAAAGGCCGATTTCGACGGCGTCACTTGATCAGCGGCCGAATTTCGATCTTGCGGAAGTGGATCTCAGCCCCTTCGGACTGAAACTGGAGCTTACCTTCGGTATGGCTCGATTTCGTGCCGACGTTGACCACGTAGCCATTGACGATGTTCGTGATCGTGTCTCCGTCGCAAACGACTTCCATACGATTCCATTCGCCGAAGGGGGACTCCACATCTTTTTCGCCCCGGAAACCGAGCACGTCCTTCCACTTCGGATCGCGGCCCCACCAGTCGTAGCGGCCTGAATCGCGGGTGACTTCCGTCCCGTTGACCGGGTCGAAGATCATGGCGTTGCCTTCCTTGCGCACTTTACATGTCAGGCTCGGCTTGTTCTTGCCTGCCACCATGATGAAGTCGCCGCACCCGCCTTCGATGATCTGGCATTCCTGCGACTCCATCCAGTGGCCGCCGACGGCACCGTCTTCTCCGACGCAGTGCAGCAGAATGCCGGAATCGCGTGACTTGTCCTTACGCGGTGCGAACGTGCGTGGCCCCCAGCGCCATTCCACGACCAGGTGGTAATTCTTGTACTTTTCTTTCGTCGTGATCGCGCCGAAGTCCTCTCCGCTGATGACGATCACGCCATCCTTGACCGTGAAGACCTGCTGCGGATCCTCGAACTTGTTCTTGTGAGTATAGGGATAAAAACCCGTGAGGTCCTTGCCGTTGAACTCCAGAATCGGATCGCCTGACCTGACTTTGGGCAGTTCCTTGGCGAAAGCCGGGGCGTTTGCGCGTTTCGTATCCTGGGCATTCAGGCTGATGCCCGTCGCCACGATCGACAAAACCAGTGCAGCCCGACGCATTTTCGGAAAAGTCGCGATCATCGCTCGTGTTTCGCTCCGGCACCAGGCCGTGTTCGTGATGGTCGATATCGTCAAAAAACCCACAAGTTTCGCCGAAGTTCCTCAGCCGCGTGAGCGGTGAACTCGGGCACCCTGCGAGCGGCAGATTTTTTCGACCTGGGCCATGAGCTCCGGCGTCTCGCACGGAATCGAAAGCACCATGCCCTGGCTTTTCGGAAGGTGGTCCGGGGGAGTCACTCCGAGTTGATCGGACCGGACACCCAATTGCCCCAGGTACTGAATCACGGAATTGCCCTGCGCCGAATTGGCGAAATAGGCCAGAACCCGCGGAACGGGGCTCGATGTTTCGACCTTGCCGGGGCGAATTGTCGGAGTTTCCATGGTGAATCGCTGCACTCTCTTCGAATGTTCACGGCATGGCCCGTGGCCAGCCTTCACTTTCTGCTAGTTTGACAATCGGAAACGGCCGAGACAAGGCCGCAGCGGGCCGAAATCGTACGAATTCACTCCCCTTCCGGCTGAAAACCATGCGGCGAATCACTATAATCCGTATATGAGTTTTCGGCTGGCTCGCCACCCCCATGCAGATGGCCGCCAAGTTCCCCAATGTTCGCCTCCGATCCCCGTCGCTTCGGAATGACCTGTGAGCCCGGCCGCAAATGACTGATACGATCCTCATCGGCGGCGGCGTCGTCGGCTTGTCCCTGGCCTGGGAACTGGCTCTTCGGAATATCCGGGTCACACTCCTGGACAAATCGGCAATCGGCCGTGCCGCATCGTGGGCCGGTGCCGGGCTCATCCCTCCGCCCCACCGGGCCCCGAATCTGACCGACCCGACATGCCTGTTGCGTGCACGATCGGCGGAGCTTTACCCTGAATGGTCGGCCCGACTGCTCGAAGCGACCGGGATCGACAACGGCTTTCGTGTCTCGGGCGGGATCGACGTCGCCCTGGAACCTGCCGAAGAACCTGCGCTGGCATCCATGACGGGCCGCTGGCGCAAGCAGGGAATTCGCTACGAAGTCGTCGACGACCTGCGTGCCGCCGAGCTTGAGCCAGCCCTCACCCGCCGATTCGCCCGCTGCTATTTCCTGCCTGAACGGGCCCAGATTCGCAACCCCTGGCACCTGCGCGCCCTCGAAGCCGCATGCCTGGCACTGGGCGTCGATCTTCGGCCGAATTGCCAGGTTCATGAATTTCTGATCAGCGGCGACCGCGTCACGGGCGTATCCACCGCTTCTGGCTCGATTCACGCCAGCCAGGTCGTCGTCACCGCCGGGGCCTGGTCCGAAAAGCTGTTCGAGACGTTAAACATCGCCGTGCCCACCCGGCCCATCAAGGGGCAAATGCTCCTGCTCGACCCCGGCCGCGTCGTGCTTCGGCGGATCGTCGAACATGGCAAATGCTACCTGGTGCCGCGTGACGAAGGGCTCGTCCTGGCCGGGGCGACCGAAGAATGGACCGGGTTCGACGAAACTCTTACCGGCGACGCACGCGAGATGCTCTGGAACGAAGCCATTTCGCTGGTGCCCTCACTGGCTGACTCGAAAGTCATCGGCCACTGGTGCGGCTTCCGCCCCGGCTCGAAAGACTCCCGGCCTTATCTCGGCCCTGTTCCTGGCCTCGAAGGGCTTTTCGTAGCCACAGGCCATCAACGTGCGGGGCTATCGCTATCGCCCGGTACAGCTGAATCGATGGCCGACCTGCTGACGGGCAAACCGCCCCGCGTGGCACTGGATGGTTATGCCATTGACCGCCCGCTGGCCCAGCGCCGGGACGAAACGGTAAGGTCGTGATCGATCGATAAAATCAGCCGCCTGTGACGATGTCCACAAGCACGTCGCCAGCGGCATCGTGGCCAAGGATAATCCGCTGTCCAGCGATTTCCACAGACACGGCGCCGGCCTCAGGGCGGTTTTCGCAGATTTTTCCGAGTGCGCCCAGCACGAGCCCGCAGTCGGTCAGATAGCGCAGAAATTTCGAATCCTGATCCATCACCCGCACCACTTCGAACGCTGTGCCGGCCGGAATCTCCTTGAGCGGCCTGCCCTGTACCGCGGGCACGGTGCCGTCCGCCCGGGGGATCGGGTCGCCGTGGGGGTCGACTTTCGGCGAGTTCAAAAACTCGTCCATCCTGTCCACCAGGCGGTCGCTCACGGCGTGTTCCATATGCTCCGCCTCTTCATGCACCTCGTCCCACGGCATCTGAAGGGTGCGAACCAGAAATGTCTCGAGCAGCCGGTGGCGGCGGATGACTTTCAGGGCGAGCCTTCGGCCCGGGTCAGTCAGCCGCACGCCTTCGTAAGGCGTGTACGTCGTCAGGTTCGCTTCGGTGAGGGTCTTGATCATTCCTGTGACCGAACCTGGCGAAACGCCGAGTTCCTTGGCGATGCGGCCTGTCGACACAACCGCCCCTTCACCGGCTTCAGCCTGGGCCGTCGCAAGCTGGTGAATCGTTTTGACGTAGTTTTCGACGGTGAGGCTGGCCAATTCGATCGCTCGGCTGCGCTTTTGACATTCGGGAGGAAAGGGAGAATCGAATACTAACTTCTCTGCCCCTGCTGATCAACGGTTTCGAGCCTTGAGCTGAATGGACGCAGATTTCGTCAACATCGACTCGATCCAGGACAATCAGTCTTCCTCCCCCGTACGCCGCAACCAAACCGATTTCAAATAGGACGACTCAGGCACGTCCACCCGTACCGGGTGATCGACGGCGGCTCCGGCAAATCGTTCGATTCGAAATTCGCGACCGCTGCGCCAGCTTGCGACTTTCAATACTTTCTGGAACTCGGCTTCGACCATCAGGCCTGAGCAGGAATGGGTCACCAGCAGGCCACCCGGCTCGACGAGCTTCATCGCCAGCGTATTCAAATCCGAATATTTGCGGCGGCCGTCTTCGAACTCGGCCCGAGAGCCGATCAGCTTCGGCGGATCAAGGACGACCACGTCGAACCGCTGGCCGTCGAAGTCAAGCTGACGCATGTAATTGAAAGCGTCGGCCTGAACGAATTTGAATTTTGACTTCGCGCCGAAATGCTGATTGATCTTTGCATTTTCTTCGGCCAGGGCGACGGCTTTTTCGTCCAGGTCAACCATCGTCACCTGTTTCGCGTCGCGCCCGCCCACGAGGCCGAAGCCTCCGGTGTAGCAGCATACGTCCAGCAGCGTCTTGCCGGCAGACGAGGCCGCCAGTTTCATTCGATTTTCGCGCTGATCGCAGAAAAAGCCCGTTTTGTGCCCGGTTTCGAAATCGACGAGAAACAGCACGCCGTCTTCCTGCACCATGGCCCGCTTCGGGCAGTCGGGCGAACGATGTTCCTGCGGGGTGACGCCTTCGGCGCGGGCGGCTCGTTCGTCGAACCGCACGATCCAGTGCTTCGTTCCCAGCCGTTCTTCGAGCAGCCGGACGATCGGCCCGATGCGCTGGTGGAGGCCAAGCGAAAAGGCCTCGACGGAAAGGGTGTCGTCGTAGCGGTCGACGATCAGGCCCGGCAGACCGTCGCCTTCGGCGTGAATCACGCGATAGGCCGGTCCGTAGACTTTCTGCCCAACCTGGCGGGAACTGGCCATGACGTCGGCGATGGTGCTGCGGCGAAACGCCAGGGCGTCGTCGATGCGGGCGGCCCACCAGGCACTGTCCGGGGCGGCGGCCCGGCGCGACATGCGGCGGACGCGGATGCCGGAACGGACGTTATAAAGCCCCCAGCCGGCTGGCTTTTCCTCGGAGTCGAGAATCTGCACGAGATCCCCGTCGCGCGGGCGTCGGCCCAACACGCGATCGACCATTTTGTCGTAAATCAGTGCCGAACCGAGCCGGCCCGTAAGCCGAACTGTGCCAAGGGCGTCTGCGGGTTCGTCCAGAGGACGGTCCGGCAGACGGTTCGAGCCCGCCCGTTCCGGTTTCGCTCCGGCGCTCATTCGTCGTCGGCCCCGTCTTCGATTTCGAAGTCGGCTTCGCCGCTGGCCAGTTCACGCACCCCGCCCTCGCGACTCAGAGCCGTGCGAATGCGACGAACGCGGACGAGAATGCCCGTGGCGTAACGTTGCATTTGCACGGTTTTGAGGAGCAGATCCGGCTCGGCCATTTCCTCAGGCATAGTGGCCACGATGGAGGCTGCCGATTTCGCCGCTTCCAGGCCCGCCGAAGCGGCCTTCGCCCAGGCATCCTCGCTGGCGGAGCCGATGCGAAGCTCGGTCATGAGCTTGCGTACCTTTTTCATGCGCGTGGTGACGTGCTGAATGTCTCTCAGAAGGGCTCCGGAACTGACGGGCGGGCGGCTCATGGGTGCGTTTATCCGAGTTAGCTCATCTCAGGCTTCGAAATCGCCGCAGGCGTCATCGACACTTCTCGCGGCACAGATCCTGCATCATACCATAAGGATCGGGATTTGTCGTGCCAGCCATTCCGACGATTCGAAACGAATCGTTCAATTGGCGGAACGGCAAGCTGCCAGGACAGCGCTCAGGGCCGCCATCTGGGCAAGACCGTCTTCGGCTGGTGCCGGAAGTTGGCCTGTGCGTACGCCCTCGGCGAAGGCATCGACCATGCAGGCGTACTGATTGCGGCCGTCGTAGACGACTTCTTCGGTCAGCTTGCCGTCCAGGTCAAAAAAGCGTGCCACGGGGGCATCGCCAGGCAGGTAGGCATCGGGCACGATCACGCTGCCGGCGGTGCCGACCAGCTCATAGACACAGCGAAACGGTTGTTCGAAGCTGCAGTCGATCACGCCGATCACGCCCGAGGGGAACTTGAGCGTGGCCGCAAGGGTCATGTCCACGCCGCGATCACTGAACCGGGCGTGGCCGCGAATGCCGTCGGGTTCCTGGCCCGCAAAAAGACGCACGGTCGAAACGCCGTAACAGCCGACGTCCCAGAGCGATCCGCCGCCCCGGGCAGGGTCGAGCCGCCAGTCCGCAGGGTCGATCGGGAAGGAGAAGCTGGACCGGATCAGTCTCAATTCGCCGATCCGGCCGTTGCGAACATCGGCTAACAAGGCTTTCGTACGGGGCTGGTGCCGCCACATGAAAGCTTCCATGAGGATCACACCCCTGGATCGGCAGTATTCCACCATGCTCCGGGCTTCGTCGGCATCGAGTGCCAGCGGCTTTTCGCACAGGATATGCTTGCCCGCGTCGGCGGCAGCTTTCACGAAGGGAGCGTGTTCTTCGTTGGCCAGGGGGATGTAAACGGCATCGATGTCCGGATCGGCGATTGCGGCCTCGTAACTGTCGGCCGTGCGGGGAATTCCGAATTCGCTGGCCCATTCGCGGGCGGCATCGGCGCGGCGGCTGGCCAGCAGGTCGAGCATGCCGGAATGGCTGCCGAGGATGCCGGGAATGAGCCCGCGGCGGCTGATGCGGGCACAGCCCAGAATGGCCCAGCGAAGTTTGGCGGCCGGATTAGCGTCGTTCATGGGATAGTGTCTCAATGGATCTTTGGCGTTCGAAGATCGAGCATGGAGGGGATTGCCTGAATCGCCCGATTGGAACGTGCCGGGGCAGGGTTCCGCAAGTCCCGACGCATCGTCGTCACACCTTCGACTTCATCCACTTGCCGCGCCAGAACTGGACACCGAGCCATAGCCCGCGCAGGTTGAGGTCGACGAGCATGGCGATCCAGGCCCCTTTCAGGCCCCAGCCCAGCCACGATCCATCCTCCGGATTGGCCAGCAGGTAGGTGATCGGGATGCGCAGCAGGAACAGGCCCATCATGGCGCTGTAGAAGGGCAGCCTGGTGGCACCTGCGCCGCGGAACACGGCTGAGATGACGTTGATCGTCGCCAGCCCTGGCATGGCAAAGGCGACCACGGGCAGCATCGGTGCTCCTTCGGCGATCAATTCCGGCTTGCCGGAGCCGAGGAAGATCCGGAACATCGGCTCATTGGCGAAAAAAAGCAGAATGCCCATCGCCGCAAGGAGCAGGTTACCCAATGCCCAGCAGTAGTTAGAAGCCTTCTTCGCCATCTCGGGCCTGTTCGCACCCAGGTACTGGCCCGCGAGAATCCCGGCGGGGGATGCGAAGCCGCCAACCATCAGATAGGAGATCGACTCGCACTTGATCGCCACGCCGTGCGCCGCCGTGGAGATCGCGCCGAGGCGATTCACGAGTGCCAGGAACCAGACTTGTCCGAGTATGCCCGCGCTGGTTTCGCCGAGTGTCGGCAGACTGATACGTACGATTCGTGCCAGCCGGGTGCGTTCGGGCACGAGATTGACCGCCCGCAGCCGAAGCCCCGCCCTGCCCCGGATCAGTGCCACGACGGAGAGAACTCCGCCGACGCTTTCCCCGATCGCCGTACCCAGAGCCACCCCCGTGATTCCCAGCATCGGCAGCCCACCGAGGCCAACGACCAGCGCATAACTGAGAAAGACGTTGATCGCATTGACGACGACCATGATCAGTGACCCTGTGCGGGTATCGCCGGCGGCCGCCATACAGGCGTTGCCGACGATTCGCAGGGCGATCAGCGGCCCCGCTGCGACCACGACCCTAAAGTAGATCGAGGCAGCCTCAGCGGACGGGCCGCTCATGTTCATGCCCGTGACGATCGCCCCGGCCGTCGACAGCCCGAAGACTTGCACGAAAAAGCCCATCGCGAGCGCGAGGAATATCGACAGGCCAGTGGTGCGGTTCGCTTCGGCGTAATCGCCCGCCCCGACCCGGTTCGAAACGATGGCCATCGAACCAGATGTGATGACGGCCATGAGACCGCTCAAGAACCAGGAGATATAGGTCGCGATTGTGACCGCGGCCACGTCGTCGGAGGTCAGATATCGGCCCGTAATCAGAGTGTCGGAAACGCCCACCAGATACATCAGGGCCTGCTGAATCAGCACGGGGCCGGCCAGCCGACGGATGTGGCGCAGCAGTTCGGCGTCGGTCGAATCGGTCTGGAGAGTCGCCGCGGTGTCGTTCACGGTCTCGCTGCTGGTCACGGCCATCGGCTCCTTCACCCCTTGCGGAAATCCTTGGGTTTCCGGGCGGAACATCGTATCATATTTCCTCAGGAACGCTCGTCCGTACATGCCTGAGAATCGCTGGAATTCCGGAAACCTCTCTCATGTCCGCAGCCCGTATACTCGACGGAAAAGGCCTGGCCGACAGACTTCGTGCCGAACTCGCGGATGAAGTCGTACGTTGGCGTTCGGCGACGGGAGTGATGCCAGGGCTGGGCGTGATTCTCGTCGGGTCCGAACCTGCGAGCGCCGTTTACGTCCGTAACAAACGCAAGGCGGCTCAGGCAGCGGGATTTTCTGACATCATCGTCGAAATGAAAGCCACGGCGACTCAGGACGAAATCGCCGAAGCCATCGACCAGCTCAATGACGATCACACGATTCACGGCATCCTCGTGCAGCTCCCTCTTCCCCGCCACCTTGACTCCGAATCGCTCCTGCGGCGAATTCGGCCCGACAAGGACGCCGACGGGTTCCATCCGGTCAATATGGGGCTGCTCGCCCTGGGCACGCCAAGCCTCGTTCCCTGCACTCCGCTGGGCGTTCGCGAACTGCTGATCCGCGAAAAGATCGAAACCAAGGGCAAGCGGGCGGTCGTCCTGGGCCGTTCGAACATCGTCGGCAAACCGATGGCCCTTCTGCTCATGGCAAAAGGCCCGGGCGGCGACGCCACCGTAACTGTCGCTCACACGGCGTCCCAGGATCTGCCGGGCCTGTGCCGGGAGGCCGACATTCTCGTCGTGGCGGCTGGTCAGCCCGAGCTTGTCAAAGGCTCCTGGATCAAGCCCGGGGCAGTCGTGATCGATGTCGGTATCCACCGCCGTGCAGACGGCACGCTTTGCGGCGATGTCGATTTTGTGGAAGCATCGCAAGTGGCATCCGCGATCACGCCCGTCCCCGGCGGCGTAGGCCCGCTGACGGTGGCGATGTTGCTGCGGAACACTTTCGAAGCGGCAAAAAAACTCGTCGAGCCGAATCGCTGACGCACCCGTTCACAGGTTAAGGGTTTCGCTCTTCCTCCATCAGGGAAATGCAGGCGACGCAGAGAAAGACTTGTCCAGGGCTGACTCCCGCCCTTTCGGCGATCAGCGGGGCAACGACTTCGAGCTTCTCGCCGTCGTTGAGCCGTGCCGCCAGATCGTTCCAGTGCGGTTTGATCCGATTCCAGGCCTCTTCGTCGAACTCCGGGCGTACGGAATTGTCAGGCACGGAAGCCTGACCGAGGCAGAGCATATAACGCACGGTATTGTTCACGATCAGGAAAGGCGTCACAAAAAAGGAGATCGTGCTCCACCAGCCCAGACAGAACGTCTTCGAGGTCATCGACCAGAAATAACTTCTCAGGCAGCTTCTGCAGAGATACGCCTGAAGCGTTTTCGTTCTGTAAACGATAAGATAACCTTGAATTTCGTGGAACGACACGTAACGGGTCTCCGCTTCGACACCGCAGGACTGGCAAATCATGATGAGAACTCCGCATTCGGATTCGGAAAAGCCTGTGATCGAACGATGCACAAGCCGGGAAAGAAGCGATTCGAGATTCCTGCCAGTTTTCGTCAGAAAGCGTTCCTGATTCGACCTATTTACGGAAATCGGAACGTGTATGAGGTTCAAGCTTGACTCGCAAGTCAGCCGAAGTCAATCGCCCGCTGCGATCGTCGTTCTGATACGGAATCGATCGAATGTCCGGATGAGGCGCAAATCGATTCATTGATTTTTTATCCTGGCTGAAAAAGAAATCGTATTCATCCGGAACGATGTCATACCAGGTTCGAATTCGACGATTGGTCTTGCCGAAACAGACCTGCCGGCATGATACTATTGGGATCAGTAGCCTCCACGAAATCGAATGATTTATGGAAGCTCGGCTCGAATCGAACAGAATGACGGAATGATCGATCCATGAATTCGAACGGTGCTCAGGACTGGCGGGCTGTCGCGATCATCGCGGCGGGTGGCGAACGTTTGTTGTGTCTCGGCGAATCGGCCTCACAGGTCCGGGCCGCTTACACGGGTGCCTGGTCGGAAGTCATTCGCGACGAAGACCGCCCGACGGTCAAGCAGATCAGTCTGCAAAAATGGACGGGCAAAGTCTGGCAGGGCCAATGGGAACACGACTCCTGGCTGAACCTGCCGACGGGCCGCGCCGCGAAATCCGCAGCCGTCGACGATCCTGACGCTGAGGTCGACGCCGACGACGCCGTCATCGACGAAGAAACGATCGCCGATGCCCAGGAAATGGCCGATCGCGGCATCGAAGAAGTCGACGAAGAAGACGTCTGAACCTCTCCTGAATCAGGCTGATTCGAAGCTACGGTTCGGATCGATACGAATCGAATCACTTAATGCCTGACGTAAGTTCCATGATCTTGCGTCAGGTAAGTTTTTCCAGATTGATCAGAGGTTCTTTTTCCGATCGAGCGGCCCAGACACGAAGTTCGCCCGCCGCTGAACGGATCACTTCCGCCATGAGTTCCATCGACATCCGCTCGCTGGCGTGATGACCGACCAGGATCGTTGTGAGGCCGGCCTGAGCCGCCTTGCAAATGGTGTGATAGCGTAGTTCGCCGCTGACGAGCACTCTCGCTCCTGAAGCCAGGGCGCCGTCGACGAGATCGTCGCCGGCTCCACATGCGATAGCCACCTGGCCGGCAAGAGAATCGGGCGTTACTCCTTCGGCAAGCGCGACCTGGACAGCCGCAGAAGTCAGACCATCCTGCGCAAGCTTCGCGACCTGGCGGATTGATGACTCATCGGCCCTCCCGATTCGGCCGACACCTTCGTTCGATCGCAGGGCGACATCGAGAAGCGGGTAAACGTCGACCGCCGGCTCTTCGTACATGTGCGCAGCCCGGATCGCGGCCATCACTCCTGCACGCTGCGATTTTCGGCAGATGATCTCAAGCCGCCGTTCGGCCGCTTCCTCACGCCGGCCGGGCTGACCGATCGTCGGATTCGTGCCTTCATTACCGCGGAATGTGCCATGGCCCGGGTGAGAGAAGCTGCATTCGTCATAAAGCCCGATGTGACCGGCCCCGGCTTCGAACGCGGCCTGACGCACAGCTTCCAGATTTTCGTCAGGTACGAAGATGACGAACTTCACGCATTCCGGCCCTTGCGCCGGCTGCATGGGTTCGATATCTTTCAGTCCCAGAACGCGCGCGATGCACTCATTCGCACCGCCCTGGGCACTATCCCAGCCTGTGTGATGACTGACGACAGCGATACCGGCGCGGGCGAGCGTCCAGACGACATCCGCCCCCGCGACATCGGCCCGGATGGCCTTGGCCCCACGGAACAGGATCGGGTGATGCGTCACGACGACGTCGGCCCCTTCCGAAACGGCCTCCCTGGCCACTTCCGGGGTAATGGTCAGGCAAGTCATGCACGCGCGGACGTCTGCCGCAGGATCACCCAGGAGCAGGCCGACGTTATCCCACGATTCGGCCAGCCGTAGAGGTGCGATCCGGTCAAGAATTCGTAGAAAGTCCAGGAGTTTCATCTGCCGGAATCCTCAAAACCATTCCGAACGCCACAATGTCCGAATTGACGTAAAACCTGGCCCGGCCAAGTCGTAGCGATTGTCACGCCATGACGATACGCTCATCGGGCCTCGGACAGCGTTGGCCAGAATCACTTCGTCCGCCCCGGCCAGGATTTCGGGCGTGATGATGCGCCGAGTCAGCCCGGGCTGTCCCGGTTCGTTCAGCAGCCGCTCGATCGCCCCGGCGGCGACGCTCGCGAGCATTGGCCCGTTCGCCGGGGGTGCGAACCACTTGCCACTCACGACAAGAAACAGGGCCGAACGGGCCGATTCCCAGATCGCTCCTGCTTGATCCTGTGACAATGCGTCGTCGGCTCCGCTGGCGGCGGCTCGCTCATGGGCCAGCCTGCGAGCCCAGTAATTGAGCGATTTGTGCCGGACCAGAGTGTCACGATTGTCTACGGGCCAGAAGTCGTCAGCAAGCTTCAACCCTTCGATATTCATGGGTTCGAGCGGGGTGGCAACGACGTAAGTCTCGCCCGCGGAATCCGCTGTACCGCCTGTCAGCACCAGCCTCAATCGGCATGAAGCCTGTTCCAGACCGTTCGCCCGAATCAGAGAAGCGAAATCAGCCGGGCCGGGCAGTCGTGATTCATCGAGAACAAGACCGAGAGCCGCCGCCGAACCCACGAGCCTGCGATGATGCCAGGGCCAGAGCGGCACTTTCGAGTTCTGGCCACGCATCGTTTCGAATAGCCCCAGTCCGTGTTCGAAGCCCCTGTCAGTCGCGGGGATGAAAATTTCGGATAATGGACTTAAATCACCCCGATGCCAGGCGATGCGTTCGGAAGGCATCTGGCTCATGAAGCGGAAGTCTCCAGGGCCTGACGCATGCCGACAGCTTTCGTCATCGTTTCTTCGTATTCCGCGACCGGTTCGCTGTCCGCCACGATTCCGCCGCCTACTTGAAACGAATAGGTCGTACCCGATTTGAGAATCGTGCGGATCGGAATATTCCAGGCCGATCGGCCGTCCGCACCGATATAACCGACGGCACCTGTGTAGATTCCGCGGCGATGCGATTCCAGTTCTTCGATAATCTCCATCGCCCGGATTTTCGGAGCACCGGTGATCGACCCGCCGGGGAACATTGCGACCATCAAGTCCAGATCGTCGCAGTCGGGCCGGAGCCTTCCCTCGATTTCAGCGACCAGATGATGCACCTGGGCGTAACTTTCCAGAACCATCGCCTGATTGACCTGAACGGAACCGAACCGGCACACTCTGCCCAGGTCGTTACGTTCGAGATCCACGATCATTGTCAGTTCGGCCCGGTCCTTCGCGCTGGCGAGCAATTCGGCACGCTGGGTGGCGTCAGCTTCGGGTGTCGCTCCGCGCGGACGAGTCCCCTTGATCGGCCGGGTGACGACCCTGTCACCTTCGATCCGGTAGAACCATTCCGGGCTCGAGCAGACCATTGCCTGGTCAGCCTGACGAGCGTAGGCCGCGAAAGGAGCTGGGCTGATCGTCGCCAGGTGATCGTGCAGGGCCAGAGGATCGTCCGTACTGACGCACTCGAAGCGGTGCGTGAAGTTGGCCTGAAATATATCGCCGGCTCGGATGTAATCGAGTACGCGATCGATACGCTCGATATACCTGTCCCTGCTCAACACGGCCTGAACCTTCGCACCTCGCCAGGGGCGAAGAACATCGTCTATCACAGCGTCAAGCCGGGATGTCCAGAGATCGATCCGCTCCCTGGCCGTGTAAGCGGAAAGGCCTGGAAATTCGCGGGCGACAAGCCATGCCCGCTGATGCTTGTGATCCCATACGGCGAATGTGTCGTAAACCGCCAGGCGGATATCGTCCCACCTCTCGGTGTCCGGCAGCTGGTTCGGAAGATTTTCGAGTGATCGGCCCAGGTCGTAACTCAGCCAGCCGATCGCGCCACCGGCGAACGGGCCAGGAATGTCGACTTCGGATTCGGAAACGCCGGGTTGACGAAACCGCCCAATCCACGGGCGGAGGACGTCCAGAAAGGTCAAATCGTTCGCATGCCTGTTCCGTAAATGAACAACCGGCTGTTCGCGAATGACTCCGGACGCGTCGGCGACTGTCGCCCGTTCATCTTTGAATACGAAGGTCGAAACAGGTTCCGCCGCGAAGATCGACCATCGGCTGGAAGCCGGATCAGGACGCGTGCTTTCCAGCAGAAAGGGCTGATCCGCCAGACCGAAACCGAGGCGAAGCGTACGAACGTCCGCCGCAAGCGGCTCGACGATCGTTTCCGGGGCACACGCCAGAACGCTCGCGGAACCGTGGCCGGTGGTCGTCGGCATCTTTTTCCGGAGCGAATGGTCTGTTCGGACAGGGTCGATGGCTCGTTCATCCTTCATGCATTGGCACTTCCGGCGTCTCTCTCGCATTCTAGGCCGCTGCGTCCGTTTCGGCTACGCGCGGGGCCCGCAGTTCCTATAATGATCGGAAGCCGAAGTGCGGTTTCGGGCGGAAATCACCTGCCTTGCAGGCCGCCCGGTTGGGCAGATAACGGAGCGAACTGGCTGTGACGCGCAAAAATCTGGCTTTGCGAATTTCCCCTGGCCTCGACCTGCGTGACGCCATTCGGTCGATCGCCGAGTGGGGCCTGGGTGCGATGGCCTTCGAAGCGATCGGCCCGCTTGCCCCCCGTGAACTGAGCCGTACCGGTCGCCGCGAAATCCGCGCGCTTCTGAATTCAGGAGGGATCGCGCTGGAAGCCGTCGCTCTGCCGATGCGCAGGTCGATCGCCGAGATCGACCAGTGGGACGACCGCGTCGGGCGAATGAAATCCGCTATGGAAATGGCATACGAACTGGGTACTCGGCGTGTTTGCCTGTCGCCCGGAGCCGTACCGGCAGACGAGATCCGCCGTAGCCTGTTCCAGGACCACTTGCGGGAACTGGCCAATGCCGCGGAAAAGCATGGAGTGATCCTGACTTGCGAAGTCGGCCTGGAGCCGTTCGCTGCCCTCATCGAATCGATCCGGGCCGCCTCGCACCCGAATCTTGCCGTCAGTCTGGACCCCGGCCGGCTTGTCGTTTCAGGGCAGGATTTCGTCTCGTCCGCCGAGTCTGCCTACGATCTGCTCGGACTGGTTTACGCGACCGATCCCGAATTCCAGGGGCTTGGTTTGTCACGTCGCGGCCTGGCGATCGATTGGGAAAGGCTCGGCGAGACGCTCGAAGAAATCGGTTACCGGGGCCGAATGACGATCTGGCCCGACGCCACATCGGACTTTCTTGCCGTGGTGCCCGAAATGGGCCGCAGGCTGAAAGTGACGCCCAGGTTCTGAAGTCCCGGCCCGCTCAGCCGACTTCTTCACCGAAATGACGTAGCACCGCTTCGAATACGGAAGCCATTGGCGCGGCATCCGCTAAGAAAGGATCCCGGCCTGATCCGAGGAACACGGGGCGATCGACAGGATCGGCGGCGGCCAGCCCGTGACTGCCTCGAACCAGCGAGCCGTCCAGTGGTATCACGTCAAACAGCGTCCGAAAGCCCAACTTCTTTCTCATAAGCTTGCGTATCATTCGCAACATCGGGAATCGCAGAGCCGGGTCGAAGAACAGCTCGCAGGCGTCATAACCCGGCTTGCGATGAATATCGACCGTCCGGGCGTAATCGGGGGCTTTCGCGTCGTCGAGCCAGAACGGATAGATGAAGTGGGCATCCGGCTCGGCCAGGGCGACGATCTCGCCTGAACGTGGGTGGTCAAGGCCGATCGCGGCCCGTTCCGGCCCGACATGCACACTTGCCACACCGGGCGTTCGAGCGACCTTTTCGGCCACGGCCGGAATCAGTGCCGGATCTCTTACGACGACATGCGCCAGTTGATGGTCGACAACAGCGAATGCCTGGCTGCCGAGCGGATTGAACACTTCGCCGAAGGGACCTTCGCGCGCATGGAGCCAGCCGGCCTGGCGAAGAACACGGTTCAAGGCAACGGGGCGAGATACGTCGCAGTGGCCATACTCGCTGACGACCCAGACATCGGCCCCAATGCGCCGGGCCGCATCCAGGATGGGCACAGCAGCGGCATCGAGTTCAGCTGTCAGCCGGGCCATGTCGCAACCGGAAGGGCCGTGCCGCTGCGGGGCATAGTCAAGGTGAGGCAAATAGACGAGCGACAAGTCCGGCACGTGTTCTTCAAGCACTCGAGCAGCGGCGAGGCTGATCCATGTGGTGGCTGGCAGGCCGGCTTTCGGGCCCCAGAACGAAGGGAACGGAAACGGCCCGAGCACGGCTTCGAGATTCTCCGCGAGGCCGTCAGGCGTGCCGAGCACGCCGAATGCCTTATTGCCATCGGCGGCGTAATAGGGTTTTGGCGTGACCGAATATTCGACATCGGCCCCCTGATTGAACCACCAGAAAAGTTTGGCGGCACGGAATGGCTTGCCCCGGCTCTGGAACCGTGCCTTCAGTACGTCGTAAAATGTCGGAGCCTGCACGAGATCCCGGCTCTGCTGCCAGAAGCGCACTTCGCCAGTATCGCGAAAGTACCAGCCATTGCCGACGACGCCATGTTCCTGCGGCGATTTGCCAGTCAGCATCGTCGCCTGAGCTGTGCATGTCACCGCGGGAAGGACTTCGGTCAGCACTTTGACGAAACCTTGCGTGGCCAGCCCCGCAAGGTTCGGTGCGTGGGGCAGCAGTCGTCGCGTCAACCCGACGGCGTTGACGATCACGAGCGGGCGATGGGAGTTTGCCGGTGGCGGTGTCGTTTCGGACGTCATCTTGGGATCGAATTCCGAACAAGTAGCGAAGAGAGCGAGATTCGGGGACGAAACCGGTGCGATTCCCTCCATATACTTACGTTCCAGGCGGGCCATGGCCGCATCCGAAATCCCATCCCCAGGGGCATGCTCATCATACCCCGGAATACACCGTGCCGCCCATCGATCCGGATCACTGGCAGGAAAGCGAGACTTATCAGCAAGCGAATCGGCTGTTCGACGCAGGCTATTACTGGGAAGCCCACGAAGCCTGGGAACGGTTGTGGCATGCGTCGCACAGGACCGGACCAGTGGCCAGAATGCTCAAGGGCCTGATCAAGCTGGCGGCGGCAGGCGTCAAAATTCGTGAGCTTCGTCCCGCAGGAGCCTCGACGCATGCAGGTCGCGCCCAGATCATTTTTCAGGAACTTTGTCATGAACTCGGGCCGAATTTTCTTGGACAGGACCTCGAAAGCCTGGTCGCATTCGCGGAACGCACAAAAATTTCACCCGCTTTATTAAGCCACGAAACAATTTCGAAGCATGTGTTCGTCGTTTTCGACATCGTTCTGGACCGAGGCTGAACTTTCTGTCTTGAGGCTCATTGCGCTGAAATCGGCGAATCTCGACGAAGATCTCCGCAAATTCGCCAATCATGGCGAAACCGAAATGGATTCGAAAAAATCGGAAGCTCGAGAAGATTTGGTGAGTTGTCCGTATCAGGAAAACTGATAGAATAGAAGTGCCTCTGACTGCACGCATCCCCCCTCTCCCAAAATCCCGATCGCGGTCCCGAGGGAACATCGTACCCATGTCCGCAGCACAATTGACGCGCAGCGTTCACCAGGTGGTTCGCCGCAAGCTTGACGTCCATAAATGGCTGGAGAGCGAAAAAGCGGGCATGGACCTCGGCGAGCAGGCCATTCGGGATTGGGTACAGCATTATTGGGACAGGTTCCTGCGTGACTGCTGGCTGGAACACATTCTTGGCAAGGTGTTATGGACTGAGTTAGGCAAAGAGAATTTTGGCATCTGCCAGCAACAGTTCGAGGAAGACCCGCTGGCCGAAGAGATCGTGGAACTCTTCAAAAAGGGCGGCAACGAGGGCGAAAACCTTGGCATCATCATGCTTGCCCAGGACCTCGGATGGCCCATGGAACACGTCTTCGACATCCTTCACACGATCGACATCAATAGCTATCGCATGGTACGCCAGGTTCAGGAGCGAGTGATCCACGAGTACGCCCTGTCTCGCCCCGGCCTGAACTGAATCGATTCCGAGTCAGGGTTTTACCTGACGTGCGGGTTTCGGAAGGAACCGTCCCCGACCCGGAAATTCGACCTTTTCGTCTTCAGGATTATCTCGCAAGCCATTTCACGAGAGTAGCGACGTAGCAGCCGGTGCCTCCGGCGTCACGTGTCGCGGAATCGGCGTCCGAAAAGCTCGGGCCGGCGATATCCAGATGCGCCCAGGGCGTTTCGCCTACGAAATGTTCGAGAAACTTGGCGGCCGTAATCGCACCGCCCCAGCGCGACCCTACGTTTTTCAGGTCGGAGACTGAGCTTTTGAGCTGTTCCTTGAAGTCGGCATCGATCGGCAATCGCCAGAGCCGTTCACCCGCGAGACCCGCATGATCGGCAAGCGAAGCGGCCAGGGTGTCGTCGTTCGAAAACAGCCCGGCGATACGAGTGCCGAGTGCCACCATGCAGGCGCCAGTGAGCGTCGCCAGATTCACGATTGCCTTCGGCTTGCGCTCCACGGCATACGCGAGAGCGTCCGCCAGGATCAGTCTTCCTTCGGCATCCGTGTTGAGGATTTCGACGGTCGTTCCGTCGCGCATGGTCAGTACGTCGCCGAGTTTTGTGGCGAGCCCGCCGGTCATGTTCTCGGTCATGGGAAGGTAGCCCGTGACGTTCACCGGGGCCTTGAGTTCCGCCAATGTCGCGAGCGTGGCCAGGACGACGGCCGCTCCGGTCATGTCGCTCTTCATGTCTTCCATGGAGGTCGATGGCTTGAGCGAGAGGCCGCCGGAATCGAACGTCACGCCTTTACCGACCAGTGCGATATGCGAATCGTCGGCCGGTGCGCCTCGCCAGGTCAGAATGACGAAACGAGGCGGCCGTTCGGAACCTGCGGCCACGCCGAGAAGTCCGCCGAAGCGTTCCTCGACGATCTTCTTTTCGTCCCAGACTTCGACTTCGCAACCGGCAAGTCTGCCGATGTTCTCGGCGATTCTGGCAAATCGATCGGGATATTTTTCGTCGGGGGTCGTATTTCCCAGCGTTCGGGCCACGTTCACATAATGCCCGACCCGTTCGGCATGACGCAGGCTGGCGTCATTCAGTTTCCCGAGCGGGTCGACGAAGCGAATTTCTTCGAAGGCGTGCCGAGTGGGTTCTTTCTTCCTCAGCCCTGGGCCGACGGTGCCGACGATCCAGCCACGGACGAGAGCTTCCGGGTCGGCATGATCAGGAACGACAACATGCACGCTTCGGCCTGGCTTGGCGGCCAGACGCTTCGAAGCCGCGGTTGCAGCCTCATAAGACTCCCGGGGGCCGATTTTCGCAGGATCGCCAAGACCGTAGAAGAGTACTGCGGGCAAGGCGGCATCAGCGGGCGGATAGACGGCGAGTGATTCCCCGACGCCCGTCGGCGCATCGTCCCACGGCGGCAGCAGTGAGCGGACAGAATCGATCCCTGCGGCTTTGCCGAGGCTTGTTTCTGCGTCTTTGGCTTTCGTCAGACCTATTGCGACCCATTGCACGGATTTGTCATGACATTCCGATGAAGGGGACGGAAAACGGACTTCGGAAACGCGGGAAATGTTCATGGTCAGCAGGATTCTTCCGTGGATCGTACAAGTTCGACCTTCAGCTTGCCACCTGGCATCACGAAGATGCCAAATCGGCCAGAATCGCGCCAAGGGAATTTCCTTGAAAGTGCTCTTTTCGAATTCCTCTGAATGGGATAATTTTCGGAGTTGCGAGGAAATTCCGCCGAATTCCGGGGCAAGGAGCGACGGAAAACGGCCTTCCGGAATTTCCCGAACAGGCATGGATGCCGCGTGATGACGACAGAATTCCTGAAGCTCAGACGAATCCGGGCGATATGGCTCCTGTTGGGGCTATCGGCCCTTGCGGGCGGATGCGTCGAGCGCCGGTACACCGTGCGAACCAATCCGCCAGGGGCACTCGTCTACGCCAACGGCGAAGAGATCGGCAAAACGCCGGTTTCACGAAGTTTCACGTATTACGGCGACCGCGAGTTCACTCTGGTGCAGGACGGATTCGAAACGCAAAGGGTCGTCACGCCGATCAAGGCACCATGGTACGACAACCTGTTCACCGAGTTTTTCTCGGAGAACCTGATTCCCTGGACGATTCGGGACGAGCGGGAGCTGGTGTTCGACATGCAGCCCGTCCAGAACGAGCAGACCGGAGATCTATTGGGCCGCGCCGAAGCCTTGAGGGCGGAAGGCCAGGCCGGGCCTGAGGCCGTGCCCGAAGGCCGGCGAGGGCTGTTCGGGTGGTTCAGGCGATGACCGGCCGATAAGGCCGAACGGTTCGGCCGGACGCGTCAAAGCCGTACGTAACGCGGATTTCGGAAGACAGGCACACCGACGATGCGAATTCTGGCCGCCGCCGTTCAAATGCCTTCTGTCCTGGGTTCGCCGGCGACCAATCTGGAACGAGCCGACGCCTTTCTTCGAACGGCGGCGGAACAAGGGGCTGAACTGATCGTTCTCCCTGAGCTGTTCTGCTGCGGATACGGGTTCGGAACCGATTACGGCAGATTGGCCGGCACTGCCGATGACGACGTCGTCGGATATCTGACGGAACGCGCCAGGAAATGGAAGGCCGGGATCGCCGCCGGTGTCGCGATGTGGCATTCCGGCGAAGTCTACAACGCAATCTGCTTCGCTCTGCCGGACGGCAGCGTGCATTACTATTCCAAACGTAAACTCGTCTTCTGGGAACCGTTCGTATTCCGCCATGGCAAGCGAGAAGCGATCGTCGAAACACCCTGGGGCCGCGTCGGGCTGGCGATCTGTGCCGACATGATCTATTCCTCTACCTGGCGGGGATATCGCAACCGCATCGACCTGGCGGTTGTTTCATCCGCCTGGCCGGAATTCGCATGCAGCCGGCGGGGCCGACCGAACTGGCTGCTCGGACGCCTGGGGCCCCTTTGCCAGGAACTGCCCCGACGTATCTCGGCCGACCTCGATGTGCCTGTGATCTTCAGCAACCAATGCGGGCTCACACGAACACGAGTGCCACTCATGAACGCCTGGTTCGAGGACCGTTTCGCAGGCTCGAGCGCAGTCGTGGATCTTCAGGCTGGAACCGATGCCAGGGCTGGTCTGGACGAAGCCCTGGTCCTTGGAGAGATCTGCGTACGAAAATCGGCGAAAACCATGTCCCTGCGAGCGATCGAAACATGCCCTTCTACATCCGTCTTGGGCCGCACGGCCTGATCATCTTCATCGGCGCGATTCTGCACACGCGTCTCGGCCGGGCGATCTATCGGCGGCGGCGGCGGCGATACGCCGGCCAGCGAATGTCGATTGCTTCGAACGCTCGAGCGTGGAGGGCGGACGCTCCGGAAAACTTGACGCCGGAACCGGTATTTGTCCAAATAGTCAGAAGTTCGGCCCGCGAAGCGACGGATTCCGAACCTGCGAGGACATCGAGTTTCCATCGAGAGTCCGCCTGAGCAGCCCCGTGTATCGCTTCCGAGAATAGCCAGACTATGTGCGGAATCGCCGGAGCCCTGGATCTCAACGGACAACGTGAATTCCCCCGGGACGTGCTCGCCGAAATGACCGGGGCGATCGCACACCGGGGCCCGGACGAAGAAGGCTTCCACTTCGAGCCAGGTGTCGCTCTGGGCGCTCGCAGGCTGGCGATTGTCGATCTCGCCGGCGGAAGCCAGCCCCTTTGCAACGAAACAGGCGAGATCTGGGTCGCTTTCAACGGCGAACTTTTCGATTATCCGGAACTTCAGCGCGACCTGACCACTCGCGGCCATCGCCTGAAAACCCGTTGCGACACCGAATGCTGGGTGCACCTCTACGAGGATCACGGCCCGGCCATGCTGGAACGGGCCCGCGGGCAATTCGCCGTAAGCTTGTGGGACAGGACTTCGAGAACGCTGATCCTGGGCCGCGACCGACCGGGAATCGTGCCGCTTTACTACACGGAAGTCAACGGCTGGCTGCTCTGGGCGTCCGAAATCAAGGCCCTGTTGCGCAGCGGCATGGTCCATGCACGAATGGATCCCAAGGGAATCGACCATCTCTTTTCGTTCTTCTGCACGGGCACGACACGCACCTTTTTCGAAGGGATCAAGTCTCTGCCGCCCGGGCACTTCATCAAAGTGGTCAACGGCAAGCTGTCCATTCACCGTTACTGGGATCTCAACTTCCCTGCCGCTGGCGAAGAGCGTCGGGCGGCGAACCCGGCGGAACTCGTCGACGAACTCGAAGAAAAGCTCCAGCGGGCCGTGCAGAAACGGCTCCGGGGCGATGTGCCGGTCGTCAGCTACATCTCGGGCGGGCTTGATTCGACGGTCGTCCTCGGCCTGACGAAGCATGTCCGCGGTAAAGCCGTGCCTTCGTTCACGATCGGCTTCGACAAGGCCGGGCCCGACGAACGATCGGCCGCCACCGAAAGTGCCGCGGCCCTGGGCTCGGACCTGACGACCCTCACTCTGAACCGTCGCGATCTGGCCGACGCCTTTCCAGAACTGATCGTAGCCTCCGAAGGGCCGGTGCTCGACACCAGTTGCGCCGCCCTGATGCGCCTGGCCAAAACAGTTTGCTCCCAGGGATATAAGGTGACTCTTACCGGCGAAGGGGCCGACGAGGCCATGGCCGGCTACATGTGGTATCGCACACAAAAGTTGCGTGACATGGTCAACTCCTTCGCCCCGGGCCGGAGCATGACTCAGGCCATGCGCTGGCTGGCACTCAAAGCTATCGGCGGCCGCCATGCCGAAAATGACGGCCTGGAGCTTCGCCCCGGCGTGCGACCCGCCCAGCAGGACATGTTCGAGTTCATCCGCCTGAGCCGCCCGCACCTTTATTCTCCGGAACTCAAAAGCCGCCTGATCGGCCATTCCGCCTATTCCGACCTCGACTTCGATCACCCACGGCTCAAAAGCTGGCACCCGCTCAATCAGTCGCTTTACCTGGGCTATAAGGCCATGCTCGCGGGCCTTCTGATGGTGCCCAAGGGCGACCGTATCGCCATGCACAATTCGATCGAAGCCCGATATCCGTTTCTGGATGAGGACGTCATCGAGTTCTGTGCGTCGATCGCTCCGGAATACAAGATCAAGGGTCGCACCGAAAAATGGCTGCTTCGTCAGGTGGCCGCCAAAACGCTGCCTCCACGCCTGGCCCGCAGGCCGAAGACGATGTTCCGGGCCTCACTTTCAGGCACCTTCCTGGGCCCGGAGCGACCGCCATGGGTCGACCAATTGATTTCACCGGAATCGCTCCGCCGCGCCGGCTGGTTTGACCCAGCCGCCGTCGCCGCCGAAGTGCGCAAGCAGACTTCGATGCCACGCCTCACGGCCAAGCGTTTCGTGTTTGACGTCGCCCTGACGTGCGTCGTCACCACCCAGCTTTTCCATCACCTGTATCTTGGCGGCGGCCTGTGCGACCTGCCCCAGTGGGATGACGCCTCGTTCGCCGGCAATACGCAGCCATCGACCAAGTACCGCGTGCGTGAGGCGACTGACGTGGTCGAGGTCATCGACGCATGATCGCCCTCGTCCAGAGAGTCTCCGAAGCGTCAGTCACCGTGAGCGGCCGCGTGATCGGCGAAATCCGCCACGGCTGGCTCGTGCTGCTGGGAGTCGGCAAGAACGACACCGAAGCCCACGCCCGCTGGCTGGCTGACCGGGTCGTCGGCCTGCGTGCTTTCGCGGACGAAGCCGGCAAAATGAACCTGAGCGTAAAAGACGTGAACGGCTCGGCCCTGGTCGTGAGCCAGTTTACGCTGATGGCCGATTGCCAGAGCGGCCGTCGCCCCAGCTTCACCCCCGCCGCCCCCCCTGCCGAGGCCGAAAGGTTATACGAGTTCTTCACAGCACAGATCAGGGCGATGGGCATCCCCACGCAAACCGGCGAATTCGGGGCCGATATGGATGTCGCGCTCGTGAACGACGGCCCGGTGACGTTCTGGCTCGACTCGACCACGGCGAAACTGCCGGGCTGAATGGCGAACGAAGGTCCCGAACCCGCCGATTCGGAGTCAGCCGGGTGCCAGTTGCCGACGTGACGAAGGCTGGATCACCGCCTTCCCGCTGTTCGGCAGCCGGATTTCCGCTTCGAGCGCCAGGCTTTCGCTAGTCGTTGCGGGTCCGGTCGGCGGTCAGGACGGTCGGTCGTAACCAGTGCGTCATCCGAACCGTCCAACTCGGCGCTCTCATTTTGCGATTCAGCCATATCCTGTTCCAGATCAGCTTTTTGTGTCAATTTCGTTTTCGGTTCGCAAGGCGTTTCGACGATCGGGCTGGAATCGGCGAAGGCAGGCGGCTGGCTGAGTGGCCATGCCCCGGCTTCGCATGTCTCGACTGGAACGGTGTCGTCCGGAAGCCCGGCGGTCATGTGCGTTCGAGATCCGCATGCGAACTTGTTTTCGATCCGATCGAAGGGGGATCTCAACTGTCGAAGTGGCTTCATCTTGCGCAATGCCAGCAAGCGGCGTTCGAGCTTGTCGGCCCTGCCCTGGATCTTCAGCACATAGCCCAGAATGCGGTTGGATTCTCGCGTCTGGGAGGAATCGCCTGATGACATGCCATGTTCCGTGGCCCTGGCCCGTTCGTCGAGATCGATCTTCTGCAGACGATCGCTTTCGCGCCCCCAGTACTCAAGGCGTTCCCGGGCGAGGGAGATCAGTTTCGTTCGGGCATCCGAGACGGCAGGAGCGTCGGCCAGGAACCAGCGAGCCCGGCCCCTGGCGAGTGAAGCGACGGTTTCTTCGCGGCTTGCATCGCTGGCCAGGGCGGCCAGGCTGGCCTTATCGCCGCGGCTGTCGGCGACCCAGGTGGCCAGGGCGGTTTCGGGGTCGGATGCGCTGGCCAGAAATTGACACATGACGAGGCGGCCATGATCGGGCACGATCCAGTCGACCCGCCAATCGCTGCCCAGGGCCAGAATGAGGTCCTTCGCTTGATCGTAGGAAAAGGCGATTCCGTGGTCGAGGCAGCTCAGGGCTGTCTCCCAGAGGTCGCGAAGGAAGGTGGAAGAACGCGCCGTTTTGCCGAAGCAATCGAGCATAATCGACGGCGAGGAACGCCAGAATTCGAGGTCAGCCTGAAATCGTTCCTGCCTGCTGCGATCGAATAGCTCTTCGGCATAGACTTTCTGCATGCGGAGGCGCTGATCCCAGGCGGCCTCGGCGTCGTAAAGCCTGGCGAGTTCGATGGACAGGCGTTCGACGAGTTGCATTTCCTCAGGCGATTCGGGCTCATGAACCGCGATGAGTTCTTCACGAATGAGTATCACTCGCTCGGCCTGGTCGGGAGAAACGTAACGCCGGGCGGAAAGGCCATGCTTGAGTGCGCTGGGACGTCGTGGGTGGGCATTGATTTTCGGGGCGATTTCGAAAGCCGTGCTTGTCATCGTGTCGATTCCTTCGGGTTCGGTCCGGGAATGCGGCGTGGATCCGGCAATCTTCGATGCCGGAACTTCGCTGGCTCAGAGTCACTATCCGGACTCAGTGCCGCCCCAAATCGAGCGAATCGTGAAAAAACGGCGAAATGCATGCAGGTCGTAAGCGATTGACGCAAGCCGTCGAATGATCCGAACAGGCAAAATGGTGAGCCCAGAAAAAGGGGACGGGGGTCTTTTTCCAGAAATGACCCCCGTCCCCTTTTCTGCCCCCTACAGAGATGCCCCGGTTCCGAAGTCTAGCGCATTCGAAACATCGACGGGCAAATTCCGATAATCTTGCCGCTGAAGGTCAATCATGAGGCTTGGGCGTCTTATCAATGAGCTTCGATATCGACCGGAACGAAACAGAAACGAAAGATCGCCGGCTTCATCAGCACGGCGATCGAAGTTCGAAGGAACGTAGTGCGGCGGAGCGGCAGTTTCACTCCGGCTCTTTCACTTGCACCACTTTGCCGGCGGGGATGTCGGTCAGGGTCTGCTTTTTGCCGCTGGGCCAGGTGATGTCCAGCTTCGGCAGCTTGTCGGATTCGCCCAGGCCGATGGTCACGACCGGGTCGAGGCTCGAAAGATAGCTTCGTGCCGTGAAGTGCTGGTGCATCAGGACCTTGTCAGGCAAAGTGGCCACGATTGTAGCGCCAAGGCCGTCGCGATTCGATTTCGAACCGACGAGTTTCAATCGCACGCTTTTGCGGGATTCGGCCATGTCGTTGCGCCAGAGGCGTGCCGGGCCGCCGTTTTCGGTCATGATGACGTCCAGATCGCCGTCATTGTCCATGTCGAAACAGGCTGAACCGCGGCCGACGATGGGTTTCAGCAGGTCCGGGCCGATGTCGTCTTTCGACATGAGCCGGAACAGCTCGCGGCCGAGCTTGCCGGTGTTTCGGAACAGCTGGGCCGATTGCGGATAAGTCTGCGAGGCCTGGACTTTGGTGATATCGCTTTCGAGGTGGCCGTTCGTCGAAAGCAGGTCGAGACGGCCGTCGAGGTCGTAGTCAAAGAAAAACAGGCCGAATTTCAGCGGCGGTTGCGTGGGAGCTCCCAGACCGTAGACTGCGGCCCGGTCCGTGAACAGACCCGATTTGCGGTCATCGGCGACGTAAAGGGCGGTCATTTCGTTTGCGAAGTTGCCGATGGCCAGGGCCAGGGCTTCGTCGTTGGAAAAGTCGCCCCAGTCGATGCCCATCGCGCCACGAGCCGAGCCCGATTGATCGAGCGCCACGCCGCAGCTGACTCCGACTTCTTCGAAAATGCCATCGCCCTTGTTCATGAACAGGAAATTCGGCACAGTGTCGTTGGCCACAGCGAGATCGACGAGGCCATCGCCGTTGACGTCCTGCGGCGCGACGCCAAGGCTTTTGGCGAAGGGAACGCCCAGGCCTGGCGTTTTGATTCGAATGCCCGCTCGTTCGGAAATGTCGGCGAACTTGCCGCCTTCATTTCGATAAAGCAGGCAGTAGCTGCCCGGAAATGCCGTCGGCGGGCCGTAGGCACGACCAGATCCGGTTCCGGCGAGTTGAAAGTCCTGAGCCCGGTCGAATTCGGCCGACCACTGAACGTAATTGCAAATGAACAGGTCAAGGTCGCCATCGTTTTCGAGGTCGAAGAATGCGGCACTGGTGTACCAGCCCTTTCCTGCCGTGATACCGGCTTCTTTCGAAATGTCGGCGAACTTGCCGCCATCATTTCGATAAAGGCGGACGAAGTCGAGGCCAGTGACGACCAGATCCGGATCACCGTCATTATCGAAATCGCCGACGGTCACCCCCTGTCCGAATTGAATTTGTGCCAGGCCGGCTTTTTCGGTGACTTCCTCGAATTTGCCGTTACCAGCATTTCGAAAGAGGGCCTGGGTTTTGTGCGGCGTACCGGTGCGCTGGGGGAGAACTTCAGGCTTGCCACCGGGCGGTTTGGGCTCGATCCCGGCCTCTTTCCATGTGGAGCCGTTGACGAAGAAGAGGTCGCAGAGGCCGTCGCTGTCGTAATCGAGTACGGCAACGCCGGACCCCATGGTTTCAGGAAGTAGCTTTTCGCCTTCGAACCCGTTTTCATGGATGAATTTGAGCCCCGAGGCTTCGGTGACTTCAACGAACGTCACTTTCGGCGCAGGTGCATCGACGGTTTTTTCGACCACCTTGGGCGCGGCGGCCTTCGGTACGACGGCTTCCGGCTTCCCGCCGCCACAGCCGGCGACGTAAAGAGAAGCCGAGGTGAACACGGCGATTGCGACCCTTTCGCGGAGCTTGATATTCCAATTCTTCGAGGTCATTCTTCAGCTCCGTTCGTGGATTTCGGTGTCGGTTGGGCCTCGGCTTTCGGTGCGGGGGCAGAGGCGTCGGCGGTTTTGGTTTTCGGCGGATGGAGCGGGTGAATCACGATGGACTGCGAATTGCGGTCGGCGTCGGGATCGTCCCGGCGGGCAATCGCGATGGCCGTACCCTCAGCGGTTTCATCGGGCTTGTACATCGCGTGCAGGGCCTTGTGAACTTTGGCCAGAAGGGCGGCCAGGGCATCGCGGTCCGGGCCGTCAGGAGTTTCTTTCCAAAGCGGCGAGGCTTTCGAGATGACATCCAGAAGCGGTTCCAGCCTTGATCCGAACTCCGGCCGGGGGCCGGCGAGGAAGCGGTCGACGGCCAGCCCGAGAGTATCTGCATGAGCTGCAATTTCGGCCCGGTGGGCTTTCGAAGCCGAGATGGCACCTGCCATGGCGACAACGTCATCGGCCGTGATCTTGTCGCCGATTTCCTGCGGCTTGGGCGTATAGGAACGACTGATTTCGCCGTAGGAAAGGCCAAGGCCGTAGTGAGCTGCGACGTTTTCGCTGTCGATCGCGAGCGTATTCGTGTAGGTGGCGATGGCCAGGTCGAGGAACGACCGGCGCTCGGGCGTATTGGCCCGTTCCTGCCGGGCCCGGAGTTCGTAGGCGGCCCCCAGGGCATTGATGACTTCGTAGTCCATCGAGAAATCGAACTTGCGTTCAGGGATTTTCGTGCCGAGGACGGCCCTGTAGTTCTCGATGGCTTCGTCGAGAAAGCCGTTACGCACGTTGATCTGACCGGTCAGCCACGTGATGACCCACGGGGCGGCAGGCTTTTCGTGTTGAGAGGCTTTCGTGAGTGCCTCGAGAGCGTCCGGGATGCGGCCTTCACGCTGATAGACCCGGGCCAGGTTCACCCAGCCGTCCACCATACCCAGATCCGCCACTTTGCGAAAAACCTCTTCGGCCTGTTTCAGCTCGCCCTTCTGGCCGCCCTTGTCGGCACCTTCCAGGAACAGGCCGATGCCGTAGTCGTTCCAGCGCTGCCAGGTGTCCTTGATCGGCGACGGCGGGTTTTCGACTACGGGGCCACCTTCGACAGGCAGTTTCACGGCGTCTTTCGCCATCACGACGACCGGCAGTTCGGCCCCCTGCCCTTGGCCCCATACGTAGTCCATGAACTTGCGGTCGAACTTGCGATAGTTCAATTTTGACTCGAGTTCGATCGGCTCGGTGACACCTGCGGGCACCACCAGTTCGAAGTGAACGACCTGGCCAGCGCCGGGTGGAATCTGCTTGTTGTACAGGGGTACGAAGATGTCCTGGGCATTGCGGCGGTCAATGCGTTTGCCGTTGCGGTCCAGCATGTAGACATTGACGAAATGCGCGGAGGGGTCGACGGTGCCGGCTTCGTCGATTCCGCCGGATTGCCCGACGACCTTGCCCCCCTGCTTCGCCTGAAGCTCGACCCAGATTTCGTTGGAGTCAACAGTGCCCTGGGTCAGATGGTGGCCCATACCGGTCGTGCGGACAACGACTTCCACAAGATATTTGCCGCCCGGCTTGAGCTTCGGCGTTTCGGGCCGGAGAGGCGCGATCAGGGGCGATTCGATCTTGCCGTCGGCCTTGATGCCGAAAATGTCGACCCTGGCGACGCCGTTCTGAAGATACTTTTCATGCTTCCTGACGATTTCGGCATCTCCCCGAAAAGCAGGCAGTGCGGTATTCGCGCCGAGGAACATGTGATCATGAATCTTGGCCGTACCGGAGCCGTCGAAGTCCTTGGCGCCGAAATCGGTCGAAGGCATCAGCGTCATGTGGCAGTCGACGCAGCTCGACTTCGCCACAGGGGGGTAGTAGAAGCTGCGTGCCCCATGGCCTGAGACACCGGAGAGCAGGTACGAGTCCCAGTGATTCTGCCCGCGGACGAAGTCCTTATAGTGGTTCAGGGCATAGGGGAGTCCGACCTTGTGACATGTCGAGCAGAACTCCGTATTCCTGTGCACCTCGGGTTTCAGGAACGTCCGTTTGTGCATCTCGGGCTTGGCCTTGATCAGGGCCGAGTTGACCCACTGCAGCAGCGGATTCTCGCTGAAGGCGAACGGATAGTGCTTTGGATTTTCGATCGTGTAATCGGCATTGCCGCGGGTGCTGCCGATGTGAGTGATGGAATGGCAGGACGTACACGTGATGCCGGCCTGGCCGGTCGGGTCTTTTTCGAGGTCGAAGTTCGGGTCATCGAACTTGCCTGAGAAGAAAGGCACGGGGTCATGACAGCCGGCGCACCAGCGAGCGGCGCGGACATCGCCGTCCCGCTTCAGCGAGACTTCGCGAGTCTCCTTCACGCTGGCAAGGTAGGGTTTGTTATTGAACGAGCTGAAATGGTGCGATGAATGAAACCAGCTGTCGTAGGCATCCTTATGGCACTTCATGCAGTATTGGTCATTCATGAGTGTCGAGGCCGGGATGAAATTCCCGTCGGCAGTGACGGCTTCGGAGGGGAAGAAATATTTCTTGCCTTCCCGAGGGCCCTTGCGGACGTAATTCGAAGGGTCGACCGTGTGCAGGAATCCCATGGCGACGACCAGAAGCCCGACGACGGCCCCGCCCCTCTTCATGTAGACCCACTGAATCCTCGGCCCTGCCCAGCGGTGACTTACATACAGGGCGATGGCCACGACGGGCGAGATAAGGTGCGTCCAATAGCCGATTTCGCGAATTCGAGGGTCTCTTACTTCGAACCCGAAAAGACGGACCAGGACGAGGCCGGAGATCAGCACGGCAAAACCGACCGCAAGAAGGCCGATACCGCGACGAATGGCCGACCGGTTCGGGCGTTTGCGGGACGTTACCCAGTGAGCGGTGCCGAAGACGAGGAACGGCACGATGAGCACGAGGCCGAGGAACAGGTGGATGGCCACCATGAGCATGTAAAAAGGCGTCTGCTGAGTCGTCTTCGTCCACCAGGTCAGTATGGTGACGCTGAGCAGATAAACCCCGTTGCCACCGAGAATTCCGAAGCCCAGCAGCACTGTCCACAGCAATGGCTTGAGCTTCGGGCCGATGGCGGGCACGTAGACGAACTTCTGTCGCCGGACTGGCGACGGCACTTGAGTCGGATCCATTGGAGCTGGTTTCCCGTTCGAATTCCGGTCGATCGCGTAAGAAGGAGATCGTCAACCGAAGCGATTTTCACAGGCGCTGGGAAAGGCCGTTGTGTCGCTCGGATTGACATCGTCGATTTGCGAATATCGTGTCAGGGTCGCGGCTTACGATTTAAAAGCCACGATCCGTTCCGCGAATCAGACGAAAATGCGGATCGAACGAGGGGGTCGCGGGTCAGGTGCCCAGCGAATGGAACCCAATTGGAAACGAACGGGTAAGGCGTGAGCAGCAGCTACGGTAGCAGGGAAAAACGTGTCAGTTGACCCGACGGCTAAGATGTGAGTGCCAGGGAACCATCGGCCTGTTTGCGATTGCCCCTCCTGACAGGAGAAGCCCCATGCGAGTTCGCCTTCGTCGTGGCCCGGTTCCCAGGAAAGACGGTTCGGGTCGTAGGAACCGAGCTGGAACTTTCCGTGAGTTTCTTCGAGCACAAGGACATGCTCGCTTCGGCAATGGGCCGCCGTCGCGGTGCCCTGGATGGCCGCGATCAGCAGAAATACAGCGATGAACGCCGGTCGAAGCGAACGCATGATCAGTCGGACGGATTTCGCTCGAAGAGAGATGATCGGATGATTTCATTCTGGTACCGGTAACCGGCATTCGTCAACCCGAAAATCATGAAGGAGCCAGCCATGTCGAATGAAACGTGTGATATATTTCCGAAAGACGGCATACACAGGGGCAAGGGTTCGCGGCTTCGCTCCTGACCAGGGTCGTCTCCATGCCACACGAGCCACACCATAGGATCGGTTAATCGCCGTTTTCGAATACGAAAACGACGTTCGTTCGAAGGGATTTCGACCACCGTTGGCCTGATTCGCACCTGATCATTCCGCAACCTGACAGCCGGTCGTGAAGTCGAATCTCCCCGAGAGGCCCATCCCGTGACCGCATCTCGCTATCGCATCTTCGTTTGTCTCGTTCTTGCGGGTTTCGGCTGCCAGTTCGGAATTCTGCCGGTTCTTGCCCAGACTCCGAAAACGGAACAGGCTACGCCGGCCCAGCAATCGGCCGAAGAAACATATCGTCAGGGCCTGAAGCTGGAAATCGATCGCCAGTGGGCCACGGCGGCTGACCTTTACGACGCCGCGCTCAAACAGTGGCCCGATCGGACCGATTTTCGCCAGAGACTGATCCTGTGCGAAATGCACCTGAGACTGCAGAAGCGGTATCACGACCAGAGCTTCCGCCAGATACTTCTGAGGATGTCCGAAGCCGACTGTGCACGGCTCTACGGTGAGATCATCGACCGGATCGATACCAGCTACGTCGACCCGATCGACCTTTCCGGGCTGACTCGTCGCGGTATCGACAACCTGGAAGTCGCCCTGCGCGACCCCGAGTTCCAGCAGGTCAACGCACCTTCGGCCAGCATCGCCCAAATCCGCCAGCTGCGTGACTGGCTGCGTGAGAACCGTTCGCGCATCCTCGTGCCGGACCGCCGCAAGTCGACAGAAGTCGTCGCCTCAATCGCCGATACGGCCGCCCGAACGGCCGGAGTGACGCGGCAATCGGTCTATCTGGAATTCATCTTCGGCGCCTGCGATGCGCTCGACGAATTCTCGGCCTGTCTGACACCTTCCAAGCTCGAAGATCTTTATGCCGTAATTGACGGCAATTTCGTCGGCCTGGGTGTGGAGCTGAAAGACGACCCGAGGGGCCTGATCCTCACGAACGTGCTGCGGGGCGGACCAGCCTGGGAAGCCGGAATGAAGATCGGCGAAGTGATCACGACCGTCGACGGCAAAAGCCTGGCTGGAATGAACCTGGATCAAGCCGCTGCTGAACTGCAGGGGCCTGAAGGCTCATCGGTCGAGCTGGTTCTGGCAGGCGATTCGCAGATCCAGCGCAAGATTCGACTCGTTCGCCGCCCGGTCGACGTGGACAGCGTCGTCGACGTGAGGATGATCGACCCGGCATCGGGCATTGGTTACCTCAAACTGAACGGGTTTCAAAAAACCACGAATCGTGAGCTGGAATCGGCGATCGAACTGCTCCGTTCCAGCGGCATGAAACTGCTGATCTTCGACCTTCGCGGTAACCCGGGCGGTCTCCTGAACTGCTCTGTCGAAATCGCCGACCAGTTTCTGGACAAAGGCGTGATCGTGACGACCCGGGGCAGGTCGGATGGCCAGAGCCAGGTCTACCGGGCCAAGCCCGAAGTGGCCTGGAACTTCCCGCTGGTGCTTCTGGTCGACCGTGAAAGCGCCTCTGCCAGCGAAATCCTGGCCGGAGCCCTTCAGGAAAACGGCCGTGCCGACGTACTGGGCGAACGCAGCTTCGGGAAGGGATCGGTCCAGAGCATTTTCCCGATCCGTACAGCCCCGGCAGGTCTTAAGCTCACGACTGCCCGATTCTATTCGCCGCTCGATCGCCCCTATACCCAGGGTGTTACGCCGAACGTGATCACCCGTCAGGTGGCCCGGCCGACCAGTGACGGAAAGACGATCGCCAAGGCGGAAGACTATGTCCTGAAAGCGGCAGTTGAACATGGTCGGGGCAAGCTGAACGCCCCCAACACGATTACCAGCACGCCTCGTTCGATCCCGACGGCTAACGTTACGACGCCCTCAGGAGTACGCTGAGACTCGATTCGGTGTATTTGACTGAAATAATGACAGAACGACAGGCTCAAGTCGCGGTATCCCCGCCCTTGAGCCCGTGTTTTCTTGCCCATACTTCCGTCCATCCGTAAACCTTCACGTGATGGATCGTTTTGCAGCCAGTGTCACGTTCCTGTTCGAGCATGGATTCAGCCAGTTCGTCGCCGCCCCAGGCCGGGCCGAAGTAATGAGTGTGCGGGCAATCGTCTTGAGCGACACCTTTCTTCAATGCCCCGAAGAGTCTCTCGAGTTCGGCGAGCCCGACCAGGTCCGCGTGGATGAAGAGTTCACCACTCTCCGGATTCGTAACGAAACTGATCATGGATCGACCTCCCGGAACCTGGCCTGAAATTCACTCGGCCAAAGGCAAAAATCCCCGGGCCCGTTCAGTCATTCAGTCTGCGGTACGTATCGACGTACCGGGCATAGACTTCGTCATAAGCCGCCTTGTTGGCCGAATCAGGCTCGACGACTTTTTCCATGCGAACCATTCCTGACGCGGCGGCATCAAAGTCGGCGTAGATACCGGCAGCGAGCCCCGCAGCCATCGCTGAACCGAGCGCACACGCTTCGGCTTCGGCGGGCACATGAATCGGCTTGCCGATAGCGTCGGCGTGAATCCTGGTCCAGAGCGACGATTTCGCCCCGCCGCCGCCCAGAAAGATTCGGTTGACCTCGAGGCCGAACCCTGCAGCATCTTCAAGGATCTGACGCGTACCCAGGGCCGTGGCTTCGTAGATCGAACGGAACATGTGGGCGGGAGTGTGAGCGAGCGAAAGGCCCGTCCACGCGCCACGAGCAGCAGGGTTTTTATAGGGCGAGCGATTGCCCTGCCAGTCGTCGCGGGCGATCAGGCCATCGCAACCGATGGGAACGGAGGCGGCTTGTTCGTCCAGAACCTGATAGACCGGAACACCCCGTTTTTCGGCCTCGATCGTCTGTGCGGCGGCCAAGTGCCGGCGGAACCAGTCGAGAATGGAGCCGGTGGCCGTCTGGCCGGCTTCGAGCGTGTAAAGGCCTTCGACGGTCGCTTCCGGGTAACAACCTGCCGAGCCGGATCCGAATACGCCGGCTTTGGTCTGGGCAAGGTGGCAGGTACTGGAGCCGACGATCACGGCGACGTCGCCTGATGCCGTCGCCCCCATGCCGAGCATGCCGAGGTACGCGTCGATGCCGCCCTGTGCCACAGGAATTCCAGGCACAAGCCCCAGATGGGTGGCGGCAGTTGGGCAAAGTTTGCCTTCACCACGGCCCAGGGGCACGATCGTTTCGGGCCATTTGGCCAGGATATCGCCCAGGCCGACGGCTTCGATCATCCGTACGGGCCAGCCGCCGTCGGGCTTGGCGTAATTCCACTTCACGGCGACGTGGTTCAGGGCCAGGGTCCACATTCCGGTCAGCTTGTGCATCATCCAGTCGGTGCATTCGACCATGCGTTCCGTGCGTGCATAGATTTCCGGCTCATGGGTCTTGATCCAGAGGGCCTTGGGCAGCATCCATTCAGGGCTGACCTTGCCGGATACATATTTGAGCACAGGATCGCCGGTCGCTGAGATCCGGTCGGCTTCGGCAGCCGAACGCTGGTCCATCCAAAGCAGTGCCGGGCGAAGCACGGTTCCATCCGCTCGGCAGGCGACGACGGTGCATGCGGTCGTGTCCAGTCCGATGCCGCGAATTCGTTCAGGCTTCGCGCCGGCTTTTTCGAGGGCCGCACGAACGGCCGCAGCAGCGCCATCCCACCATTGGGCGGGCGATTGCTCAGCCCAGGCGGGCTTGGGATACGTCGTGTCCAGAGAGGAGGTGCCGAAAGCGACGATTTTGCCGTCAGGCGTCACCAGGGCGGCACGGACGCTTTGAGTGCCGAAATCAAGGCCCAGCAGAAGATCATCGGAAGGCATCGGCGTCTTGTCTCACTTTGGTTGTCGTTGGAGGAAAAGGGGTCAGGCTGAATCGAAAAGCATGCGCCTTCCGCACGGTTCGATCCCTCCATACGAATTCGTTCGTGGGTGATGGCTGCATTGTGAGGAATCGCCATGCAGTCGTCAACGCATCCGAAATAAACTTGGTCGGCAATAGAAAATCATAAATGAAACGAGAGGGCATCAAATAGGCCGGGTCAGGGTGTCGAGCCCGGATAGATCAGCCTGCGTGCTTCGTCGAAGTAGGTTTTCGTGTCCGCATCGTAAACGAAAGGAGGATTTGCCATCCACCCTGCTAATCGAGCATATGTGGCCTGTGCCTCAGCGATCTGGCCGAGTTTCATTTGAGCCATCGCGATAAAAGCCAGATCGAATGGAAAGTCTCTGCCTTCCGACGCTTTCTTGTTCGACTCTAGCGATTTCGCGAGAATTCCAAGCGCTTCCGCATAGCTACCGGAGCGATAAAGTGCGACCCCCAGAGTGTTGAGAAGAAGGCCGTCCGAGGGATTCACGGAGACGGCATTTCGGGCCAGATCGATCGCCCTTAAATATTGCTCAGGCATTCGGTCCGGACGGACAGCGATAAGCCACGCGAAATCGTTGTAAGCGACGCTTCTGTTTTCGTTGAAGTTTTTGTCATCGGGGAATCTACGCTTGAGTTCCTCGAATTGAGCGATTAGTTTCGGGTAAAGTATTTCGCGATTTTCGACGGTCCGAATCCGCACTGTAGTCGTTCCGAGCAAGCTCAGTAGTTTTTCGCGGAAGGAAGAATTCGCGGGAGAGGCGAAAAGTGCTTTTCGGTGGAATTCGATCGCATCGATCAACGAATCGACGGCTTTAGCCGGATCCGATTCGGTCGCGGCGAAATCCTTCGATGATTCGCCCAAAGCGCATAAACAATTGGGATCGGCCGGGAATTTCGTAGCCAGCAAATCGCGAATTTCCTTGGCCTCGCGAAGACTTGTGAGTGCAGCTTTCGCTTCGCCTTGTTCGATTCGAATTGAGCCGATAAGACTCAATGCTCGAGCCTGGCCCAATGCGGCGGCGGGGGTTGCGGGATCCTTAATGGCGATCGAGCCGAACAATTTTGCGGCTTTTTCGAGCTGTTCAATGGCACTTGTATAGTTTTTGCCGAGGGCCAGAATCTCACCGAATCGAAAAGAAAAATCCGCGAGCGTCATGGCATTTTCGGGACCTGCTTCCTGATTTGCTTCAAGAATCGGTTGGATTTCGCGAAATTTCGCCAGAGAAATCGCGTTCAGATTTTGCTGTATGCGTTCGAAATCCCTTTTCACTCTCGGGTTGTTGAACTTATCGAGCGAATCGGCGATCCCCGATATTTCCTGATTGACGACAATCGCCTGGCTTTTCGCCATGTCAGCCATGACATCAGCAAGTTTTTCGTTCCGTTCGGCTTTCGATTTCTGAACAATCGCGGCCGCTTCCTGACGTCTCGCCTCGTCTTCCTTCGCACGGGCGAGTTCGGCAAAATTCATTGCCTTGATCCTTTCCGTTTCAGCGATTTCTTTCTCCCTGCGGATATTATCGAGTGCGAGAAGGAGACGTTCTTCGCTGGCTTTCGCGGCTTCGGCATTAACCTCCGCAAGATCACGCTGGCGGCGCGCTTCCATAGCATTGGCTTGAGCCGTGGCTTTTTCCTCAGCAAGACGGCTGGTATTGATCTGCTGCACTAGTCCGAAAACCGTTACGCCGGAGATGAGCGATATGATGGTAGTGATCACAGCCGAGCGATGCCGGCGTCCCCATCGGCGTGTTCGTTCGACCAGCGTCTCTCGATAGACCGAGACAGGCTCGTTCGCCAGCCAGCGTTCCACATCGCGTGCCAGATCGCTGGCCGAGACGTAACGGTCAGCGGGTCTCGCTGCCGCTGCTTTGAGGCAAATCGCGGCCAGTGGCTTCGGAATGGCCGAATTGTGATTGCGTGGATCAGGCGTGATCGAGTGAACCTTCTGAATCAGGGCCCACTTATCGAACCGGTTCCATTCGTGATCCGCGATGAAAGCGTTGCGGCATGTGAGCACCTGGTACAGGATCATTCCGAGGGAATATATATCTGTCCTCGTGTCCAGATTCTCAGGGTTACCGTCGTATTGTTCCGGAGCCATGTACCCAGGTGTACCTTTGGCACGAAACGAGCTTTCGTTGAGTTCCAGGTCAATCATGTCCTGGGTCAAAGGGCCAACCGAATCCATTTCGAAATCGTTCCGACGACTGACGGCCTTAGGAATAGCCAGCCCCCAGTCGATAAGAAGCGTTTCGCCATTTTTTCCGAGCATGACGTTTTTGGGTTTCAAATCCCTGTGAATGACGCCGCTATTGTGCGCGTATTCGACAGCTTCGCACACGTCGATGAAGCGTTCCAGGAGCTCTCGAAAATCGATATTCGCCTGTCCCGTCAGCCGCTTGAGTTTCAATGGGGCCTTCGACCGATCTGAGCGAGTTTCACCGGCTTTGGGTGGTCTTTTCGCATCGACCGTCGCCGCGTCTGCGCCTTCCTGGACTTCGGACGCAGAGACTACAGGCCCGCTCGATTTATAGGGAAGAGTTGACTTCTGGTCGAAACGTGAATCGACCGGACTCAAGAGGGGACGCCCCGCATGAAAGTTCCGGATCGCCCTGTCCATGTCGATCTGGGAATCGATGAGCCGCATCGCGAAAAATGGCCAGCCGCCTTCCGTCTTTCCGGAGCCATAGATCGGAATAATGTTCGGATGCTCTAGACGACCGTGGATCTTGCCTTCGTTTTCGAACCGCCTGCGTCGTTGTTCCAGAGCCTCTGGCGATTCGTTCCGCCGCAGTGGCTGCATGACTTTCACAGCCACTCGTCGATCCAGTTCCTCTTCGTCCCGACCTTCGAGAACGACCCCCATGCCCCCCTGCCCGATACGTCCGACAATCCGAAATCGGCCGAGTTTTCGGTTCTTCCATGAGTCGCCGTCCGAAGACGCCGTATTATCCTTCTCCGTCTCCTCACCGGCAGGCTTAGTGGAAAAATCGCCTTCGAACAAAACAGTCGAAGCGAACTGCCGATGGACGGAATCCACTGCTGATTCGGATAATCGATCGTACAAAGCGCGAAGTTCGGCAGATTCAAGCAGGCAGGCCTTCAGAGCAAGCCCGAGATCGCCCTTGTACCGGGATATGATGTCCCGCACATTCGAAGCAATGACTTCCAATTCCTCAGAATTCGGATTAGACCTGTCCGCCAGAATTTCGTACCAGGTTCGGGATTCCGACTCAGGCGCAGTCTTTATCGCATCGACAATCGATTGGACATCGAATAACTTTTGGGTCAGGGCAATGTGTGCCGCGATCATGTTCATCGCGACGAGTTCGAATTGGCTCATGGCGGCAAGACGGATATCTCGTATCTCGATCGAAAGTCAACATACGGGACGAGTTGGAGCGGGCGAACGCCGGTACCACTGTTGCGGATCATTTTACGTGAGTCGAAGACCTTCCGAAAGAGTTCGCCCGAAATCAAAACCGGTTCGACCTCGAATGATTCCGGCTCATGGTCAAAGAAATCGTCGTCGACCGATTCTCGCTACCAGTTATTATGGACTCATGCGTGCCCAATGCTTTCTCAGGACTTCCATCGCTTCGTCGAGCGGCAAAACCTCCAGGGGCTGCATTCCGCGAGATTTCAAGAGGCCGAGTCGCCGAAGTTTTTCGACAGCGTCACCGCACTGGAAATCGATGCGGATCTGCCGGACATCGTGGACGAATCGTTCCGCACGATGATCGAGCGTGGCGGCGTCAATCGATTCGCCTCGCGCGTTGGCATCATGGATCATCTTGAATGCGATCGCTGCCTCGGCATTCTCCTGTTCCCAGCCCATCTCGCAGATCCGCGTGATGCACAGCCTGTTGTTGCCCTGGGTCAGATAGAACAGGTTCGTGATCATCCTGTGCGTATGCTTGAGCTTGGCGTTGCGGAAGCCGCTGAACGATCGCCAGCCGGATGCCACCGGAACGGTCAGCAGCGAACCCAGGACGAGCGGATTCATCAGCGCCAGGATAGGCAGCGAGAGGACTTTCGAAACCAGGGTCGGCAGGCCGACGAGCACGGGCGATGCGACCGAGACCTTATCGAGCATGGGCATTCGGATTCGTGTCGCCTGTTCCGGCAGGTGCATCTCCAGCTCACGAAACGGAACCTCTTTGAATATCCTGAGATAGATTCGGTCGGACCGGGTCATCGGGCCCATTTCGACACCGTCGCGGAATTTGACCATCACGACAAGCCTGTGCCAGGCATGATGTGCGTGCATCTCCTTACGCCAGCCTCTGCGGAGCGTTCGGCGCGGGCGAGTCACGATGCATCGACCGCGGCCGTAGACGCGGATTTCGTCGAACACGTCGAAATTCGGCTCGTACTTCAGACGCAAGTCATTGTTCGAGCGAACGGCATGCTGAATCACGTCGAATTCGACTCGCTGGAAATTCGCGGCTCGAAGGGCTTCTTCGAACTGTCGGATGAAGATGTCGAGCCGGTCAGCCTTATCCTCGCCAGGTGCCGGATGTTCTTCCGAAAGATAGGTGTGATCCGGGTCGAATGGCTGATAAAGTTCTCGCAACAGATCCCAGTTCAAGAACATCTGGGCTCGCTGAACGCGCCCTAGGGCGTCGAAGAATCGCGCCCAGCGAAGCCGTTCCGAATCGCCGAGACCATAGTCAGAAAGTAACATGGAATCGAGCAATTTACGGGAAAGCGGGACGTAATTCTGCACTCCGACATGACTTAACCGGCCCTTGGGATCGATTTCGAGATTTTCCGGCAGAATGTCCTCACCAGGGGCAAAGCTCATAATCATGATTCCGTACGGCGGGTCAGGCCCAGGTTCGTGTTACGTCCGAACGCTGCCGCGAAGACTGCCGGTCGATCTCGAAGAACTCGCGACACCTGGCTCGGTAAGGGCCGGAGGGAACCTGGCCGATTGCCCTTAAACCTGAAGCCGATTCTCTTTAGTATATGACTTGTGGAAGATGCTCCGATAGACTCCGCAACATCGAATACTCGGGAGCCATGGACGAATCACCCCCATTGCGGCTGGGAATCATCGGTCTGGGCAAGCTGTGGGAAACACGGCACCGCCCTGCCCTGGAACGAACTCGCGACAAATTCCGGGTTGTCGCGGTGTACGACCAGGTACTGGAACGAGGGCGGCGTACGGCGAACCAGCTGCGCTGCGACCCTGCCGAAGGCTTGAAGCAGATCGTCGAACATCCGAATATCGATGCGATCTGCCTGCTGGCACCTCAGTGGTTCGGCACTTACCCCATCGAACTTGCCGCACAGAGAAAATTGCCGGTTTATTCTTCGGTACCGATTCCGACTTTCGACGAAGCCCGCAGAATCGGTGAGGCGATCGAGTCGAATGGGATCAAATTCATGCCTGAGCTGGCTCGCCGGCAATATCCGGCGACTCGAAGACTCAAGGAACTTCTCACGACCAAACTCGGGCCAGTCCGTATGATCCTCGGCCAGACGCGTGTCGTCGCCTTCGACCGCTACGGCCAGCCTGGACCGACATCCCAGAATGCGCCTGTGTCGTTACGTTCAGACCCGATTTATTTTCTCATCGACTGGGCCCGACACGTGATCGGCGAAGAGCCGGTCTCCGTTCTGCAGACGGACGCCTCGATCGGCATGCTGGATAACCCGATCGAGGGAGACTTTCATTCGATCATCATGCGCTATCCGAGTGGCGCAGTCGCTCAAATGACATGCTATCGCCATCATCCGGCATACTGGGGAGACGCGGCCCGCATGCCACTCGGTCCAGGATATCAGGTTTTCTGCGAGAGAGGGATGGCTTATCTCGAGATGCCGGACCTGATCCGCTGGCATGACAACACAGGCTTCCATGAAGAACGCCTGCCGATGCAGCCTTCGCTAGGCGAATTGCTCGAAGGGCAATTTTATCGCCTCGTGCGGGACCTGCCCTACGAAGGCCCAGGCATTCGCGATGTGCTTGCGATCACACGTGTTCTGGACGGACACAGCGGAACGCACTGAAGCCCGCCCGGAGCACGCGGACCATGGAAGAAGCCGAACAGCCCGGAGCAGACCGAACCAGTTTCGCACAAAGTCGGCCCAGGCTGCCCCTGATAATCGCGGCGTTCGTTTTGCCCGTCCTCGTCGGTACAGTGCTGTCCGGGGGCACAATTCGCGAAAATTCCGCCACTTACGACGAGGTAGCCTACGTGCGGATCGCATGCCGCTGGTGGCGTACAGGCGACCAGACGGAAATCACTCGCATGGGTTCGCCCGTGACGTTCTGGAAATGGCAGGCCCTGCCGGCACTGGTGATCATGGACGCCACGGGCCGGGGGCGCTGGATTGACGAACCGCGGCGATCGTTGCCGGATTCTCTCCCCTGGTTTCGGGCATCGGCGGCCTGGCTCTGGTTCGCGGGGCTCGGGATTGTCCAGCTCTGGTCCTATCGAGCTTACGGAACGTCGGCGGCCTTTTGCGCAGGTCTTTTGTACGCACTGGGGCCGAATCTTCGGGCGCATGGTTCGCTGATGACGATGGAGACACCGCTCTGGACCTTCATCGCCCTGGCGACGATGTGCCTTTGCGAATCGATCCGGACCGGACGCATCGGCTGGAGAGTGGCTTCAGGAGTCGCCGCCGGGGCCGCTTTCAGCATGAAGTTCACGGCCGTGGCACTGCCTGTATTGTTTGCAGGGATCGTCGCTGTACATGAGATTTACGAGCGATCCGAAACGCCCGGCCCGATTCGCTCGAAAACGATCACGCATGCATCGATCAACGCCTTTCGCTTCGGATGCGGGTTCGCGCTTGTCATGATCCTGACGAATCTGGTACTGACAGGTTTCGCCACGATCGCACCGAGCGAACGAACAGGCCACCATCCCTGGCTCGAAAGCCGGTTTCATCCAGCGATCGCCGGAAACCTGGCTTCGGTACTGGAAACGCCACTCCCGGTCGACTGGGTGGGATTCGCGACCCAGATGAGACACCAGCGCAGCGGCGGGCCCAGCTATCTTCTGGGCGAAACTTCGAACCAGGGCTGGCCCTGGTATTATCTGGTAGCCATGCTCGTAAAATGCCCGCCAGTCATTCTGGGCATAATGGCGATTCGGCCCTGGCTGGCACGCCTTCAGGATCGGCCCGAGGAGTGGGTCGTTCCGCTTTTGTGCCTGGCCTTCATCGCGGCTGCATGCCTTTCTTCGAAAAGGAATTACGGTTATCGCTACCTTCTCCCGCTGGCTCCGATTGCGATCGTATGGCTATCCGCAATTGCGGAGCAGCCGCGTCGTCGATTTCTGGCCATCTTCGCCGTTGCGGCAACAGCCTGGGCCACGGCATCAAGTCATCCGTATGAGCTGACTTATTTCAACGTTCTGGCGGGCGGCAACACCGGCGGACACCGGATCCTGGCCGATTCGAACCTTGACTGGGGTCAGGGCCTGATCGGATTCCGCAAGCTGCTCGCGGAGCGGCCTGAACTTAATGACATAACCCTTTTCGCTTTCGGAGATATCGAGCCTGCTACCTACGGCCTGGAAGTCGAAAGCTATGGTGTCGATGCATCGGACAATGACGAGCATTTGCCGATGACGGTCCAGGACTGCCGTACGAAATATGTGGCGATTTCATCGAGTCTGATCTTCGGCCCATGGGGGCCTAAGGGGTATTTCAGGCAATTCGAGAATGAGCCCCCGGTCGCGACGACGTCGGACGGCACGATTCGAGTCTATCGTCGACTTGCAGAACGATAACGATGGATCCGACTCCCTGGAAAGCACTTGCGATTCTGGTTCTCCAGTCAACCGGGAAGAATCCCGGGCCTGAATGTTCAGAATCCACATGTCTTTCATAGACATTGACAATGCGTCCTCTACAGATTCACTGATTCCGGCCGTTCAGGAAAACCGATTCGGAAATCGACTTCGTTCTTGATTCGATCCAGGAGGTCGGGCAAGATAGTCGGCGTAATCGCCCAATCTCATCGAACCGGTACGACCCTCTTCCGGTTCTCCCGACCCTGGTCGTGAAATCCGATATCCTCTGAGAATCCGTGGGGAAATCTCGCAATGAGAGACAATGTGACTGACCCGAACGCCGCCAGCCGCCGGGACTTTTTGCGAGGATCGAGCGTCGCCGCAGCGACAGCCGTCCTGACGCAGACTGCCCAGGTCGGTATGGACGAAGCCGCGGCCGAGGCTCTGGCCACCCAGCAGATCTCGGCCCAGAGCGGCACGATTTCCGTGACACTTCAAGTCAACGGCAAAGCCCTGAAGACGGAGATCGAGCCACGCAGCACGCTGCTGGACGTTCTTCGCCACAGGCTCGACGTGACCGGGCCGAAGAGGGTCTGCGATCGCGGCAGTTGCGGAGCATGCACGGTAATTCTCGACGGTCAGGCTGTCTATTCCTGCACGACTCTGGCGATCTCTTCGCAGGGCAAGACGATCCGCACGCTGGAATCGTTCGATACCGGCGAAGGCGGCGTTCCTCACGCTTTCCACCAGAACGACGGCCTGATGTGCGGCTACTGCACACCCGGCTTCGTCACTGCCTGCCAGGCATTGCTGGAGAAGAACCCCAACCCGACTCTGGAAGAAGTCAAGAAGGGGCTCGACGGCAACATTTGCCGCTGCGGTACTTATGTGGGCGTGATCCAGGCAGCCCTGGACGCCGCCAAGGCCATCAAAGTCTGACAATTCGGGAAAGGAGACACCCCCATGGCAGCGAACTCTTGGCCCGAATCGACCAGGTTGCTCAATAAGGATTACCCCCGTCTCGACGGCCTGGCGAAAGCCTCCGGGCGAGCCAAATATCCGAGCGACGAACGCCCTGAAGGCACACTCTTCGGCGTAATTCTCTACAGTCCCCACGCTCACGCGCGGATCAAGTCGATCGACACCGCCGCCGCCGAGAAAATGCCGGGCGTGAAAGCGGTCGAAGTGATCGCCGGCCCGGGCAAGCTCGTGCGATACCACGGCGACGACATCGCCGTCGTGGCTGCCGAGACCGAAGAACAGGCCCGCGATGCGGTTCGGGCGATTCAGGTGGAATACGAAGTTCTGCCGCACGCCGCGACGGAAGCTCAGGCAATGGCCGAAAACGCGGCCAAGGTGATTCCCTCGGGCAACGTTCGCAAGGGCCGCGCCCAGGTCGACGGCAAGCCCGAAGAAGGCCTGGCGAAGGCCGACGCCGTCATCGAAGCCACTTACTCCGTACCGGTCGTCACCCACGTCTGCCTGGAACCGCATGGACTTACGGCCCGCTGGGATGACAAGGACCACATCACCGCATGGGCCAGCACCCAGGCTGTGACGGCCACCGCGAGCGAACTGGCCGAGTCGAACGAACTCCCGATTTCGAACGTGACGGTCCTGACGGAAGTCATGGGCGGCGGTTTCGGCTCCAAGTTCGGCGCGGATCTCTGGGGCACAACAGCCGCACGAATTTCCAAGAAAGTCGGCGGCCGCCCCGTAAAGATCTTCCTGGACCGGATCCAGGAGCACCTGGCAGGTGGCAACCGGCCCTCGGCCATGGCGAAGGTGAAAATCGGCGCCACGAAAGACGGAAAAATCACCGGTATGATCGCCGAAACTTTCGGCACAGGTGGCGTTGCACGCGGCTCGGGCTTTCCGCTGCCCTACGTCTACAAGTTCACGAATTTTTCGCGTGAACATGCCGACGTTTTCGTGAACGGCGGCAACTCCCGCGCGATGCGTGCCCCTGGGCACCCGCAGGGCTGTCTGATCATGGAATCGGCCCTGGATGACCTGGCCGCGAAGCTGGGCGTCGATCCGCTGGTCGTCCGCAAGGCCAATCTTGGCAAAGACTTGCTGGGTGATCAAACCGACCGGACCCAGATGTATCTGGAGCAGATCGACATCGGTGCCGAGCTGATCGGCTGGAGCAAGAACTTCCAGCCTCGCGGTTCGCAGAAGGGGATCGTCCGGCGCGGCCTGGGCGTGGCCCTGCACCAGTGGGGTGGCGGCGGCGCTCCGGACAAGCAGGTCTCCTGCACGGTCTTCCCGGACGGGACGATCGAACTGAAATCGGCCACGCAGGACATCGGAACCGGCATCCGAACGGTGATGGCCATGATCGCGGCGGAAGTCTTCGGCCTGCAGCCGACGGACATCAAGTCGAACATTGGCAACAGCACATTCCCGCCCGGGCAATCGTCAGGCGGATCCACGACGACCCCGTCGATGAGCCCGCCGTGCTATAACGCGTGCCTGGAAGCGCGCGACGAGTTCTTCAAGAAAATCGCTCCGGCTCTGCCCGGTGCACCCAAGCCCGAAGACCTGTCGCTTGCCGATGGCAAGCTTATGGTTAAAGGCGAAGCCGCGATGAGCTTCAAGGACGCCGCTCGCAAGATCGGCATGAACCCGATCTCGGTGACCGGCAAGTTCTCGCAGGGGCTCTCTTCGAACGGCGTCGCCGGCGTTCAGTTCGCCGACGTGACCGTCGACATCGAAACCGGTGTCGTGAAGCTCAACAAGATCGTGGCCGTTCAGGACTCGGGCCTGATCCTGGACAAGCTCACTTGGAACAGCCAGGTCTATGGCGGCGTGATCGGCGGCCTGAATTATGGGCTGTTCGAAGAGCGAGTCATGGATCCGGTCTCTGGCCGGATGTTGAACCCGGACATGGAGCTTTATCAGCTCGCCGGTGCGTCGGACATTCCGGAGATCGTGATTCACGCCTACGAACCGGCCGCTATCAAGAAACGTGGCGTGATCGGCATCGGCGAACCGCCGACGATCGGCACCGCGGCCGCGATCGGCAACGCCGTTTCGAACGCGATCGGCGTGCGGGTCACCAACTGGCCGATGACCCCCATCAACGTTCTTAACGCGCTGGCTCAAGCAGGAAAGGTCTGAACCCGATGAAAGCCTTCGAATACGTCGGAGCGACATCCGTCGATCAGGCCGTCAAGGCCCTCACTCCCGGTTCCGCGCCGCTTGCCGGCGGCACGGACCTGATCAACCGGATGAAGGATTATGTCACGAGCCCCGAGCGGGTCGTGTACCTCAATGATGTCAAGGAACTCGCCGGAATATCGGGCGATGCCGCTTCAGGCGTCACCATTCTGGCTGGCACCCGCTTGGCCGAGATCCTGGCCAGCGAAGTCGTGAAGTCGGCATATCCGGCCCTGTGGCAGACAACCAGCGAAGTGGCCACTCCCCAAATCCGCAACATGGCCAGCCTGGGCGGAAACCTGTTCCAGCATCCGCGCTGCTGGTATTACCGGTCGGGTTTCGGGCTCGTTCCGAAAACCACAGACGGCAAGCACATGCTGCGTGAAGGCGACAACAGGTACGCTGCCATCTTCATGACGGATGGCGATGCCCTTTATGTCCATCCTTCGAGCCTGGCCGTGCCGTTGATCGCACTCGGAGCGAAGGCGACACTCGTCGGACCTGAAGGGGAGCGAACCGTCGAAGTCGAGGAACTCTACAAGGTTCCGACTTCGAATTCGGAAAGCCCTTTCGCCACCAAACCGGGCGAGATCCTCAAATCGGTCACGATACCGGCTTCGAAGGGCAAGAATGCTTCTTATGAAGCTCGTCACAAGCAGGCCCATGACTGGCCGCTCGTCATGGCCTCAGTGAATTTGACCTTCTCCGGCGAAACGGTTTCCGACGCCAGAGTCGTCGTTTACGGGGTCGCGCCGGTTCCATGGCGTTCGAAGGCCGCGGAAGAGGCGATCAAGGATAAGGTGATTACCGTCGAATCCGCCAGATCCGCTGGAGAAGCCGCCGCCGCTGGAGCCAAACCGCTGTCGATGAACGGCTTCAAGGTCTCCATGCTGAAGACGGTCATCACGCGGGCCCTTTGCACGAGCGCCGGTAACAAATACTGGGAGGCCTGACGAACATGAGCGAACCTTCGCAAGAACCGGTTGCACCGGAATCCGGGGAAGCTGGCGCCGAAGCCACGGCCGGGCCAGTCTGCCGTCACTTGAGGTCAAAGGGCATGTACGTCTATACCGACGGCATGGACTACGGCTTCGAACACAACTATGACAGCACGCTCTACTGGTGCCTCAAGACCATGAAGGCTTTCGGGCCCGACGACGACATGGTCGAGAAGGAGTCGTGCTGCCGCCCTGACCGCCCTTGCTATCAGCCTCTCTGATCGCACGGGCGGGCCGATTCGGTCGGCTCAATCTCGCTGACGGAATGAATCGCGGGCGGGTTCGGAGTTCCGAAGCCCGCCCGTTTCGATTTCGATCTTGCCAGGATACGAACGATAGTCGATCCGATCATTCCTGAATTCAGCGTTGTCCAGCGGCGACCACGAACACCCTCAGCATGAATTGTTCGACGAAAGGATGCGTGGCCACGACGCGCGAGGGGTCGCTCAAGTCAGCCACGATGCGTGCGGAAGCACGTGCGCGACTGTGCCACGGCGAAGGTTCGTCGAGACCATCCAGCTCACCGAGACTCAGCCAGAAATAACCCATCTGACTGAGAGCTTCGATCAATCCGCCCATGCGAGGCCCGAGCGAACGTTCGAACCACACTCGCATGACTCCCCTGACGCGATCGATTTCTGTATCGTCATTGCGGGAGCGGAATTCCGAAGCTAACTCTTTCGCGAGCGGGTCGGGCACAAGCCAGTAATTGAGCCCGTCCAAAGTCTCTCTGGCATCTGCCGATAAAGCGCCGGGGCGACGATCCAGCGGATTCGAGTCGACGAGAATTCGTGTCCACCGCTCCCATTGGGCGGCATCCGACTCCCGCTTTGGTGAGATTTCACGCAACAGCGATTCGAAAATCGAGTCGATCCTGGCGGGCACGCTCTTGCCTGCGAATCCGATACGAACAAGTTCCCGAATCATCTGCCGTACCAGAACGGGATGGAATGACAGATTCCTTCCTTCAGGCATTCGCGGTTCGAAGGAATTGTCATCGGCCGGCTCGAACGAGTTCGCGTATTGCATTCCCGTGAAGAGCGATCCGGCGACGACGATTCGCACATGAGGCGATGAAATGACCGTTTCGAGCCCTGCCCCGAAAGTGCCGGTGTCGGTCAAATCCGTGATCCAGAGCGGTCGAATCTCGGGTATCGCCAGATCCCAGGTGGGGATGAGCAATTCGGGCGAAAGCTCATGCTCCATAGATTCGGCCAATTCGTCATGCTGTCGATCGGATTCGATCGATTCGATCCATGAGATCAGCGTATCCCGGCCGTGGCCTGGCTTGTGGTCCCGAAGTTGTTCGATCAGAAGGCCACGTTCGGCGTCGGACCAGTCGACAATTTCGCCAAGCCAGGAGGCTGCATCCTCAGGGTCTTCTTCGATGAGTCGAATCAGTGTCTCGACTTCGGAGTGCCCTGCTGTGGCTTCCGCCCATTCCTCAGCAAGTTCAAAGCATCGGCCTTTTTCAGGGAGCCGATTCGCCTGGTTCAGCAGCGCGACAGCTTCCATAAGATCAGGAATCTGCAGATCCTGACGAGTTTCTATTGCCCTGATCAGAGACGTCCACAACTCCTGAGACTCGTTTGCGAGAAGTCCGACAAGGTTCAGGGCCGCCGGCCAGTCCTCGGGAATTCCGGAAGCAAGTACGGTATCGACGCCAGAGGCGAGTCTGTCCGCGGAAACTCTCGACAAGAGCCGATCGATGTGCTCTTCGACATGGGCATCCTCGAGCCGGCAGGCTTCGAAAAATTCGTTCAATTCCCGCGGAATCGATTCGTATGGCGGTTTCACGTCTGGTCCGGAGCAAGAGTCTGAATCGATCGACGAAGCGATTCAGGCGATGATATCCGACTTCCGTGGATCCTCAAAGCCTGTGGACACTGGAATCGCACAGCCGAATTACCTCAGTCCGTCCCGGTGGCACTTGAGTTCCGGGCCCAAACGATTACACTACTGGAACGTCCTGACAGTCTCTTCGGTCATTTCGGAATTTTTCGACGATGGAACTCACGCCAGCCTCGCAGAAGTTCATCCTGCACTGGGGCGAAATGGGCCATGCATGGGGCATCAACAGGACGATGGCCCAGGTGCATGCACTGCTTTTCGTGTCGCCCGAGCCGCTGGACGCCGAACAGATCAGCACTCTCCTTGACGTGAGCCGATCGAACGTGTCCACGAGCATCAAGGAGCTGATCACCTGGGGCGTCGTCAAGAAGGTGCACATCATCGGCGACCGTCGCGACCGGTTCGAGGCCTTGAAGGACGTCATGGAGACGTTCCGTGTGATCATGGCCGAACGCAAGCGGCGCGAGATGGACCCGACGATCACTCTGCTCGAACAATGCGTGGCCGAGGCGAAATCGGGTGGTGACAGCGATGCTTACACCGGCGAGCAACTCGAAAAAATGCTGGAATTTGTGCAGATGATCACACTCTGGTACAGCCAGGTGGACAGGCTCAGCTCCAGCTCCATGAAGCGTCTGCTGCGGGCCGGCGCCAAGATCGCCCGCTTGTTCGGGAGCGAAGAAAAGAAGCCGGCCGAGGCGAATACGACCGCTTCGTGACGGTCCGTTTCGTCGACAGGCTTCGTGCTGAATTTCTCGATGATCCAACTTGACGTGTCAGGATTTCTCGACAGGCAGTTCCGGCCGTTCCGCCCATTCGTTCCATGATCCATCGTAATTCGACAGTTTTCTGAACCCGGCACGGTGCAGCGAGAAAAGGACCACCGTGGCCGCCACGCCACCGTTGCAATAGGCAACGACGGGTACATTGGCGTCGAGTTGCTTGTCCTGGATCACCGCCTGAATTTCTTCGAGAGGCTTGAATCCTCCACCCTGCGCCAGAAACAGTTCTCTCGGAACGGATTCGGCACCAGGCACATGCCCGCCTCGCGAGCCACGCCGCTTGGCTCCGGTGTACTGCCCCGAATCGCGTGCGTCGAGGATTCTGGCCTGATCTTTGCCGATCATCTCGGCCAGTTCTTCAGCCGTCGTACGCCAGGCCGGATTCACCCTCGGCGTGAACACCGCTCGTTTCGGGCTCGGCTGACCGGTTTCCACAGGAAGTTCTTCATCGCCCCATCGCTGGTAGCCGCCATCCAGAACGCTGACTTTCTCGTGGCCGTAATAATTGAGCGTCCACCAGAGCCTAGTCGCGAACTGGCCACCGAAATGATCCACGGCGATCACGTGGGTGTCATCGCCGATCCCCCGCGAAGCCATGGCCTCGGCGAAGACGTCCGGCGGGGCGATCTGGACAGGAACGGAGTCATCGTGATCGATGATGTCATTGGTCCAATCGACGTAAACGGCTCCCGGAATGTGGCCTCTGGCAAATTCCTCAGGTGCGCCCTTGTAGTCAGCCTCCTCGACTCCGGGGGCGATTTGCCGGGTGACGACACTGCCCCGCATGTCGACGACGCGCACGTTCGGGTCGTTCAGCCGTTCAGCCAGCCATCGGCAAGTGACGAGATGGGGAACTTGTTCGCTCATGATTCGCGCCGCTCTGAATTCGGTTCGTGAAGGCCGCGGCACGACATGGTTCCGCTCGTTGGCCCGGGTAAGTTACTCTCTTATATCCGCAAACGAACCGCGACGAAAACACCTGCGAAAACCGTGCGAGCCTGAACGATGAAAGCCGTGGTCCTGAACAGCGTCGGTGAACCCTCCGAAGTGCTTTCCTGCGAAGAAGTTCCTATGCCGGAGCCTGGCCGCGGGCAAGTTCGGGTGAAGATGATCGCCTCGCCGATCAACCCCTCTGACCTGATGCTCACACGCGGCCGGTACATGGTTCAGCCCAGCCTGGGGCCGACGGTCGGCTACGAGGGCGTAGGCATCGTCGACAAAGCTGGCCCGGGGCTTCTGGGCAAGTACATGGCCGGCAAACAGGTGGCTGTGATCAACCCCAACGGCGGCAACTGGGCTGAATATGCGATCGTGCCCGCGAACCGCGTCGTTCCGATCGCCAAAGACCTGCCGACGGAACAGGTGGCCAGCTTTTTCGTCAATCCGGCGACGGTGCTTTGCATGGTTCGCGAAGTGCTGAAAGTGCCGCGTGGAGCATGGCTCGTGAACAATGCCGCGGGCAGCGCTCTGGGCCGGATGATCATCAAGCTGGGCAAGGCCGATGGCTTCAAAACGTTGAACATCGTACGACGCGAGGCTCTGGCCGAGGAACTGAAGGCCCTGGGGGGCGATGCCGTGGTCGTGGAAGGCCGGGAGCCGCTGGCCGAAGCGTTCGCCCGGATCACGCATGATCATGAGCCCAAGTACGCGATCGACCCTGTCGGCGGCGAGAGCGGTTCGGCTCTGTTCGAAGCACTGGCGACAGACGGCCACATGCTGGTTTATGGCACGCTGTCGGGCCAGCCGCTGGTGGTCGCTCCCCGGCCGCTGATCGCGGGCAAACGCCTGGAAGGCTTTTACCTGGGCAACTATATGCAGACACGCCCGCTGTGGAAAAACTTGCTGTTGTTCAAGGAAATCGCCCGGCTGATCCGTGCCGGAGTTCTGGATACGCCCCCGGGCGAGCGGTTCGGACTGGAAGATATCAAAGCCGCCGTGCAGGCCGCCGAGCGATCCGGCAAGCCGGGCAAGGTACTACTGACGATTGGGTCGGAGTGAGGAGGCCGGCACCCGAAAGCCATTTGCATGCGATGCCGATTCGGTCGTTGCATCGCACCACAGCCTGGCGATTCGGGTCGACATGGCGATGATCAATCAAGACCGCTGGCTGGACTCGCTCTCCAAATACGCTTCGATCGTCGAAGCCGCAGGGCTTTTGATCGCCCGGGCGTCCATCTCCGTTCAATGGTCACAGGAGAACCGGTTCGCCCGGGCGCAACACGCACAGGCAGTCGCCGAACAGGCGGCCGAGTTCCACTTCAAGATCATCGATTCCGACTCACTGACCGAATTGTGGTTCGGCTACGGCAGGAAGCCGGACATGAAGCCAGTCGAACCTTTGCAGTACCGGGCCCTGCTCCAGCAATATCTTGTGTTTCAGGGAAATGCGTTTTTTCAGTTCCAGGCCGGCCTGTTCGACGATCGGATCTACCGCTCGCTGTACAACGACCTGAAAACGGCCGTGTAGAAGCATGATCTGACGGTTCTGGAAGGGTCCCTCGAATCGCTCTTCTCGCCGGGATTATCTGATCATATGAACACTATTCAAGTCGTGCCCTGATCGAATTCCCGTCATACGGATACAGTTCGAAGCCACGTTCGACTTTTTTATGCCAATGCTGTGTTCGGTCGCTTTCCACTCACTCTTGTCCAGGCCCAGCGATTCGGGTCGCACCGGTTCCCGTATTTTTCCGCCCCTTGTCACATTTCCGCGAGTTCGGCATGATATGCGTTGACGAATGCCCACGGGGAATTGGCCTTCTGGCCGCACGCAGGGAACTCAAGGCATGACCAAAGACGAAGTCGCCAAGGTAGCGTTACTGGCCCGGCTCAGACTTAACGACGACGACAAGGGCCGCTACGCCCAGCAGCTTACGTCGATCCTCGACTTCATCGCCCAGCTCGGCGAACTGGACACCGAAGGCGTCGAGCCGCTTGCCCACGGCGTGGACCGTACGAACGTATTCCGTGAAGACAAGGCCAGGCCGGCTCTCGACCGCGAAGACGCCCTGGCGAACGCCCCGCGACGTAGCGCCGAAGGCTTCCTGGTACCAGCCGTTCTGGACTGACCAGGCCATCGGTCATTGCCCCGTGTTGCGTCATCCATTGTTCCCGCACACCGAAACGCCGACGGACGAAGACGTTCGATCCGATTGAACACTTGACCATGAGCCCCCCATGCAACTGACCGAGATGAAGGCCGCGGAACTGGTGGCAGGCATCGCCGCCCGTAAGTTTTCGGCGGTCGAAGTGGCCCAGGCCTTTCTGAATCGCACCGAAAAGCTCAAGCACCTGAACGTCTACGTGCACCTTGAGCCCGAGGTCGTCCTCGACCAGGCGAAGGCTGTCGACAAGCGTATCGCCGCCGGCGAAAATCCCGGACCTCTCGCCGGCCTTCCGGTCGCGATCAAGGATCTGCTGTGCGTCAAAGGCGAGCCGACCACCTGCGGCAGCCGAATGCTGAAAAACTTCAGGCCGCCTTACGACGCCACGGTCATCGAAAAGCTCAAGTCCGCCGGAGCCGTGCTTTACGGCAAGGCGAACATGGACGAGTTCGCCATGGGCTCATCTACCGAGAACAGCTGCTACGGGCCGACCCTGAACCCCTGGGACACGAAGCGTATCCCGGGCGGATCCTCCGGCGGTTCGGCCGCGGCCGTCGCGGCGATGACGGCCCCCGTGAGTCTCGGTTCGGACACCGGCGGTTCGATCCGCCAGCCCGCGGCCCTGTGCGGCGTCGTCGGGCTCAAGCCAACCTACGGCCGTGTCAGCCGTTACGGGTTGATCGCATTCGCAAGTTCGCTCGACCAGATCGGCCCGTTCACCTGGGACGTGCCCGACATGGCCCTGATCATGGAGGCCATCTCCGGCGGCGACTCACGCGACGCCACCTGCGTGCCTGATCCCGTGCCCAATTATTTGGCCGAGATCGAAAAGAAGCCTGAAAAGCTGCGGATCGGCATCGTCCGCGAGTTCTTCGGCGAAGGGCTCGATCCCGAGGTCGAAAAATCGGTGCGAGACGCGATCGCCCTGTACGAAAAGCTCGGGGCCGAGATCAAGGAAGTTTCGCTGCCCCACTCGAAGTACGGTATCGCGGCCTATTACATCGTCGCTCCGGCCGAATGTTCTTCCAACCTGGCCCGCTATGACGGCACCCTGTTCGGGCACCGTTCCGCGGACTATTCGCCCGCCAACGACGACGAAAAGAAGCTGCCGGCCCTGGTGCGGATGATGATGGCCAGCCGGGCGGAAGGCTTCGGGGCCGAAGTCAAGCGGCGGATCATGCTGGGCACATATGCCCTTTCCGCCGGTTATGCCGACCAGTACTACAACAAGGCCCTGAAAGTGCGCCGGCTCATCCGGAACGACTTCGAAACGGCGTTCAAGGAAGTGGACGTCCTGATCGGCCCCACGACACCTACGCCCGCTTTCGCCCTGGGCGAAAAATCGGCCGATCCGCTGGCCATGTATCTTTCGGACATTTACACGATCACCACGAACCTGGCCGGCCTGCCGGGCCTGAGCATGCCATGCGGGCTTTCGTCCGGCGGTTTGCCGATCGGCCTGCAGCTCGTCGGCCCCGCCCTGAGCGAAGCGAAGCTGCTGCAGGTGGCCCGCATGTTCGAACGGGAAACGCCCTGGCACACGAAACGACCGAATCTGACGGTCTGACGGCCGCGCCGGGAATCCAGGCCCCCGGTTGGGCCATCCCGGTACATTCATGAATCAACGACGATCCCACGCGAGTCGAAACAGCATGTCCAGCGAAACCGCCAAGCCTTATACGATGGTCGTCGGGCTCGAAGTGCACGTACAACTGCAAACCGAGTCCAAGATGTTCTCATGGACGGGGACCGAATTCGGCCTGCCGCCCAACACGTTGTGCGATCCGGTCAACCTGGGCCTGCCTGGCACCCTTCCCGTGATGAACGGCAAGGCGTTCGAATTGGCCCTGAAAACGGCGATCGCCTGCGGCTGTACGATTTCGAAATACACGAAGTGGGACCGGAAAAACTACTTCTATCCCGACCTGCCGAAGAATTATCAGATCAGCCAGTACGACCTGCCGTTTTCGCTGGGTGGCAGCCTGCCGATTCCGGCCGACAACGAAGGCAACGGCGGCAAAACGGTCCGGCTGACTCGGATCCACCTGGAAGAAGATACCGGCAAGATGGTGCACACTTCGGGCCAGGAGTCGGAAGTCGACCTGAACCGGGCCGGCACGCCGCTTCTGGAGATCGTGAGCGAGCCGGACATCCGTTCGAGCGTCGACGCCCGGCTCTGCCTGGAAGAACTCCGGCTGACGCTGCGTTATCTCGGCGTTTCCGATTGCGAAATGCAGGAAGGCAGCCTGCGCTGCGATGCCAACGTCAACCTGCATATCGACACGCCCGCCGGCAAAATTGCGACGCCGATCGTGGAGATCAAGAACCTCAACAGCTTCCGCTCCGTGGAACGTGCCCTCAATTACGAAGCCGAACGGCAGTATGCGAAGTGGAAAGAAGACGGGCTGACGATCAAGGACGCCCCCAAGGAAACACGTGGCTGGTCTGACCCGGACGGCGTCACCAAGCTCCAGCGCGAAAAGGAAACGGCGGCCGATTACCGCTATTTTCCTGAGCCTGACCTTCTGCCCGTCGTGGTCGACGATGCCTGGGTCGCCCGGTTGAAGGCCGAGATCGGCGAATTGCCGCGCGAGCGCCGCGAGCGTTTCGAAAAGGCATTCGGCCTCTCCGAATACGACGCCAACGTGCTCGTCGAACAGGGCAAGGACGTCGCCGATTATTTCGACGCTGTCGTCGCCCGGACGGATCAATACAAGACCGCTTCGAACTGGATCCAGCAGGACGTTCTTCGTACGGCGAACGCGAAGGGAATCCGGGTGGCCGATTTCCCGGTCGCGCCCGAAACCCTTGCGGACCTGATCTCTCGCGTCGGCCGGGGCGAACTCAACACCCAGCAGGGCCGCGAAGTTCTGGGCAAACTGATCGAAGCCGACGGAACCGGCGATCTCGAAGCGATCATCGAGGCCGGCGGCTACAAGATGGTTTCCGACGAGGGCCCCATTCGCGAAGCGATCGAAGCGGCTCTGGCAGCCAATCCCAAAGCGATGGAAGACTTGAAGACCGGCAAGAAGAAGCCTGACGCGATCAAGGGCTTCCTTCGTGGGCAAGTCATGAAAGCCACAGGTGGCAAGGCGAACCCGAATCTGGTAGGTCAGTTGCTCGACGCCATGCTGTCCGAGCTGGGCGGCTGACCGCGCTTCACCCCGATTTTCGCTTGCCCGATCGTATCGAATACGTTCGAACGGGCGCGACCCCTTGTCCGTCTCGAACGTATCGCTCTCCAGGACGAACTCATGTCGACCGCGAATCCACGCCCATCGATCGCCGATCTGCCCCGCTACGAAGCCAAAGAACGGCGAGTGCTGGGCGTGATGATCGAAAAGGGCAAAACGACGCCCGACTATTACCCGATGACGCTCGCCGGACTGATCACAGGCTGCAATCAGAAGTCGAATCGAGACCCGGTCGTCACTTACGACGAAGACGACGTCGAGGACACGCTGGTCGACCTCCGAGCCAAGCATTCGGTCATCAAGATCGAAGGCCTCGGCCGCGTGCCCAAGTGGAAGCACAATCTCTACGAACTCTGGGGCGTTTCGAAGGCCGAGATCGCCGTTCTTGCCGAATTACTGCTGCGTGGTCCGCAAACCGAAGGCGAATTGAGAGCGCGTGCGGAACGGATGGAAAATACGCTCGAAGATCAGGACGCCCTGCATGAAGTGCTCGAACCCCTCAGGCAACGGGGCATTGTGCTGACGCTCTCCCCTCCCGGCCGCAAGCGGGGTGTCGTCGTGTGCCACGGATTTTATCCCGAGGCTGAGCTGGAAGCCCTGAAGGCCAAACACTCTGGCGGCGGCGACGACGACTACGAAGCTCCGCAGGCCGCCGAACGTGCCGCAGGCATAGCCCCACCAGCCCGGACGGAATTGAAGGCCGAATTCAACGAATTGAAAGAGACGGTTCAAGCCTTGACCGAGCGGCTGGCCGCGCTGGAAGGCCAGCTCGCCGAACTGCGGCGTGATCTAGGTGCCTGAAATCGAGTCGAGCCCTTCGCCGATCATGGATGTCGCGCGAGATCGATCGCCTGAAACCGACACGACTTGCCGGATCGAACGACCATGAACGACGAATTTTCCCCTGCGGATCCCGAATCGAACGAAGCTCAGGCAAACCCGGGAGCCAGGACCGGGCCGAAGGTCTTCGTATTCGTCGACGGTGTCGAATCGGACCCGAAATACGTTGTCGACGGCCCCACGGCCACTTCCGTGTACGAAGCCTGGCGGCTCGCCTGGCATCCGGCCGTACTTTGCCGATTGGGTGCACTGCCCCGTTTGCTCAATTCGCCGCATGATCCGCCGAGCCCGGAACCGGGTGCGTTTTATGTCGCGCCCGGTCGATTGCTGGACAAGCTTCCGACTTCGTTTCTGTCGCAGGCGGAAGATTCCGGGGCGGCCGTGATCGTCGCCAGCGAGGACACCCAGGCCAGCCTGGCCGAGTTCCTCAGAAGGCTCCGCGGCAGCGAGATTCCGGACGATTACGAAGCCAACGCCGAACTCGTACCTGACTTTCAGGCACTGGGAACAGCACGGCTCTGGCTGCATGCATGCACGATCGCCCTGGGGCATGTCGACGTCGTCAATCACGACGATCTCGCCACAGAAACCTTCGCAGCCGCCGATCGCTGGCGAGAAGGCGATACCGGCTCGGCCACGAACCATTTGAGAGCCGCCTTCGAAGTGCTGCTGCGGGCCCGCGAACGATTCTATCCGGTCGATTGCTGGCTGCTGGATCTGGTGCTGGTGCACAAGAACGGCGTCGGTCGTCATTCGGACCTCACACAGCTTCGCACGACACTGACCGACTCAAGTCCCAAAACGCTCGTCGGTGCGGCCGATTTTCTGGAATCACTTGCGGAGCACGGGCCTGACTTGATCGACTCAATTCGGAAGTGTGTCGACGCCGGTACGCTGGACATTGCCGGCGGCCCATTCGCGGAGCGGCCCGAGCCTCTTCTGCCGCTGGAAACGGTCCGCACGCTCTATCGCCACGGTGATGCCGTCTATCGTCGCCACCTCGACGACCGCAGCGTCGAAACTCTCTTCCACCGCAATTCCTCACTCTCGCCGGACCTGCCTCTGTTCGCCCGCCGTATGGGCTTCCGGTTCGGCATGCCGATGGCATTTGACGGTGGTAAGTTTCCGATCCGGCGCGAGTCCAAAATGCTTTGGGCAAGCCCCGACGGCACCACTCTGGAAGCCCTCACACGGGTGCCGACAGACACCGACGACGAACTGATGCCGCTGCGTTTCCCCTGGTCACTCGGCCAGTCGATGCGTGACGACCACGTGGCGATGGCCGCCTGGCTGGGCTGGCCCGCCGCTCAGCCGGCATGGCTTGAAGCACTTCGGAAAATCCAGTCGTATGCCCCGGTCTTCGGCCGGATGGTCACCGCCGGCGACTTTTTCGCCCAGACGGACCGCCCGTTCGACACGATGACGCCCGATATTGATGCTTTCGACGACCACGGGCTGGAAAACGCTCTGGCGTCCGATGAGTCGAATGCCGTGAGCCGGCTGGATGCCGACTTTTCCGCACGCGGAGTTTATGACGGGCTCTCGTGGATGCACACCCTCGCCCGCTCGCTGGACGCCGTCATCCCCGACGTTCTGAAAGTCGAATCCTTGCTGGCAAGCGAATCGACCGACCCCGCCGCCGTCAGCGACGCCGCCGCCCTGGCCCGGAAGCTCGGTGAATCGATCGCCCCGACGATTCTGGAAGACGCCCCCACGGGAACACCCGGATCGCTCGTCTTCAACCCCTGCGCAGTGGCCAGGCGGGTGCCCGTCGTGCTCGATTCTGCCGCGCCTGATTTGAGGCTCTGCCCTTCGGTGAAGGCGGCCCAGTTTCTTGCGGAAGGGACACTGGCCGTCGTCGACCTGCCCGCCAACGGCTATGCCTGGGTGCCCCATTTCGCGAATGTCGACGACCCGCTGACTCCGATGGGGCAATTGAAATTCGACTTCGAAAACGCCGAGATCATTCATCCTTCGGTCGTCGTGGCCATCGACAAGCGCACCGGCGGAATGAAGGGTATTCGCCGCCCCGGTGAGCCCCGCGCGCGGATGGGTCAGCAATTGGCCGTCGTCGGAGCCTCAGGCGAAGACGCAGTCGTGATGATCGCCGAAGGTGAGCCCGACGTGGCCTACGGAGGCCCGGCAAAGCTGGAAGTGCGCACGCGTGGCCGCATCGTCGACCCGTCCGACGAATCACGCACCGTGGCCCGGTTCGAACAGGTCATCACGGCTTATCTGGGCCGCCCGACGCTCGGCCTCAAGATCGATCTGACCGAGGTCGACGAAAGCTTCGTCTCGGCCACCCATGCAGCCGCCTCGCCCCGGGGGCGTGCCCTGGTCTGCCGCTGGGCCTGGCGTGAATCAGCTTCCCGTATGCGACGGCTCACACACCTTCAGGCCCATCCGACGACGGCGAAGTATCCGACGACATCCGAAGCGATCGAGCTGAGCCACGATGGCAAGCGAGTGACGATCGTGCCGCTGGGGATGCCTTATCATCAGCGGCATGGCGAACGGATGCTGGACACTGTGCTCGTGACCGGCAGGGAATCGAAGCGTTCTTTCGAAATCGACCTTGTGCTCGACCTGGAATTCCCGCATCAGGCGGTAGTCGACAGGCTGACGCCGCCGATCGTCGTGCCTGTCCGTACCGGTCCGCCGAAAACAGGCCATCAGGGGTGGTTCTACCACATCGACCACCGCAATGTGGCAATGACGAAATTGGAATATCACCCGGCCGGTACTGAAGGCCGCGGCCCGGCGATCGTCTTTCACCTGCACGAAACAGCCGGCCGCGCGGCCCGCACTCGATTGAGATTGATGACCCCGCCGAGCTTCGCCAAGCAGATCGACGATCGGGGCCAGACAGTGCTTGACTTGACAGTCACCGACGACGCCGTGGATATCGACCTGACACCCTGGGAAATCGCCCGGATCGAAGTGGGGCTGTAATCACGGCGACCAGAAGTATCCGCGAGATCGAATTCCGAATTCAACCATTCTCGAATTCAAGAGTGTCCTGGTTGAGCGGATCATCAGTAACTTCTTGAGGGGCAGGCATTTCGCCGCTATCGTATTCAATTCGTTTCCGTTTCAGAAACTTGGCCACGTTCCGGGCGGAGCCGATGCGCAGAGCCCTTTCTGACCTTCGCTTCGACATCAGTCGGCTGACCAGGTCCACGAACCATGCTGGCGTATCAGGTGCGAAATCATGAATGGGCCGCGGAGTTTCGGACATCACTTTGCGCAGAATTGCCATCGTGTTACCAGCTTCGAACGGCGGTCGGCCTGTGGTCATTGTGTACATCACGCTCCCCAGGCTGAACAGGTCGGATACGAAACTGATCGTCGACCGCCCTTTGGCCTGCTCAGGTGACATAAAAACCGGCGTGCCGTGGATCTCGTCCGACTCACTGATGCAGGCTTCGTAAGTGACCCGAACCAGCCCGAAATCCGTAATTTTGATGACAGGATTCGCCCCTGAGGCGATCAGGATATTCGGCGGTTTGATGTCGCGATGCACGAGCTTCGCGTCATGGGCTGCGGCGATCCCTTCCGCAAGCTGACGCGAAAATTCGAGCACCTCGGTGAATGGCAATGGACCTCGATTTTTGATGTGCTGGTGCAGCGTCACTCCGTCCACGAATTCCATGATCAAATACGGCAGCGGCTTTTCTTCGACGTTGTAGACCCGAACGACATTGTGGTGGTCAACCTGAGCCCCGGCACGAGCTTCACGAAGAAATCGACGCCGGGCCGGCGCGGAATCGCCGACGTTCGGCTTAAGAACCTTCACGGCCACGTTTCGATGCAGACGTGTATCGAACCCAAGAAACACCGATCCGTAGGCTCCCTCGCCCAGCAGACGCACGATTCGGTGATTGCCCAGCATCCCAAGAGTCTCGGGAGCGTCCGGGGGATCAAGATACGTGAACCGGGGAATCGGGATTTCGTCGTCGGAAAGGTCGGGCCCGGAATCTTGAACGCTCTTCGATCTCAACACGGACATGTCGGACATCATCGGTTCCGAACGAAAAGGATCGTCGGTCAAGCATTCGTTTCGCATTCGATCCAGAGCATCGAGCGTGGCGTCGATCGACGCATCCTTCATGCCTCGAAGCGCCAGACCGAAACTTGAAGAAAAGGGCCGCACAGCTTCGAAAAGGCAACTGAGAGGATCGATCGCTGGTGCGGACAGATTTCCGATGACCAGTCGCTCGATCACGCCACGATCGTCCGTTTCGAGCGCATCCAGGTCGACCAGAATATCTCCGATCGAGAGCGTCTTGTTCGCGACCCATGTCTTAAGGGCGATGAAGAAATCTTCGGATCGAATGTATCCGTAACGGATCGCGAGAACACCGAAGTGCAATTGCCGGTCGAACGAAATCGTCGAGTCGGAAGAACTCATGGAGCGGTGTCTCCGCGGTGGGCGGAAAGCGGACGAATCGACGGGGCATGATTGAGGCGGCGAAGCCGTGAGCGAAGCCGGCGTCATCTTAGCGGTATCAAGCACTTCCGGACAGAGGGCCGAATCGAAAAACTGAAGATCCGCATCAGGTCGATCGAATCCAGCCATCTTGTCCGGCGCACCGGCAATGTTGCGAATTCACGGGTACACAAACGGAATTCCCGGGTTCATCCGCAGCGAGATCGTAAATTGAGCAGGCAAAACGATCGGGACGTGCGGATTCTCCCCGAAATCCATTGAAGAGACCTTCGCCAGATCTCTTCCGATCACGAATCAGGGTTTTGACTTGCGGTGCGGTTCGGCGACATGGTCCGTGCCCTGCAGAACCAGCTTCATGAATGAGGGATTGGCAAGCGGCTCGTTTTTGTCCGGACCGAAATCACGGTGACCGAAAACGGTGTGAAACACGCGGCCCTTGCCGTAATCCAGCACCCAGGCGACCGGCCATGTCTGTCCTTCCACCTCGACCACCGCCAGTGGCTCGATCGGCCGCTTCATCTGCAGATGGTAATAGAGTTCGTCCTTGAGAGTGAAGTCGGTGATATCTCTGGTGACAGGGTGATCCTTGCGGGCGATCTTCACCTGGAACTCGCCTTTTTTGGTTTTCGAATCGGGAAGGCCGATGTGAGAAAACACTCCGCCCAGCATGTCGCGCCATTCAGGCAGCCAGTCAGGTGCCGCGTTGTCGGCGCCATGAATCGAAACGTAGCCCTTGCCGGAATGAACGAAATCCAGAAGAGCCCTCTGCTGATCTTCGGTGAACTTGAATTCCGGGTCGCGTCTGTCGACGTGTACGATCAGCACATCGTATTTGGCCATCCCCGGTGACGTCAGGATGGAGCCGTCCTCGCAGATAGTCACCTCGTACCGTCCGCTGTCTTCAAGCCCCCGAGCCAGTACCAGCGCCTGGTCACGATAACCGTGATGCTGGCGGGCACCGCCGGACAACAGCAGTACCTTGACTCCGTCAGGGGCCTTTTTCTGAGCACTGGCGGGCATCGTGAACGTGAGAATCATCAGGACGGCAAAAGCGGCGAAGCGATGCGGGCTGCGGGCCAACATACGTGCAAGTCCTTGCTGCGGATTGAGATCACGGGAATGAATCGGTCGCGTGACTGTGCGAGCGGATCCCCGCACACTATCATGAGTGGAAAGCGATCGCAAGGAATGTTCCCGCCGATCGCATTCCCGAAGAGTCTCCAGACCGATCGAACGAGGGTTACGACAATGCGCAGACGACAATTCCTGGCGGCGGGTTACGGATTCCTGGCCGTTGCGGTTTCCGGGCGTTTCGGATTCGCCCAGGGCAAAAAGACGAGGACCGTCAATGGTGGCGGGTTGACGTTCGAGGTCCCGGAAGGCTGGAAGTCGACTCGCCCAGGCTCTCAGATGCGTCGCGCCCAGATCGCGATCCCGGCCGCGGAAGGCGACAAGGAAGACGGCGAATGCGTCCTGTTCGCATTTCCCGGCGGTGCGGGTACCGTCGATGCCAACATCGAACGCTGGGCCGGTCAATTCCGTACCGAAAGCGGCACTCCTCCGAAGCCGGTCGTGAAGAAAGCCAAAGGCAAGAACACAGACGTGACGGTCGTGGAAATCAAGGGCCGTTATGTGGCCCCGGTCGCACCGGGCAATCCCGAAACGGTGAACAAACCCGGCTTCGTACTGCTGGGCGCAATCGCGGAAACGCCCGAAGTCTCCTACTTTCTGAAGGTAACAGGGCCAGAAAAGACGATGAAGGCCGCGGCTGCCGATCTTGACGTCCTGATCGCATCGATGACCGTGGAAAAATAAGTCGAGGAATCCCGAAGTCGTGGATTCTCGGAAGATTCCGAAAAAAACGCTTGGACGTCTCGACCCGATCGGCTAATTTGCCGATGATGGCTATGCCATCGGTTCGTCCGGAATCGTACCGGCGAGCCGAACCCCGAGTATCGGAGAGTCATATATCATGCGTTCCTGGAAAGCTTTCGCTCTGGCCTTCGTCGCCACCGCCACCATGATGCCCCTGACGATCGCCCAAGATGGCAAGGCCATCAAGAAGGCCATGAAAGAGGCCATGAAGGGCGGCCTGTGCAAGACGGTCGCCTCAGGCGGCGGCACTGCCGAAGATAAGAAGAAGCTTTACGAACTCTTCGCCGACATGTGTAAGGAAATGCCGCCGAAGGGCGACAAAGCCAGCTGGGACGAAAAAGCTGGTGCTCTGGCTTCGGCCGCCAAGGCCGTCGTCGACGGTAAGGAAGGCGCCACCGCCCAACTCAAGAAAGCCGCCAACTGCAAGTCGTGCCACGAAGCTCACAAGGGCGAGTGACGTCGACTGGTCGGTATGCTGATCGACATGACACGGGCGGTTTCCGAACCGTCCGTGTCTCTTTTTATCCAGAAGGCCGTTTCCACGGGTAATGGTTACTCCGCGGAACTTCCAACTCGTAAGAAAAGTACCCGCCTCGTATTGAGACACTCAGGAACGCTATCAGAAGATCCTTCCCGGAACGCATATTCCAGGAAGGATCTTCGCGATTCGGACCGGATTCCGGGTGACCGGATCAGTCGTCGATCTTATGGAAGAATTTATCGCCCGGCGTCTTGATGTGGCAAACTTTGCAATCACGAATCACGCCCGAAAAGCCCTGCAGCAGATTCGCCTGCACATTGTCGGCCTCCGTTACGGTCGGGGTAATCGCGTGAGGTGAGCCGTGGCATACGGCACAAGCGACCCCACCGTGCCCCTTGGAGTTACGGAAGAGCTTACCTGGCTCTTCGAAATCGAAATTGGGCTTGCGACTCTTGTGGCAGCTCGCACAGGAGGGCTCATCGACCCAGGGCCTGCGATTCACGTTCGCGACGGCAAATTCGTCGCCATGGCAATTCACGCACGACATTCCCTTGGCCGAATGGATGTCACGCTGGCACTGAGTACGGTTGCCAGGGTGGCACGTATAACAGGTGTTCGCCCCTGTCAGCCGTATTTCCTGCATGCGTGGGGCATGCGCGCCGTGCATCGCGTGCGACATGCTCGGAATGCCAGGCTTTCCCGGCGCGCCGAGTGCGGGATCCGCGTGGCAGCTCGCGCACAGAACCGGCTTGGAATTCATCAGATCGGTTCCGTGGAGCCGATCGTGGTCGGAAAGAATATCCGATTCGACCGTCATTCCCGGCGTGTTATGGCACGTGTTGCAGGCCATTTCGGTCGACACGGGAACGACCGTCTTCGTCCACGCCTGAATCGCATTGGTTTTGGCGTCGCGCAGCTCGACGGTCGCGAGCGGGAATGGATTGATCTCAGGCGGGTTGCCGTTGACAGGATCCATCCGGTCCGTCAACGGAATCCCTGATGCTTCCCATTGCCTTTCGGCTCGCAGCGGTACCATAAAACCCGTAAGTCCGTTGCCCGTGAGACCGACATTCGCAGGCAGATTGACGCCGAAGAGCTTCAGCGAATAATCCCAGAAATCGGTTTTGATGGAGGAAACGGTATTCCCCGGGATGAAGTAGTTCACCTTCAGTGATGTCGAAGAACTGATGATCTTGGGTTCTTCCCCGCGCTGAATGACGGTCGCACGTACCGTATTGTAGGGCGGCAGCAGGCAAAACTCGCCGAAAGTCGGGTTCATGCAGTGCATGCCCAGGTCGTTATACGCCATCATGACGTATTTCGAACCGACTGCAGGGGCAGTCTTCGGCACCGGTTGTTTCGGCTTGCTCGAAGACGTACGAATCGTAGAGGATTCATGCGAATCCCGAGTTTTTACGGCGAATCGCGCCGATGGACGGGCTTTTCTGGCGGCACCTCTGCCGAAGGTTGCCGGCAAAAGCCATGGAAGGCTCAGAGCGAGCGCCCCAAAGAGCAAGCTCGCAGTCGTGATACGTAATCTGCTCATGTCGATTTCCTTCTGCTTTCGAAAACTCGAAATCCCTACGTCCTACCCCCTCGAAGAAAGGCAAGTTCGACGTTGATTTTCCGAGTATCGAGTCCGGTCTGAAAAGGAGACACGCAGAGTATAACTATGTACTCATAAAAAAATACACTTTACCGATATGATTATCGCTTTTTTTTAGAAAACCCATGCGGCCGAACAGATTTCCATCCCGTCGTCCGCTTGAATCGCATCATCGACCTGAAACCATTAACCCCTTTTATTCCAATGACTTGCAAAGATATTCAAGCGAAATACCGCTCAAAATTCATCGAATTCGCTGAGCGATTCCATGTGGTCTGGGGTTGCGGAACCGCTTAGAATGATGATGTACTGAATGACCCGCCCCTAGAGTTCTCCGAACTCGCGGTCACGTACGGCCGTGTCACAGACGATCGAAAATGGCCAAATCCAAGAAGATTCCCAAGCCCATAAAAGAAACGACGCCCGCACCTGAAGCGAGTGTCCCCGCCCGCGTACCGATCAAGGAACGCCCAGGGTTCTTTTATGACGTCTATCGATTCCTCGCGTCGCTCAAGCTCGCCGTCATCGGCCTGTCCTCACTGGCTGCGATTCTGGCATACGCGACCTTCTACGAGTCCTGGTACGGCACCGAGGCCGCCAGGCAATACGTCTATCGCAGCCCTGTTTTCTACATCATCAACCTTCTTCTTTTCGTCAATATCCTTTGCGCGGCCACCATTCGTTACCCATGGAAGCGGCATCAGACGGGCTTCGTCGTCACGCACCTGGGCCTGCTGACGCTGATCATCGGTTCGCTGATCAGCCAGAAGTTCACGGACGACGGCCAACTCGGCCTGACCGAAGGCGAAACGTCCCGGCAATTGATGCGTTCGCAGCAGCCGCTTATCCGTGTGCGGGTGCCGGAAAAGGATGATTCAGGCCGGCTCACCGCGATGCAGGAATACGAGCTGGATCTCTTCCCGGGAGCTTTCCCCTGGATTCCGGGCCGGACCGAAAAAGTGACGCAGTCGGGCGATCCGTTCCAGTTCGAGGTGATCGGCTTCCTGCCGGAGGCCAAGCCTCAGTTCGAACATCAGTCCGTGCCCGACGGATTGCCCATGATCGACGCTCATCTGCTGATCGCGGCTCCGAATCAACTTCAGGCACAGGACGTTCTTGACGACGGTGTCGGGCGCTGGCTCAAGGCGGATGCCCGCTTCGGCCGGGTCGCGCGTTCGATCGGCCCGGCGACGATCGCATTTCAGTTCGTACCAGCGAACGATCCCGACTTGGCCGCGAAGGTCGCTGACTTTCTCGCCCCGCCGAAGCTCTCCACACCCGACGGCACGGCAAGGCTGCATTACGTCGACAAAGCGGGCAAAAACAGAACCTTCGATTGGGTCGTGGACGGAAAGCCCCGAAAGGAAACGCTTCCCGAGAGCGATATCACCGTCGAATACCTGCGAACTCAGGAAGGCGGCATCGTTCTGGATATGCCGACGCGTCTGGGTGGGCAAGCCGGCGGTTCGAGCGACCTGCTCTTCGACGCCACCGGCGAGGAGAATCTTGGTATCGTTCGATTCAAGGTCACGAAGGGCGATGGCCCGGCTTACGACCATTACGGCTGGCCCGACCTCGTCCAGGCTCCCAGCCTCGTCCCCGGCGACGCTAACAAAGGCGGCATGCAAATCGTCCGCATTTCGTATCTCAGGCCTCGGCCCCAGGGGCTATTCGGTTATGTCGAAGTGCTGGGCACGGGCGACGGTAAGCTCTATTACCGCGTCTTCGGCCGCGAAGGTTTCCGCACGGCGGCCGAGCTGAAGAAGGGCGAAACCATTCAGGCCTTCGCTGGCGGCGGCGGGATGACGGGAAAGCTGCGGGTGGACGACTTCCTGCCCAGCGGCCAGGAAAAACTGGTCTATATTCCTGCGAACCTGCCGGTTGGGCAGAAGGGTAACGGCCTGGCCGCCATTCATGCGAAAATGACGGTCGATGGCCAGGAGAAGGACTTCTGGGTGCGCCGATCACCGGACCTGAAACCGCTCTACCAATCCGTCCGGTTCGGTGAAGATGTCTATGAAGTTGCCTACGACATGGACAGGATGGACCTGGACTTCGAAATCAAGCTGGTCGATTTCGAAATGGATGTCGATCCGGGCACGGCACAGGCCGCGACCTACGAGAGTCGCATCGAACTGACCGATTCCAGAGAACGTATCAACCGCAAGCCGGTCACGATCGCGATGAACGAACCGCTGATCTGGCGGGGATATACGTTTTATCAGTCGAACTACATTCCCGTCGAGGACGGCAACGGCCGTCGTACAGGGGAATTCATCTCGGTGTTCCAGGTCCGCCATGACCGGGTCTGGGGCATCACGTATCTTGGCTGTCTGATCATCGTCATCGGGATTTTTCTCCAGTTCTACATGAAGAGCGGGCCGTTCAAGCCTCGCTCGACCGCCGCCGGGCGGATGGCCCCGGCGCCCGTTCCGGGCAAGCGTCAATTGGAGCCCACGCAATGATGTTCCCGCTTCGATCCTTCTTCGGCACAGGCGCTCGATCTGTTGCCGGTTCTCGCTTCGTGACCGCGCGAAGCGTCGTTTGGAGTCTGATCGCCGGCCTGGCCGCGAATCAGGCCGCGATCGGTGCCGATGAGGCCTATGCCGACAAACTGGGCGATATCGCCGTTATGGAAGCCGGGCGGATCAAACCCCTGGATACCGTCGCCCGCCACGAAACCAAGCAAATCTATGGCCGCGAAACGATCAAAGTGACAGGCCCGGACGGCAAAGTTCGCGCCTGGGGCCCAGTCGCGGCATTCATCGACTGGCAAATGCCGACCCGTGACGCCTACTGGGACGAACAACCGTTCATCCTGGCAGAGTTCGTTCCGTTCAAGGAGCTTGTCCTGGCTGATGCCGTGAAAGCCTCCATTCGCGCGGCGATCGACGACTCTGCCACCGATGCGGCAGCCAAAACGGCTCTTGAACCGTTCACCAAGGCTGAAACCGTTAACCACGAATCGTTTCGGCGCGTCCTCGCCAGCGTGAAATTACCCGAAGCCCGGAAGACGGAACTGGAATCGTTCGCTCGCAAGCTTGATGCCGGCACCAAGTGGCTTTCGCCCAAAGACCTGGAAAATGCGACGGTTAGCGTCGATGGCATGAAGATCCCATTCCAGGACTGGTTCCGGAATCTCGTCCGCAAGAAGAACGGCGGACAGATGGGCGATTATCAGACCAAGCTCACCGAACTCGAAAATCGTGCCTACGAAGTCGGCGGCAGGCTCGCACACTACAAGGCGATTCGGGATCGTACCGGGATCGGATCGAACCCGGTCTATGCAGCGATTCCTCGCCCAGGCTCCGAGAATTACGTCAAGTTCGCTGGCGATTCACTGAAAAAGGCCATCGAAGGCTCGGATACGGCCTTGAGCCCACTCCAGAAGGACACCCTTTCCGCAACTGAGAGCTATTTCGAAAACGTTCCCAATTCGGACCGTGCCCTGCCAGGAACGAAACCCGAATTCGACCGCAAGTTTTCGAGCTGGCTGAGTGGCCGTTCGCCCTGGATTCCGCTGTTCACTCTGATCGAATCGGACGAGGCGGATCTCGTCGCGGCCGGCTTCCCCAGCGACAAGTCCGCAGCCGTTCGAGACACCTTCCGGACGCTCGAAGCCGAGTCTCAGAAGGATTCAGGCATCACCGAAGCCAGTGCCGCGGCCTTCGCCGCCGCTGTGCGTGGGCTTGGCGAGTCCGTCGGCGGTGGCCATTACCCAAGTGTCGCGACACTGTCACGCGAAACCCACTTCAACAAGTTCGCCCCCTTCTTCAAGGCTCCTTCCGTCTACGGCACAGGGCTGCTACTGCTGCTGCTGAGCCTTGTCTTCACCGGCATCGGCGAATCTTCGAAGGGCTTTTTCTCGCTGGCAGGCAAGCTCACGTACTGGTCCGGCATGGCGGCGTTCGTCGGCGGTATCCTGCTCGAAATTTATGGCTTCTACCTGCGGGTGAAGATTTCGGGCTGGGCGCCGGTGACGAACATGTACGAAACGGTCATCTGGGTCGCCCTGGTGACGGCCGTTCTCGGCCTGATGATGGAACTGATCTACCGCAAGATCTACACGGCGACCGCCGCTTGCGGCGTGGCCCTGCTGGCGACCCTGCTGGCGGCCAATGTCAGCCTGCTCGACCCCGAGATCCGTAGCCTTCAGCCGGTCCTTCGTTCGAACTACTGGCTGACGATTCACGTGCTCACGATCGTCTCCAGCTATGCTGCGTTCGCCCTGGCTCTCGGCCTCGGGCTGCTCGCGACATTCTATTACCTCACCGGTACCTATCGCACCAGTCCCGGGCTGTTCGCTCTTTCCCTGCCTGGCCTGGTGGGTTTGCCTGCGATGGCGTTCGGCTACATGGCCGTTTCCGGTTCCGCGGGTGAATTCGTGAAATCCGAAACTGGCTTCTATCTGTCGTTCCTCGTGGCTCTCGCCGGGATGACGATGGTCATCGGCTCGATTTCGGCCGTGGCGGGCGAATTGCTTGCCCGTGTCCTGTTACGGCGTTACCAGACTGTGCATTCAGCCGAATCTCGCGTTGAAATGGCCGCCATCGAAGAACAGGAAGCCTTGCTCCGATCGGCATCGACGATTTCCGCTTTTCAGGCCGATGGCTCTTCCGTCGCCGTGCTGGATCCGCCATCCACTGCGACGATCGCCCGACAGCAAAAGCCGGCAGATCTGCTGAATAAAGTGCGTGGCGAGTCGACCCACGCCCCTGAGCCTGTTACGCCCCGCGAAGCCGCCATGCGTGAAACCGCGGCGCGCATCAAGCCGCTTTCGAACTTCATCTATCGGGCCATGCAGGTTGGCGTGCTTCTGGTCGCCGCAGGCACGATTCTCGGCGGCGTCTGGGCCGATTACTCCTGGGGCCGGTTCTGGGGCTGGGATCCCAAGGAAGTCTGGGCCCTGATCGTGCTCGTAGTTTACCTCGTGCCCCTGCACGGGCGGTTCGCCGGCTGGTTCAATACCTTCAGCCTCGTGGCATCCTCCGTCGTCTGCTTCATGAGCGTGATGATGGCCTGGTACGGCGTGAACTTCGTACTCGGCGTCGGTCTGCATAGCTATGGCTTCGTCGAAGGTGGCAGCCAGGGTGTTGTCATTACGGCGTGCTTCGCCGTGTGTGCGCTCGTCGCCGGAGCCTGGTGGCGTCGGTATCTGGCACAGGTACGACCCGCCTGACCTGTCTTCGATTGGCCATATTCACGAAAATCCGCACAAAGCCCGTTCTTCGGAACGGGCTTTTTCGTTCCCGGCATTCGAAAAACCATGCCTGAACGGAATCCCCGGCTTTCGCGGAAGTTCCGGAATTCGAAAGGAATCGCCGGCAATTCGGCTTTGCTTCGGTACCTCGCATTTGTTATCACATGAATTGACGACCAAGCTGCAACGACGCTGCCGAATCGACCCGCCCCCTGCCCTTCGCAGCCTAGTCTCCTCCGATCTCAGGACCTATTCCCATGGTTTCATCGTCGGAAATCCCGATCATTCGCCGCTTTCTGGCTTTTGCCTCGACCGTCGCGATGAGTTTCGCGGTCATGATGATTCTCCCCTCCATGCGTTCGATGGGGCAATCTGACGACCTGGCGAAAGAACTGCCGCGAATTCCGGCCGTCGAGCCGAACAAGGTTCAGGAGACGTTCGCGATTCATAAGGGCTTCCGCCTGTCTCCATCGGCCACGGAACCGCTTGTGGCTGACCCTGTGAGCATGGTCTATGACGCCCGCGGCCGGGCATACGTCGTCGAAATGCGTGGCTATCCTTTCCCTGAAGAGAAGCCGACAGGCAAGGTGCGCCTCCTGGTCGACAAAGACAGCGACGGCGTTTTCGACGAAGGCACCGATTTTCTGACGGGCCTGGACTGGCCGACCTCGGTCGTCCCTTACAAGGACGGCGTTTTCGTCGCCGCCCCGCCAGAGATCATCTATGCCCGCGATGACGACGGCGACGGCGTCGCCGACACTCGCAAGGTGATGTTCAGCGGTTTCGGAACCCAGAACGTACAGGCCCTGCTCAACGGCCTTCTCTGGGGCACCGACGGCTGGATCTACGGCTCTGGAGGCGGCAACGGAGGCGACATCAAGAATCACACCGAACCCGACGCCAAACCTGTTTCCGTCCGCGGCCGGGATTTCCGGTTCAAGCCCGACGGATCCGTCTTCGAAGCGATTTCCGGCGGAGGCCAGTTCGGCCACTGCCTCGACGACTGGGGCCACCGATTCGTATCCAACAATTCGAACCATATCCGGCAAATTCTCGTACCGGCACACTATCTGGAACGTAACCCGAACGTCTTTCAGAGTTCCGTACTGCTCGACATCCCCGTCGAAGGGGCCGCCGCACCCGTCTACCGCACCAGTAGCGCCGAACCATGGCGGATCGTTCGGACGCGGCAGAGAGCCTCGGACCCGGAATATCGCAAGCGTCTTCCAGCGACCGAACTCGTCGCCACCGGCTTTTTCACTTCGGCCACCGGCGTAACGATCTATCGGGGCACGTCCTATCCTGAGCCGTATCGAAATAACGCCTTCATCGGCGATGTCGGCGGCAACCTCATCCACCGCAAGCTCCTGAGCAAGGCTGGCAGCCATTACGAAGCGAAGCGGGCGGACCAGAACGTCGAGTTCATCACCTCCACCGACAACTGGTTTCGCCCTGTGAATTTCGCCAACACGCCGCACGGCACGCTCATGGTGCTGGACATGTACCGGGAAACGATCGAGCACCCGTTCTCGATCCCCGAACCCATCAAAAAGCACCTTGACCTGACCAGCGGCAAAAACCGCGGCCGGTTGTATCATCTGCTGCACGAAGGTTTCCGCCCGAGAGCGATCAAGGATCTCGAATCCACGCCATCCGCAGAACTGATCGCTCTTCTGGCCGATCCCGACGCCTGGTGGCGGGAGACGGCTCAGCGATTGATCCTGGAACGTGGCGACCGCTCCGTTCTGCCGCAGCTCAAGGAACTGGCCAAGGCCTCCACCAGTGACCTGGGCCGAACGCACGCCCTCTGGACCATCGCGGCTCTGGGCTCTCTGGATGCCGCGACACTGGCTCCCGCGTTCTCCCACAAGAACCCATTCGTGCGGGAACAAGCCGCGAAACTGAGCGAACCCCTGCTCAAAACCGACGCCGGCATCGCCGCGGCCCTCGTGAAACTTGCGGACGATGCGGACGGTTTCGTGCAATTACAGGCTGCGTTTTCGCTCGGTGAACTGCCCGGTGATGCTTCGACAGCCGCATTGGCGAAACTTGCCCGCAATGCCGATTCCGATACCTGGATCCGGACCGCGATCCTGACTTCGCTGAAAGACCGCGAAATTCCGTTTCTCAAGGGACTTGCGTCCGCTGAAACACCGTCCGACACGTTAAGCGGCTGGGCGGAGCAAGTCGCCATACTGATCGCGGCCAAAGGCGACGTCACGGAATTGACGGCTCTGCTCGATATGGCGTTCTCCGCCGAAAATGCCGGTAAACTGGCCGATCCCGTGCTCAACGGGCTTTCCACCGGCGCAGAGCGAACCGGCAAGAACCTTTCTTCGCTGATCCCGGCCGATCGCAAGCCGCTCTTCCAGTCGCGTGTCGAAATGGCCCTGGCGACGATTCGAGACGCGAAGGCCCCTGAACCGAAACGACTTGCCGCATTCCGACTGGCACGCCTGGGTGCTTCCGATGCATTTTCGGATGCCTGTTCTGCCATGCTGGGGCGCGCGAACACGCCCGCCGTCCAAATGGCCGCAGTGCGAGCCTTGTCCGGGTCAAGCAGCCCCGAAGCCGGCCGACGGCTGGTGGAAAAATGGACGGAACTGGGCCCTGCCCAGCGCAGGGAAGTCATCGAAGCCCTTCTGGCTCGAGAAGATCGCCTGACGATCCTGCTGGATGCGATCGAGTCGGGCACGATCGCTCCGACGGAACTGGACCTGCCGCGCCGCCAGCAACTGACGAAATCCAAATCCGCCGGCATCGCGAAGCGGGCCACGGCCATTTTCGGCGATCTTGCGAACAGTTCGCGTACCGAAGTCCTTGCGAAATTCTCTCCGGCTCTCAAACTTGAAGGCGACGTGAAAGCCGGAGAAGCCGTCTTCCGCAAAGTCTGTGCCACTTGCCACAAGGCCGGGACGTGGGATGGCGGAGCGGATGTCGGCCCGAACCTGCTGACGGTCGTCGCACGCAGCCCCGAAGATCTTCTGGGACACATCCTCGACCCCAACAAGGAAATCGCGCCGCAATACGTCAATTACACCGTGGCTCTGCACGACGGCCGTGTTCTTTCGGGCCTGATCGCCTCGGAAACGACGAACAACATCGTGCTGAAACGCGCCGAAGGCGTCACGGAAACCGTAGCACGAAGCCAGATCGAAGATGTCCGCTCGACGGGCCAATCACTTATGCCCGAAGGCCTGGAGCAGGGACTCCAGCCCAAGGACTTCGCGGACTTGATCGCCTTCGTCAAAAGCCTTGGCGGAAAGTGAATCGCCTGATTCGATTTCGCATCCCTGTTGACCCACGACGCAAAGACCGGCCAGTTGCCGGTCTTTGCGTTCTTCGAAAATAACTTTACAGTTATGCCTTGAAATCCGCATTCGATTCTTGAACTATTGGATAACCATCCTGTTTTCGAAGCCGAGTTTGAGGAGTTCTGGAACCCATGGAAACCAGAGCCCACTGGGAATCGGTCTACGGCACGAAATCTTGGACGGAAGTCAGCTGGTATCAGCCCCATGCGGAACTTTCGATACGCCTGATCCGCGAAACTTGCATCGATCTGGACTCACCGATCATCGATGTCGGCGGAGGGGCATCGACGCTGGTCGACGATCTGCTGACGGCCGGTTACGGAAATTTGACAGTGCTCGATATTTCGGTCTCAGCCCTGAAAACGGCGCAAGAGCGACTCGGCCACGTCGCCAGCCGTGTGAACTGGCTCGCGGGCGATATTCTGAAAGCCAATTTGCCGAAACATGGTTTCGAAGTCTGGCATGACCGGGCCGTATTCCATTTTCTGACGAACGAAGAAGACCGTCGAAAATACGTGAATGCGGTGATGCATGCTGTGAAACCTGGCGGATTCGTGATCGTGGCGACCTTTTCGGAAAACGGCCCTGATCGGTGCAGCGGCCTGCCCGTGAAACGCTACCGGGCGGACGAACTTCATTCCGAATTCGGCCAGCCTTTCACGCTGATCGATCACGTGAGTGAAACCCACGTCACGCCGGCAGGCAAAGAACAGGGCTTCGTCTACTGCTTCTGCAGGGCGGACGGTATCGAATGAGCCACTTGCGTGTATCATTCGAAATCCGAAAAAGCGTAGCGGCTTCGTTTACCCCTGAATTGCGCTGGTCCGGCCCAGGGCGATATCGAAGTCGCTGACGGCGGGGACGAGCATCGCCAGCAAGGCGAACCCGTAAATCCCCACGGATACGAGAAATGCGGCAGCCGCGTCGCCATTGATCAGACTGATGATGCAGTAGAATGTCCAGAACGGCGTGAGGATCGACACGATCGCAAGAGCCCGCGACGGGTTACGCGACCCCAGCGAACCGAACAGAGCCACGCTGCCCGCCCCCAGGAAGATCAGGAAGCTCAGAAGCTGGCGACCGAATTCACGATTCGAAAGGATGATGAGATAGGCACAGAAAAGTATGCCGATCATGAGGAAAAACATCGTGCCAAGGCTGTTCGCAACGGCCGTCCGGCTGTTGGTGTACGTGATGGCGGCATGGATGCCGAGCATGGCGGCGAAGTGGACGAACAGAAGGTAGTCGATCGTCACGAAAATCCCTGACTCAGCCCCCATCCGCCCCGTGGCGACCAGAGCCCAGGTCAGCAGGATCGGTGCGAGAATCATTTCCTTCGTGTTGTAGAGGATTCCGTATAGCTTGCCGTAGATGAACTGCTGCGGGGTCAGCTCGGTGACCAGCAGCAGGTCAAGGGCCCCGGTATCACGTTCGCTCGTCAGCGCCGTCACGCCCTGGGCGTTGACCAGCAGCAGCGACAGAATACCGAGCGGAACCATGGCCCGGGTCACCCGCCAGGGATCGGACTGAACCGAAGTGCCGTTGAAGATGTAGGCGACGATGATCGCGACCGCCAGCAGGTAAGCTCCTTTGATGATCAGCGGCTTATTGCCGTAAGCACGGGTCGCGAGTTCGCGCCAGAGGATCGGATTGTTCCACGGGTGGCGATAATCACGTGCCTGACCGGTCAAACGACGGTGCGTCCGGCGGGGAACCGCCAGGCCGGTCGAGGCGTCCGTCTCCTGCCCGATCGCCTGCCCCGTGGCGAGTCGTTCGCTGACTCGCTTGTTGAATTCGATGGCGTCGACAGCGCTTTCGTCGACTTCGATCAGCTCCTCGGCCCCCGGGGCTTCGCGTTGTTCACGAGGCTCGTTGCGGCCGGGATTCCAGCGACGGAGCATGACGATCGAAGTCAGATTGAGGAATGAGGCGGCGACTATCGCGGCGATCACGAAACGAACGGTAACAGGCAGCCAGGTCTGCGTACCGCTCGATTCGAGAATCAGTGGCACCACGCGAAACGGATTCAGTGAGGACGAAACCGGCAGGCCGCCAGCGAGCGGAGGCAGGATGAAGCCCAGCGTTTCGATCCAGGCGATGCCGAGCACGATTGCGAGTACGGTCAGAGCGAGAGATTGAAACGTTCTGTCTCGCCAGTTGGCCACGAGAAGCCCAACGGAGCCGCCGACGACACCCGTGGCAAGAGTCACGGCTTCGATCTGAAAAAGTTGCGACGGAGAAATGCCGCCGAGCAGCAGACTCAGGGCGAAAACAGGCAGGCCACCTGCGAGAAGAACCGAGATCAACAGCAGACTTGCCCCGAGCTTGCCCAGGATGATCTCCCAGTCGGTCATGTCCGTCATCAGCATCAGAACGAACGTGCGGCGGTCTTTCTCGTGTGCGATCGATGTCGCGGCGGCCAGCGGCGCGAAGAACAGCATCATCAGAAGCTGAGTCAGCACGAGGGCGCGAAAAAGGATCTGTTCGAACCTGGAAAGAATGCCGACTTCATTCACCGTTCGCCAGCCGATCATGATCTGCCAGCCCGTCCAGATCAGAACGAGCAGAATCACGCCGTAGCCGGCTCGCGACAGAAAGAACCGCTGCGAACGGGGAATCGTGAGGATTTCACGGTTGAAAATGGGGCCGAGCATATGATGTCGAACCGATCGATCGGGGGCCTGTCCAGGTGAATGGGTCGATGGCACCAGACTACACGAAAACATGGTCCGGCGACAAGTTGGCGGGACACAGGCAAGCGACGAAAAAGCCCGCGAATCGAAACTCGCGGGCTTTCGGATGACACGTTTCACGGCGCTGGGCCTTATCACCGAGCGACGGCTTTCACGGCCTTGTCTTTGTGCTTGAGAGCCTCGACGTAATCGGCCAGGATTCGCATGACTTCGTCGTTATAGAATTCGCTCTCCCAGACGGGTCGCTCGGCGAACCGTTTGCGGGCTTTGTCCTTATCCTTCTCTTTTGACTTGCCGTGGTCGGGATCGTCTTCGTCCACGTCTGCCTCAGGGATGAAATCGGATCGGAACTGAGCCTCGTTCAGGGAGATCGTTTCCCGCTTCTTGCGGTCGATCGACTTGCGGATCTGTTCCATCTGCTTCTGGAACTTTTCGTCCTTTTTGCGTCGATCGGTCGAGGCCGTGACGAGTCGATTGACCAGGTCTGGATCGACCATGTGGAAGTCGTCACGTTCCAGTGAAGGGACTTTATCGAACTTCAGGGCATAGTCCATCTTGGCTTCGCCGAAGTCGGCCTGATCACGTACCGACGGGATGTGAATGTGGGGTTTCACGCCTTCGATCTGCGTGCTCTCGCCGTTGGCACGATAGAACTGCTGAATGGTCAGTTTGAGCGCGCCCAGGTCGGGCTGCTTGATGCGAACCTGCTCGTTCAGCGGCACGATGCTCTGGACGGTGCCCTTGCCGAAGGTGCTGGAATCGCCGATCACCAGGCCGCGGTTGTAGTCGCGGATCACACCGGCGAAAATTTCCGAAGCGCTGGCGCTGGTCTTGTCGATCAGAACGGCCATCGGCCCGGTCCATTCCGCCTTGCCGCTGTCGTCATCCAGGTGGCGAACGCCTGAAGCCTGACGCACCTGAACCACAGGACCGGAATCGATGAAAAGGCCAGAAAGCGAAATCGCTTCCTGAAGGAGACCGCCACCATTGGCTCGAAGGTCGATCAGAACGGCATCCACCTTCTGGCTCTTGAATTCCTCAAGCAGCTTTCGTGTATCGAGCGTCGCACTCACGGCGTTCGGGTTGCCCTGGAAGATCGCCTGGGTGTCTCCGTAGAAAGCCGGCAGATTGATCACGCCCACCTTGATCACGGCACCATCAGCGGCCTTCTGTTCGATGACCTTGCCCTTGGCGTGCTGCTCTTTCAGCTCGATCTTCTGACGCGTCAGCTCATAGATCTTGCGCTCGCGAGTGCCGGCCGGCTGAACGATCAGACTGACCTTCGTTCCCGCGGGGCCACGAATTTTGCGGACGACGTCCGAAAGCTTCTTCTCGACGAGATCCTCTTCGGTTCCGTCGGCATTCACGATCCCGACGACCTTGTCTTCGATCTGAAGTCTGCCGTCCTTGTCGGCCGCACCGCCAGGCACGATCTCCTTGATCGTCGCAAAACCGTCTTCGCTGGCCAGCGAAGCCCCAATACCTTCCAGTTCGAGCCGCAGGCTCTGAAGCATATCTTCCCATGTACGGGGAGACATGTAGCTGGAATGGGGATCGATCGAAGTCAGAAGGGCCGTCAGATAGATTTCGAGAAGATCCGTCGAACTGACCTGCTTGAAGGCACGCAACCGGTCGCGATATCGCACGGTCAGCTTCTGGCGAGCCTCTTCGACAGGCGTGTCGTCAATCTTGAACTGAAGCAGATCAAGCTTGATCCGCTTGCGCCAGCGGTCTTTACGATCGTCGTCGGTCGTCGGATATTCGACCTTGTCGGGGTTCTCGGGAATCGATTCGTCGACGGAAAAATCCATGTCCTTCGCGATGAATTCCTGGATCCAGGGCTGGGCCTGTTCGGCCCGCTGGAGGAACCGGTCGAAGACCTGGCGTGCGAATTCGATATCGCCGTCCTTGATCTTGTCATCGAGTTCCGCCTCCTGTTTGAGGAACCCTTCGATGTCCGACTTGAGGAAGTATGTCTTTTGCGGATCGAGAGCCTTGAAGTAGCTGCGGATCCATCGCTTCGAGATTTCGTCGTCGATCTTCGGTTTCGCGATATGACTGTTTTCGACGATCAGGGCTACCAGGCGAGCCGTGATCTGGTTGATCTCCTTATCCGACAGGTTCGGTGCCTGGGCACCCAGAAAAGCGATCGTGGCAAGCGCCAGTGACGCAAGCCCCAATGGCATCCGAAATCGATGGAATAGCGAACGAATCATCGCGAGCCCTCGAGGAGATGACAGTCCTTCGTCTCTGAGATACTATTCTAATCGTATCGGAGAAACCGGGAACCAACAAGGCGATTCGATCGCCCGCACGGATTTTCGAATTTTTTGCGAAGTTTTCCTCCGACATTACCGATACCCATTCATGAACGCTTCGAACGGCCCCTACGTGTCGAGTTTGCCCACCATGATTCTCCTGCGTTATGGCATCCGCTGCTCACTGCACTACAGCGTACCGCTGACGCTCGGACTGATTGCCTACACCGGCTCCTGGCAAGGCGTCGCACGCAACCTGATGACTGAGTCAAAAACCGGCGGTCAGCCGAATCCTGCTGACGCGAAAACCGGTGATCTGACCGCCAGCAATGACGGAACCGCGAAGAGTACGACAGATTCCGCTGCGAGTGATCGCCCTGAAGGCGAATCGATCGCAATGATTCCCGATACAGGGGAGTCGCCCCGGAGCCTCTCGATTCCAAGAGCGGATTCGCGCCGCGGTCGAGGCACTGAGCCGGAATCCGCATCGAACGGAAACTCACGGCCTCGGATCGATGCGGAACGCCCTCCACGCGACCGCGACATCGATGCAACCGGACATCAAGCCCAAATCGCCCAATCGGAACCGAGGGAGTCGGGTCCGCCCCTCACGGCGGGGATGGCCGCCGGAGCAGCCGGGCTCGCTTTCGTTGCCGTCAATTCGCAAAACGTCGTTTCGGAACAAGTCGCATTCGCCGGGACGAAGCCGGAAAGAGCGGTCGAAAAGTCGCCTGATCCGGTCAGCCCTCAGACTGCTCTTGCGGCAGAAGCCTCTGAGTCAAGGCCCGGCACCGAACCGGATAACGGCGCTTCGACGCAAGCATCGCTTTCAGCCAAACCTTCCGATCCGCCGGCAATTCGACCTGAAGCCGAAGGCGCGGAAGCCCCCAGCGCTGAACCTGCCCACCTGAATCCACAGATCCGGGCCATCGCCGCCGAAGTGCCAAGCGCCACTGTCATCGCCCGGAACGTGACGCCTGAAGCCGCGAAGCCTGCGGAAAAACCGGACATTCAGACCGGCAACCAGGCGAACGAAACGGACCGGACAACACCGGAAATCCAGAAGGAATCTACAAACGGCGAGACGGCTGGCGCGGTCGTAGAGTCAGCTCCGAAGCCTGACTCAACCCAGGCGCCCGAAACGGAGAACGCGGTCGTCAAAGTCGAGTCGAAACCGGAGAGCAGCCAGACAGCGGCAGTTGACAAGAAAACTGTCGATATCCCTGACGTCGTCATCGCGCAGCAAGGGGAATCCTGGAATCGAATCGCGGCACGAATCTATGGCGACGAGAAAATGGCCGAAACCATCTGGCGGGAAAACAGGGACGCGCATGGCGGAGCCCCGGACGCCATGCCGATCGCAGGACGAATGGTGCGGCTGCCGGAATCCGGGAAACAGTATTCGATTCCGAATTCGGGACAAACCCAGCTTGCTCGCACGGCACGCTGAATCGAAGAGTTCGGGAACATTCTCATGATCATTCCGGCCAGCCGGTTCAGGATGTCTTCGGCTGGCGGATTTGATTTTCGAGCACGTCGAGCTTTTCGTCCATGCTCCTGAGCTGGGTGGAATCAAGATCCAGGCCACCGAAACGAATCTGGTAGAACGCGGATACGACGATTTGAGGTATTCCCTCAAGACCTGATTCCTGAAATCGCTCCTTCAGTCCGATTCCGACCCGGTCCGCGAATTCCCTCGGCGTTTCGTTGCGCGATCGCTTCAGCCCCAGCTCGCCGAGGAGGGACTCAAGCCGTTGGTAAATGGCGATTCCAGGCGTCATTGCGGCCTGATCGCCATTTTTGCGCCAAATCCGCCCCAGAAATCGCCCCAGCAGCAATCGTCCCAGCCGGTAAAGCAGTATCGCCAAAACGGCTGCGACGATTCCGCCAAGGAACCCTCGCCCGCTGAAGGCCTTGAGCAGGTCCGATACTTGTCGTGTTCCGCTGAGCAGATCCCTGAAACCTTGAACCATGATCAGGAAACCGGACTGGGCCTCACGGAACAAGCGAATGATCGGGTCGTAAATGACGCGATACTGGCGTTCGGCATCGAAGCCGATGATGTAAAAGACCCAGATATACCGAATGAAATCCGTCGCCTGGCGAATCTGCGAGAAGAAACCGCCGGGCGAAATCGTCTGCTGTCGTTCGTAGCCAGGTGTCGGGTCGAGAGTGATCCAGCGTTCGACTTCACCAGGCCCGCTGGAAACGAGAGCTTCGACCCAGGCATGGGCGTACTTTTCGCGCACATACATCACCCCGCCAAGGGCATTCCAGTCGCCACCCTTGAATCCGTTGACGAGTCGCGTCGGGATTCCCACGCTCCGAAGCGACAATGCCAGGGCCGAGGCGAAGTATTCGCAGTGCCCTTCCTTGCGGTTGCGGATGAAGTCGAGCACGGGGTCGATCTGCTCGTCCACACGCGTCTGCACCAGTGTGTAGCCGTAGAGGGTCTGATCGAGGAAGTGAGCCTCGACCGCGCGAGCCCGGGCTTCGGTATCCGTCGGCGATATGTTGGTCACGATCGGTTCGGCCAGTTGCCGCAGTTCGTCCCGCATCTGAGCCGGTATGGTGAGAAGGGTGCGGCGAAGCTCATCCGAAACGGGGATCTCACCGGGCTGCGGCAGCGCGGGGTCGATCGAGGAGACCACTTCGTAATCGTAAACGCCGTTATAGGTATTCCGGGTGATGGTACCGTCGTTGCCGTTGAGGAGCATTCGGGATCGGAACCGCACGAGGGGCCGCGCGCCGAGAATCGGCCGAAGCCCAAAAACGACGTTGCTGTCGGTCGGCTCCTGGCGGATTTTCTGCTTGATCGCGTTCGTCAGCTCGAATTTCCTCGGCATGCTGACGGTCGCGTCCGGGTGCCGCTTCCACTGGCCTTTGTCGTAACGGGCCATCGTCACGCCACGCCAGTAAAGCTCATGCCCTGGGGCCGTCGTTTTTCCTTCGGAATCGAAAAACTCGACGGTGAGAACGATGGCGTCATTTTCGAGAATCTCGCCGAGCTGCCCCAGCTTGACTTCCTCATCGAAGCCGGTCAGATGCTTGCCGGCATTGCCCGAACGCTGGCTCAGGCGCATCGCATCGCCACGGGGCATCGCCAGGAAAACCAGCACGGACATCGCCAGAGTCGTCAACACCACACGGATGCCGGACCAGAAAAAGGCCCTGTCGAAGATTTTCGAATAGGGCTGATCCTGGGTTTTGATCCTGGCTTTCGGCGGCAGATTCGCGGAAAGCTCAGGGTGATTCGACCGTGCAGCCTCACGTTCCAGGTGGAAGAGCGTCAGGGCCCAGAGGCTCACGATCGCCCAAAGAAAAATCGTCTGCCCGACGAGGTCGCTCTGGCTGATGACGGCCGAAGTCAAAACGATGACCAGGCCGAGCAGGAACAGAAACCAGTCGTCCTCAACACTTTTCGGCATGGCCATTTTGATCCACACCAGATAGAGCAGCCAGTGGCCCAGCGAGAGTACCAGCAGGTCGGACTGAAGCAAGCGCCAGCCAAGCCGCACCTCGGCGAACACGAGCGGCATGGAGAGCAGTGCCAGCCAGCCGCCCTGCCTGCGCGAAAGGCCCCTGGACCGGCCGCGGTCGACTCGGGCATAGGACCAGATCGCCAGCGCCAACGTCGCCGGGGGATAAATCATGGCGATCGGATTGTCTCGCCCGGATTCGATGGACAATGCGATCGAAGCCAGCACGAGCATGGCATAGAGACTGCCGCGAAACAGCCGCTCGAAGCGAATTCCGGTCATCGATCGCTCCCGCCCGCCACGGGCATAGGCATGGCCAGCTCATTCGGGGCCTGACTCGAATCCAGCGGGGCTGACGAATCGTCTTGAACGGCCGCTGGCGCTTCCTCGAGTTTCGATTTCGATCCTCGGCGGTCGAATTCGATCAGCGGATCGAGCGCCCCCGCGGACGCATCCAGAAATACGATGCGATTGATGAGTCCCCGGCCCGAAGCGCTTCGCAGGCGTTCGGAGCGGGCAAGTTCCTCGCTCCACTGCATCGGCCGGGTGCTCACGATGATGAAGATCGCCTCTCGCAGAGTGGCTGGCGGCATGATCTCCATCAATTGGTGGATCGAAAGTTCGTGATTCGGCTTGATCGTCGCCAGGCATGTGAGCATTTCATGCAGCAGCCGCACGGATGCAGGCCCCTGTCGCAGGTCCGGTACGGCACCTGTCCAGCCCAGGGTCAGCCGACGGCGTTCGCGCCGGCACAGGTCAACGCACAGGCTGGCAGCGAATTCGACGGCCAGCTCCACGTTCGCCTTCATGGCGTCGGTGGCCCTGTGGCGGGGCAGCCAGGGATCGAGAAGGATGACCAGATCCTGCTCGCTCTGCTGCTCGAACTCCTTGATCATCAGCTGATTGATGCGGGCACTGGTGCGCCAGTGGATCCAGCGGGGGCTGTCATCCGGCCGGTAATCTCGCAGGCCATGATATTCCTGCTGCTGGGCAGAGCGGTCATGCTGCTGGCCGCGCCGGGTCTGGCTGCTTTCCCGGTGAATGATCTGCCACCGGCGCGTCAAATGGCCGATACGCGGATAGATGACGATCGTTTCCGAAAGCGGGACGTGGCTGGAGCGTTCCATCAGGCCGAACGGGAAGCGTGTCAGCAGAGTGATCGCCTGCGCCCGGTAGCGGCCACGTGAAGGGGCGACGACCTGCCAGCGCGAGCGGTCGCGCGTGCCGCCGGCGACTCGTGAGAAAAACACCCGGGGGCTCAGCTTCGTGGAGCCTGGCACCGGATCCAGCGGCACCCATTCGTCGGTGAGCGTCAACGCCAGCACGGCGGATTTGCGGGCGGAGTTATCGAGAACGTAATCGATCGACAGCTCATCGCCCGCGAATACGTGCGATGGCAGTCGACGTTTGATCCGCACCTTCCTGAGCATGGCCGTGCTCATGAAGAAGGATGTCACGATCGGGCCTGCGACCATCCCGCAGATCAGGAGAATCAGGTTGATCTGCTGATACCAGCCCACGACGGCGAGCACCAGGCAGCTCACCCAGTAGAACATGCCTTCCGGGGTGGTTTTCAACCGTTCCCTCGGCATGAGCCAGTCAATCGACTTGTGCCAGAGGCCTCGCCAGTAGGATGTCGCGGGTTTCGCCATGGCCGCCGGTCTCACTCAGGGACGAACGAAAACTCGGGAGAACGCACGCGTTCGATCGCGCTTCGGCTTCGTCAGACCGGCACTTCGAGCCTGTCCACGATATCCCGCAGGATCGCTTCGGCAGCCGCGAACTCGCCCGCCTGGAGGAACGACTTGCCGACGATCCGGTGCGCCAGAACAGGACCGACGAGCGCCTTGAGGTCATCCGGAACGACGAAATCTCGCCCGCCGAGAAACGCGAACGCTTGAGCCGCCCGATACATCGTGAGAGCCCCGCGGGTGCTCACGCCGACTCGCAAGTCCTCGTGTTCACGCGTGGAACGGACGATCTCCAGAAGGTAATCGGCCACCGAATCGTCCACCCGCACATTGCGCACGGCATGCTGCAGTTTGACGATCTCCTCGCCCGTGATCACGGGCGATAGCGTTTCGACTGGTGCCCCCTGCCTGTGCATGGTGAGGATTCGGCGTTCTTCGGAACGGGCCGGATAGCCCATCTTGATCCGCAGCATGAAGCGGTCCAGCTGGCTCTCCGGCAACACGTACGTGCCTTCGAATTCGAACGGGTTCTGCGTCGCCATCACGAAGAACGGCTTGGGCAGAGTGTGCGTGGTGCCTTCGATCGAGACCTGGCCGTCCGACATGGCTTCCAGCAATGCCGACTGCGTCCGGGGCGTGGTGCGGTTGATTTCGTCCGCCAGGATCACGTTGGCGAAAATCGGCCCCGGCTTGAACAGGAACTCGCCGGTGCCGCTGGAATAAACGCTGGAGCCGAGAATGTCCGAAGGCAGCAGGTCAGGCGTGAACTGGATCCGGCGGAAAGGCGAATCGATCGAAACTGCGATCGCCCGGGCAAGAAGCGTTTTGCCCACGCCAGGCACATCCTCGATGAGCACGTGCCCTTCGGCCAGCAGCGCGACGAGAGCCATGCGGATCGGCTCAGGCTTACCCACTACGACCGAATTCAGCTGTTCCGTCAGTCGTTCCAGGCCGGCTCGATCCGATGTTCCGACCGTCTGCTCGGCGGCGTTGGCATCCACGTTCATTCGGGGCCCCCATCACGGTGTCCGGTCATTTCGCGAATTGATCACAAATTAAGTAACAAATTCGGAAAGGAATGGGAATGACTCGCCCCGAACTTCGACTGTCACAGCTCGATACGGTCGATCGCATCGCCTTTTCCGGTCTCGCATATTGTTCACCGAACCGAACCTGGCTTTATTCGCCGAATCGATCCTCGATTCGCTCACGATTCTCCATCTACGAAGGCCAGTTCTCCAGCCGCAAGAACCGCCACGCCGCCAGCCCCGAACGCGACGGACTCGATGTCGCTATCGACGCCCGCCCGCCAGATCGGAGTGCCGTCGAACCGGGTAAGGTAAATGTGCTGACGATCGCACCTGAGAACGACCGACGAACCGTCCGCACCGGTTCCGAACAGGATCTGCCCCGGCTCTGACCGCCGTCGTCCGATGATTCCCCCGGAATCGTTCACCAGGACCGCCGACCCGTCGTTCGCCGAAACGACCACCCCCTGCCCCGTGCGCGCCAGGCTCCACCCTTGAAACGGAACCTCCGTCTGCCAGAGCACGGCTCCATCCAACGAGTGGCCACGCAACTGACGTTCCTGCCGCGAATAACTCGCCCATCGGCAAGTCGAACCATGCCGCCCGGCTGATTCGCAGACCAGAACCGCCTCCTGATCGCCCACGGACCATCGCCCGACCTCGCTGCCAGCCGGGTCGAGTACGATCATGCCGCCGTTATCCAGGCTCAGGGCGATCAGTCCGTCATCCGCCAGGACCATCGATTCGGCCGTGGCAGGTAGCGACTTCCGCCAGATCCATCGGCCCGCGACCGTCGCACGACCGAGCCGGTCACCTTCCTGTACGATCGCCAGGCCGTAGCTCGTGGGCCGCATGTCGAAGTGGGTCACCTGGACCAGGTCCAGATCAGGCCGATGAATTGCCCCCCGGGCCAGGTCGACCAGTACCAGAGTGCGGTCGTTACCCGCCGCGATCCAGCCGTCGCGCTGGCGGATCAGCCGTCCGACGCCTCCAAGCGCGGGAACCGTCTCGGCTTCGACTCCTGTCTCGAGAAAGCACGTCAGCTGCTTTTTCGGGTCGAGCACGCCGACACGCGGAGGCTTGTCCGACACGATCAGATCATACCCCTGACCTGTTTCGTTTTCGCCCGCGATCCGGGCCGACCAGCTCGGCTGCCGCACGTTCGGGCCCGTGGAATCTCCCGCGGAAGTGATGATCCGCACCGGTTTCGAATTCGATCGTTCCTCGCGGCTTTCCGTCGAAAGGTCCATTCGCACGACCTGACCGGACTCGGACGCCGCCAGCGCATACCGGCCAAGCGGATCGATCGCCAGATGCCGCCAAGGACCGCCCCGGTCGAATTCCCAGAGAATCGTGCCGTTGACGTTCACGGCAATCAGCGAACCTTCCAGAGTCGAGGCCAGGAAAAACCGCCCCGGATAGTCTGAAGCCGCTTCGATCACCGTCCCGCCCAGTTGGTAGGTTCCCTCGTTTTCGCCCTCTTCATCCAGCCGCTGCAGGCCCATCACGTTACACGATGCCAGCACCTTGCCCGATTCGCCGATGACGTGCATGTGGCCGAAGACGACGCCCGTGTTCCTCGCCCAGGCGATTTCAGGAATGAGCTGGTTACGCCCTTCCGCTTCGAAATCGACGGCCAGAAACTGGTCGAATTTCGTGCAGGCAAGCAGCCTGGCCGATCCTGGCACGAAGCTCATCCGGGCCAGCGGCTGGCGGGTTTCGAATTTCCCGGCCATCTTGCCGGCCCTGGTGTAAAGCTGGGTCTCTCGCCCTTCGAACGAAACCGCCACGAACAGCCCGAGCGGATCCACGGCCAGGCCAAGTGGCTCGGAATGGAGCTTCTTCTCGACGATCAGATTCAGGTCGCCATCGAGAAGCACCAGTTTCGTGCGGTCCATCACAAGCGCGATCAGCTGACCGCATTGGTCGGCGGCACTGAGTTTGACGGCCTCGGGAGCCGCCTGCACGTTACGGATGTCGCCTTCGGGCGTAATCGCCACGATCCTGCCCGAATTTTCGCGCACGAGGATCGCCTGAGATTCGCCGCAGAGGTGCACGGCCGCGACAGCCGAATCGGCCTGATAAATCCAGTCGAGCGGCACCGGGAAGCCTTCCAGCCCGGTCGACGACCTCGATGCCCCGGCCGATCGCTCCGGCTTCGGCGCAGCCTTCGGTTTCGCAGCTTCCGAACCATTCGAAGCTGAAATGTCGTGGCCATCGTCGATCGGCAGCAGCTCGATCGTTTCCAGATCGAGCGCGTATCCGGCCTGAACTGCCGAAGAATGATCCGAAGTGGTATTGCCGTTTGGAGCAACTGCGGATAACTGAGTGCTGGTGACGGGTGAAATCGCCAGCTGCGGCGCCGGTGCCGAAACCGCGGGCTCAGCCTGCGGAACCGCTGCCTGTGTGAGGCCTGAAGACGCGGTGTTCTCACCGGAATTTTCGCCGGCTTCGATGATCGCAAGACGTCGGGCGGCTTCCTCGGCGGTTCCGATGCGTTCCGAAGGGTCCCGCTCGAGCAGGCTCATCACGAATGCGTCCAGCTCAGGGCTAGATTCCGCGCCGTTTTTCGAAGGAGGCAGCGGGTCCGAAACGGCCAGGGCACGGATCGCGGTCAGAGGCGAATCGGCCGGAAACGGGTCGTGGCCCGTGAGCAAGCGATAGAACACGACGCCCAGATGGAAAAGGTCCGATCGCGCATCGCCGGGCTTGCCTTCCGCCACTTCGGGCGCAGGCAGGTCGGTCGAACGGCCTGTCAGATACGCCGCAAGGTCACCACTGCCGGCAGGTTCGAGCATTCGCCAGCCCAGGCCGACGAGCCGGGCCCGCGCGTGCGAGCCTTCCAGCCAGATCCACTTCGGCGTGAGAAACCCGTGAACGAGCCCCTGCCGATGTCCGGCGGCCAGAGCCTCCAGAACCTCCCGGCAGATGCGTACGGCATGCTTCGTGGGGATTCGCCGCTGGGCTACGACTTTCTCCAGCGGCATCGCCTTGATCGCAGCCAGAATCAGGAACGGGTGGCCGGCGACTGCTTCGATCCGTTCGAACGGATCGACATGCGGGTGGTCGATCCGCAGCTTTTCGGCCATCGAGGCCAGGTCGAAGTCGGTCTTCGGAAAAACGACGAATCGAGCCGGCCGGCCGGAACGGAAGTCCTTGCCTGTCAGCACGGCCTTCGCCGGATCCGCGAAATTCACCCCATCGACAGGATAATCGCCGAGCTTCGCCGTCGTCTCGGGAACCGGGCCATCGGTCACCGATCCTGCCAGAAACGGCGACATCTTCACGAGTTCCGAACTCAGCGACATTTCGGATCGCTCCGGTGAAATGGCTTGGGCGATTGGACGCGAGAGCACCAGGTCGATGAACTTCGACTCAACAAGTCTATCCGAATCCGGCCAGCATCCGAAACAGCCATGGCCCGGCGATGCCGCCAAATGATCACGCCCGCCTGGCCGGCTGACCGGCAAGACGGGCGGATCGATATCGAGGTTATTCGCACTGATACGAGGCGGTCGATGGACCGACCTGGCCGAATCAGGGCTCGTTACGGTTCAGGTTCGCGTTCAGAACGCGGTCGATCGCTTCCTTGAGTTCCTCAAGATGAGCACGCGAGGTGTCGTCGAAGACCGGATCGCTGGAGGCCAGACCGGCACCGATCTTCTGCGAAATCTCTTTCAGGTGCATACGGGCCAGTGCCCGGGCATCGGCAGGCATCGAACCGCCGCCGGAGACCATCACGAACGAAGGCAGGTTCGCCAGCACGCTCGAACCGCGTGAGCCAAGGGCCATACCAGCAAGCCGGCCGACATAATCTCGCTGCAGGTTGCGGCGGGTGACCGTCAGCGAACGCTTGCCGTCCTTCACGGCGGCCTTGGTCGGGTCGCCGATGACCGAATCGGTGAAGGCCCGGAAGAGCTCTTCCATCTTCAGCGGCTTGGTCGCGGGGTCGACCATCGCCTCCTGATTCTGGATCCGGTTGAGCGTTCCGGAGTTCAGGGCTTCGGCCAGAGGGATGCGCTGGATACCAAGAACGGCGTCATAAAACTTATATCCCGGGTCGCCGAGGTTCATGTCGGCCTGCCAGTGGTACCATCGCTCCGTGGTGAGCTTGCGGAGCAGAGCCGGGGAAACCTGAAACGGTTCGTCGGCCAGGATTTTCTCCTGGATCAGTTTCAAGGCCGCACGCTGTTTGTCGCCGGCGACAGGCGTGACAGGGTCCCTGGCATCCTTGCTGCCCTTGTGGTCGCGGGTATAGTACTGGCCGCCAATGTGGGCGGAAGCCAGAGCGGCGGCGTTACCGTACTGCGAAACCAGCGGCGTGAAGGCCCGCCGCAGGCGGAGCCACGATTCGCCGTCCTTGACCACGCGGTTGTCCAGATCTTTAAGCAGATCCTGAGCCAGGGCGATACGGTCCGACGAGAACTGCAGGACGTCGCTGCCCAGGTCATAGGCGTTCACCAGCGGGTCAAGGCCCGAGATCCGGTCTTCGTCCGTGCCGTAAGTCAGATCAGGCTCTGGCGAACGGGCGGCGATCTTCGTCAGTTCGGCCTCTTCGTTGCCGTCGATCGGCTTGTAAGCGTATTCGATCGCCCAGTAATCGTAGGGGCCGAGCGTGGTGGAGAAGTAATCGCCCTGGGGCTTGCCCTTGGGGGCCAGGTTGATCGGGGCGTAGTCCATCACGCTGCCCGTGATGCCCTTGACGCTTGTGATCGACTTGTCGTGCAACTGTTCGGCATTGAGCATGGCGCTGGCACGGAAGTTGTGCCGCAGGCCCAGCGAGTGGCCGACTTCGTGCATGACGACTTCCTTGATCGCCTGGCCGATCAGTTCTTCAGGCAGGCTGGGGACTTCCGGCTTCTTTGCCTCGTCCTTTTTCTCGCCTTCCTTCTTGTCCTTGTCGTCGTCCTTCTTGTCGCCTTCCTTCTTGTCCTTGTCACCTTCCTTGGGGGGATCAGCCAGGGCGACCGTGGCCAGCGTCATTTCGTAAGCGATGCCCGAAGCGAAGTTACAGGCGGCATGCCCAGCGCCCAGGTGCTTCAGGAGCGTGTGCTCCAGAGGCGACCATTCGGCAGGCACGGCATGAATGCGTGGTTCGCCCGTCAGTGCGGCGATGGGGTCAACGATCGGCTCCGGCATGCCAAAACCCTTGCGGGCAGCCAGGATCGGGCTGATAACCTCAGCCATGACTGGCCTGGCCACAGTAGCCTCCGCACCTTCAGGGCGATTTTCGGCGGCTGGAACCGGAATACCCTTGAGCTGGGCATATTGTTCCTTCCAGGCCCGGATCCACGAGGCATCGAAGACGACGTCGCCGTCGATCATCTCACCCGTGATCGGGTTGGCCCGCAGGTTCGACCTGGCGAAGGTGCTGTCAGTCGTGATCCACTTGAGGGTGCAGTAGTTGATGTCTTCCGGGTCGAAATCGTCACGCTCGTTCTGCCACCGCACAGCGATAGCGTTGGCGATGCCGACCTTTTCGAAGGCCTTGTTCCATTCCAGGATACCGGCTTCGACATGGGGCCGCAGTTCGATCGGCACCGTGTCTTCCACCCACCAGACGATCTGCTTCTTCGGCGGGCTCAGCTTGGCCTTGGGATTAGCCTTCTCAAGACGCCAGCGATTGATCTGGCGAACGAACTGGGTATCCGGGTTCTTCGATCCGAAGTCCTTGACGGCGCTCAGGAAGTGGCCGACCCGATTATCCGCGTAGCGGGGGCGGTAGCTCGAATCCGGCAGTTTGCAAAGGCTGTAATGAATGACCAGCGTGAGGCCACGGGGGTCGACCACGGCCGGGTCGTTGCCCGAGCGGCCGCCGAAGGTCGTTTCCACCTGAAGTTCCAGGTTGTTCGGAAACGCCTTGATCTTGTTCCAGCTCGTGCGCGAGCGATCCGGAACGCCGAACGGAAGCTGGGCGAAATTCGAGAAGAAGATGTCGGTGAAATTGACCAGAACGCCGCCACCCATGGGGTTTTGCGACAGAATCGGCAGCGACTGGATGATGGAGTCCGTATAGTTCTGTTCGACCGCCTTTTCAAGATCCTTCGCGGTGGTCTTGTAGTGAATATTGCGGCGGACCAGTTGAATGCGATCACCGACTCGCTTGAAGACCAGCACCCATTCGTCGTCCGACGTGATCGGCGTGCCGGCCTGGGCAAGGCCTCGCGAAATCGTGATCGGGGCGAGAAATGGCTGATTGAACTGGTTCGGCTTGATCTCGGCGTAAAGGTTGTCGTCCTTGCGATAAAGATTGAACAAACCTTCATACTTCGTGGTGTCTTTGGTCAGTTCGGAAAAGTCGCCGAACTTTCGCGAACCGCCGAAAAGCCCGCCCATCGACCCGCGTGAAGGGCCTTCGCTCTTGCTCTCGGCAGGCGAAGAAGGTGGCGTCGGGCTCGGAGGGGTCTGCGCCAGCGTTACGCCGATGGTTGCCGCCATCGACAACCCCATCGGAAGGATCCATTTACGATTCATGGGCGATCCTGCTCTCGTCAAGGTGCATGCTCTGGTTGCCCGCCCTGCGGAAGGCGGTCGCGATCGTGAAATCGCGGCGTCTGCCTGCGGAATCCGACAAAAAAATCTCATCGCCAGCGCCGGTCACGATGAGAAGGTCGAACTTCCGAAGATCTCCACGAAAGTATTATGAATTCTCCAAACGGAAACCGCAAACGAATCGAACGGATTTACGCCAGCCCCCCTATCTCCCCAAACCGTTTTATCGCGACGACCGGCGCATCGCTCTTGGCGAAATTCGATGCGATCGAGAACGATGAACCGCTTCCGAGCGAGCCATTCGAGCCTCCCAAGAGAAGAGGGCCCCCACGAAATGTCGCGAAGGCCCTCTCTCCCCGTCCCGTTTCGTGATGCCGCCGAGTCAGTTCGTCTTCGGCGCTGCGGTCGATGTCTCTGACGCATTCGGCGCGTTCTTGCCGAAAAAGTCCGCGAACACGTTGTCACGTTCCAGCGGCAGCTGGAAGCCGTCGGAGACTCTCGTCATGTAGAGCCCCCTGCAAAGCCACCAGAAGATCGCCATCGCTTCCTTTTCTCCAAGGTCTTTCGACAGGCCACGATACTCATCGGGCGTCAGCTTCCAGGGCGTTTTCGACAGTTTTCGGGCATAGTCGAACGCACGCTGCTGCTCAGGCGGGAAAGCCGACCAGTCGTCGCTGGCGAGCATCCGCGTGCGCTGGGCGACGCCTTCTTTGTCGAGCCCGGCCACTTCGAGAAGCATCTCGCAGTGCCCCATGCAGTAATTGCAATTGACGGCACGAGTCTGCACCCAGAACAGGCTCTCCTCGAACACCCGGTCCTGACCGGCTTCCGCCCACATGGTGCGGGTCGAAACGCTCCAGGGCACGGCAAGTTCGGGAACGTATCCGGAACAGACGAGATTCCAGACGATCCTGGTTGGCCGCGACGCGAACTCCGGCGGCAGTTTCTGCTTCACTTCCTCCCAGGTCGGCACCAGCAATCTCGGCTTTCGATCACGCTGAGACTCAAGTCGTTTCTGCAAAGTGTCGTAACTGAGATCCGACCAGTCGGGATCGGTTTCGACGACCGTCTTGCCGCTCGCCACCAGCGGCGAGTTGTCCGTCGACTCCGGCAGAACCGGCCTCGACTGAAACGCCCCGGGCGCGAATTTCACCTCCACGGGAGCCAGGGGACCATTCGCTTCAACAGGTAAATTCAGGCCCAGAACGACGCGGTCCTGAAAATTGCCGAACGCAGCGAGCAAAACCATCGATGCGACGCCTTTCTCACCGAACTTCTCACGCAAGCTTGCGAAGAGCGAGTCCGGAATCGCGGGCGCGTTCAGTGTCAACTGGCGCGCGAAGCTCAGCGGTTCGCGATCCGAATCGGCCCAGGCTTCCGCGTTACCGGTCAGCCTGGCGATATCCGCGTCTGTCGCTCCGGTTCGCTTCAGGTCGGCGATCGCATAGGCTTTCGAATATTCACAGCGATTGGCGTCGGCGACAACCCAGCGCATTTTGGCCCTGAGCGCGGGCGGCAATGGGCTTTTCGTCCGATGGGCCAGATCGGCTTCGAGCATCGCAGCTGCCGTGCGCGGCAATTGCACGGCGACGGCCCTGGCCCACACGGGCAGCGGCTTTCCGGTGCCGATTTCGGCCTTCGGCAGGCGCGCCCATGCTTCCTCGTCGGTCAATGGTGTGACGGCGGCCTGATCGCCGTTCGCGGGCGGTTTCGTGTCGTAGTAATCGTAGAAGACGTTCTCGCTCTCGAGCTTGAGCTGGAATCCGTTCGAAATGCGAGTCATGTAGTGATAGCGTGTCGCATTCAGCACGACGAGAAGTGCGACTTCCGGCCCGAAACCCTGCTTGAGCGTGTCGATATCGGCGTCGTCGATCTTGCCGGGCGTTCGCGTGATCTTGCGGGCATAAGCGAATGCATGTTGCTGAGCCGGCGGGAAGCTCGACCAGTCATCGCTGGAAAGCAGCCGGCTGCGCTGGGCAATCTGGTTCTTGCTGAGCCCGACGACCTCCCAGTTCATCTCGCAGTGGCCCATGCAATACGGGCACTTCATAGCCTTGGTCGTCACCCAGAACAGGCTGGAGCCGAACACCCTGTCCCACTTCGGCCCGCCTTCGCCGCCGGCAGTACGCATGAAAATCTCGAACGGCACGGCGAGTTCGGGAGCATAACCGAACGTGATGCGATACCAGACGATATCGCTCGGCTTTTTCATCAGCCCGGCGGGCAGGTTCTTCTCAACCTCGCTCCACTCGGGAATGCGCAGGCGCGTCGGCTTCTTTTTCTGAATGTCGAGCAGGGTCTGCAATCTGTCGTATGTCAACGACTTCCATTCGTCGTCATCGGCCACGAGATCTTTACCGGTCGGGGCAGGCAGATCCGGAATCTTCGGCCGGTCTTTTTTGGTTGCGGATTTCGGCGAGGCCGATTTGGTTGCCAGCTTTTCACGATCGAAGCTGACCTCGATCGGCGGAATCGGGCCATTCGGCTCCACCTTCGAACCCAGGCTGATCGTCAGCCGGTCCAGGAAGTTGGCGTAGGCCATCGCCAGCACCATCGAAGCCGCCTGGTTTTCACCGAAATCCTTGACCAGGCGTGCGAACTCTTCGTCCGTCACCTGGTCAGATTCCACGCTCATTTTGCGAGCGAAGGTCAAAGCGGCCTTTTCCGCATCGGTACATGCGGAGAAATCGCCCTTACGCAACGGTTCGATCCTCTCTTCGTCCAGCCCGGCGCGCTTCGCGTCGTAGGCGGCGACTGCCTGGCCATACTCCGAGCGATTCGCACTTGCGGCGACCAGCCGCATCGCGGCCCGAAGTTTCGGTTCGACCGGGCTCGAGACGCGCTGGGCGTAATCGAGCTGCAGCAATGCCGCCGATGTCTTGGGAAGATCTTTCGCAAGAACTCTCGCCCAGTGCGGCAGCGGACCGCCAGGTTTACCGGATGTCGGGGCCGGGATCCTGGCCCAGGCCTCAGAATCGGAGAGCACGGCGAATCGAGAATCACCGGCGGAAGCTCCGGCCCAGCCGTCCAAAAATGTCATCATGGCGATTGCAGCCATCAAGAGTGGTCGTCTCATGAAATCGTTTCCTGTCTTGTTCGAATCGTGGAGTGGATGAATCTCAGGGCATTTCCCGAAAAACCGTGATCGCCGGGCTCGTACCGACGACGTACGACGCCTTTCGCGTCAGGCTTTTGCCGTTGGGCAGTTTCAGGTTGAGCGTCACGGGCACACGCAGGTTCGCATCGTCGAACTTGCCCTCGCCCTGGATCTCGTAACTCGTCAGTGCCATTCCGCCGGACCAGTCGAGATCCTGAACGACGATCGACGGAGATCCATCTTTCGCGGTTTCCGGCTTGTCACCTTTCTTCCAGATCTCGAGAACGGTCTTCAAAGCGGTTCTCGCGACCGTGGTATCGACGGTCGGAGCGACCTTTTGCCGTTCCGAACACCCGCTCATCAGCGCCGTGGCGTTGGACAGCATGAAAAGAGATACGATGGCACGCCTGATCGACTCACGACGGTAATCGCTGGCTTCTTCGAACGACGAGTTCATGTCAGTATGCGTCGGCACTGATCACCTCCCCGCCCCGGATCGTCCCGAGCGCACGCCAGACATCGACATTGACGCTGTCTTTCAGAAACCTGACCGATCCGTCGCCCATCAGCAGGTTGACTCCGCCAGGGTGCCGGCTGCTGGGGGGCATGATGGCACGCAGTGCCGTGAAGAAACCGCACGACCGTGTATTCGGCGGCATCACGTGCTGAAATACGTGCTGGCCGAGCGTCCACGGGGCCCCGAGAAACAGCGGAAACTGGCTGCTCAGGCTGGTGGTGTCCACGGCCATACAGTCACTGACGGCCTGCTCGATCGACGTCGGTGCAGCTGGCGAGAAAAACACATCGCTTTTCGGGCTGATGATCGCATTGCTTCCGTCAGCCATGACCCGCTCGCTGAACAGGCCCGTGTTCGAAAGACCGTCCGTGATCGAACCGAATCTGACGGCACTGTTGCCGAAAAGAGCACCGTTGGGTGGGGCCAGATTGGCGTTCGGCCCGGAAGCCGCCTGCCAGACGATCCAGCTGCCCATGTCGGCCATGTAGTTCGTCTGGGCACCGCGCGATTTGAGTGGGTTGGGGAAGTCGGACGGGCAGATGAACGTGTTGACGTTGGAGAACCGCACCGTGTCGTTCGCCGGCTGATCGTATGCCAGCCAGAAATTCAGGGCGTTGTAGAGATTCGACTGCTCCATGTGCGGCAGCATCATGCTGAGAGCGGAAAAACTCGTCAGATTGTAGACGAGGTACGACCCTGGCAAAGCCCCCACGATGTCGTGGTAGTTGTGGGCAGCCAGGCCGATCTGCTTGAGATTGTTGACGCACTGTGCTCGCCGGGCGGCTTCACGGGCCGATTGTACGGCAGGCAGCAGAAGAGAGATGAGAACGGCGATGATGGCGATGACCACCAGCAGTTCGATCAGCGTAAACGCCGATCGAACCTTGTTACCGAATTTGTGCATGATTCATTTTCCCGAGGATTTCTGCGAGTTTGCGGGTTTGGCGGCGTCCGGGGTTTTCTCAGTGTCCCCATCGTCCTGTTTTTTGGTCGATGCCGCGTTCCTGAAGACGTTTTCCCTTTCGAGCGGGATCTGGAACGCGTCGGCGACGCGAGTCATGTAATGACACCGGCTTGCCCACCAGAGAACGTCGATCGCCCGGTGGAGGCCGAACTGGTCGATCAGGCCTTTCATGTCGGAATCGTCTATCGTCCAGGGTTCGCGTGCCTGCTTTTTGGCGAAGAAGAAGCCATAGCGATCTTCGGCTTTCAGGCTCGACCAGTCTTTGCTGGCGAGGGTCATGGTTCGTCGTTTGAGAGCTTCAGGGTCAAGGCCCGCGACCGCGAGCAGCATTTCCGTGTGGCCCATTCAGTAAAAGCAGTTGAGCTGCCGAGTGACGACCCAGAACTGGCTTTCCTCGAAGACGCGATCCTGCTTCGCCTCTTCGCGGAATGCCGAAGTGCAGGCGGACCAGGCAAGAGCCAGTTCCGGCTGATAACCCATGCAGACCAGGCTCCACTGAATGCGGATCGGCTGTTTGTTGGGATAGTCCTTCGGCAGCACGGCCAGGACTTCGTCCCAGGTCGGCACGCGAATTCGGCCATTCCTTTCGCGCTGCTTCGTCAGGTTTTCCTGCAAAGTTCCGAAATCGACTGCGACCCATTCCGGGTCGTCGACGAATTCCGGTACTTTCGGCTTATCGCCTTCCGGAATCACACGTTTCGGAACGTCCGGCTTCGCCGCTTTTTTCACGAAGCGGACTTCGAGCGGCTCCATCGGCTCATCCGCCGCCAGTTCAAGCCCGAGGGCGAGGTAAAGACGGTCCTGTAAATTGGCCGAAGCGATCAACAGAACCATTGCGGCCAGTTTTTCGTCGCCGTAGATACGCTTGAGTTCCGCGACGGATTCGTCCGTGACTGAGTAAGCTCTGAGCGTCATCTCGTAGGCGAATCGCAGAGCCGCACGCACTTCGACGGACGCTTCGGGGCTCAGTTTCGCGAGCTTTTCGATTTCGAGATCGCTGACGCCGGCTCGTTTGAGGTCAGCGGTCGCGAACGACTTCGAATAACCGCACCGGTTCGCATCGGCCACGACCCAGCGCATCTTGGCTCGAAGCTTCTGCCCAAGCGGGCTCCTCGTGCGGTGCAGCCGATCGAGGTCGAGCATCGCGGCCGTCGTGCGCGGCAGGCTGTCGGCCAGTGCCCTGGCCCAGGTCGGCAAAGGCCCGCCACCACCTGATTCGGTCTCCGGCAAGCGCTTCCAGGCCGAAGCCGAATCGAGCAGCGGCACTCGAGACTCAGCGGCGGAAGCGATCGAAGTCAGGACGGTCAATGCCGTCGTGAGGATCAGCGACTTACCGAACATGATTATCGTTCTCATTCGATGACCTCACGATTCCGGGTCACGAATGACGGTGATGGATGGGCTTGTGACGACCGAGTAATAGGCCTTCTCACGAATCGGCTTTCCTTTGGGAGGTTTCAGCCAGAGATCGACGCGAAACCTCAGGTCGAAACCTGATTTCGAAGTCGTCGATGCGATCTCGAACTTCGTCAGTTCGAAACCGTTCTCCCAGCGATAATCCGACACCTTGATCGCTGGCGAATCCGCCGAGAGTTGTGCCGGCTCGCTGCCTTTCTTCCAGGTTTCCAGGGCTTTCAGCAGCAGGCTTTGGGCAGTCTGCGGATCTTCGTTCGACGAGGTGCCGGAGCACCCCGCCGTACCCATCGCCACGAGGGCGAGCCATGTCCGGCGAGTCATAAGGCATTCTCCTTTCGATTTTTCGAATCAATAGGAATCGGCCGAAATGACTTCGCCGCCGCTGCGCGTGGCAAGAGCCCGCCACGTCGTCAGGTTGACGGTATCCTTCATGAATCGGACCGAACCGTCGCACAACAGCATATTCACGCCGCCCGGGTGATAACTTCCCGCATTGTTGAGAATGCGGCCAGGCGGAAACATGCACGAACGCGAATTCGGTGCCCCTGCGTGGTTGTAACAGGCGGAAATGCTGCCTGTGATCCACGGGGAGCCTGTCGTCGAACTGCCCTGATAACCTAGGTCTTTCGCATTGACGGACCGGCAATCGTTGATCGCAGCATCGGGTGTCGACGGGAAAGTCTTAGGCCAGTACAGGTCGGACTTCTCGGTCGCGACACCGTTCGTAAAGTCGCCCTTTGGCCTTTCGCTCCATGCGGCCGTATTGCTCGTACCGTCCGCGATACTGGCGATACTGGTGTTGCTGATGGAGAAGAAGACGCCGTCCGGCGGCGGCATGCTGGAATTCGCTCCGCCGGTATCGCTTCGACCATACGTGAACAGAATTCCTGCGCCTTCGCACGGACGATAATTGTGCCCGGCCTGCCCAGCGGGCAGGTTCGTCTGCGGATCCGATGGGCAACTGAAATTCGAAACGGCCGTGCCCATCGCCGTCGAATTCGGCAGATCCGTGGGCAACCAGTCGAAATTGATCGTATTGAAAGCGTTCGACTGCTCCATGTAGGGCATCAGGCGAGCCAGGCCTGAAAACGTGGCTGTGGCCGGAAAGCCGGGGCCGGGCGTCGACAACCCGCGGCTGTGCGGAAACACGCCCTGAACGTCGTGATAATTGTGCATGGCCAGGCCAATCTGCTTGAGATTGTTGACGCACTGGGCACGACGGGCAGCCTCGCGGGCGGATTGCACAGCCGGCAGAAGCAGTGAGATCAGAACGGCGATGATGGCGATGACCACGAGCAGCTCGATCAGCGTGAAGCCGCCGCGGGCCCGGTTCTTGAGCGTATTCATATGAGAGATGGATCCTTCGGAGATAGAGTTCGAATTCGAAATTGCCGGTGCTCGATTCGAAATTGGCGCAGACAATCCCCTGCAACGCAGGGCACGGACTTTTGCGGCGGGTATCACCTGAAATGCAAGGCAATTCCCGATACGCGAAGTCAGTGGCGTTTACGCCACGAATGCGAATCGATGTATGGTCAGACTTGGTTGCGGCGATCGGCTGGACAGCTAGGAACCGGCGATCGGCCGGACCAGGCACTTAAGCCTTGCTCGCCAACAGGACGACATGAAAATTGCTCAGCGAGAACATTCGAATACACGATCGTTCGACCGTATCGAATAGGAACGTCGCTGGAAATCAAGCCGTCATACAAATCGCGGCGGTTCGAACAACGGCTCGCTGAATGGATCCGAAATCGACATTACGACAAAAGGCGAAATTCGGCCCGATAATGCAACGGTAAGAGGAACGAACTTCAGGCTCGTGCAATTCCACGGCAAAGGGAAGATCGCCCCGGAAAGACTCGTCGGCTCCGAAAATGGTACAGGTGTGCGGCTCCGGCACATGGGGCCTTCGCAGCCCGCAGTCCGAATCCTGCCTGAATCGAAACCCGGTTGAGAATCTTCACGCTCCCAGGAGAGTTGGGAACCCATCCAGATGGCCGTTTCAGCCACTCGACCGCAATGCTGGGCATCTACGGACTTCGTCGTCCCGAAAAACACAAAGAAACAAGGAACCAAAACTCGCAGTACGAACGACCGACCAGTCCGCCTCAAGGCGGTCAACTCTTTCGCAGGCGGTATCATGCCGTACGAATTCGTCACGGTTCTCTTGGTCGCTCGATGTGGTCGATGAAGATCGGAATGGCGAACCACGGCATCATGAGAGCCGCTGACATTCACTGATATTTCAATATACGACTCATCCTGATGCCGGAGCAAGTCAGAATTCCAAATTTCCATATTTCGACCGAATTGATGACAGCCCGTAACAATCTTTCGCCCGATTATTCCGAATTGATTTAATTTGACTCGCAAATCCAATTCAACGCCCGGTCCTTTCCGCAAAAACTGTTCAATCGTGAATTTGCACCCGGATTTCCAGTGGCGGAAGCGGAATGAATCCATTCATACCAATCAGATCATATTCCTTTAGAGTCCCGGAACCATTCCGCCGTGCGTTTCAGGCTGGTTGCGTAATCGATCGCGGGCGACCATCCGATTTCTTCCCGAATCCTCGTATTGTCATACCACAGCCTGCGGCCCATCAGCCATGCGGCATAGCGCGTGATCAGCGGCGGGCGGGCTGGATGCACAAGCCGGCCCCAGCGTTCCAGCAGCCCTGCGCCGAAGAATACCGTCGGATAATGGGTGCGCTTCGTGATCGGCGGCAGGCCGAACGCTGCAGCCATGTGGTCGAAGAACTCCTTTTGCGTGACCGGGCCCAGGTCGGTCACGTTGTAAGCCCGGCCTACGGCCTGGGGCGCGAGAGCGGCATGAACGGCCGCGCGAGCGACCTCCGCCGCGTCGATCGCCTGCAACCGGTTATCCCCCGGGCCAATCAGCCGAAACTTCCCTGCTCGCATTCGACCGACCACACGATTGAGCGTGATCCTGTCTCGAAGACCATACAGCCAGCTCGGTCGGATGATCGTCAGCGGAAAGCCCGCCTTGCTCATATGCCACAAGAGTCGCTCGCATTCCACCTTGGCCAGGGTGTAGGGGTCCTGACGCCAGATGTTCGTGCCGAGGGGATAGTCCTCACGGATCGGTGCTTCCGAGTCAAGCGGGTGACCATAGGCCGAAGTGCTCGACACATGTACGAACCGGCCCACGCCGGCATGCCTTGCGGCATCGGCGATCTGGCGGGTGGCTTCGACGGTATCTTCCTGAAACTCATGCCAGGAACCCCAGTCCCCCACCTTGGCCGCCGCGTGGCAAACGATGTCCACCCCTTCGCACGCGAACCGGCACGCGATCGGATCTCGCAAGTTCCCGTGCACCTTCTCGACGCCCAGCGCGTCCAGAAACGGCGTGGCATCATGCCGCCGCAAAATGGCCCTGACCCGAGCCCCCGCTTTGACCCACTCTTCCGCCAGATGGCTGCCCAGCAGGCCCGTCGCTCCGGTGACCAGGACAGTCGACCCGGCTGCTGAGAGGTTCGCTCTGACGACTGGACAGACAGGCTGCCCGATGGTTCGATTTTTCTGCTCGTCCACGAACGGTCGCTCTCAATCGCCAATCTTCAGATCGAACTCTCCGATCCGGAATCGTAGCGATTTGGCGAAGCATTCGCAAATCTGGCGATCGACTGCTCACCGGTCGCGAAATTCCCGATGACATGCCGTGCAGCGGCCCGTCGCTTGTTTCAGAATCCCGGCAAAGCGATCTCGACCGGCTTTCGACGCACCTGGTTTCTCCCCAGCCTGGTCGATGGCCGCGATCCAGGCGGAAAGATCGCTTTCGAGACCTTCGAACCCGGCCAGGAAAGCCTTCGGACGCTCCCGGCACTCCGGCAGGCGTGCCGATTCACGGGTCAATTCCCGCAACAGGATGGCCTCCTGCCGCGGGTCGATCTTGACCGCATTCTGACTCGTTCGCCCATCTTCGGCATTCTTCAGCCAGGCTTTCAGGCGGTCGAAGCGGTCGTCGATACTGACCATCAATTCGACCAGTGCCGGAACTTCGACCACTTCCGGAAGCGCGGACTTGTCCGCCTGAAGTTCCTCAGCGGAAGGCACGCGAAACGCTCGAACCGAATCGTAAAGGCCGGCGTAATCAGGCGATGTTCCAGCTTTCTTCATGTACAACCCGGCCTGCTCCTTCGACCACCCGAGACCCGCCCGCGCCATGATCGCCGCGGCGGCTGGCCCCCGATGCTTGCCGTGATGGCAGTGCACATAGATCGGCCCGGGAATTTCGGCAAAAGCTCGTGCGAGCTTCAGGCGTGCCGATGCATCGATACCGTCATAACCGATCGGAATATGCACATAACGAAGGCCCAGCTTGCGTGCGGTTTCGACATCGGGCGCGGCACCGTCGACACTGACGATCGCCCGCACGCCCAGGTTTTTCAATTTCGCCAGACCACTCTCTCCGCCCGGATCGCCACCGGACCAGAGTCGTTCGCTGACCCGCCAGACGTTCTCGACCCCCGGAACTTCCAGGGCTTCCGGGTCAGCCCCGTTCGAATCGGGTGGATTTCCCTGCCAGGCCGCCGTGGGAAGCGAAGCGGCGGACAAGGTCGTCAGAACGAAGCCGATGACAATGATTCGACTCATGTCTGCGTTCGATTCTCCGAAACGATCGATTGCAGGCTATCATGCATGCACTGATCGCCATGTCTTTGGGAACGCGAGTTCGTTTTGAGCGATACCGCGCCTGGTGATGTCGGGCGAACCGATCATATCCGACTTCGATCAGCCCGAGCACCCACAGAATTCCGTTGGATTCACCGTTGAGACCAACCAGGCCTCTTCATAAGCCGCTTTATTAATGCGACTTACGCCGATCGAAAGCTGAATCGAAACGACGTTTGCGATCCGAATTTCCGAAAAACTTGAGCGATTCGAAAAAAATCGTCGGGAAATGGGTCGCATTGCGCGTCCTTAGGTACTTAGGCGGAATCCCGGGGCGAAAATCGGCCCCGGCGCGAATCGCCGCCGAAGCGAACGAACGATCGAGTCAACCCATCGCGATCAGGTGTGCCATGGCCGAAGAAACGCTCGATCCATCCGTGATCGAACAAACCCGTCAGCAGATCAAGCGCCTGGTGGGCGAGATCGCGGAACTGGCCGAAGCCGACATCCAGCCGCAGGAATTCGCCGTCGAGTTCCTGAACCGGGTTGTGGCCGCGGTCGCTGCGACCGGCGGTGCGCTCTGGATGGTCGATCCGCGCGGCGGATTGCGGATTCAGCACCAGATCGAGTTCCGCCAGACGGGGCTGCTGGATGGCCGTGTCCGCACGGCTCCGCACGATGCCCTGCTGGGCATCATGATGCAGACGAACGAACCCCAGGCGATTCCGTCGGGGGCCGTGGTCGAAGGGATGCCGAACGCCGGCAATCCGACGCCGTTCACGCTCATCATCGCGCCGATCACGGTCGACAAGCAGAATGTCGGCCTGATCGAAATCATGATGGACCCTTCGCGCAAAGCCGCACAGCAGCGCAGTACGCTGGTATTCGTGTCGGACCTGGCCGACCTGGCGACTCAGTTCCTGAAAAACCGCCAGATGCGGCAAGTGCTTTCGCAGCAAAGGCTCTGGAATCAGCTCGAAGGTTTCACTCACAGCATCCATAATTCGCTGGGGCTGACGGAAACCGCCCTGGCCGTGGCCAACGAAGGCAAGCGGCTGATCGGATGCGACCGTGTCAGTGTCGCGGTCAAGATCGGCGGCCGGCCGCTCGTCGAAGCGATCAGCGGCCAGGAAGTGGTCGAAAGGCGTTCGAACCTGGTCCGCGAGCTGACCCGCCTGTGCAAGGTCGTGGTGGCCTCGGGCGAGGATCTCGTCTACACAGGCGACACTGAGAACTTCCCGCCGGACATTCGCGACGCGCTGGAGCTTTACATCGACGAATCGGGCTCGAAAGCCCTGTTCGTGACGCTTTTGCACAAGCCCGTATCGACATTCGACAAGGAAGGCCTGAAAGCCCCGGACCGCGTGCCCTTCGGCTGTGTGGTGGCGGAGCAGATCGGTGACGAAATGCCGATGACCGACGCCCAGGCCCGGGCCGAAGTCGTTGCCCGCCACGCCTCTACGGCACTCTGGAACGCCCAGACGCACGACAAGATCTTCATGCGGGGTCTTCTGACTACAATCGGCGGCCCCAGCCGCTGGTTCCGTGGCCGGAACCTGGCCAAGATCGTCGCGGCCCTGGTCGCCGTCGCGGGTATGGTCGCGGTTCTGGCCTTCGTGCCCTGGAAGCTGACGATCGCGGGCAAGGGCTCCCTCCTGCCGTCCGAACGGTTTTCGACTTACGCACCGGTCGCCCAGGGCGCGGTCGTGGAAAAAGTCTTCATCGAACACGGCCAGAAAGTCAAAAAGGGCGAACCGCTCCTCGAACTTTTCAGCCCGGACCTGGACAAGGAACACAAGCGGCTGATCGCGGAAATGAACGCCGCGAACACGCAGATGCTGAACCTGCGGAAACAGTCGGACGCCGCCATCTCACGTCCGCAGGAACGTGAGCAGCTCAACGCCCAGCTCAACGAAGCGAAGATCAAATACGAATCGGCGCTTGAGCAGATCGACATCATCAACGAACAGCTCAAGACTCTGACATTGACCTCTCCCTGCGACGGCATCGTTACCACATGGGAGGTCGAGAAAAACCTCATGAAGCGCCCGGTCGAAGTCGGCCAGGAACTGATACAGGTGGCGGACACTTCGGGCGAGTGGGTTCTGGAGGTCGAGGTCGCCGACAGCGACATGGGGCCGATCCTGAGCTCTCTGGACAAACTCAAGAAAGAAATCGCCGCGGGCACGAAACCGGCCGACTCCAAACTGGGTGCCTACTTCGTGACGATGACCGATCCTGAGCATCGTTACCGGGGCCAGGTGCTGCGAGTCAGCGCCAAGGCCGAAACTGCCGAGCAGGAACATGTCGTCAAGGTGACGGTCGCATTCCCTGAAGAGGTCCGTCAGGACTTCCTGCGACGCAACCGCGAAATGAGGCCTGGCTCGGAAGTTCGGGCCCGGGTCGAATGCGGCAGCGCCAGCCTGGCTTACGTGATCTTCCGCGACGTGATTCAGGTCTTCTACGAGACCATTCTGTTCCGCTGGCCATTCCTCAAGGGCTGAGAGATCTCCGGAGCGACCGCCTGACGGAAGGCGGTCGCCGACATCGAATCACGTTTTGATTTTCCCGATTCCGAAAGGCCCCCGACCGATGCGATTTCGACACCTGCCCCAGGTTCTGACGTTCTCCGTCGCATTCTTGACGACCGGTTTGCTCGCCACCGCACAACAGCCGCCCTCCTCTTCCAGATCCGCCCGCGACGTCGCCCGCTATGACGGATCGACGCTCGTCGTTCGCGGCAATATCGACTGGCTCCAGAGATCGGATGTGGCGGCGCTTCGCGAGGGGGTTCTCAAAAGCCTCGAACTGCGCGAAGGCATGTTCGCCAAAAAGGGCGACGTGATCGGCGAACTCCACAACGAAGTCGCCGTCATCTCGGCCAAGAAAGCCAAGGTCGCCGCCGAAAGCCGCGGCAACCTGAAACGGGCGGAAGCCTCCGAACTTCTGGCCAAGTCGATCGTCGCACGCGACTATAACCTGATCAAGAGCAAGTCGATCTCTACGGAAGAAGTCGAAAAGCACCAGGCGGAGTTGCTCGCCGCCGGCGCCGAAATCCTTCGTGCCGAAGAAGAAATCAAGCTCGCTCAGGCCGAAGCCGAACTGGCGGACCGGATCGTTCAGGAGCATACCATCACAGCCCCGTTCGACGGGATCGTCATCAACGTGATGAAGCACGAGCAGGAATCGGTCCGGGCCAACGAACCGGTCGTGACCCTGGGCAATCCAGAGGTTTTCCGCGTCACGGCATTTCTGCCGGTGGATCATTCCTATGGCGTGAAAGTCGGCCAGGAAGTGCTCGTCCGCCCCTATGTGGCCGCAGCCGATCTGCCCGTCGAAAAATCGGTCTACAAGGGCAAGGTCAGTATGGTCGACTCGGAAATCCAGGTCATCGCCGAGTCCGCGACACGCATTTTCGTCGAAGTGCCGAATGTCGATGGTCAGCTTCGCCCCGGTCTTGAGGCCGAACTGACGATCGTCCTGAATCCTCAGGGCGCGAACGACACGGCGAAAACGATAGTCATCCAGCCGATCCAGACCGCCAAGCCCTGACCGCTTCCCGCTTGACCCGCCGGCCGGCTGATTCCGCAGAGAACCCAGTCGGCCGCAGGGAACCGGGCCGCCGAAATCGCCGCATCGCAATCGATCGAACCGAGGGACTTCCGAAGTGGCAACCGCTCCCACGATCACTCCCAACACACCGATGGGCCAGGCGGGCGAAACCCTCCAGGTCAAGCTTCGCCCCGATCTTGTGGTTCGCCCCCAGTTCTACGAGGGCATGACCCACTACGTGGTCAAAGACCCGATCGGCCTGAAGTATTACCGGTTCAAGGCTGAAGAGTACTTCCTCCTGCAGCAGCTCGACGGCAAGTCGACACTGCTGGAAGTGAAGAAGGCCTTCGAACGCAAGTACCGGCCTCAGACGATCACGGTCGACGACCTCGTCCGGTTCTGTTCTCAGCTTCACGAAGCCGGTATCGCCACGGTCGACACCCCGGATCAGACGGAAGTCTTCATCAAGCGGCGCCGCAAGCGAATCTGGAAAAAAGTCAAAGGCGCCGTTTCGAACGTCCTCTACATCAAGATCCCGATCATCGATCCGGAACGTCTTCTGACGTGGATGTACCCCTACTTCCGCTGGATGTTCACGCGCACGTTCGTCGTCCTCAGCACGCTTTTCATGCTCTCGGCACTGACACTGGTGATGAGTCAGTGGTCGACCTTCATGGAACGGCTGCCTGACTTCCAGTCGTTCTTCAACTTCCGCACGATTTTCTACTTCTGGTTCAGCCTCGCCTTCGTGAAGATCATTCACGAATTCGGTCACGGTCTCACCGCCAAGCACTACGGCGGTGAAGTGCACGAAATGGGGGCGCTGCTGCTGTGCCTCACGCCGGCGCTCTATTGCGACGTCACGGACAGCTGGCTCCTGCCGAACAAGTGGCACCGGATCTGGATCTCGGCCGCCGGGATCTATGTCGAATGCTTCCTCGCGTCGATCGCCACATTCTGCTGGTTCTACAGTAACCCGGGGCTCTTCAACAGCCTCATGCTGGCGACGATGTTCCTGTGCTCCGTCAACACGATCATGTTCAACGCCAATCCGCTCATGCGGTATGACGGCTACTACGTGTTGTCGGACTATCTGGAAATTCCCAACCTGCGGATCAAGGCCAACCAGTTTTTCTCGTACGCGTTTCAGGAAAAGGTCCTCGGCCTGGAAGTGCCGGTGCAGTCCTACATGCCCCGGACCCGCCGCTGGCTGTTCGTGACGTACGCCATCGCCAGCTTCCTGTATCGCTGGTTCGTCACGATCTCAATCCTGTTCTTCCTGCACAGTATCCTCAAACCTCACAAGATTTACTCCGTCGGTCTGATCTTCGCCGCCGTCGGCATGGTCCCGCTGGTCATCATGCCCGCGTTCCAGATCTTCAAGTTCGTCCGTACTCCGGGAAGGTTCCGAAAAGTGAAAAAGCTGCGTGCCACCGCCTGGGCCGTGTCCACCGTGGCCGTGCTCACGGCGATCCTGATGATTCCCACGCCCCTGCGAGTCAAGGGCACATTCGTGATCGCTCCGGCACAACCGTCGAGGATCTACGCCAATACCCCTGGCAGACTCGTCTCCCTGGCCGTCAAGGACGGCGACTACGTCAAGAAGGGCGACCTGATCGCCCAACTTTCGAATCTCGACAAACAGCGCGAACGGGCGAACTTCCAGGAAGAACTTCAGATCAATCGCGTGAAGGCCGCCACCTTCGCCCGGTCGCAGGATCTCGAAGGCCGCCGCCTGGCCATTCAGCACGCGACTCTGGCCGACGAACTCGAACCGGTCGTCGCCCGGGTGAACGACGAACTCGCCAAGCTCTATCTTGTCGCCGATAAAGACGGTCAGGTGATCGGAGTTCCCAAAAAGGAAACCACTGGCCAGTGGGTCCGCCCTGAAAAGCCCTTCTGCGAAATTGGCGACCCCAAAAAGCTCGAAGCCCACGTCATCATCGATCAGTCCGACTATGACCTGATCGAGAAAGGCAGCAAGGCCTGGATCAAGGTCTACGGCAACAGCGTTCGGACGTACCGCTCGAACGTCAAGGAAATGGCTTCGAAAAACCGGGACGAAGTCCCGACCGAACTGACGAACATGGCCGGCGGCGAAATCGCCGCGGAACAGGACCAGGCCACCGGAAAGCTCAAACCCCTCTCAGCCCAGTACGAAGTCACCCTGCCGATCGATAACGACGACCTTTCGCTGCACGTCGGCCAGCGAGGATTCGCCAAGATCGACGGCGGCACGTCCACCCTCGCCTGGTGGATCTGGCGCACGCTGACGAAGACTTTCCACTTCACGCTTTGAGCCCGGCGATTGCGATTCGATTCCGTTCGTCTCGAATCCCGCTGCCAAAACACGAAGAGCCGGTCGAGATCTCTCGACCGGCTCTTCGCATTTTGTGGATTCGGATGGATCTACCGGATCGAATCAGCGCGGAGGCTGCTCCGGATCGACCGGACCGGACTGCCGATCGCGTGCTTTCGATATCGGCTGGGCCGGCACGCCGACCACCGTGCTGTCTTCCGGCACCGGCCGGGCCGAAGTCACGACGGCCCCGGCACCCACTTTGGAGCGGTCGCCGATCGACGTCGGGGCCACGAGCACACTGCCAGCGCCGATCGTCACCTGATCGCCGATCGTCGTCTTCTGCTTGTGCCGTCCATCGAAATTCGCGGTGATCGCCCCCGCCCCGATCGTCACCCGCTTGCCGATCTCGGTATCACCCAGGTACGACAGGTGCCGCACAAGTGTCCCTTCGCCAAGTTCGCTGCGCACGATGTCCACGAACGCACCGACCTCGACCTTATCCTCGAGCACTGTACCATGACGGAGAAGCGCGAAAGGGCCGATCCGGCAGTTCTTGCCGACCGTGACCTCACCATCGACGACCGAGAACGGATAAATGACCGTGTCGGCCCCGATGCGAGCCCGGCTGTCGACGTAAGTCGTCCGCGGGTCGTAGATCGTCACACCCTCGTCCATCAACCGGTCAAGAATTCGCCGGCTCATGATCGCGTGAGCTTCAGCCAGGTGCTGTCGGGTGTTGATCCCGAGAATATCGTCCGCCTCCAGCGCCACGATGGCTTGAACCTCGTGCCCCTTGCGCTGAAGGATTTCCGGCACGTCGGTCAGGTAATACTCGCCCTGGGCGTTCGCGGGCCGCACTTCCTCGAGCGATTCGAAAAGACGTTGGGCCATGAAAACATAACAGCTCGGGTTGACCTCCTTGATCGCCGCCTGATCCGGCGTGCAGTCCTTCTGCTCGATGATCCGAAGAAAGCGGCCCGTCGTGTCTCTCAAGATACGTCCGTAACCGCTCGGATCGGGCACGATCGACGTCCCCATCAGGCATTCCACGCCTGTGGTTTTTTGCTTTTCCAGCAGACTGGCGAGCGGCTCGCTGCGCATGCAGGGCTCGTCGCCGACGAGGATCATCACCGGGCCGGCGTAATCCTTCAGAACGGTCCTGGCACTTTTGACGGCGTCACCTGTACCGAGCTGCTGATGCTGCGTCGCGAAATGGACGTTGGCGTAACCTTCCAGATTCGCCTTCACCTCTTCGGCCCCCTGGCCGACGATCACGACAACGTCCGACACACCGGCCCCGAAAGCCGCGTGCACGACGTGACGTATCATCGACTGGCCGCAGACTTCGTGCAGTACCTTGGGCTTTTCGGACTTCATCCGCTTGCCCTGACCTGCCGCCAGGATGATCGCCACAGGCCCCTTCATGTCGAGTCTCCGAGATTCGTCCGTGTTCGGTTCGAAAGTCACAACCGTTCCGAAAAACTCGGCTTCGGTTTATGGCTGCCAAAATAACGAAAATCAGGCAGCCGGGTCAAACAGCTATACCGGGCATCATCAAGAATTCACGGGATCGAACTGCAATTCGGTCGAAAGTCCGACCTGTCATTCGTCCGATCGACCGCCCGGGGCAGCTCGTTTCTCCGCGTTGTCGATGCGAAAGATCGCCGTCTGGGATTCTTCGTCCAGGGGGTTTTTCTGCAGCACGAGACCGAACCAGGCTCGGGCTTCGTCGAGTCTGCCTGCGGACTCGCAAGCCCTGGCGAGTACACGCCATTCTTCAGGACCGCTCGTGGCAGCGGAGTTTTCCATCTTGAGGAGCAAATTGTTGAGTGCGTCGATCCGGCCTGCCTGTTCGGTACGAGCTTTTCCTCGTTCGGCTTGTCCCACGAGTGCGAGAGCCCGGCCAAGATCGGCGACGACCTGTCGACGACCAGGTTCAGCGGCCAGCGCGATTTCGAAACAGCGGACCGCGGCTGGTCCGTCGCCATTCAGCAGAGCCAGGCGCCCTCGCATCGTGGCCGTGAGCGGATCATCCGCCGGAATACTGGACAAAGCGGCGTCGAGAGCCTCGGGGCCTTCACGGTCGATCTGGATTCTGAGTTTTTCCGCAGCGACGAACCGGCTGCCGGTTTTGTCGTCAGCAAGAGTCTCCAGTGCCTTGTCGGTCTCGGACTGACGATGCAGGATTTCCGCGAGAGCCACACGGGAGCGGTCATCCGCCGGGTCCGCCTGGACAGCTTTCTCCAGAATCGGAACCTGCTCGGAGGCCTCCCACCAGGCCAGGTCGCGTACCAGGCACCAGACATAAATCTCTTTGGCCGAAAGCGGAGCTTCCCGGGCGAGGACCTGGAATTGCCGGTGCAGTTCCTCGCGGCGCAATTGCATGCCGAGGATATAGATCAACTCCCGGCGCGGCTCGATCAGCTCCTGAACTGGTGCGGGAACGAGCTGAAGAGCTTTCTTCAAATATTCTTCGGCGGCCCGGAACCGGAACTGCCCACGTTCGAGCTGACCGGAACGAAGCCGGGCCCAGCGAGCGAGCGGATGATCGTCAGGGATCGCAGCCAGTTCGACGAGGGCGGCTTCCGGCTGACCTTCAGCGATCTCGACCCGGGCCTGCAGACCATGATCCAGCGGGGTGGGCGGGCGATTCCGTTTCAGCTTCGCCAGAGTCACGCGTGCTTCGGCGAATTTGCCGGCTTCGACCTGATCGAGAGCCCGGTCATAAAGCGTGTTGGGGTTGAGAAACCAGGCGAAGAATACCCAGTTCGCCAGGATCGCGATCGAAACGAATGCGATGACGGTAAGAGCGAAGAGTTTGTAGGTTTTCGACATGATCGCCTCGCCGACGGCACTCCGAATCCGGTCGATTCGTCATAGTTCACGATTCGTAGAAGTCGATCTTACACGCAATCGCGCAAGAAAAAACGGGGCCACAACCGTGGCCCCGTCCTCGATTTCGCCGATCGAAAGATCGATCGAATCAATAAGAGTCGGCCGAGATCACTTCGCCGCCTTGACGCGTGCCAAGAGCGACCCAGGTCTGGCGGTTGATCGTGTTCTTGATGAACTTCACCGAGCCGTCACCCATCACGACGTTCACGCCACCGGGGTGGAGGCTCGTCGCACTCATGATCGACGTGTTATCGATACCGCAACCGGCACAGCCGACGCGGCAGGCGGACCAGGGCCGTTCGTTAGGCGTCAGGATGGTGCAGAACATCGTCCAGCCCATGACACCCATAGCCCAACGTGAACCGATGGCGTTGGGGAAGTCGCCGCCAGCAGCCGTGGCCGACCGCCATTTGGTATCGCAGGCGCTAAGAAGAGCCATCGTCGCGGTCGAAGAAGCCGGATCGATGAAGGCGTGGTAGTAACGGTTGCCCGTCACGTTGACCATGCCGGTTCGACGTTCCACCTTCAAGGCGTTGTGGCTCACCAGCGCTTCGCTGAATGCGATCGTGTTCGACGAGCCGTCGGTCACGTCACGCAGCGAGTAGTTGATGTTGTAGCTGAACATGCCCGGCGAACCGCGGCCCGTGAAGGCACCCGTCTGGCCGTTGATGCCGCCCATACCTTCGGCCTGGGTGTTCGGGCCGACGCTGGCGAAATAGCTGTTCGTGAAGCTCTTGCCGGCTTCGCCGTCCGAGGGGCACAGGAACTGGGCCACCTTGGCGTTGAAGACCGTCAGGTTCGCGGCGTAGCCCAAAGGCGTACGGCCCGAGTGCCACACGGCCAGATTGAAGTTGGCGGCGTTGTAAAGCTGCGTCTGCTCAGTGAAGCCCAGAAGCAGGGACTGAGCGGACCAGTTGTTCCAGGAAAGGAACGGATTTCCGCCTGAAGCGGAACCGGTCGGGTCGCTCATCGTTACCGAGTTACCCATCGGGAACGAGTCGTGAGTCGAGTGATAATTATGCAGCGCCAGGCCCATCTGCTTGAGATTGTTCACGCACTGGGCACGGCGGGCCGCTTCCCGGGCCGACTGAACGGCTGGCAGCAGCAATGAGATCAGAACCGCGATGATCGCGATGACCACAAGAAGTTCGATGAGGGTGAAACCCCTCGCAGACTGTCTTCGCATGAAACGCAACTCCCTGACTACGGCAAACTCTCGGGGAACGGATGATGGAGAGGATGAAGCGAGTACATGCCGGTCACGTACCGGCCTTGTCGATCAGGGTAGCCCGAGTTCTGCCCTGAATCGATCCGGATCAGTTGGCCGCTTTTTTCGTCTTGCCTTGTTCGCTGATGAACTTGTCAGACGCTTCCGCCTGACGCTGCATCTCGTCGGTCACTTCCACGGGCTTAGTGACGTCCACCTTGGAACCACCACAGCCAGCGAAGGCAGGGATCGAACAAACAGCCACGAGCGATGCGCAAAAGAAATCACGGTAGGACACCGGTCATTGCCTCCGGAAGATACGGCGAGTTCAGATCGCCGGAAATCGAGTTTTTGTCTTCGGTTTGAAGAACCGCGACAAGCGGCAAGCATCATTCCACATCCTCATCGACGGGAAGTCAAGTCGAAATGATCGAAACTCTTCGCCTAAGTTAGGAATGCGCAGAAAAACACCTTGCCTGCGAGAAAATCGACACAACAAAGACCCCGAACCTGACGATTCAATGCTTTATTAAGCACATGCCGCTCGCGAACTCCAAAGGAATCGGCACCGATCACAGACATGAAATCGCATATACGAAAGTGTCTCCACGAAGTCGAAAAGGCAACGATTGACACGACTTCATCCCTTCGAGAATGATATTGGACAGATTTCGAGGCGTCCCGTTCACGAACAGGACATCCTTACCCGCCTACCATCCGTGGTCGGACCTGATCCGCTCACTCGTATCCGACTGTCAGTCGCTCAGGAACCCTTTCATGATCTCCATTCGCTCGTCAATCCGGACGATCGCGTTCGCCTCCCTGCTTTCGACATTCCTCGGCACGCCCGCGATTCTGGCCCAACCGGCAGGTTCGCTTCCCCAGATCAATCTGAAGAAAGCCTGGCCAGGGCTGAAGTTCGATCGCCCCGTCGCGTTCGCATTGCCGGAAGACGGCTCGAAAACGCTTTATGTCGTCGAACAGAACGGCCGGATTCTGGCCTTCGACGAATCGAAGGACACGAAAGAGACGAAAACCTTCCTCGACATCCGTGGCCCCAAAGTCAATCGCGAAGGCAACGAAGAAGGCCTCCTGGGTCTGGCCTTCCACCCGAAATTCAAGGACAACGGCCAGTTCTTCGTCTATTACTCGGCCATGAAGCCCGGCAAGCGGCGTTCGGTCGTCTCCCGGTTCGAAGTCTCGAAGTCCGACCCTTCTACAGCGGACCCGGCCAGCGAAAAAATCCTTTGGGAATCGGCTGAAGATCCTTTCGGCAATCACAACGGCGGCTGTATCGAATTCGGCCCCGATGGCTACCTCTACATCTCCTTGGGCGACAGCGGAGCTGCCGACGATCCCCTGCTCTCCGGTCAGGACGGCAAGGACTGGTGGGGCTCGATCCTCCGCATCGACGTCGACAAACCCGCCGACGGCAAGCCCTACGGCATCCCGGCCGACAATCCGGCCCTGCGCGACAAAACCATTTTCGCCGGCTGGGCTCCTGAAGTTTACTGCATCGGCCTGCGGAACGTCTGGAAGTTCACGTTCGACCGCGAAGACGGCCGCTGCTGGGCTGGCGATGTCGGCCAGAACCTCTGGGAAGAAGTCGATATCATCGTCAATGGCGGGAACTATGGCTGGAGCGTCCGCGAAGGCAAGCACGCTTTCCCCAAACGTCAGCGAGTGACGAGCAAGGCCCCGAAGATCGAGCCGATCGCCGAATACCCTCACTCCGAGGGCAAGAGCATCACGGGCGGCTATGTCTATCGCGGCAAAAAGCATCCTCAACTCGCCGGCCTCTATATCTACGGCGACTTCGAAACCGGCCGTATCTGGGCCGTGCGTGAAAAGGACAAGTCCGGCAAGGCGGAAGCCGTCGCCGAAGTGCTCGACATGAAAACGAATCCCCGCGTTCAGATCGCAGCCTTCGGGCAGGATCGCGCCGGTGAACTCTATGTCCTGGGCTTCGACGGCTTCATCTACGCTATCGAACCGGCCAAATGACGTAATCAGCGGGGTCTTCCAGGGCCCCGCACGAATGACGCATCACCCAACGACCAGGCGGAGATCTGAAGTGTTCCGAAAATCGATCCTTTTCGCAACGTTCGCTACTGCTCTGAGTCTCTGCCCGACCGTCTGGTCGCAGGAACCGGAGAAGAAAGCCGAAGCCCCGAAGGCCAGCGCAACGGCCGAACCCGCAAAAAGCCCGGAAATCAAGCGGGACTATGATCTCGTCTACACCAAAGCCGGCGATACCGAACTGAAGCTCGACATCGCCCGGCCCGCGGGTGACGGCGAACCGCTCGCCACGATCGTCGTGATTCACGGCGGCGGCTGGCGCGGCGGCAATAAGGAAAGTAACCGCCGATTTCTGGACATGCTGGCCGAAAAAGGCTTCGTCGCCGTTTCGCCCCAGTATCGCCTGGTACCGAAGGCGATCTTCCCGGCCCAGGTGCACGACGTCAAAGCCGCAGTGCGATGGCTGAAATCCCACGCCAAAGAGCATCGTATCGATCCCGACCGGATCGGTGCGATGGGCTTTTCGGCTGGCGGGCACCTGGCACTGATGCTGGGCGTGTCAGGATCGTCCGATGGCCTCGAAGGCGACCTTGAACCGAAAGGCCCGGACACGAAGATCCGGGCCGTCGTCAACTACTTCGGGCCGACCGATCTGGATGCCGACGACATCCCCGAAGTCTCGAAGCCGCTGGTCGACGCTTTCCTCGGCGGTCCAGTGGCCGAGAAAAAGGCGGAAGCTTCGAAAGCTTCTCCCCTCGATCTCGTCACAGAAGGCGATCCACCGATTCTGACCTTCCAGGGCACGAAGGACCCCCTCGTGCCCCACACCCAGGCCTACAAGCTGGCCGATGCCATGACGGCCAAGGGCGTGCCCGGCCGCGTGGAGCTCTATGTCGGCGACGGCCACGGCTGGGAAGGCATCGAAACGACCCTCGAAGATGCCGCCGATTTTTTCGATTCCCACCTGAAGAAGCAGGAACAGCGCCGCCGCCGGCGCTGATTCGCCCGAACCGGAATTCGGGCAGGTTTCTCGCTTGAGAAGCCTGCCCGGTTTTGTTGCCTCACGCATGCCCGTTTGAATCGAATACCTTGAACGTGCTATAATTTGCTGCCTTCGATTTCACGGTCGCGTAAAATTCGGAGACCGGCGCTGGCCATGGCATGGGCCAGTGTCGAGACATTCGCGCATGACACGTTCCGGCGGCTTGAAAACAGCTCAACCGGGGTGTGCCCCAAAACGAGAAATTGATCGTCCATGACGCCGACGACACGAATCTGGACCTACGACACGACCCTGCGAGACGGCAGTCAGGGTGAAGGTGTGGACTTCTCGCTGATGGACAAGCTGTCCATTGCCCAGCGTCTGGACGAAATCGGCATCGATTACATTGAAGGCGGCTATCCCCTCTCGAATCCGAAAGACGCGGAATTCTTCAGGGCCGTGCGCGATCTCGACATCAAACGCGCCCGGATCTGCGCCTTCGGCATGACGCGCCGGCGCGGCATAGTGGCCTCCGACGACATCGGTATGAAGGCGCTCGTCAATGCCCGCCCCGACGCCATCACGGTCGTCGGCAAAAGCTGGGACATGCAGGCCACCGAAGTGCTCGGCGTGGACCTGGACGAAAACCTCAAGATGATCTCAGACTCGGTCGCCTATCTGGCTTCGGAAGTCGGTGAAATCGTCTACGACGCCGAACACTTCTTCGACGGCTGGAAAGCGAACCCGGACTACGCCCTGCGTACGATTTCGGCCGCAGCCCAGGCCGGTGCCCGCTGGGTCGTCCTGTGCGACACCAACGGTGGCACGCTGCCCGAGGAAGTCGCCCGGGCCGTCCAGGAAGCCCAGGCGGCCATCGGCTGCTCAATAGGCATCCACACCCACAACGACTGCGAACTGGCCGTGGCCAATTCGCTCGCGGCCATCCGTGCCGGAGCCACTCAGGTTCAGGGCACGATCAACGGCATCGGCGAACGGTGCGGCAATGCCGACCTGATCAGCGTCATCGCGAATCTTTCGCTTAAATACAAGGGCTACGAGCTGCTCGCTCCCGGCTCGATCGAGCACCTCACCGAACTTTCCCGGTTCGTGTACGAAACAGCCAACCTCAACCTCCGCAACGGGCAGCCGTTCGTCGGCTCAAGCGCTTTCGCCCACAAGGGCGGCATGCACGTGCACGGGGTCCGCAAGAATACGGCCGCTTACGAGCATATCGACCCGGCCCTGGTCGGCAACGAACGCCGCGTGCTCGTCAGCGAGCTGTCGGGCCGTTCGAATCTTTCCGAAAAGCTCGAAGAATACGGCATCGAGCACGATCAGAAACTCGTCGCCGCCATTCTGGACAAGGTCGTCGAACTTGAGAACGAAGGCTATCAGTTCGAAGCGGCCGACGCTTCGTTCCTGCTGATGGTCGAAAAGCTCGCGGGCCGCTATCGCCCGCCGTTCGAGCCCCTCGGCTTCCGCGTGAGCGTTCAGCACCATTCCGGCGAAGCGGGCGAAGTGACCGAAGCGACGATCAAGGTGCGCATCGGCGACGTCGTCGAACACGCCGTGGCCGAAGGCGATGGCCCTGTCAACGCGCTGGATAACGCCCTGCGCAAGGCCCTGATGCCCCATTTCCCGAACCTCGCGGAAATGTCTCTGGCCGATTACAAGGTGCGAGTCATCAACAGCCGCGCGGGCACTGCCGCCAAAGTCCGCGTATTCATCGAAAGCCGCGATGCCGGCAAGGTCTGGGGTACGGTCGGCGTTTCCGAAAACGTGATCGAAGCCAGCCGTGTCGCCCTTTTCGAGGCTGTTCAATACAAGCTGCTTAAGGATTCACGTCAGGCCCGTGCCCTCGTGACGTCGTAAGCCGGAAGTTGACGAACCGCGGCCAGAATCGCCCGATGGAACTGGCCAGCGGTTCCCTTCGAATTCGAAAGACGGGCTGAGGCGATCACGAACATTCGCCCGCCCCGATAACCCATGAACCGTTCCGATTGGACGAGACCGCAATGAGTGGCCCTGCCTCCGAACTGCCGAAGCTTTACGACCCGAAATCCGCACAGGACCGCTGGTACGGCCACTGGCTCGAAAAGGGCTACTTTCGGGCCGATGCCGATTCTTCGGCAGCCCCGTACTGCATCGTCATTCCGCCGCCCAACGTCACCGGAGCCCTGCACCTGGGCCATGCCCTGAACAACACGCTGCAGGACATCCTGATCCGCTGGCGCCGCATGAAAGGCGACGCCGTCCTGTGGATGCCCGGCACCGATCACGCCGGCATCGCCACCCAGGCCGTCGTCGAAAAGCGGCTGTTCCAGCAGGAAAAGAAGACGCGGCACGACCTCGGCCGAGACGAACTCGTCCGCCGCATCTGGAGCTGGAAGGACGAATACGAAGCCCGTATCCTCAGCCAGTTGAAGGCCATGGGCGCTTCGTGCGACTGGTCGCGCACCCGGTTCACGCTCGACCCTGTCTGCGCCCGGGCCGTGCGGCAGACGTTCTTCCGCCTTTTCGTCGACAATAAGATCTATCGCGGCAAGCGGCTGGTGAACTGGGACACGTTCCTGCGCACCGCCGTCGCCGACGACGAAATCTATTATGAGGACACCCAGGGCAGCCTTTGGTCGATCCGCTACCCCGTGGCGGGGTCTCCCGGCGAATATCTGGTGGTCGCGACGACCCGGCCTGAGACGATGCTGGGCGACACGGCAGTAGCCGTGCATCCGGACGATCCCCGCTACAAGCACCTGATCGGCAAGGAGATCGCCCTGCCCCTGACCGATCGCCGGATTCCTGTGATCGCCGACGGCCTGCTGGTCGACCCGGCCTTCGGCACCGGCTGCGTGAAAGTGACGCCCGCGCACGACCCGAACGACTACCAGACCGGCCTTCGGCACAAGCTGCCGATGATCAACCTGCTCAACCCCGACGGCACTTATAACGAGAATGCCCCGGCCGCGTATCGGGGCCTGCCAGTGAAGGAAGTGCGCAAGCGTGTTCTGGCCGACCTGGAAGCCGCGGGCCTGCTCGAAAGCACCCAGCCGCACGCCCTTCGGCTGAATCTGTCGCACCGAAGCGCCACGCCGATCGAGCCCTATCTGTCGGACCAGTGGTTCGTCCGGATGGACGAATTCGCGGACAAGGCGATTGAAGCCGTCACGTCCGGTCAGGTGAAGTTTCACCCGGAACGCTACGCGAAAAGCTACATCGACTGGCTGGGCGAGAAGCGCGACTGGTGCGTCAGCCGTCAGCTCTGGTGGGGCCACCGCATTCCCATCTGGTACTGCGAATCCTCGACCGAAGCCGACCTCCAGAAAGCCTTCGCAGGCCGTTCGGACGTCGCCTGGCATCCGGCCGAATCCGGTTCGGACCGTTCCGGCTGGCTGATCTGCGCCTTGGACGATCTGACCGGCAACGAACTTGGCCCGGATCACGTCCTTGAACAGGATGCCGACGTGCTGGACACCTGGTTTTCGTCAGCCCTCTGGCCCCACTCGACACTCGGCTGGCCCGAAAAGACGGCTGACCTGGCCAAATTTTATCCCACCTCCGTCCTGTCCACGGCCCGCGACATCATCACCCTCTGGGTGGCGCGCATGGTGATCATGGGCCAGTACAACTGCGGGCAGGTGCCGTTCCGCGATGTGTTCATCCACCCGGTGATCATGGACGGCCAGGGCCGCCGCATGTCCAAGAGCCTGGGCAACGGCATCGATCCGGTCGACATCATCGATATTTATGGTGCTGATACCCTCCGCTTCGGCCTGGCATCCGCCGCGACCGAAACGCAGGACTTGAGGCTGCCGATCGAGAAGATCCGCACTGAAGACGGCCGCGAGATCAATTCGTCGGAACGCTTCGACCAGGCCAAGCCGTTCGCCAACAAGCTCTGGAACGCCGCCAGGTTCGTTCTGACGAACCTGGACGACTACGCGGGTGAGCCCGTGAAGGCCGAAGATCTTTCGATCGAGGACCGCTGGATTCTCTCGGCGCTGCGATCGGCGGTCGTCACGGCCGAAGCCGACCTGGAGCGGTTCGCCTTCGCCGACCTGGCGAAATCTCTCCGCGACTTCACCTGGAACGACTTCTGCGACTGGGCCATCGAATTCGCCAAGCCGCGGCTCAAGGACGAAAGCCATCGCCCTGTGGCTCAGGCCGTGCTGGTGGAGGTTCTGGACACTCTAGTTCGGCTCCTGCATCCGATCGTGCCGTTCGTCACCGAAGAAATCTGGCAGGCCCTGAACGCCATCGCCCCCCGGCGCGGGCTCCTGGCCTCGCGCACGCCGGCTGAGAGCGTGTGCATCGCTCCGTGGCCGAAGGCGGACGACATCCCCGACGATCCCGGTGCGCGTGCCCAGGTCGAGCTCTGGATGGCCGGAATCTCAGCCCTGAGAAACATTCGCGCCGAACGGAACATTCCGCGCGATGCACGCCTTGAGCCGGTCATTCGCCTGGCCGGAGCGGATCACGAAGCCATGAACGCCGGTCTGCCCAAATTCCGCACGATGGCCGGCGTGGGCGACTGGCGTCTTCTGGCGTCGGACGCCGCCTTGCCTGCAGACACCGAAGCCGCCCGCGAACGGGGCGAAGTGGCGGCCCAGGTTCTGCCCCGGCTGGAGATCCTCGTACCGCTGGGTGCCTTCATTGACCGTGACGCCGAGAAGGCGAAGCTTCAGAAGGGTATCCAGGATATCGACAAGCAGCTTGCCGCGATCGATGCGAAGCTTTCGAACGCCAGCTTCGTGGAACGTGCTCCAGCCGAACTCGTCGAGACCCAGCGTCAGAAGCGGGCCGACCTGGTCGAACGTCGACAGGCGCTCGAATCGCTTTCGAAAACTTTCGAAAAGAGCTGACGAACGTTCGATCCGATTGACGGGTACGCCGCCGACGGCCTATGCTGATTTCATCAGGACTCGACCTTCACTTTCGGGGCCATTCCATCGTGCCAGTCCGAATGCAGCTTTCGCGAATCATCATCAACGAAAACGCCGATCACCAGTACATTTTTCTGCGTGAGGTGGACGGTTCGCGATCATTCGCCATCGTGATCGGCGTTTTCGAAGCGACGAGCATCGACCGGCGGGTGAAGGGCAACCGCAGCCCAAGGCCCCTCACGCACGACCTGATCGCCAATATCGTCGAAAAACTTGGCGGTGAAATCGCCGAGGTCCACATCACGGAGTTGAAGGACGCGACTTATTTTGCGAAAATCAAAATCGAACGTGACGGTGCATCGGTCGAGATCGATAGCAGGCCTAGCGATGCGATCGCGCTGGCCGTCACGGTGAACGCTCCGATCTACGTCGCCGAAGAAGTTCTTGAAGAACTCGATTCATGAGCGGGTTTCCTGCTCGCGATTTCGAGCGGTTCCCGGATCAGACCCGGCGATCGTCGCACCGGAGGGGTGCCTGAGTGGTTGAAAGGGACGGTTTTGAAAACCGTTGACGGGGTAACTCGTCCGTGGGTTCGAATCCCACCTCCTCCGCTTTTCGAGACGCCAGGGCCAGCCTGAAAAGTGCCGGCCCTGGCGATTCCCGAAAGACGCACGGCGTTCTGCCGGCTCTCATCGATCCTATTTCTCATCGGAGTCGAATACCGACATGGCTAACTCGACCGCGGACAGCTCCTTTTCGACCTACGGCTTCGAAAACGAACTCTCCGGCTACAAGGCGATCAATGGCGCTGCGATCTTCAGCGCCATCATGGGTGTCGTCTCGCTGCTGATGTTCGTCGACACGAATTTCTTCTTCATTCCTCTGCTGGCGATCGTATTCGGCGTTCTGGCGCTGCGCCGCATCAAGAGGTTCCCGGACGTTTACACGGGCCTCAAGATGGCTCAGGCCGGCATCGGCCTCGCCGTGATCTTTTCGCTGGTCGCGTTTTCGATCGGTTTCGCGTACCAGTTCACGATCAACAGCGATGCCAAGTCTTATGCCAACAGCCTTGCCGAAGTTCTCAAAACCCGTCGACCCGAGGAACTTCTGTTCCTCAAAGTGCCTGAAAGCCAGCGGGGCGAACTGACGCCCGACAAGCTGATCGCCCAGCGTCTGGAAGGTGGCAATGAGGGCAAGATGTCCGTCGAAACGGACCTGAAGCCTCTCAAGCAGATCGTGGCCGACCGGGAAGCCCCCGGAGCGACTGTGGCCTTCGACCAGATCGAACTCGCCGGCTACGACAAACTCACGCCTTTCGCATTCCTCCGGTATTCGATCACGGGCGGCTCGGCCGCTCCTCACGAGCACAAGGAAGGCGAAGCCCATGATCATAAGGAAGGCGAGGCTCACGAGCACAAGGAAGGCGATGGCCACGACCATAAAGAAGGCGACGGGCATGATCATAAGGAAGGCGACGGGCACGACCACGACGCCCCGGTCGCCAGCGTGACGTCAGGCGAACCCAAGTACCTGATGATTCAGATCAAGGGCGAAAAGCACAAGGGCAAGAACGCCTGGTACATCGCCGAAATCGTTTACCCCTACAAAAAGGGAACGGCAACGCCGAAGGTCGAAGCCGTCGACGATGGCCACGGTCACGCTCACTGACGCAGCCCCCCGATCGAACCAGGAGGGGGCGGCCAGAAATGGCCGCCCCTTCCGTTTACCTGGAATCATGGCGGCTCAGTCGTCTCAAATTGTCTCTCGTCCAGGAAGATCCGCTCATGACGCCATGGGTCGCTTATGCGTTTCTGGCCATGATCTTCGCGGGGTTCACTTCGGTAATTGCCAAACGAGGCCTCGACGGCATCAGCGGTGACCTTGGCCTGATGGTTCGCACCTGCTTCGTTTTCGTCCTTGTGCTCGTTTACGCCGCTCTTTTCATTCCGAAAGAACATGTCGAATCTCTGAAACGCCACAACATCCTCTGGCTCGGCGTCTCGGGGATCACGACTTCCCTGTCCTGGATCTTCTACTACAAGGCCCTCAAAGCCGGTGAAGTCTCCACGGTCGCACTGATCGACAAAGGCAGCTTCGTCGTTGCGGTGGCTCTCGCCTGGGCAATCCTGGGAGAGAGCATCACCCCCAGAATTGTCGCCGGTTCGGCATTGATTCTGGCCGGTTTGCTGATCGTCGCCCGTAAGTGAGCCGGGGCCTGTTTACGGTGCTTTCGCGTCCGAATCCGCCACGAACGAAGCATGGCAATTCGCAGTTTCCCAGAGTTGTACGGACACGACCGGAAGCCCCGACGCAACAGCCCGTTCGAAAATGAGTCTGGCGATATTCTCCGCGGTCGGGTTCGTGTCCATCAGGAAGTACCTCTCGCCGGCCGACTCCAGCAAGGGCACGATCGGATCGTCCTTGCACAGGATCATGTTGTGGTCGAGATTTTCGTCGACCCAGCGCTGCACTTTCTCCTTGATCTCGGCGAAATCGACGAGCATTCCCAGCTCGTCCAGCTTGCTCGCGCTCAAAGTGATGATCGCCCTGCCGTTATGGCCATGCAGGTGCCGACATTTGCCGGCATAGTTGAGCAACCGGTGGCCATAGCAGAATTCCAGCTCTCGAGCGACCTGATACATACGAGACTCCTCCGCTTCCGCAATTCGGTTCCCGGCGTGCCAGAACATTGAATTCATCGATCAACCCGCATAGGACGTGAGATCCGCGATCCCGGCGTCCCGAAAGACTTTCTGACGCTCCGCACATTTGTTGCACCGGCCGCAATGGCCGCCGTCCACCGGGCTGAGACAACTGAACGTATGCTCCAGCGGAAA
>WGMM01000020.1 GCA_016125085.1 bacterium
CTCGATCGCCGGGCCCATTTCTCAAACGCTCGGCACCTATTCGTCGCCACGTTGATCAGTGAATCGCAGAACGGTTCCGAAAATTCGGATCGCTCAGGATGAAGTGATCGGACTGATCGATCCGATAATGAGGCCGACGGCGTTGACGAGTTCGACGAATTGTCCGCCCTGGACGAAGAATAGGACCGTCTGCATCGAAACGGAGCGGAAGGTATGCAGGAAGACCGGTTTCCGGAACAGCTTCGGGGGTTCGAGATGCCCGGATCAGGGCCGATCCTGCCGAGCCGAGGTCTGGCTCTGAGCGGCCTCGCTGAAGACTGGGCGGCCGGGGCATCGGATATCCGGTTCCTGACCGGAGCACCCGGTTCCGGCAAATCCTGGCTTTGGCGGATGGCGGTCGAAAAGACCCGGTCGGTCCGCAGTGACCTGCGCTGGGTCTGGTATCCGCACTGGCCCGGAGCGAAACCGGCCGATCTGATTCTGGCCCTGATGAGTGCGATCGAAGAGTACGGCATCCATGAAAGGATGTCGCTGGAACGGATGTTCGTTCGCGCCGAACGGAAAATCCGGGAATTCCGCGAAGACGGGTACGGGCTCAGGATCGTTGTCGAGGAAGCTCATCATCTCGGATTCGATGGTTTCGAATCGATCCGAATCCTGACAGAGCGTTTGCGCCCTGTGGGAATTGACCTGAATGTCCTGTTCGTAGGACGCACGACGCTGGTTTCGAAAATTCGGAAAGTCACGGGCGAATCACGTCCTTCAGGATGGCATCTGACGCATATCAGTCTGCCGGAAACGCTCGAACTTCTGAAATGGTTCGGTGGATCCGAAAAATCCTGGACAAGGGCGGAGGCGGACTGGATCCATCGAGAGGCTTTGGGGAATCCGCGCAGAATCATCCGCTGGGCCGAGACCGTTCCAGGCTCTCCGAAAGAGCAGGACAAACCGACCATCAAGCCAGGGTTCGGCTACGAGGCGTCTGGCTGGAGTCCGTCATCATCCCGAGTGTCGCTGCTGTCGGAACCGTTGATCCCGACACGGCCGCCACTGGCCGAGGCAGAAGGCGTGATCGAAGTCGGGTACGAGGACGATGAACTGCCGTCCCAGGCGGACTTCGAGGTTGGGTCGGCCGGCGATTCCCGGCTCGTGTCCGGGCAAGTACCGGGAGCCGATGCCGAGATGCCTTCCGAATTCACTTCCAGAACGACACGGTATCGCATGGAATCAGGCGAATCATTCGCACCTTATGGCCTGGGAACGAGCCGGAATGAAGCGGCGCCCGAGTCGCCACAGGATTGATAAGCGATCGGAATAATCGTACGAATCGGACCGATCGATTCGTCACGATGAAATCACACGGATTTAGGAGACGAACAGGAAGCCTGCGAGACGATAGAAAGCTCAGTTTCGACCGGTTCGAGAATTGGCGATCCACGGCCGTACGCCTTTTCGAGAACCACGGAACTTATGACGGATGTCGCCGGTGGTCCAATCGGTGCTCTTGTCACGTCGATCTTTCCCGAGGTCGGCGAACCATGGTTCGGAACGGAGTCTAACCGCATCCGCAACGAACAAATGGCGACATCCGTCATTCTTTTTTTTGCGAGCCTGTCACTCAGCCATTTCGCCAGCGAAACAGCGATGGCCTCATTCTCGTGGAAACGTCCTGGGAAATCGCGCTGATGCGACCGGAAAGACCCTGGTTGCGGCTTTCCAGCTCCTGGGTGTACATCGAGAGCACCCGGTTCAGAAATGCGACTTGCGTCGGGTCGGTCGCGTTGTCGAGACGTTTGTCCGTTTCCTCGATTTGATCCGCGAGGTAAACGACGAGCTGGGCCAGCCCGCGAAGTTCACCAAGATTCTGGTAAATCTTGCGGATGTATTCTTCGGAGACGCCCTGGGCGGGATTGACGGTTACGGAACTCATCAGATACGGCCTCCCGAAAGATTCATGGCATCGACTGTCGCATTGATCAGGTCCTGAACGCTCATCGCCTCACTGGACGGAGCTTCCGGCCGGGGTGCCATGCCGCCCGCGAGCCATTGGTTCACGGCGTCCATGAACTCGCCGATGGCACCTGAATCGCCACCATTGAGCTTCAGATGATTCATGTGCATGCGAATCAGCTGTTCCAGGAAGATTCGCGTCCCGGCGTCCGTTTCTTCCTGATGCCGTTCCAGATCCGACATTACGGCGCGCACCAGAAAGTCCATGAACTGCAACTGGCCACGTATTTCCGGAACGAAATCCTTCAGTACCTCCAGAATCGCCGCGCGATCGAGAGTCCCGTCTTCTGCGGACATTCGTCATATCTCCTTGAATGACTGATCCGAAGCGGTTCCGATGCCGTTCGAACCGTCGTCGAACGGCGATACGAAGCAACGCAATTTGCCCGTCAGAACGGCAATGCGACGCAAAACCGCGTCAGGAATGGTCGTGCGAAAGGTCATGAGATCGTGGCATGGCGAGATCAGCGGACTCGTTCCGCCTGTCTTCGCGGAGAGTAATCGACTTCCCCTGACTTGACAAGACTTGTCGTTAAATTTTTACGATCTTATCGATTATGCCGATCATACGCATCTCGCCCGTCTGGCGAATTGTCCGCAATCTTTCGATCGGCAAGCTGGTTCTCACGTCGGGCCTCGGGCGTCGTTCCCGGTCTTTGCCCGTGGAAGTGCGGGAGGTCTCTTCGGCCGGATTGCCCGATGGCCGGAGCTTTTTCGACAATTGTGGAATATCTTTCGGCCATGTTTCCGAAACCGCCTGAATTTTGGCGGATTTCCATGAACTGGTTACGAATTGGTATGAAAGTAGTATGATATTCGGATCTATCTCATCTGAAGCGAAATTGCCCGAACCCAATAATGCCCGATGGGGCCGGATCAGCATTCGAAGGCTCAGCCGCAGTCGGTCGACCGGTTGACGAACGGGGGCTCGTACCGCAACGGACAACACGCATGCACGAATCGCCGGATGGAGTCGTGCGTTGAGGCGGACGACGCGAGACCGGTTCAGCGAACAGAGCGAACACTGGAGTACAGCCGATGAAAGGTATCGTATTTTGTGAGTTCCTTGAGATGGTCGAATCGGAGGACGGATTCGGCATGGTCGACCGACTGATCGAATCGGCGAAGCTGCCGAGCGGTGGTTCTTACACCGCGGTCGGAACTTACGATCATGCGGAGCTGGTCGCGCTTCTGATCGCCTATTCGGGCCAGAAGAATCTGTCGGTACCGGAGTTGCTTCGGGCATTCGGAAAATATCTGTTCGGACGCTTCGTCGTGCTCTACCCTGTTTTTTTCGAAAACAAGCGGTCGGCGTTCGACTTCCTTTCGCACATCGATAGCTATATTCATGTCGAGGTGCGTAAACTATATGCGGATGCGGAATTGCCGAAGTTCACCCATCGAGTCCTCGACCACAACCGACTCGAGCTGACATATACTTCAGCGAAGCATTTGCCTGACTTCGCCGAAGGACTCATGCGTGGTTGCATCGATCATTTCGGTGAGACCATCGAACTGAATCGGCAGGCCGTCGTATTCGATGGCGTAGAGAGCGAACGGTTCACACTGACCAGAAGCTAGGATCTCGGGATGTCCGAAACCGAGGAGATCTGGCGAAAGCGGCTCGAACGCGAGCGTGCCGCGCGGAAGCAGGCCGAAGCGCTGCTCGAACGCAAGAGCCTGGAACTTTACGAATCGAATCGGAGCCTGCAGGCGTCATATGACGAGCTGGAGGTGCGAGTCGCTGCGCGAACCGAAGAACTTTCGCAAGCGAACGTCAGGCTTCAGGAGGAAATTGCGGAACGTCTGCGGATCGAAGGCTCGCTGAGAACGAGCGAATCGCAGGCGCGTACTCTCGCGCTGGTCGCGAGCCGAACTGTCAATGCGGTCGTGATCACGGGAGCGAACGGAAAGATCGAATGGGTCAATTCCGGTTTCGAGCGGATCACGGGCTATCGTGGCGAAGAGGTGATCGGTCGAACTCCGGGATCCTTTCTGCAGGGACCGGAGACGGACCGCGAGACGGTTCGCTACATGAAGGAACGGATCGTTCGGGGGGAAATGTTCGAATGCGACCTGCTGAACTATCACAAAAGCGGTCGTACGTACTGGCTGCACATCGAAGCCCAGCCTCTGTTCGACGAATCGGGCCGCCTGACCCACTTCATGGCGATCGAGACCGACATCACCGAAAGGCGTGAATCGGAACAGACGTTGCGCGAAAGCGAAGAGCGGTTCCGGACACTGGCGGATTCCGCACCGGTTCTGATCTGGATGACCGATGCCCGGGAGCGGTTTTTCTACTTCAATTCGACCTGGCAAAGTTTCACGGGCCGGCAACTCGATTCGGAGATCGATCAAGGCTGGTACGCGGGAGTTCATCCGGACGATCGTGCCCGGGTCGAAACCGAATTCTGTAAGGCCTTTCGGGATCGAATATCGATCAGAACCGAATTTCGTCTGATGCATCGGGATGGCGAGCATCGATGGATCCTCAACACGGGTGTCCCAAGGCTCACGCAGGACGGCCGGTTCGAAGGCTACGTGGGCTCGGCGATCGATATTCATGAACTGAAGCGGAAGACGGCCGCTCTCGCCGAACGTATCACACAGGCTGCCCTCGAAACCGAGATCGGTTACTCCGTAACGCAATTCGGTTCTCTCGAGGCCATCCTGGAACGATGTGCGAACGCGATTTCCCGGCATCTTGGAACAGCTTTGACCCGCATATGGACCGTGCCTGCGGACGCGCCCGACGACCTCGCCGTTCTCGAATTGAAGGCATCCGTCGGCGATTGTTCGCCACCTCCGCAACCTGAGCACCGCATCGCGATCGGCGAGTTCAAGATCGGGAAAATCGCGCGGGATCGTCAGTCGGTTCTGATCCAGGATATCGAGAATCATTCGAAGATGATCGACAAGGCCTGGGCACATGCCGAAGGTTTGAAGACGTTCTTCGGCTTTCCCCTGATCGTCGAAAACCGGCTCGTAGGGGTCCTGGTGGCGTTCGGTCGAAGGGCGTTCCCCGAAACGATCGTGGAAGATCTGAAATCGGTGGCCGATGCGATTTCGGTCGGGATCGAACGCAAGAACGCGGAACAGGCGCTGGTGAAGGCGAAGATCGATGCGGAAGAGGCCAGCCGTTCGAAGAGCGAGTTTCTGGCCAACATGAGTCACGAAGTCCGAACTCCGCTGGGCGCGATTCTCGGTTACAACGAATTGCTTACGGACTCCTCCGTCGAAGGGGCCCAGCGTGTCGAGATTCACGAGCGCATTCGGGCCAATGGCCAGCATCTGCTTCAGATTCTCAACGATATTCTGGATTTGTCGAAGATCGAAGCGGGGCGGCTCTTCATTGAGAAACTGCAGTTCGCGCCCGTCGACGTCGTGTCCGAAACCGTGGCCAATTTGCGTCCTCGGGCCGAAGAAAAAGGTGTCGGAATTTCCGTGGTGCAGACAGGCCCGATACCCCAGAGGATCATTTCGGACCCGACCCGATTGCGGCAGATCCTCATCAACCTGCTCGGAAACGCAGTCAAATTCACTCCAGCAGGCAAAAAGATCGCCGTCGGCATCGAGGTCAGGCCCGATGAAGACATGCTGGTCTTTTACGTCGAGGACGAAGGAATCGGTATCACGCCTGCACAGCGGCGAAAACTCTTCAAGCCCTTCGAGCAGGGAGACAGCTCGACCACCCGCCAGTTCGGCGGTACAGGCCTTGGTTTGAGCATCAGCAAGCGTCTCGCCGATATGATGGGGGGCGTGATGGACGTCACGAGCGAGCCAGGTGTCGGCAGCCGATTCTCGTTTCTGCTTCCGCTGTCGAAAATCGCAGTTTCGAAATGGTCGATCCAGTCAATTCCGGTCCGAAAACCGACGCAGGAATCACCATCCGAGAATTTGACTCGAACGTCGCAGGGGTCTGCCCTTGACCTGATATCAGGCTCAAGAGTGCTCTTGTGTGAAGACAACCCGGACAATCAGCGGGTCATCCGCTTTTACCTCAAAAAAGCCGGGTTTACCGTCGATCTCGCTGAAAACGGTCGCATCGCGATCGACAAGGCTCTTTCGGAAAAATACGACCTCGTGCTGATGGACATGCAAATGCCGGAGCTCGATGGCTACGCCACGACGCGAACGCTTCGAAAAGCCGGGGTCGACCTCCCGATCGTCGCCGTCACCGCCAATGCGATGCGTGAAGACAGCGAAAAATGTCTCGACGCGGGATGCGATGACTATGTGCCGAAGCCGATCGACCCGGATCGGCTGATCAACACCGTGCAGCGGCTTCTGATGGTCAGGCGTGGGCCGCTCGGAACGATCCGTTAACGCTGAGTTGAGGCCGTCCGGACGCAGTCGTTAACGTCTGGGTTTTTTCGCACGGGATGAAAGAAAAAGATCCGGAGAATCAGGGCGTTCCTGGTTCCGGGTCAGCGAACGGGTCGCCGATGGCCGGGTCGATCGTCCGGTTCACGCCGAGATTCCGGCAGAGGTAAGCGATAATGACGTGCTTGGACACGTTCAGGCCGACGATTCCCCAGAAAATGCCCTGGCGGAACAGCCAGAAATTCAGCGCCACGCAGGCGACGAGAATCATGAGGAACGTGAGACTGAACTGGGCTTGCCTGATCGCCATGACTCGCGTCACCCTGATTCTCGTTCGGAATTGCCGATCGGTCGGCGGGAACCTATGGCAAATTCGTGCGTGAGTGTCTACCTTATGGTAGTACTTCCGCACGAGGAATCCATAGCGCTTTCGAAGAGTCCTGGAATGAGCGTACAGAGCACCGTTCGACCCGAGTGGACAGTCGTCATCGATCCGGTCCTTCAAAAGGAGCTGGAACAGCACATTTTCGTGACCAACTGGCCGAAATTGCTGGAGATGATCGACACGGTTTACAACTGGGGCCGCCGATCGAGCCTCTGGCCGCTGGGCTTCGGCCTGGCCTGTTGTGCCATCGAGATGATCTGTTCGGCATGCAGTCGATTCGACATTTCCCGATTCGGGGCCGAAGTCTTCCGGGGCTCGCCCCGCCAGGCGGACGTCATGATCGTCTCCGGCACGGTCACCAAGACCATGATGCCGATGATCGCGCGACTGTATGACCAGATGCCCGAACCGAAGTACGTCATTTCCATGGGAGCCTGCGCCTCCGGCGGCGGGCCTTTCAAGGAAGGCTACAACGTCGTGTCGGGGATCGACAAATACCTGCCCGTCGACGTCTACGTTCCCGGCTGCCCGCCGACGCCTCAGGCGCTGCTCAACGGTCTGATCGCTCTGCAGAAGAAGATCGACGGCGAAAGCCTGGCGGACGCGGTCTGGTACAAGCCCGAAGTCGAGCGGGACATCCCCGTGCCCGTCCTGGGCCCAGACCTGATCGACGTCAGGTTCCTCGAAATCACGGCTGAGAAGACGGCCCAGGGCGTCCTCGACGCCATTCAGGCCGATATGCCCAAGCCGCTCATCATCCCTGCACCCCAGCCGGAAAAGGCGGAAGAGCCAGCCGCCGCCCAGGCCTCTGCCGCTGCTGCCCCGATGTCGGCCGCGGACAAGCTCAGGGCCAAAATGGGTGGTGCCAAACCTGCGGAAGCCCCTGCCGCCGAGGCTCCCAAACCTGCCGCGAAGCCTGCCGCACCTGCCAAAAAGATCAAGAAAGCCGAAGCCCGGCCCAGCCTTGTCTGGCTTGGAAACGACAAACTGAAGGCACTCAGCGACCGGCTCAACGGCGAATTCGGCGCCGGGACGAGTACGATCATCGAAGCCGGCCTGCTCATTCCTGCCGATCGTCTGTTAGCGGTCGGCAAATTCCTGCGTGATGACCGGTCGACCCGCTACGACTATCTGGCGAGTCTTCAGAGTGTCCATTACGAGGATTGCATCGAGGTGAACTATCATCTCGATTCGACGGTGCATCCCGGCACGCTCATCGAGCTGCGAGTCCGTACGGACGAAGCCGAGGGCAAGGGCGAAGTGCCGAGTTTGACGGACATCTGGCCCGGTGCTGAGTTTCAGGAACGGGAAGTGTTCGACATGATGGGTGTCCGGTTCAAGGGGCATCCGAACCTGACCCGGATCCTGATGTGGGAAGGCTACGCCTACTACCCGCTCCGCAAGGATTTCCTCGAACCTTACTACGAAGGCCCTACGAAGGTCTTCGACAGTCGCGTGGAAGAGGGCCACGGCCATCACTTCCGTTCCGAGGAGCTGAATCCTTACGGCACGAATCTGAAGATTCCGCGTGGTTACGAGGACTGGGACAAGTTGTCGTCGAACGATGACGTGAAGGGCAAGAATCTCATGCCCGGCGGTGTGCAGATCAGCGAGCTGGAAACCGACCAGTTCGTCGTGAGCATGGGGCCGCAGCACCCGTCCACGCACGGTGTCTTCCGGATGAATTTGCGGGTGGACGGCGAGACGGTCGTCGGCCTGAAGCCGGTCATGGGCTACATGCACCGGAATCACGAGAAGATCGGCGAACGTAACACGTACCTGATGAACTTCCCGTTCACGGATCGCCTCGATTATCTGACGAGCATGGGCAATAACTTCGGTTACGCCCTGGCCGTCGAGCAACTGATGGGCGACGACGCCAAGGTGCCGGAGCGGGCCGAATACATCCGCGTGATCATGGCCGAGCTGACCCGGGTGGCCAGCCACATGTGGGCGATCGGCTTCTTCCTGAACGACATCGGCGCGTTCTTCACGCCGGCACTTTATGCGATCGAGGAGCGGGAGCTGATTCTCGACCTCTTCGAGTGGGCCAGCGGCAGCCGGATGATGTGCAATTACTTCCGGTTCGGCGGCGTGGCGTTCGACCTGCCGAAGGGCTGGAAAGAGCGTTGCCACAAGTTCGTTTATGACCGGCTCGACGGCAAGATCGACGAGCTGGACAAGCTTCTGACGGGCAACGAAATCCTTCTTGACCGCTGCAAGGGGATCGGTGCCCTGACGGCGGAGCAGGCGATCGCCTGGTCGACGGCCGGCCCGGTTCTGCGTGCCTCGGGTGTGAATTACGATATTCGCCGGGCCGCGCCTTATTCGATCTATGACCGGTTCGACTTCAACGTGATCGTCGGCAAGAACGGCGACCTGTTCGACCGCTATTATGTCCGGCTCCAGGAAATGCGTGAATCGGTGAAGATCCTCAAGCAGGCCGTTCGCGACCTGCCGGAAGGCCCGATTCTGCCGGGCAAGAAGTCGTATCAGATCAAGGTTCCGGCCGGCGAAGCCTATTCGCGGGTCGAGAATCCGAAGGGCGAACTGGGCTACTACGTGGTTTCGGACGGTTCGGCGACTGCGTATCGCTATCACGTCCGCAGCCCGTCCTTCATCAATCTGACGTCTCTGGAAACGATGTGCGTCGGCGCGACTGTGGCCGACGTGGTCGGGATCCTCGGCAGCCTGGATATCGTTCTGGGCGAAGTGGATCGTTGATCGAGAAGCGAATGTCGGTTCGGGCCGGGCGAGTCCAGTGGATGACCCCGGCCACTTTCCGGACCGACTTCGTGCGAGATTTCCCGAAGTGAAGAACGCGAATCGAACAGCTCTTTTGGACCGCTGCGAAGACAAGGAACGAAAATGGCACTCGGCAAAGGCATTCTGATCGGTCACCTGGTGACTCTTCGGCGGTTTCTGCTGACTTTCACGCACGACATTCGCACGGGCAAGGCGCTCAAGCGGCGGGGGGGCGGCGACCTGCCGGTCGATCTTTTCGAACGGCCGAAGACGTTGCCCGTGATTCAGCAGGACACGGAGACCGAGGGCATATTCACGGTCGAATATCCGGACGAGCGGCTGCCGACGTACGAACGGTTCCGCGTGCTGCCCGTTCTGGTTTATGACCAGGAAGACGGCAACGTCCGCTGCACATGCTGCAACATTTGCGCCAAGGTGTGCCCGCCCCAGTGCATCTGGATGAGCCAGGCGCACAGCCCGGACGGCAAGCCGGTGACGCTGCCGGAAGAATATTACATCGATATGGATGTGTGCATGAACTGCGGCATGTGCTCGGAGTACTGCCCGTTCGACGCGATCAAGATGGACCATAACTTCGAAATTTCGAATTATGAGCGCCATCAGACGCACATCTATTCGCTTCAGGACCTGCTCGTTTCGAGCGAGTACTACGCGAAGACTCATCCGGATGCCTATGCCAGCACCGAGCAGGTGACGGAGCGCGGCAAGGTCGCGAAGAAGAAAGACCAGCGTCTCCAGAAGGCGCTTCAACTTTCCCGGGGCTGACCGGGGCCGCATTCCGAAGGCGACAGAGATGGCAGACTCGATGACAGACCACGGAACCTGGGATACCGCGATGCGGCGAGCGATCGAACTCGCAGCCGGTTCGCACGCCCCTTTCGGTGCCGTGATCGTCCGTATCGATCGGCCGGAATCGGTCGTTTTCGAGGGTGGAAACAGTAGCGGGAGCGATCCGACCGGCCATGCTGAAGTCAACGCGATTCGCGCTATGGCTTCGGCCGGCGTTACTGGCCCGGCTCGCGATTACGGCCTGGTGACGACGGCTGAACCCTGCCCGATGTGCGCCGCGGCCTGCTGGTGGGCGGAACTGGGGCTGATCGTTTACGGCACTTCGATCGCCGAACTTTCCCGGAACGGCTGGCGACAGATTGCGATCACTGCTCGAACTGTCGTTTCGCAGGGGTCGGGAACGCAGCCTCCCGAAGTGATCGGTCCCTGGCGTCAGGAATGGACCGATCCCCTCTACCGCGGATCCGGAAAGAGCGGGCAAACCCTTGTGAATCCTGTACGGGAACTGTAGGATGAGGCCGATTCGAGACAAAGGTCAGGACCGACTCTTCATGGTTCCGGAATTGAGTTCGGAGAGCTTGATATGATCCCCAGGCCGCAGACGATCGAACCGACTTACGCTGAAGGATCACGTGTACGCGTGACTCAGCATGTCCGTGTCGGTCATCGGCAGTGGACGACGGCATTCGAAGGCACGGTCATCTCCGAGTCGCTCCGTCCGATCGGCGGTATGGAGATGGGTGCGAAAGCCGCGGCCCTGAACCAGCCGACTCTGAGGGTTCGAAGTGCGGACGGCGAGGTGACGGTCGTCGCTCTGGATGGCGGTACGACGATCGAAGTCCTGAACTGAAGGATGACGGCTGGCGACGAAAGGCAATCGGAACGATGGTTTACAACTACATATTCATCGGGCTTCTGATTCTGGTGGCTGCCGCGTTCGCGGCCGGGCCGCTGGTGGCCGTCGCCCTCCTGTCGCCGAAGAAGCGATCGGCGACGAAGTCGGAAACGTATGAGTGCGGCGTTCTCACCGTCGGCGACAGCTGGGTGAAGTTTCGCATGCAGTACTATCTCTATGCGATTCTCTTCGTGTTGTTCGACGTCGAGACCGTGTTCCTCTATCCCTGGGCCGTGAGCTACGGCGGGCTCGGTTTCTTCGCTCTCATCGAAATGATCATTTTCGTCGTCATGCTGCTTGTCGGCCTGGCCTATGCCTGGGCCCGTGGCGCATTACGCTGGCTGTGAGTCCGAAAGCACCGGTATTAAGCCGGTCCTGACCGCTATCTCGTGACGAATCTGAACCTGAGGATCGATCCGTGTCCCCCTTCGATATGACCATGACGCCGGAAACGAATCTCATGCTCGCCCAGAGCATCTACTACGACAAGGTCGATCTCTGGCTCTGGATTCGCTGGGGCCTTTATCTGTTCGCCGGCTTTTTCGGCGTTTTCCCCCTGATCGTCGCATACACGGTTCTTGCCGAACGCAAGCTCGCTGCCCGCTTTCAGGACCGGATCGGCCCGAACCGGGTCGGCCCGTTCGGTCTTCTCCAGCCTTTCGCGGACTTAATCAAGCTGATCATCAAAGAATCGATCGTGCCCAAGGGCGCGAATGGTTTCGTGCACCTGCTTGCCCCAATGCTGACTCTGATTTCGGCGTTTCTCGTGCTGGCGGTGATTCCGTTCGGCGTCGGGCTCGCGCCGGTCGATCTCCCGAGCGGCGTGCTTTACATGGTTTCGGTTTCTTCGATCGCGGCCCTGTCGATCTTTCTGGCCGGATGGTCGAGCCGGAACAAGTATTCGCTCCTGGGCGCGATGCGGGGCGTCGCTCAGCTGGTCAGCTACGAAATTCCTCAGGTAATGTCGATCCTGCCCGTGATTCTCTGGGCCGGCAGCCTGAGCATGGTTTCCATCGTTCAGACGCAGCAGTACGACCAGGGCTGGTTCATTTTCAGCCCGCCCGGGATTCTGGGCTTCTTTCTGCTGCTGATCTCCAGTATCGCGGAAGTGAACCGGGCTCCGTTCGACCTTCCCGAAGCCGAGTCGGAAATTATCGCTGGTTTTCACACCGAGTATTCCGGCATGCGGTTCGGTCTGTTCTTCCTGGGCGAATACCTCAACGTGTTTGCCGTTTGCTGTCTCACCACGACGCTGTTTCTGGGTGGCGGCAGCCTGCCGTTCCAGGGCTATTTCGCCGGCACGGCCGAACATATGCTCGCCGCTCCGTTCGACGCGTCGAAAGACCAGGTGCTCAAGCTCAACGCCCACCACGAATTTCCGCTCAACCCAGGCAGCGGTTTCCGCATCGAAATCACCAACGAAGCAGGTCGTACGGAAGCCTTCCAGATTTCGCATCGTACAGGCAACGACCTGTATCTGCTGGCCAATCGCCCGGTGGAATTTCAGGCTGGTGCGAACGCAAGAGTGACCGCCGCTGCCCGGCCCGATTTCGCCAGCCCCTGGCACTTCTCGAACTTGATCATGATCCCGGTCTTTTTCGCGAAGGTGTTTTTCCTGATCTTCGTGATGTTCTGGATTCGTGCGACTCTGCCCCGGATGCGGGCCGACCGTCTGATGGCTTTCGCATGGAAATCGATGGTGCCCCTGGCCATCGCCAATATTTTCCTGGGCGCGATCTGGTATGAGATCGTGATCCGCCCCGCTGGCGGGTATGGCCACAAGCTGATCGGCTGGGCCGTGACGGGGCCTTTGACGGTTGCAGCGATCGCCCTGGTATTCCGAATCAACCGAAACTCCTACAAGGCTAACGATCCGGAACGTCGACCGACGCTCATCAGCCGAACGGGCGAATCGCTCCTGGCCGCGACGACTCAAGGGCAGTGACGGCAAGCGAAATTTCACTGGCTTCGTCACGATCGACAGCCATTCCGTGCAGCGAGACCTTCTGAGAGGACAGTTCCTGTGATTCAAGCCTTGTTCATCGCCCTGTCGGCCTTCGGGCTCCTGATGGCACTGGGCACGGTATTCGCCAGAAATCTCGTGAATGCGGCACTGTTCCTCGTCGCGTTCTTCTTCGTGATCGCGTGCCAGTTCGTTCTGCTCGAAGCCGAGTTCATGGCAGCCATACAGGTGCTGATTTATATCGGTGCCGTGACGGTGATCCTGATGTTCGGGATCATGCTGACGAGGAACATTCAGGGCGACGAGACGACGACAGTCACCAGGCCCTGGCGTTTGCTGGGTCTGGGGGCCTTCGGCACAGTCTGCACCGTGCTGGTTCTGGGCATCAATGCCTATCAGCCGTGGACCGATTTGTCCGTCAGGCCCGAATTTCCGGTGACGAAGGATTCCACGACGGCGCGCGGACAGGCGATTCTGTCGATGACCCCGACGGTCGGCCGGGAAATGATGACACGCTATGTCGTGGCGTTCGAGCTGGCCGGGCTTCTGTTGACGGCCGCCCTGGTCGGTGCGGTCGTTCTCGCCCAACACGATTCGACCGACGTCGTCAACGCCAGGGCTGACAAGCCGGGTTCCGATCCTGCGGTCACCGGTTCCTGAACCGGCAGGGACCAGATTCGTCCGCTTTTACTCAGCATCGAGATCTCCAAGAGCCATGTCGCAACAGATTCCTCTCACCTGGTTCCTCTATTTCGCGGCCGCATCGTTTTCCATCGGATTGATGGGCGTGCTGATGCGCCGTAACGCGATCGGCGTGTTGATGGCGATCGAAATCATGCTCAACGCCGCGAACGTCAATTTCGTGGCGTTCTGGCGATACGGTCCGACTCCCGCGAGTGAAGGCCCGATCAGCGGCGTCATGATGGCATTGTTCGTCGTGACCGTTGCGGCGGCCGAAGTCGCAGTCGGCGTCGGGCTCATCCTGCTTTGCTATCGTCGCTGGAGAGCCGCGGACGTCGATGAACTCGACACCCTCTCGGGCTGATCGATTCTCAAGCACCGCACGATACGACTCGCGAGATACTTCCAAACCCTATCACGACGAATTCGAGACGACCATGGCTGCCGGTTTTTCTCTTCAGGACTTCATTCTGTTCAGCCCGGTGATCCTGCTGACAGGCTGGGGCCTGCTGACTCTGATTCTCGATCTCACGGTTCTCTCACGCCTGAGCGATACGGACCGGAATCGGGCTCTGGGCCTCTGGACGATCGCCGGCCTGGTCAGTTCGGTCGTGCTCTGCCAGTTTCTGGCGTTCGAATACGTCGGAAACGTATCCGGGCAGGACACTCTCATCTTCTTCGATACGCTCAATGGTGGCGTTCTGTATACTCAGTTCGCGGCACTGGTCCTTCTCTTCGCGATCCTCGTAACCTGCCTGTCGATGGTCTGGAATTTCACCAGTCACTGGGGCGAATATTACGCGCTTTTGACCTGGTCCGCCGTATCGATGATCGTCCTGATCGCGTCCGAGGACTTGATCACCCTGTTTCTGTCGCTCGAAACGATGACCATCTGTCTGTATCTCCTGACGGCGATGGAAAAATCGAAGAAGCGTTCCGCGGAGGCTGGACTCAAGTATTTCGTCTACGGCTCCGTGTCTTCGGCTCTGTTTCTCTTCGGATTGAGCCTGGTCTACGGGCAAACCGGCAGTACGGGCATCGACATGATCGGTCAGATCCTGTCGGGCGCCGAACGGCCGGGCCTTTCCGGGAACGTCGCTGGCGGCGTGGCCGTGCTGATGATCATGGTCGGATTCGGGTTCAAGGTTTCTGCGGTTCCGTTCCACCAGTGGGCTCCGGACGCTTATGAAGGGGCCCCTGCTCCAGTGGCGGCGTGGCTGGCATCCGGATCGAAGCTCGCAAGCCTGGTCGCGATGGTCAAGGTCATGGGTGGTGCTCTGGGAACCTGGTCGGCGACGACCAGTCCGACTTCGCCCGGCTGGGTCGGCCTTCTGGCTCTGATCTCGGCTGCGACCATGACTTACGGCAACTTCGCGGCCCTTGGTCAGACGAATCTGAAACGTCTTCTGGCCTACTCTTCGATCGCTCACGCCGGTTACATGCTCGTTGGAGTGATCGCTGTCGGCATCAGCACTCGTCGTGAAGAGGCTGCCGCGGCTTTGTTCTTCTATCTGGTCATTTACGGGCTGACGACGATCGCGGGTTTCGCACTTGCCTCCTGGCTCGATCGGGATCGTGGTACCGAGGATGTCGACGATCTCAACGGCCTTGGCCGCAGGCACCCGTATGTCGGTGTCGCGGTCTGCGTGCTCATGCTTTCGATGATCGGCATTCCGCCCACGGCCGGTTTCTTCGGCAAGCTCTACATGTTCATGGAAGCCTTGAACGTCGGCGGGCAGGACAAGGTTACGATGATCGGCCTGGTCGCGCTGGGGCTGTTCAATTCGGTCGTATCCGCTTTCTACTACGTACGCATCCTGAAGGCGATTTTCCTGCGGGAGAGCGATCGCAAGCCGCTGCAGAACATGGGCCCGGAGGTCTCTCTGCCGCTTGCCGTCGGAGCGGGCCTTGCACTGTTCTTCGGATTTCAGCCGGCTTCTCTGCTCGAAGATATGGAGGTCGTTTCCCGCAGTGGTCTCCGGTTCGCGGAGCGGCCGATCGCAAGTGAAGAGCGGGGGGTGGTTCGCACGATCCTGCCGGCCCGCACCGAAAATCCGGAAGCTGCCCCTGCCGCGGAAGCCCCCAAACCCTGATCCGGAACTCCCGGCCGACCGAACGAACACCCGACGATTCGAAGCACTACGACTGAGGCGAAACCCACATGGCCATCGTCAACAACTTGCAGAAATGTCTGGAAAGTCCGTACTTGTTCGAGGACACCGACGCACCCTCGCGTGTGCCTGGCCTACTCAATATGGCGGCTGACCGGCTTGAGGCCGCGACCAACATCCATTCGTATCAGAAGGGTGACAAGGCCGACATTATCTTTCTCAGCTACGAGGCGATGTTCGCCTGCATTCGTGCCCTGGTCTACACCAAGGGGTTGCGGGAATACGGTCTGCGTTGCCTTCTGGTCGCCGTCGACGTGCAGTACGTCAAGCCAGGCCTGCTCGACGCCCGGCTGATCCAGAAATTCCAGACGATTCAGGAACTGAAGAGTTCTCCGGAAGATGCGATCGAACTCGCTTCGGCTATGGTGAAGCGAACTCTCGAAATCCTGACATCCGCTCAATCGGCGAAATCGGCCTGACCGATCGGCTGAATTCCGAAAGTCCGGGCTGGTCAGGCATCTTTCCCAGAAATCGGCCCCCGTCGAGTTTTCCGCCACCATGTCGCATACGGATTCGGCGGGAAAAGATATCGGGAACGGCGGCTTTCAGGCTTTTCGGGTGCCTTGTTTCGCCCGCTACTGGTTCGGCTCCGCTTTCGCGATCCTCGGCCAGCAGATGGTGGCCGTCGCCATCGGTTGGGAACTTTACGAACTGACCGGTTCGGCCACGGTGCTCGGGCTGGTCGGCTTCGCCCAGGTGTTGCCTGTTCTCCTTCTGGCTTTGTGGTCGGGCTCGCTTGCGGACACTTTCGATCGTCGAGTGATCGTACTGATCGCCCAGGCTCTGATGATCGTCTCGACCAGCACTCTGGGGGCCATCAGTGCCGGCTTCGTAAACCTGCCGGATCACTCGCTTTTCCGATCGTTGAATCTGGGGGTCGAGAGCCTCATCGGCCTGCTGGGCGAAACTGGCACACGAGTCGAGGATCCGCGTGTATCGGCATACCTGATCCTGCTTTCGTGCATGGGCCTGGCGAAGGTTCTCAACAATCCGTCGCGAGTCGCCATCCTGCCTCGGCTCGTTCCGGGTGACGTGCTCACCAACGCGATCACCTGGAATTCGTCAGCCATGCATCTGGCCGCCACGTTCGGCCCTGCGCTCGGGGCCTTGATCGTCAGCCTGGCCGGTGATTCGAAAGCCCGGTACGCGGCCGTTTATTGGACGGACGCATGCTGCGCCCTGACGATGTTCTGCTGCTTCCTCAGCCTGCCGCGCGGAATTGGCCAGCCGCTCAGAAAGAAGGCCGATGCGGGTCAGTCGGAATCGAACCACTGTCTGGACGGATTGCGACATGTGCTGAATGACAAGGTCATTCTCGCCGCGATTTCGCTCGATATGTTCGCTGTGTTCTTCGGCGGATGTACAGCCCTGCTGCCGATGTTCGCGCGCGATATCCTGGGAGTCGGAGTCATCGGTTATAGCTGGCTGAGGGCTGCCCCGCCTATCGGGGCGTTCGCCATGGGGCTTTTTCTGGCGTATCGGCCGCCACGCAATGGGATCGGCCGGATGCTGATTCTATCTGTCATTGCCTTCGGTGCGGCCACATTGGGCTTCGGGCTGTCCCGCAATTATGCATTGTCCCTGCTGATGCTCGGTCTTCTCGGTGCGTTCGATAACGTCAGTGTCGTGATTCGCCATAACCTGGTTCAGATTCGTACTCCCGACGCACTTCGTGGTCGTGTCGCCGCGGTGAACGGGCTTTTCATCGGATCGTCGAACGAACTCGGGGCTTTGGAATCGGGTCTCACGGCGGCACTCTGGGGGCCGGTCGGCAGCGTTCTGGTGGGTGGAACGGCGACAATTCTCGTGGTTCTCACGATCGCGCGTCTGTGGCCCGATTTGCCACGGCTGGCAACGCTGGATCAGGCGATCGAAGCCGGATAGGATATGCGAACGCCGTACCCGGAAAGTGGCGATGCGAACTTGTCGGCGTGATTCGGACAAGAGGGGGGAGTGACAGTCGATGAAGCTCGGATTCGTATCGGCGATCTTGCCGGAACTTGCGCTGGAAGACGTGCTGAAAACTGCTTCCGAGCTTGGATATTCGTGTGTCGAACTCATGTGCTGGCCGGTCGGCAAGGCGGAACGCCGTTACGCCGGTGTCACTCATGTGGACGTCGCCCGGCTGGATTCCGCAGAAATTGCCCGAATTCATGAACTCCTGGACCGTTACGGCATTTTCATATCGGGTCTTGGCTACTACCCGAATCCGCTGACGCCGGACGAAACCGAGGCGAGTGCGGCTGTCGATCAGATTCGTCGTGTGATCGATGCGGCGAACGCTCTTGGCGTAAACGTGGCCAATACGTTCGTGGGCCGGGATCCGGGACGGACGATCGACGACCAGTGGTCACGATTTCTGGATACCTGGCGGCCGGTCGTGGCTCATGCCGAGCAGGCCGGCGTGAGAATCGGCATCGAGAACTGCCCGATGTCGTTCGGTCCCGATGAATGGCCCGGGGGCAAGAATCTGGCCGTTTCGCCCGCGATCTGGCGGCGCATGTATTCTGACATTCCCAGCCTGAGCTGGGGCCTGAACTTTGACCCCAGCCACTTCGTGCTTCAGATGATGGACTACGTGAACGTGCTGCACGAATTCAAGGACCGGCTTGTGCATGTGCATGCGAAAGATGTCCGGATCGACCGGGCAAGGCTCAACGAACACGGAGTTTTCTCGTATCCGAAACTCTGGCATTCGCCCAAGTTGCCCGGAATGGGCGACGTCGATTGGGGGCAATTTCTCGGGACTCTGGCGGACACCGGCTACGACGGACCGCTGGTCGTAGAAGTCGAAGACAGAGCCTTCGAAGGCTCACTGGCCAAACGGATCGAGTCCCTGGCGGTCAGTCGGCGATTTCTGAGCCAGTACGTCGGCGGATAAGCCCGGCAGGTCGTGCGTAAGCGAGCGAACGGAACGTAAGATGCCCCAGACGAGCGGAAAACGGACGGATCTGTCGATCATCATCCCCGTTTTCAACGAAGAAGAGAACGTCGCGCCCCTGCATGCCGAAATTCATGCGGCACTTCGTGATTCAGGCTATTCGTACGAAATTCTCTTCGTCGACGATGGTTCCCGCGACTCGACTCGTAAAGTTCTTCGTGAACTCCAGGCCGCCGATCCGGCGCACACCCGGCTCATACTTTTGCGCCGTAACTGCGGCCAGACGGCCGCCCTTTCCGCGGGGCTCGACCATTCTCATGGTGATGTGCTGATACCGATGGACGGCGACCGTCAGAACGACCCCGTCGATATCCCGCGCCTGAGGGCCAGGCTGGACGAAGGCTTCGACGTCGTCTCCGGTTGGCGGAAGAATCGTCAGGACAAATACTTGAATCGCCGGTTGCCTTCGAAGGCCGCGAACCGGATCATCGCGCGTCTATCGGGAGTCGGCATTCATGACTTCGGTTGTACGATGAAGGCGTATCGTCGTGAAGTACTCGAAGGAGTAAGACTTTACGGTGAAATGCACCGGTTCGTGCCGATTTTCGCCTCTTGGCAGGGCGGGAGAGTGACGGAACTGGTCGTGAATCACCGGCCCCGAACCGCCGGTGTGACGAAATATGGCATCGGCCGCACCTGGAACGTGATTCTTGACCTGATTCTGATCCGCTTCCAGCAGCGATATTCGCAGCGGCCGATCCACTTTTTCGGCCGTCTGGGGCTTTACGCGATCCTCATGTCGCTGGCGATGTTCGCGCTGATGCTCTACTACAAATTCCTCCACAAACCGCTCACAGGCTACGGGCCGAAGAGCTTCATCGAAACACCCCTGCCGCTCCTGACTGTCATGTTCTTCCTGACCGGCGTGCAAAGCGTGATGCTCGGGCTGGTGGCCGAGATGGTCATGCGGACCTATTACGAGTCACAGGACAAAAAGACCTACGTCATCGGTGAGGTGGTTCAAGGCATTCCAGGCGAATAAGTTGCGAACGGCTCGAATGCATTGAAGGGCCGTTCCGTGAATCGACCGAGGAGGTTCCGAAAGTGGCTTTGATCGATCATCCTGAAGGCGATTATCGATTCCTTCCCGGGATTGCGCCCTATTCATGTGGCGTGGTGGCTCGCCCGGGATTCGAAATCGTGCATTGCGTTTTCGACCATGAGTTGTCTTATCGTGAAGGACTGGACCGGATTTCCGGAACGCTCCGCACGGCAGGCCGACCGCTTGCGGCCCTTTGCGGGATCGAACTTCGGTCCCCTGCTCCGTTCACGTTCGAGGGGTTCGCGGAACTGAATCGCGAATATGCAGCGATACTCCAATCATGGGGCATTTTCGTCGACGGCGCGAATCCCGTCGCCCGGACGAACGTCGCTCCGGTTTACGGCGCTCCACATGAAGTCGTGCTTCACGGGTTTTCGTATACTCGTCCGACAAAAGAGCATTCTCGCCGCACCTTCGTGGTCGCGGGAGGCGGAGAGCTTCCGGAAGGCAAGCTCGACGCTGAATCGATCATCGCCCGTGGAGACGTTTCCGCCGAAGGGCTCGAACGGAAAGCAGCCTTCGTGCTTGGTTTGATGCATCATCGCATGCGTGCGCTGGGTGGCGACTGGTCGCTCGTCACGGCGGTCGACGTTTACACGCGCCATTCGCTCGATGGAATCATTCGAAACGTGTTCGCGGAGCAACTCTCCGGCGCATGGCGTAAGGGTCTGAGCTGGTACGTGACCGATCCGCCGGTGCGCGAGATCGAGTTCGAAATGGACCTGCGCGGAGTCGTGAACGAGATCGTTCTGACCTGACCGATCCCATAGTTCGGCATCGCTTGAGATGCCGAACTTGAATTCTCCGATCGGCTTACGAAACGAAAGCGCTGGCGGGTCAAACCCGCATTTCGTCTCTGAGAGCTTCTTCGGTGAAGTGTTCCGTATGCACGCGGCCTTTGCCGCTACGGATCTTCATCGCCACGAAGAGCTTGCGGCGGGTCTGCCGGTATGGCATGGCAACGGCCCGGTGCAGCCTGATCCACCAGGGCCGCTGGATTTCCAGAGCCTTGGCCTGTTCTGGCGGCAATGACTTTCTGCGCAGTTTTTCGAGGTGATAGAGATCGCTTTTCTGAAGGATGGAGAGCAGCCATTTCGACGGAAACAGGAATCGGATGAACCCCTGGGGCGATGCGTAACTGATCTGGAAGTCGATCAGGTACGGCAATCCGTCGTCACCGACCAGTACGTTTTCGCGTTTGTGAAGGTCGACGTAGGCCATTTCGCGGGCATGCATCAGGTCGAGCAGAGAGCGCAGCCGGGGGAAGAATTCCTCGTGCACGGCTTCGCGGTGACCCAGGGGATGCCCTTCGACGAATTTTCGGGCGATCGCTGTGGGCATGAGCTGCCCTTGGGCTCTGACTTCGCCGAGAATGAGCGGCACTTGCCCTGTATCGGCCAGGCGATTGAGGATACGGGATTCGTTACCGGCGAGGATGCGACCGAGCCAGGACATCGGGATCGGACCGATACCCTGATATCGATTGAACTTGCAGATGACCTGACCGTGCGAGTCGCTGGAATAGAGTGCCGTGGCAGCCCAGGAATCGTGCTTGAAGATGCGGACGCGCTGATAAGACTCGCCCCGGATTTCGACCGATTCGGGTGGCTCGTTCTTGCCGAGGGCACGAAAAATCGCAGGACGAGGTTTGACGCCGGCGGGACCCGCAGGACGGCTGCCCGCGGGAACGTTCTCATGTCGCTGGTGTGCGGGGTCAAGTCTGTCCATTCGGTCAATCCGTTTCCCTGTGTGGACATTTCCTGAACGAGTCATTCAGGTGAGTGGTCGCGGGGCGGGCATGAAAGCCAGGACCACAACATTTGATCGTCATTCCTTCGACCTTCGGAACAGGCACTCCAGGGCACCTTCCACCGAATTTTCGGATTATGCCGCACATGAGGATACGCGTCAAAGCCAGTCTCTGAAAATTCAGGTATTTTGTGTCGATTTCATGCGACATCGCCGACGAGCGGTATCGATTGCGGAATGGGCAAAATGTCGCTGGAAAATACGATCAGACACCGTTGATCCGTTTCGATGCCTTGCCAGGGTTGTTATGATTATCTCGCGACGTCGATGAATAGGCGGAGAAGCGAAAAGCAGGATTACCGACGCCTTCTGGCTCCCTGGTCATCGATGGCCGGGAACGGTAACGAGCCGCCCGAACAGCAGACGAATAGCGACGGCCGTAGAATCGCCGCGACGAGAGAGGTCAAAGGGAACGTGTCCGAAAATTCGAAAGTCAAAGTCGGTCTGATTCAAATGCGGTGCGTTTCCGAACCCCGGAAGAACATGGCACACGCCCTGGAGATGGTGCGCCAGGCGGCTTCGCAGGGAGCCGAGGTGATCTGCCTGCCCGAGCTGTTTCGGTCGCTCTATTTTTGCCAGACGCACGACATCGAACTTTTCGACCTGGCGGAACCGATCCCGGGTCCATCGACCGATGAATTGGGCAAACTGGCCCGCGAATTGAATATCACGATCGTGGCCAGCCTTTTCGAAAAGCGGGCACCGGGGCTATACCACAATACTTCGGTGATCCTTTTGCCGAGCGGCCAGATGACGGGCCTGTATCGCAAGAGTCACATTCCGCACGACCCTCTATTTTACGAAAAATACTATTTCACTCCGGGCGATACCGGATTTCACGCGAGCCACACGCCTCACGCCGAGGTCGGGGTGCTCGTATGCTGGGATCAGTGGTATCCTGAAGCCGCACGGGCAACGGCGCTGGACGGCGCCCAGTTGCTGTTCTATCCCACGGCGATTGGCTGGCATCCTGGCGAAAAAGCCGAATTCGGCGAAGCCCAGTACGATGCCTGGCGGACGATTCAGCGTTCGCACGCGATCGCTAATGGAATTTACGTCATCAGCGTGAATCGCGTTGGGCATGAAGGCCCGGCGGATGGCGGGCTCGAATTCTGGGGCGGTTCGTTCGTGGCCGATCCGTTCGGCCGCCTGCTGGCGACAGCTCCACATACGGAAGAAGCCGTTCTGGTGGTCGAGTGTGACCTTGGCGCGATCGAACAGACTCGGCGCAACTGGCCGTTTCTGCGTGACAGGCGGACCGATCTCTACGGTGTTCTTACAAGACGTTTCGGCAAATGAATCGCTCCGCCCGTTCGGAAAGACCGGAATCTGAAGTGACTATGAAAGACGATCGAAACGACCACGTGGCGGACGACTCCGTGCAAGCTCCTGCTGACGCGACGGATCAAGCCGTGCCGGAAGTTCGCCCGACGCCGGCGGAACTTGGCTTTCGCCACCCGGCGGAATGGGAGCCGCACGAATCCACGTGGATCGCCTGGCCACACCAGGAAGAAGACTGGCCCGGCAAATTCGGACCGATTCCCTGGGTCTTCGCCGAGATCGTGCGCCATTTGAGCCGGTCGGAACAGGTCGATTTGATCGTTCCCTCACGCAAGCGGGTGGACGACGTCGCCGATGCTCTGACCCGCGCCGGAGCCGACCTGGACCGTGTCGTGTTTCATGAGTGGCGGACGGACCGTGGCTGGTTGCGGGACAGCCTGCCTTCGTTTCTCGTGCGTCAGGGCGTCGTAGATTCGGACGATGACCCCCTGGGTTCGCGCCGCGCCGCCGTGTGCTGGAAGTTCAACGCCTGGGCCAAGTACGAGAATTATCAACGCGACGCGAAACTGCCCCGGCGCATCGCCCGCACTTACGGCATCGACAGGTTCAAGCCTTTCGTTTACGTCGGTCAGGATCGCCATCGCGTGGTCCTTGAAGGTGGTGCCATCGACACGAATGGTCAGGGCATTTTACTTACGACCGAGGAATGCCTGCTCTCCGAAACCCAGTGCCGAAACCCGGGGCTGTCACGTGAGGACTACCAGAAGCTGTTCGCCGAAACGCTGGGTATCGACGAGGTCATCTGGCTCGGCCTGGGGATCGTGGGCGACGACACGCACGGGCACGTCGACGATCTGGCCCGGTTCGTTTCGGCGGATACCGTAGTCACGGTCGTCGAATCTTCCCGTGGCGACGTGAATTACGAGCCGCTTGCCGATAATGCGCGACGGCTGAAAGCTGCGACGCCAGGCGGCAAACGCCTGAACGTCATCGAGCTGCCTATGCCAAGGCCCGTCGTGTTCGAAGGCCAGCGGCTGCCGGCCAGCTATGCGAACTTTTATGTGGCGAACAAGGTCGTTCTCGTGCCGACCTTCAATGATCCCGCCGACCGCGCGGCGTTGTCGATTCTGGCCGACTGCTTTCCGGGGCGAGACGTCATCGGCATTCACGCCCTCGACCTGGTCTGGGGTTTCGGCACGCTCCACTGCCTGGCCCACGAAATGCCGGCGATCCCGGATCCGAAGCCGGCCGAACCGGCAGACACCGAGACGAAGCCGAAATCGACTCGAAGTCAGGCAGCGACACTTAAATCGCGGCCGCGCAAGAAACCGGCCGAGTGACTCAATGACGGGATGAACATGTCGTGGGGCCGTAGTGTCCTGCGGCGTCTGGCCGATCCGGCCGGAAACCGAACGAAAAAGTGCAGCGAAGAAGAAGTGCGAAGTGCGTCCGGAAAGGACGCAGAAAGACGATTCGAAAGATGGCCCGCCCCCGTTCTGACCGACCTGGATCACCCGATCCCAAGCGCCGCCCGAAATCGGCACGCCCAGGCCCTTCAGGCCCGCCGAAGCGTGAACCGATGCGCAAGCCCGCCCCGAAACGCACCGTTTCGAACGCTTCGAACCCCGATGCGGAATCTTCAGCCGGTGGCGATCGGCTGCATAAGGTGCTGGCTCAAGCCGGCGTCGGTTCGCGCCGGGCTTGCGAACTCCTGATCCTGGAAGGCCGAGTGACGGTGGATGGCCAGGTCATTCGCGAACTCGGGACGAAAGTCGACCCCTCCACCGCGAAAATCTCCGTGGACGGCCAGCGCATCAAGCCTGAGCCGCACGTGCATTATCTGGTTTACAAGCCAAAGGGTTACGTCAGTACCTCAGAAGATCCTTCCGGCCGGCCGCTTGTGCTTGACCTGGTGCCCAAGGCGCGGGAACGCATCTTCATCGTCGGCAGGCTTGACCGCCACAGTGAAGGCCTGATGCTGCTGACGAACGACGGTGCCCTGGCCCAGCGTTTGACGCACCCGAGCTACGGAGTCGAAAAGACCTACCGAGTGACCGTTGCGGGCGATGCCGGGCAGGAAATCGTCGACAAACTGACCGAAGGCGTTTGGCTGGCCGAAGGCAAAGTACGAGCGAGACGGGCCCGGATCGTCGCGCACCGCGGCAATGTGACCGTGCTTGAAGTCGTCCTGGCCGAAGGCAAGAATCGCGAAATCCGCCGCATGCTGGCCCGGCTCGAGCACAAAGTTCTCTCTTTGCTTCGCATTGCCATTGGCCCGCTGCAGCTGAAGGGCCTGAGCGAAGGCAATTGGCGGACGCTCACCGAAGCGGAAGTCGAACGCCTGCGCACGTCAACCACTGCCGAAGACACCGAAGAAGTTCGCCCGCGTAAGGCCCCGGGCAGGCCGGGACCCAGGCCACGTGGCGAAGACAGGCCTGCCCCGAGAATCAGGGCGGAAGGCGACAGACCGGGCCCTCGTAAGCCAGGGCGATACTTGCGTGAAGATGAAGGCCGCGATTCTGCGAAATCGGGCCCACGGAAGCCGGGTCGCTTTGTAAGAAGCGAAGAAGGCCGCGATTCCGAGAAATCAGGCCCACGTAAACCGGGACGCTACGTCCGAAGCGAAGAAGGCCGCGACTCCGAAAATTCAGGCCCACGTAAACCGGGACGTTTCGGGCGAAGTGAAGAAGGTCGCGACTCCGAGAATTCAGGCCCACGTAAACCGGGACGCTACGTCCGAAGCGAAGAAAGCCGCGACTCCGAGAATTCAGGCCCACGTAAACCGGGACGTTTCGGGCGTGATGCCGAACGGCCGGCGAGGAGCCGCCCTGGGGCGGAATCAGGTCCAGCGAGACCCGCTGCAAGACGGCGTCCGGAGCCGGCGCCGCGAATGGATGAGCAAGAGGAAATTGTCTTCACGGATCGGATGGATCTGGACGATCGCCCGGCCCGGCCTGAGCCAAGAGGCGATGCACGCGGGCCACGGGGTGATCGTCCCCCTCGGCCTGCGAACCGGGAAGGCCGGCCCGCTGCGAGAACTGGCGGAAAGCCAGGCGGGAAAGCCCGTCCGGGAATTTCGCGAGAAGATCGGCCGGACAAGCCGAATAGAACTGTGATGGGAACCTCGGGCGAACCTGGCACGGCAAGCCCCAAGCGCCGTGGTGGACCGAGCCGGAGCCTGCCGCCGCGCCGCCGGCGTCCCAAAGGTTGATCGCTCACGAACGGGAATCGAGTGGCCGGGGTTTTCATGAACGAACACTGTACTCCGTTACAGGCTGATGCCGAAATTCTGGAGAACCACGAATATCGGCCATGGCTGTTTCGTATGCGTCTCGCAGCCCCGGCGATCGCGTCGAAAATCCGCCCCGGCCAGTTCGTGATGATCCGTTCCGCCTGGGGTAATGACCCGCTGCTGGGCCGGCCTCTGGCCGTCTACGACGTCGATTGGGACGCTGCTGGCCAGGCGGTATCGCTTGAGGTCATCTACCAGATTTTCGGCCGGGGCACGAAGCGGCTTTCGCAGATGACTCCCGGAGAGTCGGTGCGGATCTGGGGGCCCCTGGGGCATTCTTTCGACGAAATTCCGGATGCGCGCCGCATCTGGTTCGTCGCTGGTGGCATCGGCTATACGCCGTTCCTGGCCCTGGCCAAATGGTGGATGGGCAGTTCGCCGTACGGCGGCAAAACCGTCAGGATGGATTCGACGGCTTCGATCAACATGATCTACGGAGCGAGATCGAGCGACATGATCCCGCCGCTCGCCGATTTTCGCGACTCGGGAATCGATCTCCAGCTTTGTACCGACGACGGTAGTGCTGGCTTCTCTGGCCGGGTGACCGACCTGATGACCGAGAACTGGTCAAGCCTGCCTGAAGAGGCCCGGCCAGATCTCGTGGTCACGTGCGGACCTGAGCCGATGCTTGCGGCCGTTTCCGCCTGGGCCGGTGAGCGGCAAGTTCGATGCCTGGTCTCGCTCGAGAACCAGATGGCGTGCGGCTTCGGCGCCTGCTTCAGTTGCGTGGCGCCGATCCGTCAGGCCGATGGTTCGACGGACTTGAAGCGTGTCTGCCTGGAAGGCCCGATCTTCGACGCCGCGGATGTCGCCTGGGGCCATCGTTAATTCGATGATCGGTCGCGGATCATTCGAACGAGAGGGCTGCGTTCCGCGAGACGCTCAATGTGTCGAATCGCCGGAAGGTGGCTGGTTCGAGCTGGCCTGCATCGGGCGGACGAGTTCTCCAAGTGCAGGCGGCAAGACGAACATCGAGCTGCCGCCATTTTTTTCGATCGTCTGCAGCAATCGCAGATAACTGAGATTCGGATTGTTTTCCATCGCTCGGGCGGCGTTGGCCAGGTTGCGAAGCGCGGCCGATTCGCCCCTGGCACGCTCGAGAGCCGCCAGCCCCTCCTGCTTGGCTTCGGCGACCTTGGCATAGATCTGCTTCAGATTTCCGGGCAACATGCAGTCACGCACCGTCAGCGAAACGATTTCGATTCCGTATCGTGTCGCGTTATCCTTGACGACGGCTTCGACTTTCGAACCGATCGCAGCGCGATTCGCCAGAATTTCGTCGCCCGTCATCGTTTCGACGACCGCGCGCGAAGCTGCGTGAATATCGGCGTAAAGCGTAATGAAATAATTCGATACGACTGTCTGAGACTTGACCGGATCAGCGATTCGGTAATTGGCCTGGAGGGAGATTTTGAATCCGAGCGAGTCGGAACTGAGAATCTCCTGGCCGGGAACGATCACCGTCTGTTCACGCATGTCGAGCCTGATCAGTTCCGTAGTCGATGCCCGGTAACGGAATTGCCCGGGTTCGGAGACACCGTCCAGCTTCCCTCGGACATACCTGACGGCCCGCTCGTATTCGTGAATCGTGACGAGCGGGTAGATCGATTCGAACCAGCGATAAAGCCAAGCGCCGAGCACGCCGACGAAAGCGATCGCCAGAGTCGAGAGGATGACGTAAACGCCCGTCGGAATGGATTCGCCCATTCGGGTGATCCTTTCTAATCAAGATTGGCTGGTGATCGAGTCGGCCACGAAAAACTCGAAGGGATTTCGCCGGGCATTCCGAACCGTAATGGCGGGGGTTTGCGTTAAGCCGGGTCACGGCGACGCAGCCCACAGGGCCTGACGGATCTTTCCGGAGGATGAAGCCTCGTCGGGAACGGTCCGGCGAAACCTGGAGCGAGGAATCGAACCTCAACGACCCGTTGGGGTCGTCCTACCTGATGAGAGGAAACCCGGATACGAAGCTCTCCGGCCAGATAGTCCGGAGCATGCCGTAAAAGTTGCCTCGAACGCATCCTAAGAGCGTTCGGAAGTGAAGTCAACGTAGTTCGGAATCGGTCAGGAATCGAGTCGGCTCAAGTTCGAAGGCGCAGGTTTCGTAATTCGTGCCGGTTTCGCAAGATCGAGAAGGGAAGCTGCGACGTTCGATCGTACTCTTATCGATTCAGGTATTCTTGATTCTCTGCCCTGAATCGTTATGATAGACGACTTGTCTCGCGGCCTGGCGTCCCGCTCCAGGGCGAGCGAGTGACGGCAACGCCTTCGACGTTGGGTTGCCGAGTCGGGAATGCGATTCGGGAAGGAACTGAAAGAATGGCTCGTAAAGTTCAGAACCGTCGCGAGTTGCGGCGACAGTACGAGGCGGCGGAACAACCTGATCCGATGGAAGTCGACGTCGATCCGATCGAAGGCGATGTCGATGATGAGGTTGAGGCGAAGCCCAAATCACGTGCGAAGGCCAAAACGCCCAAGGCTCCGAAGGTCAAAGCCGTCAAGCCAGCCGCTCGGAAGCGTGTCGTCTGGGTTGTCATGAACGACTCGTTCAAGCCGATCGCCCAGTTCGACTTCAACCAGAAGGAAGAAGCGGACAAGAAGGTGAAGGAGCTGAACGAGAAGGGTAAGAGCAATCACTTCGTTCAGAAGCAGAAGATCGAAATTCCGCCGGACGCGCCTGGCCTGGGGGCATCGATTCCCAAGCCTGAGGTCGTGGAACTCGAAGACGTGATTCTGTCCGTGGACGAGACAGGTGAAGCGGAAGTCGAGGATGACGGCGACGACGAGGATTACGGCGACATCGACGAGGAAGACTGATCGGAGTTTTCGAGCTTCGACAGCTTCGAAGCGACGTCGATGCGAAGGTTAGCGAAAAAGGAGGCGTACCTGCCTCCTTTTCTTATTTCGGTTCGATACGTTCGGACATCACGGTGCTGGTTTCTGGGCAGGTTGTCGCTCAGAAATTCCATTGCGAAGTGCGCGTTATCTTCGAAGAATTGGCCCGCCGGAGACATGGCGTCAAGCGCGGCCGGCAAAAGCGGGTCGAGTTCTCCTGAACATCATTGCTATCGCTCGATTGCCAGGGGCAATAAAGGCGAAATCGAAATCGTTCGTTCCGTGTCGGATTCTCTCGAATGCGAACTTGACGTCGAAAGAGGCCTTTTGCCAGGAGCGAACGCCGAAGGCATCGCGATGGATCGCCGGAGACGAAACGAAGCAAACGAAAAACGCGACGCACAAGCGTCGCGTTTCGAAGTGAATGGGCGCACGAGGATTCGAACCTCGGACCTCACCCTTATCAGGGGTGCGCTCTAGCCAACTGAGCTATGCGCCCGTCTCATGGAATGTAATTTAATGGCGAATCGCATCGAAGTCAAGCTCCCAGGCCCGGAAAAAATGCGGATCTTCAGGGCGAAGTCTCTTTTCGTGCGAATCACGACTCCATCAATTACGATGCGCAGATATCGAACCTGGATACATTTCGGATTCGATTTCCCCATCGCGAATCAGTCAGGAATCCCTTGTCTCGATCCTGCGGAATCGGGTAAATTTAGTGTGTACCGCGGCAGGAATTCGTAAGGAATGCGAAGTCAGGATATGAGCGAAACGTCAGAAGGCACGAATCACCGGCCGAAGCTGTTCGTCGACACCGTCGGCTGTCAGATGAACGTACTGGACAGCGAGCTGGTGATCGCCAGGCTCCGGTCGCAGGGCTACGAGTTGACTGACGATCCGTTGGCCGCGGATACGATTCTGTTCAACACTTGTTCCGTGCGTCAGCATGCCGAGGACAAAATCTATTCGGCGCTGGGCAGATTCAAGTCGCTCAAGAAAAAACGGCCGAACGTTGCGATCGGCGTGCTGGGCTGCATGGCGCAGAAGGATCAGGACGAAATCCTCAAGCGTGCACCGTTCGTCGATATCGTCGTCGGGCCAGGCCAGCTTGCCCGCGTGCCGGAACTGCTCGAAAAGGCCCGGTCCGAAAAAACGCCCCAGATGGCCGTGAGCAAGGCCCGCACCGGCGGGACGAAGCTTGAAGTGGTCGACAGCTTCGAGGAATTCGACCCGATCCGCGAACAGGCGATGCGGTCGAGCCCTTATCAGGCGTTCGTGCGGATCATGATGGGGTGCGACAAGTTCTGCACATACTGCGTCGTTCCCGCGACGCGGGGGCCGGAGCAGAGCCGTGACCCGGCGGAGATCGTCGAGGAAACACGGCTTCTGGTCGATCAGGGCGTATCGGAAATCACGCTCCTCGGGCAGACGGTCAACAGCTACAAATTCCGCACGGGGGACGGCCGGCAGTGGCGGCTCTCGGATCTTCTCACCGAATTGAGCGACATCCCTGACCTTCGGCGCATCAAGTTCATCACGAGCTTTCCGAAGGACATGACCGATGACCTTCTGCAGGCGGTGCGTGATCTGCCGAAAGTGTTCCGATATCTTCATGTGCCGGCTCAAAGCGGCTGCGACGAGATGCTCCGGCGCATGAAACGGCTCTACACCGTTGCCCAGTATGACGAGATGATGGCCCGCATTCGCGAGACGGTGCCTGACTGTGCCGTGTCGAGCGATTTTATCGTCGGTTTCTGCGGCGAGTCCGAAGAATCCTTCGAGAAATCGATCGAACTCGTGCGGCGAAGCCGGTTCAAGAACAGTTTCATTTTCAAGTACAGCCCCCGGCCGGGTACGAAAGCGTTCGAGCTGTATGCCGACGATGTCCCGGAAGAGGTCAAGAAGCGGCGAAACAACGATCTTCTGGCCGTTCAGTCCGCCATCAGTCAGGTCGATAACCAGGCTTTCGTCGGTCAGGAGTTCGAAGTGCTGGTCGAGGGGCCTTCGAAGTCCTTTACTGGCGATCTTTCGGCCGTATCCGGCCCGGTGCAGATGGCTGGCCGGACGATGACCGACCGCATTTGCGTGTTCGAAGGCAATTCCCGCCTGATCGGCACCTATTCGAAGGTCAGAGTCGTCTCGGCTTCGGCTGTGACATTGTTCGCTGAAGTCGTGACGGACCGCGTCACTCATGGACGCCCTTCCGCCTGGACCCTGCCCGTCATTTCCTGACGCAACCTTGCGAACTTGATGCGAACGCCCCAAATCAGCCCTGGTGCTACGACAGTGAGTCAAAGCCTGGAAGCAGCTCTTGACCGATGGCTTATGGCCGTTGGGAATTCCGACGAGCCGGTGAGGAAAGCGGCTGGTCATGCGACGGAAGCTGTATGCGGTTCGTTCGCCCTCGGCCCGCCGGTACCTGAATCGACCCTGACGAATTGGGAAACGACGCACGGATATCTGTTGCCTTTCGGGCTCAAGCAGTGGTTGATGATCTCCGACGGTCTCCTGGTCGACGAAGTACGCTGGATTCACCCGCTTCGATGTATCGGTCCCACGGTGAGATTTTCTCCCGGGTCTGTGCTGCTTCAGCAGCCAGCTTCCTGGTACGAATTCGGTAACCCTTTCGATTCGCCCGTGAATATGGATCTTGTCGTCGATCAAAATGGATTTGACGGCAAAACCCCGATCTTCGCAAGCGTTTCCGAGGCGGACGACTCGTTCCGCGTGATCGCCGGAAATTTCACGCAGTGGTTCCTTCGCGTGATCGAATCCGGCTTTCGGCCATTCTGGAATTTTGACCGGGATGGCGAGAGGGTCGATCCCGTCGATCTGCATTATGCAAGCCTTCAGCCACCCAAGCTTCCTCCGAAGCTCTGCCTTTTATGCGTTTCGGTCGGCGACCAGTTACGCAGCGGCATTGACGAGCGGGAACTCATGAAGCGGCATGATCTGAATCGATCCGAGTTGGAGATGATCATTTCGGCCTATCAATATCGGCGGCGAAAGTCGATGAGTCGTTGACGGATCATCTTGGCCGTGCCGGGGAAATCGATGCGGGCTGAAGAGGATTCCGACGGCGTCTGGCTCGATCGATTGAGCCTTCGTTACGGCTTTCGCGACAAATCGACATTATTGCGGGATCTTCGGGATATCCGGCGGAGGATTCAGGACGCTGCGCTTGCCGAGCGGTTCCTCGACCTCGTCGCTCGAAGAATCGGCGAAACGAACGTACCGGTGCTCGCGCTGACGTCCCTCGATCGCCTGCTCGGATCTGTCCATGAACCTGACAGGATCGTTCAGGAATGGTACGACGACCCGGACAGGTTCCTGGAACTTCTCAAACTTTTAGGGACGACTCCGTTCGTCGCCAAGCTTGTGATGGCGCATCATGAGCCCTATCGTACGATCGCGGTCGAAGAATTTCCGGACCGTGAATCTCTAGCTGCGCGAGTCTGGGAACAGCTCAGCCAACTGGATTCGGAAAAATCGGTCGCCACGGCTTTGCACAGGATACGCGGGCTTTGGACATTGAGAATCGCCGCGGATGATCTTCTCAGGGAGCATGATGTTCAGACAATCACTTCACGCATCAGCGACCTGGCGGATGCCTGCCTCGATGGGGCTCTTCGCTGGGCCCTTGATCGCCGTGCCGCCAGGACGGGACGGCCTCTGAAGTCTTCTGGTGAGCCATGCCGTATCGCGGCGATGTCTCTGGGCAAACTGGGCGGGTGCGAGATCAACTACAGCTCCGACGTCGATCTGATCTTTCTCTATGACGATGAAGGTCGGACGGACCGCGGGCCGGCGGAATCTGCCGTAGATCATTTCGGCCGAGTGATCGGTGACTTCCTGAAAATCATGGCGGGCGCCGGATGCTCGCCTGCCATTTTACGAGTCGACCTGCGGCTTCGCCCCGAGGGATCGCAGGGGCCGATCCTCATGACCCTCGACCAGACCTTGAATTATTACGATTCGGCCGGGAGGACATGGGAGAGACAGGCCCTGATCAAATTGAGGCCATGTGCTGGCGATCTCGAACTGGGGGGATCGTTCGTGAAGCTGATCGAGCCGTTCGTCTACCGGCGCTATCTCAGCGCCGTGGAAATCGCCGAAATCCAGGCGATGAAGCGGCGGATCGAAAACCGGGCGAAGTCGGAGGGTGTGTCGCTGCGTGACGTGAAAACGGGATATGGCGGGATACGCGACGTCGAATTCGTCGTCCAGTTCCTGCAGCTTCTCAACGGCTGCACGTTACCGACTGTGCGTGGGGCGAATACCATCCGGTCTCTCCATTCACTCAAATCGGCAGGCTGTCTTACTCCTGTAGAGCATGAGACCCTGCTTCGCAATTACGTTTTTCTGCGTAAAACCGAACACCGGCTTCAGCTCGAACAGGACCGTCAGACGCACCGGATTCCGGAACGACCGGATAGTCGCCGCATACTGGCTTTGCTCATGGGTTTCAGCCCCATGAACGCCTGGGAAAGCCCGGAAGGGCCGTTCGAACGCTTCCTTCTGCAATACGTGAAATCCACGGAAGAGAACAATGGCGTCTTGAATCGTCTACTTCACGATGCGTTCCGAACGGATGATTCGTCTCGGGCAGATCCGGTCTCCGACCTGATCCTCGACCCGGAAATGCCGACCGAAGTGCAGGACAGAATTCTCAATTCGTTCGGTTTGAGCGACAAACCGAGAGCGATCCGCCACCTGGAATTCATGGCTCGCGAAGAAAAACCGTATTTTTCGACCCCGAGGTGCCGACACTTTTTCGCTGCGATCGCTCCGAAGCTGCTGCAGAAAGTCTCGGCAACGCCGGACCCCGATGCAGCCTTGGCGCAGATCGATTCGATCTCCCGGGTTTTGCCTGTGAAGGCTTTGCTCTGGGAGTCGCTCAGTTCCAGAACCCAGGCCCTGGATGCCTTCGTGAGGGTCGCCAGTGAGAATCGGTTCGTCGCAGATTCGATTCTTTCCCGGCCGCGTTTGTGGGAGCACTGGTATCGGCATACCACAGGCGAATTGATGGAAATGCCTGATCCGTCCGTAGACGCAGAGAAGGGAAAACAGCCGATAACATCGAATCGTCTGCTTGCGTTAAGAGAGAAGCGAGACGATCTCTGGCTTGCCATCGCGGCTCGTCATCATCTTCCGCTTTCGGTCGATTCGGTTCGAGATATGGGCCGGGAGGTGAGCCTCGTCGCGGATCGAACGATTCAGGAAATCGCCAGGACTTTGTGGAACGATCCCGCTCACACCGTGAATTCCAGGTTATCTCAATCTCCTGGCAAGTGGGCGATATTGGCTCTCGGTAAGGCCGGTGCACAATCGCTGGCGTTTCACAGTGATCTGGATCTCGTGTTCGTTCATGAAATTGACGTCGATTCTGTCTCCGCAAAGGAGAAAATCGCGGCAGAAAGATATTTCGAAGAGCTTGCGGGGCGATTCGTCCGGTCCTGCAGCGAGCGGGGCGCGGTCTTTCTTTATCGAGTCGATACACGTTTGCGCCCGTTCGGAGCCGCCGGTTCGCTCTCGGTTCCGGTGGAATCGCTCCGATCCTATTACCGGACCGGCGAAGCTCGAGTCTGGGAGCGACTTGCGCTGTTGCGTGCCAGACCCGTATTCGTGCAGGGCTTCGAAGTTGACTCGCTGCAGAAGGAACTGGTTCGACTGGCACTCGACGGCCGGCCGGATGAAGATCGAATCCGCAAAGAACTTTCCGCGGTTCGATCACGATCGCTGCGCGCGATCGAGAGCTGTCCTGATGATTTGAAACGTTGCGATGGTGGATCCCAGGCGATCGAACTGTTTCTGCAGGCCCTGCAATTGAACCACACTCCCCTGGAGGAGACTGCCGTCATACGGGACGAATGGGACGCGATTCGCCAGATCGAATCACTTGGCTTATTGACATCCGCCCAGGCGGAGTCGCTCACGGATGCATACAGCCTTTATCGCCAGATCGATTGGGCACTCAGGCTCTATCGAAACAGGTCTCCTGAATATCTGCGAATCGAACCGAAAGAAATGCGATTCATTGAACGAATGATTCGAATGCAGGATGGTTCAGCTGCTCCGGACCAGCTGACGATCACGCTCGGGAGGCTCAAAGCCTCCGTTCAGGAAATTATTGGCGGATTTCTGGCAGACCGGTCTTCAGCTTGATTTTTCATAATGTCGAAGCGTTCGCAATGAATGCCTCGACCGCGTTTTTGGCATCACGAAGCCCCAGGCCTGTTTCTTCACGATAGATCTTGATCGCTTCGATCTTGCGGGCTGGATCTCTTGCAGCTTCTTTGCATCTGTCGGAAAGTGGTGGCAGTGGCGACGTGTTCACTGATCGATTCGATATCGCATTCCCGTTCAGCGATGCGATGTTGCAGATCGCAAGAAACAGAATCACATAATCCAGCACCATTTTCGAAGGTGTTTTCAGGATGATGATCAAAACCACAATCCATAACGATACGATCGATTGACGTAAGTTATCGTTCGATTTCGAATCTGATGCCGTCGGTATTTCAGTCGTCATCGGCATTCTCCGGTTCGTAAGGTTCTCCGTAATTGTGTTCGTCGGGAAGCCTGAGATATCGAAACGGAAACTTCACAGGTTTCGATCGAGTCACGTTCCGTGCGCCTGATGTCAATCGGGCGCACGTGAACGAGGCCTTCCGAGGGATCGATCGGTTTGACCGGATCGATTACTTCTTCGACTCATCTTCCGGAAAACCAGCGTCGATAAGTTCCGCGAATCCCGGTTTCAGGGCACGAACGTCGTAGCCCTTCTCTTTGAGCATCGTTGCTGCCCTCAGGGCGCGGCCGCCTGCCCCGCAATGGGTGTAAATCACTTTCGATTTATCCAGCTTGAGCTTGAGGAACGATTCCCCAGCCGATTTTTCCAGATCCGTGATCGGCGAGAAGACCGCTCCCTTGACGTGGCCGGCGTCCCATTCATCCTGACTGCGGACATCGAGCAGAACGGCCTTGCCCGAGTCGACAGCCGCCTTGACTGTCGCCAGGTCGTCTTTCGTATGCGTGGGTTTGTCGGCCGGCTTCTCTGTCGGGAAACCTGCCGCGGCCAGTTCCGCGAAGCCAGGTTTCAGAGCCCGGGCGTCGTATCCTTTCGCTGCGAACATCGTCGCGGCTTTGAGCGACCGGATCCCGACATGACAGTAGGTGTAGACGATCTTCGACTTGTCCAGCTTCAGCTTGTCGAAGCCGGCCCCGTTCGTCTTTTCCAGATCCAGCCATGGAAGGAACGTCGCTCCTTTGACGTGGCCGGCCTCCCATTCCTTCGGGCTCCGCACATCAAGAAGCACGGCCTTGCCGGACTCGACAGCCGCCTTCACCGTGGCGAGATCGTCCTTCGTGTGAGTGGGTGAGTTCTTTTCCTGGGCGAATGCCACCCCGGTCATTCCGATCACCAGCGAAAGACTCGTGAGCGCTTGATTCCATACTGAAATTCGCATCGTTCGAACTCCTTGGATCGATACAGGGATTCAGGAAACAGGTTTGGTACTGAAGGAGTCGCCAGGGACTGCACGAGCTCCGCGAGCCCATTCGCAGGCGGGGAGTGGCTTGCGACCCTCGGTCTGGATCACCCTGGGTTCGATCGTGCCACCGTCGCCGCATGCGACGACCAGGCGGGTTTTGGAGGCTTCGACGATTTGACCCGGTTTCGCACCGCCAGGAGCAGGATCGGTGCTCAAACGCGAGTCGAGAATCAACACGTTCGAATTCTGCCGCCCGTCCTCAGGTTCGAAACAGGTGCGAGCCAGGGGCCAGGGATTCATGGCTCGGATAAAGCGGTCCACGAAGAACGCGGGTGCGTTCCAGTCGATACCGGCTTCGGTCTTGGCCAATTTAGGGGCTCTGGTCGCCGCGGTGGCATCCTGTGATATCGGTTTCAGACTGCCGGAGAGGTAACCGTCAAGCGTTTCTGCAAGCAGCGGCGCACCGATCAAGGCGAGTCTCGCTTCCAGCGTCAGGGCCGAGTCGTCCGTCCCTATCTGTGTCGATTCCGACGCAAGCATTCCGCCGGCATCCACTTGCGGCGACATGGCGATCACCGTGACGCCGGTTTCGGTCTCTCCCTTTTCGATCGCCCGTGCGACTGGAGCCGCACCGCGATATTTGGGCAGCAGCGAACCATGCAGATTGACACCGCCGAACGGTGCGACCGCCAGAATGAACGGCTTGAGAATCTGCCCATAAGCCACGGTCACCAGGATGTCCGGTCGAAGCGACTCAAGGGATGCACTGCCGGCTTCCGTATTGATCGACTCAGGCTGAAGAACGAGGATTCCGCGACTTTCCGCAGCGTTACGGATCCGGGTCGCGACGATCTCCTGCTTTCGTCCCCTGGGTTTGTCAGGCTGGGTGATCAGTGCGACGACATTTCGGCCCTGGTCGCAAAGGGTTTCGAAAGCCGGTACGGCGAAATCCTTCGTGCCGAGAAACACGATCCGGGCTGATTTCGGATCAGCCAGAGGTGTGGGCGAATGTGGCGAAGTCACGACAATTCCTGCCTCGATTCGGACGGACGTTCGACCGTTGCCGGCAGACGCGGTGGCAGGACCGGTTCCGGAACCCCCTGCCCTTTGCGGATTTCGTCGACGTAAGCCTGGAGCGATTCGGTCGCGGCAAGAAGACCGGAGGATTGCGCCGCGGCATAATCTTTTTCGAACTGGCGAAGTCTGCCGGCAATCTTGGCCCGGGTCAGCAGGCCAAGATAATCGATGAACAGCTTGCCGTCCAGGTGATCGATCTCATGCTGGATCGCCCGGGCCAGAAGCCCGTCGGCTTCCGTTTCGACGAGATTTCCTTCGAGGTCATAGGACTTCGTGCGAATCCGCTTGGCCCTTTGCACGGGCGCATAAAGCCCGGGAAGGCTCAGACACCCTTCTTCGGCTTCGTCGGAAGAGTGGCGTTTGACGATCTCAGGGTTGATGAATACCTGTTCGTGCTCCGGCTGTTCCGGATCGGCCGTGAGGTTCAGGATGAAGAACCGGAACGGCAGACCGACCTGATTGGCCGCCAGACCGATCCCGCGCGCGGCGTACATGAGTTCGAACATTCCTCGAACGGTCCGGCGCAGGTTTTCGTCCAGCAGTTCCACGGGGCGGCTGCGGGTTCTCAGAACGGGATGCGGGAAGTGAACGATATGCAGAGGTTCGGGCAAGTTAGTACGAAGCTCCCGTGTGATTGAATACGCCGAAGTGGATGCGCGGTTTCGGACGAACTGAATTCGATGTCAGAGCCCCAGGAATTCGATCACCGAATTTCCCAGCGAGTCGGTCAGGAGGTCGTGGATTCGATTCTCGTGCAGATGATCGATCTCCACCGCCTGTACGAAACCTTGCGCCGTTCCGTAACGCACGGCTTGAAAGTTGGCGTAAAGCCATTCGACGTTCGGGGCGAGGCTTGCGAAACCGATCGTCTTGCCGATCGGCACGACTTGAAGCCTTTCGATGAATTCGCTGGCGATCAGAGAAGTGACGAACGTGGAGTCGGAAAAGCCGGCCAGAGCGATGTTCGGATGGGACGCCGCCAGATGATGCACGTGACGAGCGAAATCACGTGCATAATCCGCCAGTACGAGATTCGCACCGCGGAATGATTTCGCCAGACGGCTGATCGTCGCCGGACAGCCATAGGGTTGATGTGGAGACCGCCCCAGCCCCTGCATGACGATCGTGCGGCGATGTTCATGTGCCCATGCGAAAATCGCTGCACCGACGGCACTGCCGATCTGGTCGGTTTCGTCATCCGTCAACGGTACGCCGCCGCTTTCCCGGGCAAGAAGCGAATCGATCGCGCCGGAGTCGGCTGGTTCCAGACGGATTCTCGTCGAAATTCGGGCATTGATGAATCTGACCTGACCGGTGACCGTCCGGTCCAGAAAGTCCCCGACGCCACGATTCAGAGCAGCGAGGGAAGCCGGGCGCGAGCCGATCGTCGTCTCGAGAATGCTCGTGTAAGCCGGCTTCGTCACATGCCGTTCGGCATTCTTCGACGGGTGATCCACGCTGAGCAGTCTTGTGGCGTCCCAGAAGTAATTCACCTGAACCCCGAGATTGTCTTCGGCCGTTGCAGGATTGACGCCAGTCGACCTGTTTCCGAGATCGCACGCAATTCGTTCGATCCGGCAACGCTCGTGCAGAATCTGTTGGGCCCACTGCGGTTCGAGCGACGATGCCGCAACGCGGGCATCGAGCGAATCCACGTCCGATTCGAGAATTTCGGGAGTCGTATAATCGTAAAGATCATTGATGATCCGCATGAATCTCCAATAAGCACCTGTATTCCGAATTTTCCGTAAATAGGGCAGTCGCTGTTTTACGAGACTTACCGATCGCTCAGGAGTCGCCTGAGTGAGAATACCTTCCGGCGCTCCGGCGCCACGCAGCTCACGAATGATTCCCGGATAATCCGTCAACTCTCCGAGACAGCGAACGCCGGGCGCATCCGGAGAGATTCGGCACATGCCGTCAGAAACGCGGGTTTCGTCAATACGACGTGCGATGCGTTCGATCAGAAGCGGCGGATCAGTGAACATGAATTCTGAGCTTTCGAGATTCCGGGCGTGGTCGAATCGGAGAGCTCGCAGACACACCGATGCGATGGCATGTGCGATTGCTCCACTTGAAAGGTCATTATAAGTTCGCCAGGATCGGGAATCCAATACGATAAGGGCCTGCCTGGTTCGTATTCCTCAGCAGAACATGACTTTCGAGATCCTCAGCCAATTGGACAATGGGCTCATGGCACTTGTTCGTTCGTGCCTCGGACACAAATTTCAGGAACGAAGCTCAACCGGCGCGAACCATTGGTGACATATCGGTCATCGATCAGCTCTAAGTGGGCGAGTCCAGGTGAAAATCCATACGGCCATGGTCATCACAGTCGCTATCATGCCTCTTCGTATGTCGTCATCGTGACTCTCGGATTTCGAATCGAGGGTGCTTGCGTTCCGAACGAACGTGCTTAACGAAGCCGGATCGAACTCATAAAAATTCCAATGAGATGGTGACACAAGAATCCGGTCGTCAATGTAGTCCGTCGCGAATCGAATCGATCGATCCGGGATCGGTCGATCGAGGTTCGAATTGCCGAGTTTCGAATCGGTTGTCGTCAATCGATTCGAACTCGAAATTGCGAAACCTGCGGATTGAAAGTGCTTTATCCGTTCGGTTTCGATCGATTCCATCATATGGGACGAATTCGCAACGAACGGACTCTGGCCGCTTTTCAACCATTCTGCTGCCGATGACTTCTTCCCTGGCGGACTCATTCGTGAATGACCACCGCCCCGTAGGGCAAAGAAGATTGAGTTCGAATGGTGTGGCAAGGGGGTTCCCTGGATCGATGCGAAGAAGATCGGGAGTCGATCGATCCGAAAACGCCCTGAAAGAAGGATTTCGTGCACTTTATCGAAGCGATCTCGATCCGTGATTACGAATCTTCCGTCCTTTCGGTCGAGCGAAATAGGCCAACCCTTCGAATTCGTAGCCGATAACCGGCCGAGTTCGTCAGAAAACGGGATGCCCTGAGAGCGCATGCGGACCGAATCGACTGTGCCATACCAGAGAACTTCACCGTCATCGGTAATTTCGAATGCCAGATTTCGAATCAAGGTCGATTCGACTGCTCCGTTCGTATCGCTTGCCTGATTCGATTGCTCACCCTGATTCGCGAAAATCAGGCTCAGTGAAGCGTCCGGCGCACGAAACCGCCAATTCCGCAGAGTACCGTTCGCAATCGGACCTGGATTCGTCGATGGTGATTCCACAAGTCCACGCGATTCGATCTCGAAAGGTAAGTTCTGTCCGTTCGATGAGGTCCTCAGCGTAACCGACTTATCCACTTTGCCATGACCGAGCGGAGTGACGTTCGGCAAATCGAACCGATTCGCCGCATGAGAGTCATTGCCGTTTCGGAGCTTGATCGTCGAACGGCCGAACGTGGGAGATGTCGCAAGTAAACGGAACCGGGTCTTGCCCGAGTCATTGGTTCGTTCAATTTTCCAGAACTTCGGATTGTCGGTTTCGACGATCGGATCGATTTCGACGCCATGATTGATTTCGAACATGATGATCGAAAGAGGGCCATCCTGCGGTTCGTATTGAATGCGGCAATTCCACTTGGGCACATCGCGAACGACATCCACTTCCTGCTCAACCAGCACATGACTGAAAACGCCTGGTATTTGCCAGCTGATTGACGGCGGAACTTCGGATCCCCGAAACTGATAAAGCCAGCGACGCAAGTCCGCAGGTGTATCTGGCGTTCGGATTTCGCCCCGATTTTCGAAAAGGGAATTATCCGATTTCATCGGACTCATTCTGAAGGACGAATCCGGGTCGATTCGTCGATCGACGATCAATTTCCCGGCAGCAAGTGGATCGGAATCGAATCTTGGCCATGGAAGAACGGCTCGTGATTCCGCGATTGACGAATCGACCGTTTGGGGTGGGGAGATTTTCGTTCGAGTTCTGATTTCGAATCGGGAAATACCATCCCGGCCGCCATGAAATATGATTCGACGCGCATTTTTATCGTCGTTCACAGGAATGTCGTCGATAAGGTCGTCTCCTGAAACTTCGGTAACGATCGTGTCATTCGGAAACGACACCACGGTGTCACGAACGATCGACGATTCATCAGGACTCGTGGCCTGTACAGAGAACACCCCTTGAACTTCTTCGTCTTCCAAGGTCAAGATTGATTCGATCTTCGGTTCGAATCGAGAATCAGTCTTTTCGAATCGCAAGCGTGCGGATTTCCAATCGGAAACTTCGAAAGACCTGCGAATCATGGCCTCGGCTTCGGATGCTGCGGACTCGATCTCGAAAGGATCTTCATCGAATCTCTTCGATTCGGAAAGTACCGACCAATCTCCGAAGACACCAGAACCTGTCGCAAGGCGAATGATCGAACTCCGGGCTCTCGAGTTCGGTGTCATTGTGAGTATTTCTCCGAGCGAAATCTCCGTTTCGCTGGCGGGCATCCAGAAGCGTACCCGAACTGAGTTCTGACGAGGCGAAATTCGAATCCTTCTCGAACCTTCTGCGGAATTCGGCAGAATCGAAACTTCGCACTCCGAGGCATCCAGAAAACGAGCCGATTTCGCGAAAGTCAAAGTACGCGGCTCTCGTGATTCGTCGTTCAGTCGCGCAAGAACGACAAACCCTGTAGAATTCCGGACAATCGTGAACCAGGAACGATTTTTTTCGGATGAGTCGTGCGATTCTTTCCTGGAACCGAAATCGATAGACAATTCGTCGGCCAGATCGAACCGGATTTCAGAGCCTGGCTCGACGGTCGCAGACCGATCGCCTATTCGGGCTCGAGCCATCAAACCGGGTGGGCTCTTGGCCGAACTCGTATTTCTGAGAGTCGCCCCGATCGCCGGAAACATCGATAGTTTCAATGCGGAATCCGGACGAGGCACGAGGAAGGTTTTGGTGATCGTGATTTCGCCGGCGGGCATGCGATCGAATCGCAACTCGACTTTTCCAGCCATCCGATCGACACGAACCGGAACTTCTGTCCCTTCGAGCGAAGCCCTCACTTGCAGAGCGTCGTCGGTTGCCAGAGGAACGATGATCGTCTTGTTCGCCGGCGAATCGATCTCACTTCCGCTGGATTCGACGCGGTATTTGGAGACGATCCTGAATGAGTCGTCTTCGATCGGTTCGATGGAATGAGTCGCCTGACTCGAAAATAGTGATGTCGTGACCGGCTGGCTTTCGAATTGTTCGACCAGATCTCTCAAAAACTTAAGATCATGGCGATCGAGTACCGCTCGTTTCGGACTTTCGAAAGCATTCTCGAGCTTTTCGTAAGGAAGTGCAACACGGATATTTCGATTCATCGGAAAAGACTGAGCAGAAATCGACGGCAAGATGACGGTTGTCGCCAGAATGATGAGCAGATTTCGGACAGCAGGATATCTCGATTTTCGATTCCGCTCGGATAGCGATGTGATACACATCAATGCACCCGCTATTACGGAAGAGAAGTTCGTTGACTGAACGTAGATCACGGCGAAACACGAAGCGACAAATAAGAATGTCCAGAAAGAAAATCGAATTCCGCGACTGGTATGTCGAGATAGTGCGACGAATGGGACTGACCATAGCCCAATTGAAATTGCGAATTTGACGAGTTCGAACCCGGGATCGGGCGGAACATTCCGGACTATCTTGCGGGACGCCAGCATTTCGAATGAAGTCCGTAACTCATTCGAATCACTCGGGTGATCAGCGAAAGACCAGAGTTCGTTCGGGGATCGAATCTTCCAGACGGTCAATGAGTCAGCGAACGAAAGCCCTAAAGGAACACCGGTCGTTTCGAGGATACCAGCTTCTGTAGTGAAATTCAATTCGAAAGGGACCAGGCCATCGTTCGGCTTCAGATAGAAACCCGATGGCTTTCCGGATTCTTCCAGAATGATCGGTACCGAAACTCCTGCGAGCTTCGCTCTTGAAATGTGACACCCATTTCCTGGTTCGATTCGGACTTTGGAAGTACCGGTGTATGCGATCGAGGTCCGAAGGCGATGTGTCGCACTGCCATCCGAGGCAATATCGGAAATCAGTTCTATCTGCTCAGTCAATACAGGTGAAATCGGTTCGATGTAATGGACCTTCGCAACTTCGCGCGAAAAGACCTCTGCGAATTCGGTGAATTCCACAGAATCTTTCGAGTGGTAGAGATTTCTGCCCGAGCGTCCGAATCGATCCGAAAGCAAGCCCAGCGATTTGAGGAATGCGACCGATTTTTCGGCGACAGTTTCCGAATGATCCTCGACTCGATCCGGTTGAGGGAAACGCCGGACCACCTCGTCGTAACCATCTCCTTTCTCGGAAACGAAAAAGCATGTGCCCTTCGAACCAGGGGAATCGGTCGACAGGCTCTTCGTTTTCGCTGTCAATTCATCGATAGCGAAAGCTTCGTAACGATACGTCAACTGTCGACTAAGGCTGGAATCCGATTCAATTCGCGGATTGCCATTTACCCCGGAACATCGAGCGACAGCACGTTCGAGTGACTCATCGAACACTCTGTTCGAATTGGGCGAATTTCTGCGTTCGTTTTCGAAGCGAATCGAATGCACGATACGGTTCGGAGGATCCAGAATAAAAACCGTCAGCGGTATTCGTTCGATACCGCTTTCAGAAGGGGCGATTCTTTCGATGATGATGTCCGTAGCCGTTTCACCATCCGAATACCATGAAGCCAAGGGCGTTGCACCTGGTGAAATATCCTTGATGCCTGGCAACCCGGCTGGAAAATCCCTGGGAGGACGGGGCAACCAGGTAACTGGCCTTGCGGTTCTGACATGCAATCGCATAAGCGGATCTTCCGACAATATCGACCATTTCGCATTCAGAGCGCGGCCAGATTCTAGCCTGATCACAGGAAATTCGACTGAATCGGATTGAAGCTTGCGATCGATTTTGCCCGACAGCAGGATGTCGAATATGAGCGATCCACGGGAAGTGTCGGACGGAAGCGCCGAAATGGAAAATCCGCCATCGGATGACTTAATTTCGAAATCACAAGCGGATCGCTCCCCATCTTCCGAAACTCGGTACGAAATAACGCGGACAGGTTTCATCGGCGTATCGATTCGGAAGCACAAAACAGAAGACGGATCGATCTTCGAGAGGTCGAGACGCAAGGCCGCGATTGCACCACTCTCGCTGATCAAATACTCTCCTGTGACTTCTCCTTCCGATTTGGGTTCGCTGGATGTTCTTCTCAACTTAAGGATCGAAATCCGATCATTGGTGACGAAGGATAATCGCCTGACTTTGGTCGATTGGTTTTCATCGGTCTCTAAAGTGATCGGTAGCGGTACCCGATTCTTATCGATCACCTCTACGAACGGGTTCTTCCGCAAGTCAATTACGCTCGCTCTCGAGAGAAACCATCGACCGCCTTGCGGCTGAATGGTCGGCCAATCGACCTCGCCTGCCTGAGATCCCGGACGTTTCATTTCGAACCGGATCGTTACCGGTTCCCCAGTCTCACTTTCGAAAGGTACGATGATCTCATGATCGACTCGCTGAAATTGTGAGCGAATTCCGTTGACCTGGCAACCCGTGACGAAAGTCTCATCGGTAAATTCGACTCTCAATTTCGAAATCGATCGGGGGGATCTGAGCCTGGCTTCGAAATACCCGGACCACACGTCATCGCTGACCGTCCAATCCGTGCAGCTGTCCGCATCCAAATCATCGTCCGACCTTCCGGTGTTGCCGGAAGATTCCTCGATACGGATCTCGGATGGCGAGGCGATACCGGAATGGTTCCAGGTACGGATACCCGGATTCGTTTGCACCTCAGATTGAGGAATCCAGATTCCGACATCACTGGAAGGTGTGAAGGCTGTGGGCAGATTCAATCGAATTCGGCTGGCCATGCCTTGAGGAAATCGAACAGGAAATCGCACTCGTCCCGGGGCGTCGATCTTGGGCACGCTCCATTTGACGACGGTTTCTCTTTGAGCGAATGCGATTGCGATTTTTCCGTCGCTTGCGACATAAAGGTTATTACCGGCGGCCTTCCAGCCGGAATTCGCAAGGTAGTCTGAGTCGAGCCACCCCGGAACGAATCGAAATCCACTGGTCTGAATCGTCTCTGGCGGCGATTCGAAACGAGTCACTCCAGTGAGAGTTCCTTCCAGGATCTCAAGGTTGTGATCGACGGAACCCGTGAATTGCCTTAACGGTCCTATTTGTTTCGAATGGTCTTCGATGAATTCGACCATCTTTTCGAATTCATCGAAGCGAATCGATTCGAGCTCGGTGCCTGGGGCGAACATTCGAGATACGGAATCGAAGGGGACGCGATAGGTCTGAATTACAGGATGCTCGTGCAAAATGGAAGGTTTGGGATTCTGTTCCGGGATCTGCGCGAAAGCCGAAGTCACGAAAGTCAGCATTGCGAATTGCACAATCGAAGATGCGATCTTCTGTCGCACCAGGGACAAATCGACAAAATTCCAACGCGCAGATGGGAATGCCTGTCGGGATTTCATGAAAGCGATTCCGCGGAGTCATTCCTTCCGGTACCCGGTCCGGTACGCGCTCGATTCGAAGTACCGTCCAGTGCCAGAGACCAGCTCGCCGGTTCGTCGATTCGCTCCTCGGCGTGATCCGAAGAGGGGCCGTCTCTGGTCGGATCGATACGATCGAATTCTTGGGACCCAGTCCTTTTGAGCACAGTCGAGGGTTCGTCCGAACCGCGTTTCGATCGCGTACTGGTGCCTGGTGATGAATCCGCTCCACTGGTCGAATTCAATTTCGAAATTGACGATTGGGGACGTAGCGATTCGGAGTTTCCCTTAGCGAAGCGGGATATCAATGCGCCGAACAGAATCCCAAGTCCTGAGCAAACAGCCCAAATCGTTCCGATCTGGCCGGATGCAAGCGAGGCAGCGATCGCAATGAGACTGATACTCTGAATCTCGTATCGCAACCCTCTGGCCAAGCGACTTACGGCCGAAATCCACACAGTCGAGACGGCGAAAATTCCTAATATCAGCAGTAAAAGCGGGACGCGTCGTATCGGAAGCTGGGATTGGGGGGAATCGCTCACGAAAGTGACGGAGGAAGATTCGCTTTTCGGAAACTCGATTCCGACATCCTGAAACTCGGACTGATATGAATTCGATTCGAAATGCCAACCAGATCTCCAGGGCGGAATAAGCCTTTCGAGAGGTGAATGGATCACTCGAATCGCGCTCGGAATTCGATTCGATCCAGTAGAGTTCGGTGGCAAAGGGATCTCGATCGCCGCGAGTGGCACGTCCGAACTGTACTTTACGATCAACGAGCTGTTTACTTCATGATCGGGAATGGTGAATGACCATGTATCACCAGAAAGTGCGACGTCGACAGGGGTACCTTCGAACGTCGCTGATTCGATTTTCAGACCTCGGAGACGGGCAAGCTGAAGCGATCTGACATTCGGCCCCAGACGGTAAGCGACATTCAGTCGCGAGTCTGCGTCAGCCTTGAAAATCGCGAGTATTTCGCGAATTGGGGATTCTGCGACGGGATTCGGTCGGGGGACGAGCGGCACCGTTCGAATCACGGGCCATGCCCTTTCGACACTGACAGCGGTCCATGTCTGACGCCTGTTCGTCGCGGATTCCGTGATGCGATTCGAGCCTATCCAGGATTCGGATTGCTTTTCCATTTCGGAAAGGGAGTCGTTGGTGTCCTCGATCGTGAAACGTCTTTGAAGCAGCTTAGCGTTCTCGATGGAAAAGTCGAAAATGGATGCGTCGAAGGGAGTGTGCTGAGACGACGGATCGGCTGCCATCATCGAGGAATTCGGACCATGAGGCCAAGCGGTCATCGTTTCGAGAGTCAAGGTGAATCGCCTTGAGAATTCACCGGAGATGGGAATTTCGAATACTCCGTCCTGAATGACGAGATTGCCGGCCTGATCCGCACCATCGTGACTGATTGCGTACCGCAGGTTTCGAATCGGATTCTTCGGCGAAGGTTTGACGAATATTCTTTCGAAAGTGCCTTTGTCGATGGAGCATTCGAAAATATGGCGAATTCCGATCGCATCTCGTGTCGGGCGCAGAACCATCTCTTGAGTACAAACCAGTGTCGCTGGTCTTACCAACGTCCGAAATGCGATCTCCTTTTCGGACTTGTTCGCGATTCTGAAGAACACCGAGTCAGAATTCGCCGCGTTTCGTGGCTTGATCCATTTGTCGTCGTCACCGATCGATTGCTCGAGGAGGTTCGTAAATACGGCGATATCCTGCGGCGGCAATTTTCGGCTTATTCGATATGCAGTCTCGATGGGCTCGATTTCGATCGATGGTTCAGGCAGTAACCATGTTCTGTACGTTTCGCCCGTGGACTCGACGAACCTGGGGAGACAGATCGAAAACATTTCCGGATCGTCAGCCCGGCGCAGGTAGCGGATCCTTAAGGAGGCTGTCGTTTCAGGTTTTAGCGAGCGATTCGGAGTCAAACGCAATCTGCGCAGTTTCCGATCACCGCTGACGGTCTCGCCGACGATTTCGTAGCGTTCCCAGACATCTCGCGGACCTACGAAAAGCGGACGGGCGGATCGGTCAAGCTCGATCTCGTATTCTTTTAACGGATCGATTTCCCCCTGAAATACGATGTCGGATACGTACTCGATCTGTGATCGTCGCACGATTCCTATTGTCCGCACATCCGAGAACAGGGGAGGCTGCCTTCTGCGTATTCGAAATCGATACTCCGATTTCGTTCCTGAAAATCGCAACGCCGCCTGGTTTGTCGACTTTCGAAGCCGATCCGATAGATCCCGCAGATCGACGGGTTCGAATCCTGTGCCCTGGTCATGGGACAACACCCAGCGATCCGGCATTTCAAGAGCGACGATACCCGTCACGATTTCGCCATGTTTCCATTGCGGGGCTCGCCAGGTGAATTCGCGGCTTGATGTCTGAGCTTCGTTCGATTTCGCAGGATAGGTCAGTCGCGTGACAAGTTCGACAGAGACCGGTTCCGAATTGGGGCCTTTCGCAATGAACGGATTTTCCAGATTCACGATGGTATTTCCGGTTCCGCTCTTTTCGAAACGTGGCCGGGTCGCCTGTCCGTCGAGGAAGATATCGATCAGCGATTCATCCGGAGGAATTTCGAAACTCAATGCCGCAGGTAGCCCGGTGAGGGGACGGATCTGCCAGACCTGGCGGGTCGAAACGGCGTCCAGATCCATACGCACGGCGATCTGGCCGCGGCATTCCAGGCGAATGCGGTCTTCGTTCCGAATCAGTGATTGGCCAAGCCATCGCAATTCCAGCCTGGAACGAGGTGTCAAAAGGCCCGCGATCGTGTAGAGATTGCGGCTTGGGTCGAAGCGAGTCTGGAGACTGTCTCTTGCGTTCGTCGAAGCGAAAAGAACTTGCTCGGGTACTTCGATCGATAATTCCGTACTGGCTGCCTCGGGAATCGACAATGCGAATCTTCGAGTCGTACGGTCCGATGTGATTTCCGTTCCGAGTTCGATTTCGATCCTGTGCGTTCCAGCGGACCCGGTCTGTACTTGCCATGGTCCGCCCGGGCGTGGCACAGACGCAGCCACCGGTGAGTTACCGGAACGAACCGAACGGAGGACGTGCCCCTCAAGCCCGATCGGTGTCCATGACGTACCAGCTTTCGATTGCTGAATTTCCATTACGATGGTCAAATCCGCGATCGATCCGATCGCTTTTCCCCTGATGGAGACGGACTTGACGAACGTATCCGGGGAAGTGCCGAGAGATTTTTCCGCCTTGTCCTTCGAGGGACGAATGATCTGAAAGTCCGGAGTATCCAGGCGTTCGAACAAATCGCCCAGTCGGTTCGGATCATCGACGATGATGAACGAGGATGAATCGATGACCGCCTGAGGCGGCCCAGCCTGTCGTTTGTCGCGATTCGCCGGATTTTCGTTGGAACGAGGCTGGGACTGCGCTGCAAGCGTGCTCGAGTCGAAGGCTGCTGTGCACAAAAGGAGCAAGGCAGCCGTTCGCAAGTAGCGGCAAAGCGTTCGCCCGGGCGAACGCGTCGAGGGCTTCGGATCTGTCATCTTCATGGCCGGGAACCCTGGAAATCCATTCCGATCCAGGAACGCCAGGCTTCTATACCTTTTGCTGTAGGTTCGTCGGGATCGAATCCCATCGAATCACGTCCCGAGATCTGCATGAGCCGCTGGAGTGCGAGCTGGCGAATCAGTCTGGCGTCGTGTTCCAGAGATTTGACGAGCAGTTTCTTTCGATCCAGAGATTCTTCGACGGCAGGAACGCTGAATAATGACTGCAACAGTTCAGCGTCCGGGTCAGCGAGTGCGAGTTCATCGACACAGCCCAGGATTGCCCGCCGAGCGGAATCTTCTCCCCGGGCTGAGACCTCTTTCACAGCCAGAATGGCCGATTTCCGCAGTTCCGGTTTTTCGAGATCCGTGAGAACTCCGGTGACGATATCCTCGCGATCGATCCATAAAGCGATCTTCAGCGCCAAATCCCTCACTTCGGGCAAATCGTCCGATTCGGCGTCGATGATCGATGTCGCCAAAGGCCGATTGGTACCGAGATATCGTCGCATCATCCGATTGACCAGTGTAGAACCGGGATTGACCGGCACGTTCGGGTCAAGAGATTCATGTCGTTCTTCGAAAAGCACTGGTGGACCGGTTTTGTCGATCCGCAAAGAGCGATTTTCCGCGACTTTCATTTCGGTTCGACCGGTCGTGACAGTCAGTGTGCCTTTGAGGGATCGAACGACGACGGATGACTCTTGCGGGTTGGAATCTACCTTTCCTGGAGCCGCGGAACCCGTTCGGGACTCGATCCGGAATTTGGCATCGTCGGGGAATGAGACATCGAATTCCCGGCCCGAACCGGTTCGGAATCGAAATTCTCCGGCGGCTGTCGATATGGCTTCCGCTTGCTCCGCCAGCCATTGAGGTGGCCCAACTTCAGGCAATTCCAGCAACGAACCCGGTTCGATGACGAAATTGAGAGACCCAGAGACGAATTTCGCAGAATCTGCCCCGGCGAACCTCAGGTAGACGGGCAAATTCGGCGATTTTTTCCAAAAGGCCCACGTTTTGGACTTTGCATCATCCTTCGGGGCCGTGAAAAGGATTGTCGAATCTGCGATGGTCGCGATTTCAGGCAGGGCGATGAAATCCCGTCGCTTCCCTTCGCGGTTTTCCGGTGGGGCAGAAACTCCTTCTTTCGAATTTACGACTTCTTTCGGCGCTGTTTCGGTACCTTTCGGCGCATCCGTCGCTGGTGCTGGTGCTTCGACTCCGGTGATCACTGAATCTGGTTTTCCCGAGGCAGGCAAAGCGCTGGCGGGTCCCGGGGCTTGGAGATCCGCGGTCGCTTTGCCGGCTTCCTCGGCTCGATCGACTGGTTGAGTGGCGGGCGGTATCGCCATGTCCTGGGTATCTTCGCCCGAACGCAGGCTAGATTCCGCTTCGGCGATCGTTTCGCCGGTTTCGTTTGCGATCGTCGAAATTTGAGGGCTCAGGCCGACGATTCGGTCGAGGGCAAGACTGGCAAAAGCGAGAGTGCAAGCGACCAAAAGAATTGCGGCGACGAACTTTCGGCTGTTTCGGACGAACCTGGGTTCTGGCCAGATAGGGGCTGCGTACTCGCCTTCGTGCGATATGGGGTTGGCGTTTCGGGGCTCAGACGTAATTCGTTGCGGCAATGGCCGGTCGGAAGGGGTGCGCGACTCCGGGGCCTTCACGATGCGGTACATCGAGGCGTAAATTTCCGGTTCGATCGAGCAGGGTTGATCGAGCACGCTCAGAATCTGGTGGCTCGCCGCGACTTCGGCGAGGTGAACATCGCTGTTGAGACACAGACTTTCGTAGGTGCTCGTCGCTTCGCCCGGGAGATTATTGTCGAGATAAGCCGCGACGATATTTGCGTCGACCTGCTGATTCGAACTCATTCCCGGCACCGTCAAACGCCGTTGCCGCAAGACTCGGCGAATTCGCCGGCTCAGGTCCTGGGAAAATTTCGAGCGTTCCAGTTGACGGCCGATCCTTCGGACATCCTTCGGAGGCAGGGTGTCGTCCATCCAGGCCATCAAAGTCCGCAGTGTCAGTCTCATGGCGGTGGCTCACTCCGAAGTGTCTATCCTGTCAATTATGGACGCGAAGCGGCGGCCTGTCCAGTTTGCGAAGAGAACGACTCGAGCAGGATTCGATTCGTACGAAACGAATTCGATCGTCGGGACGTCCGATGTCTGACTATACTTTGCATGTAGACTGTGATCCTTTGGATCAGGCCAGCAGTCGATTTCAACGGCTCGCTGGAGTTGCCTCGAAGTGCGAACGGTTTGCGAACCGAGCGAATGGGCTGTTTCGGCACGAGAAGTAAGCGAATCGAGTCGTCGTGCCGGTTTCACATAGAGGAGCGAAGAGGATGAGCGAGTCCTTTGACGAAATCCGGGTTGCCCAGGACAAGCCGATCGCGCAACGCGCTTTGCCGAAAGGACTGATTGACCGGCTGTTACGACCGGTCCACCGGTTTCTGCATGTCGAGGCATCCAGCGGAATCGTGCTCCTTTTCTGCACCGTTTCTGCTTTGATCCTGGCCAATTCGCAACTCGCCGATGCTTATCATGCGCTCTGGGAACTGCCGGTCTCGGTTTCGATCGGCTCGTTCAAGCTGGCGTATCCTTTTCGGACCCTCGTGATCAACGATGCCCTGATGACGATTTTCTTTTTCGTCGTGGGCCTTGAAATCAAGCGGGAAATCGTCTCGGGTGAGCTTTCCGACCCCCGTAAGGCTGCACTGCCTGTCCTGGCGGCGATCGGTGGCATGATCGTGCCGGCGCTTGTCTATTCGGTTTTCCAGATCGGTCAGCCAGGTCTCCGCGGCTGGGCGATCCCGATGGCTACGGACATCGCCTTCGTCGTCGGATTTCTGGCACTGCTGGGCAAAGGTGTTCCATTCGGACTGAAAATTTTTCTCTTGTCTCTGGCGATTGCCGACGATCTTGGGGCCGTGCTCATCATCGCCCTGGTTTTCTCGGACAAGCTCGAAGGGCTTTGGGTCTGGGGGGCGACCGCCGGGTTCTTCATCACCTATCTGCTTAATGTCATTGGAGTTCGACGCGTCGGTGTCTACATCCTGGTGGGGGCCGCGATCTGGCTTTGCTTTCTCAAATCCGGAATACATCCGACTGTGGCAGGCGTTCTCCTGGGTCTGCTGACGCCCGTGCGGGCCTGGGTGCCCGACAGCACTTTTTCCGTCTGGATCGAGGAATTCTGGAACCGGACCAACAAGGCGGGTTTGACACCGGAGCGGCGTGTCGAAGAACTGGCCCGGCTTCAGTTCATCGCCCGTGAAAGCGTTTCGCCGCTCCAGAGGCTGGAGAACGCACTACACCCATGGGTCGCGTTCGGCATTATGCCGCTTTTCGCTTTGGCGAACGCTGGCGTGAAGCTTGATCCTGATCGTATCTCGGATTCGGTCGCGGTCGCTGTCGCGGCCGGGCTCGTCATCGGCAAGCCTCTGGGAATTCTGCTCTTCTGCCGCATCGCACTGAAGCTCAAAGTCGCTGCCCTGCCCGACGGAGTGAACATGCCGATGCTCGTCGGTGGTTCTTGCCTCGCCGGGATCGGGTTCACCATGTCGTTGTTCATCAATGGGCTGGCTTTTCCTGGCTCGGAATTCGCCAGGTTCAACGAAGCTGGCAAAATCGGTACGCTCATGGGCTCGGCCTGCAGCGCAGCGATCGGGGCCTCGATCCTCATCGTAACCCTGCTGAAATCGCGCGTTTCACGAACTCAACACGTCGAGCCCTGAAACTGGGCTCGACATATTCTTGCAATCCGCTATGTTCCGGTGAGTGTTCGTCGATGGCGAGTCAGGATCGACTCGTAGTCCATAGGCAAGGAAGCCAGGGATACAAAGATGGCCAGTCATGATGACGCTCGTGGCGTAACCCACAGAACCCGCCGGAAATTTCAGCCGATCGTCGAGCCGACGCTCGAACGACGCGAAGTGATGACGGCCACGCCCCTGCCCGTCGATGGTGTGCCGGATGTGGCTCCCATGATCGCGACCGATGCGGCCTCGACCGCGACTCCAGTCTCGACGACCGATGCGCCGGTGACGACATCTTCCGAAGTGACGACGACTTCCGTCGAGCCCCCGGTAGCGACGACTTCTGGTGATATCGCGACGACATCCGTCGGCGGTGTGACACCGGTTACGAACGAAATGGTGACTACCGGTGCCGTAAAGCGAGGATTGACCAGGCCCGGTTCGGCGGGGGTCGACTGGTCGAGCATGGCCGGTTGGTCGTGGCTGAGTGGTTCCTGGAAGTCGAATACGAAGATCGACTTCATGCAGACCCTGGCTCGAACGATGGGGGCTAAAAACGTCCGTTTCCCCTCGATACCGAGCATGGACACCTGGATCGTCGGGACAGACAGCTATGTCGGCCGTACGGCGCTTGCGGCTCAGCAACAGGCAATGCCGCTGGACGGCCTCGTGATCAAGCCGGGGGGTAGCGGCGCTCCTACGACATTGTCCATGACTTCCGCGGATGGAACTCCGCCCGTGGAACTGCCGCTGACCAGCGTCAAGGGAAATTCGGCGACGTTTACCGGTTCGACACCGATCTTCGAAACCACGACGACTTCCGACGGCAAGGAAGTGACTACGACGACTCAAGGTGCCCCTGTCCGAGTGAACTTGACCCGGCGAAATGCAAGTTCGATGCGGATCACGTCCGAAATGCTCACGGGCGGCAAGTGGATTCGCATGTTCACATACACGGCGACCAAAATGCGAAACGGGAATGCCTGAGCCGTTTCGGAACTTCAGGTCGACCGATCGGCCGATTCCAGCCCGGCGCTCTCATTGACGAGTGCCGGGCTCTAGCGCGTCCGTCGAATACGAATTCGCCCCGATTCAATTCGGCCGTTCGAGATGTTTCGCGCCTCGGGGCCAGTTCAGGTGCTTCGAAAGAAATTCGAAGGAACCGGTTCCGTCGATTTCGTGGCCCCGATTGAAATAAGTGATATGCGCGTTCTCGCCGACGCCCAGCAAGTCGTACGTACGCTTGACCTTGGCGAATTCGTAGCCGATCCATTCGTCAGGGGCGACACCGTCGAAGTGACCGCGTTCCACCATGAAAGGCCTGGGTGCGATCAGCGCCGCCATTTCGGCATAATTGAATTTCGAAGCGAGATCCCACTCGTACATGTCGTACTCGATCGTGAACATGTAGGAATACTGTCGGTCCGTATTCGTGCATTTGACGACCCACTCATTGAAATCGGCCGAGCAGATCGACAGGCAATATCGGGTGAGAGCGGCCGGAATCCGCATGGCCGATTTGCCGCCATAAGACAGTCCGTAAAATGCGATCCGGCTCTTGTCGACATTTTCCTGGGTTTCGAGCCAGTCAAGAATGCGTTCATGCTGACGGATGATCATGGCGAAGAGCGATTGGCCGAGAGGCCAGGCCTTGCGCTGGATCGTGCGGAACCGCTCTTTGCCGATATAGGCATTCTGCGGCGCGAAGACGATATAGCCCCGGTCGGCCAGTTCGGCTCCATAAGAGTGATAGACGGTTTTCTTTTTCGGATCGACGATGTCGTCCGGCCTCCCTTCCAGGCCATGCTGGCACACGACCACGGGCCGTTTTTCGCCGGGCTTCAGATCCCTGGGCAAGAGCAGCACGCCATAGGCGTAAACGTCGGAATAAACCGGAATTTTCACTGCATAGCCGCGAAAGCCGGGTTCGTCGTAAACCAGTTTCGATTCGGCCGCCAGCGGTTCGGTCGGTTCCGGCATTCTGCCCATGAGGTCGTTCCAGAAGACCTGACGAAGCCGGTCCCGCTCGGCGGCAAAGGCTTCTGGCTTTTGGGGGTCGGCGGCTTTCCAGAGTTCGAATCGGCGAAGTTCCGAAGTCCGCAGCAAGTTCTGGGTGAAATCGGCCCAGGTGCGGAAGTTGCTGCGAATCGCATCGGTCGTCTTCAATTCCGCAGTATCCAGTGGGATCGCAGTCGTTCGTTCCGGCAGATCCATACCCAGCAGACCGGCGACTCGGGAGATTGCGGCCGACCGGTCGCCGACTTCGAGAATTCTGTCTGCCGCAGGGCCGGCTAACTGGCGTGCCCGGGTCAGTTCGCTGTCAATCTCTTCCTTCGTCGCTGGCCTTAGCGCACCATCGGCTGCGTCGTCCCGGCCGTTGCGCGGCGGAAGCGATTCCGCCAGAGTCGGTCCGTCGGTTCGGTCGATCAGAAGCCTGGTATCTGGAGACTCGACTGCCATCGCGGCCAGTTCGGCATCCTGAAATTCGTGGGCCTGTCTCCAGATCGTCCTGTCGATCGGTTCGAGCCACTGTGTCGTATCTCGGGCCTGAAAATAGCCGCTGATCCAGAAAATGGAAGCGTCCGCTCCAAGATTCGCCGCCAGAAGGGCCACCTGGCCACCGTCGCCATGGCCGTAAACGACGCTCGGCAAAAACTGTCGCGTCGCCAGAGCTGTTCGCAAGTGAAAAAGGCCCGAGATCACGCCAGAAACCTCATAGGCCAGCGGTGATTGGCCCGTTTCCCAGGCCATCCGCCAGATCCATTCCCGGTGCGAGAGGTTCGTGAACCTCACTTTGGCGTCGCCCGACCAGGTGTCCTTGCGATCCAGCAGGGCCGGAACCAGGATCAGGCCTCCCGCTTCGGCCAGACGGGTGGCGATTCGAAGACCATCTTCAGCGCCTTTGCCACCCGTGCCATTGTCCAGAACGATCCCGAGGAAGCGGATCTTGCCCGAATCTTCAGCATTCTCAACTCGATTCGGACGAACGAGATGGCCCTGCATCCAAACATCCGGGAAAACTTCCCAGCGAACGGCGTCGATTCTGGTTCTGTTCGAGCCCGATTTCGGAGTCGGCAGGCCGATCGGCCCCGGGCCGGGCGTGATGTATTCGAAACGGCCTTTCGGCATCGAGATTCGTTCGCCACCGGCAAAGCCCAGGCTCCGGCGTAGCCGTTCGCGGCGCTCGGCCTGGGAATTCTGGCCCGAACGGTTCTTTTGCCATGCTTCGTCGCGAACCTTGACGCTATCGGCCAGCATTTTGTCGAAGTGGCGGTGAATGCCTTCGACCATTTCGGCGGCCGGGTCGGCCGGAATCATCCACGGCTTCGTGCCGGGCAATACGGGGACGGGATTCGACTGAGCGATGCAAGTTGTGCTGAATAAGATAATTGCGGAGATTGCCGAAGAGATCGGAACGATCCGGGCTCCAGTGCATGCAGTCATGGGTGGGTGGTCCTTCCGGATCGGGATCTGACGGTATCCGATGCGATTTCGACAGTGGAGATGGGGCGAGGGTGAACGGCCTGATCTGGTCGAAGCGGGCCGAGCCTTCAGCATACGGGTACCCGGTGCGAAATCAAGGGGCATGAAAGGCATCGATGCGCCGGGATTCTGGCAGGATCGCCCGGATTGGACTTGGCCGAATCGGCTGGAAGGTTATGATGTGCAGGTCGTAAGACTATCGTCGGCGCGCACCGGCCCTGAATTTCGATTCGATCGATCTTCGCTGGCACGAATTGCGAACGGGCATTTCGAGGACCGACTCGCCCTGTAAGGAACGACGAGCGTCGAGGAAGGATCGCCCGCGATGGAACTGCTGGCTCTCGTCGAATCACCAGGGCACGTGTGTTGCCGATACCGGATCGCGGCGTTCGAGCCTTATCTTCGCTATTTCGGCGTGAACGTCACGTATCAGGCGATCGCCCATTCCGCCCCGGCCCGCCTGGCCCAGATGCACGCCGCCGGTCGGTTCGATGCTGTGATACTGCAGCGGAAGCTGCTCGATTCGGTCAGCCTTGCGGCCCTGCGCCGGTCGGCGAAATTTCTGGCATTCGACTTTGACGATGCCGTGGTTTATCGAGACAGCTATTCGCCGAAGGGGCACCACTGTCCGCGCCGGAAGGTGCGATTTTCGAATACGGTTCGGTGTGCCGACCAGATTCTGGCCGGAAATTCGTTTCTTGCCCAATTGGCCGAAGATCATGGGGCCAGGTCGCAGAAAGTCCGGTACATGCCGACCTGCGTCGACCTGGAGCGTTATGAAACGACCCGGGTGGAGGCTGCCAGGCGGCCGGCCGAGGGGCCGTTCGTGATGGTCTGGGTCGGTTCGTCCAGTACTCTCAAGGGCCTGGAAGCGACGAGCGGACTGTGGAACGGTGTCGGAGAGCACGTGCCCGCGGCTGTCCTGCGTGTCGTGTGCGACCGGTTTCCGCGGTTCGATCGGCTGGCGGTCGAGCCGGTCGTGTGGTCCGAAGAGACGGAGATCGATTGGATCGTCGCATCGGACGTCGGCGTGAGCCACGTGCCCAATGATTTGTGGAGCCGCGGCAAATGCGGGCTCAAAGTCCTGCAGTACATGGCCGCAGGGTTGCCGGTGCTGACCAATCCGGTCGGCGTGCATGTCGAAATGATCCGGTCCGGCCGAAACGGGTTTCTGGTGCAGGAGCCACGTGAATGGATCGAGGCCGTGCGCTGGCTGGCTGCGAATCGTGACAGGGCGGCCGCCATGGGCCGCGCTGCGATGGACGACATCCGCCGTGGCTATGACATCGCTGATTGGGGGCCATTTTTCGTTGACTGGGTCATGCCCGGCGCAGTTGTGCCTGAAGTTGCAGACGAACGACGGGCAGACGCCGCCAGTAGCCGTTCGTGGGCTATCGATTCGGGAACCAGCCAGAACGCCGTGCGTGGGCCCCATCAGGACAGCAAGAGCGACATCAGGCCAGGACAGCATGCATGAAAGTGGCGAATTCCATCCGCAGGAAATATCACCGAAGGCATTATGACCGGAAACGCCTGTTCGGGATGACGGGCTGGACGTGGTTCCAGCTTGACGAAGTCGGCTGGTGGATTCGCGAGGAATGGTTCGACCGTCTTGCCGGGCCGCATGGTCTGAAGTGGCAGGAATGGCGTAAGGCGAATCGGCTGCGGGTCGTCAAGGACGGTCCGCACCGCACGGTTTATCATGTCGATCTGGGTGATACGGGCGTTTACGTCAAGCATTACCGGGTGCCTGACTTCCGGGCTCGACTGAGACAATGGTTCCGCCGTGGCAAGGCGCGCAACGAAGGCAGCAAGGCGCTGAAGCTGGACGCGATCGGCGTGCGGACTTTCACGCCACTTGCACTTGGCGAACAGCGTAAGCGGGGGTTCCTCTACGAGAATTATCTCGTGACCGAGGCAATTCCTGATGTCGAGCCGCTGGATGCTTTCCTGGAGAAGATTCTGCCCGAATACGAATCTGGCCGACAGGCGGACATTCGTCGATCGATCGGCGATGCCCTGGCGCGTCTGTGTTCACGCCTGCATGAGGCGGGGTACGTTCACGGCGATTTCCACCCGGGCAATATCCTGATTCGTCTGATGGAAAACGACGAGCCGCGATTGTATCTGATCGACCTCGACGCGGTCCGTCAACGCGGCGAAGGGCTCTCCGTCCGCGAAATTCGGGACAATCTGGCCCAGCTCAACAATTATTTTTTCTCGCGATCGAGCCGGGCCGAACGGCTTCGATTCCTGGAAGCCTACCTGAAGTACCGGGGGCGACATAACCCAATCTCTCCGCTTGAGATGGGGCGATTCGCCCGGCAGATCGAAAAAGCCACGCGAACCTGGGCTGAGCGGCTCTGGCGTCGCTGGGCCAAGAGGGGCCTGGGCACGAACAAATATTACAAGACATTTCGGGACAGGAACACCTGGGGCGTTTTCAGCCGGGTCTTCGAGCGCGAGCATGTGCGGGAGATCGTCGAAGATCCGGAACGGCTGATGTACGACGACGGTTCACGAATTCTCAAACATTCGAGGTCGTCGACCGTCGCCGAGGTGACCGTCAGAACTTCCGAAGGTCCGCGCCGCGTGATCGTGAAAAAGATTCCGACCTACAAGCCACGCGACTTCTGGTTCGGGTGGTTGCGGACGCCTCGCTGCCTTCGAGCCTGGAAAGCTGCCGGGCATCTGGTGGCCCGCGACGTGCCGACGCCGCGGCCCCTGGGCTATCTCGTCAAAGGCTGGCCAGGCTTGCCCGGATTTCTGACAAGGCGATACCCGGCAGTGACTTACACGATTATGGACCGCCCGGAACGCATGGTCCAGCTTGAAGACCATCTGCGTTTCATTCAGGCGGAAGTGCCTGAGGCGAATCGCAAGTCAGTCATCGATCGATCGGCTGTCGCCCTGGCTGCCGCGGTAAGAAAGCTCCATGCCAAATCGCTTTCACACCGCGACATGAAAGCTGCAAACATCCTGGTGATGCCGCGTCCTGATGGTTCTTTCGATGATGTTTCGTGGATCGACCTCGTCGGCGTCACGCTGGAGCATCCGCTGCCCTATCGCAACCGGGTGCAGAATCTGGCTCGTCTCGCCATATCCATTCAGTCCAAGAACCTCCTGACCAATGCCGCGGCGCTCAGGTTCATCAAGAGCTATCTCCCACTCGCTTTCCTTCCTCGAAATTCGTGGAAAAAACTGTGGCGAGATGTACTTGCGGAGATGCGGCAGAAGTCGGATCGGAATCTCCGGATCGGCAGGCCACTGAGCTGAGGCTCCCAAAGGCTCAGCCGATGGCCGAATTCGAGATGGCCCTGAAGAAAGCCGAGCGATCGATGAAGACGACGAAATCCGGAAAATCATGGATGATCCTGGTCGCCTGTCTGGCGTCCCAGGCCACCGTTTCCGGCTGCGCGGCGATGAATCGGCGTCCGGAGTCCCTTTTGCCGGATCAGTACACGTTCCGATCCGGGCCTTTCCGGATTCATACGCACAAGCCGATCAGGTCGAACGATCCGATGGTGGCCGAACTCGATTCGCTCTCCCGCGACGTTTCGAAGGCGATCGGACAGCCTGAGCAGCCCGGGCATGAGCATGTCGACGTCTATCTGCTCAAGGACGAAGCCAGCTTTCGGCACTACCTGAAATTCTTCCATCCGGAATTGCCGCCGCGGCGTGCATATTTCATCGCCACGGAGAGTTCGCGAACGATATACACCTTCCTCGGCGATCATCTGATGGAGGATCTCCGCCATGAAGCGACGCACGCTCTGGTGAACCTCAGCCATCCGACCCTGCCCTTGTGGCTGGACGAAGGGCTTGCCGAAGTGTTCGAACACCCTGAGCGTTCGCCCGATCGAGATTTGCACCTCGACAAGTTTCTGGCCGATGTGAAAGCTGGTGCCATGCCGGATCTGGCGAGGCTGGAGAAGATCACCGACGTTCGGGAAATGACGCCTCGTGATTATCGCGAATCCTGGGCCTGGGTCCGCTGGGGCCTTGCCGGGCCGGAACCGATCCGGGCCGTTTTCGCCAGATACATCAAGGAATCGACGGGCTCGAACCTGGCCGCATCGGGACAATTCCACAGTCTGGCGGCGATGTGGAACCAGGTGGCACCTCAACTCAACCCGCAGGGTACTCCGATGGTCGCCTGGTTGAGCCGCCAGGCGGAATCGGTTCGGACGAACCTGGCCACCGCCCCCGTGGACAGCCAGCTGCGCAAGGCACGTCTTCAGAATGCGGAACCACAGGCGGAGATGCGGACCTTTGAGCCGGACGCAAAGGATCCATCAGGGGCAACGACTCGGAAACGGGGCTTCCTGCGCCGGCTGTTCGGGTTCTGAGCGGAGCCTTCGACCATTTTCACGTCAGCGAACCGGGATTTCGAACCGGGTCTGATGCGGATCGTCCGTTTCGAGAACGATCGTCCTGGGCGAAAAGTTCTTTTCTTTCGGACCAGGTTGCCGTCGTTTTTCCGTGACGATCACCTGATAAATTTTGCCTTCCGTCACCGATTTCGCTTCGACATTCAGGTTTTCGTCGGATGAGCTGGCTTTGACGATCCGAACCGGGCCACTGGCGGAACGCACGATCACGGCACCTTTCGAACCTGCCTGGGGCTGCCCGAAAGCGGACAAGAGCTTGAGTGACGGAGGAGAGGCGATGAGCCCTTTTTCGAGCCTCAATTGCATGGGGATGCTGCTTTCGAACTCGGCATCCGTCTTGAGCGTGATCGACCTGGCGTTGCTGCCCGCGGGAATTTCGGGTGGAAATCGGAATGTCAGCTTGTAGGTGTTTGTCTCGACCAATTCGATTCGCGGTTTCAAGGCGGCATCTGTCGTCACCGCGTCGATGAGAGTCACGCCGTTCGCGGTCTTGACGACGAATTCCTTTTCCGTCGATTCCGCCCATTTCGCTTCGACAGGAAGGTTCGGATCGGGGCTGATTTTCACTGCCGGTATCGATTCGCCGCGCAATTCCAACACGAAATTCGGCAGCGTCGAATCGTTGGTAGTGACATCGACGGTTTTGCGGAACTCGCCGAGCAGGTCTTTCGTCTTGAGATCGACCGTGAACTTACCCTTGCCGCCAGGAGGAATCCTGCGGTCGTAATTCGCGACGGTGCATCCGCAGTTGGCTCTGGCAGAAATCTCCAGAGGTGTCGTTCCTGTATTCTCGATCTGGAATTGGCGTACGACCGGTTTACCGCGAGGCAAGGCCCCTAGATCCGCAACGGTCCCCGAGATCACCGCTTTCGGGCCATCCGTCGTTTCCGAAAGGACTGGAACGACAGTCAGAGCAAGAAAGCAGGAAGCCAACGAGATCGACAACGAACGGAATCGATTCGCCTGATGGGTATTCCGGGCGTATATCGTTCGATGCGATTGATTTGCGTCTTTCATCGTGCACTCCGCCTTCGCCTTTCGATGCCCGATCGTTCGTATTCATTCTGTTCGTGAAGCCGTTTCTCCAGAATACGACAAATGCATTCCGCGTGAACAATCTTACGACTTTCCGTCAACACGACCAACGTACCGTCCAAAAGACGATCGTCCCTATCATTCTCGACTGTAGCCGAATGAGAACGAAATGGAAAACGATGCGTTCGATCGGAACGAAGTCCGCTTCGAAGAACCCTGAAACGCAAAAACTCGCTCCGAAGAGCGAGTTTCATACGACTAAAACGAGGACGACGGGGCTCGAACCCGCAACCTCCGGCGTGACAGGCCGGTGCTCTAACCAGTTGAGCTACGTCCCCTGGAGCGAAGAGGCGTTCACTTGCGTTCACGACCCGTTCGACATGCGTATAATAACTCATCGAGCCGGGAAGTCAAGAATCTACCTGAATCCAGTTGGCGAAAGATGCCTGAAACTGTGAACTGCGAAGGACCTCCGACATTGATTTTGACGAACGACGACGGATATCGCGCTCCCGGAATCGCCGCTTTGAGGAGGGCCGTCGAACGTCTCGCGCTCGATCATGCCGTGGTCGCGCCGGCGGAAGCCGTTTCAGGATGCGGTCATGCGGTCACCACACACGCCCCTTTGCGGTCGCGGCCGGAGAACGCCGGTGGATGGTCCGTCGAGGGCACACCGGCGGACTGTGTCCGGCTGGCTCTGCACAAGTTCGTTCCGGATGCGAAATGGGTCGTCTCAGGAATCAACGCCGGCGGGAATCTGGGCGTCGACCTGTTCCATTCGGGCACGGTCGCAGCCGTACGTGAGGCGGTTTTTCATGGCCACAAGGGCGTCGCATTTTCGCACTATATCGCGAAGGATTTCCGGATCGACTGGAACCGGGCTTCCGATTGGACGGCAGTGATCCTTGAAGATCTCCTGTCCCGGGAATTGCCCCCGCGGTCCTTCTGGAACGTGAACTTTCCCTGCGTCGATACCCAGGCCCCGATGCCTGAAATCGTTTTTTGCCCATGGGATCGTTCGCCGCTGCCGCTGCAATATCGCTTCGATGAGGGAGAAGCCAGGTACGAGGGTGTGTATCATGAACGAAATCGCGAGCCTGACCATGACGTGAGTGTATGTTTCGGTGGCAGGATCGCAGTCAGCCTCGTGACACTTTGATGAGGAGCGAGGAATTACGCCGAATACTTCACACCTGACGGTAAGGTGGAAGTCACTGAGAGATACGGACGGCGCGCGATCTGGTCAACCGGGCCGGAATCGGACATAATTTCCGGTAGATGATTGATCGAGTCGTTCCGCTCGATCGAATTCGAACTGTGAGGAAGGCCCATGAATTTCGGTCGTTTGTGCTCTCTGTCGATCGTCACTTTTGTCGTCGCGGGCTGTGGTGCCCCTCCCCAGATCGTCCCCACTGTGCCACCCGGAGCTGAGGTCCGCGAAGTTCCACCCGCGGATCTCACGTCCGAACCCGCGGTCGCCGTGGGCGAGAGCATTACGGCTTCCAAGAAAGAAGCGCTTGCCAGTGTCGAGGGAATGGACCCCAACGCTCCGCCATCGATCACGGCGGACGATGCCAAAAAGCAGGGGCTGATCGTCGAATCTGACGGACAGGGCAAAGGCGACGGTGCCCAGGTCGGCAAGAGCGTGAGCGTGCATTACACGGGCAGACTGAAGGACGGTACGGAGTTCGACAGCTCGATCAAGCGGGGCGTGCCCTTCACGTTCATTCTTGGCCGTGGTCAGGTCATCAAGGGCTGGGATGCCGGCCTTCAGGGCATGAAAGTCGGCGAAAAACGGAAGCTGACGATTCCCCCGGAACTGGCTTACGGCGATCGATCGACCGGCAAAATCCCGGCGAAGTCGACCCTGATGTTCGACGTCGAAATGATCGCGATCGACTGATCATCCTGATCGACGGATCGAAATTCCGGCCGCGCGAAGCGTCCACTGGCGATTCGCGCGGCGATCTTATCTTTCTCTCCAGGCTCAAACCTCTTTGTGGATTGACAGTCGCATGGACAAAACCTGCGATACCCGTTAACTTGCGGCTCGACTTCGCATCGGAAGAACAGGCCAGGAAGCCTCTCGCAGCGACGGAACCGCGACATGAGCATTCGGCAGGACGCCAGATCACGTTATTCTCCGCACAGCGCGATCGACCCGGTTTCAACGGGTGATCAGGCTGCCGGATTACGTGTCGCCCTCGTACATGACTGGCTCACGGGTCTGCGCGGCGGCGAGAAATGCCTGGAACGTCTCTGCCGGATTTTTCCGGATGCTACGATTCATACTCTCATCCACGATCCTGGCAAATGCGGGCCGGTCATCGAGGCGATGAAGATCCGCACATCGCCCCTCCAGCGCATTCCGGGTGTCATGCGGCATTATCGTAAGCTGTTGCCCATCATGCCATGGGCCATCGGCCGGATCGATGTCGGCCAGCCTGATCTTGTGATCAGCCTTTCCCACTGCGTGGCGAAGGCGGTGCGTGTGCCTGAGGGCGTGCCCCACATCTGCTACTGTTTTACACCCATGCGTTATGCCTGGGACGGTCGAGAGGCTTATCTCGATCGTTGGCCATCCGGCAGCATGAAACGAATCTTGGCTGAGAAATTGCTCAACCGTCTCGCTCGATGGGATGCCTCGACGGCCCATGGCGTGACTCGCTTCATCGCCATTTCCAGAACCATTCAGGATCGCATTGAGCGCAATTACCGACGCGAGAGCGACGTCGTCGCCCCGCCTGTGGATACGGACTATTATCGACCTGATCCGCAGACGGCCCGCGAAGACTTCTATCTGGCCGCCTCGGCGCTCGTTCCATACAAGCGAATCGATCAGGCCGTGGAAGCCTGCCGGCGATCAGGCAAAAAGCTCGTAGTGATCGGTCAGGGGCCCGAGTTCGATCGACTTAAGGCTATGGCCAACAATAATATCCAGTTTCTCGGACATTGCCCCGACGAAGTGCTGCGCGATCACATGAGACGTTGCCGGGCCCTGCTCTTTCCCGGAGATGAAGATTTCGGGATCCTGCCGATCGAAGCGCTGGCCTGCGGCACGCCGGTCATCGCGCTCGATTCGGGTGGAGTCGCCGAAACGGTCGACTCGACGGTCGGCAGGCTTTTCCCTGACCCGACCGTCGAAAGCCTCTGCAAGGCCATTCTGGACTTCGAATCTCGCGGGGGCGATTCGTTCGACCCCTTCGAGGCACGACGAAAAGCTGAGCGATTTTCAGGCGACCGATTCGATGAGGGCATCCTCAAGGTGCTCCGCCAGGTCATGACGGAGCACAAAGGCCACACAATGTCGGCGAAGCGTGCCGAAGTCAGCTCCGTTTCGCGTTGATCTCTTTCGCCTTTTCGAGGACTTCGGCGATCGTAACCGGTGCACCTCCACGCCGTTTCGATTCGTCCGCGGCTTCCATGAAGGCGAACATCTCGATCGTTTCGTTCGCAGGGACGGGTGGTTTGCCGTCGTGGAAGAACTGGCAGATCTTTTCCACGAGAGGCTGATAGCCGGAGTATCCCGCGGCGTGATAGATGTTTTTCGTTCCGAATGCGGTCACGCCGTAATCGGCCTTGCCTTTGCGGATGCCGCGGAAGGTACCGATCCGGCCGTCTGCCCAGAGGCCCGTGACGACATCGTGATCGGGCGAATGAGTCCGCGTGACGCTCTTGCAACCCGTGCCCATGACTGTGAATAGGCTTTCCACACCGTGGACACCGTACCAGAACAGGTCCGGGTGGTGCTCCTCCAGCGAACAGGGGCTGTAAGCGACGGCGCCGAGAACGTCGCCGACGGTCGCTTTGTCGCTTGCCCCCATCGTCGAGTTCGAATAACGCAGTGAGCTGGACGAGAAGATCGGCACCCCGGCCGCGGCCGCCAGTTCGTAAATCTTGACGGCATCGGCCAATGTCCCCGCGACTGGCTTGTCGACATAGACCGGCTTTTTGGCCGCGATCACCGGCCGTATCTGTTCCAGGTGCGGGCGGCCGTCCACCGATTCCAGAAAGACGACGTCCACGTCCGGAAGCATCGCTTCGATCGAATCGTACATCTTCACGCCGAATTTGTCGCGCAGGGTTTCCGTATAGCCGGGCACCCGGTCGATGCTCGAAGGAATGTCCTTCGAACCGCCGGGAAAGGCTGCCGTCACTTTCACTGTACCGAGGATGCCTTTCGCTTTCGCAGGGTCGTTCAGCAAACCCGTGAACGCAACGACGTGCGAAGTGTCCAGCCCGATCATCCCGGCACGCAAGGGCGTGTCGGCCAGGGGCGTCAAAGCTTCGAGTTCTTCGGCATAAAGGGATGACGCAAAATGCATGGTGGCTCCCATTCCAGCGACCATCGATTTGAGCGATTGACGACGATTCGGATCGGTCATGGCGGGCAACTCCAGGCTCGGCAGGCAGTATGGGCAGGCTTAGGGAATGGGGAGGCGCGACTGGGATCGTGCGCCCCTTCGGCCATCGTATTGCGAGATTATCCGACCCGGTGACCGATGAAAAGAGCTTGCCGTCGTCACCAGTACAGTTTTTAATCGACGCTTCGTTCTGCCAGTGCGAGTTCCGCAAGCGAACACGTCGCAGCCGAATCTCATCATGCCACGTCCCACGATCGGGAAACCTTTCATGCCGTTCGATTTCGGTCAACGACGCGTTTTCGTCACCGGTGGTTCATCCGGCATCGGCCGGGCCATCGCCGAAGCTTTCGCCAGAGCCGGTGCCCAGGTCATCGCCAGCGGCATCGATCAGGCGGATCTCGCCGCATCGGCCGCATCGGCTCCCTGGCCTGAAGGCGTTCGTCTGTGTGAGCTGGACGTCACCAGCGATAAGTCTGTCGATGCCGCATTCGGAACCCTTGAGTCGCTCGATATCCTTGTGAACGCGGCCGGTATCATCCAGCGTGATGGTGTCGAACACACGCCCTCAGGCTTCGCCCGAACGATCGACGTCAACCTCAACGGCATGATGCGAACTTGCCTGGCCGCAAGGGCTAAGCTGGCCTCGAGCAGTCAATCGGGCGGGGCCTCGGTGGTCAATGTCGCAAGCATGCTCAGCTATTTCGGTTCGCCCTTCGTGCCTGGTTATTCGGCGTCCAAGGGTGGAGTCGTGCAGCTTACGAAGAGCCTGGCGGCGGCATGGGCGGGCGAAGGGATTCGTGTCAATGCCGTCGCACCTGGCTGGATTCGTACGCCGCTTACGGCGGCACTTCAGGCCGACGACAATCGGGCCAGGCCGATTCTGGACCGCACACCGATGCGGCGCTGGGGGCTGCCTGAAGAAGTCGCCCCGGCCGTGCTGTTCCTGAGTTCGCCCGAAGCTGCTTTCATTACCGGAGCGGTTCTGAACATCGACGGAGGCTATTCCGCATTTTGATGACGACTGACCCAGGTTTCCGTCGTCATTCGATAGATATCAGCCTCGTTTCGCCTGCTTCCGTCGCATCTGTTACGATGCATGCCACGCGGGCATGAGGTTCAACGAATTCCGGAATCGCAGAACCGCAATTGCCCCAAGGCACGAATAACCAGGGCCACTCGAAAATGAGCACGACAGTCGAATTTCCCGCCCCATGCACGATTCCCATGCCTCCGGATGCCCAGTCGGATATCGTCGAAAAAGCGATCCCCGAAGATCCCCGAGTCTGGGTTCCCCAGGCAGACCGCGTCTATTTCCGACCTCTGTTCTTCAACACGACCAACGGCCAGTGGTGCAACCTTCTGAAGGTGACGAAGGCCGGTTTCCTCTCGCGTCACCGCCATCCGGCGCCGGTGCATGGCTATGTCATCAAGGGCAAATGGCGTTACCTGGAACATGACTGGGTCGCAACGGCGGGTTCGTACGTATTCGAGCCTCCTGGGGAAATTCATACGCTCGTCGTCGATGAAGATTGCGAAGAGATGATCACGTTTTTCAATATCTCCGGCGCGATGATTTACGTCGACGAAGCCGGCCGCACGACCGCTTACGAAGACGTACACACGAAGATCGAAATGTGCCGTAGGCATTACGAAAAAGTCGGACTGGGAACGGATTACGTCAGGCGGTTCATTCGTTGAGCGTGTCGCTGGCGGGCATTCCGAGCCGAAAAAAAACGACCGGCCGAGTTCCTGCGGGAACGGGCCGGTCGAACGGATTTCGCGTGGGTGTTCATCGAAATTGGGCGATCACTGCCCCGGCTTCGATGATTCGAAATTCGCCCCGGTGATGCTGATCGACAATTCGGCAGGCGTGATCCCGGTATCGTCGTAGAAGATCGAAACGGAGAGATCGTCTTTCGACAACGCAATTGAGCCCGCGATATTTTCGACGACTTCCGTCTTGACCATCCAGCCGATTTTTTTCAGATCGTTACGAATCGATTCCGCGATTTTTCGAGCCTGGCCTGCCTGGGCGATGGCCTCGATGCGCTTCGGTGACACAGCCCATTTCACGATTCCTTCGGCAGGAGAAACGATCCGAAGCGTCTTTTCGGCTTTGGGCTTCATCGCTTTCTGAGCCGCGAGTTTTGCCTTCCGGTTTTCTTCCTCGACTTCCTCGGCGGTCATGAATTTCGCAAGAATTCGTGTTCCTTCACCGATCTTGCGCAACTTGAGGTCGAGCATCTCCTGGTTCGCATTCCGGAAGATCCAGAAATATTCGAACTTGTCCAGAACCGGTTTGTCCGTCGTCGGCTTCCAGCCTTTCTTCGCAAGGAGATTCGCGTAGTCTTGCGAAGAGGCTTCAAGGGCTCGATTCGTGTCGAAATCGAGCGATTTCGTGCTCTCGGCATAAGCGATTCGGGTGGCGTCGGAGGGGGCGTCAATGTCGGCCGACATCATTTGAGACTGGTAATCGAAAACCGTCTTGCCCCCCTGCCCCGGAGCGGCCACGATCATCGATCTCAACTGAATCGGGCCTTTTTTGAAAGTCAGAATCGGCCCTGCCTCACCATAAGGCTGCCAGCCAGCGGCCTTCAGGCTCGACCGTACGGATTCTCGGATGTCCTCGACCGACTTTTCCGAGACATATTGAACGCTCGAGGGCCCTTCGAACAATTTGCGAACGTCTGCAGGAACCGGCAATTTTGCGAGGTCCACGGAGCCCTGATTCGAAATCGATACAGTGACGCCTTTGTCGCCGCCAGGAAAAATCATGACAGCGACCCGATCGTTCTTTCCCACAAACACAGCTGAAGCATATTGATCCGTGACGGTGGCTTCCGGTTTCGGATCGAATCCGCTGGCTTTCAGCCTTTTTTCATGAAACCCATAGGCCGTCGCTACTGTCGAATCGCTGGTATACGACAATTCTGCCTGATTTCGCACATTCGTACCGAGCGGCTTAAGCAATTCCTGAGTCGATAGATCGATCGTCGGCCCACCTGGTTTCCGATCATCGGTATCCTGCGGTCCGGCTTGTGCGCTAGACATCAGATTCGCCAATATCATTCCGCTCAGAATCGTCACTTTCCCGAACGTCTCAAAACGCATGGATTTCGGCTCCCCGTTGGGCATTTTTTCGCAAGTCTCTGCCATTGCCTGAACGTTACGTCATATTCCCGGATATGTGACCATAAATCGAAAAATGGTCGGAGAGCCCAGAATGATTCATGCCAGACTGGCACATTTTGCCGAATTTTCCGCAGAACTCCGCATGAGATTCGCATATGAATCGAAATACGTCACGATCTGAATCGAATGCGTGATATCGCCCAATTCGGTTTTGCCCTGCACGAGTCTTACGAATCGATGCCGTCCGAGCCTCGGCGAGGAGCGAATTTCGCTGGCATGAAATCGGCATCCGCCGAAAACCAGATCACAGACTCTATTCCTGGTTGTCGATGATTCGGCGGTTTCGAGATCTGGATGCAATCCGGCCAATTCTCAGGTATTCTTGAAATTAAGGAAGAAGTTTGACAATTCAAGGGTCGCTATCGAAGTCACTTCAACCTGGTATGCATGAACTATGCGGGAGCACTCAACAGTGGATTTCGATCGTCGCAATGCGATTCGAATGGTCTCCTCAGTCTGGACGACTTCGTTGTTCCTGAACGTTCCCGTGCGATCCGAATCGCCGAAGTTCCGCAATCCTCTGCGGTTCGGGCTGATCACCGATCTGCATTACGCGGATAAGGCGGCCGCTGGTTCGCGCCATTACCGTGACACATTGAGCAAACTGAACGAGGCGATCGAAGCTTTCGCCCGGCTCGATCCACCGCTGCGATTCGCCGTGGAAATTGGGGATTTTATCGATGCCGCCGAATCGGTCGAGGCGGAACGCAAGTACCTGTCGACGGTCGATAGCTTTTTCCGCAAACTTTGCGACGACAGGCATTACGTTCTTGGCAACCACTGCGTCGGCACACTGACAAGCGACGAATTTCTCGGCGATGTCGGCCAGAGGTCCTCCTTTTACTCATTCGACCGCGATGGGCATCATTTCGTAGTGCTTGACGCCTGTTTCAGGAAAGACGGGGTCGCTTACGGTCGCGGTAACTTCGAATGGTCGGAATCGTTCATCCCTGAACATGAACTCAGATTTCTCGAAGAGGATCTGAAATCCTCAAGCAGCGATGTCATCGTGTTCGTGCACCAGCGTCTGGATATCGAACCTCCTTATGGCGTGATCAATGCGGCGGAAGTACGAAAGATCCTGGAAAAATCCGGTCGAGTGCGGGCCGTATTCCAGGGCCACAGTCACAAGAACGATCATCGGCGAATTGGGGGCATCGATTACGTCACCCTGGTCGCGATGGTGGAAGGATCAGCCCCTGAGAGCAGCGGGTATTCTCTCGTAACCTGGCATGCGGACGGATCGATCGAGCTGCAGGGCTTTCGGCGACAATCAAGCTACCGGTGGAAGGAATGAACGAGCGACGTGGCTTACCCCCCCTGCCGCCGAAGTACATAAGGAAGTTCTGGCAAGAGCGATCGCTGCGACTCCTCCGTGAGGCGAGGTTGATCTTGAACGGATCCCATGATAATATACCGACACGCACCCGTAGCTCAGCCTGGATAGAGCGTTTGCCTCCGGAGCAAAAGGCCGCAAGTTCGAATCTTGCCGGGTGTACTCAGGAAAGTGTTATGTTTCCCGTGGATCGCTCAATCGGAGTTGCCAAACCTACCCGTTGAACCCCACCTGGTTTTCTGAAGATGCTTCAAACAACCCAACTTTTTGACCACATGGGCCGCCCTCTCAACGCTCACCCAACCTATCTGAGGCATGCCGACGGCACCGGCAGAATATACTGGCGTGGTCAGTTTCGGAATCTGCCCGGGCCGTACCAATCCCCCGAATCGCTGGCCGCATTCCACCAGCTCTGTGCGATCGTTGCCGCGACAGGTGCCCTGCCCATCACCGATGTCGCGAAGATCTTCACCGTGGCCGAACTTGCGAGCCGGTTCCTTGATCACGCCAAGACGGATTACCGGCCTGGGTCACAAGAGCCGCTGTATCTTGGGTATGCACTCAAGCCGATGGTTGATCTGTTCGGACTCAAAGGCGTTGACGAAATCCGTCCCGCCGAGCTGCGGGCCGTTCGCTCGTCCATGCTCAAGAGCGTTTGCCGGAAGACCGCGAACCGACGCGCCACACAGATCGTCAGGGTGTTTCGCTGGGGAGTTCAGGAGGGAATCGTCCATGTTGACACGTGGAAGGCCCTTGAATCGGTCGATCCGATTCCGCCAGGCAGAGAGGGCACCGAGGACTATGAGCCGATCGGACCGGTTTCCGATGAGCATTTTCGGATCGTGATGGATATCGTCATCGATCGGACGAAAGACTTGTTGCGGGTGCATCGTGCCACGGGTGCACGGTCTGGCGAATTGCTTGCCATGACTCCCGCGCAAGTGGACATGACCGGTACCGACTGGCTTTATTCGCCGATCGACCACAAGACGAAACGGCGAAAGAAGGACCGGATCATCGGCATCCCGCGAACGGTCGTGCCGATCTTGCTTGCAAGAATGCCGGAATCGAAAGAGGAACGGTGGTTTCCGCTCAAAGTGAACAGCTATTACAATGCCGTGAAGCGGGCTTGCCTGAAGGCCAAGATTCCGGTCTGGCACCCGCATCAGCTGCGACATGCACTGGCGACCGAAGCGAAGAAGATCGTGGGCGAAGAGGCCGCAGCCACGCTCTTGTCAGTCTCGAACGAAAAGACGGCCAAGGTTTATGCCCGCGTGACTCCTGAAGGAGTCCGGGCGATTCTCGAACAGATTTACGGAGGGACAGAGCGATGATTTCGATTCTGGTTTGCGCGGTCCTTGGGCAGTTCAAGATCGGTGATGTCGTTTACATCACCGATCGGGCTGAAGGATACCGATCGGCTGAAGCTGCCGTTGCTCGTTTCGGCGGGTTCGAGCGGCCTTTCGATCAGGGCAAGGTGATCGCCGTCAAGGTGCTCGAAGGCGAAAGGCTCGTGCGGATCGACAGCCAGCATTACGAGCTGCCGATGTGGGCGCTAGAACGTGACGTGAAGCTGTGGAATGAAGAGGCGAGACAGCGTGCGGAAGACTATTGTGAGCAGCAGAAGATACTGATCAAGGACCAGATTGACGCGATTAAAAAGAGGCAGGCCGAGGATAAGGAGAGGAATCGCAAGGAACACGAAAAAATGGTCAATGAAGTCGAAAAGGGTCAGGATAAACTCCGAATCGATTTCTTCATCCGCACGCTTGAGCCTCAAGTCAGAGAGATTGTCGAACGAAGGGTTAAAGGCGACGACGACTTGACTCGCGAGGAAGTGAAAAGATACGCGGAGGAGGCAAGAGCGGAAGTTGCGAACCGATCAAGAATGTCGTCTGTCGCCGAAACGCTCAAACCCTTCTGTATCACCAAACCCGATCACGCGGCACTGGCCGTCGCCGTGGGCAAGGGGATCGATCCGCTGACCATGACGGCACAGCAGGCCGCGGCATTGTCGCCGAGCCAGCGGAAGGCGCTGGCGGGGATCAAAGCAAGATATCAGCGGGCGAAAAGATAAGGCCCGCGTATCGCTACGTGGGCCTTATCTGCAAATCGATGAGAGAATGCATCCTACCATGAATCTTTCCGCAGTTCTACTCTTCGCCGCCTGCATGCTTATCTGGGGGCTGCTTCGGCACTTCTCGCGGTGGCACTGGTGACGCGCACGAAAAAGCCCCGCGGCAACGAACCACGGGGCCGGTCAAGCCAGTGTCCAGGGCTTGAGTTTACGAGAGCAGCATAAAAATGCGGATGTACTGGCCCGCCGTTCCGTTGCTGGTGAACGTCGAAGACGACGTGCATGACCAGCCGCCGGCGGTGGGGTTGTTGGCCGCGATGAACGTCGGAGCGGTAGAGGTCGAGCCGCTGAGCGTGCCCACGGGCAGGCCGGAAACCGACGACGTGATGACGGTGGACGCGGCCCCTTCGTTGACGATGAGGATTGCCTTGATCTTGGTCTGAGCCGAGATCGCCGCACCCTTCTGGGTCGTGAACGACGAGAACGCGACAGGGCTGTTATTGTTTTCGACGGTCGCTTCGACGACATCGTCGGCCGCGCCAGCTCCGGCACCGTCGACAAAATTC
>WGMM01000046.1 GCA_016125085.1 bacterium
CAATTTTCCGGGAGATTTGGCGGAGACAGGCAGCTTGCAGAGAATGCCGAGCTTGCGGCACATGCTTTTCTTCTGCCCTGAAGGGGCATTCGGAATCCAGCCCCGGGTGAAGCGAAGCGGAACCCGGGGTATCGGGAAAAATGGAACTTCGATGTGAAGGATTACCATTCGCGGGCCGGGACCGTGGTCCCGGCCCGCGAATGGTATTTTATGAGGAAAATCGGGCGTTCGATCCGTTTCGGTACCCGGGGCGTCGCTGCGCTTTGCCCCGGGCTATGTTCCGAATGCCCTTTCAGGGCAAGACGTTCAGTCGCGAAGTCCAATTCGGACGATCAAGCCCAAGGCGTCATCGCTTGGGAAAGAAACCGAAATTACGGGTTCGTACAAGAAAATATGGGCACACCCGCTCGAAAACGGGCCATCCATTTCGACTTGAACTTCCGTGTGCCGTTTGTTATCAACCGAATATTCCGCAATCTGACCAGGTGGGACACGCAGAGCAGAGCGATGTCTTTACGCTAAAGCCCGTTTCGCTCGGAAAGGATCGAAACACGATGAAATCGGATAACGATCGATCACCGTCGTCCAGCCCCACTGAACTCGCGCAGAACAATAAGCGAATTCGCATGGAGCATGATCGGCACAGCCGGTCACATCTGTCGTTCCAGAAAGCTGCCGCGATTGCATTCGTCGTCGCCGGTGCGCTTGTCATCATCATGGCTCTATACAGCATCAGGATCGCCGCAAATCGCCCACCTGGCTCGAAAAAGAATTCGGCCCCTGTCATGATTGCCGTGCTTGGTGTGTTCGTGTCTCTCGCAGGTTCTGCGTTTTTCGCAGGTGCCGGGCAAACTCGCAAACGGATCGAAACAGTCGAATCGCTTCTACGGGCAGGAAAATCCGACGCGGAAATCGCTACCGAACTGGGGCTTCGCCAGGACACCATCGCACTCGTCCGAAGCAAAATGCCTTCGTGATTCCATATCCTGCATCCTCTTGGCGTTCCTCGAAAATCTCCGCTTGCCGACTTTCGGTGACGAAGAAGATGATCCAATCGTGATTCACTGGAAAACCGTGGACGAGTTCCAGTAAATCTTCACAACCGCTTCTATTCGAATAGCCCTGAAATCGGCCTGCCAAGCGTGAGCTGGAATGGCCGGTCGAGTCGATCGCGATATTCCATGTCCGGATCCAGCCCCAGGGCCGCTGCGATCGTCGCGTGCACGTCCCACGGGCCATAGCGGTCCGATGTCGGATATGCCGCGAATTTGTCCGACGAACCCAGTACGGCCCCGCGCTGGACACCCGCCCCCGCGGCGATCATCGAATAGACATTGGCCCAGTGCTTGCGCCCTGGCGATGCGCCAGCGAATCGAGGCTCAAGCGCCACGCGCGGCGCCCGGCCAAATTCGCCCAGACACAGCACCAGCGTCGATGCCAGCAAGCCCCGCTCTTCAAGATCTTCCAGCAGGGCCGATAATGTCTTGTCGAACCGGGGCAACAGATATTTTCGCATCACGTCGAAAAGGTCGTTATGCGTGTCCCACCCCTGGGCCTGCGGCAGGTCTGGCTCCAGATCCTGCCCCCGGCCCTTGTTGTTCCAGATGACCGTGACGAGCGGCACCCCAGCTTCGACCAGCCTGCGTGCCAGCAAACACGCCAGCCCCGAGCGGTCGCGGCCGTATCGATCCAGTACGGCATCAGGCTCCATCGACAGATCGAAAGCCTTACGCCCCGCCGGATTTTCCAGAAGCTCGAAGGCACGGTCCTGAACGCCCGACAGGCTTCGCCAGAGTTCGCCCCGGCCTGTCGAATCACGAAGGGCATCCGTCCATTCCAGCATTCTTTTCCGTGTTCGCAGACGTTCCAGATTCAGCCCCGCCGGCAAGTCGAAGCTTGGCCAGCTTGCCGGTCCGCCGGTCAGGTCTCCGACCAGGAATGGGTCGTACTCCCGGCCCAAAAGTCCGGCATTCTGGCCTGGGGCTGGCAGTTCGGGGGTCAGGGCCGGGCCGTTCACGGTCACGGCCGAATCGATCGAACGGCCTGGCCCGATCACCCGCTTGACCGCCGCCCCGAACGTGGGGATGTCCTCCGGCGTCGGCAGAGGATTCGATGACTTGCGGGCATGATACCGGCCCGTAAGTGCAAGATAGGTGGCCGAGCCGTGATCCAGATCATCGTGCGACATCGACCTTACGATCGTGTAGCGGTCCGCGAGCCTGGCAAGCAGGGGCAGGTGCTCGCTGACGAAAGTGCCGGGAACTGCCGATGCGATAGCTTCGAACTCGCCACGAATTTCGCGCGGAGCGTCCGGCTTGGGGTCAAAAGTTTCGAGCTGACTGGCCCCGCCATTGAGAAACACGACGATCACCGACTTCGCCCTTGGAATTCCCGACATCGCCGACGATGCGGAAACAGGCCCTGGCCAGCCAAGGCTTATTCCTGATGCCGCGCTGGCGGCCAGCATTTGCCTGCGGTTCAGGAATTCTCGAAATTGCTGGTTCATCGGATCGTGTCGAGATTTCTGAAGATGGATTCCGGCGCTCTTCTGATGTGCATCATTGCATTATGTTTCGATGACCTGCCGATTGCGAGCCGATCTGCTGAAGTACAGAACGGATTTGGTGAGCCGAAATTCACCAGTGCATTACGAAGCCACCGTCCACGTTGATCGTCTGCCCTGTGATCTGATTCGCCCGCTCCGACGAGAGAAAGACGATCATCGCGGCCACATCCTCTGGCGTCTGCCAGCGTCCCAGAGGCACAATGGACTTGATTTTTCGTTCGGCCCATTCGTCGTAACTCAGCCGTTCCGGTTCCGGCGTCTGGTCATACCAGGCCTTCCATACCGACCGGTTGAGCGGTGTTTTGACCATGCCGGGGCAGACCGAGTTGACACGAATTCCGTTTGGAGCAAGATCTTTGGCCATACACTGGGCGAAATTGATATTGGCGGCTTTGGCGGCGCTGTAAGGTGGATCCGTCTGGGAACCGATCTGCCCCGCCACCGATGCCAGAATCACGATGCTGCCCTCGCCTGATTCGATCAAATAGGGCGTGACGGCATGCGCCACGTTCGTCGTGCCGAAGATGTTCACCTCAATCGACCGCTTCCAGTCGTCGGGGGTCAGATTCGTGAACGGAAAACCGAATTTGCCCGATCCGATCGCGGCGCAGTGAACGACCCGAGTCGGCCCCGGCTTCGCTGAGAACGCCGCCTTCGCCGCAGTTCGAACGGCATCGAAATCGACAATATCGACGACCGCCCCGTCGGCTTCCACACCGAAGTTTCGATGCAGGCTCCGGGCCACGTCGTGCACGTGGTCGGACACGTCCCAGAGCGTCACGCAGCAACCTTCGCGCGCGAAAGTCTGGGCAGCCGCCAGTCCGATGCCGCTGGCCCCGCCCGTAATCAACGCCCGCTTGCCGGATAGTCCGAGATCCATGTGTCCGTTCCGGTCCGTTCGCAAAATGGAATCGCATGACATTTCGAACTCCGCGGACGACACATCCGCCTGAGTCATTCGAAATCTCGATTCAGAACAATTCTTCCCTCACGCGGCCAGTGCCTACAACGCGTACCGGTCGCTGCAGACGATCGGGAACCATCGTTTCGGGGTCGATGCCCATGAGATGAAATGCCGTCGCCAGAATGTCTTTGGGTGAAACCGGATTGTCACGAACGTATCCGCCGATCCCGTCCGAGGCACCGATCACTTCGCCGCGTTTGACACCGCCGCCGGCATAAACCGTCGAATAGACCTGTGACCAGTGGTGCCGGCCCGCCCCCGGCGGTTTCGAATCGATCTGCGGCGTGCGGCCATGCTCGCTCAGCCACATCACGAGCGTTTCGTCGAGCATGCCCCGTTCGTCCAGGTCATTCAAAAGCGCCGAATAGGCCAGATCGAAGCCCGGCAGTAGATAGTCCTTCAGCCGAGGATAGTGATTCGCGTGCGTGTCCCACGCACCCGTGCCGAACAGGCCATAGCAGTCCCAGAAGACCGTCACGAACCGGCCGCCAGCTTCGATCAGCCGCCGGGCCGCCAGGCATGACTGCCCGAAGAGAGTCATTCCATAGCGCTGCCGCACGGATTCAGGCTCCCGGCGCACGTCCAGGGCGTCGCGAAATCGGGGCTCCGTCAGCAGCGAATAGGCCCGGGCCTGATGGCGGTCGAACCCGGTGGGCGAGGACGAAGCATCGAGCCCGCGCCGCACTTCGTCGAACCGGTCGAGCAGGCTGCGACGACTCGCAATCCGGTCGGCAGGCAGATCGTCAGCAAGCTGCCCCTCGGGCGTAATCACGAAATGGCCATCGGCATCGACCGCAGCATACGGGTCCATGAACTCCTGGGCCTGGGAGTGCGTGATCTTCGGGGCGATTTTCGTCCCTTTGCCGGCAAAATCGGTGAACACTGGGTCGTATGCCTGGCCCAGGATTGCCGCGTATGGCCCCGCCAGCAGGCCAAGATCCTGAACCTTCGAATTCAGAACCCAGGGCAGGGCGACATTCCGCGGGATCGCCGGGCGCGAACCTGGCGCAGCCTGACTTTCGTCCAGATAATCGACCATGGAGCCGATGAAGGGCCAGTGGCTGGGCTCGCGGATGATCGTCTCGATCGCCGGTGTGTAAGTCGGAATGCCACTGACGGCATAGGCCAGACCATGGAGCGGGTAGGGATGCGTCATCGAACGGACGACGGTGACCTTGTCCATGATCCGCGCGATGCGCGGCAGACCTTCGCAGATCCTCAGGCCAGGCACAGCGGTTTCGATCGAACCCATCTCGCCCCGGATTTCGGCAGGCGCGTCGGGCTTCGGGTCGAATGTCTCATGTTGCGGCGGCGAACCGTAGGGAAATAGCAGAATGCACGCCTTCGCCTTGCCGAAGCCGGGTGATTTCGTGCCCGTATGCTGGCCAGGCTCACCGGCAGCGGCTTCGCTCATTCGCAGAAAGTCGCTCAGCCCCAACCCGAACGCCCCCAGTCCGCCGATCTGCAGCAGATCACGGCGTGCGATACCGTCGCACAGTCGCGTCGGATTTCCGAGAATGCGGAGCATGGCGAGACTCGAAGGAATCAGGGGCGGCAGGAAAGGGGCTCATGGTGAGGACGAATAAAGCTTAACACGAAAGCCCGTCAGGTACGAATGGGTTTTCGAATCAGTGCTGAAGTCTAAGATTGTCGTTCATTTCGATCGCCACAATCGCCACCAGGGCCGATTCCGGTTTTTCCATTCCCGATAGCGCTCGTCGATCCGATTCTTCAAAACCGCATAGTTGGCATCGTCGTATTTCACATGAAATTCGCTGGGAAAGGATCCCTGAAGCAGCTCGACATAATCCGAAATGTATCGGCCTTTCGAAAAATCGAAATACTCCTGCCCGAAAGCGTTCCCTTCATCCGATACCATTTCGCCGGCCAGGCATTCGTCCCACCATGCATAAAGATCCTGGAGGCTCATTTTCCCGCGTCGATACTCCGCAATTTCATCGCTGCAGGTCGAAAGGAAAAACTCGCTCATCAAATCGTTATCGATGAACCATCTGAGAATCGGAAGCGTATGGTCCGAAGCATGACTTCTCGGCAGGTTATGCAGCTCGACCGTTTCGTAGTGGTACTCCGCTTTATCGTAGATGTAAGCCGATGACATGTGATCTCCTGTGGCTTCGATCCGATTCGCAGTGACTCGAAACGACGTTAGATCGCCGGGATCAGCAGATCGCAATGAGCGTTGCCATGACGACCCCCTGAATTTTCGAAATCCGAATTCGTCATATCACCGAATCGAAATCCTATCTGAAACGCGAATATTGGTACCGCGAATTCCTCTTCGATACCGGGTTACGATCATTCCGCCGATTACGGAAGTCATTTCGGAATTTCACTCCCGCCGCTCCAGAATCGGCCGCAGCTCGCACAGTTCACGAATCAGCGGCACACCGCTCGTCCAGCCTTTCGGGCGGCTTCGGGCAGGGGAGTTCGGATGAGCGATCGCGATGGCTTCGATTCCCGCCGCCAAAGCCGATTTCAGGCCGGTCGAGGAATCCTCGATCGCCAGGCAGCGCCGGGGCGCGAAACGCAGCCGCTGAACCGCCAGGCGGTAGCCGTCAGGCGCAGGCTTGGGCCGGGCGACGTCTTCCTTGGAGATAACGAAATCCATAAAAGCAAGCAGGCCAGAGGCTTCGAGCGTCGCTGCCACATTCGCCCGCCAGGTGCTCGTCACGATCGCCTGGCGATATCCGCAATCCGCAAGCGAACGCATCGTCGTGGCGACGCCCTCATAAATCGGCGGAGAAAGTCGCAATAGCTCGATCAGGATCGCCTGTTTGGCCGAGCACCAGGCCAGAACCTGACTGGCGTGCAGCTCGATACCTTCAGCCGCGAATACGCGCGCAATCAACTCGCGATCGTCCTCCGTGGCGGCCGTGTCAAAGGCTTCGTCGGGAAATTCGAGCTGGGCGTGCCGGACCGCCCGCTGCCAGGCGGCGATATGCAGGATCTCCGTTCGGGCGATGACGCCATCGAAATCCCACAGAATTGCATCGTACCTGCGGCCGACGCCCAGATCAGGCTCAGCTTTCAGCAGCGTGGCTTCCTGGTCCGAATCGGCTCGCATGGGCGGTCAATTCCTCAAGCTGGAAAGGGGTGCCGGAATCCGCCCGCCATGACGCACGAAGTCCGTCGAACCGCCCGCGGCGTGGATCGGCACTATGACCGACTCACCGAACAGCCCGCCGAACACAGCCTTGTCGCCGATCGTCTTGCCCGGCACGGGGATCACCCGCACGGCCGTCGTTTTGTGGTTGATCACGCCGATGGCGATCTCGTCGGCGATCAGGGCCGCCAGCGTTTCCGGATCGGTGTCGCCCGGCACGGGGATCATGTCCAGCCCCACAGAACAGACGGCCGTCATCGCTTCCAGCTTGTTGAGCGTCAGGTCACCCGCCGCCACGGCATCCCCCAGGGCCGAATCTTCCGAAACGGGAATGAAAGCCCCTGACATGCCGCCGACGGAGCTGGACGCGAACGCCCCGCCTTTCTTTACGGCGTCGTTCAGCAGCGCCAGGGCCGCCGTCGAACCCGGTGCCCCCAGCCGCTTCACGCCCATCGCCTGGAGGATCTCGCCTACACTGTCGCCCACGGCAGGTGTCGGAGCCAGCGAAAGATCGAGAATTCCGAAATTCACGCCCAGCCGGCTGGCCACTTCGCGGCCGATCAGCTCGCCGACCCGCGTCACCCGAAATGCCGTGTGCTTAATCTCTTCCGCGATTTCGCCCAGGCTTACCCGACCGCCCGATGATTCGACGAGCCCCGCGACAGCCGCCTTCACGACCCCCGGGCCCGAAACGCCGATATTTACGACCACATCCGGCTCGCCCACGCCATGGAAAGCCCCGGCCATGAACGGGTTATCCGTCGGCGCGTTGGCGAAGATCACGAGCTTGGCACAGCCGAAGCCGTCGCTGTCCTTCGTCCGTTCGGCGATTTCCTTAAGCACATGGCCCAGGCGGGCGATGGCGTCCATGTTGATCCCGGCGGCCGTCGTGCCGACATTCACCGAGGCACACACCCGCTTCGTCGTCGAAAGCACTTCCGGCAGGCTGTCGATCAGAAGCGCAGCCGCTCGGGTCGTGCCCTTCTGAACCAGGGCCGAATAGCCGCCGACGAGGTCCACACCCACTTCGGCCACGACTTCGTCCAGCGTCCGCGCCACGGCCAGAAAGCCTTCGGCGTCCTGCCCGGCGGCCACCTCGGCGATCGGCGTGACCGAGATCCGCCGGTTCACGATTGGAATGCCGTAACGGTTCTCGACTTCCGAGCAGACATCCTTCATCCGGGCGGCTGTCCGCAGAATCCTCGCCCGAATCCGTCCGCAAAGCGTGTCGGTATCGGGCGAAGAGCAGCTCCGCAGCTCGATGCCCAGAGTGATCGTGCGCACGTCCAGCTTATGCTGACGCGTCATCTCCAGCGTGGCCAGAACGTCTTCGGAACGGTACAAAGCGAGGCTCCTTCGAGCGTTTCGAACACAAACGGCACGCCGGCAATCTGACCGGCACGAATGCAGCGGTTTACGCCACATTATCCAGCGGAATCGATCATACGTCCCGCTTCGCTATTCGAACAGATCGAACCGGCCTGGGACGGCATTCGCAGCGCATTCAGACATCCCATATCCTGACTTCTAAGACCGACATTGGAGAGACCTCGAAGGCCCTTCATACGCACCGAACGGTACGATCACCTGGGGACACAATTTGTCGGCCGCGAGCGAACTCGAATCGTCGGCCACCTATCATATCTCGTCGAACTTGACGATCCAGGACAACACTTACCAGGCCTACTCGGTCGAAACGCTCTCGACCTCCAGCGATTTCACGCAAGCCTTCGCCGGAACCCCCCAGGGATCGGTCTCGGGCATCGAGACGTACCAGCGTACCTATGAAGCCTCCGACCGCGTTTATTCCATCATGTTCGGGGCTTATTTCCAGAATTCGACTTACGGCGACACGACAAGCTGGACGTGGAACGACCCGAACCTCTCGACCTTCGATCCTGATCAACTCGTCTCAATTCCCATCCGGCCTCTGTCCGCTCCGCAGGGTACGCCGCATCCGTTCGCCGTTCCAGCGACGACGAAAGCTGTCTGGATGCCACCGGCCATCATCGAAGACCCCGATGCGCCTGCCGTGGAAGAAGGCGAGGGTCTGTCGGTCAGCGGCATCATTCGTAGTCTGATTCCAGGTATATCGCTCTACGATGCCTACCAAAGCTGGAAGGCGGGTGATTATCGAGGAATGTTTCTTTCTGGAGGTGTCGGCACTCTCGACTTGCTGTCGTTCGGTTCGATCTCGAAAGCACGAGGTTTGTGGGCTTTCGCTGGTGGGGTGGTCAAATCCCGGGTCAAAGCTGAGGTGATCGATGCCGCCTCTGGCGAAGCGGGCAATGTGGTGGGCGATCGCCTGGGAGCGGAAGCTGGCCTCTTGACGGAGCTTGTCGTCTCTGGTGTATTGAGTGGAAAGCTCAACACGCAGGACCAGAAGGTTCTGGGCTTCGCCGCGAATGGCGGGGCGAAGAAGCTCGGAAAGGGGAATCTCGATGACATTTCATCTCAACTTAGCAAGAAGGTACCGCCAAGTGGTGAAGCGATTGCTAAACTTTCCGGACCTGTTACTTTTGGAGACAATTTTGCGAAAAAAGTCCGAAAGCATATCGACCAAGTCCGAAATCGGGGTCCGGTTAAAGATCCGCTACCCTCGCCAGGCAAGGGCGGTATCGAGGAAATAGAAAAGATAATTCGTAAGCGTGTAGCAGACGGCGGTGGACGGCTCACGACATACGCGGGCGAACAGGCAGTTGCCTTTGAAGATGGAGGCGTAACCTACATGTTCAGGCCAAATGGCGAATTCTGGACTATTCTAGTCAACTGATCATATGGCTGTTTACTCATCACCTGACAAGTGGATTTCTCCGAAATGGCATCCAGATTACGGAGATCCAGTCGCGGAGCTTGATCGATTACGATCACTTGCAATCGCGATCCGAGATGCAATTCCAGGTGTTCGGTTTATCCTGGATACACCTGAGCCTGGACTCATTGAAGTAACAGCGGTCCTAAAGAACGACACTTCGATCAGAATTTTATCAGTGCCACCTGCCAATGGAATCGGCACTAATCGCTATGCTATGTTTCTTTACCCAGATTCGCCTGATGAAATTGAGATTTACTTTGATTCAATAGAAGCTTCCGTGCTATTTTTGAGCAGTTTCGGAGCAGAATAAGAGGGAGAAGAAAAGTAGTCAGAAGTTTAGACATGGGAAGAGAAAAGGGGTCAGGAGGGCTCTTTAGAAAACAACGAACATCCCTAGTGGAAATGGGGGGCATTCTGGTTTATCTGATTGCAACACTTATAACTACAATTGTTTAAGCGTAAGACTAGCCCGTCCGCACCTGGGAGGAAGAAAAGGGGTCAGGAGCGAATGGCACTGACTTTAGCTGTAACTCCCTGCCCTGATTTGATGTAGACAAAATCAGCCTCTCTTGCGAGAACCAGGGGTGTCTCACCAACCCTGGTATTCCCGGCAAGGAGGCTGTGGATGTCAAAGATGACGCATCTGCGCGTCTTCGAACAGATCAATTTTCTCCGAAATCGACCTGCGACGGCCTTCAGCGACTTGCTCGATCCCAAATGTGTCGAGGAGGTTTTC
>WGMM01000011.1 GCA_016125085.1 bacterium
CAATCCGGCTCGCCCCGGACGCGTCGAGCCCCGAGTGTTGAAACGCCGCCCGAAGGAATTCCCGTTGATGAAGAGACCAAGACGAGACTTGAAGCAAGACATTATGAACGGAACACTTGCGGCTTAACTTCGTGGCATTCGGGACGGGGGTCATTTATTTGTCAGCCCTCCCGTTTGACGCGACGAACAGGAGCCGGAAAGGGGACGGGGGTCATTTAGGTTGAATCAGTTGGACGATATCGCCAAACAAACGACCCCCGTCCCCTTTTCCAATAAATGACCCCCGTCCCCTTTTTCAGATTTCGTCATCCGCGATCGTTCGTTTCATCAGCAAATTCGATCGCACGGAGTTTCGGTCCAGTATCTTGCGGGCCGTTTCGGCACCGGCGACGGGCAGGCCGGCGGGGTCGATCAGGCCGAGCTGGACGAGCACCGAGGCCTGGTCCCAGTGGATATGTTCATGGCTGATCTTACCGTTTTCGAAACCGACGACGACCACGAAGACCGATTCGACCCGTTTGCCTGTGGGGGCGATGCCCGGCAGCATCCATTCCATTTCGACGGAGTGGGTGAACCGGAATACGAATTCGTCGACGATCCGGTCGTGGCCGATAGTGCGTGAAATCGGCACCATTTCGACGTCGGGCGGCATTTTCGGAATGAAATACGTGGCATAAAAATGTTCGAGCTGTTCACGGCCGACGCCGCCTGTCATGACGGGCACGTGGTTGACGTAGGGCTTTTCGACCATGGTATCGCACGAGGCGTGAGCGTCCTTCGCCTGAAATTCGGCGGCCAGGTGCTCTTCCCAGAGTGCCTGCATGGCTTTCTGGGCAGGCGTGAGATGGTCGTCGTCAGAATGCGGATCGCTCATCGGTGCGGCTCGTGATCGAGTAACGAAAAGAACACCGGCGCGCCATCACCTGAAAATTCAGGCGATGTACGCAGTCGGTGTCATGTCAGGAGCATACGGGTCGGGGACGGTGATCCTGGGTCCCGAGCCGCGTCCATTCGAACTCAGAAACCGGACAGTTCGTCCATAAGACGATCCAGAGCGATTTCGATCTTCTCGGGCGTTTCGTAGACACCTTCAGCGATCTGACGGCGGATTTCTTCCACCCGCTCGTGGCGGATTTCAGGCATCCGGTGAACGCTGTCGAGCATCTGGCCCAGAGAGCTGATTTCGACGTGATCGCGGGGCGCGGAGACACTCGCCGAGCTGCCCTGTTCGACGGTGTAAGCCGCCAGACGGGGATAAATCGGTTGTGCACCACCAGCGCCGTTCAAGCCATGGATTTCCATCGTTGGACCCCCCTTCATTGATGCAAGCGAGCGGTGTATTAGGTCCGCCAGCCTGGGACCTCGACCGACGAGAATTTCCGGGAACCGTAGCCCTCGAAAATTCCGAGCCCCCTGCCACACACGGGCAGAAGACAGGAGCCGGCCGAGCCTAAGTCTGTCACGTGCTCCTCCGTGTCAAATCCTCTTTCGTTATCGGATGTGAAACGGTAGGGACTTTAACGCCGGACGGATTTTTTTCGGAATTTTTCTCCAGGATTCTCATCAAGTCTTCAAGTCTCTGCCCATGCGCATGTTGGGGCGACCGAGCCGAGACTGGAATCGTGCAGGGCTCGACCATCGCTTGTGCCAGCAAGGCCCGGAAGTGGGGCCCGGAGATCGCCGATTCATGAGCCGAACCTTTTGGGGCAGGCTCAGCGCGGGTGCCGCCGAACCGGACTTTGCGGAACAGATCGCGGAAGAATGTGCGGATCATCGGCGCAGCCCCCTGCCCTGTTGCGGCGGCATGGAGGCCGGCTGGAGACCGTCGGCCATGCGCGACATCGTCTGGTTGAGTTTCTCCGACATTCCGGCCGCCTTGGCGTAAAGCTGGTCGATGGCGGCCGCTTCTTCCTGCGTACGTGCCGCCGCACGCATGGTTTCGAGCGTCTTGACCGTGTCGTGCAGCTCCTTAGCCCCGACGATCACAGCCTGGGCCGAGTCGAAATAGGCGTGGGCCTGAATGTCCTGCGCCGTGGGCTTGTAAAACGGGCTCAGGTAGAAGGGGTTCGAGTAGATCTTCTGCACGAGCTTGTCGCCCCAGTCTGTGGCGTCACGCACGTTCGCAGCGGTGCGTTCGATATTGGCCTTGGACTTGTTCATGACGTCCACGCCCTGGCTCGTGAGGATCTCGGCCTGATAGAGCACACGGTCGGCCCGGATGCGGGTGTTGTCCAGATTCGAAACGGTCTTGGCGATATTGGGCCGCTGCTCGGCCAGGAGCTGATCGGCGTTGATCAGGAGGCCCCGGGCCCCGGCGACGGCTTCGCGCACGTCAGGCCCGGATTCGGTCAAAAGCGTGTCGGCCGTGCTCACGAAGTGATCGACCTTGGCCAGAGAGGCATCCACCTTGGGGAAGACTTCCTGAATTTTCGTAACCGATTGCTCGAGCTGGGCGACGGTGCGCTCGACGTTGGGGCGAACGGAGGCCGTCGTGTCCTTGAGCGTGCCGGCCGTCTCTTCGAGCGAGGCCACGCTGGCTTCGACTCGCGGCAGAAGGGCGTCGAGCGACTTGCGGACTTCGGCGATCATGTGGCTGATATTGTGCCGCTCGCCAGGCCCCAGGCCGATCTGCTCCATGATCGGGTCGAAGAAGCTGGTTTCGGTCCCCACGACCACCTGCCCCGGCACCAGTTCCATGGCCGACGAACCGGAACTGATGATATTGACCATCGTTTGCCCTGTGAGGGACGCCTTGATGGCGATCTTCACGTCCTGCTTGAGTTTGCCGGCGAGGCTTTCGGGGATCGTCATCCGCACTCGGGCCCGCAGGTGGCCGTCGATTTCCACCAGGTCCACGCCTTCGACGCGGCCGCTCGTCAGGCCAGCGATCTGAACGGCCGAACCGACGCGAACGCCCTGGCCGTCCTTGAAGATGACGTCGATCGTGCGGCGATTGGCCAGAAAGCCAGGCCCGCCAACCGCCAGAGCCACCAGACTGACCATGCCGCCGAGACATGCCAGAACGACAAGGCCGACGAGTATTTCCTGAGTCGAGCTACGTTTCATCGTCGTCCTGTCCTCCCTGATTCCGCAAACCGGTTTGCCATCCTGGCCCGATCATTCCCTTAAATCGTTTCGAATCCGAATGTTCCGTGCCGTCAGCGCGGCACGGGCGGTTCCAGCACGGTGCGTCCGAAAGGTGCCCCGCCCAGGAACATGAAGGTGAACCAGGCGGCGTTCAGGAGCAGGATCGCCGCCACGCCGAGGCAGGCCGACCGCCAGATGGCGATGCCCAGGTCTTCGGCCGTTCCTTCCGGGCGCCGAAGCCCCTCGTGGCACGAAATCAGTGCGACCGCCCCGGAGAACGCCACGCCCTTGACGACGATGCCCACAAGGTCTCGTGCCCAGAGCATTTCCATGAAGTTATAGAGGAACCAGACGGTCGGCACGTCAAGGATCGACCGGCTGACCGAAAGACCGGCGACGAGGCCGGCCACGCAGCCGATGAACCCGAGCACTGGTCCTGCCAACATGGCACCGACCACGCGGGCGAATGCCAGCCGTGCGGGATCCGGCAAGAACGGTGCCTGTTCGGTGGCGATGCCTTTGGCAAGGTCGCGGTCCACCTTCAGGGCCGTGCGATCGGCCTTCGACCGGAAAAGCCGAAGTTCGGCGACCGTGTGCATGCTCATGAGCCCGCACATGACGAGCCCCGTGAGCTGGTTGCCGACATTGCGGAACAGGCCCACGCCGACGACCGGCCCGACGGCGTCGAGAAAAATCGCCCCGTGGAAAGCCTGAAGCGCCAGAAACGAGCCCTGCCCGACATGCACGAGCACGACCAGCGGTGCCCCCCAGACGATCAGCCAGACCATCTGGAGAAACGTGGCCGTGTGCAGGCTCATTTCGCCAGATCGGGCCGGACGGGTCCAGGCGGCGAGCATGCTCACGGACAAGGTGCCCAGCCCGCCGCACCAGCGGATCGTTTCGAACGCGAAAAAACCGATCAGCCGCAGCGGGTTGATCGTATCGGGCCAGCCGGCGGTCAGTCCTCGGTCCATCATTGGTGCGCTCCTGGCCGGCCGGAGTTTCGAAGTTCGGTGTCCAGCTTCATTTCGATTGCGGCCTCAAGTCGTTCGGATCACGGATCTTCTGATTTTCGTTCGCCTTACCGCTTGCGGAACAGGTTGCGGAACAGGCCTTTTTTCTCGCGATAGGCCGCTTCGCTCACCGGTGTCGGGCTCATCCTGACCTGATATGCCGGCGATTGCGGCGAAGCTTGCGGGCTGGCCAGGGGCTGGGCACCGGCCACCATGCGGCCATTGGTGGAAGTCGCCCACCATTGCCGCCAGCGCTCGACGGAGACGGCCAGTTCTTCGCCCTCGGCATAGGGCAGATATCCGAAGTCCTGTCCTGTACGCTTTTTGAGAGCTTCGTGACTGGCCAGGCGGACAACGGGATCGTCGTCCGTGAGACGGTCGATGAGCACGGGAATAGCATTGGCGTCGGGCTGCTGCTGACCGAAGGCGACGGCGCGAGCCCGATTGATTGCGGCCGGGTCGCTGACGCTCAGGAAGCTTTTTGGGGCACTCGAACACGAAGCGATCAGCAGAGTGCCGCAGGCGCAGCAGATCCGGGCAGATCGCGCGGCTCCCTGGGCCAGGAATCGGTCAATATCGACAGGATTCCGAACGATAATGGCTCGCCGATCCATGGCTTGCTCTCCGGTCCCGCTGGCCCGATCCATGGGCCTGACGCATACGATTTCGTGAAAAACCGACGGTCGAGAATGGGCCGTCATCAAGCCGGCACGTGCCGGACGATGCGACTCATGGCGGTTTTACGAAAAAAAGTTCAAGTCGACAAGGCGAAGTGTCGAAATTGGGGGCCGCAACGCTGGGCAGGGTTGAGGGCGTCTCAATGAGACCATGACCAGACGGATTCAGGCAACCTACGTTAGGACGAAGACGAGCCGGAAGCGTCAGCGACGGAAACAGTTACGCAATAACTTTCTGTTGAGGGCGATAAATCCCGCGAAGAAGGCGGGCTCAAGCCCGCCCTACGAATCACGCTCAGCTTTGATCAGCCGTCGCAGAGCGGTTGTTCACTGGGTGGGAGGAGAACCCAGATCGGATCGACGAGCGAAATCGTCTCGGGATCTTCGAGCAGTTCCATGCACTCTTCGGCGAGTTCTTCCTGCTCAGGATCGACGAAGACCGTGATCATGCGATCGGAATGATTCATTTCCGAAGGCGATTCTTCGACAACTTCGTTGTCCGAACGCAGCAGGCATTCGTCGTAAAGGGCGACGTCGAACCGGAGCGGGCCGGCCGAGAGTTTGAAAACGCCCAGGGTCGATTCGTCTTCGACCAGCGGCTCGCCACCGGCCCGGACGACCAGCGAATAACGGGGTTCGGTCGATTCCGCCGATCCGGCGTCGCTGGCGAACGCGTTCGCAATACGCCAGTCGGCCAGATGTCGTTCCGCGGATCGGGCGACATGCACACCGAGAGCCGTCGAAACCGTGAGGATCAGAACCATCCTTGATCGCAGACCGTACATGGGCCTTGCCTCGATTCGATTCGCGAAACCGTCCGAAATCGATCAACCGATAAACAGGCACTATTATGCCCGCCATATAGCGGCTCGTCCATAGACGTCCGTCGAGTTCTTCATGATCCCTGCCATCGATACGGCAAGAACGTGTCGGATCATACGAAAAGCCCCGCCGGGAAGGCGGGGCTTCGTCAGTCCATTCGTCGGATCGATCGCTTTCGAGAAGCGAATCACTCAGTCTTGCCGGCCTCAGGCTTGCTGCCGGCGATCGCCAGGGCGGGCGTGTCGGGGTTGACCACGGCCTCGAATTCGAGACGTCGGTCTTCGCCTTCGCCAGCCAGGTCGACCTTGATCAGATTCTTGCCAGCGAATTCGCCGGAAAGGATCTTCTCGGACATCGGGTCTTCGATGAGGTTTTCGATCGCCCGGCGGAGCGGACGGGCACCGTAGGTCGGGTCGCTGCCCTTCTCCACGACGTAGCCCTTGGCGGCTTCGCTCAGCTCGATCGTCAGACCGCGATCGGCCAGACGCTTGCGCACCTTCTGGAGTTCGATGTCCACGATTTGCTCGTAGTCGCCCTTGGTCAGCTTGTGGAAGACGATGATGTCGTCCAGCCGGTTCAGGAATTCCGGACGGAAGTACTTGTCCAGCTCATACTTGAGCGTGCTCTTCATTTCGCCGTAGGAAGACGATTCGTCCTCTTCGACCTGGAAGCCCAGGCCCTTTTCGCGGGCGATCACGTCGGCACCGGCGTTGGTGGTCATGATCAGGATCACGTTCTTGAAGTCCACGTGGCGGCCGAACGAGTCGGTCAACCGGCCTTCTTCCATGATCTGGAGGAGCATGTTGTACACCTCCGGGTGAGCCTTTTCGATTTCGTCGAGCAGGACGACCGCGTAAGGCCTGCGGCGTATCTTCTCGGTGAGCTGGCCGCCTTCTTCATAACCGACATAGCCGGGAGGGGCACCGATCAGACGGCTGACGTTGTGCTTCTCCTGATATTCGGACATGTCGATCTGGATGAGCGCATCGGCATTGCCGAACATGAACTCAGCGAGGCTCTTGGCCAGCAGCGTTTTGCCGACACCGGTGGGGCCGGCGAAGATGAACGTGCCGATCGGGCGCTTGGGATCCTTCAGGCCCGCACGGCTGCGGCGCACGGCCTGGCTGATCCGCTTGATCGCCTCGCCCTGGCTGATGACCTTTTTGCGAAGCTCTTCTTCCATCTTGACCAGGCGGGCCGATTCTTCGGCCTCGATCCGCGTAAGCGGGATGCCCGTCATCTTGGAGACCACCTCGGCGATCACGTCCTCGTCGACGGTGCCGTCGATTTCCTTGGACTTGTCACGCCATTCGCGGGTGATCTGTTCCTTCTTCTTCTTGAGCTTGTCGGCCTGGTCTCGCAAGGCCGCGGCGCGTTCGAAGTCCTGATTGGCGACCGACTCTTCCTTGTCCTGGTTGAGCCGTTCGATCTGGTCGTCGATTTCCTTGAGGTCGGGCGGGCGGGTCAGCGTCTTGAGCCGCACGCGGGCACCGGCTTCGTCGATGACGTCGATGGCCTTGTCCGGGAAACAGCGGCCCTGGATGTAGCGGTCGGCCATGTCGACGGCCGCCAGCAGGGCTTCGTCCAGAATCCGGACACGGTGGTGGGCTTCGTAGCGGTCACGCAGGCCCTTGAGAATGGCGAAGGTTTCCTGTTTGCCGGGGGGTTCGACGAGGATCGTCTGGAACCGGCGTTCGAGGGCGCCGTCCTTTTCGATGTACTTGCGGTATTCGTCGAGCGTGGTGGCGCCGATGCACTGAACCTCGCCCCGGGCAAGGGCTGGCTTGAGGACGTTCGAGGCGTCGATGGCGCCTTCGGCACCGCCGGCACCGACGAGCGTGTGGAGTTCGTCGATGAACAGGATCGTGTTCTTGGCACGACGCACTTCGTTCATGACGGCCTTGATACGCTCTTCGAACTGGCCGCGGTATTTCGTACCGGCGACCATCATGGCCAGGTCGAGCACGACGATGCGCTTGTCACGCAGCGTTTCGGGCACGTTGCCTTCGACGATGAGCTGCGCCAGCCCTTCGACGATGGCCGTCTTGCCGACGCCGGCTTCGCCCAGCAGCACGGGATTGTTCTTCGTGCGGCGCGAGAGGATCTGGATGACCCGTTCGATCTCGTTCGAGCGGCCGATGACGGGGTCGAGTTTCACCTGGCGGGCCAGTTCGGTCAGGTCGCGGCCGAAGCTGTCCAGGGCGGGGGTTTTGCTCTTGGGGGCCTTGGCGCCGGCGCGTTCCGAAGAACCGCTGCCGCTTCCGCCTTCGCCCGAGCCTGATTCCATGCCGTGTCCCAACAAGTTGAGTACCTCCTCCCGTACGTCTTCCAGCTTGAGGTTGAGGTTCATGAGGACCTGGGCGGCCACGCCCTCCTGTTCCCTCAACAGACCCAGGAGCAGGTGCTCCGTACCGACGTAGTTGTGATTGAGGTTACGCGCTTCCTCGAAGGCGTATTCCAGCACCTTCTTGGCCCGGGGGGTCTGGGGCAGCTTGCCCATGGAGACCATGTCCGGCCCCGACTGGACGATCTTCTCGACTTCGACCCGGATCTTCCGCAAATCGACGTCGAGGTTCTTGAGCACGTTGGAGGCCACGCCGCTGCCTTCCTTGACGAGGCCCAGCAGCAGATGCTCGGTACCGACGTAATCGTGATTGAAACGCTGGGCTTCCGAGTTGGCCAGTTGCATGACCCGGCGGGCCCGGTCGGTGAACCGTTCGTACATGTCCACGATACCCTCTCGTCTTTCGCTCTTGTCGGGTTCTCGATCGTTTCGGGAAGTAGCGGATCATCCCTTGCCCGTCACTGCTGCCGAATCGTGAGACAACTCTACAATTCGCCGCTTATTGATAAAGGTAGGGAGTCGGACCGATTTTTTCCAGTCCGACTCCCCCGCAAGTTGATCGAATTTCTGAGGATTCGTGCCTCCGAACCCTTTCCGTTTCAGCTTTCCGGCAATTCAGGCCCTGGCTTCCGGGCCAGCGATTCGGCCAGACGGTCGATCTCGAACCACCAGGTTTTGGCGCCTGGAGTATCGCGGCATTGATCCAGAACCCGCCGCGCCAGAACGGTTTCGCCAGTGCGATGAAGCAACTTCGCCAGCCGCAGGTGAGCCTCCGTGTCCGAAGGGTCCAGAAGGATCAGACGCTCGAGCTGGTCACGCGATTGCGCCCACTTGCCCTTCAGATAACTGTCCGCCGCTTCACGATAGAGCGAATCGATCTCGACCGCGAACCGGTCGGGATGGAACTTCCAGGCCCAGACGACCGTCCACGACGCCATCCCCGTGAACAGGAGCCCCGTGACAACCCAGAGCGCCTGCCGAGTGGAGTCGTCGAACCAGCGGACATACACCCACTGGCTCACGACCGCGAGATTCACGAGCACGGTGAAAAACGCGGCGAGCGTCAGCCCGAACGCCACCTGCCCAGACCAGATCTGGGGCAAGCCCGGCCATACGACTAGCGCCGTCACACGATAACGTCTGGCGATCATCCTCACCCCCGTCCTGGCTCGTGAGCCTGGCACGACCTGTTCCGCGCGAACCGTTGACACATTCCAGGCGCCCCCAGGGGCCCGGATGCCGCGCCGTTTTCACGACGCTCGCCATGTCGCCGGCCGGTTCAGCGTGAGAACCGTTCGGAAAGTCGGCGGGAAATCTGTTCGACCTCGTTCCGCAGGTCCGTCTTGCGGATCCGGAATCGCTCCGTCGTGACAGGCTGGTCGTTGACGAGGATCGTCAATTCGTCCAGCCGGCCGCGAATGGCCAGAGCTTCATCCTGTGGTTTGAGATCGTCAATCAGCCCCCTCACTCCACGAGGCAATTGGTCCCGGATCGCATCGGTCCGGATGGCGTAATCGAGTCGACCATCAAAATCGGTCCAGCCTTCGAACTTGAGCGGCACCGGACCGACATCCACGATCAAGGCCGGCGAGACCACCCGCCGCTGCTGAATCGTGAAGGGGTTCGTGATGCGGAACGTCAGGTCTTCGAGCTTGTGTTCGTTGCCGCCCACTTCGGCCACCAGGGCATCGAGGCCCAGCCGGCGCACCAGCGGAAGCCCTTCGACCGCAAGAGGATCGAGCTTGAGCGCCCCGCGGCCCTTGAGCGAATCCTGCCAGTTCGATTCGAGCCGGCCCTGAAGGTAGACTTCCAGGTTCATCCGCCCCCGGGGCATGGCATCCGGCCCAGCCAGGAGCGGGCAGACCATCCCCAGAACGTCGAACTGCGAGCCCAGCGGGACGTCCTTCAAAGCCATGTGGCCGTCGAAGATCGGAATTTCCTGCGCCCGGTCGGCCGACATCGCCAGGACCAGATGACCGCCGTCGACCCGGCCGGTAAGTTGGGACATCCGGAAAAAATCCTCACCCGCCTCAGCGACGCCCATCAGGTTCGTCACGCGGATGCGGGTCGAATGCTCGGGGTCGAGGATCTCGATCTCGCCGCCCCGGATCTCGACATCGACGAGCCAGGCGCGGTCCGCCTTCGAAACGGATGCCGTCGAAAAGTCGTCGGAGGCCTTAAGCCAGCGTTTCGGAAGCCATGAGCCTTCGGGCGTTGGGGCCAGCGTGCCTTCGACGCCGATCAGGTCGACTTCCGTCATGGCCAGACGGCCGCAGAAGATCGACATCCACTGGGCATTGATGACGACCTTGCGCACGTCAACCTTTGTGGAATTGCCGACGGCTTCCGGCACGGGGCCGACATGCACACCATTGAGCACCACGCCGCCGGCGAGCGTCAGCCTCAGGCTGTCGACTCTGGCGGGCAGGCCCGTGATCCGTTCGAGAGAAGCTTCCAGCCGCCGGGCCAGCCACCGAGTCGGCATCGTCTCGACCGCCAGGACCCATAGGACGAAAGGCGCGAGAGCCGCCCAATACAGGTGCTTGCGTCGCAGTTCGATTCGTCCGATCGCCCTCATGGCGGATCGCTCCCGTGTTCTGAGTACGGCCCAAAAGCCGACAATTCCGGTATGAGTCGCCGGAAATTCGCAACAGGCTTCCTGCCCGGTCGCTTACCGAATCTAGCGGAACCGGAAAATCCCGCAAGGTCAATCCGAACGATTTTACCTCGAGCCCGAAAGAAAAGGGGACGGGGGTCTTTTTTGGAATCCGAAGAGAAATGACCCCCGTCCCCTTTTTCTGCAGGTATTCCTCGCTGGAAAAGGCCTTGCCGGTTTTGGGCGATTCTGTAGAACAGATGCGATCGAACGGACCCGATCCCAACCTGGATAACGGAAAAACACGGATGTTGACCCGTCGCAAACGCATCGTCTTCTCGGCCGTCGCTGCCCTGATTCCGCTGTTTTTCCTGATTCTGGCGGCCGAAATCCGAATGAGATTGAAGTTCTCCAAAGCCGCCGTCGCCGAAGCCCGGCGCGTGATCGACCCGGAACTCGGCTGGAAGCCGACACCTAACCTGGTGCGCGAAGGCACCGCAATCGACGCCCTGCGCCGGCCTTCGAAGTTCCGAATGACGCAGAACGCCGACGGCTTCCGGCTGGCCGGCGATCCTGCCACGACCAGGCCGCGAGTGTTCGTGCTGGGGGATAGCTACACGCAATCGGACGATATCGACGATTCGAAATTCTACCCCGCCCTGCTCGCCCGGAGCATTCCCGAAGCCGAATTCTGGGCCTTCGGCTGTTCCGGTTACGGCACATTCCAGCAGTGGATGATCCTGCAGAAGCATGTGGCGAAGATCCGGCCCAGCGTGCTGCTGCTGCAGATGTCGAGCAACGATGTGGTGAACAATCTGCTGGAACTCGAAGACGCCATGCCGTTTCTGGCCACGCCGGGCCCCCGGCCATATCTGATGGACGACGGCACGACGAAGTTTCATTTTTCGACACGCGATAAAGGCCTCAGACGCTACTCTCGCACCTGGGGATCGCTGCAGGACCGTTTCGACGCGATCGTGAACAAGTCCGAACGATGGGTTCCAGGCCAGGTGCGCCAGTACGGAACCGCTCGGAACCCTGACAATTTCGACGAATTGCTCGACAGGGCGACCGAAAAGACCGTCGCACTGCTGCGCAAAATGCAGACGACCATCGGCCCCGACGCCAAGCTGATCGCATTTTATGACGAAGATGTGCCGCCCCTTTCCGACGCACTCAAGCGCGCATGCAAGCTTGCGGGCGTGGATCTGATCGACACGATCGGCCCGGCGATGATGGCCGAGGAAGGCCGCCAGAAGAAGTTCGTCTATCGCACGATCGACAAATGGCACTGGAATGACGCTGGCCATGAAGTCGTGGCGGATCTGCTGGAAGACCCGGTGCGTGATGCTTTAGGACTTGACCGTGCCGAATCCGGAGCGGCCCCGGAGGCGAAAATCGCCCGGGATCCGAAATCGGATCCGAACACGAGCCGATAAATCACCAGTTCTCCGTATCGAATCGACCGACTGTCGGATCATCCACCTGTCGGGGGCTTTTCGTCGCGGCATGTGCGATTTCGGCATCATCGAAAAGTCATGGATCCGGACACGTGTTGGCCTGAAATCCAGTGTCACGCGATCGGCCGAACTCGCCGGTCCGGAAAATTTCGACCGGTCGCAAAAAAACGAATTGCGACCGGTCCGTTCGGATCGTAATTTACGCGCAACGCCGCTAATGCGGGCAGAACCGGACGAGCACGAAAACGCCGCCGGAACGATTAGCGCATCCACAAGAACGACATAGATTTATAGACCGATCGATACGGCTCGACCGAGGGAGATGCATCATGATGGCGAACGAGAACTTCCTGAAGGCCTCTACCGTTCGCAAACTCAAAGGCCTGTTGGCGCTCGCCCCGATGTCCGGTTTCAGCTTCGCCGATGCGGCCGACTTCTTCAATTCAGGCGCCGTCAATCAGACTGTCGGATGGGACAACGGCTCACTGCACAGCGCTGCGATCCAGCTGACCCTGAAAACCGGCAAATTCGAAATTTTCCAGAACGCAAATGGCAACCCGACGCTCGGCACGTACAGGGTCGAGATCGGAGCGGCTGACCAGTCTGGCTTTCAGATGCGGGTCTACACTCGCACGGGTGCCTCGAATCTCTATAACGCAGGCATGCTTTTCAATGGTGGCCAGACGTGGGGCTCCGGCTCGAATGCCATAAGTTTCGCCTTCGGCGGCAGGCTGACATTCTATAAGCACGATTCCATCACCGACCGTACCACTCAAGGCCCGCTCTCTCCCCAGACGGATCGTTACCTCCTGTTCGAATTCCAGGACGCCGGTGATTTCTACTACGGCTGGGTTCAAGTCAACATTGCGAACGAATGGGTGGGCAGCAATCCGAACAATTACATCACGGTGTTGTCCTACGCCTGGCAGAAGGGCATTATCCAGGCCGGAGCGACAGCCGTGCCAGAGCCTTCCACGGTCGTCACGAGCGGTATCGCGGCCCTGGCGGGCGGGGCTCTGGCACTCCGGCGCTGGCGCAAGGAACGCAAGACGTCGACCGAAGCGGCTTAATCATACGATTCGAAATGCGATCGTCGCGATTTCGGACCTGCGCATTCCCGCTTGACCGACATGCCGTCGATTGCCTGACGATTCCCATTCCGCCTTCGTTCGGATCCAAATCAGAACGTCGGAACAAGGATGAAATGAAAGGCGGGAGAATCGGCGATTCGAATCCGGCTCGTGTCCGACCGATCTTTCGCTGCAGCCTGGAATCGCATCAAACTGCCGCCGTAGTCTCGCGCGAGCGTCAAGTATTTCGACGACATCGGAGTCTTTCGTATCCCATGCGAAGCTGCAGATCGCAGCGAATCTGCCGCTTCGACCGTTGCCGATCACTTTGGGGTAATTCCGCCAATTCCGCGGGATCTCCTTCGTCAGATTCGTGACCGAGGTCATGAATCGTTGCGAATCGAATTCGAATCGGCATTTCGGTTTGAATATGTTATCGGTTAACGCCCGGAATGTGGCGATTTCGATGATCGAATTTCGAAAATGCGTCGTCCTCGTTCGGGCGATGCAGAAGACAGCGGTTTTCTGAGTCGAAGTGATGAAATTCCGAGCCATGATTCATTAGAAATTCCAACGGCGGAAGGCCTTCTCGATCCCTCACCGCCTGTTTTCGATTTTTTCGGCCGTAGCTTATCGCTACCGGCTCTCAACGTATTCCGTCGGCACGCTGCACGCCGAACTGCCGTGATCCGAATTATCCGGCATAGATCAGTTCGAAAACAGACCTTGCGTATTGGCGACACCCCCCTGTAATATGACTTTTTCACTCCGGTTTCATGACGCCTTAATCCTGAAACCTATGGCGGTTGTGCATCATCTCGAAGGACAGACAACGATGTATCAAGCCAGTCGCGGTTCTGACGACAAGAATTCGGGGATCGTGCTGACGAAATTGCTTGCCGGCGTTTCGGCCGCCATGGCCACTTGCGGCGATGCCGAAGCCGTGGACTTTTTCAATTCAGGGCCGATCACGTCGAACAATACGGTGGGCGTCATCTCGGGGATCTATCAGCAAGCGTCCTTCGCGTTCGAACTGAAATCCGGGCCAGTGAACCTGCTTGGTGGCGCAGGCGGCTCGGCAACGCTTGCGGTAGTTTTCGGAGCGTATGGCTCGAACCCGCAGAACTTCAAAGTCGCGATCTACAATCGGCCGAATGGCGGCGGGGCCTTTACGTTATCGAACGCTGGCCAGCTTTTCGGTCAGAACGCCACCTGGGGGCAAAGAAACGGGTCTGGCGATTTCGGCTGGGGTGGCTTTTTGTACACTCAATTCGCTTCAGGCACCAGGCAATTCACGACCTTCGGCCGAGTCAATCCAGCAGCTACCGACAAATACCTGCTCTTTAAGTTCACCGATAACAGCACGGACTATTTCGGCTGGGTCAAAGTTGATCTGGCGAATTTTTGGGACGCTTCGTTGGGAACCACGTACGTTACCGTCAAGGAATATGCCTGGCAGAGCGGCGGCCTCGGGATCATTCAGGCCGGTGCGACAGCTGTACCAGAGCCTTCCACGGTCGTCACCGGCGGCATCGCGGCCCTGGCGGGCGGGGCCATGGCCCTGCGTCGCTGGCGTAAGGAACGCAAGGCGAAGAACGAAGCGGCTTGATGAATTCCTGCATAGACATATGACGGTCGCTGCCCGGGCTGGAATGTTGATGCATTCCAGCCAGCGATTCGTCCCAAAATTGTCATCATCGCGCTGGTTGGAAAGCTCATTGCCGGGTGATTCCCAAATTTTCTCGTCTCTTTTCGATAGAGGCCCTTGCGATTCTTCTCGATCGACGATATTCATGGGGCCGCTGCTATGAATATTGGTCTGGTTTTCCAAAGACCGACTTCGTCAAAGCATATGCAGAAAATCGACTCAGCTTCGGCAACATGAAGGAAAATGATCTCATGAACATGATCGCCGTTCAAGATATGACACGGGCTGGCAAAATTGCGGCCCTGATCGCGGGTGTGGTTGGCGTCAGCGATTCGTCGGCCATGGCTGCCGACACGTATTATTCCGGCTTGATCAACAGTAACAACGTCGTCGGCTGGAACCCCGCCCCGACCAAAACCGCCTCTTCCTTCGACATCGACATTTCGGGCGGCCGGTCCTTCAAGATCAACGCGGGCACTTATGCCTTCTTCACGAACTACAGATTGCTTTTCGTCAACCAAATTTCCCCCCTGCCGGCATCGACTTTCGCTGTCGGAGTAAGCAGTGCGGGGGCTCTCGCCCGCATGGAACGCTTCGCTGCGAACGACAAATTCACGACCGCGGCGGCTTTCGCGAAAGTCAACGCCACCGTCGCCGCGCTGGTGGGGCCCAATGCTGTCGGCGGCACGACGGGTGAAGAAAGTTCATACCTGCTCTTCAAATTCGAAGATAGCGGTACGGACTACTACGGTTGGGTTTCCCTCGGAATCAACGTGACGGGAAACTTCGACACGGGCACGGCATACATCCGTATCAACAGCTACGCCTGGCAAAGCTCGGCACTCGGCGTGCTTGCCGCGGGCGTCGTCCCCGTGCCTGAGCCTTCCACGGTGGTCACCAGCGGCATCGCGGCCCTGGCAGGTGGCGCTGTGGCTCTGCGTCGCTGGCGGAAAGATCGCAAGCCGAAGACCGAAGCGGCGTAAAAGAAAAAGCCTTACTTTTCGAGATCATCATCCGAACCGGATCGCGGGCCTGCCCATCGCTGGCTCATGATCCGGTTTTGAAATATTCACAGCATGGTCGTTCGTTTCGGCCGGTTCGGGTGCCTGCATTCCCGGAACATGTGGTTTTCGAGAGAAATTCCGCCCAGGTCATAGACGCACTCACGGGTTCGAAATTAAAATTCGACTTCTTGAAAACGCATTCTCCTGATTCGCTCCCGCCTGGAAAGGCTCGCACCGATGTCACGCAAGGTTCTGCTGGTCGGCTGGGATGCCGCGGACTGGAAAATCGCTCGGCCCATGGTCGAAGCCGGCGCGATGCCGAACCTGGCCCGGCTGATGAAAGAAGGCGTGTCGGGCAATATCGCGACGCTCCACCCGCCCCTTTCGCCGATGCTGTGGACGAGCATTTCGACCGGAAAGCGGCCGCCGAAACACGGCATCATGGGCTTCAGCGAAGTCACGCCGGACGGCAAGAGCGTGCGGCCCGTGACCATCCAGAGCCGCAGGACGAAAGCCCTGTGGAACATTCTCAGCCAGAACGGCAAGAAGTCGATCGTGGTGGGCTGGTGGCCGAGCCACCCCGCCGAGCCGATCGACGGGGTCGTCGTTTCCGACTGGTTCCGGGATGTGGATAAACCAGACGCCCACCTGCGTCCCGTGGTGCCGGGCAGCGTGCATCCGCCGGAATTGATACCCCAGATCCGCGACCTCCGCGTGAGCCCTTATGAAATCGACGGTGCCATGCTGCGGGCCTTCGTGCCCGATTTCGAAAAGGTCGATCAGGAGAAAGACAAAAGCCTGCACGCCCTGGCCAAAATCCTGTGCGAAGGGCTGACGATCAACGCCGTGGCGACGGAGCTGCTGGCGACGCAGGAATGGGACTTCGCCGCCGTCTATTTCGACGCCATCGACCACTTCGGGCACCGGTTCATGGCCTATCACCCGCCGCATACGCAGAGGGCCGACGAGAAGATCGCCGAGCTTTATCGTCACGTGGTGGCGAATGGTTACGCCTGGCACGACGCCATGCTGGGCGAGCTGATCGCAACTGCCGGTGACGACGTGACTGTGATCCTGATGAGCGATCACGGCTTTCACAGCGATCACCTTCGGCCCAATTACATTCCGGCCGAAGGCGCGGGGCCGGCCGTGGAACACCGCCACTTCGGCATGCTGGCCATGGCCGGCCCGGGAATCAAAAAGACAGGTGGTGCGGTTTACGGTGCCATTCTCACCGACATTTGTCCGACGATCCTGCGGCTCTTCGACCTGCCCGCCGGGGCCGACATGGACGGCAAGGTGCTGGCCGATTCACTGGCGAATCCGGAATTGTTGCCCGCCGTGCCAAGTTGGGACGACGTGGCCGGACCGAATCACGACGGCCGGCTCGCGAAAGACACGGTGTTCGACCCCGGAGAGGCGGCCGACCTGCACAAGAGGCTGCAGGATCTTGGCTATGTCGATCCGCTGGAGGACGACATGGAAAAGAACATCGCCAGCACCCTGCGAGAATGGAAATACAACGAAGGCCGAGCCCTGCTCGAAGCACGAGAGACCGGCAAGGCCGTCGAATCGTTTCGAAGTCTGGTGGCCGACGAGCCGACGGAATTGCGATTCATCGAACACCTGGTGGACGCCCTGCTGAGCCAGGACGACAGCGACGGTGCCAGAGAGGTGATCACGAATTTCGTGAAATCACTCGAAACGGCTTTGCCCGCCGCCATCGAGAAATTGCACTCCCAAAGTGAGGAAGCGAAGGTAAAAAGCGAAGAGCTGCTGGAAAAATGGCGGAAGCGTGATGAGAACCCACTGGATACCGATACGAATCCGGAAGACGGCGTCGAAGCGGCCAATTCCGGCGACGCAGCCGCAAGCGAACCGGTGAAGCTCTCGCCAGAGAAGCGAAAGGAACTTCAGAGCAAGGCGTTTCTGAGAACGCTGTATCAGGCACGGAACGAAGACGAGGCCCGACACCTGATCACGGACGACCCGGACATACGCAAGCTCTACCATGACAACCGCAAACTGGCCGAACTGGCGACGGGGTATGCCTTGCCGATTGCAATGCTGAATGTGCGAACCCTGCTGCATCCTTCGTCTCCGAGGTCGGACGAAGACCGTGCCATCGCACTTGAAGCACTTGATCAAATCGAAAAAGCGCGAGAGCGAGCCGAAAGGGGCAGCGTCGATCTGGCTTCGCACTGGCTGGCGCTGGGCGAATTCGAAAAGGCCGATTCCATTTGCGAAAAGGCCTTGGAAATCGACTCTGAGAATCATCGGGCACTGGCAGTTCTGGCGGAATCCGCCTGGCGACAGGGCCATGTGGCGAAGGCGGTCGAAGCCGCTTCGGAGTCGGTTTCTCTCTTGTGGTTCCAGCCGTCGATGCATCTGCTGATCGGACTGGGCCTGGAGCGTCTGGGCGAGCCTGAAAACGCCGCACGCATGCTGGAATCGGCCCTCAAGCTGTCGCCGATGCTGGTTCGCGCCCATGCGGCGCTCGGGCGGCTTTATGCGCAACCGCCGCTGAATCAGCCCGTGCTGGCCATGCGGCATAAGGAGCGGGCCGAGGAATTGCGAGCGAAGATTCGGGAAAAGAATGCGGCCTGGACCGTCGAAGCCGAAAAGGCCCTTGCCGATGAGGCCGCGGCCGTCGGGGAGTGAAACAGGCCGAGCCTCAATTCCACCCAATTTCGAAGATCCGATGATTGACCGACTCGAACATATCGCCGGTGTGCTTTTCGGCCTTGCCGCTGGCGACCGGATCGGCGGGCCGTTGAATATGGCATTGACGCTGGCCGAGAGCCTGGTCGAACGCGGAGGTTTCGAAACTGACGCGGTCGGTCGGAGCTATTACGAATGGTGGCGTACCGACGGATACGACTCGGGACCGACTTCGGCGCAGGTTTTCATGTGCATCGAGTCGGGCTTGAGTTTCGAATCCGCCGCGCAACGTGTGCACAAGATCGCGGGCGAAATGACGGCCGGTTGCAATCCCGCGCACAGGGCCGCGCCGTTGGCGATGTGCATGAATATCGATGAAGGCGAGTTGGCCGCCGCCGCAATTGCCGAAGCCCGGCTGACGCACCTGCATCCGCTGGCCGGCGATGTTTCGGCCGCGGTCGTCCGGCTGTGCCGGGCGCTGATTCATGGTCAACCGTGGGCCGAAGCTCTGCGATCCGCTTCGATCGACCGATTGCCGGAAACATGCCGGGCATTGAAGCCGGATCACCGGATCGTGAATCATCCGAGCGGTTTCGCTCCAGATGTGCTGGCGGCCGCCGTCCGGTTCGTCGATCGTGCGGATTGTTTCGAAAGTGCCATCATGGAATCGCTCGCAAACGATTCCGGCGCGAATTACGTGCCCGTTCTCGTCGGTTCGATCGGCGGGGCACGCTGGGGAAAATCTGCCGTGCCCTGCGCGATTCTTGGATTGCATTTCGAGAAGATGCCGAGACTCGAAAACCTCATTCGAAAACTTGACGAACAGTAAAAGGCTCCTGCTTCGATCGGATGACGGGAGCTGTCCCTTCGTGTGACTTCGAGCGAGATGCCAGATTTCGCAGGAGCCTTGCGAACCTCAATTCGGCCTGCGAGGATCAGCGATTCTGTTGACGGTTGCGGATGCCACGCATTCGAATCGGCCATGTGCGACGCTATACTGACCGAAGAGCCGGGAATCGTCCCCGCACGAAATCGCCCATCAGCGGAAGCGGCCCCATCGCCATGAATCTCATTGACTTGCGCAGCGACACCGTCACGCGGCCTTCTTCCGGAATGCTGGCCGCCATGGCCAGGGCCGAGACCGGCGACGACGTTTACGGCGAGGACCCGACCGTCAACCGGCTGGAGGCCATGATCGCCGAACGGCTGGGCAAAGAGGCTGCCCTGTACGTGCCCACAGGCACCATGGCCAACCAGATCGCCGTCGGCAGCCAGACGCGGCCCGGCGACGAACTGCTGTGCGACCCGAAAGCCCACGTTTATCTGTGGGAAGGTGGCGGCATCGCCCGGCTCTGGGGCGTGACGACCCGCACCATCGCCGGCAAAAACGGCTGGCTGGACGAACCCGCCCTGACCGAAGCCGGTGTTCGCCCCGGCGACGACCACTATCCCCGCACTCGGCTGGTGTGCATGGAAAATACCCATAACCGCCTGGGTGGCAAGGCGGTTCCTCTGACGGTCCTGCAATCTGCCTGCCGCTGGGCGAAAGACCACGGCCTGGCCACGCACCTGGACGGTGCCCGGCTTTTCAACGCCGTCGTCGCATCGAAAGTGGCCGCCGACGCGCTGGCAGCCCCGTTCGATACTGTCTCCATCTGCTTTTCGAAGGGCCTGGGCTGCCCCATGGGTTCGGTGATCGCTGGCCGCAAAGACCTGATCAGGGGCGAAGCACACCGCCTGCGGAAGATGCTCGGTGGCGGCATGCGGCAAGTGGGGGTGACAGCCGCGGCGGCGATTTACTCGCTGGAACATGGCAACATCGAAGACCTTGCGAGAGATCATGCCCATGCCGCGATTCTGGCCGACGCTGCCGAAAAGGCCCCTGGGTTGACCCTGGAACATGGCCGCCCGGAGTCGAACCTGGTGTGGATCCACGTCGATCCGAAGATGGCCTCAGGCCGGTACTTCGCCACCCGGCTCAAGGAAAAAGGCGTGGCCGTGGCCGTTCTGGGCGAGCAGGTCGTTCGTGCATGCACGCACAGAGACATTTCGGAAAGCCAGACGAAAACGGCGGCCGAGGCGATTCTGAAAACGGCTGAGGAAGTCTGGCGCATGGCCCCCTGATCGACTTCCGGAGCCGATGGAGATGCCCGAACCGGTCCGGCACGATTGGAATCTCACACCGGCCCAGGCCCGGGCGCTTCAGGCGGAACTTGCCGACAAGGTTGACGACCGAAGCCGCCTGAACGTGACCAGGATCCACCGCGTTCTGGCCGTCGACGTCAGTATGGACCGGTTCGCCGACTGGCTGGCGGCGGCTGTGGTCGTGTGCGACCTGAAGACTCGGCATGTCGTCGATTCGGCAAGCGTCGCCGAGCCGATCCGCTTCCCCTATGTGCCTGGCCTGCTTTCGTTTCGGGAATTGCCGCCGATTCTCAAGGCGATCGAAAAACTGACTTTCGAATTCGATGCCATCGTGGTGGACGGACACGGCCAGGCCCATCCGCGAGGGCTCGGAATCGCGTCGCATCTCGGCCTTTGGCTCAATGTTCCGACGATCGGCCTGGCCAAGTCTCGCCTGTGCGGTGCGTTCGAAGAACCGTTGGCCGAACCAGGATCGACCTCTCCGCTGATACTGCAAGGGCGGAAGGTGGGAATGGCTTTGCGGACCCGCAAAAAAGCGGGGCCGATCTTCGTTTCGGTCGGCCATAAATGCCGGCTGGAGGATGCCTTGAAACTGGCTCTAAGGCTTACGGACAATCGGCGGATTGCCTGGCCGGTTCGAGCCGCACATGAGGCCGCGAACACTGCGCGACGGGAGCATCGGGTAAAGCTGGCCCGGCCTTGCGGATAAGGTAAAGATTGCGGCCATAAATCCAGAGCCCAGTGCACTGGCCGAGGACCAGGATCGGCTCATGCCGCTTCAGACCGTAGCTGAACAGCAGCACGGACCCGACGAGGCTCATCCACCAGAACGACACTGGAACGACGCTTCGACCGGCCCGTTCGCTGGCCAGCCACTGGGTCAGGAAGCGGGCGGAAAATACCCCCTGGCCAATGAGACCGACGACGAGCCATTGATCGAGAGCGTCGCCCCAGCCGTTCATGGGCGGGAGTCTCCGGTTCGCCGGTGACGGTCGGGCCGGTGTCCGAACGAGTGCATTTTGATCACGCCTGTGTTCGAATCATCGCTTGAAGTCTCGTCAGAGATTTGATTTTCACCTGATCGTAAGGCGATCGCGGGCGGCACGATGACACGGCGATTGAGCCACGCGACTCCGAACAGGTCGACGACGACGCGTAACCCTCGATTTCGCCAGTGGTAATGCGATCGGCCATGAGCCCGGGCATGATGGGCGACAGGGATCTGGACAATCGAGCCGCCCCGGGCCGCGATCATGGGCCCCAGGAACCGATGCCAGCCTTCGAACCGGGGCAGATCGGACACGCAGATCGAACGAAGCAGCCGGGTAGAGCAGCCCGTATCGCGGATCTGCTGACCAAGAAACGCGTTACGAACACGGTTGGCGATTTTCGAAACCCAGCGCGTTTTGCGGTTATCCTGCCGGTTCTGTCGCCAGCCGAGTACAGCGTCGCTGCCTGAAGCGACGGCTTCGGACCAGAGTCGGGGGATATCGGCGGGGTCGTTCTGACCATCGGCGTCGAGCGTGGCGAGCCATTTGCCGCGGGCCTCGTCGACGGCGACGGAGAGGGCCGTCGATTGCCCGGCGTTGCGGTCGAGCCGAACGACGCGAATGTTGGGGATGCGGTCGGCATAGCGGGCGGCGACTTCGAAGGTGTCGTCGGTGGAACCGTCATCGACGACGATCGCTTCCCAGTCGGCCGAGTCGTCCCAGCTTTGCAGGATCAAAACAAGATCGCCGAGGAGCTTGCCGAGCGAGCCGGCTTCGTTGTGTGCCGGGATGAGCACCGAGAGATCGGGCATCCGGATCGGAAGGATTGGGCCAGTATCGCCCTTGAACACAGCATTCACTGCGTGAGTCTCCCAGCGGCGGCCTGATTTCGCGAGGCCGCGGGCATCGTGCTCCATCACGGTGCGGCAATATAGCAGAATCGGCGAAGCGGTCCAGATCAATCGCGCGGCAGATGTGGCAGCGGCTCCCAACCGCTGATGCGAAATCCGCATCTCTCGTAAAAACTCGCGAAATGGGAAGCCGAATGATGACAGCAGACCAAAGACGTGATCATACTTGAACCGATCCGAACGGAATCCATCGAAGCTAAAAGGGGACGGGGGTCATTTATCAAAAATGACCCCCGTCCCCTTTTTGATCGCAAGAAATCCACAGGCGGGTAATGACAGGGATACGGACATTCGACCATACTTGAACCCATTCGGACGGATGCGAATCGCAAGGCGAACGGATTGAATCGCGACGAATCTCAGCCAAAGCAAACGCCATCCTCATGAATGACGAACATCGCATCGAAGCCAATCGCAAATTATGGAACACGCGTGTTTCGTTGCATCTCGCTTCGAAGTTCTACGACGTGCCCGGATTTCTGCAGGGAAAGTCCAGCCTTTGCGGCATCGAAGTCGACGAGATCGGTCCCGTCACGGGCAAAAGCCTTTTGCACCTGCAATGTCATTTCGGCCAGGACACGCTTTCCTGGGCCAGGCTGGGTGCGAACGTCACCGGCGTCGATTTCTCGCCAGAGGCGATCGCGGCCGCAAAAAGCCTGGCCGATCAGGCAAGTCTGAAGGCTGAATTCGTCGAAGCCGATGTGCTCGATTTGCCGCATTCGCTCGATGGCAGGTTCGACATCGTTTTCACATCCTTCGGCACGATCGGCTGGCTGCCGGACCTTGACCGCTGGGCCGCGGGGATTCGCCGGGCACTCAAGCCGGGCGGATTTTTCTACATGATCGACCTGCACAAGACGTTTCTGATCCTCGACCCTGAAACCGGGGGCGTGAAATACGATTATTTCGGAAAAGATGGCCCGGACGAAGAGATCACGGGCAAGACCTATGCCGACGGCCTGACGCACGAGGCGCTGCCGGAATACTGGTGGAATCACACGTTCGAAAGTCTATTCCGGGCCTTGCGGAACGCCGGACTGAATTTCGAAGAATTTCGGGAATATCCGTTCTGCGTTTACGAACTGGCCGATACGATGGACGAAATCGCCCCCGGGCGATGGGTTTACCGCTCGCTCGGGGGCAGGATTCCCTATATGTACTCGATTCGGGCCAGAGGCTGAGCCGCCGCCGTGGCCGGGCTCTCATCGCCCCGATTTCGAAATCAGAGCGCAGCCTGTTTCAGCGTCTCAAGGCTGATCCGGGCCGTATTTTCGGCGCCGGGGGTGAAGTCGAAGACCTCGACCGAGAGATAGCCGGGATAGCCGGAAGATGCCAGCGACTGGACGATCGGCCTGAAGTCGACATCACCCATGCCCGGGCCTTTCAAATTCACGTCCTGAGCATGCGCGTGCCGGGCGGCGGCGCCATGTTTCGCCCACAATTCGGGGACGGTCGTGCCAGTTTCGGCGGACTGGGCCTTGACGTCCAGATGGAGCCGGAAGTTCGGATGACCGATGCGGTCAATGAGCACATTGGCCTGATCGATCGTGTTCAGGAAGTTGGTTTCGGAGGGTGCCAGCGGCTCCAGGCACAGCGTGACACCCCGTTCGGCCAGGGTCGGAACAAGGCGAGCGAAGACGTCTTCAGCATATCCCATGGCATCTTCGTAACCGACGCCCGGCAGAAGATCGCGCTGCTTCGGCGAGCCGAACACCATGATCTTGCCGCCCAGATCGGCCGTGGCATGCGCCAGGGCTTTCAGGTAGTCGAGCGTGGCATCACGCACGGCCTTGTCGGGCGTGGTCAGATAAAATCCTTCGGTCTTCGCCAGAAGCCAGTGCAGGCCAATGCAATCGATGCCTTCGTCGGCCATGGCATTGAATAATTCGGCTTTCCGAGCGGGCGAAACGTCGGTGATTCGAGGTGCCAGCGTAAATGGAGCGATTTCCAGGCCATCGTAGCCGATCGCTTTGACGGTTCGGCAGATGTCGGCGAAATCCCAGTTTTCGAAGAGTTCGTTGCAGATACCGAATTTCATGATGATTGGGGCTCTCGGGCTCGCAAGGCGAATCGGACGTTTACGCTTGAAGTCTAACGGATCGCGGCGCGGATCTCAATCGACCGTGCATAGCCGCGTTCGATACAGGTCGGGTCGTGGCGGATTCAGTGCAGTCGGCCACCGGGCGGTACTTCCCGTTCGGGCTCGATGAGCACGGTCTGCCCATCGGCATCCGGCAAGCCCAGGGTGAGAACTTCGGACCGGTGCGGGCCGATCTGCCGGGGTGGAAAATTCACGACGGCCAGCACCAGCCTGCCGGCAAGTTCAGGGCCGGCATAATTCGGAGCGAGCCGGGCCAGCGACTTTTTCATGCCCAGTTCAGGCCCGAAGTCGATCCGCAGAATGTGCGTCGAATATCGGCCTTCCGGGAAAGGTTCGGCGGTGACGACACGACCGACACGAATGTCGATCTTTTCGAAATCGGGCAGGTCGGCTGGATTCGTTTTCATTTCGAATTCGGCGATATTCGCCTTCGAGAGACGAACTCAGGGGCAGTTCGATGTGCATGAAATATGAGAATGGCAATCGTCATGCGAAAAAGCCTGTGACCGGAGTGCCGTCGGAGATGCGAATCGGCATGCCCCTGGTGTCCACGATCTTCGCTCGCGGGTCGATGCCCAGTGCGGCCAGTACCGTGGCGTGCAGGTCGGGCGGGCTGACGGGCCGGTCGGTCACATAGGCGGCCTGTCTGTCCGATGCACCATAAACGGCACCGGCCTTCGTGCCTGCTCCGGCGATCAGAACGCTGTAGGCACCCGGCCAGTGGTCGCGGCCGGCGGCGTCGGTCGCGGCGTTCATGACGACGCGCCCCACTCGCGGCGTTCGGCCAAATTCGCCCATCACCAGCACGAGAGTCTCGTCGAGAAGGCCGCGTGCATGGAGGTCGTCCAGCAGGGCCGGGAAGGCCTGATCGAAAGGCGGCAGAAGCTTCTTTTTCAATGTTTCGAAATTGTCTTTGTGTGTGTCCCAGAACGGGCTTTTGACGTCGCTGCCGTCTTCGTGCCAGTTCACCTGCACCAGCCGCGTGCCGGCTTCGACCAGTCTGCGGGCCAGCAGCAAACCTCGGCCGAAAGGGTGATCGCCATAAGCCGATTTCGTGGCGACTGGCTCGGCCGACATGTCGAAGGCTTCTCTGACCCGGGGCGACGACACGAGCCTGCGCGCGATCGATTGCAGGGAGTCGAACGTGGCCGATTCGCCCGTCTCGGACCACTCGGCGATGCGCCGGTCGACCGATTTCAGCAGATCGGCTCGTTCGGTCAGGCGGCCGGGGGCGATCGGAACTTCCAGGCGAAGTTCTTCGGGAACGAGATTGCCCTTGCCGTCGGCCTTCACGAGCCAGGGCGATGCCGCCTGCCCGATGCGGCCGCCCCGCTCGCCGGCATAGTCGTTCGGCAGGTCGAGAAACCGGTTGTATCTTGGCAATGTCACGGCGGGCGGCATGATGGGCGAAGTGTCGCGTGCCATGTGCGAAACGAGTGCCCCGATGCCGGGAAAGTCGTCGGGCGTGGGCGGGGCGTCCAGGTCGGGCCGGCTGTGCTTCTGGCCGGTCAACATGTAATACAATCCCCAGCCGTGTCGGGGATGTTCATGATGCATGCTGCGGACGATCTGAAACAGGTGAGCCCGCCGGGCCAGATTCGGCAGATACTCGCAAATGTCGATGCCGGGCACACTGGTGGCGATCGGCCGGAATTCGCCGCGGAATTCGACCGGGGCATCGGGTTTCATATCGAAAAGGTCAATCTGGCTGGGCCCGCCGAAGAGAAAAATGACGATGCAGCTTTTGGCCTTGCCGAACGGAATTTCGTGCGAATGAGGTAAAATGGAAGGGGTGGCGTGCAGTTGCGGATGATCGAGGCTGAGCCCAAGAGCCGAAAGCGAGCCGATACAGAGAGCCGACCGGCGATTCAGGCCGGTTGCGAGTTTCGAAATCGGTCGTTCGGATACGAGCCGGATCATGGCCTTTCGAGTTCCTTCATGATCTCATCGACCGGTAGGCGCCAGCCGGGCAGCACAGGCTCGGCATGGGCGATCTCGCCCCTTCGAAATGCGATCGGACTGGCGGGATTCGAAGCCAGATACAGGCGCACGATCTCAGGTCCTTCGGCGTCGACATCCCACACGGCCTTCGTGCCCGCGGCGAAATAGTCGGCACGCTTGGTCGACATAGCGATTTCGGCGGCCGGACCATAATCATTTTCGGAACGAATTTCGACAGCGAAAACAGGGGGCTCGGGAAGGAATCGTTTTCGATTTCCAGGGAGAGGGCCATCGTAATAGGCGACATCGGGCGAAAACGACTTGCGGCCAGGCAGGTCGCAAAGAAACCCGACGCTATCCGTAAGGACATGTCCGGCCTCATACTGCTCGCACCATGCCCAAAGCGACCGGTAAATCAATCCGGCAAGGACTCCATGTTCGTATCCGGAAGGACTCATTTTGCGGATTGCCCCATCGACCAGTTCCGCCTTGCCCTCCACCCGGGCCAGGTCTTCGACGGTCGCTTCCCACTGAATCGTCGTCGCCATGGCTTTGCCTGCCTTGCCTGCAATTCCGAAAGCCGGGGCACGAACGTTCGAGCCCCGGCATCATCGATCACTACTACCATTCTACCTGATCGTTCAATCCTCCGACGACTCGGCCAGGATCTTGCGATAAACTTCGCGGGCGTGGTCGTAGGCTTTGGCGGCCTGTTCACGCTCGCCCGGGCGATATTTCGACTCCTTCTGCTTCCAGCACGCGTCGACGGCGTCCAGACACCAGCGGGCCGACGATTCCGAGGCCCGAACCGGCTTGCCGTCGACCGTCACCCAGATGGGATTCGTGTGCGACGACGGCCACACCCGCAAGGCTACCCAGCTCGATTCCTTGATGGGAATTTCGAAGTCGAGATTGACCGTCGTCCCGTCGGCTTCCATTTCCTTCGTCGCCACCGGCTTGCCGTTGACGATCACCTCCACGGGCACCTTGCGGCTGGCCCCGAGCCGGGCACGTTCCAGTTCCCAGTAAGGCTTCTGGTGCAGCGGCCGGGTGGCGATGCCTTTCATTTCAGGAGCCTGAATTTCGGGCAATAATGCGGCGAATTTGCCGGTGACTTTGACATTGCCGGGGGCGGCGAGTTTCAATTCGGAGCCGTTCTTGCCGACTTCGACGTCGTTCACTGCGAAGTCGAAAAGGTGGCTTTTGCCGTCGGTCACGAAGCTTCGGCCGTTCTTGATGCCCTCGATATAGCGGTCAAAGTCAAGCTTACCGTCTTCGAGCTTCACGTAAAGCCGGCCAAGGCCGACTCGCTCGCCGTAAATGCAGGGAAAGTCGGTCTCGCCGCTGATACGGGCCTTGAAGCCGCAATTCAGCGTGTGATACCAGATATTCAGTTCCCAGTTGATCGGCGTATCGACGGCCGAAATGAAATCGACGGCGTCGTGAGTGACGTCCACGATGTATTCGTTGGCACCGATGCCGTCAAAAGGCGGCATTTCCAGCGACGGGATCGTCGGGCTGTCGATGCGCAGGCCCCAGCCGGAATGGCTGAAACCGACCACGCCGCCCTGCTTTTTGCCCCATTGCAGTACCGGCAAAGTCCAGCTCGGCCACTCTTCGATCAGAGTCGTTCCCGGATAATCGTCCTCCTTCAGACGCAGCAGGCACAAGTGGCCGGCATGGCTGGAGGGGAAGCCCGAAACTTCGACGTCATATCGCATCAGATAATCCGGCTTCGAAAGCGGGTGCAGGCCGCCGTCGAAGAATTGCTTCTGAAAATACCAGCACGGGCCCCAGGAGAGCACGCAGCCGACATTGAGATCCTCGCCCAGAATCTGCCGCATCATGTCTTCGGGGGTCACACCTTCCGTCGGGCTTTCGTAGTGCGCGCAGCCTGCGGCATGCACGTGGTGATCGCCTGAGAACCAGTTTCGTTTGGCCAGGTTCAGCCACCGTTTCAGGTCGAATTTTTCTTTATGTTCGCTGACACCGGCCGGGATGACCAGTTTGCGGGTCTGTTCGCGGTATTCGGGGCCTCGGGTCCAGGAAACGGTGTATTCGCCAGGCGAAATGTAAATATGTTCGCCCGTGGTACGGTAGATTTGCGGGTGGAAGAAGAAGTCGGGGGCCAGGCGGCGGCTCTGGGCCGGATAGACGCGCCCGAGCTTGTCGCGAATGAGAAAGCTGGCCATGACGTCCGAGCCATCTTCGTCCTTCACGTCGAAGACGAGTTTCACGCCCGGCTTGCAATCGAACAGGATGTCGACATCGGCCCGGAAGCCGAGATCCTGCGTGCCCTGGCCGACATTGAAACTCAGGCGGGCCTCACGTTTGCCGGCATCGCGGCTGAAGATCTGGATCAGCCGGTATTCCAGCGGCAGGCCCGTGAGGGTTTTGGTCATCGGGCGGTCGTCGAACATTTTCACGTCGGCCCAACGGTTCGGCACTTCGGCCAGGGGGATCGTCACCTTCGGATTCGGCGACGAGGTCGAAGGCTTCTGCAGCGGTGCGGCGTTGGGGCTTTCCACGGCCAGCGGGGCAGTTACGCCGGCACCGTTGGCCACCTTGACGAGAAACACCGTCCAGCCCTGTTGCGTGAGCGTTTTGGCCACCGGGCCAGGGTCGGCCTTCACGCGGCTTTCGGCATTGATTTCGACCCAGGCCAGGCACAGCGGATCGAGCACAGCCTGCACGGCTTTCACGGCATCGGCCTGATTGGGAATGGCCAGGGCTTCATGAAGAGCTTTGCGAGTTTCGGCCGGAAGCGGCTGGCCGAGATAGTCGAGCGCGTCGGAAATGCGGCGGACCTGGGCCCCGACGGGCTGAAGATCGACGCCCGTGACCAGCGGAACCTGCTGAGCCCGGCTGGTGCTGGAACAAAGCGTCAATAAAGCGGCGAGCCCCCAAAGAGCCCGAATCTTGCGGAACATGGCGTGGTTGCCTCCGTGGCGATGGAAAATGTGATCGTGCGATCGTGAAAATACGAGAGGGGGGGGAACCGATTTCTCCGCGAATCCGACTTCCGGCCAGGGATTTCGTCGAATTTCGGAATCGGCGATTTCAGGCATTGTCCGGGATCAGACAGCCGGTGTCAAAAGATAGATTCGTCAATGCGAAGCTACTGGTGTGCCCATATTTTCTTGTACGCACCCATGATTTCGGTTTCTTTCCCAAGCGATGACGCTTTGGGCTTGATCGTCCGAACTGGACTTCGCGACTGATAGTCTCGCCCTGAAAGGGCACTCGGAACATAGCCCGGGGCAAAGCGCAGCGACGCCCCGGGTACCGAATCGGATCGAACGCCCGATTTTCCTCATAAATACCATTCGCGGGCCGGGACCACGGTCCCGGCCCGCGAATGGTAATCCTTCCCATCGAGGTTCCATTTTTTCCCGATACCCCGGGTTCCGCTTCGCTTCACCCGGGGCTGGATTCCGAATGCCCCTTCAGGGCAGAAGAAAAGCATGTGCCGCAAGCTCGGCATTCTCTGCAAGCTGCCTGTCTCCGCCAAATCTCCCGGAAAATTG
>WGMM01000012.1 GCA_016125085.1 bacterium
GAAGCGATGAAGCTCAGGGCTTGATCGTCCTAATTGGACTTCGCGACTGAACGTCTTGCCCTGAAAGGGCATTCGGAACATAGCCCGGGGCAAAGCGCAGCGACGCCCCGGGTACCGAATCGGATCGAACGCCCGATTTTCCTCATAAAATACCATCGAGCCCCAACCATCCGCGATTCATCGGCGGGACGCGGATGCCACTTCAAGCAGATATCTCTTCAAGCCAATGCCATTTGCTGCGGCACAACGCTCACTTCGCCCTCGGTTTGAGTATCTCCGCCAGAACGTCCGGCTTGCCGGGCGCCCGCTCAAGCTCCAGGTAGCGCAGGCCATCCGTGTACGGAATCTCGATCGTGCGGAATTCCTCGCCGTCTTCGATCAGGAACGTTACGCCCCGTTTCGTCACCGAATCGGCGATGCCGTCTCGCAGGCGGTCCAGGCTGAATTTCCGCCCGTTCACGCCGATCACCTTCATCCCCGGCGCCACACCGGCCTTGTCCGCCGGCATGCCGGGGTCGACGGCCCCGATCTGGCCCGTCGGCAGAATCGCAAGCCCCAGCGTGTCGGCCGCAGGGTTTTCCGTCTGTGTCGGGCTCCGTAGCTCCGCCGGCGGTGGCGTGTCGGCATATTTCAGCCGATAGCCCAGCCGGCCAACCACTTCCCGCGGAAGAGCGGGCTGGGGCTTTTCGACCCGGTCGCGGAAGAACCTGTCCCAGTCATATTCGGCAATGGCGTTCAATTCACGCACGACATCCTCGAGCGCGAACCCGGCCACGTGCTTTTTGCCCGGCACGGCGGCGAAAAAGCTGCGGCAGAAGTCATCCAGCGACTTTTTCCCGTCCGTTCGTTCGCGGATCAGCGCATCGGCCTCGTACCATATCAGCATGCCTTCATGATAATAATCCTGCCGGCGCCGCATCTGGTTCCACGATTGCCCGGGGTATCGCGACCGGTGGCTGGCCACGGCCGTGTCCTCGAGCGGTCGCCACTCCCGGCCCGTCGTGCGCGTCAGGTTCCGCACATGGTCGTTGAGCATGTAACGATATTCGTCAGCCGTCACCAGGCCGCTGCGCACGGCCAGCACATCACCCAGCCAGGTGTCGAGACCTTCGTACACCCAGAGAAGCTTCGTCTTCTGCGGGTCACGAAAGTCAGCCGTAATCATCTCGGCCGGCCGGCGATATTTGCCGCACCAGGAGTGAGCGTATTCGTGGGGCAAAAGTGTCGCCACGGAGCCTTTCCGCAGCTTGTCGTCCACTAGGGCACGCTCGGGCACTCCGTTCATGCTCGAGCCCAAATGCTCCAGCCCGAACCGGCCGAACCCTTCGCTGCACACGACCAGCAGATGATACTCGCGATAATGGGCCGAGCCGAACAGGGCCATCGCCTCGCGCACCATCTTCGAATAGGCGTCGACGACCTTCGGGGCCAGAAGCAGAGCCTGCGGCGATTCCGAAACGATGTCCAGAAACACCGGCGGCCCGCCGGCCGGGTCGAGCGGGATCGACCGCAAATGACGGCCCGCGAGCACGGGGCTGTCGATCAGCTCCGTCAGGCTGACGGTGTCGACCACGATTTCGCCGGTCTTGAGCTTCTCATGCTTCAGCGAAGTAGCCGACTTCCAGCCCTCCGGCAGCGTCAGCCTGGCCTGGACGGGCTGATCGTCCGAGCGATACCCTTCCGGATAAAGCAGACACGTGTTCCAGTTCACGATCCCCAGCGACGACGTGCCGTATGTGAACACGCCCGACATTTCCGGCGAATGGGGCTCGCACGCCGTATCCAGCCGGATGCGCACCGATTTCGCCCCCGGTGGAACCGTCACGAGGAACCGGTAAAGGTCAACCTCGTCCCGCTTCCAGGGCAGGTTCGTGCCATCGGCCGTTTCGACTCTCAAGCCGGCGATGTCCTCGATCCGCCCTTTCGGCCCGTGGGTGCCGGGGATCCACTTCGGATACCACAGGGCCAGCGGGCCGGGCTCGCACGGCAAGTCGATCGTCGTGTGCACCAGTCGGCGCGGCAAGTCCCGGGCATCGACGACGACCTTCATCGCCGGGGCATCCGCGCCGAAGCCAGTCAGGGAAATCAGATGCAAAACGCCCGCAACCAGGATCGATCGATCGAATTTCATGCCGCGATTCCGCTGATTTCCCGTTCGATATTCTTCCGGCGAGACAGGGCGCACTCCGCGCCACGCTCAGGGTGCGGGCTTGGCCGCACGCTTGTAGGTGGCCAGAAACTGCCGGGTTTCCTTCTCGGTTTCGAGCTTGCCCGGCCGCGTCTTGCCTGCCAGATCATAACAGATCTTCAGCGTGTCGCCCTTGATTTCGTAGATCGCCGGTATCGTCTTGCCCTGGTTGGGCCCCTGCTCGCCGATCACGTCAATGCCCTTCTTGCCCTCGGCGTCCAGTAATTTGTAGACCCCCTGGTCGATCCCGAACTGATATTTGCCGTCTTTCAGCACGAGCTGAACTTTGTTGAACGCTTCGACCGGAAACAGTTGGCCGCCGATCTCGGCGGAAACGATTTCCCAAGTGCCTTGAATCGCAATGGCTTCCGGATTTTCCCCGGCACCTGCCGGCTGGTATGAAAAGTTTGTCGCCAACATCGCGAGAACGATCATCGTCGCGGAACGCATATCGCACCCCTGTTCGGAATTCGACGATCGAGACCCCGGAACATTCCGGATCGGATCGACTTATGCTCATCGACAGTGGCATATCCTATCAGAATGGTTCGATGAACAGGCATGCGAAAGTTTCGGAATCGAAACACCCGGGGTCGCGGCATCGACAGGACCGGATTCCTCCGAATCAGGCCAATAAAGCCGTTTCCGCTGCACGAACGCCCCATGTGCCCCTGCGCACCGTCACATCCTTACTTGACCTGCGTACCGAAATCGTGATACTTCCGAGCACTGATCAGGACCGGAGATCCGTGGCGCATGGCGTTTCGCGAAAGCGTCGCCTTCGTCCAACGAAAGCGAGACCCAGTAGACGATGAGCAAGGCCCCGACCCTGCTGAAGACGATCGAAGAGACTCGGGCATGGTCGCGCCAGGCACGCGCCAGCGGCACCGTCGGCTTCGTTCCGACCATGGGTGCCCTGCACGCCGGGCATGCCGAACTGATTCGCGCCGCCGTGCGTGAATGCGATCACGTCGCCGTTTCGATCTACGTCAACCCGACTCAGTTCGGACCGAACGAAGACCTGGCGAAATACCCCCGCACGTTCGAGTCGGATATCGCCCTGTGCCGCTCCATCGGCGTGGCCGCTGTGTTCGCCCCGACCGACGAGATCATGTACCCCGCCGGCAAGGAATCGCTGACCGTCGTACACGTGCCCGACGAGCTGACGACCACCCTCGAAGGCGCCATCCGCCCTGGCCATTTCGACGGCGTCGCCACGGTCGTCACCAAGCTTTTCGGCATCGTCATGCCCGATGTCGCCTTCTTCGGCCGTAAGGACTATCAGCAGTGGCTGGTCATTCGACGCATGACCGAAGACCTCAACCTGCCGGTGCGGCTGGTCAGGGTCGACACAGTCCGCGAACCTGACGGCCTGGCCATGAGCAGCCGGAACCGGTATTTGGGCAACGAGGAACGCGCTGCGGCGCTCGCCCTCAGCCAGGCGCTGCGTGCCGCCCAGGTGGCCGTCCAGCGTGGCACGACACTGGCCGAAGAGCTTGAAACCTGCATGCGCGACTCCGTCGCCCTGCACCCCGGCGTGCAATTGGACTATGCCCGCGTGCTCGCAGCGGATAATCTCAGAGAGATCGATCGTGTCGACAAGTCGAGCCCCGACTCGGCCGTCGCCCTGATCGCCGCGCGGGTCGGCACCACGCGCCTGATCGACAATTGTCTGCTGCCGCCAGAGCCCGGGGCCCTGATCCGTCCATGACGCTGAAGATTCTCAAAGCCAAACTGCACCAGGCGACCGTCACCGCCGGCCGCCTGACCTATCACGGCAGCCTTACGCTCGACCCCGAGCTGATGGAAGCCGTCGGCCTGCTGCCCTACGAAGCCATCCTCGTGAGCAACCTGGCCACCGGCCTGAGGGGCGAGACGTACGTCATCCCCGGCCGCCGCGGCCAGAAGGAAGTCGAACTCAACGGCGCCATGGCCCGCCTGGGCACCACGGGCGACCGCATCATCATCATGGCCTTCGCCCAGCTCGAGCCGCACGAATTGCCCGACCACAAGCCCCGCGTGGCGATCCTCGACCGGGCCAATACGATCGTCGAGATGCCCGATTACCCGCCGGTCGGCCCCGTCAGCCCCGAACTCGAGCCGATCGAGAAATCCGACTGACCCGACCGGCCGCCCCGCGCCGTCCCGATTCCCTCGAAAGCACGAAACGCCATGCGAACCGTCCTGTTCGAACTGCCCGGCGGGTTCAAAATCTTCGGCTACGGCCTGATGCTGTTCATCGCCTACGTGGCCAGTATCAATATGACCGCCTGGCGCGCCAAAAAAGGCCACATGAACCCCCAGTTCGCCTTCGACCTGGCCACCTGGCTGTTCATCGGCGGGCTCGTCGGCGCGCGGGCGTTTTTCGTGATCCAGTACCGCGACCGGTTCTCGAGCATCCTCGACATCTTCAAAATCTGGGAAGGCGGCATCGTCTTCTACGGCAGCCTGATCGGCGGCGCTCTGGCGTTTTTCCTGATCTGGTGGATCAAGCGCTTCCCGCTGCTGCCCATGGCCGACGCCATCGCCCCTGCACTTTGTATCGGCCTGGCCATCGGCCGGTTCGGCTGCTTTCTGAACGGCTGCTGCTACGGCGACCGCTGCGAACTGCCCTGGGCCGTGCAATTCCCGCCCGGCTCTGCCCCGTTCAACGATCAGGTGGCCGCCGGCGACCTGGCCCCCACAGCCACCGCCAGCCTGCCCCTGCACCCGACACAGCTTTATTCGACGATCGACGGCCTGATCCTGCTCTTCGTCGTCCTGGCCTTCTGGCCCTTCCGCAAGGCCGACGGCCACGCCATGGCCCTTTATTTCATGCTTTACGCGGTGACACGCTTCCTCGTCGAACGCCTCCGCAACGACGAATCGGCCCAATACTACGGCATGACGATCTCGCAGCTCATCAGCATCGGAGTCTTCGCCGCCGGCGTATTCCTCTGGACGATCGCCCTCAAATACGGCCGGCCACGATACACCGACACTCACCCGCCTTTCGAAGCGTAGGTCGGGCTTGAGCCCGACATTCCGCTGACTACTTCGAAGGTATCGTAGCTTGAGCGGATTCGGCGAGTTGAAGTCGACTTTCGATCCCGAGACTGAACATCGATAAAAGGTCAGACGAACGAAGCAACTTATAATAGGTCGGCTTACTCGGAAGTGATTCGGAAAATCCGGCACAAAGCACTTGAGTCAGACGAGATTGGAAGTAAATATGATCGCTTATCACAGTTCCACTGCAAACACTACAAGCTTCGATATATCGTTGAGGCATGCCCTCTGAGTGGTTCGCCGCGCATTTTGCAATTCGTCCAAGTTTCCCCCCGCCAAGTGTTTTCGTCGTGAGGTGCTCAATGAATGCCGAAACTTCCAGCCTTTCGAATTCCGACAGACAACCCTGCAGAGGATGCAAGCGGCTCCTGCCGCGTGACAAATTGGGGCCAATGTTACAGGGCCCAATTCTCATGCTGAAGCGGCTGAATCGGCACTTCAGCGATTTCAACGGCGAGGCAAGTCGTCTCTATTGCCTTCGATGCAGGTGGTCGCAGACCATCGGGGTACTCATCCTTCTCTCGATGTTTCTCTTCGTATTGATCGCTGGTATTTTACAAAGACTCGGTGTCATCAAGTGAGATGAAGAGAGCAAGAGTACAAGCCGAAGAAATGGGGACGGGGGTCATTTTCGACAGAGCCGAAGAAATGCCCCGTTCCCTTGTCAGAAGCCGCTGCCTTTCCATTAACCAGCCGTGGTTACGACGCACGTCAATTCGTATTCGTGCTTTTCTCGCACACGAATCGGCGATATGATGTCAGGAATATGGATGCACGAATGTTCTTATGAGACGCAACCTATGCACTTCGGACAATTTCGAGTCGCCGCTCTGTTCTTGACGACTCTCACCCTGCTCGTCGCGCCTGGTCTTGCCGAGGCGGCCGACACGGTGCGGGTCCGCCACTCCGTCGGGGATCTCAGCGCCGCGGACCAGCAGCTCTTCATCGATGCCATGTACGCCATGAAGGCCGCCCCGGCCCGTGGCGACGGCAAACTGGCGACCAACCGCTACGACGAATACGTTCAGCTCCATTCCGAGTTCCGGCTTCACATGAATTCCGGGTTCCTGCCATGGCACCGGAAGATGTTGTGGGAGTTCGAAACCGAAATTCGGCAGCTCGACCCTGTCAAATTCGGCAATTTCACGCTGCCATACTGGAACTGGGGTTGGGATTCGTTCCCGGACACGCTCGTCGGGCCGGGCGGCGATCCGTTCAGCGGAAATATTGTCACAGAAGGGCCCTTCGCGGCCGATCTCTGGTCGACGGTCAATCCAGGCCCGAACACCGGCATCCATAGCCTCGAACGGGCAATGACGGATGACGTGATGGTTTTGAACTTCATGTCCCTGGAACTCATCCAGCGATTAATTTACATATCGAGTGATTTCGAGGGCTTCTCCATGTCTCTCGAAATGCAATTTCACAATTATGCCCATAGTACGCTCGGCGGACAGTTCGCCACCATCGCGGGCGCGGTCGACGACCCCTTTTTCTGGCTGCTGCACTCCTGGGTCGACATGGTTTGGAGCCGCTGGCAAGTGACCACCGGATCGACGACCGCCGACGATTACATGATGTTCGACGGTGGCCCGGGGATTGACGACCGGATGTCCGGCTTCGGCGATCCGAGCGATCTGACGAATATCGGATTCGACTCGACGATGTTCAATACGGCGCGTGATCAGCTCGACCCGCTCAACATGACGACGCTCGGTTACAACTACGAATACCTCGGCAACCTCGTCTTCCCCACCGCCGTCGTGCCCGAACCCGGCAGCCTCACTCTCGCCGCGGTCAGCGCCGCTGCCCTTGCCGGGCTGGCGTCCATGCGGCGGGAACGACGAACCTGAAAGCCGGGCGAAGCCGGAGAAGTCCGAAGAACCACCCCGCCCCTTTTCCACCTGGCGCAGGCTCCGGGCCGCAATGTCGCCGATCTTGGCCCACGCTGGCCCGGTGGTCCGTTAGCTTTCTCTTGCGAACCGATTCCTGCCCTGCTAAGTTCGAACTGCGGCGAGAAGCAAATTCGCCCTGATTGACATGAGTCGTTTCGAATCGATGGGGCGTATCGATCTCGTCTGGCTGAGGAAATGGGTCAATTTCATGCTCAGGTCGAAGCTTCTGGACTGGATCAGGATAACCGCCGGAGAGGCTGCCTGGGCACCTTCGCTGGTCTTTCTGGTCCACGCCGTGGCGTCGCTGGGTTTTCAGGCCTACCAGCGGTTTCCGCCGCTCGACATCCCCATGCATTTCCTCGGCGGGTTCGTGATCTGCTACTTTTTCCACAGGTCATCCGTCAATGCCTCGGCAGTCGGACTCCTCGGCCCCTTCCACCCCGTCACGCACGTGGTGCTGGTCTTCTCTCTCGTGGCGACGACCACCATTTTCTGGGAATTCGCGGAGTTCACCAGTGATCGTTTCTTCGGCACGCATGCCCAGGTCGACCTTGCGGACACGCTCCTGGATATGTTCCTGGGCATCTTCGGGGGGATCGTCTTCCTGATCTCTCATCACCTGCTCGCTCGTGGCGGAAGTCGTAACGCCTGACGTCGGCCAGAAATCGAGTCCGTGCAAAAAGGGGGATCGGCTCACGTGCAGACCAGGCGACGATGGTTCATTTCGAAAAAGTCCGAAGCATCGCACCCCTCGGATGTGAATGATATCGGTCAAAATGCAACCAGGCCATGATCGACTTTCGATAATGTCGAAGCCAATGAAAACGTCATTCCTGCAAGGAGTTCGAAATGGAAGAATGGGAAAAACGTGCTGAGGAAAAACTGAACACCTACCGTAGTCTGCTGGCGATCATGTATCGCCAAACCGACAGAACGACATTGACACCAGAGGAAACGCTTAACTTCTACCGGGGTTACCGAGCTTTGTTCGCTCCGCCGATAGAGCGGATCATGAGCCTGGATGCCGGAGAACTCTATTTCTACAGCGGCGATTCCATGTGCATTTCGGTCTGCATAGGGGAACGGAGCCTGCTCGTCGCTTACGACACGGACATGAAATCACGTGAGGAGGTCATCTCGGATTTCCGAGGTGCTCATGCATGGCTGGAGGGCCGACAGCCTGATCCGCCCGATGCGTTGCACCTGGTCTTCGCGGCCAGAGAAGACGAGGATGAAGGGCTGATCGTACGATGCATGAGCCTGGGAGACTGGACTGGACTCGTCTTCTATGACTCGCTTCCCTCTTCGTCAGAGCCCCCGCCGCAGTCGTGGCTGGATGGAGGTCAAAGTTCGGCATCGGCTGGCTAAGAGCGAACACAGGGACTGAATAAGGGGACGGGGGTCATTTTTACGTGGGTCGAAGAAAAGACCCCCGTCCCCTTTTCCGATCGCAAACCCTATTGGCGCATTTCTTCTCGTTCCTCTTCCGAGATGACCAGCAGCAACGTGTCTTCGACAGCAGTCTCGACGTGAGTTTCGCCGGGTTCGACGAAGTAGTAGCCGCCGGCATCGATCATTTGCGCTTCGCACCCCTCGGCCCTGACTTCCATTTTCCCGCTGACTACGTAGACTTGCACCCAATAGGGGTGATGGTGCATGGGCACTTGCATTTCTTTGGGCATGCGGAACAGCCCGGCCCGCACGTTATGCTTGCCTTCCCATAATCTGCACGCCTCCATCGTCACGCCCCGGACGTCGATTCCCTTCCAGTTTCGATCCTCGATATTCACATATTTCGTCACGATTGATGCGCTCCGGTGATGGACTTTCGAAGATTTGCCTGGTGCCTGGATCTTCACGTGGCGGAACGGTCCGACGAACGGGAAAGGCACCGGGCGATCGCGCCAAATCAAGTGGCATTCCATCATCGGAATACCGTCATTCGAAACGCGATTCTCGCAACGCTGCTGCAATCGTAAAGAGTGACCGGGAAGACGAATTCTTGCAAGCCGACGGTTCCGGAATTGATGCAAGCAACATCGACGCCCAAAATTCCCACCGTTTTTAGCGAGCTCGATTCCGACGAGGCTTGCCTGAATACGAACGGATTTCGCCTTCGAATCCGATAATGGCATCGATGACACAGATTCGCGAGTGGTCGCTTCATTCCCGCATTGCCGTCACCAGAACTTCCACCATGGTTTTCCGGCCTGATCGCTACGAATTTTCGCTCGGACGATGCCTCCGGCTTCGTCATATTCTTCCTCTTCGTCGCCCACCACTTTCGCATCGAGTCTTGTCGCAAGCTGATGCATTTTGCGAAGGATTTCTTCGTCCGGATTCTTGACCGATATGCGTCCTTCACGAAAGTCGAACCAGGCCATGTTGCCTGATTCATTGTGATTCGAATAACCGACCCAAACCGCAAGCCCGGGATTCTCGTAACGGATCACCTCGCCATCGTCCGTTTTCGTCTCGGCGGCATGATCGAGCCGCATTGATTCGTCGGTTCGGACGCAGAATTCCCACTCTTCCAGCGAGATTCCGCCACCGACTGCCACGTCCCACCAATCGGAGTTGCGTACGATATGGACTTCGTATCCCATGGCAGAATCTCAAAAGGCCTTCTCTGGTTCGGTCCACCGGATCACCCGGAATTCATTTCATTTTACCAATTATGCCTTTGACCGGCTGAGGCCGCTGTTCAGACAAAACGAGCATCACGCCGAAAGGGACAGGAGCTTCGACGCAACCGTCTTATTGCGCACGACGTCCGCCCCGTGCAGCCCCATGTCGACGATCTGGACATGAGACAGATACGCCGCAATACCGAATGCGTCGATCCCTTCGGCAATGTACCGGCAGATGGTGCGGGCGTATCGATCGTACTCGTCGAAACATTCAGGATTGTCAGCGACGCCGATCGGGTCCCATTCGTGGAGCAGAATCTCCCGAACCGCCTTCATCATTCGCTCCGTTTTCGCCATCTGAACAAGCCCTGGTGGCCAAATCTCAGCAGAAAAGCCCGCTGGCCCTGAACTATCCGGGACTCTCAACTACCCTTTTCTGCTTAGCGGCCTCTCAAGGTGGGCCGATCAGGCCTGGTGCGATGGCGTTCCACCAGCTCGATCGTGCGATCCAGACGCTGGAAAGCTGCAAGGGCACCAGGATGGCGATGCAGGTCAATGTGGCCGGGTGCAGTTTTCTCAACGTTCGCCAGTCGAACATCGCGAGAGCGATCAGGAAGGGATACATGACGACGTAGGAAACGATGTCGAGCATGATGGGGTCGAGACCGGGAATGCGAAGCGTCCAGCGCGTGGCGGCCGGGCCGACGAGACACAGTGCCGCGACGTACGCGAACCGGCGGTGCCACTCCTTGTGGCGAGTGACGAGTACGATCGCGGCGAGCATCGACACAGCGAACGACGAAATGTCGACGAGGTTGTACCAGGTGAATTCGAAGGGATGCTCAGAGGTTCCGAGACGTCTCTGCGCGGCACGCTGAGCCATCCAGAAGCCGAGGGGGATCATGACGCCAGTCAGGGCGAATCCGGTCAGGCCGATTTCGCGGTGCCGGGCGATCTGCCCGCGAGCGACCAGCCGAGTTTGCCAGACATAGACACCGAACCACGCGAAGCAGGCGAGCCCGTGCACATGGTGCAGCGTGTCGAAATTGTCCGTCCCCGTCGCGACGGGGTAATAGTAAGTGACCGGAAAACTGAGCACCACGATCGCCGCCATGATCAGGGCCGACCTGGCGAAGAATTGAGTTCGCTCACTGCGGGTTCGAGCTGACGCCGGAGAGTTGGGTTCGTTCATGAAGTGATTCCTCGACAAGAAAAGGGGACGGGGGTCATTCTTTCGGCTTGAAACTCCCGATCGTGGCATTGAGGAGGCGTCCGAACGAAATTCCCTGAGCGTTATTCACGCAGGGACCGCGGCAATTGAGCATCCGAAAGTTCCCGTTGGAAGTCGCTTTGACCGTGACCATTACGCATTACTCCGATCGAAGAAGTCCATATGAACGTAAATGCGGCGCTATCGTAATTTCGTCGCGACAGGTTCGCCATCCGCTACGAACGTCACTTTACCTCGTTTCACCCGCACTTCGATATTCGAAACATCATTGCCGATCGTTGCGACTTCGGCACCATCGACCTCCAGATTCGTCGGCTTGACGATGATCGTCATTCCCGCCGTTCGAATGGTCGCGGTGTCGTGAGAGAAAGTGGAATTCAGATTGAGAGAGTCGGAATACGTCATGACACTTCGCCCCGTGGAGAGTGTCCCACCCGCGGAACCTCCCGCGAGCGCCGCAGCCGCAAGCATCAGCGTGGCCGAGAAGAGCGGGATTACGAGAATCGCCATGAGCCGTCGCCTCTTCCGGGTTTTCATCGTCGAGTCCTCGTTGAATGACGCGTAAACGATAAGATGTTAGGCAATCGTTCGATAAGTGTCGATAGCACATGGCAGTACGAAAAAATGGAGGCGGGCGTGATTGCTTCGACCAGAAAAGGGGACGGGGGTCATTTCTTGGAAATGACCCCCGTCCCCTTTTCTCAGGCTCGAATTTTCGACAGGGTGAACTTGCCTGGACAAGGCGATACCGGCAGACTGAATGTTCGCAGCACCGGTTTCATGCACTTAGCCAGATTCACCCTGCGATACTGGAAACGAAAGGGAAATCGAAATGTCGATGATCGGATGTTTCCTGAGTCTCACCGCTTTCGAACTTGAGGAATTGATCGCTGATCCTTCGGGCGTAGCCGATTTCGTTTTTCCGGATGAAGAAGAGAACGAAGCCAGTATCGACGTCGACAAAGCCTGGCACGGCATTCACTTCCTGCTGGCCGGCGACGCCTGGGGCGGCAGCCCACCGCTGGCGGACGTGGTTCTCGGCGGAACGGAGATCGGCGAGGATATCGGATATGGCCCTGCACGCTATCTGACGCCGGCCGAAACGAAAGCCGCGGCCGATGCGATCGCCGCCATCTCGCCGGACGATTTTCGGGCCAGATACGACGCCGCCGCTCTGACGAAGCACGAAATCTATCCCGGCATCTGGGAAGACCCTGAAGACGAAGCCCTGGAATACCTTGCGGAATACTTCGAATCGATCCGCGAGTATTTCGCAGAATCGGCCGCCCGGGGCGACGCAATGCTGAAGTACATTTCCTGACCGGCTAGATACTTCGAAAGACCGGCTTCAGCTCAGGACACCGGCATGGAAGTGAAGGCGTGTTTCATTTCGAATGATCAAAGGCCAACTCGAAACATCGGGATGGAACATACCGGCATATCTTGCGATCGTGGCATATCGGGCACTTGTCGCAGGCGGGCCGACGTGCAAGGTGGACATTCAGGTCAGCTGGTTCGACGACGACGATCCTGACAGCATTTGCCGCACCATCGAGTCGGAACCCGCGATGACTCAATCGAAAAGGCGGGCTGAAGCCCGCCCTGCTTCGATGCGGAGCCGGCTGCGATTCAACCCATCAGAAACGGCGGGCTGAAGCCCGCCCTACTTCGAAGCGGGGCCGGCTGCGAATCAATTCACCAGTGAAACCGCCCGTTTGAGGATCTGAATCCGGTTCCCTTCCGGATCACGGAAGAAGGCTGTGCGGAATTCGGGGGTTTCGACGATGGTGTCGGTTTCGAAGACCAGGCCTTCGGCTTCGATCTGCTTGCGGGTGGCGTCCAGGTCGTCCACGGCGAAGGCGACGTGGCATACGTAACGCTGGTTGGCGTTAGTCTGCCCCTTCGGCCGTTCGATCACTTCCAGGACCGAACCGCCTTCACCGGCCAGGAAATAGCCGCGCACGGGGGCTTTCGAATTGTCCAGAACGACCTTCATGCCGAAAGTGCGGACGAAGAAATCACGAGAGGCTTCCAGGTCGTCGGCGAACAGAGCGACATGCTCGATGAAACTGGCCATGGTGCGGTTTTCCTTCAGGGTTGTGTGGTGAATGCAACGATGGTCCGCGGTGGCTCACTTGCCGCCCGTGCGTGATTTTTTGACGGGTGCCGCCGATTTCGAAGCAGGCTTCGCTTTGGCGGGCGATTTGACGTTCGCTTTCGCTTTCGAAACGTCTACCTTCACCGAAGCCTTCGCCACGGTTTTCACAGGCTTCTTCGCTGCGGCAGGTTTCGCGGCAGAAATCGCAGCCTTCGCTGTCGATTTCGAAGCCGGTAGTTTCGAAGCGGCGGGTTTCGAAGCGGCCGGTTTCGCAGCCGTATCCAGGCCATGCTTTTCCAGCCATTTCGCATGCGGATCTTCAGTGAAGCCGGCCATTTTCAGCATTTCCCGCCAGTGTTCGGGCGAGACAGGGTGCACCGACAGTCGCGAGCCGGTGCGCAGCAGTTCCAGCCCCTCCAGCTTCGAGTTTTTCCGCATCGCGGGCAGGCCGACTTCCGGCGTCACAGGGGCCACGGCTTCCACCGTCACCTGCACCCAGGTCGGTGCGTTCGGGTCGCTTTCGGGGTCGTAATGGTCCTGCTTCGGGTCGAACTGGGTCGGATCGGGGTGCGATTCCTCGACGACCACCGCGATGCCGGCAATGCCGGGCGGCTCGGCGTTGGAGTGGTAATAAATGACGCCGTCGCCGTATTTGACGTCGTCACGCAGAAAATTCCGGGCCTGGTAATTGCGCACGCCATCCCAGCCTGTGCGACGGTTGGGGGCGTTTTCCAGGGCTTCGTACGAAAAGCACTCAGGCTCGGACTTGAAAAGCCAGTAGCGGGGCATGGTTCGAGTGGCTCGCGGTAACGGGAATCCTGCGACTTCAGGGACGATTCGCCCCTGATTGTTCCCGTTTCCTCAGCGGAAGGCAAGCCGCACCCAATAGGACAGCCCGACGAGAAAAAGCCCGAAAATGCCGCAAACGGCACGCGCGCCGTCTTTTCCGCATAACGCAACCAGCCCGCGGGCCTTGGGATGATCGAAAATGAACCCGGCGCCGATGATAGCGACGAAGACGAGAAATGCCCCCGATGCGAACAGCACGAGGGCCTGAAAACCGATGTGACTGCCAGGATCGATTCGCATGGTGCCACTCATCCGGGCCGGCTGATCAATCGTCCAGATCGTCCAGGTCGATCGGCTCGACCGACTTGCGACGCCTCGAACCACTGCGAGACCGGGATTCCTGCCGAGGTTCGCGGTCGTAATCGTCGCGCCTAGCGCCGGCTCCAAGATGCGGCCGGTGCAGCAGTGGCGGTTCGATCATCATCCGGGGCTCAGGGGGTGGCGTGGCCAGGGCGACCTGATCCACCAGTTTGTTGCCGATCTTCTCCAGACGGCTGACGAATTTCGAAACCCGCACACAAAGGCCGTCGTAGGCGATCAGCGAAAGAACGGCAAGAATTACGCCGGCTGTCAGCGGAAAAAGCCCCTGGGCCAGCTGATGCGTCCACTGCCGCTGAAATTCCTGGGCATCCTGGGCGGAAAGCAGCCGGCCGATCATGATCAGCGAGCCCAGCAGGCCGATCAGGGGCGAAAGCACGGCGATGCGGCGCAATGTGGGTACGTTGCGCTGAAGTTCTTCGGCCTCGATCCGCACGCCATTGTTCAGGGCACGTTCCAGGTCGGCCGTGGGGCGGCCCCAGCGGCTGACGATCGCCCCGGCGACGCGGGCGATGGCCGAATCGTTGAGTTCGCACAGGTCGATGAGCTTGGCCCGGTCGACCGGCCCGTCTTCCATGCGTTCCATCAGCCGGGATACGAATCTGCGGGGCAGGATGCGACGATTGCGCATGGCCCACGTCCGTTCCATCAGCGTAAGCAGGGCCAAGACGGCACATGCCCCGATGGCGCCCCATGCGACCCGGTCGGTCCAGGGCGTGGACTCGTAAAGTTTGACGAGTTTGCCCGAGATTTCCTGCATGTCGCGGCTGACGAGCTGCGTCAGCGGCGGGGGCGCGGGCGACTCGTCGGCCATGAGCCTCGCGCTGAATGACGTTCCCAGCACAAGCACGGCGGCGGCCGCACGTGCCCAATTACCTGTGCGATCCATCTTGCCTGCCATGATCGACTTCCTTCGTACCGCCATGATTGAGGCGGACCGCCCTTCCCTGTCCGAACCGCTACCGGCTGACGCGGACCCACTCGGCCCGATACCGGTCGCCTGACTCGTATTGTCGCCTTGTCGAATCGTTCGCACGCCCGGCTATTTCCCCGCCGGGGCGTCGGTACGGGAGGCCGTCGGCTTGAGCGAACGCAGGCGTGCCTGTGCCTCGACCGCCGCCGCCTCTTTCGGAAATCGATCGACGAGCCTTTCATAAAGATCGGCCGCATCCCGCTGCTGGTTGAGCCTCTCGTAAACTTTGGCCGCTTCCAGCAGCGCCGCCGCCTGCCAACTCGGCGCATCGTGCAGAATGTCCACCTTCAGAAATTCCCGCAGGGATTCACGGTAATTCTTCTGGTGGAAGAATGTTTCGCCACGCATGAACTGGGCCCGCGCAGCCAGTTCCGCCGGCCCGCCCGCGTCGATCGCCGCCTGATATGCCGCCCGGGCTTCGTCGAACCGGGCCTCGGCCTGATACGCCCGGCCGCTGGCATAGTTTGCCTCACCCTTAAACTCGGCTGAATCGTCGCCGAACTTTTCCTGCTTGAGCCGGTCGGTCAATTTCAGGATGTCTTCCCACTTTTTGGTCGAGATCATGGCCTGGAGCTGGCGCGTTCGTGCCGTGACGAGCCAGGCGGGCGGCTTCGAATCGCCTTGAGGCGGCTTGCGGAACAGCTCTTCCAGGATGGCGATCGCGTCGTCGGGCCGATCGGTCCGCATCGCGATCTCGGCCCGCCAGAACGCGGCTTCACCCGCCAGTACCGAAGCGGGGAATTCGGCGATCAGACGCTTCCAGAACGCTTCCGCCTCGGCCCATTTCCGTTGTTCCACGCCCGTGCGGCCGGCGCGATAGAGTGCGGCTTCACGCAGAGTGTCCGGCAGACCTTCAGGCCTGGTTTCACCCGCCAGATCGCCCAGAAGTTCGCCGACCTGATCATATTTTTTCGCGGACCAGGCCGATTCGGCCAGATTCACCCGGGCTTCGGCGGCCGTGGCCGATTTCGAGTAGTTTTCCAGCACGCGGCGGAAGACTTTGTCGGCTTCGTCCGCCTTGCCGGCATCGGCCAGGGCATAGGCCCAATCGGCCAGGATGCGTTCAGGGCGATTTTCGGCAGGAACGTCGCCTTCGGCCTGTGTCTCGAAATCCTTGCCGGCATATAGGGAATAATCGTCGGCCGCGGCTTCGAATTTGCCAGTCTTCGCCAGCAGTCGCGCTCGCATGAGTCTCGCTTTGCGAAGGGTGGCGTCGGATGCCGCGGCTTCGCCTGAAAGCAGCGTGTCGAGCCGTTTCAGGGCTTCTTCGTCGCGCCCGGAGGCCGCCAGCACACGGGCCGCCGAAAGCGAAGCCTGGCGGCCTGCGTCGGTCGCCCCGCCTGTGAGTTCGGCCGATTTGGCGAACGCGGCGGCTGATTCCTCAGTCTTGCCGGAAAGGGCCAGGGCATGGCCCAGCTCGGCGAAAGCCCGGGCCTTCAGGGCGTCGTCCGTCGCCAGATCGGCGGCCTGACGCAACCACTGGGCGGCCTGTGTCGCTGTCTCCGGCTTGTTGGCGGCTTCTCCAAGGCGAATGAGCGTCGGCAATCGGGTGTCGCTTCCGGGGAACTGCTTTTCGAGCCGGGCGAGCGATTCTGCCGCTTCGGCCGGCTTGCCCGTTTCCCAGCAGGAAATGGCCAGCCAGGCCAGGGCGTGATCGGCCAGTCGCGGCGAATCCTGCTTCAGGTATTTGTTCAGCGATTCGACAGCTTCGGCGAACCGGCCGCCTTCGAAGTCGGACTGAGCCAGCAGCAGAAGCGGCTCCGAGGATGCCGACGGTGCCGGCGAAGCCGTCATCGCCCCCAGCACCTTGCGGGCCTTGTCGTTATCGCCGAGGGCCTTGTAGGCAAGTGCGAGCTGATACGATGCGGCGGCTTTGACGTCGGCTCGCTTCGTCGCTTCGACCAGCCGGGCCAGCTTTTCAGCTGCGGCGGCCGTGCGGTTTTCGTTCAGGTCGATCCTGGCCGAGAGCAGCCGGGCATCTTCAGCCAGTTGCGACTTGCTGTCGTCGGCCACAATCGGTGCGATCAACTTGGACGCAGCGGCGAATTCTCGGGCTTCGGCGGCGATTTCGGCGGCCCGCAGCCGGGCGTCGTCGGCCCAGGCGTCAGCGGGGAATTCCTGCACCAGACGTTCGTAAAGCTTGCGGGCATCGGCCTTCTGGCCGAGCATCGCCTGAGCCTCGGCAGCCTGATGCAGAAGCCCGGCCGAAGCGGGCTGACCGGCGACCTTGCGGAGCGTCGGCTCCAGTACGTCCAGGGCCTCACGGGGCTGTTTTTTCTCGAGCTTCATGGCCGCCAGCCGGGCGATGGCCTGAATCGATACTGCCGTGGGCGGGTCGACATCCAGAAACTTCGCCAGTGCGTTCGCGGCATCGTCCTTACGCCCATTGGCGACGAGCAGATCCACCAGCCGGTAGCGGGCATCGGCCGTCATCGCACCAGCGGGCGACTGTTTTTCCAGCGAATCGACGGCTGCCGTGGCTTCATCCACGCGGTTCGCCGCGATCGCCTCAAGCGCGAGCTGGTGATCGGCCCGCTCAGACCAGTCCTTGCCGCCTTCGGCCTTCAGCCGGCGGAATTGCTCCAGGGCCTTGTCGTGCTGCTTCTGCAGCGAATAGGCCCGGCCCAGGCCGAAAATCGCACGCGTCGCCAGCCGCCCCTTGGGAAACTCGGCCAGAGACTTCGCGTAGCTGGCTTCGGCATCTCGAGGCTTTTCCTGCCGCAGGGCCAGGTCGCCGGCATAGACCAGGGCACTGTCTCGCTGCGGGTGGTCGGCCGGGGCTTCGTCCAGGTATTGCTTAAGGGCTTTGGCCCCCTTTTCGACATCGCCCAGGAGGTACGACGTTTCGCCGACGCGGAACCGGGCGGAGGCGACGTTGGGATTGTCCGGATCGATCAGCAGGAAGTCTTCGAACGCCTTGCGGGCCTCAGCGTACTGGCCCAGAAACAGCTTGCAGGTGGCCAGGGCATAGGTCGCGCCGGCGACTTCCGGGGCCGTGCTTTTCGCGTTGGCGTCCAGAAACTTGCGATATTCCTCGGCAGCCAGGTCGTATCGCCGCTGCTGAAACAGCCCGTTGGCGAATTTCAGATCCTCGGCCGGATTCTGGGCCGGCAGATCCCTTGCGGCCGTAAACACCAATACGACAGCCAGCAGACAGCCGCCGAGCCTGCCGGGGCCGGTTTCGGGCGGAATTGACCGAAGGATTCGAAAACGGTCCATGTCTTGTGCCACTCCAGGTCGGTGTCGATTTCGATCGACCATTCTAATCCATCGGCGACTTCACGCCATCCCGTTTACGGAAACGCTTCGGGATTCCGCTCCGGTTCGCGGGATGTGCCGGTCGAAGCGGTGTGCGAACCGGTCGCAGTGCAGCGGATCAGGGTACGACGAGGTCGTTGGACTCCTCGGAAGCCCGGGCTTCGTCCGAGAGCATGAGGATCTGCCCCCCGCTGCGCAGCAGGCCGACGACGCCGTCATACTTCCATTCGCCGGCTTCCTCGAGAAATTGATACACCGGCCCCACCCGGTTCGTCGGGCAAAGCCAAACGGCGTCCCCTTCCCTCCAGGCCTGGAAGTTCTTGTGGATCGATCGCGGAAAGCCAACCACGCCCCCCTCCTCCGCCACCTGCAGCGGATGCACGCTCAGGTAACGTGCCGTGCACAGCGAACGCACGGCATTCAGATCCTGCGCGTTCACGGCAGCCGTAAGACGGGCGTAAGTTCTTACGGCCTTGCGGCTTTCACGAGTCGAAAGGGCAAAATAGACGAGCACGGCCACGATCACGCTCACGATGCCCGCCGCGGCCCCCCAGCGAGCGAACTGGCCAGCCCAGAACGAAGTTGCGGTTGACGAGCTGCCGGTCGAAGCGGTCGAGGATGCGCTGCCTACGGGCTCAGGATTCATCCGACAGGCAACTCCAGCACGCCGCCGCACACTTTCGTGACGGCCGCGATGGCGGCTTCGAGCATGCGCTGGCCTTTTTCGGCCGTGGCCTGAGCGGGATATCCGACCGCGCCGTGATCGGTCCGGCGGCCGAAATCGCGGGCCCAGAAGATCGACTTCACGGAATCCGGTGTGAGATCCGGGTCGTCCACGATCTGGTCCGTCCGCACCAGTTCGGGCCGCAGGGCCAGCATCATCGAGGTTTCCAGCTCGCAGGCGTGGCCCATCACCTTGCGCGGGCCGGTGCAGCAGGCGGCCAGCCCTTCTGCGGCCAGGTCCCAATAGGCGGCACCGGTGAGAACGGCGCCGGGGAACTCCTTGTCCAGCCGTCTCAGGGCCACCTGCAGCGGGTCGATATTGCCGCCATGGCCGTTCAGAAGCATCACCCGGCCGAAACCCTCGTGCAGCATCGGCCGCAGGATTTCCATCAGCATCACTTCATAAGTGGGCAGCGTGGCCGTGAGCGTGCCGCCGAACGGCAGGTGGTGATCACTGGCCCCCAGCCACTGAGTCGGCAAAAGCAGGACCTTATCCGGCAGGTTCTTTTCGACCCCTTCGGCCACGGCCGTGACGAGCACGGTGTCGGTGATCACGGGCAAGTGCCGCGAGTGCTGCTCCACAGCCGCGATCGGCGCGATGACGAGCACGCCGGCCTTGTCGATCCGCCTGATCTCCGGCGCGGTCATTTCAGCGAACTTCACGGGGCGAACTCCTTGTGCGTTGATGTTTCGTCGTCGATGCCCCGGTCAATCCCGGAGAACCGACACCAGAATCAGGATGGCGATCGAGTAATAGATGAACAGGCCGGTGACGTCCACGAGCGTCGAAATCAGCGGGGCCGAGACCACGGCCGGGTCGATGCCCAGCTTCGTCGCCACCAGCGGCACCATGCTGCCTACGACGTTCGCCCACACGCAGATCCCCAGGATCGTCAGGGAGATCACCAGGGCGAACCGGGGCGGCATGCCCAGCCCCAGCCAGGCGAACAGGAAGCCCAGAAAGCCCAGCAATATGCCAAGCAGCAGCCCGGTGAGCCATTCGCGTGCCAGCACCCGCAGGGCGTCGGAAAACTGCACTTCACCCAGGGCCAGAGCCCGAATGATCGTGCCGACCGCCTGCGAACCGGCGTTGCCACCGGTGCCGATCAAAAGGGGCACGAAAATGGCCAGGCTGGGAACGATCTTGTCGACCCATTCGAAGCTTTCCAGCACCCAGCCCGTCAGCGTGCCCGACAGGAACAGGGGCAAGAGCCAGGTCAGACGCCGCCGCACCGATGATCCGATCCCCGTGCGCCAATAGTCGGAATCGACCTGATCCGCCCCCTGCGCGCCCACGCCGCCGAAGGCCAGCAGCGTTTCGCCGGCCTCCTGCCGCAGGATGTCCATGGCGTCGTCATGGGTCACGATGCCCACCATGTGGTCGCCGTCGTCCACGATCGGCAGGGCGTAAAGGTCGTAACGTTCGATTTTTCGGGCGACGTCTTCCTGATCCTCGTCCACCCGGCCCAGGATGATGTCCCGGTTCATGATCTCTTCGATCCGGGCCGCCGGCCGGGCCAGGATCATCTGCTTCAGTGACACCACGCCCAGCACCTTGCGGTGCGGGTCGATGACATAGGCGTAGTCGATCGTTTCCTTGTCCGGAGCTTCCTGACGCAGCCGGGCGATCGCCTCACGCACCGTGATGTGCGGCGGCAGGGCGGCATAGTCGGTCGTCATCACCGCGCCGGCAGTGCCTGGTTCGTACGAAAGCAGCCTGCGAATGTCCTCTCGCTCAGCCTGGGCCAGGCCGCGGAGGATCTGATCCACCTGCTCCTCTTCGAGCTGATAAGCCAGCCGCGCGCGGTCGTCGTGCGGCATCCACTGCAGCACGCTGGCCATCATCACCGTCGGCAGCGTTTCGGCCAGGTGCACCTGGTTGTCCAGGTCGAGATAGCTGAAAACTTCGCCCCGAAGCTGCGGCTCGATCTGCTCGAGAATCGCCCGCTGCTCGGCCGGTTCGAAGTCTTCCATCATCTCCGCAATGCGGGGCGCGCTATATTCGGCGAAGAACTCCGCCAGGGCATCGGCCTGGCCGTCCCGGATGATCTCTCGCAGATCCGGAATCAGGAGTGGATTTCGCACCAGCGGCCTCTCCCCGTCGCGCGACAGCCAACGAAATGGTCAACGACGCCGGCCGAAACCGGCACTCGCCGCCCGCCTTATTTCTTGCCCAGAATCGTTTTGCCCAGGAACGGCACCAGCACGGGCGGCACGTCGACGAAGCCGTCCTCACGCTGATAATTCTCGAGGATCGCGATGATCGCCCGCGAAATCGCCACCGCCGTGCCATTGAGCGTATGCACGAACTTCGTGCCCTTCTGCCCCTCGGCCTTGTAGCGAATGTTCAGCCGCCGGGCCTGATAGTCGGAACAATCCGACGTGCTCGTCACTTCCCCGAACCCGCCGCCCGCGAAAAACGCCGGCATCCAGGCCTCAAGGTCGAACTTGCGATAAGCCGGCCCGCCCAGATCACCCGTGCAGGTGTCGATCACCCGGTACGGAATTCCCAGCTCCTGGAAGATCTCCTCTTCCAGCCGCAGGAAGTCCAGGTGAATCGCCCCCGAATCCTCGGGCTTGCAGAAGGCGAACATCTCCACCTTCGTGAACTGGTGCACCCGATACAGCCCCCGGCTGGCACGCCCCGCGGCACCCGCCTCGGTGCGGAAGCAGTGGGAAAGGCCCACATACTTCTTCGGCATCTCCGTCTCTTCCAGCACGGTGTCGGCCAGCATGCCGCCCAGCGTGATCTCGGCCGTGCCGACCAGGCACAGGTCCGTCTGATCGACGGAATAGACCTGCGTCTCACTGCCCCGGGGGTTGAAGCCGATGCCTTCGAGAATCTGAATCCGCGCCAGGTCGGGCGTGATCACGGGCGTAAAGCCCGCCCCCGCCAGCTTTTTCATGGTGTACTGCTGCAGGGCAAGGTCGAGCAGCACGGCGTCGTTCTTCAGATAATAGAAGCCGCTGCCGGTGACCTTGCCGCCTGCCTCGAAGTCGATCATGTCGAGGTCGCGGCCGATTTCCAGGTGGTCGCGCGGCGTCCAGTCGAACTTGCGCGGCGTGCCCACGATGCGCAGCTCGCGGTTGGCGTCGTCGCCGGAACCCACCGGAGCGTCCGGGTGGGTCATGTTCGGAATGCGGCCGAGGCGGTCCTTCAGCTCGATTTCCAGGGCCCGCAGAGTCGCTTCCTTATCGCCTGAGGCGGTCTTGAGCGCCTTGCCTTCGGCCACCAGTTCGGCCCGCTTGCCGGCGTCCTTTTCCTTGCCGGTCGCCTGGGCGACTTCGTTGGCCCGGCGCCGCAGTTCCTCGACTTCCTTGAGGATCAGCCGATACTCGCCGTCCAGCCGCACGACATGTTCGACTTCCTCGAGAATCTCGGGAGAAACGTGCCGGTCGCGGCAGTTCTGTTTGACCAGTTCGACATTCGCCAGAACGTACTTCAGGTCGAGCATTTTCGTTCGCTTTCGCAGTGTTTCGTGTCATTCCCTGCTCAAGATACACGACGATCCCTCGTCTGTCCGCCTACGATGCGACAGCCGAATCCGCGTGTTCTCACGACTTGCCCCCGATTCTAGCAAATCGAAGGCCGTTCGTCAGGCTTTCATCGAAAAACAGTGATCCGATGAAAGGCGAATGCCACGACACCGTTCCCATCGAGCCGTGGACGTGAGTCCACGGATGCGAACGACCAGTCGACGAGTCGATCAAAAGAATCCGAATTCGTCGACTTTTCCGGTAGTGCCGTTCTTGTGGCATATAAGGACGATGTATCCGGATACTCACCAATTCGCTCTCGAATCGCATCCGTGGACTTACGTCCACGGCTCGACTTGCGATTGCGTGGCAATCCTTCGTAAACGTAAAAGATCGAAGGCTCATCAACCGTGGAAAAACAGAGAGCCCAATCTCTCATTGAGTGATGGTGGCATGGAGCCAACCCAAAATCATCTGAATGTGGTGAAGGCCCTGAATCGGTTATCATCAGGAATGTTACGGCTTTGCACCGGTTCGACGTGTGTGACCTGGACGGTCTTCGGATTCCGGCTTTTCCAGAAAGAGCAAAAGACATGTTAAGACTCCCCGAAAATGACCAGAAAGCCCGGGACTGGATCGCCGAGAATTTCAGTATTTGCTCACACGAGCATATCCTTTCGAAGAAACTCTGGACGCGTTTCTCGTCACATCATGGACCAGTTTACGCGCTCAAGCTGAGCATCATTGATTTAAGCCAGCTGAATTCTTATATGCATACCTGGAGCCCGGAAGGGGATACGGCAACGATCAAGGACTATCCCGTCGAGGAATGGCCACAGACGATTCTGGATAATTTCGTATTCGATTATCTCAAAACGAGCGACGATGCGGTCGTCGTCTGCGAAAATGCCAATGCGACGAGGAAAATGTACGATAACTGGCAATGGGGAAAGCTACCGCCCTATTGGTGCTACGGTGAAAATGAGGTTTACCACATTCTGACGCCAGCCGATATTGGGAGCGATACGTTCAAAAAGACGATCCGAAAGGCTTTCGTGAATTGGGGCGTCGGTGTTTGCACGTTATGCAAAATCATTCCTGAAAAGTTCATCGTTGACGATTCGTTTTTCGATGAGATCGTCAGAAACACCTGCCATATCTTTCTCCCGGCATTCGATGGCGACGGGTTCCTGATCTGGACTCCGCAACCGGTTTCGAATTCAATTTGAATGTCGTTTTTCCGGCTGCGATTTTGCAGCCTCGTTTTTCGATTGCATGAGAACGACCGACACCAAGCACCCGCAACACAATGCTGCCGAAAATGGTGGGCTGAAGCCCACCCTACCTCCACCATTCCGCGCTGATACAAAGTAGGGCGGGCTTCAGCCCGCCACGAACGACCGACCCAAACCCGCAAGCAATTTCGACCTTCCATACGCCGAAGCCACTTCACAAGAAACCGTTGGTTCAAGCCCCCTGCTACCACGACCAAGACTAAATGACAATGCGAAAATAATCCGTCGAAATATCGACTCGATTTCTTCACCTCAAGTCAAAACCTGTTACGATCCAGTCTCTGAAAATGGAGATTCGACGATGGAATTGGATCCAGAAATCTACGACCGGCTGAAATCGATCGACTGGTTCGCTCAATGTGGTCGAGGATTGACGGACGAACTGGGATTCTCTGTCGAACCAGCCCCAAGTCTCTCGGAAGCCCTGATCCATATACGATCCGATCGATGGCAGGATGCACGAACCGAAGCCCAGGGAGATTTGACAGCCTATCTTTCGAAGCACCATATTAACTTGTACGGCGGGCACTGGAATCGGCTTGCCAGGGAATCCCGCCAGCGGATCCTGACCGAAATCATGCCCGCTGTGACGGAAGCACTTGCAAAATGCACGGTGGAACCGATTTCGGACATCGTCCTTCTCGACCTGAACCGCATCGCACTTCGTGCTTCTTACCGGAAACGATGTCCGAAAGTTCCTTCATTTTTCGATCGATTGTCGGCGATTTACGCGGCGGGCAGGCTGCCATGCGGCTGGACAGGCAATCTCGAGTCATGGCCAGACGGGATGTTCGTCGTCTATTGATCGCCAAAATGGGCCAATTTTCCTGATTGCACCCGCCCTCCCGCACGCCGATAATCGACGGAACCCGAACCACACGACGCCACGGACCGGATTCCAGGAGAACGACCGATGCATGACCCTCTCAAACGACGTGATTTTCTGCAGGCGTCAGCCATTCTCGGCCTCGGGGCGGGTCTCGGGCCCGAAGCGCGTGCGATAACGCCGCAAACGCCCGATATGGCAGTCAACCCCAACGCCGTCCGCCTTCGGCCCGAGATTGAGCCGGTCGTGCGCTGGATCGAAGAGACGCCCCGCGATCGGATCCTCGAAGTCGCCATCACGAAGCTCAAGGGCGGCCTTTCGTACAACGAACTCATGGCCGGGCTGTTCCTGGCCGGCATCCGCAACATCAAGCCCCGGCCCGTCGGCTTCAAGTTCCATGCCGTCATGGTCATCCACTCGGCCCACCTGCTCGGCCAGGCGGCCGCTGTCGACGAACGACTCGTGCCCATGCTCTGGGCCCTGGACACCTTCAAAGCCTCGCAGGCCGCTGACATCAAGGAAGGCGACTGGACGCTCGGCCCAGTCGACGAAGCCCGCCTGCCCAAACCCTGGCAGGCCAAGGCCGCATTCGAAAAGGCCATGGACGCCTGGGATTCCGAAGCCGCCGACACGGCCATCGTCGCCTACGCCCGCTCCCACGGCGCAGCCGAAGTCATGGAAACCTTCTGGAGATACGCCATTCGCGACCAGCGCAATATCGGCCATAAGGCGATCTTCACGGCCCAGTGCTGGCGAACCCTTCAGGCCATCGGCTGGCAGAACTCCGAGCCGGTCCTGCGTTCGCTGGCCTTCGCCCTGCTCGACCGCCAGGGGGCCAAAGGGACGGACGTCATCGGCCCTTATGTCGAAAACACAGCCTTCGCCAAAGAGATTCCCCAGGAATGGATCGCGGGCGACGGCAAGGACGTCAGCGGCTCGATTCTGGACGCACTTCGGTCGGCAGCACCGAATGCGATCGGGGGCGAGATCGTCAAATCGCTGAAGTCGGCCAGCGGCCCCGAACCGCTCTGGGACGGCATTCTTAAGGCTTCGAACGAGCTGCTCCTGCGCAAGCCCGGCATCGTCGCCCTGCACGCCGTGACGTCCATCAATGCCCTGCATTACATTTTTGGCGCGGCGGCTGATGAAGCGACCCGCAAAACGGCCCTGCTGCAGGCGGCGAGCTGGTCGGCCCTGTTCCGCGAAGCGATCGGCGATGCCCCGAAGCACAGGATCGACGCCCTGGAACCGATCGAAGTGCCGAAAGCGCCCGATGATGCCATCGCCGACATTTTCGCCACGATCGGCAAAAGCCGTGAAGAAGCCGCGCGTAAGACGTTGTCATTTCTCGCCGCGGGCGGCACGGACGAAGCCGTTTTCGCCGGCGCGCGCCGAATGATCTTCCTCAAGGGCCGCGACAGCCACGACTTCAAATTCGGCGCGGCCGCGTGGGAAGAATCACTGCTGGCCAGCACGCCGCAGACACGAACGCTTTTGACCGCCGCCATGATGGGCAACCTGCCCGCCTCGACGACGGAAGACAGCCCCCTGATGAACCGGGCCCGCGAGGCCTCCCGCACGGTGCTGGGTTGATCGATCACACGTGAAGTTCCCCGGGCACGCCGAGCTCCAGCTCGGAGGGCCCGGGGGTGATCATCCGATTTATTCGAAAATTGCCAGCTTTCGCATCCAGATTTTCAGGATAGTCCTTTTGACACGCGATTTCTCGATTCGCGAATTTTCATGAATTCACTCGCGCCGAAAGACTTCCGAACATGCCGAAACACGCCGATCCCCGCCGCGCCGGTTTGCCCAGGCTCCGCGAAACGAAGCCGACAGAGAGCGCGACGGATTTCGCACAGAATGCCATCGTCACTGAAGTCCCGGAAATCCCGCCGACTTTCGAAGTGATTTCGAATCCTCCCCAGGAAAGCTCCGAACAAATTGATGCCTCGGCCGATCTGCAAAATGCCCAGGCAAACCAGGCCTCACTCGAATCCGCCCATGCCCGGCTCGTCGAAGAAGAAATGGCGACTGCCGCCGAGCGTTTCGCACGACTCACTCGCGACCGTTTCGTGGCCGACCGGTCTGCCTGGCTTGCCGATCCGGCCCTGAATCTGCCGATCTTCGCCGCAACCTTCGAAGGCGCGAAATACCTGGCCAGCCTTTGGGACGACCTCGCCGCAGCGCTGGCCCCCGATGCCCCCGGGCCGACCTTCGATCAGGCTCGGCAGGCCGCGGCGGCATTGGGATCTCGCTGGCAGGTCGCCCAGGTCAGGGGTGATGGTGCGTGGATCATGGCCCGATACGTGCGGTCGTCGGCCGATCCGGAAAGCGTGATCACGCGCTGGGTGAAGGAATCCACCACGCCGGACGACACACGCGAACGTGCGGTCTGGCACCTGCGGCATACCCCTGAGGGAATCGATGCCCGCGCGGAACTCGCCCGCCGCGCCGCTGCCGAACGGGACCGCTGGAAAGCCGAAGCCGCCAGGCTTCAGGCCCGGGCCGATGCGAGCCGGCGGGCGATGGTCGAAACTTCCGTCGGCACCGGCTCCGCCGACCCGGCGCTGGAAAAACGGTTCCGCCTGCTCAACCGTCTGCTCACCCAGGCCCGGAGCCGGACAGACAAGCTCCAGCGCCGTCTGGACACGCTCAAAAAGCAGCGTGTGGCTAAAGCCAGCAAGGGCGGAAAGGAACAGGCAACTGATATGCGACTGAAGCGGGAATCGAAAGATCGAGCTGAGATATCAGCCCGGGAACAGTGCGCCGATTCGAATCCGGCGTTTCCGCAGGTGACGCCGCCCGCACAATTCGAAACGCGATCCGAGACCAAGCCTGATCTTGCGAAAGGCCCTCACGTCGAAGACTGCTCGAATGCGAATTCCGTGCGAACTGAGACCGATAGCAGCAGCCTCAAGGACGCTTCCGTCGCTGAAATGCAACCGGAAATCGACGAAGAAAGACGGCAGCGCCTGATCAAGGGCCTCAGCCGGTTCCGGCGGATGGACTGGAGCGATCCAAAAGCGATCGCGCCGGAGGATGTCGAAGTGATCACGAACTTGCGAAATCTGCCGGATTCGCTTCAGCGCGACTCGATCGTCCGGCTCACGTTCGGGACCGAGAAAGCCCTCGGCAAAGCCTGGAGGCAGTATTTAATCTGGCGCGACGAATCCGAACCGATGGGCGTGGCACCGGCGAGTTTCGAAGAATGACCGGCTCAGGCCGTGAATTGTTCGCCGGCGATCCAGGTTTCGAGCACCCGGATTTCCGGCTGGCCGGGTACCGATTCGTCGACGGCCCAGATCGAGCCTTCCCAAAGGTCGCCGATCGCCAGTTCGGGCAGAGACTGGCCGAGCAACCGGGCCGGATTGCGCGTGATCGTGGCGGCCACGGTTGCGAAATCCCAGCCTGTGGCCTTCATCAGATTGGCGACGCCGACGGGCAAGTCCTGGTTCGAACCGGCCAGGTAAGGCGTGCCGGCCACGACGATCTTGCCGGAGGCATCGACGGCCCAGGGGCCGTAAAGTCCTGCGGGCATTCCGGCCAGGGGGCTGTGATCGCTGATGAGAATGAGCCTGTCCTGCCCCTTCGCCCGGGCCAGAACGCGGGTGATCGCGGGCGAAAGGTGATGGCCGTCGCAGATCAGCGAAGCGTTCAGTCCGTCTTCGGCCGCCTGGGTCCAGATCGGGTTCGGGTGCCTGGGCAACTGGGCCGCGATGCCATTGCCGAGGTGCGTGGAAAGGGTCGCCCCGGCCGCGACGGCGGCAGCGATTTCGGCATCCGTGGCGGCGGTATGGCCCAAGCTGACGACCACACCTTCGGCCGTGACCGTGCGTATGAACTCCGGGCTGCCGGTCCGTTCCGGCGCGAGCGTGATCAGACGGATCCGGTTGCCGGAGGCTTCCTGCAGGGCGTGGTATTCTCGGAAAGTCCAATCCCGCACATGCTCGGCCGGGTGGGCGCCACGATAACCGTCAAGTTCGGAAATGGCCGGACCTTCCAGGTGAATGCCGGCGATCATGCGGTCCACGAGCGTGTCCGACTCGCAGGCCGCCGCGATCGTGCTGACGCCGTGCAGGAAGGCCTCGGCCGAGCCAGTGATGAGCGTGGGAAGAAGCCGCGTTGTGCCCAGCGAAGGCTGGGCGCGGACGATCTGGATCACCTGCTGCACGGTCAGGTGGGTGTCGCTGAACGAGATCTCCCAGCGGCCGTTAGTCTGGATGTCCCAAACCGCAGGGAGGATCCAGATCTTCGATTCGCCTTCGGACTCCTTGGCCTGGGGCTCGTAGCGCATCGAGCGAATGCGGCCGTCGAGTACGTCGATGGTCACGGCGATGGCCTCGCCGACGCCGGCGAGGTAGCCCCTGAACTGGTCCGCTCGTTCGCTCATCATCGTTTCCTGCAAACAAATTCCTGTGATCGCCAGCGGGCGTCAGTTCGTGACCGGATCGGTCCGTCGGCTCGTGCGACGAGCCAGCGAGGCCCCCACGAAGTCGCGGAACAGCGGATGGGCCTTGATCGGCTTGGAGAGAAACTCCGGATGGAACTGCACGGCCAGGAACCACGAATTGGCCGGGCATTCGACGATCTCGACCAGCCGGCCATCAGGCGAAACGCCGGAGGCCACCAGACCGGCCTCGGCCAGGCGGGCGCGGTAGTCATTATTGAACTCGTACCGGTGCCGGTGCCGTTCGCCGATCTCGGTCTTGCCGTAAGCCTTGTGCGCCAGCGAACCTTCCTGCAGCACGCACGGCCACAGGCCCAGGCGCATCGTGCCGCCACGTTCCTGAACGTCCTTCTGATCGGCCATCAGCGAGATCACCGGGTGGTGCGTGTCCTGGTCGAATTCGGTGCTGTTGGCGTCGTCCAGGCCAAGCATGTCACGTGCGTATTCGATCACGGCGCACTGCATGCCCAGACAGATCCCGAAAAACGGAATGTCGTTCGCACGGGCATAGCGAATGGCCTCGATCTTGCCTTCGATACCCCGCATACCGAAGCCGCCGGGGATCAGGATGCCGTCCACCCCGCCCAGGACCGATTCGGCCCCCGTGCTGGAAATCTCTTCGGCCTCGATCCGGCGTATCACTACCCGGGAACAGTGGGCGATGCCGGCGTGGTCAAGCGATTCGTAGACCGACTTGTAGGCGTCGCGGTGCTTGATGTACTTGCCGACGACGGCGATCGTCACCTCGTGCTGCGGCTTCTTGACCCGGTCGACGAGCGTGCGCCAGTCGCCGATATCGAGCGATCCGGCCTTCAGCCCCAGCCGCTTGACGATCAGCTCGTCCAGGCCGTTATTGACCAGCGAAAGCGGCACTTCGTAGATCGTGAACTCCTTGTCACGCTCTTCGATGACGGCCTTCTTGTCGACATTGCAGAACAGGGCGATCTTGTCCTTATCGCTTTGCGGGATCGGGTGTTCCGTACGGCAGATGAGGATGTCGGGCTGGATGCCGATCTGCCGGAGCTGGCCGACGCTGTGCTGCGTGGGCTTGGTCTTAAGTTCGCCGGCGGCCTTCAGGTAAGGCACGAGCGTGAGGTGAATGAACAGGCAGTTTTCGCGGCCGACTTCCTGGGCGAACTGGCGGATGGCCTCGAGAAACGGCAGGCTTTCGATGTCGCCGATGGTGCCGCCGACTTCGGTGATGACCAGATCGACGTCGTCGGTCGCCAGCCGATAGATCTTTTCCTTGATTTCGTCGGTCACGTGCGGGATCACCTGCACAGTGTTCCCGTCGTAATAGCTGCCTTCACGCTCTTTCTGGATGACGGAAAGGTAGATTTTGCCCGTCGTGGTGTTCGAATCCTTGTTCAGGAGCGAATTCGTGAATCGCTCGTAATGGCCGAGGTCGAGGTCGGTCTCGGTGCCGTCGTCAAGCACGTAGACTTCACCGTGCTGATAGGGGCTCATCGTGCCGGGGTCGACATTGATGTAGGGGTCGAACTTCTGCAGCCGGACACGCAGGCCACGGCGTTCCAGCACCATACCGATCGAGGCGGACGTAAGCCCTTTGCCGAGAGAACTTACGACCCCACCCGTGACGAAAATATGCTTTGCCATCGGCTCTCTTCACTCGATGCGGTCTTCGGTACCCGGGTCGTTCGCAGCCCCGCACTTGCACACGAATCGGCACTGAGCATAACATATAGACAGGGGATTACGGCAGTCTCGACCCTTGCCATTGCCCACGATTTTCCTCACTCGGCCGCTCACTCAGGCAGATTTCCCGCCGGCAGAAAGGCCCCGATGGCGACCGATCCGAAGCACGCCGCACCATTCGAAGGCCGGGTATCGCGCCGCAATTTCTTCGGCCGATGCTCAGCCGCGGCAGGTTATGCCGTGACGGGCGGCGTGGCTCTGGCCGCCGATCAGGGGCTGGATCGACCTGTACGCATAGCCGTACTAGGCATGGGGCATCGGGGCACGTCGCTGGCGGAAACGCTCCGCAAAACGCCTGGCACGGTGCTCGCCGGCTGGTTCGAACCCTGCGAAGAAGCCGCCCGCAAGGCTTTGGCCCGATTCCCGGCCAGCGCCGACCAGCCGGATCCGGTCGTCTTCGCGGACGAGGACGAGGCGATCGGCTCAACCCAGGTCGATGCCGTCATCATCGCCGGGCCTTCGGATACCCATCAAGGGCAGATCCTCAAAGCCATCGAAACCCGCAAGCACATCCTGACCGAAAAACCCGCCGGATTCGGCGAACTCGCCCTGAATGCAGTCCATAAAGCCCTGACGAGCGATTTCGACCGCGTCTTCGCCATCGCTCTTGCGCGAAAGTTTCACCCCCAGCGGGCCCGGCTCATGGGGTGGCTGGCCGAGGGACATCTGGGGCCGATGGTCGACATCAGGGCCGACTGGGCTCAACCGCTGGGTGCCCCACGCGGACGCGACGACTGGATGACCGACCCCGCCCGAACCGGCGACTGGGTGGCCGAACACGGCGACCACATCTGGAACATGCTCGCCGAACTTCGCCCGGGAACGGAAGCGCCTCGTGTGCTGCACGCAACGCGTATCTCAGGTCCTGGTGGTGATTCGGCCTGGTTCAAGGCCAGCCTGGCCTGGGCCGACGGCGTCACGGCCGACATCCGCCACAGCTTCCTGCCCGGTGGCCAGTTCGCTTCGCCCGGGCTGAGTTTCTTCGTGCAATATCGGGGCGGGATCGTCGACCTGATCCAGGGCCGTGTGAATTGCGAGCGTAAACTCATGCCGCCCGAGCCTTTCGATAAATCCGTTTCGGAAGATGCGGCGATGCTGAGGGCATTCGTCGGGCGGATTCGTGGAGCGGGCCAGACGGGCGACGAACGGCGTCAGGCCAATCTCGAAGAAATTCAACGGTCGAAATTCGTCGAACGGCTTCGTCACGAAATCGTTACGGCATTCGAAGCCTGAAATTTCGAAGGAACTCGCACATGGCACGCAAAAAACCGGACACATCGAAACCGTCGGACAAGAAGCCGAAATCGCCGGCGAAAAAGCCCGCCATCATCGAAAAGCCGACACTTTCGATTTTCGGAAATTCCGGCGATTCGCCGGCCATGCATGAAGAAATCACCGAGCCTTTCGATGCCTCGTTCTTCATCGAAATCTTCGAGGACGAAGGATTCGAAATTTTCGTTCTCGACAATTTCACGTTCGTGACCGGTCAGGATAACGGCATCAAGCTGATGGTCGAAGTGGATGACGCTTTACCGTTCGTCACTTTCAAATTTCCTATGAAACCGAAAAAGGGCCTGACGAAGGCCAGGATTCTGCAGTGGACCAACGACCGCATGCAGGAATTCCCGATGTTACGCGTTTTCTGGGCCGGGCCGGGAATCATCCTCTCCACATACGACTTCGCCTACGACAGCGAAACCGATGCCGATTTCGACGTCGATCACTTCCTGTTCCAGGCCAACATGTTCTGGGGCCTGAACATGACGATGATCGAAGAATGCGGCGAAGGCTTCCTAGACCTCTCCTGGAACCCCGCTGCAGGTTCCTGAACCGGCTGAAACGCCGAAAGCCCGGCACATTGGCCGGGCTTTCGCGATTTGCGTCGTTCCGATTTCGATCAGGGGCCGTTCGGCGAGGTCGCCACAGGGCCGGCACAGCGGCGCAGGTGGTCCTTGTCGATGTAGACCACTTCCACCTTGTGGTCATTCAGGTTGTACGGGATCGGATAGTCCGACCAGTAGCTTTCGTCGTAGTACACGGTGCACTTGTAGTGGCAGTGTACCAGCTGGCAGGGTCCGGCCAGGGGATAAACCTTGCAGGGGTCGACCGTTTCGCCGATCTTTTCGATCAGGATCTGGACGTTGTTCCGCTGGGTTTCGTAAATGACCGTCTGCGAGTGACGGAACTTGGGAACTTTTTCCCAGACTTCCGCTTCGCTGGGGGGATCGAGACACGGCGACTCGGTCGAGTCGGGCGGAATCGGATCCAGAATCGCGACGCGGTCGGTTTCCTCACGAGCGAAGTCACGCTCGATACGTTGCTGCTGGCTCGGCAGAATCGGCCAGGCGAAGCTCCAGCCGGTGGGGTGAAGCGGCGACACGTTGCGGTAGACGTAAGACAACGCCCCGCTGCAGCCGCCAGAACCCATGGCCAGAATGAAGAACATGGCCCCGGTGACGAGGCCCCGGTTGTCGCTCAGTCGGCTAAGGCCGCGTGTCCAGAATGGACGAAGCATCGGATGGTTCCCTCCTTGGAACGGTCGCGACCGATTGTCGAGGTGCCCCCTCGAAACCGACGCCCAACCGGAAATCCTCATGATTCGCTGGTGGTCACTCCAACCACTCGAACCGTTATGATCATTGATCGAACAATAGAGCCCCCAAAGTGAAAAAATTTCCGAGAAACCGTTACGAGTCGCAAAATTCTTCGCCGCAGCCCTGGGCGTCATCACCCCGAAAGATCCCCCGGATCGCACTGCGTGCAAGCCCGGAGAAGTCCACAAGACCGCAATGATCCATCATCGCCCTAAAGCCGATACGGCCCGCACTTCGATCGTGCGAAACGCGAAGAAGCCACGCGGCACGCCGCGTGGCTTCCCCGGATATTATCTTCGCCGGACGTTCGATCAATAAGCGAACAGACCGAACGGATAGGGCGTGAAGAACGGACGGGTGTAGTGCTTCTTGAAGTCAAGCCACCACAGGCCGTCGTCCCAACGCAGCGTCACGGCGCGCCAGTCGAGGGGCACTTCCGGGTAAGGGTGCACAGGGCCGATGTTCGGCCAGGCTTGCCACGGATAGACCGTCGGGTAGCCCACGGCCGAGAAGTTCGGATAAGGGGCATAGCTCGGCCAGGCGTAGTTCGGCATGGCGTGCGAACCGGCGGCAGGGCCGTATCCGCCAGCTGCACCGTTCTCAGGGGCCGGAGCGTTCGGGTCCATCGCGGCCGGGTCGGCACCGATCGGAGCACCGACCGGAGCTCCGGCGAAGCCGCCGCCGATCGCCGCGCCACCGTGACCGTGGCCACCCATGGCGACGTCATACTGAACTTGCTGAACTTCGCTCGCCGCAACGACTTTGGTCTCGTCGACCACGCCGGTCACGCCGGGGACGGCCAGCACGCGGCTCGTCAGAGCCTGCTTCTTCTCAGCGCTGGTGACATTGCCCTTCAGGGTGACGACACCCTTGGAGGTTTCGATGTCGAGCTTCGAGCCGCGGAATTCGCCGGTGCGGCGAAGCATGTCCACGACCGAGTCGGCAACCGTCTGGTTCTGCCGTGCGACGTTCTGAGCCGAAGCCGAAGCGCTCAGTCCCGCGGCGGCAATTGCCAGTGCAGCGGAAATCCTTTTCATGCGACTGTTCATTGATCCTCACCTCACCCGCGGATTCTTCCGTCCGTCGTATCTACGTCGCGCGGGATTGTCGCCGTAGTCCGACACGGGTGACACCTCATCCGTTAAGGTGCCGATCCTCATCCTTGATTCTTCGTCCATTTGCTCGGCGGGCCACTTTGACGGAACGGCTCGCCGATCGTTCTGGTTGTTAGATCGGACCGCTTCGCGTCAGGATGCAACCCGATTTCCGTTCGACCCGCATCGACCGTAACGATTGTTCCGATTCTGCGCGATGTGCGGGGGTATTCGGGCCAATCCACCCGTGAAGAACCGCTCGATCGACCTTAATTCCAGGGATCGTCAAAGTTAGAGAGTAATTGACGCTCGAACTCGTAAGCGGGACTCATTGACGCAGCAGTCGGAATGTCAGCCTCAGGATCACTAATCAGCCATGCCTTCGTCACTCATGCTGATACCGCAGATAAACGACGCCCATCGGCGGGATCGTCAGTTCCACATGGTAAGGCTTGCGACAATTAAAGGGGACGGGGGTCATTTTCGCGAAATGCCCCCCGTCCCCTTTTCCGGGTCACTCATGCTCATGCCGAAGATACACGACGCCCATCGGCGGGATCGTCAGTTCCACATGGTAAGGCTTGCCGCCCCAGGTGGCGTTGACGGTGTTGACCTCGCCCTGATTGCCCAGGTTCGAACCGCCGTAATGCGAGCTGTCCGTGTTGAGAATCTCGCGATAAGTGCCGGGCTTGGAGACGCCCACGCGGTAATTGTGCCGGGGGATCGGCGTGAAGTTGCAGGCGCAGATGACATCCCCCTGCCCCGATTCCTGCTTGCGGGCGAAGGCGACCACCGAATTGTCCGAATCGTTCAGGGCCAGCCATTCGAATCCCGACCAGTGAAAATCGACCCTGTGCAGGGCCGGTTCGTCGCGATAGACCCGGTTCAGGTCGTCGACCAGTTTCTGCAGCCCCTTGTGGTCATTCCACTGGAGCAAGTGCCAGTCCAGCGATTGCTCGGCGTTCCACTCGTTCCACTGGCCGAATTCACAGCCCATGAAGAGGAGCTTCTTGCCGGGATGGGCGAACTGGAACGCCAGCAGCGACCGCACCCCCGCGAACTGCCGCCACATGTCGCCCGGCATTTTGGAGACGAGCGAAGCCTTGCCGTGCACGACTTCGTCGTGCGAAAGGGGCAGCATGAAGTTTTCGGAGAAGGCGTAATAGATGCTGAAGGTAAGCATGTTGTGGTGATATTTGCGATGGACCGGGTCGAGCGAGACGTATCTCAGCGTATCGTTCATCCAGCCCATGTTCCACTTGAGCGAGAAGCCCAGCCCGCCCAGGTAGGTCGGCCGGCTCACTCCCGAGTAGCTCGTCGATTCCTCGGCGATGGTCAGAATGCCCGGATGCAGGCGGTGGCAGGTTTCGTTGAGCTTTTTGAGGAAGTCGATGGCTTCGAGATTCTCGTTGCCGCCGAAGTGGTTCGGCACCCATTCGCCCGGCTTGCGCGAATAGTCCAGGTAAAGCATGCTGGCGACGGCGTCGACACGAATGCCGTCCAGGTGGAAGACCTCGAACCAGTAGAGGGCGTTGGAGATCAGGAAGTTCCGCACCTCGGGGCGGCCGAAGTTGAAGATCTTGGTGCCCCAGTCCTTGTGTTCGCCCATGCGCGGGTCGGCGTGCTCATAGAGAGCCGTGCCGTCGAATTCGGCCAGGGCCCATTCGTCGCGGGGGAAGTGGGCGGGCACCCAGTCCAGGATCACGCCGATGCCGGCCTGGTGGCATTTGTCGACGAAACCCGCGAACTCCCGGGGCGATCCGAACCGGCTCGTCGGTGCGAAGTAGCCGGTCGGCTGATAGCCCCAGCTGGCGTCCAGCGGGTGTTCGTGGATCGGCAGCAGTTCGATGTGGGTGAAGCCACGATCCTTGACATAGGCGACCAGCTCGTCGGCCATTTCGGCATAGGTGAGAAAGCGGCCTTCTTCCTCGGCCTTGCGGCGCCAGCTGCCCAGGTGCACTTCGTAAACGGAAAGGGGCTGATCGAGCGACTGGACCCGCTCCCGGGCGTTCATCCATTCGGAGTCGTTCCAATGGAGAGGCTCGGGGTCGGCAACGATCGAGGCCGTCTTGGGCCTGAGTTCCGCCTGACGGGCCATCGGATCGGACTTCGTCAGAATCCGCCCGTCGCGCGTGCGGATTTCGTATTTGTAGTTATCGCCAGCGACGAGCCCGGGCACGAACAGTTCCCACACGCCACTGTCGCTGCGGGTGCGCATGGGGTTGCGGCGGCCGTCCCAATGGTTGAAGTCGCCCACCACGCTGACCCGCTCGGCGTTGGGAGCCCACACGGCGAAGTGCACGCCTTCCGTTCCCTGATGGCAGATCACGTGGGCGCCCAGCTTGTCGAAAAGCCGTTCGTGGGTGCCTTCACGAATCAGATGCAGGTCGACATCGCCCAGAACCGGCCCGAACTGGTAGGGATCGACCGTCTCCCACGTGTCTCCGAACGGGTTTTCGATCAGAAACCGGTAAGGAAAGCCGGGATGGTCCTTCAGGCCAATTTCGAAGAAGCCGTCTTCGAACACCCGGCCCATCTCCACCTTCGGCTGATGTTCACCCAAAAGCCAGACCCGGGAAGCCTGAGGCAGGAAGGCGCGAACGACATAGGTGCATTTCAGGGGATTTTCACCGAGTTCGTGAATGCCCAGGATCGTGTGCGGGTCCCAGTGGCGTGCCTGATGCACGGCATGAACGGCTTCCACGTCGGTCAGGATCGGTTTCAGAGACGATCCTTCGGGAGCGGATGCGGAAGAGGATTCGTTCGATGACGCTGCGTTTTTCGGTTTTTTCACGATCGATGGCTCTGTGTCGATGCTTGCGGTCAGCGTGGCGGAGATTGCTTCACGTGTGCGGCGATGCCGTCAGTCACGATCGAGGAACTTACCTTTGCCGTGTCGTCTTCCGGGCGGGCCGGTTCCAGGGCCAGCTCGACATAAAACGGCCTGTGATCCGACTCGAACCGGGGTGCCACCTCACACTTCAGAGGCACCCACTGGCGCGACACGTAGAAACGGTCCAGCCTCAGCCAGGGGGTGTCGGCCGGATAGGTATAACCGTAACCGAAGCCGATGGCGGCGAATACGTCCAGAAAGCGTTTTTCGAGAGGGCGAACGTGCGGCGACCTTGGAGGCGTATTGAAATCGCCACCCAGAATGACCGGAAGGGAACCGCTGCGGTCCATGCTCAGGGCGATCCGTTCGATCTGGCGCGTCTGCCAGTCCATCACCTTGCGAAGCTGTTCCTGGTCGAACGCGTGCAGAAAGCTGTAGAAATTGGCACGCACGGAGGGAGCGTGCGCCGAGCCGATCAGGAATTCATGTTCGCCCCGCCGCAGCCGCACATATTGCACTTCGGCCTGATAGAGATAATCGCCTCCGACCTCGTGAGGCAGATCCGGAGAATCGGCCAGAATCGGCCATCGGCTGAAGATCGTGCCGTGCCTGTTTTGATGCCAGCCGATCTCCTTCATTTTTCGGCTGAACACTGTGATCTGGGCATCCTCCTGAATCAGAAGGACATCGACGTTCCGGGCCTGCACGTATTCGGCAAGCTCGTCGACCTGGAACTTCGCCGAAGTACCGATATTGAACGTCATGAACCGGAAGATCTGATCGTCGGAATACTTCGACCGATCGGGCGTCTGCCACGGCGGGTTGGGAACGAAACCCATCAGCGGCCCGAAAACCAGGACCGTTCCGAGCAGACACTCCGCCAGAAGCCAGCGCTGGCGTGTCCAGAGCGTCAGGGGAATCAGCAGCAGAAACGGTGCGGCATAAACGATGCGGGGGGTGTAATAGACGAAAAACCGGAATGGTTCCAGCTCACTCGGCCTGCGGGCCAGAAAAAGCGCCGCCAGAATCACGGCCAGGCTGATCTGGGTCAGAACGAGCGTCAGAACCCGATAACGCACAGGGGCTCCGCGTCTCGCTTTCGGCGGAGCGGCACCGGGAATGCGTATCAGGTTCTTGAGAAGCTCGTCGTTATCGCTCAAGGGTGTATCTCACTTTACGGCCAACATGCGTTCCAGGGCCACTCGTGCCCAGTGGGCCGTGTCCTCGTCGACCTGAATCCGGTTGACCACCCTGCCCTGCCGGAGTTCGTCCAGCGCCCAGGCCAGGTGCGGCAGATCGATACGATACATCGTGGCACACAGACAAACCATGGGCGAAAGGAAATCGATCTTTTTGTCAGGGAAGGCTTTCGCTGCCCTGTTGACCATGTGAAGTTCCGTTCCTACAGCCCAGCGGCTGCCGGCAGGAGCTTCGCGGAGCACTTTCAGAATGCCCTCCGTCGAACCGACGACATCGGCCTTGTCCACCACCTCCATGCGGCATTCCGGGTGCACCAGGATCCGCACTTCCGGATCACGGGCCCGGAAAGCGTCGATGTGCTCCGGCAGGAACATCTGGTGCACCGAGCAGTGCCCCTTCCACAATACGATCCGGGCCTTCCTTATGGCGGCTTCGTCATTCCCGCCCAGTTCTTCATGCGGATCCCAGACGATCATTTCGTCCAGAGGCACGCCCATTGCCTTCGCCGTGTTTCGGCCCAGATGCTGGTCCGGGAAGAACAGCACCCTGCGCTTGCGGGCCCAGGCCCATTCCAGAACGGCCCGGGCGTTCGAACTGGTGCAGACGATGCCGCCATGCCGGCCGCAGAAGGCCTTCAGGTCGGCCGTGGAATTCATGTAGGTGACGGGCAGGATGTCGTCGGCCCCGACGATCGAGTCGAGATCCTGCCAGGCGTCGCGCACGCTGTCCCTGTCAGCCATATCGGCCATCGAACAGCCTGCGGAAAGGTCGGGCAGGATCACTTCCACTTCGGGCCGGGTGAGGATATCGGCCGTTTCCGCCATGAAGTGGACGCCGCAGAAGACGATCCAGCGGCAGCCTTCTACATCGGCGGCCTCCCGGGCCAGCTTGAAGCTGTCGCCGGTGAAGTCGGCGAACCGGATAACGTCGTCCACCTGGTAATGGTGCCCGAGAATCACCAGGCTCTTGCCCAGCTCGGCTTTGGCCGATTCGATCGAACGAACCAGCTCTTCGTTACCCAGCTTTTTGAAAGCCGCAAGAGAAGGCGGCAATTCCGGGCGTCTGACGGTCAGGGTTGCGGACATCGGCGTAAGGCTCCCCTCGGCCGCGGCGTTCGTCATTCGAATCTACACAGGAATTATAGCGGGTCGCCAGGTCCGAGTCAGGAATCGATCGAGAGAACGATCTTGCCGAACTGTTCGCCACTTTCCATAAGTTCATGTGCAGCAGCGGCATCCTTCAGCGGAAGCACGTGCCGCACGACGGGCCGGATCTTCCGGCTGACGAAAAAGTCAGTCATCGCCTGGAACTCTTCGGCATTGCCCATCGTGGTGCCCAGCAGGTCCACCTGCTTCCAGAAAAGCCGGCGCACTTCCAGACGCGGGCATGGGCCGGTCGTCTGCCCGTAATTCACGACCCGGCCGCCCGGACGCACCAGGTCGACGAGATCGTCGAGCGTCTTCCCGGCAGCACTGTCGATCACGATATCCGGACCGTCGCCGCCGATCATGGCCCGGGCCCTGCCCACCCAGTCCTCATGCCGGTAATTCACGCCGCCCGTGGCCCCAGCCGCCATGGCATCGGCGAGCTTGGCGTCGGACGATGAACTTACATACACTTTCGCCCCCATGGCGCTGGCGATCTGGAGGGCCATCTGGGAGACGCCGCCGCCGATTCCGGTGACGAACACGCTCTGGTGGCCCCCTTCCTTGAGCCCGCCGCGCGAAACCAGGGCACGCCAGGCCGTCAGCCCGGCCAGGGGAAGAGCGGCGGCTGTTTCGGAGGTCCAGTCAGCCGGGCAATCGACGACCTGGGCAGCATCCACCACGATCGCTTCGGCATAAGTGCCCGGATCCGGCATACCGAGGATCCGCCAGATCGAATAATCCGGAATGCGCGGGTCGGAGCCCCAGGAAAGGCTCGGGTTGATCCAGACGCGTTTGCCGCTGAGGGATGCGTCGACCCGTTCGCCCACGGCTTCGACGATACCGACACCGTCGGAGCCGAGGATCACCGGCAGTGTGATGCCCGCGTAAAGGCCCCTGCGGATCCAGACGTCGCGGTGGTTGAGCGCCGCGGCCTGAAGCCTGATCCTGACCTGCCCGGGCCCTGGCTGGGGATCGGCGACATGATCGTCATAGACAAGTTGTTCGGTACCGCCAACGCCCTGCAAAATCACCGCACGCATCGCAGAAACTCCCGTCGAAGCTTCGAACCGCTTTCGACATGCTCAGGATAGTCGAAAGCCGGGAGGATCGCCAAGCCATTCATCGCGCGACTGTGGCCGGGGCACTGCGACCGAGCGATTTTCAGACGGGGGAGCGTAGCGGGTGCGGGTCAGGCCGAAACTCAGGAGATCTCTCGCGCCGGATCGAATCGGGGCGAATGCAGGTGCGATCGAACCGCTGCGCCCGAGCTTTCGATGGACGGGGCGAAATCTTCGCGTTCGAATTGCTTCAATTCCGTGCGCCGGATCACCACATCACGCGGTGCGTCGATCCCGATGCGAACCTGCCGCCCGTCGATCTTGACGACCGTCACGACGATGTCGTCGCCGATCATGAACCGCTCGGAGACTTTCCTCGTCAATACCAGCATTGTCCTGGCCTCCTCAGATGGTGACTTTCCGAATCTTGCGAAAGCGAAATGGAACCGATCGCGGGCGTTAACATCCCCTTTGCCAAATGCATGCCCCGGCCTTCATGAGCACACGAGGAACGCCGTGATCGCGTCAGATTTCGAGGGCAACTTACGACACGAAATATGAGGCTGTGAACACGCGAGTAGAAAGACGCCGAGTGCGTCCGATTTCGTCCACGCGACGTTGTCGAGAATCGACATCCGGAAACAAGACCGAAATCGGATCGCCCCGATACGGATACGATGCGATACTTAATTGTCGTGGCTTCGATTCGCTTACGAAGGTTCTGACCATTGTTGCAGTTACCGCGATCACCCAGATATTCCGACATTGGAATCCGAAAAATAGAAATCCGGACCGGCTTGTCGACGGGCGACCGGTCAACGTATAGTGATCCGATTCCGGAATCGAACATTCGGAAGCATCGCCTCGTATGGTCGTTCACGAGGGAGATGGAACATGTCATCGATATCGTCGTCGCCATCGCTGGATTCGCGTACGCATTTGAGCCTGCTCGTCCGCCTCTGCGATAACAGTCGCCGGAACGAAGCCTGGGACGTATTCGCCGAAAAATACGGCGGTCAGATCTACCGATGGTGCAGGCATTGGGGTGCCGAACCTGCCGACGCGGAGGACATCACGCAGGAGACCCTCCTGGCCGTTTACCTCCGGATCGTACGTTACGAGCACGGCGGGCGCTATTCTTTCCGAGCATGGTTAAGGAAGATCGCCAAGAGAGTCTGGATCAAGGTTCTCGAAAGATCGGTCCGCAACAAGGCCCTGGGCGCAGGGCAATCCGTCGAAAACGAGTCGATTCAGAAACTTGTGTCGACCAGTGCCCGGGACGATCTTCTGCACCGGTTCGACGACATGGCACGGGAGGAAATCCGCGATCTCGTCTTCAATCGTGTCAAAAGCCGTGTCGCGGAGAACACCTGGAACGCCTACCTGATGAACGATCACGAAAAGCAGTCCGGCGAAGAGATCGCCGAAAAACTGGGCATGACCGTAGGCGCAGTTCACGTTTCCGCCCATCGCGTACGGAAGATGATCCGCGAAGAACTTGCGATCATCGACCCCTTCTAGAGATTTCGCAGATCAAGCCGCGATTCCTTCCCGCCAATCGATTCCAACTGACTTTCAGGAATCTTACGACTTGACTCCCATGCGCTGCCCCAGCCTTGAGGAAATTGCCGGCATTCTGCTCGAGGACGATTCCTCGTCGCGATTCCGTGATTTCATGACTCACCTGGATACTTGCAGGCGCTGTCAGAGATCGTTGACGGATCTCTCCGAATTGCCGATGGATCACGACATCGGCGATATCTTTACGCCCACCCGGAAAATGGTGCACTCGGACGATTTCGAATCCCCTTCGAAGCCGTTCGGAATCATGCCGGATGACAAGCCGACCCAGCTCGATCACCTGATCTTCGAAACGAAAATCGGTGAAGGCGGCATGGCCGAGGTTTATAAGTGTTTCGACGAACAGCTGGGGCGTAACGTCGCCGTCAAAGTGATCGACTCATCGGTGATGTCCAGCCGGAACCTCGTCCGGCTGGAACAGGAAGCCCGGATCCATGCCAAGCTGAAGCACCCCAACGTCGTTTCCCTGCTCGAGTTCAAAGTCGCCAACGGCCTTCCTTACCTCATCATGGAGCTCGTCGAAGGCGGGACGCTGAAAGAACTCTTCAAGACGCACACGGTCAACCCCCGTACGCTTGCCCTGATTCTCAGGGACGTCGCCCTGGCGGTCCAGGCTGCCCACGATCTGGGAATCCTGCACCGCGACCTCAAACCGGCGAATATCCTGCTCGAGAAACGGGTGAAATCAGGATCCTCCGATTCCTCCAGCTTGTTTTCCGGCAACAGTCTCGTCCCGAAAGTCTCGGACTTCGGCCTTGCGAAGCTGGCTGACTCGAATACGGACCTCTCCAAATCGGCCATGTACCTTGGCACCCCGGCCTACATGTCGCCCGAACAGACGATGGGCGATTCGTCCCGGATCGGTCCCCGTGCCGACATTTACTCCCTGGGCGTCATCCTTTACGAAGGTCTCACCGGGCGGCTTCCGTTCGTGGGAGACGATCTGACCGAACTCTTCGGGCGTATCCGCCACAATCTTCCTGTTCTCCCCTCCGAAATTCAGGCCGGTGTGCCCCACGATCTCGAAACGATCTGCCTGAAATGTCTCGAGAAGGACCCTCGGGCACGATACGCGAAAGCGGCTGATCTGGCGGAAGAACTGACCAGGTTCCTGGACGGCAATCCGATCTATGCCAGGCCGATCGGCCCGCTCAGACAGTTGGTCCGCTGGGCTCGCCGGAAACCTGTGCTCGCGGCATCGCTCGTGCTCCTGATCGCCGAAGTGATCACGTTCGGAATCTGGAACATGCGCAGCGCCGCCACCGAAGCCGAAGCTCGAGTCAGAGAAGCTGAGGCCAGAGTCAAAGAATCCGTGGCAAGAGCCAAAGCGGAGCAGAAGGCCGACGAACTGCAGGAAGATTACGAAAATTTGAAGTCTCAGTACAGCTATGCCATCAATCTCACCCACAGCAACGCTGACGAGCTTGAACGGATCATCAGCAAGGGATCCAGGGAACAGGATTTGCGCAAGTTCAAGTGGAAGCTGAGAGGTCAACGCGGCGAACTTGCCGAACGGATGATCCCGGCCCTTGACGGAGACCCCGCCTTCGATACGCTTCTTGCGAAAGCGTATTACCTTTCAGGCGTGAGAAAGAAGCGGCATGGCGACCACATGGCAGCCGCCGAACAATTCCGGAATTCGATCGATAAAGCCAGATCCCACTTCGCAAGCGGAAAAACAAGTCTCGACCACCGTTATTACGCCATGCGCTCGTTCAATCTTCTGGCGGAATCCGAAATCGCTCGCGGCAATTACGAAGCCGCCCTGAAACTTCTGAAGGAAGCCTGGGACAATTACGCATCCCACGGCGACGATTTCGAATTGACCCGTGCCGCCAAAGTGATGTCCATGCAGACCGCCTTCCGCCTGATCCATTGCCTCGAAATCCTGGGCCGATTCGACGAAACATGGCGAATCTCCACCGACCTCGAAAGGATCGAACGCGTTCCTGTCCAAAACGGGGAATTCGACGTCGATATCCTTTACTGATCCCGGCTTCGACCGCACCTGGCGATCATTTCCTGATCGAATCGGTCCTGCGAACGTTCGTCCTGGCCCGAATTCGCCGAAAAAAGCGAGGGTTTGCCCGGAAATGCGTTGTGCCCGCAGACCGGCCTTTTTAAATTGAGATTCGAAAAAGGAGACAATCCAATGACAGATCCGAACCGACGCAAGTTTCTGGAAGCCGCTGGTTCTCTGGCGACCGCCGCGAGTTTGACCCGCAAAGCTCACGCGGCTGACGCACCTGTCGGCGTGGCCCTCATCGGCTGCGGCGGCATGGGCACGAGCCACCTGAAACTGCTGGCGAAAAACCCCGAATTGAAAGTGGTCGCTCTCTCCGACGTCGATTCCGACCGCCTGGCCGCGGCGGCCCAGATCGTCGTCGAAGCCGGCCACGCCATGCCCGCGACGCATCAGGACCTGCGCAATGTTCTCGACGACAAGTCCGTGGAAGCCGTCTGGATCGCCACTCCCGACCACTGGCACGCGCCGGCGGCAATTCTGGCCGCCCGGGCCGGCAAGCACGTCTATGTCGAAAAGCCCTGCTCGCACAATCTCCGCGAAGGCCGGCTGATGATCGAAGCGGCCCGCGAATCAGGCAAGGTGATGCAAGTCGGTACGCAAAGCCGCAGCACAGCGCACATCATCGCCGCCGTGGAACGCCTCAAGGCCGGTGCGATCGGCGACGTGCTCGTCGCCAAGGCCTGGAACAGCCAGCTCCGCGGCAATATCGGCCACGCCAGCCCCGGCGACCCGCCGCCGAATCTGAATTTCGAAGCCTGGCTCGGCCCTGTGCCGGAGCGACCTTATCAGAAGAATCTGCTGCATTCCATCTGGCGATTCTGGTACGAATTCGGCGTCGGCGACATCGGCAACGACGGCGTGCATGACATCGACATCGCCCGCTGGGGCCTGGGCGTGCAGTCACACCCTTCGACCGTCACGGCCGCGGGCAGCAAATACTTCTTCGACGACGACCAGCAATTCCCCGACACGCAATATTGCATTTTCGAATGGCCCGCCGACGGCACCGTGGCACACAAGCGGATGCTCGTTTACGAACAAAGGGACTGGTCGCCCTACGTGCAGGAAGGTTTCGAAAACGGCAACGCCTTCTATGGTACCAGGGGCATGCTCATCCTGGGCAAGAACGGCGGCTGGAAACTCTACGGCCCACGCAACAAGCTGATCGAGGAAATGTCAGGCGGGTTCGATCTCGCAGCCCATCACCAGAATTTCCTCGATTGCATTCGGTCCGGCAACCGCCCGAATGCCGATATCGAAATCAATCACCTTTCGACATCGCTCTGCCACCTCGCCAACATCGCATGCCGGCTCGGACGCGTGTTGCATTTCGAACCCGCAGCCGAGAAGGTCGTGGGCGATGACGAAGCCGACGGCATGCTGCGCCGAACCTACCGCGAAGGCCACTGGGCCGTTCCGAAGGGGGTTTGAGACGCCCACCCCCTCAGGCCACCGTGCACGACTGCCGCCGTTTCCGCCGATTCGAAATCGCATCGGCGGAAACGAGCGCCAGAGCGGCCGTTCCCGAGGCGGCTGTCAGACACGTGGATGGTTCAGGATACGTCTTCGCTCCAGCGATCCGCGAATGAGCCGGTTCGCCCTTCCTCAAACGAATCGGACCGACGCCCCCCATCGGCGCGTATTGGTCGACCGTTTTGTCTTCGTCTTGAATGAACTGATGCCTGCATCGAACGAATTTCGTTTCACCGATGATCTCACCAGTTTCGAATGCGTCTCGTTTCGAATGAAATTTCGCTGATTTCAATCGATCATTGACGATCTGTCTTCCCTCGAATTCGATTCATCGAAATCACAGGTCAACGGATCTTCCGAAGGATCCCCATCGTCCGCGGATCGACCGCGAACGATTTCGACATAGCTGCGGACTAGCCCGACAGCTAGCGCAAAAATGTACAGCGAATTATACAAACCGAACCCGTTATGCCGGATCGAGTCGATGCACAGGAGCAGTCCGAAACCCAGAAAAAGCGTTACGATCGCTCCCAGAAACATACGGTCAACCCAAGTATTCTCGGACATTCGACAACCTTTCGACCTCGAAATTCAACCCGGGAGCAAGCAGGACAGTCGTTCGATTCGCGAATCATGGAGAAACTCACCTGCCAAAGAAGTGCGGGCGATTCGAACGGGAAAAGGCCTGGCATGAAGGAACCGTCATACAAAGTATGGTGAAACGGCCAAATCGCGTCAACTGTCCGAAAACCCGGTTGCGGCAATACGAAACCTTCTTCGGCTCCCGGTTCTCGAGGTAAAGATCACGTTTTATCCGGGTCAGAAAAGAAGGCTGCGTCCCGGGCTCGCTCTCGTCGATCAGGGTCTTGCCAGGGAAAAAAATCGGGACGGGCAAGCGCTCCGCTTCGGTCACGGACTGGTTCGGAACCTCGATCTTACTGCGGGATTTCCGTGAAGTGGTGGTGCGGATAACGGTACGGAACGGTCAAATTCGCCGATAAAAAAAGGTTCGCGGCGAAAAGCCGCAAACCCTTGTTTCGTAGCGGAGAGGGAGGGATTCGAACCCTCGGTACGCGTTAACGTACACGGCATTTCCAGTGCCGCACCTTCGGCCTCTCGGTCACCTCTCCGGCACGGCATCATTAGATCAATTTCCGTATGATGTTTCAATGGCAATCGAGCGATCGAATCATCCGCGGGATGCCCCGGGCGGAAGTCGAACCCGAAATCGGTCCATCCAGAATGCTGTTCGAGGGTCGAAGGAGCTTCGAAAATGGCCAGGAAAGTCGTCCTGATGACGCTCGGAACGCGTGGCGATGTCCAGCCCTATCTCGCCCTCGGCCAGGGCTTAAAGCATGCCGGATTCGACGTAACCCTCGCTACCGACGCAAATTTCGCGAATGACGCACGGAATCACGGCCTCGAATTCGCGCCGGTTCGGGCCGATTTTCGGGCGATCGTCGAATCGCCCGAAGGCCGGGCCGCACTCACGGGCGATCCCCGGGCGATCCTGCGTCTGGTTCGGCATACGGTTCTGCCTATGACGCATGATCTTCTGGAAGATTTCCGGATGGCGGCCGACGGTGCCGCCGCGATCATCTATCATCCGAAGGCGATCGCGGCCCCGCACCTGGCCGAAGCGACAGGCATTCCGACCTGGGCCGGGTTCTTTCTGCCGATGCTCTCGCCGACACGGGATTTTCCGATACCGATTCTGACCAGTCGATCACTGGGCGGCCTGGGCAACCGGCTGAGTTATCGATTTCTCGACATATCCACGCTGTTTCTCGCAGGGATCGTCAACCGCTGGCGTCGGGAATCGCTTGGCCTGATGCACCGCATGCCGCGCGGCTTCGAACGCCAGTTACCTGTTCTTTATGGTTTCAGCCGGCACGTGATTCCTCCGCCGGCGGACTGGGGCGAGCAGGTGCACGTGACGGGATACTGGTTCCTGGACGAACCGCCCGGCTGGCAACCGCCAGATGAACTGGCCAGGTTTCTCGCCGCGGGCCCGCCGCCGGTTTATGTCGGATTCGGCAGCATGAGCAGCCGCGACCCGGCCGAAACTGCCAGAACGGTGTTCGAAGCGGTGCGTCTGGCGGGTTGCCGGGCCATCGTTTCGGAAGGCTGGGGCGGGTTGTCGGCCGGTCACGTGCCGGACGACGTTCTGGCGATTCAGGACGTACCTCACTCCTGGCTTTTTCGTCAGGTGGCGGCCGTAGTGCATCATGGCGGTGCGGGCACGACGGCTGCGGCGATCCGGGCCGGGAAGCCCTCGATCGTTTGCCCGTTCGTGGCGGATCAGCCGTTCTGGGGCCATCAGGTGCACAAGCTGGGCATCGGGCCGAAGCCGATTCGCCAGCGGCGGCTCAGGGCCGGGAATCTGGCGGGTGCGATCGAACGGGCGGTCAACGACAAAGAAATGCAATCGCGGGCATTGGAACTTGGAGAAAAAGTCGCGGCGGAAGATGGAGTGGCTCGAGCTGTGGAAATCTTCTCGCGACTATGGCATTCATGAAAGGCCGTAACTCGCTTCGATATGCCATCGAAGGAAAGAGAACCGCCACGGCAGGCTCGATCTCCTGTCGTGACGGCGAACTGGCGAAGGCACACTCTCGTGCACCTCAAATTGGTGTGGATAAATAATGAAATCAATTCATGAGAGTCGGTTCCGATTTCGCACCGTTCGGAATCTTGCGGCAACAGCGAGTCCGGTCACGAGCGAGATCCAGGCGGAAGGCTCGGGCACTACGGGCACGTCGCCGATCCGGTCCGAGGCGGCGATCACGAAGTTGTCCATGGCCGCATATCCGCCTGAGAGCAGGTCGATTCGCAGCGTCACTTTGCCATTGGTACTGCCGGCGGCGTCCAGTCCGACGACCGCATTGGTCCAGTCAAACGTATTACGGGGCGATGCCGTGCCTGTGACGTCGATCGTCGAAAGAATCGAGCCCGAGCCCAGGCCTGTCGCGCCGCTGGGGTTATCGAACAGCGTGAAGCGAAAGGTCGGCTGTTCGCCCGTCACCGGCACGAAAGGCCCGCCCCACCGGTCGACGTCGATGGAGGAAAAATCGAGCCGGAAATTGAGGTATCGATACGGGCCGAGATCGAACGATAGTCCAAGCAGGTCGTTCTCGTAAGAACTGAGCATGCCGAGGGCGTAGCGTCCAGCGACTCCCTGAGGATCGAGGAAGCCTGTTCCCCAGGCCTGAGAACCGCCGACAAGAAGCGTTTCGACGGTGTTCGTCTGCGCGAAGGTGAAGCCAGGGGGCTGATTGCCGTAGAGCTGGTTGACGGATCTGAAAATGTTGACGTCACCGCCGTCGTTGACGAACCCGTTCGGGTTTTCGAACGTCTGAACGTAAAGAACGGTCGAGGCTTGCAGATTGATGGCGCCCATCGACAAGAGCAAAGCCAGGCCAAGGCGAAACTTCATGAGATGCAGTCTCCTGTGGATCACCCGATTGGAAAGATCGGGCGGGAGGATTCGTTCTTCCTGATGGATCGGCCGCAGCCAGACCGGCTCCGACATCTCCATCAATCGATACGACCGGCATCAACGGACATCGACGAAATGTCGGAAAATTCCGCCCGGCGGCACCGGTATCTGGCGGCGCAAGCCGGATGGCGTATATTGTTGAAATTACAGGTCTTATGAACTTGCGACTTCCGCGTCGCAGTCTCTCGTTGTCATACTGCTCTGGAGCCCTGATCATGCCGATTCGGTGCGAACATGTCGAGATCGTAAAATCGTCGCCGGAGCGTGCATTCGCCATGATCGACGATCTGCCACGTACGGCCGAATGGCTACCCCCGTGCGTCAGCCTGAACAAGGTCGGCGAGGGGCCGAACGCCTCGGGCGATATGCTCGAATATGCCTATAAGCAGGGCGGGCAGAGTGGCCGCATGAAGGGCCGGATCGCCGAACGCGTACCCGGCGAGAAATTGCACTGCATTTATGAAGACGGCATGTTCACCGTTTCGGTCGACATGCGGGTGGCCCCGGACCCGGCCGGAGCGAAGATGACGCACATCATCGAAATGACGCCGAAGAAGCTGATCGCCAAGCTGTTCACGCCGCTGGTGAAGATCGGTATCCGCAAACAGACGACCGACGCGGCGGTGAATCTGAAGAAGCTGCTGGAATCCGAATTCTCATGATTGTGAGTGCTCGGGCCGATCGAAGCGTTCTTCCGGCTTCGGCCGAAAATCGGACGATCATGACCGCCCTGCTCCGAAACGCAAAAACGCCGATCGATGAACGAACGGCGCCTTGAAAGGACGAATGCCGGTCAGTCGCCCCCTCACGCACTCTCTCGCTGATAGTGAATCTCATGCAGCCGGCGGAACATCGGGTTGGAGCGGCGCAGCTCTTCTTCGGTGCCGATGGCTTCGATGCGGCCGGAGGACATCATCACGATACGGTCGGCGCAGGACATCGTGCCCAGGCTGTGGCTGATGATGAACGTCGTGCGGCCGGCGGCGAATTCCTCGATGGCGCGGCGGATCAGGGCTTCGTCCTCGATGTCGACGGCGCTCGTGGCTTCGTCGAGGATCAGGATCGCCGGGTCGCGGAGGATCGCCCGGGCCAGGGCCAGACGCTGACGCTGACCGCCCGAGAGATTCATGCCCCGGTCGGCCAGGACGGTGTCGTAGCCGTCGGGCAGGCTTTCGATGAACTGGTGGGCATAGGCCTGTTTGGCGGCCTCGATGATCCGCTCGCGGGGCACGTTCGGGTCGCCGAAGCTCAGGTTGGCGGCCACGGTGTCGGCGAACAGGACCGTCTCCTGCGTGACGATGCCCATCATGCGCCGCAGGGACGATGTGTGCATTTCGCGGATGTCGATGCCGTCGATGCGGATCGAGCCGGTGGCGACGTCCCAGAACCGGGGCAGCAGGCTCATGAGCGTCGACTTGCCGCAGCCGTTATGGCCGACGAAGGCGATGGTTTCGCCGTGGCGGACCTTGAGCGAGATGTCGCGGATGACCGGGTCGCGCCCATTGTAGCTGAAGCTGACGCGGTCGAATTCGATCGCCAGTTTGTGCTTGACTTCCCGCAGGGCGCCAGGCTGGTTCTTCACCTGAGGCTCGGTGTCCATCAGGGCGCAGATGCGATCGGCCGAAGCGGCGGCCCGCTGAATCTTGGAATGGACGTTCGAGAGCTTGCGGATCGGGTCGGAGACGCCGGCCAGCATGGCATAAAGGGTGAGCAGGTCTTCGATCGACATCAGCCGGCTGGAAAGCTGCAGGCGGAAAAAGCCGAGGTCGAGGAACATGGTCTCGCGCAGCACGAGATAAGACCCGGCCAGCAGGCAGATGCAGACGCTGGAAAGAGCGAGGAATTCGAGAGCGGGGTCGGAGAGGGCGTCGATCGTCGCGACACGGATGGACTTGCGATAGAGCCGCTTGATTTCGCCGTAGAACCGCAGCCGTTCGTAGCGCTCGCGGTTATAGGCCTTGACGACCCGGATGCCCTGAAACGTTTCCTGAAGCTGGCGATAGATCGACGAAACGCTTTCGAGACTCTTGCGGACGGCCTTCTTGAGCGTCTTGCCGACGCGGGCGGTCGTCACGGCCGAGATCGGCACGACGATGAGGGCCATGAGCGTAAGCCGCCAGTTGAGCCAGAAGGCGACGGACAGGCACGAGACGATCCGCATGGGCTCGCGGATCATCTTGCCCGCGATCGTGTTCACGCCCTGGGCGATCATCTCCATGTCGTTGGTGAACCGGGCCATCAGTTCGGCCGAAGGAGTCTTTTCGATCGACGCGAGGTCGAGCGAAAGCACCTTGCGGTACATCTGGCGACGGATTTCGAACAGGGAGAGCTGCGTCAGATCGGCGACGAGGACATCCTGGAAGAACTGGAAAATGCCCTTCACGACGACCATGAGCATGACCAGCCCGATCAGCCAGACGAGCGTGTGGAAGCCATCGGCAGGCAGATATGCGACGACGTACGGCTGGATATTCAGGTAGCGGCGGGCCCAGATGCGGTTGGCGGAGAGTTCGTCGCTGAGCGTTTCGGACCGGCGGTTGAGTTCGCCCTTGTCGGATGCCAGGACGGCGTTGGCCATGCGCGAAAGTTCGTCGTGGCGGGCTTCGGCGATCCGGTGCTCACTCGAGACAGGCGGCTTGGCGGCCATGCGCGTCTTGCCTTCGGCGAGTTCGATCTCAGCCACGGGTAGCGGCCGGGTGGCTCGCTCCTGTTCGGCATAGTCGCGCAGGCTTGCCTTGATTTCGTCGGAGCTGACTTTTCGGGCCTGAATGGCATCGCCGAGGCGGCGGACTTCGTCGAGCCGGGCTTCGAGCACTCGGGCCTCGATGTCCGTCGTCTCGATCTTTTCGGCCATCCATGTCTGGACGTTCTGGCTGTAGAAGAGAATCTTGAGCAGCGGATAGACGGCCGAGATGTTGGCGCCCCACATCAGCGCCGCCACGCCGGCACATATCAGTGACCAGAAGAACCGGCTTCGATAGCGCCAGGAGTAAGTCAAAAGCCGGAAGAAATTCTTCATCGTCCTGAAAGTCCTTGGCCGATCCATGACGGCCCGCATCCCTGCCGGGCCTAGAAGCCTGAGTCGTGCGTCCTGCGCGGGCTTGCCCGCATTGTGCTGGCTTTCGCGGAATCAGGCAAGAGCAATCGTGCAGGAACGCACCCGGATTGCTCGAGCCCTGGCCACTTCAGCGCATTTCGCACCCATAAGTCCTTATCGGCCAAAATCGGACCCGACTAGACCGACACCGAAAGATCGAAGATCTGGGCAATCTGGGGAATGTTGTCCGCCAGCTGAGACGGATTTTCGATTTCGAGTTCTTCGCGCGAGTGGGTGCCGTATGTCACCGCGACGACCCAGCCGCAGCCAGCGGCCTTGCCTTCGGCGATGTCCGAAGGCGTATCGCCGACCTTGGCGACGCGCTTCGGGTCAGCCAAACCAAGCTGGCGCATAAGGATATGAACCATATCGGCATAAGGGCGGCCGCGCGGGGCTTCGTCGGAGGCGATGGCACCGTCGACCGTCTGACCGACCCGCCAGCCGAGCCGTTCCATGATGGCGTCCAGGATCGGACGGGGGAAGCCGGTATTGACCGCCACGGCGACGCCATTGCGGCGCAGCTCGCGGAACAGGGCCGTGACGCCTGGGTAGACGGCGACGTCGGGGCTGTTCAGGTAATGGTCGATCATCCGCCGTTCGAAGTCGTCGTGGAGCCGGTCGACCAGCACGTCGGTGAGCTTGTCGGGGGCGAACTCCTCAAGAAGCTGGCGAATGGCGAGGCGCTTCGGCAGACCCATGACCTCGTTGACGCTTTCCTCAGGCACGGAAAGACCTTCGGTCGCAAGTGAGTCCTGAAAGCAGCGGCCCACTTCACCGTCGTCGACGACGGTCGTCCCTGCGATGTCGAAGACGACCAGGTCAGGCAATTTCGAATGATCGGACATCGAAGCGTTCCCTAAGCCAGGTGAGTGCCGCGATCACGCTTCATCAGCGGGAGCGGGCGCCGGAACAGGTTCGGCCGGCAGATAGCTGCCCTGGGCCTTGCGGGCCTTGAGCCGGTCCTTGATCCCGTGGATGATCAGCGGCAGTACGGAGAGAAAGACCACGAAAATGATGAGTTTTTCGAGGGATTTCGCCAGCCCCGGGAATTGCTGACCGAGCAGGTATCCGATCGTCGTCAGACCCGTCACCCAGAGGAATCCGCCGATGACGTTAAATTGCAGAAACTTGATGTAGTTCATCCGGCCGATGCCGGCGACGATCGGCGCGAACGTGCGGATGATCGGCACGAACCGGGCCAGGATGATCGTCTTCGCGCCGTTCTCTTCGTAAAATTCCTGGGCGCGGACAAGGTGCTTCGGGTGAAACAGCAGCGATTCCTCGCGCTTGAACAGCTTCTTGCCGGAATGATAGCCGATCCAGTAGCCGACGGTATCGCCCAGAATGGCAGCAGGAACGAGCCAGAGATTGAGCGTCAGCAAATCGAGTTTCAGGTTTTTCGTCAGCTCGTTGGCTTCGATCGCGGACGAAGCGAACATGCCGGCCGTGATCAGAAGAGAATCGCCTGGCAGGCAGAACCCGACGAGCAGACCGGTCTCGGTGAACACGACGATCGCCATGGCCACGTAGCCGAGATTGACGACGTATTCGGCCTTCAGCAACTGACGGATAGTATCGATCCACTCCACGGCGTTATTGACCTTCTCGCTGAGTGTGATTAGCGTGTGCCGGAGACCTTTTCGACCGCGCGAGGCTTGACCGCCAGCCGAACGGATCGGATTCGGGCCTGATCACACGCTGCAAGGACGTCGGCGACATCCTGATAGGTCAACTTCGCGTCGCCCTGGATGAGCACGCCCTGGTCTTCGAACCGGGTTCGGGCTTCGCCAAGCACTCCGACAAGCCCTTTCAAATCATAGGACCTGCCACGGACATTCACAAGCCCCGGATTGACGATCGTCACCCGCAGATCGTCCGGCGGTTCGGTCGCGGGCCGGGCGGAACCGACCTCCGGCACCTGCACCGGCAGCTCAGAATCGTCCCAGTCGTAGAGTCTTGTCGCGGCCAGGAAGAACACGAGCAGGCAGAGGACCACATCCACCATGGGCGTCATGTTGATGTACGGATGTTCTTCGCCGCTGGAGTGTCCGTAGTGCATTGCGGTTCACCGATCCACTGGGGGGCCGACCGTCTTCGAATCTCAACAGGGGAGGCCGAATCGCCACGCCTGGGCGATTGACCTTCGAACGGAGCTTGCCTGGGACTGACAGGAGCCGCCAGGAATCAGGCGATTCGTGAGTCGATCCCTCGCGACATTTCGATATGGCCGCGACGGTCGCCGCCCGCCCTGCCCGGCTGGCCGGCGACCAGCTCCATGACACGTACCGATTCCTGTTCCAGGGCCGAAATCGAAGCGTCCAGCTTGCCCAGCAGGTAGTAATAGGCCGTGACGGAAGCGATCGCCACGACCAGCCCAAGTGCCGTCATCACCAGCGCCAGGCCGATGCCTTCCGCCAGGGCCGCGCTTTTGGACGTCACGTTTTTCGACCCCAGGGCATTGAACGACTCGATAATACCCACAACCGTGCCCAGGAGGCCGATCAGCGGAGCCAGAGACGCCGTAGCGTTGAGAACGCGAATGTTGCGCCGGAGGTTGACGTATTCGGCACCGATGGCCTGGCCGATCCCGGCGCGAATCTGGCCGGCCGGTTCGCCCCACATCAGCAGAATCTGGGAGAAAACCCGTGCGGCCGGAGAATCGTTGGCCTTGCAAAGGTCGAGGGCGCGTTCGCGGTCGAGCTTGCCCGATCCGAGCCGGTCGAGGAACCGGTTCACGAACTCGCGTGGGACGATCCGCCCGCGCCTGAGCGAAAACCAGCGGTCGAGAAAATAGCCCAGGGCCACGATCGAGCAGAGGATCATGGGCCAGATCATCGGGTTTTCGACCGAGATCAGCTCTGCGATCCGGCGACGGTCGAGCAGCGTCTCAGGATTCGGAGCACCGGGCGGTGCGGTGATCGTGCCGGTGCCTGGGGCCGATGCGCCCTGGGCGGGCTCGGTCCGGGGGGCGGCTGCGACGTTGGGCGATACGTCCGAACCCCTGGCCGGGGCCGGCGGCTCAGCCGAGACGGGGGCACGCTCCTGAGCGAACGCGGGACCGCCGCAGGCAATGGCCACGGCGAACAGGCAGGGCGTGAAACAGCGTTGCAGCCGTGAGCCCGGACGACGTCTCATGATGCGGAGTCCTTCCTCGAACAAAGTCGGAAACAGCCCGGAACGCAGCTCGCTTCTCGGTTCGTGTTTCAGGTCGATACTAAATGCGATCGTGCCGGATGTCAATTCGGAGCGGTCGACTATGCCGGGTTTCCTGAAGTTCGTTCGAATTCGCGAAGATGGAGGGATGATCAGGGCCCGGCGATCTGCCTGCGAACTCACCCGGAATCAATACAAAAGCCCCAAGCCTCCCAGGCTCTTTATTCCTGCGATTCGTTCGAAAGCCGAAGCAGGCCGCGAGAGTCGAAAGACATGTCGCATCGGCCAGCGGCGCGACGCCGCAGCCACTTCACGGGTTTCGGCTGCCCGGCCATTGACCTGCGGGCTTGATCGTGCGAAATTGAATGGCGACAAGCGATTCGTCCCTGAACGAACCGGCTTCCGCACACGCCCTTTCCGATCGATCACGCAACACGACGCGACGCACGCTGGAGAGACGCTCCATGTTTCGTTCGAACACGAAATCCAGGCCTTTGGGCCGCTGGATCATGACTTCGGCCCTTATCGGGATCGCTGGCTGCGGCGGGGGCGAAGAAGCGGCCTCGCCTGATCCGGCCGCCACGGCCGAGGCTCCCAAGGCGGGTCCGCCGACAGTCAAGGGGTTGGGTTCTCAAGCCAAAGAGCGTCAGGGCGACATGGACGCCCAAGCTGCGGGCGGTGCTGCACCGGCCACTCCCGCCGACCCGAACGCGGCCAACAGGCAGGCCATGATGCAGGCTCAGGGTGCAGGTGCCCCGGGGGCTGCCGCTACGCCCGCCGACCCGAACGCGGCCAACAGGCAGGCCATGATGCAGGCTCAGGGTGCGACTTCAGGCGGCCGAAAAGGCACCGAAGAACTTGAAGGCCCGCCCCCGACAGGTCCTGGCGCGGATGCCGCGAGCGCGGCCAGCGGTGGCGGCGGTTACGTGCCCGGCTATGCCCAGAGCGGCTCGCAGGGCAGTGGCGGCCCAGGCGGTCCCGGAGGCGGCCCGCCTCCCGGCGTGAGCTTCGGCGCGGCCCCCGGCCCGGGCGGCCAGGCTGCGGCCATGCGGCCCCCTGGCGGTTATGGCGCTCCCGGCGCGGGTGCACCCGGGGGCGGTTTTCCGGGTGGCGGTGGCAGTGGTGGTGCCGTACTTCTGGCGGAAACGGCGTTTCTCGAGAATGGCGAAGCCCTTGCAGCGCCATCGGGAGCAGGTGGCCAGGCAGGTGGTCAGCCGGGTTTCGGTGGCCAGGGCGGTCCTGGTGGCGGTCAATCCAAGAACGATTTCAGCGAGCCGGTGAAGGCTGTCGAAAGCTTCCTCGCAGCCGCGACCGATCGTGACGGCGAGGCGATCGGTGCCGCGATTTCGCGGCGGGCCGCTGGTGAAGCCAAAGCCGCGGGATTGAAGAAGATTTTCACCGCCGCTGTCGAACGGAAGCTGTCGGACGAAGATGTGGCGAACATCTCCGAAACCTTCGCCGACTACAAGGTCATGAACATGACTCAGGGCAAGACTTCCGGCAGCGTGAACATCACGATCGGCCGGGAAAAGAAGGGAACGGGCAAGACGGAACGAACGACCTTCGAGCGCCGGATCATGCGGGTGCACCGCGACGGCAACACGGGCTGGAAGATCGTTGATTTCGGCAACCGGATCGTGAACGAATGACGTCTTCGGGCGATTTCCGGTCGTAACATCCGACTGTATCCGCATACCTGACCGAACCGCTTCTCCCTGAGAATGCGGTTCGGCCTTTTTTTCCACGACGGCAAAATCGGCTGGAGTCACGAATCTCAGCGGAGTACCAACGTCCCGGCCCCCCGAGCTCCAGCTCGGGGATTTTTCGTTTTCGTCAATTCCGAAGGTTCGAAACGACCGTCGAGCAAAGACATCCCCAAGCTGGAGCTCAGGGGGGGGGGCCCAGATGCGAGCTGACGGTTACTCTCGCGGAAATTATGCGGGTTGATAGGCTTTCCAGAGGCTCCGGAAGTATTTCAGGACACGTTCCGGGTCGGTGCTGGCAGGAAGTTCGGCGAGGGTGAAGCCGTCGTAGCGGATCGATTTGAGCAGGGTAAAAAGTTCGCGCCAGGGGTATTTTTCGTCGGTCAGGTCGTGCAGGTGCACTTCGGTGATGCGATCCTTGACGAGTGCGAAATTGGCCGCGATCGAGCCATCCGGGCCGACGTCCGTCGGGTTCGAATTCCAGCAGACCGAGACATTCGGGTGATCGGCCTGGGCCATGATTGCGGCGATATTGGGCAGTTCGCAGGTCACGGCGCCGTGCACTTCCACGCGGATCTGCACGCCCTGCCCTTCGGCGTCCTCACCCACTTCCCGCAGGGCTTTGCCGATCCGTTCGAAAGTGCGGCGAGGGTCTTCGCCCCTGGGCACGCCGTTGGGGCGAACCTTCACGCCAGGGGCACCGATATCGTGCGCCAGCCGGACATAAGCCTTGGTACCTTCGATATTTTTGCGGACGACCGCGGGGTCGGCCGCATGATATTCGAACGCGCTGCCCATGCCTGCGAGTTCCAGTGGCGAATCCTCGAACCGGCGGCGGATTTCGTCGCGCTGGGCCTTGTTCGATTCGACTTCGACCTTATGGGCGTGCGTGGTGCGCAGCTCGACGCCTTCATAGCCCAGGGCCGGAAGGGTCTTGAAGATCCGGTCCAGGTCCCAGTCCCTGGCGATGTCGTAGGTGATGGTTCCGAGTCGGTACATGGCGGATCGGTTCCCGGAGAGGACGTCTCGTCGCAGGCGAATCGGTCCGAAGCGAGCGAAACGAGTCGGAGGAGCTTTCGAAGAGCGAGGCTTGAGGCTGCGGGCCAGGCAAAAGGGATGAGTTCATCTTGCCCTGCCGGACACGCGGCACGCAATTCGCTGTGCAGTCAGTTTGTCAGATCCGGTGCGACGGATCCAGTCTGAGTCGATTCGAAATCGTGACGGAATTGCGCCCGGATCCATTTTCGCTTAACATAGGGTCGCCGTGAGCGGATCGCGCCTGCACTGGATCTCATCACGAAACCACACGATCTTCATGGGATATTCATGATGAAAGCATATGATTCCTGCATGGAAAATGGCTTCGAAACCTTCCGAACCTGTGTGAGGCTGATCACGGCGGTGCTGGCGCTGTGCTGCACGGGCACGGCTCTCGCGCAGGTGGAAGCCGACACGAAACAGGCCGCTGGCGAGACTTCGAAACCGAAGAAGCCGATCGTGGCACCGCTCAGGAAGCTCACGGACGTGGTGCCGGCCGAGCGGCTGGTCGACGCGGGCGGAGTGCGGACCTACTTCGTCCGAAGCGGCGAAATCGGGCCTGAAATCCTGCTGCTTCATGGCTTCGGTTCGAGCACCTACACCTGGCGGAAAAACCTGGACGCCCTGGGCAGGATCGGCCGGGTCACGGCCATCGACATCAAGGGGTTCGGGTTGACGGAAAAGCCGAAAGACGGCCAGTACTCCGAAGCGGCCTATGCCCGGCACGTGCTGGCTGCGATGGATGCCCTGGGCATCCGCAAGCCCGTGATCGTGGGCAATTCGATGGGCGGAGCGATTGCGGCGCGTGTGGCGCTGGAGCATCCGGAGCGCTGCTCCGGCCTGATTCTGGTCGACGCGGTGCGCCCCTTCACGCGGATCGATTTCGAAGCCGGCGGTGTGGACACGACGAAATTCAAGGGGCGGAATTCGATTCTGGCCGTGGCACTGGTACGGTCGCTGCTGACGCGTGACCGGCTGAGGGGCATGCTGGAATCGGTCTACGAAGGCCGCGAGCCGGTGACCGACGAGATGGTCGACGCCTACTTCGTACCGACGACGATCGAGGGGGCTCCTGAGGCACTGCTGGCGATGATGAATCCGCCGCCGGAAACGGCGAAGCCGATTCCGCTGACTGAGCTGAAGTGCCCTGTGACGGTTCTTTGGGGCGGAAAAGACAATGTGATTCCTCTGGCGGCGGGCGAGGCCCTGGCACGCGACATCCCGGGCGCCGAACTGGTGATCTGGGCGGCTGCCGGGCACATGCCGCACGAGGACGAGCCGGACAAGTTTCATGATCTGCTACGTCAGTTCATGAGCAGGAACCGGCCCGGGGGCTCTTGAGGAGCGAATTGCGACCGATGAGTCGAGCGACGAACGAGCGTAGCCTGAGCGATCGAATTTCGAGGGGCGTCCTGATGGCGGTCGGCCTGATGGCCTGCCTTGCCGCGGGTTGCGGCGGCGGCATCGATCCTGTCGTCCTGGATGGTTCGAGCACGGTGTTCCGGATTTCGAAAGTCGCCCAGGTCTGGTACGACAAGGTCGATCCCGAGACGGACGTGATCGTGGAGAGTCACGGCACGGGCGGCGGTTTCAGCCGCTATTTCGAAGGCGAGGCCGACATCGTGAACGCCTCTCGGAAGGCAAAGCCCTCGGAAGAGGCGAAAGCCGTCGGCGAGAATGCCTGGAGCCGGTTCATCGTCGGACACGACGGCATCACGGTGGTGGTGCATCCGGAGAACGACTTTGTCGAATCGCTGACGCTCGACCAGCTCAAGGCGATTTGGGAGCCCGGCTCGAAGATCTTCACCTGGAGAGACTTGAACCCGGCGTGGCCCGACCGGCGAATCTCGCTGTTCTCACCTGACAAGGACTCCGGCACGTTCGAATTCTTCACCGAGGCGGTCGTACGCAAGGCCCGGGCCCAGCGCGACGACGTGCAGGCCTCTCCCGACGACAACACGCTGGTTCGCGGCGTGGCGGGCGATCGCGATTCGCTCGGTTACTTCGGTTTCGCCCACTATACGGCGAACCGGAACAAGCTGAAATGCGTGAAGCTGGTTTCGAAATCGGGCAAGCCGGTCGAGCCGTCGCTTGAGACGATTCTCAGCGGCGAATATCCGGCGCTCTCCCGGCCACTGTATCTTTACGTCCGGAACGCCGCGGCGGAAAGGTCGCGGGTGCGTGGTTTCCTGGGCTATTATCTGAGCCAGGTGACCGATATCTCGGAGCGAGCCGGATACGTCGGCCCGAAAGGCGACGAGATTCACGAGAATCGCAAGCTGTTCGAAACTCTCACGAATGCCCGCGACTTCGTCGCGAACGACAGGAAAGCGAGTCCGGAATGAACCGACCGGGAGATCCGGCCGAATCGCGTTGGAAAAGCCCTGGCCGGCTGGTGCGCTGGCAGGAGTGGTTCGTGCACGGGATGCTGGCCTCATTCGCCGTGCTGACCATACTGACGACGCTGGGCATTCTGGTGGTTCTCGGCTCGGAAACGGTGCGATTTTTCCGCACCGGTGAAGTGACTCCGCTGGAATTCCTGACCGGCACGGCGATGCGGCCCGAAGCCGATCCGCCCCGTTACGGCGTATTGCCGCTCGTCTGGGGCACGCTGGTGATCACGGTCGGTTCGAGCCTCATCGCATTGCCGATCGGCCTGGCGGCGGCGATCTACCTGAGCGAATACGCGAACTTTCGAACCCGGTCGATCCTCAAGCCCATCCTGGAACTGCTGGCTGGCGTGCCGACGATCGTCTACGGCTATCTGGCCCTGCTTTTGGTGACCCCGCTGTTGCGTTACTCGCTCGGACTCGTCGGCATCAAGGTGGACACCTACAACGCCGCCAGCGCGGCGATCGTGGTGGGCATCATGATCATCCCGATGGTGTCGTCGCTTTCCGAGGACGTGCTGCGTGCCGTGCCGCAGGGCCTGCGCGAAGCAGCCTACGGCCTGGGGGCGACGAAGTTCGAAGTCTCGACGCAGGTTGTCGTGCCGGCGGGGCTTTCGGGCATCATGGCTTCGTTCATTCTGGCGTTTTCTCGGGCGATCGGCGAAACGATGGCTGTCGTCCTGGCGGCGGGGCAGATGCCTCAGATTTCGCCGAACGTATTCGCTTCCGTGCAGACGATGACGGCCTACATCGTATCGGTCACTTCCGGCGATGCACCCTACGGCTCGCCCGAGCATCTTTCGCTTTTCGCGGTCGGCACGGTGCTGTTCCTGATGACGCTCAGCCTGAATCTGATCTCGGGTGCGATCCTCCGGCGCTATCGGGAGGAATACTCTTGAATTCCACTGAGACACTCATGGCCACGCGGCCGTTGACGGGTCCGGACACGAACTTTCGCCCGAATCACAGGCGTCGGGCGCTGATGGATCCGCTTTTCCGGTGGATCTGCTTCGGGGCGACGAGCGTCTCCGTACTCTTTCTGGCGACCGTCATCGGTGCCGTGCTTCTGCGCGTGCTCATTCCGGCCGGCGGCGAGCCGGGGCAGGCCGTTTCGCCGGCGGCCCGCGTAACCGCAGCTTTTGCCCTGATCAGCCGGCTGGTGACGAACAAAACGGGCCTGGACGCCGCGGAATCGGGCTATCGCGTCGGTCTGATCAGCTCGGCGTGGCTCTTGTTCTTCGTCGTGGCGATCTCTGTGCCCGTGGGCGTGGGGGCCGCGGTCTATCTGGAAGAATACTGCGGGAAGAGTCGCTGGAAGAGCTTCGTGCAGATGAACATCGCCAACCTGGCTGGCGTGCCGTCGATCGTTTACGGCCTGCTGGGGCTGATTCTGTTCCAGCGCGGCCTGGGCTTCGAATGGCTGGCCCTGGGGCCGTGCCTGCTGGCCGGTGCCTTGACGCTTTCGCTGCTGATTCTGCCCGTGATCGTCATCGCCACGCAGGAGGCTCTCCGTGCCGTGCCGAAATCGCTCCGGCTGGCGGCACTCGCCCTGGGCGCGACTCGCTGGCAGATGATCCGCGACCACCTTCTTCCGGCGGCTTCGCCCGGGATCCTGACTGGCACGATTCTGGGCGTGTCACGGGCGATCGGCGAGACGGCTCCGCTCCTGATGGTCGGAGCGGCGGCGAGCCTGCTGAAAGTCCCGCGCGGTCCTTTCGACCGCTACACGGCCCTGCCCGTGGAAATCTATTACAATGCGAAGGAGCCGGCCGAGGCGTATTCCACGGTTGCCGCCGGCGGGATTCTGATCCTCCTTTGCCTGCTTTTGAGCATGAATTTTCTGGCAATCCTGATTCGTCAGCGGGCGAGCCGGGGGCATGGTTCAGCCGCCATTCCGACTCGACGGGGAGGTTCGATGCGATGAGTTCAGCGAGCGTCAGTGCCCGATATGCCGCGAACGAGGCGGTACGCATGATGGCCGAGCAGGAAATCTCCAAGGGGGGAGCCCCCGAAATGACCGATCACGTACTTCGGACCGAGTCTTTGAGTGTCTTCTATGGAGCGGCTCAGGCGCTGCAGGACATCTCCCTGTCCATTCCGGGCAACCGGATCACGGCCCTGATCGGCCCTTCCGGCTGCGGCAAGAGCACGCTCCTGCGCTGCTTCAACCGGATGAATGACCTGATCCCCGGCCTCCGCGTGGAAGGCAAGATCTGGCTGCACGAACAGGACCTGATGGCACCGGCGGTGGACGTCGTCGCCGTGCGGCGGCGCGTGGGCATGGTGTTCCAGAAGCCGAATCCGTTCCCGAAGAGCATTTACGACAACATCGCCTGGGGCGCTCGGATCAACGGCTATCTGGGCGATATGGACGAACTCGTCGAACGCTGCCTGAGGCGCGCGGCCCTCTGGGACGAAGTGAAGGATAAGCTGAGCAAGTCGGGTGAGCAACTTTCAGGCGGCCAGCAGCAGCGTCTGTGCATCGCCCGGACTCTGGCCGTCGAGCCGGAGATCATCCTGATGGACGAGCCCTGCTCGGCCCTCGACCCGATTTCCACAGCCGCCGTGGAAGACCTGATGGAAGACCTGAAGTCGGAATACACGATCGTGATCGTGACCCACAATATGCAGCAGGCACGCCGGGTCAGCGACATGACAGCCTGCCTCATGCTGGACAGCACCCCCGGCCAGGGGCGGCGGGTGGGGGTCGTCGTGGAATTCAGCCCGACGCACCGCCTGTTCACCAACCCCACCGACCCCCGAACCGAAGCCTACATCACCGGCCGCATCGGCTGATTTCGACCGCATCGCCCGCGACCGGAACACTTGAGCTGACCGATAAAGTCACCGGAACTTCACGACTCATGGCCAAGCCGCGCATTCTGATCATCGAAGACGAACGGGCCCTGTCCGAGATCCTGGAGATCAACCTTCAGCGTGAAGGTTTCGAAACGTCCGTGGCCCAGGATGGCTCGCAGGGCCTGAGGCTTGCCCAGGCCAGTGTGCCCGACCTGATCCTGCTCGACCTCATGCTCCCCGGCAAAAGCGGCCTGGACATCTGCCGCGAGCTGAAGACCTCGCCTGTGACGAAGCACGTGCCGGTGATCATGATCACGGCCAAGAGCGAGGAAACCGACCAACTCATCGGTTTCGCCACCGGGGCCGACGATTACGTGACCAAGCCTTTTTCCGTAAAAGTCCTGATCCAGCGCGTGCGGCGCGAACTTCGCCGCGGGGAAGCCGGCGGCGAGGAAGACCGCGACACGCTCACACACCTGGGGATCGTCATCGACCGGGTTCGCCACAAGGTGACCGTCGACGGCCGCGAGCTGGTGCTGACCCCGACCGAATTCCGGCTGCTGGAAGCACTGATCCGCCGCGTGGGCCGGGCCTTTTCCCGCAATGAGCTGATGGACGCCGGCATGGGCGAAGACGCCGTCGTGCTGGAACGCACCATCGACGTCCACATCAAAAGCCTGCGGAAAAAGCTGGGCGACCACTCTGGCCTGATCGAAACCGTCCGCGGCCTGGGCTATCGCATGCGTGAAACGCCCGCCCCGGCTACGGACGAGAATGACGACGCAGACGAGAACTGACCGCCTGGGTGAGTCGTTCAGTCCCGTCCGAGGATCTCGATGATCCGATCGTTGCGCTCGTACCGATCGACATAATTCGAAGTTTTTTGCCGATTCTGCCGAATAGTTCTGTCATACGGATCAGGCTGAAGGTACGCGCGGGCAGGTCGAACCAGGTTCGATGGCGACCGTCGACCGGCAAGGGCGAGTCAGGATCGTGACCCATTTCCTGATCCAGCCGCAAGAGATTCGAATCCGGCCTGAGGGGTGACCATGTCGATCGATCGCTCGCTGCCCGGCTCGGGCTGGTTCCTGCGAATCGCCTGCTTCGCATTCGCGTTCGCGGCCATCCACGCGGTGCCGGTCAAGGCTCAGGAGCCTCCGATTCCGGCCGTGCCGGATCCTGTGCTGCCCGGGCTCGATTTTCCCGGAGCACAGCCGGAAGCCCCTGCGCTGGGGGGCGGACTGTTCGACCAGGTGCCGCAGGCCGTGGCGCTGGAAGCGCCCACGCGCATGTCGTTTTTCGATGTCGCCATCGAGTCGATCTTCGGCGAGGCCAATTCCGAAAACTGGCGGCCCCTGCCGTTTTCGCAGCTTTTCACCCAGGGCTGGGATCAACCGTTCGCCTTCACGCCCCTTTCCACAAACGGCGCACCACGGCAGGGCTGGATCAACGCCTTCGACGGCGTCATGTACCGGCTCTGGTTCAATGAGTTCTCATATAAGCAGAACGCCGGCGGCAATGGCGAGAACTATTCGGCGACGTGGACGATCTTCGTGCCCCTCAACCAGCGGCTTGACGTGCGCATCGACGTGCCTTACCTGACCTCGGCCAAAGGGGGCCCGGAGAACCGGTATCTCACCCAGTTCGGCGACCTGACTTTCCGGGCCCGGGTTCGCCTGCACGAAACTCGCGATACGACCGTGCTGGCCATCATCGGGGCGTCGACAGCCACGGGCCAGCAGCCGGTCGGGGGCGGATCGTCGATCGGCCAGGTGGGCCTGCAGTTCTGGCAATCGCTGCCGGACCGGTGGGTGGTGCGCGGGGGCGTGAATCTGGCTGTACCGTTCAATGATGTCCCTGCCGGCAATCGCACCGTCGGCAACGTCAATTTCGCTGTCGGCAAATATCTGACCGACGCCGGCACGCCGATCATCGGCGACCTGGTCGTTTACAACTCGATGAACTTCTTCACGACGATGGAAGGCCCCGCCCCGACGAACGCGTTTTTCAGCATGACGCCCGGCTACCGGGCCCAGATCGTCGATAACTGGTATCACCTGGCTGGCGTCGAGATCCCCATGATCGGCGGCCCGAACCATTACACGTATGGCCTGACTTTCTGGCTGCTGAAGATTTATTGATGCCGATCATCGGTCTTGTCCGGGCAAGAAACGGCATGCCTGGCCGACCGGTGCGCGTTACGATGGCGGGAGCGAGGCGAACCCCGTCACCTGAGCGAGCATCCGAGACATGATCGTCGACGTTCACAGCCATGCCTGGGCCTATCCCGGCCATTTTTCCGACGACTTCCGCAACCAGGCCCGGCGGGCCCGCGCGGGTGTGGAAGTCGACCTGACGGTGCGGCTCGAAGACTACCGTAAATCGGCCGAAAATACGCTGGCGAAGCATGAGATCGTCACGATCGTCTTCGGCGGCAAGGCGAAGCTCAGCGGCCTCTGGGTGGACGACCGCTACGTGGCCGATTACGTTGCACAGGATCCCGAACACCTCATCGGCTTCCTTTCCGTCGACCCGACCCAGCCGGGCTGGGAACGTGAAATGCAAGCGGGCTCGCAGGAACTTGGCCTGAAGGGCATCAAGCTGCTGCCGATGTACGCCGGTTTCCGGCCGGACGACCAGCGGCTCGACCCGCTCTGGCAATTCGCGACCGAAATGCAACTGCCCGTCCTGCTGCACACGGGCACGACATTCATCGCCCAGGCTCCGCTGGAATGCACGCTGCCGAGGCACCTGGACGTCGTCGCTACGCGATTCCCGGACGTCAAGATCATCATGGCCCACCTGGGGCACCCGTACGAGGGCGAGTGCATCGTCACCATCCGCAAGCACCCGAACGTCTACGCCGACATCAGTGCCCTGCATTATCGCCCCTGGCAGTTTTACAATTCGCTGATGCTGGTGCAGGAATACGGCGTGTGGGACAAGCTCCTGTTCGGCACGGATTACCCGTTCACGACCGTCGACGCCACGATCGCGGGCCTGGCCTCGATGAACCGCATGCTGGAAGGCACAGCCCTGCCTCGGCTGGACGAAACGAAAATCCGGGCAATGATCGAACGCGATGCGTTGAGGATACTTGGGATCGCTCGATGAAATCGATTGCGACGGAGGGACTTCGAAGATGCATGCCTGGCGATTCCAATTCCTCGGATCGTTCCTGTCGATCGTCATTTTCGCCGGGCACGTCCATGCCCAGGCACGACTCGATCCCAAACCATTCCGGATCGCCGGTTATCTGCCGGATTACAGGTTCGGCGGGTTCGATGCCGCTCAAGCGAGAGGGCTTACGGACCTGATCGTATTCTCGGCGGAGTTGCGCGAAGACGGCACGATCGATTCGAAACGGATCGAACGATGCCCATGGACCAGTCTGCATGACTGGAAAATGAAATCGGGCGGACGGCTCTGGCTGACGATCGGAGGCTGGGATCGGTCGGACCATTTCGCGGCCGTAGCACGAGCGGGCGAAAAACGCCAACGATGTGTCGATTCGATTTCGAAATTTGCCCGCGAACATCAGCTGGACGGCATCGACCTGGACTGGGAGCATCCGAAAACGGCCGAGGAAGAAAGAGCTTATGGCGAATTGCTGCAGGAATTACGCAAGGCTTTCGAACCGCTCGGGCTGAAGCTTTCCTGCACGCTGGCGGCCTGGCAGAAATTGAGCCACGAAGCGATCGAGGCGGTCGACTTCGTGCAGGTGATGGCCTATGATCATGCCGGCCGCCATGCGACGTTCGAAGGTGGCGTGAAGGATATCGAAGCGCAATCGTCGGCGGGCGTTCAGGTCTCGAAGCTCGTGTTCGGGCTGCCGTTCTATGGCCGGGACACGAACACCCGCAATGCGATGACGTGGGACGAGATCGTAACCCGGTTCGCCCCGGCGGACGATGCCGACGAGGCCGGTACGATGTATTTCAACGGCCCGGCGACGATCCGCAAAAAAGTCCGTTATGCAGTCGATAATGGCCTTGGCGGCGTGATGATCTGGGAAATCGGCCAGGACTCTCCGGGCGACAAGTCGCTGCTGAAAACCGTTAGCGAATCGACGGGCCGTGCCCGGAGCGAATGAAAACGAGAATGAATCCAATAATGAAAATGAAACGGCACGCCCGAAAATCGAGCGTGCCGCGAATGCGTTCTGAAAGAGCCGGCCGGAGCCGGTCGCGTCAGATGAGCATCTGCTGATAGTAAACCCGGCGGAGCGGGTCGTAGGTGTAAGCGTCGAACGGCGACGGATACTGCTCCGGCTGGACGTGATACAGGTAATTGTTCTCGCGGAGCGACGGCGAAGGCGAGCCGTCCTTTTCGTTGTACAGGTTCTTCGGGTCGAAAGGATCCGAGGTCGCAATGTACACGCCGCCGAACACCACTCCGTAGCCGATGAACGGGCGATTGAAATCGGACCAGAAGACGTCGATCGGGTTGGCGAATTTGGCGAAATCCGACAGGTTCAGAATCCGGTACTGGCCCGGAGCCGGCTTGCCGTAATAGCCTGCGAACGCCGTGGATGAGACCCCGTTCTGGAAGTTCAGGGCCTTCATGAGATTGCCGCCATCGGGTGCCGTCCGGTTCAGCAGATAGGTGCCCCGTGAGGGGTTGGTGATGATGTCGGCGCCGTTGCTGCTGATGTAGGAAGTCAGCGGAGCGATGCCCCTGACCGACGACAGCGTGTGATCGCTCAGGCGGAAGACCGTGTTGGAGCCTTCCGATCGTGGGATCCGCACGACGATGTCGCTCGTACGCGGGGCGGCGATGTTGGGCACGACGGCGTTCGCGTCAGCGCCGCCATCGAGGATATCCACGGCACCATCGTTGGCGACGAGGGCCCCGAACGTGATCGGATGGACCCGAGTCTTGCCGTTCGCCGTGATCAGGAACGGCACATTGCTCAGATCCGAGGCCGGCTGAACGATCTTCGTGCGGACGATCTGGTTGAAAGCTCGCGTGTCGTTCGATGCCCAGGCCTGATCAAGCAGCCCGGCGGGAAAATTCGGCACGGCGACGTTGATGTAACCGCCGATGAGGATGTCGTCGCCCGCTTCGCCCGTGATCGAATCGGCCCCGAGGCCGCCGACGATCAGGTCATCGCCGAAACCACCGTCAAGCTGATCGTCGCCTGCATCACCGAAGATCGTGTCGTTGCCAGTGAGTCCGTAAACAGTATCGTTGCCGCTGCCGCCTTCCAGCTCGTCGTCGCCGGGGCTGCCGTAGATCAGGTCGTCTCCGGCAGCGCCGAACACGGCACCGCCTCCGGAGCCCAGGGAGAGTTCGTCGTTGCCGGGGCCGCCCAGCAGTTCCGAATAGCCGGCGCCGCCGACCAGCAGGTCGTTGTCATTGCCGCCGTCGGCGAAGAGCGACTGCGAGTACCCCTGCGCGGCGATCACCTGATCGGCCCCCGCGAGCGCTTCGACGTAGATCGCGGATTTGTCGGTCGTCGTGTCGATGACGGTCGATCCGAACTCGGCATGTACAGAACTTACGCCGCCCACGGTCGCGCCGATGTCGACCCGATCCGCGCCGGTCGTCCCGCGCAGGAAGAGCCCCTGCGAGCCTTCGACGATGTGGCCGACGTTGACGTCGATCTGGGCCGTGGCGGCGACGACCGGATCGTGACCCGGCAGCGGAACCTCAAGAATCTGCACGATCGCCGTGTACGTGTTCGTCTCGGCGTAGATGTGCGGCAGGATGATCGAGCCGTTCCAGCTCTGACCTGAGACGGATGACGGCGTGACGAACACCGACTGGTAGGTCGGATTGAACGGCATCTGGTTATCCGGCGTGCGGTCGCCCCAGTTGACCTGAACGATCACTGGCCGGGCACCGACCGAGCTGTCAATATCTGAGGTGAAGTCGATCTTCAGCCCGGAGCCGCCGATCAGGATGTTTTCGTACTTGTAGCCGACGAATGTCTGCGTGGAGCCCAGGAGAACGTCGAACCCTGGCGAGGGCAGCAGCGGGATGGTGTCGGAGATCGGCCCGTTCAGAAGGCTTGACGACGTCTGCCGCGCGATCGACGTGATCGAAACGGCCAGAAGCGCGCGGTCTTCCAGGGCGTCGCCCTGACGGAATTCGGAAACGAACCTCCGATGCCGTCTTTCTGTCTGAACTCGAGAACCTGAAGCCGAAAATCGACTCAGTCGCAACATCGATGCCAATCCTTTCGAGGCTGGATACGAAGACAATCCACAAACTGGATGACAGCCACCTCTGCGAGTCCGGAATGCCCCTCTGGTGGCGACAGCAAAATGCTAGCCATCGACCCCGCTTTGTGCAAACGACTTTTTTCGTGTAGATTACATATTTTATCCAACCATCTCGATCTGCGGATTCACCTGAGCCTTCCTGGTCATCACGAACGAGTTTGCCCATCGAATGCAAAGCTGTGGCCTGCGCAGGGCCGAGTGTCTGCCGGTTGTCTATTCGGGCCAGTCGTTGCGGTGCAGATGACGCTCTGCTAATGTGAGTCGATTCGACTCTCCAGCCTCTCACCCGCCTGACCGCCAGCATTGCCCGAGGCAGCCATGAATCGCACTTTTTCGCGGATATTGTCATCGTTCGTAATGGCCCTGGTGGCTGTACCTGCAGTGGCACATTCCCAGGAATTCGACATCGTCATCCGGGGCGGGAAAGTGGTCGACGGCACGGGTAATCCGTGGTTTCGCGCGGATGTCGGCGTCAAAGGCGATCGCGTTGCCGCCATTGGGATCATCCCTGCTGGAGCCGGCAAGCGTGAGATCGACGCGAAGGGCCTGGTCGTGGCTCCCGGATTCGTCGACATCCATTCCCATTCGGACGACCTGCTGCTCGAGGATGGTCACGCGCAGAGCAAGATCCGCCAGGGCGTGACGACCGAGATCCTCGGCGAAGGCGATTCGGCCGGGCCGGCGAAGGGCAACCTGCCGCCGCGCTCGATCGAAGCCCGGGGCAAGACGCACACATGGAAGACGCTCGGCGAATATTTCGACCTGATCGATTCGCTCGGAACGAGCGTGAACGTGGCCAGTTACGTGGGGCTGGACAACGTCTGGGAGTGTGTCATGGGCAAGTCGCACGCCCGGCCGACGGACGCCCAGATCGACGCCATGGCAGCCCTGGTCGACGAAGCCATGAGCGAAGGTGCCCTGGGCCTTTCGAGCCTGCTGATGATGCCCCCCGGCTCGCTGGCCACGACGGACGACATCGTGCGGCTGTGCGGGCCCGTGAAGAAGCACGGCGGCATTTTTTCGTCGCACATTCGCAGCGAGGGGCTGGAGATTTTCCCATCGATCGATCAGGCGATCGCCGTCGGAGAAAAGGCTGGCGTGCCGGTAGATATCATCCACCTGAAGATCGCCGACGAAAAGCTCTGGGGCAGGATGGGCGAAGTGGCCGCAAGGTTTCGAGCCGCCCGCGACCGGGGCGTGAACGTGCAGGCCAACGTTTACCCCTACACTCGCGGCAATAACGACCTGGCCAGTATCATCCCGCCGTGGGCCCATGAAGGCGGCCCGGCGAAGATGGTCGAGCGACTGGGCGACGCAGCGACGCGACAGCGGCTCAAGAAGGAGATCACGGAAGGCGTCGAAGGCTGGTACAACCACTACACGGCCGTGGGCGGCGACTGGTCGCGCATGCTCGTAAGCGGCAAGGGGCCCTATCAGGGGCAGACGATGGACAGCGTCATCGCCGCGAAATCGGCCGGGAAGACGCCGAAGCCCGACCCGCTGGACATCCTTTTCGACGTGCTCATCGAGCAAAAGGGCTCGGTGCCGACCGTCTACGCCCACCACGAAGAGAAGGACATGAACCTGGCGATGACGCAGCCGTGGTGCTCCATCGGCTCGGACGGTTCGGCCTATGCCATCGAAGGCCCGCTGCGCCGGGGCAACCCGCACCCGCGAAATTTCGGCACGTTTCCTCGCGTGCTGGGGCTGTATGTGCGTGAACGCGGCCTGCTGACGCTGGAAGAAGGCGTGCGCAAGATGACTTCGGCCAATGCCGCGAAAGTGGGCCTGAAGGACCGCGGCACCCTGAGGCCAGGGGTCTTTGGTGACATCACGATCTTCGACCCTGCGACGGTCATCGACAAATCGACCTATACAGCCCCGTTCGCCTATAACGAAGGGATCGAATACGTGATCGTCAACGGCCAGGTCGTGCTGGAGAAAGGCACCCACACCGGAGCGATGCCGGGCCGGGCGCTGCGGCATGGGCGTTAATGGGCGGGACTTGGAATGAGAGTCCGTTTAAGGAATCGCAACACAAAGTGAGCGATCTGCATTCAGAGCAAATCCGCGCGACACCTTCCTTACGAGCCGGAAGCGTCAGCGACGATCGCATTTCGAATTGCGAACGGAATTCAGACGTAATCGCTGCCTGTTTCAGACATGAAACAGCCCGAGCGACTTGAGCGCCACGACGATCAGGTCCACCGCGCCGGCGACTTGAACGACGAGCATCACCGCGCCGAAAAGCCGGATCGCCGGGAAGATCAGCGGCACCCGCATGATGGCTTTGGCGAAGTACATCGTGAGGAAGTCGAGCGCCAGGATGGCGATCAGGGCGATACGGATCGCGCGAAACATGCCGGGCTCATGGGGCGCGACCGACACGAAGATCATCACGGCCGCGACCCCGGCGGGCGTCACGATCACGGGCGTGGCCAGGGGCGAAAGGGCGATCGCCAGGGGCGAATCGGACTGTACGGCCGGTTCATCCTGATGCGGCGGCGGGAAGATCGTCCGCAATGCCGAGATCAGAAGCACCAGCCCGCCGGCGATTTTGAGCGATTCCGGGTGAATGTGATAGCGCGCCAGCGTGCGGCTGGACGTAAGCATCAGAAACAGACAGATGATGAAGGCGAAAACGGTGGCCTGAATCGCGGCCTTGCGGGCATAGGCGGGCTCGCGGTCCTTCGTCAGCTTGACGAAGACCGGCAGGATCTTGATCGGCCCGAGCAGCATGAAGAAGATGGCGAAGATGAAGTGCAGGTGGTCCATGATTCGTGCGGGCCTTCGGGAAAGCTGGGAATCCGGGAATGATGCCATGCGTTCGGGACGAACCGAAATGGATGCGGGGCTCGCCGGATCGCCCCCTGCGGACTTGCGGATCCGCCTCGTTTCGGGCATGCTGAGGCCCGGATGAAGGTCCGCTCCTTCGACAATCGAAATCACGCAGAGGAATCATAACAAACCATGACACCGCAAGAAAAAGCCGAATCGCTGGGCGTGAAATTCACCAAACAGGAGCCCGGCTATCTGGCGCTCGTCGTCCGCACGGGCAACCTGCTGATCACCTCGGGCCACGTCAGCGACATGAAGGGCAAGCTGGGGGCGGACGTCAGCGTGGAAGACGGCAAAAAAGCCGCCCGCGAATGTGCCGAAAAGATTCTGAACTCCGTGTGGAACTTCCACGGCACGATCAACGGCCTGAAGGTTCTGAAGCTGCTGGGCTGCGTGAATTCGACCCTGGAATTCCATGAGCAGCACCTGGTGATCAACGGCTGCAGCGACCTGCTGCACGAGATCTACGGCAAGACGACTGACGGCTACCACGCCCGCAGCGCCCTGGGCTTCGCCCAGATCCCGACCGGCTCGGCCGTGGAAGTCGAAGCGATCTTCGAAATCAAGTGATTTATGACGGTCCGGTTCGGGCGTGGTGTGCGGCAAAAGCAGCCGTGCCACGCCGCCGGCCCGATCGTCTCCGCTTCATTCCTGCATTCGTTCGCAAGTGATTTCCGGTACGAATCGATCGGAGAACCGGCAGTGATCCGTAACATCGCGTTTTCGCTGACGATCCTGACGTTTGCCGCTTGCACCTGCGTGGCTCAGCAAGTCGCGAAGCAGGCAGAAGAGCCGCCCGGAAAGTCTTATGTCTACACCACCTCCGGCGGCAAGCCGCGACATCTGGAAATCTACTTTCCGCCGGGACACGACCCGGCGAAAACGCGAGTGCCGGGGCTGATCCTCTTCCACGGCGGCGGCTGGAGCGGGGGCACTCCTGAGCAGTTCCGCGCGGCATGCGCCTATTTCGCCAGTCGTGGCATGGTCGCCGCGACGGCCGAATATCGCATGTTGACCAAAGACGAAGCTGCGAAACTGCCGAAGGGCGAATCCCGCAAGCGAGTCTGCGTCGACGACGCCCGCAGCGCCATACGCTGGTTCGAAAGCCATGCCGGCGAACTGGGTGTCGACCCCGCGAAGATCGTCACCGGCGGCGGTTCGGCGGGCGGCCATGTGAGCGTGCTGGCGACGACGAATGCGGGACAGGCAGGTCATCAAGGACCGGACACCAGCGTCGTCGCCTATCTGCTATTCAACCCCGCCTTTACGGCGGACGACGCCGCGGACCCGGAAATCGACGCGATCCAGCATGCCCGCCCCGGTTTTCCGCCAGCGATCGTGTTCTTCGGCACCGATGACCGCTGGAAATCGGGCTGGGACGCGCTTCTCGACAAGCACCGATCGCTCGGAAACGCGAAAATCCAGGTCATGCTGGCTGAAGGGCAGCCCCACGGATTTTTCAATCGCGAGCCCTGGCGCACGCTGACATTGATCGAAGCCGACCGGTTTCTCGTCAAGTTGGGCCTGCTTTCCGGTGAGCCCGGCAAAAGCCCGCCAGAGGGTGAGGCCAGGCTCGTTCCCGAGAAAAAAACCGTCGCCCCGTGATCGAAAGAGCGATCGTCATGAAATCTCATCTCAGGTTTTTCGGCCGATCGGATGCGAACCGCTCGAAAACCGATGGGCCCGGCGAAGCTTCAGGCAGAAGTAGCGGCAGATTTCGCTTTCGATTCGAAGTCCTGTGCCTACTTTTCCTGGCCTTTCATGCGATCGCGACGGTAGCTTCTGCTGCTGAGCCGCGCAAGCCGAACGTCGTCGTCATCCTGGCCGACGATCTCGGCTATGGCGACGTGCAGGCCTATAACCCTCAACGCGGCAAGACTCCTACGCCCCACATCGACCGCCTCGCCAGCCAGGGCATGCGGTTCACCGACGCCCATTCCTCATCGGGCGTGTGTTCGCCTTCGCGCTATGCCCTTCTGACAGGCCGGTATCACTGGCGCACGTCGCTGCAGACCGGCATCGTGGGTGTCTGGGGCAAGCCCCTGATCGCTCCGGGCAGGCTGACGATCGGCTCGCTGGCTCAAAGCGAAGGTTATCGCACGGCCTGCATCGGCAAGTGGCACCTGGGGCGAGACTGGCCGATTTCCAACGAGAATCGCAAGTACTTCACCGGCTTCGGGCCGAATTTCACCGGCGTTACGGACGCTCACCGAGCTGCCTGGGCCGAGACGTTCGCCAAGCCGATCCCGGGCGGGCCGACGACCCGGGGCTTCGACACTTATTTCGGCACGGACGTGCCCAACTGGCCGCCATACTGCTTCATCGCCGATGACCGCGCCGTGGGCACGCCCAGCGAGCTACTGCCGGCCGCGATGCTGGGCAACAACCAGGGCAGCCTGCCGGGCCCCGCCCTGCCCGGCTGGAAGTTCGAACCGATCCTGCCCAGGCTGATCGACGAAGCCAGCCGGTTCGTGCGCGGCTCAGTCGAGTCGAAACGCCCGTTTCTGCTGTATCTGCCGCTGACGACTCCGCACACGCCGTTGGCCGTGAACGAGAAGTGGCAGGGCAAAAGCGGCCTGGAAAACGCCGCGGCCGATCTGATCATGGAAACTGACGACGCCGTCGGCCAGATTCTCGCGACGATCGCCGCTTGCGGCATCGAAAACGACACGCTCGTCATCTTCACCAGCGACAACGGCTTCGCCCGGTACGTCGGTGCGCAGGATCTGGAGCGGCGCGGCCACTTCCCCAGCGGGCCTCTGCGGGGCTACAAGATGGACGTCTACGAGGGCGGCCACCGTGTGCCGTTCATCGTGCGCTGGCCCGGCGTGGTCAAGCCCGGCACTGTCTCCGGGCAGCTCGTGCACCATGCCGACCTGATCGCGACTCTGGCCGAAATCTGGGGCCGAAGCTTGCCCGACGACGCCGGTGAGGACAGCTTCAGCCTGATGCCGCTTTTCGAGGGCCGCGACACACCGGTGCGGAGATATGCCGTAAGCTGTGCCTCGACCGGTATTCCCGGGTTCCGCGATGGGCAATGGAAGCTGATTCCGGCCCCTGAAGGCGAATCGGCCCGCAATTCGCCCGTGCAGCTTTATGACCTCGCGACGGACCTGGGAGAAACGCAAAACCTGGCGGCCCAACAGCCGGAACGGGTCGAAGCGATGCAGGCTGCATTCGCGAAGATCATCGAATCGGGCCGAAGCACACCGGGTGCGGACCAGAAGAACGACGTCGAAGTCATTCGATACCCGCGACCTCGAGCGGTGCAGGCGAAGACAAAAGATGGCCGTCCGAAATCGGCTGCGAAGCGAAAAAGCCCATGACCGGCGGGGCCGATACGCCCGGTTTCCCGTTGCGAATCCCGGCGATCCTCGAAATTTGCCCACGCCGCGAATCGATTCGGAATGGAGTTCGAAGGATCGATCAGGCCGACTCGCCATATCTTCGGAATCGGAGGGAAAACTGCATACGATTCAAGCAATTTGACGGTTTTTTCGACATACACTGACCCTTTTTTCGCCACAAGGGTCTTGTCTTCATGGAATTTTTGTGTCAATTTGTTGACCATGGTCACTGTGCTCTCCACACAAAATTCGCGTACGCAATCGGCCTTCGAGACTTCGATGTCCACCCTTCCCGGCGTGATCGGGACGAGCCCCGCGATGCAGGAGGTGGCCAGGATCACCCGGCAGGTCGCTCCCAGTCGGGCATGCGTTCTGCTACTGGGCGAAACGGGCACGGGCAAGGAACTGATCGCGCGGGCGCTGCATGATCTCGGCCCCCGGCGCAGCGGCCCTTATATCCGCGTGAATTGCGGAGCGCTGAGCGAAAGCCTGCTGGAGAGCGAGCTTTTCGGCCACGTCAAAGGTTCGTTCACCGGTGCCACCGACAACCGCACCGGCCGCTTCGAAGCCGCCCACACCGGCAGCCTGTTTCTGGACGAAATCAACAGCACTTCCCCAAAACTTCAGGTGAAGCTGCTGCGGGTGCTGCAGGAAGGCGAATTCGAACGGGTGGGCGACATCCGCACCGTGAAGGTGGACACGCGCGTGATCGCCGCCACCAATCGTGACCTGCGTGAAGAAGTCGGCGCCGAACGGTTCCGCGAAGACCTTTACTATCGCCTGAACGTCGTGCCGATCGTTCTGCCCGCCTTGCGCGAGCGGCGCGAGGACATCCCGATCCTGCTCGAATACTTCCTCAAACGCTACGCCGCACTAAACATGCGCCCCGTACCCGCGATCGGGGCCGAGGCGCTGCGGCTGCTTGTGGAATACGACTGGCCCGGCAACGTGCGCGAGCTTCAGAACTTCGCCGAGCGGGCCGTCATTCTGGCTTCGGACAGCGAACTGACCGTCGCGGAATTGCCGCCGGAGATCCGGGCCGAGTCCGTGCCCGCCAATTTCGCACGCTGGCCCTCCGTCGGCCAGGTCGCCGCCCGGGCACATGCCGAAGCCGCATCGACGGAAAGGGCACGCCATTTCGCCGCGGCGAGCTTGACGAGCCTTGAGCCGAAAACGCCCCAGCCAGGCCGCAATTTCGACATGATGTCTTCCGAACTCGTGCGAGTCGGCGTGGGCATGGCCCCGCCGACATGCTCCGACCTCTACGAACGGATCGTCGGCCAGGTCGAAAACGAGCTGATTCGCCACGTCATGCAGCTTTGCGACAATGTCCAGATCAAGGCGGCCGCCCGGCTCGGCATCAACCGCAACACGCTGCACAAGAAAATCCAGGAAATGAAGCTGGAACAATCCGGCGGCGAAACCATTCCCGACGACTTCGACTCACCCGCGGAGTGAATCGTCAACGTCGCCCGAACCTGCTTTGCCTGAAGAGAATCGACTGAACCCGGGCACTGGTTCCGTAAACGCAACCTCAAAATCCAAAAATCCGGAAGAATCGTTAAGTCTTACCTATCTTGTGACGATAACTCTTTCAGATGGCATGCGATCCGGTTTCCGGGGGGGAGGCGGCGCGGCGATCGACGGGCCGGCCTTCAGGCTGGCGATGCGCAGGGATGTTGTGTCATGCTCGGAATCGGCAGAAAACCGCTCCGCCATTGTGCGAAGCCTCAACAGAGCCGATCGTTCGGATTGTCGGCCGAGCGCCTTGATGACCGCGTCATGCCCGTCGTGGCGGCCTTCAGCGTGCCCCAGGCACTTCCGCCCAGCAAGAACTGGGCCGGCGTGGTCGCCCTGAAGCAGAACCCGAACGACGCCGTGGGGGCGACAGGCACTCTGTTGCCGGGTGGCCAGTTCATCCTGACGGCGGCCCACGTGATCGACGCCAATGGCGACAAAACGCCTGATGCTGACAACTATTACGTCAATTTCGACCTGCCCGGCAAGCGTGTGCAGATGGTGGTGCCGAGCAACCGGATCGCCATCAACCCGCAATGGCAGGGCGCGACCGAAGGGGGCTTCAAGAACGGCCATGACCTTGCCGTGATGAAGCTTTCGGGCATCGCCCCCTGGGGCAGCGGCCCAGGGCGGCTGAGCTTCGAAATCTACGACGGCCCGGCGATCCCCTCGGGGGCCCCGATGCCCACGAATCGAATGAACATCGTGGGATACGGCTATGTGGGCGATGGCTACATCGGCCAGAATTCGAGCCCGAACCCGAACCAGATTTCGTCGACGGTGCAGACGCTGATGCTGCCGCCCACGGCGACCGGCGCCTTCAGCCTTCGTAACCCCACGACGAAGACCAGCATCCGCCTGAACGCCAACGGGCTGACGGCCGACGTGGTGCAGAAGGCCATCGTCGGCCTGGATCCGACAGGCTTTCAGGACGTGCAGGTGGTGCAGCGGCTGCAGAAGGGCGACCCCAGCTTCGGATCGTTCGACATCGTCTTCCGCCAGGTCGATACCAGCCGATACCAGCACGGCAACGTGCCGGCACTCCAGTTCAGCCGGCAGTCAGGGTTCCGCACCGGCTCCCAGGGCAGCCAGTACCGCACCGGCATGGCCCGCCCCGCGTTTCCGACGGTACTGGGCTCGAAGCAGAACGCATCGACTTATTTCAACGTGTCGCCGCCCGACATGCCCAGCTCGTTCGTCACCCAGCTCGCCGCCAGCCCGCAGCTTGCCATTCTGGGCGAAGCCGATTCGGGTGGCCCGGCCATGTACAAGAAGCAGATCGCGGGCGTGGCCTCGTTCTACACCGGCAATTCGCAGTTCGGCGATTATTCGGGCTGGTCTGACCTGGCCGCGGACATGACCTGGCTCAAGAACGTCACCCAGCCGGGCGGGCACGTGATCCTTGACCTGTCCACGCAGCCGGTCACCATCGGCAATTCGGTCGACTATGTCACCGTCGCTTTCAATTCGACCAACGGCAATATGCAAATCCTGGTGCACGGGCGGCAGATCTACAAGGCCGCGGCGTCAACGGTCTCGTCCGTCCAGATCGTCTCACGCGGCGTTCCCACGCAGTTCCGGCTGGTCGGCAGCCCGCCTTTCACGGTGAATAACGTGCCCAGCTCGCAACCGGGCTTCATCCAGCGGGTGGAGAACGTGAACATCATCGGGCAGACGGCGACTTCGCCCGCCGTGGTGATCGCCCGCAGCCTGCCCGGAGCCAGCCACGTACCCTCGGCCCAGTCAAACGAGTCGTCGGTTTCGAAAGTTATGGGTTCCATTTCGAATATGGCGAACTCAGCCGTGAAATCTGCCAAAAACTCGCTGAACTCATTGGCCGGCAAGGCGAAGAAGCAGTGGCAGCGTTGGTTTTGAGCGAGCGGCTCGGATCGTATGCCGCCGAAGGCGTTTCGAATCCCGGATAAAGATGCTGGTCAATTTCCTTCCTGGAATTGATGTGCGAGCCCATGGCGACCGGAAACTATGAAATTCCCGGGCGAAACGATCACCCGGGAATCTGAGTCAGGTCTTCAGCGTTTTTTCGAAGGTTGTAACTTCGGAGCGGGTTTCTGAGCCGTATTTTTCGTGACCTTCGGTTTGACGACGGGTGATTTCGGCACCGGTTTCGGGGCGACTTTGGCTTTCGCGGGTTTGACTGCGGCCTGTTTTGCTGCCGCTTTCGGAGCGGTCGAAGTGCTGGCGGCAATCGGTGATACGCTCAGTGCTGAAGCCGAAGCCGTAGCTTGCACGATTTTGAGATCTGAGCGACCGATGGGCGTTTTGGAGCCGTCGGAATTGAGTCGAAGAACGCTCAGGCCCGACCAGTCGGCCTGGGCTTCGAGCTGCGGCCAGCGGACGCCCTGCTCCATCGTTATGCCCAGGTTCGTGATCCTGCCGATTTTCGGCGTGTCGAACACCGTGATCTGGGAAACCGGCGTGCCGGGCTCATGTTTCAGCAGGATCGAGCCCGTGATCGATTCCAGCAGCGGAAACGGATTCGCCACGGATTCGAAATTGCCGTTGATCATTCGCAATTTGGGTGCGACGATGATATTCAGGTTCGTGTTCACGCGCCAGTCAAGTTCGGAGATCGTCATCAATTCCATGTTGGCGGCGAAAAATGTGCCGCCCGTGTCCGTATAGGGGCGGTAGATCTGGCGGAATTTGCCGTGATTGACCTTGTCGAATGCGATCGCTCCGCCGGGATAAAGTGCAATCGTCATGCCTTCTGCCGTCGTCGCATCGGCCCTGATCACTCCACCGTCAAAGACCGAGAGTCTCATTCGACCTGAGACTTCCGTCTTTGCCTGGGGCAGTTTCATGACCGGTATCATCAGCGAGATCAAGCTTCCGTTCTTATGTTCGTAATCTCCGTAAGAATCGATTTCGAACCGATAATAATCAGGGATGTTTCCCGATAATTCGCTCGCACGGATTTCGAGAAGTCCGGATGAGCCGGAAACGTAGTAGCCGGTTGCGTATAAGAAGCCCCGCTTCGATTCGTCGAGTTCCTGCAGGGCGCTGCCCTGATAGAAGAACTTCGCGAGATCGATTTTCTCGACGGCAGGGAAATAGACTTTCGATCGAGTTACACGAATCTCGGTCTCGTCGATCGATTTGACCTTGCTGAACGATTCGACGATGTCCTCGCCTTCGGTCCTCAGAATCGACGCGGTCAAATACGTCAATTCGTCCGCGATCCAGTCCGAATGCCGAATGCCGTCATTCGTCGAGTCGACGATACGGATCGAGGCCCGTGAAATGCCGGTCAGCCTGGGGCTTGAGATCCAGGAGTCCTGGATCGTGACGTAAATCAAATCAGCCGTCATCGTCCTCAGTTGCGGCAAGTCAATTTCGGCCCGGTTCTCGGCCGTCAGCCGTACGATCGATCGGGAATTATCGGTTCGCGGCGTCTCGAGCGCAATGGTCGCAAGGCTCGGGAAAATGAGACGCGAGCCCCCACCTGTCGAACGGATGTCAAGATCGATGAGCCCGGGATCGAACTTCGACGTATCGTGCACGAAAAGCCAGGAACCGTCAGATGCCGTGAATCCGATCTTCGACGGCGCGAGTACCGGGTACAGCACTCCGGGGTTTGCCGAAACCGCTCCTTCGAGCTTCGTCGAGCCGTAAATGTCGAGCGTCGTACCCGAAAACCGTGTCGCGATCGTTGCATCTTTCAACGTCAACCCGGCATGCAGGATCGACGCTCCGGACAAGAGATTGAGCGTGATCGGCGAATTGGCCATGACCGCCTTCAGCCGGAGCGGCTCGTGGCTTTCGATGCTGCGAACGTTCGCATTCGCGTCGATGAGAATCTCGCTCAGCGCGGGTTGTGCATTAATGATCACGCTGGTGTTTGGCCCCGGGAGTCGGTCATCCGACCAGTTCGCCGAATCGGTCCAGCGATTCGTGCCCGCGCCGCCGTCCCAGGTGACAGTTCGATACTCAGGAAACGCGGGCGGGCTCCAGTCATCCGTCGCGACGGATCTGAGGCCGGCATTGACGACTTCCAGGGCAGGCGTCACCAGGCTCCGGGCGTCATACGGATTCGTCATCCAGTATTTGCCGCCGGTCTCGTACCATGACTGGGCATACGTGTCGACCGTCAGCGATTTCATTCGTGAGCCGTAGAGCTTGCCTGATTTACGGTCCCAGCCCCGCAGCATCTTGAAGCGGGCGTCGACGACCTGGTCGTATGCCGCGATTCCTTTTTCGTAGAGATCGAGAGTCGTTCCCCGGGTGTTCGCCACGTTCATCCGGAGCACGCCGCCGGAGTCGCCTTTGAGGTAAATGCCGCCATCGGATTTCGAATCGGCGTCGTCGATCAGGGTCGCGGAATTGAGCGTCACCAGGCCGCCGTTCACGGCCTCGATCCGGAAGAAGTGTCCCTGCCCGAGCTGGCCTCGCATCTGCGGCGTGGTGATGGTCAGAGCCGAGAGGGGGCCGGAACTTTTCCAGGTGGTGTCCCAGCTTGAATTCGCCAGATCGATCGGAGTCTGCATGACGATTTCGACGAACCCTTGATTGGCGAACAAAGAGGTGTCATCGATGTTCGACAGGGCATCGAACCGGATCGTCTTGCCGGCATAATTCCAGCCGAATTCGCTCCTGGTGAAGGATCGCAATTTCGGGGCGATCCAATCCGATTCGTAAAAGCCGACGCTCGCATTCCTGAGCGAAAGGAGTTCAGGCATTTCGATTCGGGAACCAGGATTTCCGCTGATCGTGGTTTTCTTGAAATGTCCTTCCTGCGGATCATCGATCGCAGTCAATTTCGGGAAAGAAAGCGTACCGCTGTCGTATTCCGTCCGAGTGGTCAGACCATTGTACCAGCCCGGGTCTTGACTATAGTAAGTGACGAATTTGACCGATTCGGCATTCGCATTCAGCGTGATCGACTTCAAATCGGGCATCGAGATGGCCCCGCCTCCGCCAGCGGCGAATTGCAATCGATTTTCGACAGTCAAACGATCCTGTCCGTAGATTTCGATACTGGAGCCATATTCCAGCGCAACGATCTCGATGTTTCTCCAGGTCACGAAATCGGGGGCATTCAGGCGGATCTTCGCACCACCCATCGCATTGATTTTCAGCGGCGCCTGGTTCGCCAGGTGCCACGGGTCGAGATTGGCAGGTGGCAATTCGAGCATGTTCAATGGACCATCGACCACCAGACTCGTACCAGCCCCATTCGCGTAAACGGAAATGCTGCCGCTCCACCGCTTGGCGAAAAGGCCTTTGCTGAGAGAAGACTGGCCGGCACTCAGAGAGAGCACAGCGGGCGTCGTCTCCGTCGGGAACATGTTCACGCTGTTGCCGTAATCCATGACGATCGGCGATTCGGACCGGATGCTCGCCAGCGAGAGGATACCGCGAGTCAGCACCGCCTGATTGCCCGGCAACGCGGGAATCACGACGTCGTCGCCTGGCCCGGGGACGATGTCGGTGCTCCAGTTGGCGGCGTCGTTGAATTCGAATGAGCCTGCGCCACCGTCCCACAAGACTGTCGCGGGAACGGCGCGGTCTTCCAGAGCCTGTGCGAGCAGGCGGACTCGGCGGTTTTTGCGTTCCTGCGAGCGGAGATCTCGAACAGGGCGGAGACTCGAAGAAATTGCGAACAGGCGACGAAAACGCATGGCGTGAATCCTTTCACGAGGTGCTCGAAATGCAATTCAGACGAGGAGTAACAGTCGAATTCCGGGTGCCGTACGAGTGACTCTCTTGAGTCGCAGTGTTGCAGATGGCAATGGTCAACTCCAGCATCGTGGCCGGGCGCGGCGAATGCGTCAATGCCGAAACCCGTGAAAAATCCACTGAATCGCAGGAATCGCCGTCATACCAGAATCTTAGATCCGATTCGCGAAAACACGTCGGCATTCGAAGCAAAACCCTGCCGAAATACAACCGTAAAAGCATGCATATATTCGGCATTGCTGTCAAAAAACCGGCAGTCCTGAAAATCAGGGCTGCCGGCCTTCGTTGATCCAGCCTGAGAAAAGCCGTTCAATCCAACGAAATAGTGACGGTCTTTTCTTCCAGGTAGTTATCCAGGCCCTTGGCGCCCAGTTCGCGGCCGATGCCGGAGCGTTTGAAGCCGCCGAAGGGGGCCGCGGCGTCGAAGACGTCGTAGCAATTGACCCACACGGTGCCGGCGCGGACTTCGTCGGCGATGCGGTGGGCCTTGGCGATGTCGCGCGTCCACACGGCGGCGGCCAGGCCGTATTCGGTGGCATTCGCGCGGCGGACGACTTCGTCGATGTCCTTGAACCGGAGCACGCTCAGCACCGGGCCGAAGATTTCGTCGGTGGCGATGGCCATGTTGTCCTGCACATCGGCGAAAATCGTGGGCTTGATGAAGAAGCCCTTGTCACCGAAGCGGGCACCGCCGGCCACGCATTTCGCGCCCTGGTTCTTGCCCGAGTCGATGTAGGACATGATCTTGTCGAACTGGGCCTGGTCGACCTGGGGCCCCTGCTCCGTGGATGGGTCGAACGGGTCGCCCAGCTTGCGGGCGTTGGCCTTTTCCGAAAGGCGGCTGACGAATTCGTCGTAGGCCTTGTCCTGCACGAACAGACGGCTGCCAGCGCAGCAGCACTGGCCCTGGTTCAGATACAGGCCGAGCATGGCGCCATTCAAGGCGGCGTCCATATCGGCATCGGCGAAGACGATATTGGGGCTCTTGCCGCCGAGTTCGAAGGTCAGGCGCTTGAGGGTCGGCGCGGCATTGGCCATGATGATTTCGGCCGTGCGGCCTTCGCCGGTGAAGGCGATCTTGTCCACGCCCTTGTGCTTCACGAGCGAGTCGCCGCAGTGCTCGCCGTCGCCGGTGACGATATTGATGACGCCTTCAGGGAAGCCGGCTTCCATCGCCAGTTCGCCCATCTTCAGGGCGGTCAGGGGCGTCTGTTCGGCGGGTTTGAGCACGACGGTGCAGCCGGCGGCCAGGGCGGGGCCCCACTTCCAGGCCACCATCAGCATGGGGAAGTTCCAGGGGATGATCTGCCCGGCCACGCCGACGGGCTCGCGCTTCTGGTAACACATGTAATTGCCGCGAATCGGCAGCACCGCGCCCTGAAGCTTGTCGGCCCAGCCAGCGTAATAGCGCAGGCAGTCGATGACCAGGGGGAGGTCGGCATTGCGGCTTTCGGCGATGGGCTTGCCGTTGTCGAGCGTTTCCAGGGCCGCGAGCTTGTCGATGTCACGTTCGATCAGGTCGGCCAGCTTATACATCAGCTTGCCGCGGTCGCGGGCGTCCATCTTGCGCCAGCCACGGCTTTCGAAGGCGCGACGGGCGGCGGCGGCGGCCCGGTCGATATCGACGGCCGAGCCTTCCGGCACGTGAGCGATGATCTCTTCGGTGGCCGGGTTATGGGTGCTGAAGGTGCGTCCGTCGGCGGCGTCGACCCACTTGCCGTCGATCAGCATCTTGGTGCGTGCGTACTTGAGAATGGACTCGGAACGGGCGTCCAGCGTCGCGGTGGCCATGGTCAGGTTTTCTCCATTGGGTTCGTCACGCATCGGCGAAGCAGGCGGCGTGCGGCCGCCAGGTGCCGAATGACTTCTGATCAATGTAATCCCGCCAGGCGGCGAGACACAAGCGAAAAGCACGTGACCGGCGATGGATCGAGTTTGAGCGGCCAGAATGACGCGGACGCGTAAACGCCATACGCAAGCCCTTGCGTATGGCTCAAGCCTTACGCTTAGCCGTCAGCGACCACGCTTCCAGGCGACGCCGCGGTCGGGATGGTCAGTGAAGACACCGTCGGCCCCGGCTTTGCCCAGGACAGCATCGAAGAGAATTGCACCGTCGGGCCTGGATGCATCGACGGGCACGTCGACGCGAATCGTATAGGGATGCACGACGAGCCCTGCGGCGTGGGCCTTATCTATAAGCCCGGTGGGCGCAAGCGTCGGCGATTTCAGATCGACGACCATCCCCAGCGCCGGGCCGATACCGTCGGCCACTTCGGCGATGCGTTTCAGGGCCGAAGCGTCCAGCGGCACGGCGTCGCCCGATTCGCTCATCCGAACTTCCGTCTTACCCATCAGAAAAACGAGCTGGCCGGGGTAACCGAGCTTGCGGACACGTTCGACCTCAGGCCACTCGAAACACTGGAGGAAGCAAGGGGTCGCTTTGCCCCAATAGCCGTATTTCTTGAGAATCGGCAACACTGCGGCTGCGAGATCCTTGCCTTCCGCATGATGAAACGCGGGCGATTTCAATTCCGGGTAAATTCCGGCCGACATGCCGCGCGAGGCGTTCATGCCCTGGATCATTTGCAATTCTTCTTCGAAAGTCGGGATACGAAATTGCCCAAGCCCTTGAGGGAACCGGGAACGAAAGGCAGGCTTGCCGGTTTTCGTGTCGACCCGCTCGTGCACGTTGAGGGTTTTGATTTCGGCGAGGGTGAAGTCGATGGCGTAAAACTTGCCGTCCGGGCGATTTCGGCCGGGGAAGCGGTCTTCGACGTCGGTGACGGCTTCGAGCGTGATGTCGTGAAGGACGACGGGCACGCCGTCCTTCGTGAGCACGAGATCCTGCTCGAGAAAATCAGCCCCGAAAGCGTGGGCCATGGCCTTGGCTTCCAGCGTGTGCTCGGGCAGATAGCCGCTGGCCCCCCGGTGGGCGATGATGACTTTCGCCCCGGCGTTTTCGGCGGCCCCGGCGGGGCGAACGGCTGCGGACATGCAGACACTCCCGGCAATGAGCGTAAAAGTGAGCAGGCAAAGTCGATTCGAACGATTCGATGACGGCATGGGGCCCTGGCCTTTCGATCTGGCGAAACCGGATTTTAGCGGAGTCGGACCCAGCATGACGAGCCTGAGTGAAGAATTCGGGCAGGATCGCAAGAAGATCGGATGATCGGTCGTTTCGCGGATCACCGAAACTGGCATGCAGAGGATCGATCGTTTCCCGGCCAGGGGTTCACGTGTTAGACTGCCGCATCGAGCAGCACAAAAAACGCGGCGAACCGAAGCGTCATGCGCGAGGATGACCGGGCCAGGTGGCCCGGGGCGCGGGCCGAATTCGCCTGAACGAAGAAGAAACCGAAGTGATGGTTGCCGACGAATCTGGCGGTTTTACGGCTGAAGACTTGCCCCGGCGGGTTGTGATCGCGGGCGTAGGGCTGATCGGCGGATCGATCGGCATGCGGCTGAAGCAGAGCGGGCGGGTCGAAAACGTCATCGGCATGGGCCGAAGCGCCGAACGTCTGGCACGGGCGAAACAGCTGGACGCCATCGACACGATCGCGACGGACTGGCCCTCGGCGATGGCCGAGGCCGATGCCGTGATACTCTGCGGGCCGGTTTCGACGATCGCAGAAGCCGCGCAAGAGGCCTGGAAAGCCCGGCGAAATGACCACCTGTGGATCAGCGACGCCGGGTCGACCAAGGGCGGGATCGTCGATGCGATCGAACGCACGCCCGAGCTGGCGGCCGCGTTCGTGGGCGGGCATCCGATCGCGGGTTCCGAGCGATCGGGGGTCGAAGCATCGCGGGCCGACCTCTTCGAGGGGCGGTCGTGCATCGTCACGCCGACTTCCGTTTCCTCGGAGCAGGCGATCGATTCAGCGACAGCGTTCTGGCGATCGCTGGGGATGAAGGTGGTCCGGATGGATCCACGATCGCACGATCAGGCCCTGGCGGCGACGAGCCACCTGCCGCATGTGCTGGCTTCTGTCATTGCACGTTCGGTTCCGGTGGAAGACCACGTGGCGGCCGCCGGAGCGTTTCGGGACATGACACGCGTGGCGGCCGCGGAGGGGAATCTCTGGGCCGATATTTTTCTGGCGAATCGCGAATTCCTGGACGACTCTCTGGAACGGCATCTGGCCGAAGTGGTACAGTTTCGGGAGATCCTCGCGAGCGGTTCGGCGGATGCCCTGACCCGATGGTGGTCCGAAGGGCGTCGCCGGAGACTGGCTTACGAGGAAAAAAAGGCCTGATTTCGCAGACGCCGCGAATCCGGATTCGACCATATGCTGACCGAGTATGGAGCGAACGGACCATGGCGAGAATAAATGCACCGAATCGACTCGACGAAGCAACGCACCGAATCGCTGACTGAACGCAACCGACCTCGAAAGCTCGACGAATAAGCACATGATCCGTCATCTGGAGATCGTTCCCCGGCAGGTTGGCCAATCGCATTCCGCTTCGGACCGGCGCAGCCAGGAAGCCGAAGAGCTTGGAATCCCCGGGCCATGGAAGATCCGCGAGACACGTGGCCTGCTGATCGAAGGCACGCTCAGCGAGCCGGAACTTGCCGAAGCCGCGCGTAAGGCCCTGCTGGACCCCGTGATCGAAACGGGCGAGATTCGCACCCTGGGCAGTTCGGCCGAGACTTCGTCGGCCAGCGGCGAGCACATCGTGCATGTCCTGCCGAAGCCGGGGGTGACCGACCCGCCCGGCGAAACCGCGGCCGGGATCCTTCAGGCCATGGGCTACGCGGTCGAAAAGGTGCGGACGGTAAGAACCTACCGAATTCAGGGGCCTTCAGCCTTCCTGCCGGACCTGGTGCGGCGGACACTGGCGAACGAGGCGGTCGAAATGGCCGTCTTCGGCGATCTCACCATCGATCACCTGCAGCCGCATGGGGCTTACAAGTTTCAGCGGATTACGGTGCCTATCCGTGGCCTTGGCGACGACGCCCTGGTGAAGATCAGTCGAGAGGGGCAGCTTTCGCTTTCTCTGGCCGAGATGAAGACGATTCAGGCCCATTTCGAAAAGCTGGGCCGGGATCCGATCGACTGCGAGCTGGAGACGATCGCCCAGACGTGGTCGGAACACTGCTCGCACAAGACTTTGAAGGGTGAAGTACGCAAGCCGGGGCGGACGTATCGCAACCTGCTCAAGGAAACGATCTTCCAGGCGACGAGCCAGTTGGACGCGGACTGGGTCGTGAGCGTGTTCGCCGACAACGCCGGCGTGGTTCAGTTCGACGACACGCACGATGTCTGCTTCAAGGTGGAAACGCACAATCACCCTTCGGCCATCGACCCTTACGGAGGAGCCAATACGGGCATCGGCGGCGTGATCCGCGATCCGCTGGGCACAGGCCTGGGGGCGAAGCCGATCGCCAATACCGACGTGTTCTGCGTGGCCCCGCCCACTTTCCCGCCCGACTGCATGCCCCCCGGCGTGATCCATCCCAAGCGGGTGCTCAAGGGCGTGGTGGCCGGTGTGCGGGATTACGGCAACCGGATGGGCATTCCGACGGTCAACGGCGCGGTGGCCTTTCACCCGGATTATCTGGCGAATCCGCTGGTGTTCTGCGGCACGATCGGCCTGATCCCGCGCGGGATGTCGGACAAGAGCGTGGCTGAAGGCGACCTGATCGTGGCCGTGGGCGGCCGTACGGGTCGCGACGGCATTCACGGGGCGACGTTCAGCTCGATCGAACTGACGAGCGAGTCGGAGACGGTCAGTTCCGGGGCCGTGCAGATCGGCAACGCCATCACCGAGAAGATGGTGATGGACATTCTGATGCAGGCTCGCGACCGGGGGCTTTACCGGGCGATCACGGACTGCGGCGCGGGCGGGTTCAGCTCGGCCGTGGGCGAAATGGGCGCCGAGATCGGTGCGAAAGTCGACCTGGAAAACGCCCCCCTGAAATACGAGGGTCTGTCGTACACGGAGATCTGGATCAGCGAAGCCCAGGAACGCATGGTTCTGGCCGTACCGCCGGAGAAGTGGCCCGATCTGGACGCGCTTTGCCGGGGCGAAGGTGTCGAGGCTACGGTTCTTGGTACGTTCGGCAACGCCGGTCGGCTGGTTCTGCGGTATCACGGCGAAATCGTGTGCGACCTGGACATGCACTTCCTGCACGATGGTCGGCCGAAGGTGATCCGCACGGCCGAAGCGGTCGTGACGAAGACCTTCGAGCCGGAGTTTTCGGCGACGGCCGACCTGCAGGCGACGCTCATGGAGCTTCTGGCCGACGAGAACGTGGCTTCGAAGGAATGGATCGTCCGCCAGTACGACCACGAAGTGCAGGCCGCCACGGTGGTCAAACCGCTTGTGGGCGTGCATGCCGACGCGCCTTCGGACGCCTCGGTGCTCTGGCCTTCGACGGCCTCGAACCGGGCGATCGCCGTGGCCTGCGGGCTGCAGATTCACGCCGGTGCGATCGACTGCTACCGCATGGCGGCCCTGGCGATCGACGAAGCCGTGCGTAACTGCGTGGCCGTGGGGGCTGATCCGGCCCGCATCGCCCTGCTCGACAACTTCTGCTGGGGCAATCCCGAACGGCCGGAAACCCTCGCTGGCCTGGTACAGGCGGCCGAGGCGTGCCACGATCTCTCGCTGGCCTGGAAAACGCCGTTCATCTCGGGCAAGGACAGTCTTTACAACGAATTCCTGCATGACGGGCAGTCCCGATCGATCCCGCCGACTCTCCTGATCAGCGCCCTGGGCCAGCTCGAAGACGTGCACACGGCCGTGACGATGGACCTGAAATCGCCCGGAAACGAGCTTTGGATTCTCGGCGAAACGCAGGCGGCGATGGGCGGCTCGGTGTGGTCGGTGCACTTCCTGAACAAGCCGGCGGAAGTGCCGGTCGTTCATCCCGAACAGGCCCGGCGGATCTTCCAGGGCCTTCATGAAGCGATCCGGCGCGGGCTGGTGCGTTCGTGCCACGACGTTTCCGAAGGCGGTCTGGCTGTCGCCCTGGCGGAAATGGCCATGGGCGGCCGGCTGGGCGCGCAGGTTTCCCTGCGGGATATCCCGGCGGAAGCCGAGGCGGCGATCGACCCGATCCTGCTCTTCGGCGAATCGCCGAGCCGGTTCGTCGTCGAAGTGGAACCTCTCCACGCGGCCGAGCTGGCCGACTTGTGGGGCGAATTGCCGATGGGCAAGCTGGGCGAAGTGGTCGACGCGAATGCCTCTGGCGAGTGCCGCCTGACCGTGACGGGGCTCGACAAGACGGTCGTCGTGGATGCCGCTGTCAGCGACATCGAAGCGACCTGGAAGCGACCGCTGGACTGGACTCTCTCTTCCTGAAATGGAATGCGTGCGATCATGAACCATCAGAACACTTAAGCATTATTCGGAATACGAACCGGAGCGATCCCTATGCAGAGATTCGTGACTTTCGTGGACGGTTCGAACCTGGACGGAGTATTGAAGAATCTGGCTTTGAGGGTGGACGATTACGGTGCTTTCTACCGGCACGTTTTCGAAGAAAGCGTGCGTCACTGGGGTCGCACGTTCGCGGACGGCTCGCCCTGGCCCGCGCCGCAGCATTCGCGGATATACTGGTACGTGGTCGGCAAGATGGACGAGTGGGATCTGAACGACCCGAAGGCCGAGAGCCGCCTGCGCAGCCGGTTCGAAATGAACGTCCGGCTCAAGGAATACTACCTGGAACGGGTCGGCCCGATCGCGGCCGACCGCTCACGTGAGGACGACGCATGGACCCTGTGCTTCGCCGAGACACGTGACTGGTACGAGAACAAACGCAAGGCCCTGGAACGGAAGAAGCGGTTCTATTTCGGCGTGCAATCGGCGACGGACTACGTCGAGATCCGCCAGGAGGGGCACTGGAAGGTGGACCTCCTCAACCACACGCTCAACGAAAAGGGCCTGGACACGTCGCTGGCTGTAGACATGGTCGCCCTGCGGGACATTTACGACGTCGCCCTGCTGATCTCGGGCGATGCCGACGGCATCCCGGGCATCAATTACGTCAAGGGCCAGAGCAAGCACGTGGGCGTGGTGGAATTCCGCCGGGGTTCGTCCGACGAATCGTCGAAGGGGACCAGCTCCCGGCTCAAGATCGCGGCCGACTTCGTCGTACAGATTTTCGAAGCCGACCTTCTGCGTCGCAAGCTTGCCTACCGGGCCGATACCGATTTCGCCGCGCCCATGAACTACGGACACCACGAAAACTACTACTGATCGCCACGATCGCCCGCCCCGGCCGGCGATCTTCACTGGACTCGAACGACCGAAACCGACATGGCCCACACATCGACGAAACCGAAAGCCCTCGTTCTGCGCGCCCCCGGCACCAATTGCGATCAGGAAACCGCCCAGGCCTGGCGGCTGGCAGGCGCCGATGCCGACATTCACCACTTCAACCGGCTTCTCGAAAACCCGTCGATGCTGGCCGATTACCGCGTCCTGACCTTTCCGGGCGGTTTTTCCTACGGCGACGACCTGGGCGCGGGCAGGGTCTGGTCGGCACGGATCCACCTGAAGCTGGCCGACACGATCCGCGATTTTGTCGAAAAAGGCGGCCTCGTTCTGGGTATCTGTAACGGCTTCCAGGTACTCGTCGCATCGGGCCTGCTGCCGGACGGCGCGCGTGCCGGCATGACCCCGACGGCATCGCTGAGCTACAACGTCAGCGGCCAGTTCGAAGCCCGCTGGGTCGATATGGCCGTGGCTCCCGGAAAATGTGTCTTTCTGCAGGGGATCGACCGGATCGCCATGCCCGCGGCTCACGGTGAAGGGCGTTTCCTGACATCGACTCCGGCCGAACTGCAGGCCCTCGAATCCGCTGGCCAGGTCGTGCTGCGCTACGTCGACCCGGCGACGGGCAAGCCTACGGAAGCCTATCCTGCGAATCCGAACGGTTCTCCCGGGGCCGTCGCGGGCGTGTGTGACCCTACGGGCCGCGTGTTCGGCCTGATGCCCCACCCGGAACGGTTCACGAGCCCCCTGCACCACCCGAACTGGACACGGTTCCCCAAAGACGCTCCGCCGAGCGCCGATGGCCTGAAGATATTCACCAACGCGGTGTCGGCACTGGCTTGAGGCGAGTCAGAAACGAACCACAAGCGGGATTTCGACAGCCCCAGTCACTCAATTTTCCGCTGGTTTCGAAAGCCTGAGATCTTCGGCATCGTTGCCGTTCTCATTCGGGAGAGTGGGCGGAAGGCCCCTGAACGAATGGACTGTATGCCATTCGTTTCCTGACGCATCGATCGGAGCGGAGACGCTTCATGGAACGATTCCGCTTCTCGAATCGCCAGGCTCGTTCCTGTTCTGACGAACTGACGACCTGGCTCGGATTTCAGCGATTTTCCTCCTCCCTGAATCGTCGCATTTCACCCTGGAATCAGGTTTCGGAGGTGCCCGCAACTGGAGCGGTGGTTCGATCGAGGCAGGTCGCTTTTTTTTCATCGACTTCCGAAAACATGTTGACTTGCATGAATCGAGCATTTATTTTCCGGGCTGGTTCTATCCTTAGGAGCATTGCGATGATGAAGTGGATGATTCGTTCGATACTTTCGATTGTCGCTGTTTCACTGGTTTCACCGGCAGCCTGCGCTCTGGAAGTGCTTGCGGACAATCTGGCTGCAAGCACATTCGGCTTTCAGGTTTCGAACAACGACACCTGGCTTGCCCAAGAGTTCGTAACCGTAAGTGACAATACCGAAATCACTCAGATCACTTTGCCTTTGATCCGTGCGGACACGATCACCGCAGGGAATTACGTACTGGCGATCTATGGAAATTCCGGTTCGAATACTCCTGGAAGCCTGGTTCAATCACTTACGCGTACTTACGATACGATCGGCACAACCGTCTCGGACCTGAACTTTGACGTCAACTGGACCATTCCGACCACAGGTTCCTACTTCCTTGTGCTTCATGGGAGCGGTCTCGTCGGAGGGAACATTTTCTGGAAATACACGAATCAGAACGGATCCTCGGCACCATTTTTCGTCGGATTTCCGAGTAATTACACGGTTAGCGTCGATACTGGTGCGACATGGGGCACCCCGACTCTGGAAACGCCCCAAGTGATGAGAATCGTCGTTCCTGAACCTTCGTCATATGTCCTCGCCGTAATGGGGGCTATAACGCTGGGTTTGACTTATCGCCGACGGCTTCGTACCGTCTGATTCGATCGCACGTCTCTCATCTCGATACTCAGTGTTTTATCGACCCGCCCGGTCAGGCGTGAGTTCCTGATCGATTTAGCCGTTTCGTGCAGCGAATTTGCGATTTGTGCTATCAGTGATCATGCGATGCGACTGATGCCTCATCCAGCTTGCGAATCCCCGTCCGCACGACGGCCAGAGCCGCAACGAAGACGACCGCCCCGCTCAAAAATGGCGCACTTGGCCCGAAACGCCCCAGCATCTGGTTCGCCATGAAAAAGTTCGTCATCCGAGCCGCCGTCTGGGCCGATGTCATCGTGCCGAAGACCGAGCCCTGAATCTGCGGGCTGCATGACCGCGAAATCAGCCCGGAAAGGCTCGGCTGGGCCATCCCGTGTGCCAGGCCGACGATCACAAGGGCAGGAAGCAGGGCCGCTGTCGATCGCACCTGGGACATCGCCAGGAAGCCCACGACGAGCCCGGACAACCCCCAGACGACAAGCTTGCGTTCGCCGAAGCGGGCGACCATGCGGCGGATCAGGAAACCCTGCCCCAGCACGCCGACGATACCGGCAAAGGCGAAAGCCATCGAAGCCTGGCGCGGCGTGTATTCGAGCCTTCGCTTGAGAAACAGGCTGAAGGTGCCCTCAAGGCTTGACCAGCCCAGAACCAGAAGCGCCCCACCGAGAACCAGCCATTGCAGCCTGGGGTCGCTGATGACCGCCCGAACTCCCTGACGGCCGATAACGCGTGTGCCGGAACTATCTGCCGACTCACCTGGCCGGCGGCTTTCAGGCAGACGCAGGAGTACGATCGTCCAGGCCGTCACGGAAAAGACCGCGGCCGCCAGAAACGGCAGACGCAGATCGCCCGCACCGAGCTTGACGCCCGACAGCAGCCCACCCAGGGTCGGACCGATAATGAAGCCAAGGCCGAACACCATTCCGATCAGGCCGAAGCTGCGGGCCCGGTCTTTGGGTGGTGTGACGTCCGCGATATAGGCCTGGGCGACGAGAATATTGCCGCCGGAGGTGCCGTCGAGCGCCCGGGCAAGCAGCATCAGTTCGAACCGCTGGGTCATGGCCAGAATCAGGAACGAGATCGTCGTGCCCATCTGGCTGACCATCAGCACGGGCTTACGGCCGTATCTGTCGCTGAGCCGCCCGAGAATCGGCCCGGCGAAAAGCTGACAGAACGGGTAAGTCGCCATCAGAATGCCGATTTTCGTTGCCGAAAACCCCGCGGAATCGGCGTAGCGCGGCAAAAGCGGCACCACGAGCGAAAAGCCGAGCAGATCGACGAACAGAATCAGCAGAATCAGCTTCAGCGAGCCCTTGTAGGGATCGGCGGCGGCTTCGTGTGTGACGGTCGGGGCGGTCGGATCGGTTGCGGGAGCGGTCATGAGGGAAGTGAATCGTCCGGGGGTGGCGTGAACGAGGAGTCGGCGGGGACGGAAGACTTCGGCACTTCGGGGCTGGCGGCACCGGCCGCAAGCCGTTCGGCGATGCGGGCTTCACGCATCGTGTCGGCCAGCGTTTTGACCTCGTCAAGCAGCTTACCCTGCTCGCCGATGATCCGGTACTCGAACACGAAAGCCATCAGAGAAAAGACGATCACGCACACGGCCGCGATGTGGTGATACATGCTCTGGGCAGGCACGGCCTTGGGATACTCCCGGTGCACCCAGGCACCAAGCCAGGCGGCCACGGCGACAATGGCCATGGCCCGGAATTCCCACTTGAAGCCCTTGCGTTTGTTGGCCTTCGACCGGGCCGCGATCTCGGCCGACATCTTGTAGACATCCACCACCTCCTTCACCCACCGGTTCGTGCCCATCAGGTAGGTGTAGGCGATCGAGTGCACCAGCAGGCTGAACATCACCGTGAACAGCGCGATCAGAAAGTGCACGCCCAGTTCGCGGTCGTGCCGCCCCGGGCCCGCCGAGACGGAAACGATCCCCAGCACATAGCTGGCAAGCAGCAGCGAAAAGTCGGTGATGGCGAGACTGACGAAAATGCGGCTCATGCGATGTTCTTCACCAGGAGGCTCGGGCCGCGATGCCCGAATGTCCGCGAGCGGGAGCGATCGACCGTGAAGTCGAACCGGCCGACCCTGCCCGTTCACTCAGTGTATGCGAAGCGTCCAGACCGTGGGAACGACCGCCCCGATCAACGTGCCAGTTCCGCGAAGAAGCGGGCCGAGGCCGCGATGCCACGATGGAAGTCGGCGATCGAGAATTTTTCGTCCGGCGCGTGCAGATTGTCGTCGTTCTGCCCCCAGCCAAGCAGGAGCGTATCGACTTTCAGGTGGTCCTTGATCAGCCCGACCACGGGAATCGAACCCCCTTCACGCACGAGCACCGGTTCACGGCCGAAGGCGACGTCGATCGCCCTGCGGGCCGCGGCCATGCCGGGGGTGTCGGTCTCGACGACCACGCCAGGCGCTCCATGATGATCGATGATTTCGTACGTCACGCCCAGCGGACAGACCTTCGCGACATGCTTGCGGAAAGCGTCGGCGACCTTGCGGTTGTCCTGATTCGGCACCAGGCGGAAGCTCAGTTTGGCCCCCGCTTTGGCCGGCAGCACGGTTTTGGGTCCAGGGCCGGAATAGCCGCCCCAAAGGCCGTGCACATCGCACGTCGGCCGGGCGCTTTTGCGTTCGAGCGTCGTAAAGCCCGCCTCGCCCGTGAGTTCCTTCACGCCCAGCACTTCGCGAAAGGCCGATTCATCGAACGGCAATGCGGCGAATTCGGCCCGTTCCCAGTCGGCCAGCGGGGCGACGTCGTCATAGAAACCTTCGATCGCCACGCGGCCTTTGTCGTCATGCAGGCTGGCGATGATCTTGCAAAGGGCGTTGAGCGGATTGGCCACCGCGCCGCCGAACATGCCCGAGTGCAGGTCCGTCTTCGGCCCCTGCACGAGCAGTTCCAGATAGCAAAGCCCACGCAGCCCATAAGTGACGGCCGGAACGCCGGGGGCCCACTGACTGCTGTCGGAGATCACGGCATAATCGCAGGCCAGTTCGCCGGCCTTCTCAGCGAAGAATTTTTCGAGATTCGCCCCGCCGACTTCCTCTTCGCCCTCGATCAGGAAAACGACGTTCACCGGCAGCCCGCCGCCGGCTTTCATCCAGGCCTCGGCGGCTTTCAGGTGGGTGTAGAACTGGCCCTTGTCGTCGGTGGCGCCCCGGGCGTAAAGGTTGCCGTTCTTCTCGACGGGTTCGAAGGGCTCCGTCGCCCAGCCGTCCGCCTTTTCGGCGGGCTGGACGTCGTAATGGCCGTAGACCAGAACCGTCGGCTGGCCATCGACATGGGGCGAACGGCCGATGACGATCGGGTGCCCGGCCGTTTCGACGATCTCGGCCTTCATGCCGGACCGTGTCAGGTCATCACGCACGAATTCGGCCGCCTCGCGGGTGTCGTCGTTGTGGGCCGGCTGGGCACTGACGGACGGAATGCGGATCAGGTTCTTGAGTTCGTCCAGAAACCGGCCTTCGCCAGCCTTGAGATAACTTTCGACGGCGGACCACTTTTCGAGTGCGGCATTCGTGGCGGGCATCGTGGTGCGGGCTCTCAATGATAGCTACAGGCTTCGGGTTTCTCGAATGTGCCGGATTATACCAGAATCGCCGGCCGACATGTGCAGGCTACGAAATTGAGCCATCAAGAACCGACCTCCGGGCAATTCAGGCAAAACCGAAACGAAGGCATTCCGAAGTTCTCATCAAGTTTTCGTAAACCTGGACTTTACGTTTCATGCCGACGCGGTTATTCCATCGCGTGTTCGCTCCTGCCACATTACCGCTTCACACCCAGGGAAAGGGGAAGTCCATGAATCTGGTCCAGCGCTCGGCGCTTGTCGGTTTGTCGATCGCTTCGATGGCCATATTCGTTGGCGAAAGCCACGGCGGCGAGATGACCCCGCAATACGTCCTGTCGAATGACGGGCCCCAGGGGCATTTCGCAAGAGGGCTTCCGGCAAATACCGACGTGCCGATTTCGGATTTCGACACTCCGGGCGGGATCTTCGGTGTGACCGCCAGAGAGTTTTTGTCGCAAGTCTCTCCCGGTCTCGACACCAGCGTATTGGGTGGTATCTCTGTGCAATACTACCCCGCCGGGGATTATGCCGTCGGGCACGTCACGGCGTATCCGGATGCGATCCATAATTACATGCAGCCGAGTTCTGTACACCTCTTCGTCAGGAACGGAAACGAATTCCGTTCCAACCTGACGACGCCCTCGCTTGATGTCCCTCCTTTGGGTCTGGGCAATTTTGCATGGACCTTGAACGAGAAAGGGCAATTCCTTTATGGCTATTCCGTCAATGATGGTTATACCTCCGAGAACAAAACGGGCGTCTATGACTGGGCAACGGACACAAGAACGCTCTTGCCCTCCACCATCAACGGCACGCCCGCCTGGGCGTCAGCGAGTTGGATCAATAACCAGGGCGCGGTCGTGGGCCAGCTTCAGTATGATTCACGAAACACCTGGGACGGAGGCTATGTGCGGCAGGCCTTCCTGTATCGCGACGGCGTACTGAGCGACCTGAACGATCTGGTGCAACTCTCCGATGGGCAAATCCTTTATTCCGCGTCCACCTTGTCAGATACCGGCGACATCTTCGCGGAGATGTACGATTCCGTGAACGACAAATGGAGCTTCGTCACACTGACACCCGCGACCGTTCCGGAACCTTCGAGCTGGATCATCGGAATCGCCGGCATCGCGGCGGCGGCCTGGAAATTCCGCAAGGACCGCCAAACGACGACAGGCTGAAAACTCCCGAGAAAGGTGGGCTTCAGCCCACCTGCTTCGATGACTCCTGATTTTGAGTCATCTCACTCACGCAATCGGCGGGCTGAAGCCCGCCCTACTGAAAATCTCCAAGTAGGGTGGGCTCAGCCCACCTGCTTCGATGACTCCCGTTTTCGACTCCCCCCCGTAACGACATCCGGCGGCCTCAAGCCCGCCCTTAATCCTGCACCCATGCGTGCATGCAATTATTTTTCGCATTCACCTTGCCGGTTCCACGGAACGGGGTACGATGCCGGTGCTGGCGATGGATGCCGGCTTGCCCACTCTGAGAACGCACCCAATGGAAGGGTTAATCCCAATGCGAAACCGTTTCCGCAACTTCTTTTGTCGTATCGTCTTCACGATGTCCGTCACGGCCGTTGCCGCTGATGCCGGCCAGTGGCCGGAGGCGTACGACGTCACGGCCCCCTACTCAGGGCCGACTCTCTTCGGTGGCTCGAAAAACTTCGACTGGATCCGGATCAAGGGCTCTAACGGATATCCGGTCATCGGCTCCGGCTCAGCCCTGCCCTTCACTGGCCAGCAGCTGATCGACCAGGCCGCCCCTTACCCGGACCAGATTCCCGATGATTTCTACGTGCCGCTCTGGTCGAAAAAGGCCGGCGATTATTACGTCGGCGGCAGCACGATGTCAGCCGTCTACTCGCCCGAGGGCGATCAACTGCCGTCGATCCGGGCCTTCGTCGGCAAAAATGGCGACATCCGAACGTCGGTTACGAACCCGGCCTTCGCTCCTGGCGATTTTCTGCACACGGATTACGTCATCAAAGACCTGAACGCGCTCGGCCAGGTCGTCGTAACGCCCTATAGCGGAAGCTCTTCGATCTACGATTACGAAACCGACACGAAGATCGATCTGACGCCGCTTGTGGCGGGCCCGGGAAGCAGGGTCGAGGCCATGGGCATTGACGATACGGGAGCCGTCGTCGGCTCCAGCAGTTATGTCGACGGCTCGGGCGAGACCATCAAGCACGCCTTCATTTATCGCGATGGCGTGATGACCGACCTGAACGACCTGGTGCAGCTCTCGGACGGCAAATATCTCGACTACGCCACGGACCTTACGGACACCGGCGAGATCATCGCGAACATGGTCGACCCGACGAAACCCGGCTGGATCAACTGGGTGAAGCTCACGCCCACGACGGTGCCTGAGCCTGCGAGCTGGCTCGTCGCCGTGGGCGGGATCGCCTTTTGCGCACTTGTGCGGCGACGTTCCGTTCCGAACGATCGCGTTTGAAGTTCGATAATTCAGGGCGGGATCATGCCCGCCCTGCTCTCGGAATCAGGCACCGAGCGTGCGGCGGACGACCCGCGCGAGCCGTTCGACACCTTCCTTGAGAATCGGCTCGGGCGGCACGCCGTAGCACAGCCGCATGCGGTTCCTGTCGCGCTGGCCACTTTCGACCGCTGCCGGGAAGCAGTACTCACCCGGCACATAAAACACGCCTTCTTCGAGACATGCGGCGAAAAACTCGCCGTCGCGGCTGGTGCGGACATGCTCCGGCAGCGAAAACCAGACATAAAGCCCGCCGCGCGGAACCGTCCAGTGTACGGCCGGCTTGAGGTCGCCCAGGGTGGCTTCGAGCGTTTCGACCACCACCGATGCCTTGCTGGCATAAACGCCCTTCACGCGTTCGATCTGGGCATCGTACTGGCCTGATTCGATCATCTTCAAAATCAGCCGCTGCATGAGGTTCGACGAACCGAAGTCGTGGTGCCCCTTGAGCGCCAGTACGGTCGGGAATAGCTCTTGCGGCACGACGCCGTAACCGATCTTCACGCCCGGGCTGAGGGTTTTGGAGAAGGTCCGGGCATGGATGACCAGATCGCCGGAAGCGTCGTGGCTCCAGAGACTTGGGGCTTCCGGCCCCTCGAACGTCAGGCCCCGGTAGGCTGCGTCGTCGAGGACGTAAATCGGGTGGTTCCGGCCGAATTTCCGGGCGAGTTCGACAAGCGGCCCGCGGCGGTCAGCTGCGAGCGAAAGTCCTGACGGATTCGAGTGTTCGGAGACGGAATAGATCATCTTGACCCGGTCGATTTCGCCCTCGGCCGTGAGCCGTTCGAGCAGGGCTTCGAGGTGTGCAAGGCACATTCCGCCTTCGTCGATCGGCACACCGATGACACGAGCCCCGCGGGCGGCGAGCAGGTCGAGGAAGACGAAATAGGTGGGCGCCTCGGCGATGACGATATCACCGGGATCGACAAGGGCTTCGGCCAGGAGATAAAGCAGTTGCTGGCTGCCGGTCGTGACGATAATGCGTTCGGCGATGGTTGCGGGGTCGATGGCGGCGGTTTCAGGGAGTTCGGCGAGGAGCCGCTGGGCGAGGGCATAGCGGAGGACGGGGTCGCCCTGGGTGGTGCCGTACTGGAGGGCGGAGCGTGCGGAGGCCGCATCGTCCATGATATCGCGCCAGGCTTCGTCGGCTCCGTGGACGGGCAGCGAGTACTGGTCGACGAATCCGGCGGCGAGCGAGATGAGGTCGGGCCGGGCGAGCGCCAGGCGCATGAGGTCACTGATGGCGGGGCGGCCTGCGTCGAGTCCGAGTCGGCTGAGCATTTTCTTTCTTTTCTTTGCCAGTTTCTTCCTTGTGCGGCGAAACGTTCCTGGACTCGATCTTTTTGCGAAGGGCGAAGATCCGGAACGGAGCGGACGACGAGAATAACGCATCGGCATGCGGTTCGGCAACCTGGGGCGACGTGGCCCGGGACGATCGATCGTCGCGAAGGCTGGCTTTGGGGACTTGCAAATTTCTTGTGCACGGGTAAACTGTTCTCTTGTCACGAACGGATAGTATCAACAGGGTTCATGTGATCCTTAATGAAGCGGATCACCTATCAGGATTCGACATGGCAATCACGAAAGAGTCGAAGCAGGAGATCATCGGCAACTTCCAGCGGGAAGGTCAGGACACCGGATCGCCGGAAGTCCAGATCGCGATTTTGACCGCCCGCATCAACGATCTCGCCGGTCACTTCAAGTCCCACGCGAAGGATCACGCGAGCCGTCGCGGCCTTCTGATGATGGTTTCGAAACGTGCCGGGCTTCTGAAGTATCTTCGCGAACGGGACCGCAAGAAATATCTGGATGTCATCGGCAAGCTCGGTCTGCGGAAGTGATTCCCGTTCCCGCTCCCTCCACTCGATAACGACGTTCAGGCGAACCGTTCCGTGACGGACCGGTTCGCCTTTGTCTTGACGCCTCAAGCGATACGTTCGCCTCTTGACCGTGCCAGGTGGCCGGCGGGTTCTGGCGGACACGCACCTCATAAATGACTTTGGACTGTCTTTCTCGCCGTTGAGAACGACATGACTCCATCACGAACAATCACGGCAACAGCGGATATTCGAAGAAGATAGATTATGAGTTCCAATTCCAGCGGACCACGCAAGCCGGTGAGCGTCTCACGGACGGTCGGCGGCAAACTGATCACGATCGAAACAGGCAAACTGGCCAAGCAGGCATCCGGGGCAGTCGTCGTTCGCCTGGGCGATACGATGACCCTGGTCGCCACCGTCGCCGCGAAAGGCCGTGAAGGCCTCGACTTTTTCCCTCTGACGGTCGATTACCGTGAGAAAGTCTACGCCGCGGGCAAGTTCCCGGGTGGCTACATCAAGCGTGAAGGCCGTCCGAGCACCAAGGAAATCCTTACGGCCCGGTTGATCGACCGCCCGGTCCGCCCCCTGTTCCCGGCCTCGTACCGGGACGAAGTGCAAATTCAGGCTGGTCCGATTTCGGCCGACCGGCAGAACGATTCGGACGTGATCTCGATCGTCGGTGCCTCCGCCTCTCTTTTGCTGGCCCAGGCCCCGTTTCATGGCCCTCTTGCCGGTACCAGACTGGGCCGGGTCAATGGTCAGATCGTCATCTTCCCGACAGTCAAGGAACTGGCTGAGAGCGATCTCGACCTGATTGTCGCCAGCACACGCAACAAAGTCACGATGGTCGAAGGTTTCGGCAAGGAATTGCCCGAAGCCGAAATGCTGGAAGCGATCCTCCTGGCCCACACGTACAACCAGGAACTGATCGCCCTCCAGGACGACCTGCTGGCCGCCTGCGGGCTGAGCCAGGTGGTTCCGCCGCCTGACGAAATTTCGCCGACCACGCAGACGCTGATCGACCGCTACGGCGCCGAAATGCGTGGAATCAAGCAGATCGTCGGCAAGCTCGAGCGTTACGCGGCAGTCGATGCCCTGAAGGCCAAGGCCATCGCCGAGCTGGTACCGAACGCGGACACGAACGCAGAAGGTGTGCTGGACGTCAAGAAGGCGTTTCATGCCTTCGAGGAAGTCGTCGTCCGGAACATGATTCTCGACGGCTACCGGTCCGACGGCCGCGGCTCGCGGGACATTCGCCCGATCTCGTGCGAAGTCGGCCTGTTGCCATGCACACACGGTTCGGCTCTGTTCCAGCGTGGCGAAACGCAGGCCCTGGTCACGACGGTTCTCGGCACCTCGTCCGACGAACAGAAGATCGACGGCCTGTTCGACGAATACGCCAAGCGGTTCTACCTCGACTACAACATGCCTTCGTTCTCGGTCGGCGAAGTCCGCCCGATCCGCGGCCCCGGCCGCCGGGAAATCGGCCACGGCATGCTGGCCGAACGCTCGGTCGCTCCGATCGTTCCGACGAAGGAAGAATTCCCTTACACGATCCGCGTGATCTCGGACATTCTGGAGTCCAACGGCTCCAGCTCGATGGCTTCCGTCTGCGGTGCCACACTGAGCCTGATGGACGCCGGCGTGCCGATTTCCGACCCGGTCGGCGGCATCTCGATCGGCCTCGTTTCGGACGAAAAGTCCGGCCGCTACGTGCTTCTGACCGACATCATCGGTGACGAAGACCACTATGGCGAGATGGACTTCAAGGTGGCCGGCACCCAGCGCGGCATTACGGGCATCCAGCTCGACGTGAAGAACCACGGTCTGACCGAGGAAATCATTCGCGACACGCTGGGCCAGGCACGTGAAGCCCGCATGGAAATCCTCCGCACGATGCTGCGGACGATCAAGCGGCCGCGCGAAGAGCTGTCGCAAAAGGCTCCTCGCCTGATCCAGATTCAGATCAATCCGGACAAGATCGGCCTGCTGATCGGACCCGGCGGCAAGACGATCCGTCGCCTGGAAGAAGAAACCGGCGCCAAGATCGAAGTGGAATCGAGCGGTCTGGTGACCGTTTCGAGCCCCGAGGCCGAAGCCGCCGAAGGTGCCCGCGACCGCATCCAAGCCCTCACCGTCGGCGTGCAGACCGGTAAGATCTACGAAGGCAAAGTCATTGCCATCAAGGACTTCGGCGCTTTCGTAGAAATCATGCCGGGCAAGGACGGCCTGGTGCACATCAGCGAGCTTTCGGACGGCTACGTGCAGTCCGTCACGGACGTGTGCCGCATGGGCGACACGATGCTGGTGAAGGTCATCGCGGTGGACGAGCAGGACCGTGTCAAGCTGAGCCGCAAGGCGGCCCTGGCCGAGCGTGGAATTCCTGACGATCGTCCGCCCGCTCCGCCCCGCCCTCCGGGTGGCGGCGGTCCTGGCGGGCCTGGTGGTCCTGGTGGCGGCGATCGCGGTGGCGACCGGGGCGGCCCGCCCCGTCGTCCGCAGCGCGACCGTTATTGATCGCCTGATCGATTCGACGAGCGCTGAACGTTTTCGGCAGCCGGAAATTCCGCATCCGGCTGCTTGATTCGGAGCTTCGGATCACCGACGATAATCCATGTGAGCGGGTCTTTTCGGCGTGCCGCCGATCGTGGCCCGCTCACTTGACCAGATACGAAGGCGCGGGCGTTCGACATGTCCACGACGGCCCTGAGTCACGATGCGGAAATCCGGCTCGTCGGCGGCTCGAACGATCCGGCCCCGGTTTCGGAGTCGGACGTCGAAACGCTGCGGCGTCAGTTGCACGACATCGCCCAGATGGCCGGCGCTCTGGTTCACGAAATTCGTAACCCGTTATCGACCATGATTCTGAATCTCGACCTGATCCGCGAAGATCTCGGCTCATCCGACGAGATCCGCGACCTCAGGATCGTCCGGAAGGTCGAGCGGGTGCGGCAGGAATCGCTGCGTCTGCAGGAGCTTCTGGAGACGTTCCTGGGGATCGTCCGGCTCGAACAGATTTCGCTCGAACCGGCTGATCTGAATCTGGTCGTCGAAGACTTCTGCGACTTCTTCGAGCCTCAGGCGGCGAGTCATGAGATCGTCCTGCGGAAGCATCTGGCCGCGGGGCTGCCCCGACTGGCTTTGAATACGGAGCTGCTCAACCAGGCGATTCTCAATCTCTGCCTGAACGCGCAGCAGGCGATGCCTTCCGGCGGAGAGCTGATCCTTTCGACCCGCAGGTCGGGCGACCGGGTCGTCCTGGAAGTGACCGACACAGGCAAAGGCATCCCTCAGGCTGATCTGGCACGTGTCTTCGAACCGTTCTATTCGACACGAAAGGGCGGGTCAGGGCTCGGGCTGCCGACGTGCCGCAGGATCGTCGAGGCCCATCACGGCACGATCGCGGTGGACAGCACGCCGGGCATCGGCACACGTTTCGTTCTCTCGTTTCCCCTGGCCCTGAAGGGTGCCGCCCTGGCCCCGATCGCCGAACCGGATCTCCGAAATTCCTGATGGACGAAGCGATACGCGTACTCGTCGTCGACGATGACGAAGCACATGCCGAGGCCGTTGCCGAAAGCCTGAACCGAGTCGGCTACGACTGCACCGTGGCCGGTGGCGGGATGGAAGGTCTGAAGGCGATCGAAAGCCAGGACTTCGATATCGTCATCACCGACCTGATGATGGACGGCATCGGCGGCCTGGAAATTCTGGCCCATGCCAAGCGGGAATTGCCCGACGCCGAAATCGTGATTCTGACCGGCCATGGGACGATCAAGACCGCCGTGACGGCGATGCAGGCCGGCGCGGCGACCTATCTCACGAAGCCGCTGGACATTCACGAGCTGCGGATGGTCGTGGACAAGGCCTCGCAGTCGCAGCGGCTGGCACGATCGAACCTGGAACTGCAGCGGCAACTCAACGAGAAATTCGGGTTCGAGGGTGTCATCGGCAATTCGAAGTCGATGCACAACGTCATCGCCAAGCTGCGCCAGCTGGCCCCGACATCGGCTTCGGCCCTGATCCTGGGCGAAAGCGGCACAGGCAAGGAGCTGGTCGCCAAGGCCCTGCACGTGAACAGCCCGCGCAAGAACAAGCCTTTCGTGGCTCTGAACTGTGCCGCCCTGAGCGAGAACATTCTGGAAAGCGAACTTTTCGGGCATATCCGCGGCGCTTTCACCGGTGCCGAACGTGAGCGCAAGGGCTGGTTCGAGCATGCCAACGGGGGCACGCTGTTTCTGGACGAAGTCGGCGACATTCCCCTGCCCACCCAGGTGAAGCTGCTGCGGGTGCTGGAGTCGGGTGAGATCGTCCGAGTCGGTTCGAACGAACCCCTGCGGGTGAATGTGCGGCTGATTTCGGCGACGAACCGGGATCTCTCCGACGCGATCGCTTCCGGATCGTTCCGGCAGGATCTTTACCACCGGCTGAAGGTGGTGACGATCAAGCTGCCGGCTCTGCGGGATCGCAAGGAAGACATCCCGCTGCTGATCGACCACTTCCTGAAAATCTTCTCGACAAGTCATGAGAAGAAGATCAAGGGCTACACGCCGGCGGTACGGCGCATCCTCACGAACGCCCCATGGCCGGGCAATGTCCGGGAGCTGCGCAACGTCATCGAAAGCATGGTGGTGATCGACCACGACGGCATGCTGGACATCGAAGACCTGCCGGACGACCTGGCCTCGGGCATTACGCCAGCGGTAGACGACGTCGTCCGCGACGGTCTCGTGGGCAAGTCGATGCTGGATATCGAAAAACACTTCATCGCCGAAACCCTCCGGGCCAGCGGCGGCAACCGTGAGGAAGCCGCCAAAACTTTGGGTATCGGAGAGCGAACTCTTTATCGTAAGATCAAAGAGTATAACCTTGGCTGAACCGGCTTTGTGCGTGCGAAACCGGTTTTCGGCTAGGTGACAGACGTACAGGAAATGCGGGTTGTCGAGGATGGGCCGCATCCAGAAATTACCGGCGGCTGTCGTGAACCAGATCGCCGCGGGCGAGGTGGTGGAGCGTCCGGCCAGCGTCGTCAAGGAACTGCTGGAAAACGCGGTCGATTCGGGTGCCCGGCGGATCGATCTGGCCGTCGAACGCGGCGGCAAGGATGTCATCCGCGTGGCTGACGACGGCCGCGGCATGGATGCTGAGGACCTTCCTCTGGCCTTTTCGGCCCACGCCACGAGCAAGCTCCAGACGGCCGAGGATCTGGAACGGATCGTCACGCTCGGTTTTCGGGGCGAAGCTCTTGCCGCGATCGCCGAGATTTCGCGCACGCGGTGCGTCACCCGCACAGTCGATGCCGAAACGGCGATCGCCCTTGAGATCGAAGGCGGAATGCACGGCGAAATCAAAGCCGCGGCCGGGCCGCCTGGTACGGTGGTCGAGGTGCGCGACCTGTTCTTCAACACGCCCGTGCGCCGCCGGTTTCTGAAGTCGGACACGACCGAAGCCGGCCACGTGAGCGAAGCGTTTCAGCGGGTCGTGCTGGCTTCGCCGAATGTCCACTTCACGTATCGTTCCGGCGGCAAGCTGGTTTACGACATCCCGGCTCAGGCCTCGATGCGTGAGCGCATCGGTATTTTTTTCGGACAGGATCTGGCTGAGGACCTCATCTGGGTCGATTCGAAAGTGGACGAATACCGGGTTTACGGGTTCGTGGCCCAGCCGAAGCATTCCCGCGGATCGAGCCGGTCGCAGCACTTTTTCGTCGGCGGCCGGTACGTGCGCGACCGGACTCTGACCCACGCGCTCACCGAAGCCTATCGCGGCCTGCTGATGGTCGGCCGCCAGCCGGTGGCGTTTCTGACGTTCGAAATTCCGCCGGACGACCTGGACGTGAACGTCCACCCGGCCAAGACCGAAGTTCGCTTTCGCGACAGTCAGAAGCTCTATGCCCTGCTCCTGTCCGCCGTTCGTCACCGCTTTCTCGGCACCGATCTGCACGAAAAGATCTCGGCACATGGCCTGGGCGAAGCCCTGCCGGCAGAACCCTCGAATGCGGGAGATGTTCCGAATGTGCCAGGCACCGTTTCGCCTGTGACCGCGGCTTCCGAAGCCGGCGAGCCCTTCGCACTTTCCGGAACGGTCCCGGACCGGCAGTCGGTCGCGAACTGGTTTCAGGACAGGCCTGCCCCTTCGCCGCACTCCGCACCATTCCGCGGTGTGCCTGCTCCCGGCCCCGCCTTGCCGTTCGGCTCAGGGGCACGAAACGGCAGCATCCCGGCACCGGCTTCCTGGAGCATGGCAGCCACATCGGCACAACCGTTCCAAGCCGACGTTGACGAATTCGCGGCATCGCCGATCCCTGCGGCTCCCTCATCCGGTGTGCCCGAATCCGCAGCGACGGCCGGCGAAACCGTTTCGCAGGACCCTGCACCACCAAGTCCACGCACGTTCCGCAAGGCGGTGCAAATCCACGACAGTTACCTGGTGGTCGAGACGGACGAAGGGCTTTCGCTGGTCGATCAGCACGCCCTTCACGAACGGATTCTGTTCGAGGAGCTGAAGCTCAAGATCCGTGATGGAGGAGTCGAGTCACAACGGCTGCTGATGCCCGAGGTACTCGAACTCGAGCCTGCGGATCACGAATTGGCGCTCGAGCACGAAGCCACTCTGGCGAAACTTGGCCTGGAGGTGCAGGACTATGGTGCACCGACCCTGGCCGTACTCTCGTTGCCGACACTGGCCCGGCACGTCGGCGCGGGCGACCTGGTTCGCGACTTGATCGACCGGTTCCGCCATGCCCAGGCCGACCCTGAACCGGATGCGATGCTGAACCTGACCCTCGCCACGATCGCATGCAAGGCGGCCGTGAAGGCAGGCGACCCGCTGACCCCGGAAGAGATCGACGCCCTGCTCGCAAAAGCGACCCACTTCGCCCATTCCCACCATTGCCCGCATGGCAGACCATCGTCGCTGAATTTCTCCAAGTCCGATCTTGAGAAAAGGTTCGGTCGCACCTGATCCGATCGTAAGTCCCCCCCTCCAGAGTCTTCAGAGCCCTCCCTCGCATGATTTGCGTCACGATCGCCGAAGAGACCATCGAAAAACTCCGCACAGCCTGGCGCGAAGCCATTCGCCCGGGTGTCGGACTGGTCGAAGTGCGGCTGGATTATCTGACAGAAGCCCCGGACTGGGTGGCGATTCTCAGAGACCGGCCAAGCCCTGTCCTGGTCACGGCGCGGCGCACGATCGACGGGGGCCGGTGGTCGGGTGACGAAACGCACCGCCGCCATGCCCTGGAAGAAGCCGCGCGAAACGGAGCGGACTGGGTTGACCTTGAGATGGACGTCGCTTCGTCGATGCCGCGTGTGGGTGTCGGCCGCAGGCTGGTTTCGTTTCATGACATGCACCGGACACCGGCCGACCTGGACGCCATTGCCGACCAGTGCGGAGCCGGTGATGCCGACCTGGTGAAGCTGGCTGTGATGGCCCACGGCGTGAAGGACGCTTTCGCCCTGCTCGAAACGGTCAAAAAATCGCACGCCCGCCGGCCGACGATGGGCCTGGCGATGGGCGATTGGGGCCAGTTCACGCGAGTCGTCAACGCATGTTTCGGCGCATCCTGGACATACGCCGTACTCGACGCCGCTTCGGCTCCGGCTCCGGGCATGTTGTCCGTCAGTGAATTGACCGGGCTTTACGATTATGACCGGATCGATCACCGCACGGGCATTTGCGCCGTGATCGGCGACCCGATCCGCCACAGCAAGAGCCCGCTGGTGCATAATCTGGCCTTTCGGCATCATAATACGAACATGGTCTATGTGCCGATCCGCGTGGCTGTGCAGGATCTGGACTGGTTCCTGAACAATTTCGCCCGTTTCGGAATTCAGGGGCTGAGCGTGACGATTCCGCATAAGGAGAATGTGATCGCGGCACTCGATCACGCCGATGAACTGGTCCGGCTGACGGGCAGTTGCAATACGGTCATTGCCGAGCGGCCAGAATCAGGCCCCGTTCCGCTTCGATTGAGCGGTTACAATACCGATCTCGCCGCGGCACTCGATTCGCTGACGGAGGCATTGCGTTTGCGTACAGGGAATGGTGATCTTTCGAATCGAAAAGTGCTGCTTCTGGGCGCAGGTGGCGTGGCCCGGTCACTGGCGTTCGGCCTGGTGCACAAAAAGGCGAAACTGACGATCGTGAACCGGTCAGCGGAACGGGCGGTCGCGCTCGCGGCCGCGACTGGTGCCGAATCCGCGGCCTGGGAAGACCGTAACGATGCGGCAAGGCACGCGGATATCATCATCAATGCCACGAGCCTGGGCATGTCGCCGCAGGAGTCGATTTCGCCGCTCGATAGAAGTTCGCTACGCCCGAACCATGTCGTATTCGATACGATCTATGCTCCTGAATGGACGAAGCTGTTGACCGAGGCACGGGAGGAAGGGGCTTACGCCCTGACGGGAATCGACATGTTCGTGAAGCAGGCCGCGGTACAATCCGAATTGTTTACCGGCGGGCGGGCCGCTCCGGTCTCATCGATGGCCGCATCTCTCCGAACGACCTGACATAATGGGTACATGATCACTTCGGAAGTAACGATCGAAAGGCATCTCACGTGACCGACCCCAAAAAAGAGCCTACGGCGAAACACCTCGTGCTGATCGGGTATCGAGGTTCAGGCAAATCGTCCATCGGCAAGGAGTTGGCCCGCATGCTCGGGCTGGAGTGGCTGGACACGGACCGGGCGATCCAGGACAAGTCCAACCTGTCGATCCGGGATATTTTCGCCGACCAGGGCGAAGCCGCTTTTCGTGACATGGAAACGGATATCCTGCGAGACCTTACGGCGAAAAGCACGCAACTGCCCAGCTCGGTCATTTCGAGCGGGGGCGGCATGGTCATGCGTGAAGAGAACCGACGCCTGATCAAAAAGCTGGGCCCGGTGATCTGGCTGAAGATATCGCCGAAAACGGCGCTGGAGCGGATCACGGCAGATAAGGCGACTCATGGGCAGCGGCCTTCGCTGACGGACAATCCGCTGGCCGTCGAAATTCGCGAAATGATCGCCGAACGATCGCCGTTCTACGCAGCCACGGCGGACCTGACGATCGAAAACGACGATCCGGCCGTTTCGCCGGAAGACCTGGCCTCGCAGATCCTCGACAAGCTCCGGGCCACCTCCTGGTATGCCTACCTGATGAACCGGCTCGACAGTTGATTCGCTGTCAGGCCATTTCGGAACCTTCATGACGCCCCACTTCACTCCGCTGCTGCACGTGGTCTTCCTTCTCGGGCTGGGATGGCTCGGAGCGGTCGTCGGCAGTTTCGCCAACGTCTGCGCCTATCGCCTGCCGTTCGGGAAGAGCGTGATCTGGCCGGCCTCGCATTGCCCCCGCTGCCTCACTGCGATTTCGGGCCGTGATAACCTGCCGATCTTCGGCTGGCTGCTGCTTCGTGCCGAATGCCGCCGGTGCGGGCTGCCGATCCCTTCCCGCTATGTGGTCATGGAGATGGTCACCGGGTGCCTCTTCGCCCTGGTGCACGTTTCGATCGTGGCCGAGCGTGGCTGGAAGTCGCCGATCGACATGATCTATACGGCAAGGCTGCTGCTGGGTGCGTCGCTGGTCACGTTTCTGATCATCGCCACCGTGATGGATTACGACTGGATGATCATCACCGACAGCGTGACCGTGCCGGGCATGATCAGCGGCCTGCTTCTCGGAACGCTCCTGCCCGGATCGAGACCTGTGCCGATGTCGGCCGACTCGATGCTCGACGGTTTTCTCGTAGGCTTCGGCGGAATCGTCACAGGTTTCGCCGTCGTGGTGATTGTCCGTTACGTCGGCGGCATCATCGCTGGCCGTGAAGCCATGGGCCTGGGCGACGCGACCTTGCTGGGCGTCATCGGTGCCCACCTGGGCTGGAAGGCGACGATCATCACCTTTTTCATGGCCCCGTTTTTCGGGCTGACGCTGGAGTTCTGGAAGGTCGTCCGCCGGGTTCGGGATCTGATCACCGGTCGGCAATCTGCGCAAAACATCAAGGAAATGCCGTTCGGGCCGTATTTGAGCATGGCCGCGATCGTGACACTTCTGACGTGGCCCCTGCTCTGGAAATTCTGGGCCGCCGAACTTTTCGAAGCGATTCGTGTGGTATTCTTGGGACTGGAGTGAGCCGGGGTTCTCCCACCCGGTTCTTCGCCAGGTCAGACGATCGCGGAAGGAACCGTGATGATTCGCAGTCCGCACAAACTGACGTTCGCGAGAGCCAGGTCGCGCCTGGCCTTCTGGATCCTGACAGCCGCCTGCTGCTTCGGCGTGATCGTCTGGTTCCTGATCGCGAACCGCTCGCCGGTGGAAGTCGTTCTGCCCTTCGGCTTCGGCACGCGCACCGGACCGGTGTCGATCGTGATTTTCGTGAGCATGGCGATCGGCGCCTTCTGGGTCGTCGCCCTTCAGGCCCTGCTCTCCGCACGGAGACACCTGAAGGACGCATACCGGCGCTGGAGTCGCCCTCGAACCGACACGCCGCACCGGTGCGAAGCTCCGCATATCGTCAGCCGGCCGAACCACACGATGGCTCTGAGTTATCGCATGGATTCGGAAAATTCCGGTCAGGCAAACTAAAGCGGTTGCAGGGAAGTTGACGATCAAGGATGAAGTGATAGTCCGGATATAGACGGAACACGAATCAGTGAGAATCGGAATCGAGCGGACCCAGCTTTCGAATCGCACCGGGCACTTGTGTCTGACGGCGATCGTTTGCGCGGGGTTTCTGGCGTTTTCCGGCTGCAGCGGCCAGCGGCCAGCGCTGGTTCGTAACGGCTCGCTGAAGGCGGGTTTGAGCCAGGTGCAGTTCGAAAACGATACGCTCAAGGCCCAGGTCGCCAAGCTCGAAAAGCAAAATCGGCAGCTTCTGGCCGATCTGGAACGGGAAGAAACGCACAGCGGCACGCTGGCGGCGAGGCTGGACGAATCCCGTAATCTCTTGCGAAATCGGGGCGTGAACGTACCCCTGGACGGCGACGACCCGCGGATCGTGGCCCGGTCGGACGGTACCGATGCCGCCCCGCGCACGACTTTCGGCGAAGTGCGCCCCACCCCCAGGCGCAGCCGCTACGCCTCGGACGACAAACCGGCAGCGGAGAACGAGATACCGGACAACGAACCGGCCCCTCGACCTTCCAGGCCGAAGGGTTATCAGCCGCCCGGGTTCCCGGACGATCCACCGTCGATCGAGCGTTTCGGCGAAGAGGTCCCCGAGGTGTCCGCCAACGATCTCTCGACAGGATGGCGGCGTCTGAGTTACCGTGACTTACGGGAAACCGTTCCATCCGGGCGATCCGCCGCCGCGGCAGGTGTCAGCGGGTGGAAATCGAAAACGACCGCACCTTGAGATCGACTTCGTTCATGCAGAAGCGCGCCGGCATCATCGACTATGGCATGGGCAACTTGCGAAGCGTTCAGAAGGCGATCGAGGCGGTCGGCCATTCGGCGACGATCGTCGACGACCCGCACCGCCTGGCCGAATTCAGCCACGTGATTCTGCCCGGAGTCGGCGCGTTCCGCGATGCCATCAGCCATCTGAAAACGACTGGGCTGGGCCAGGCCTTCGTGGAGGCTGTCGCGAGCGGCCGCCCCTGCCTGGGCGTTTGTCTGGGCCTTCAGCTGCTGTTCGACCGCAGTTTCGAAGATGGCGAACACGCGGGCCTGGGGCTGATCCATGGCGATGTCGTCCGCTTCGCTGCTCAGCCGGGGCTGAAGATCCCTCACATGGGCTGGAACGATCTGAAATTCACTCGCCGCGACCCCCTTTTCGAAGGCCTCGGCGCAAACCCTTACGTCTATTTCGTCCATTCCTATCATGGCGTCACGGCTGATCCTTCGGACACGCTGGCGACGAGCGATTACGGCGGTACCTTCACGGCAGCCGTCGGGCGCGACAATCTCAGGGCGTGTCAGTTTCACCCGGAAAAAAGCCAGGCCGTGGGCTTGCGGATCTACGCCAATTTCATGAATCTGGATTGAATCTGACAGACACGCCCGTTCGGTTTGACGGTTCGTTCAAGCAGATGCACCGAAAGGAACGCGACTCGCCATGATCCTCCTGCCCGCGATCGACATGAAAGACGGACGCTGCGTTCGCCTTCAGCAGGGCGACTTCGAACGCCAGACCGTCTATTCCGACGATCCGCTGGACATGGCCCGGGCATGGGCCGGCCAGGGCGCAGAATGGCTCCACCTGGTCGATCTGGATGGTGCGAAAGAAGGCGGACTGTCGATCAATTCGCCGATCGTGGAACGTATCGTGGCGGAATTGGGCCTGCCTGTCCAGCTCGGCGGTGGCGTTCGCGACGAAGAGACGATCCGTCACTGGCTCAACCTGGGCGTGCAGCGGCTGGTCGTCGGGACCAAGGCCGTTCGGGAGCCCGAGTGGTTCGACGCGATGGCTCAGAAGTTCCCGGGCCAGCTGGTCCTGGGTCTCGACGCCAAAGGGGGCCGGGTCGCGACGGATGGCTGGCTGAACGTCAGCGAGCTGGACGCCGTATCCCTAGCAAGTTCGTTCGAAACCCTGCCGCTGGCGGGAATCGTCTACACCGACATCGCCCGCGACGGGATGCTGGTCGGGCCGAATTTCGTAATGACGGAACGCATTGCGCGTGAAGTCAAGCTGCCGGTCGTCGCCTCCGGAGGCGTATCCTGCCTGGAGGATTTACGCAAGTTGAGCAATATGCCCGTCTGGGGTGCGATCGTGGGCAAAGCGCTCTATGAAAAGCGATTCTCCCTCGATGAAGCCCTGGCGTGCGTTCAAGCAGGTTGAGGGGGCCAACCGCAGAGTATTCTGCCCGCTTGATGCCCCACGCAACTCCGCACTGATCAGAAGGTTCCGATCAGAACATGCCGAAGCCGAAACCGAAGCCCCCCATCGGGCGGGCATAGGCATTAATCGAGTTCTGTATGGAGTTGTAGCGGGCGATGCCGACCTGCTCCGCTGAGAGCTGGGTCGCGCGGCTATAGGCGGAGATTTGCTCGTTATAGGTCGCCGGGTGGATCGGGTCATGCGGCGGAGTATCGAACTGATCTCGAGGGGCGTAATATTCGGCCACGCGGGCGAGATGCCCGGGATTTCGGAAGCCATAGGAATTGTCGTCGGTCCGCATCGGAATTGGCTGATGGCGGACGATGGATTTGGCCGCGCCGGGGTGATATTCCTCATCGCGTGGATTATCTTCGACCGGTGGAAAGAACTCCGGATGATCGTGCAGCGGATTGGGCGAAAAGGGCGATTCGATCTCCGTGGAATGATGCAGCTCGGTCGCCAGCGATGGCCGGGGAACCTTGCGGCGAGGCTGCGACTGCCCGCCATCCTGAGCGATCGCCCAGACGCTTGCGAGCATCGACATCGAAACGAATGCGGAAATCCGGGCGTTCATCACGGAGTCACTCCTGATACGTAAATCGTGCTGTGTCTTCGTCGATCGCTCAGGACCGCTCGCCTGCGAGCGAACCGGCGGCGGTCAGGTTCGATTCGGCTCTCGCGGGCTCCTTGACAGGATCATAGCCCAGATTCGGTGCCAGCCAGCGTTCGGCCTCACGCAAAGTCATGCCTGAGCGGGCGGCATAATCTGTGACCTGATCGGCCGTGAGCCAGTCCACGGCGAAATAGCGGCTTTCCGGGTGACTGAAGTACCAGCCGGAAACCGATGCCGCGGGATACATCGCCATGGATTCGGTGAGACCGATGCCGCACCGGGTTTCAGGGTCAAGCCAGCGCCAGAGCGTACGCTTCGGCGTGTGATCGGGGCATGCCGGGTAACCCGGCGCGGGGCGGATGCCCCGGTATTTCTCGGCGATGAAGTCGTCGTTGGTGAGATTTTCAGCCGCGCCGAAGCCCCAGTCCACGCGGGCTTTCTTGTGCAGATACTCAGCGAAGGCTTCGGCGAAACGATCCGCCAGGGCCTTCACCAGGATGCTGTTGTAAGTATCGTGGTCGGCACGCTCCAGGGCAAGGGCCAGTTCGTCGGCACCCAGGCCGGCAGTGACAGCGAAGCCCCCAAGATAATCAAGTTTGCCGGATTCGGCCGGGGCGACGAAGTCAGAAAGACTCAGGAAGTGCTTTTGACCGACACGTTCCCACTGCTGACGCAGCATGGGGAACCGATACGCCTCCTCGGCCTTCGACTCGTCCGTGAAGCAGACGATGTCCTCTCCCTCGGTATGGGCCGGCAGGAACCCGTACACGCCCCTTGCCCGAATCGACCGGTCCGCGACGAGCCGGTCCAACATTTTCAGCGCGTCTTCGTACAGCCTGGTCGCTTCGGGACCGGTGTGCGGATTACGCAGAATCTCGGGGAACTTGCCCTTGAACTCCCAGGCCATGAAGAACGGCGACCAGTCGATGTAGGGGATCAGGTCGCCCAGGGGCATGTCGTCGATCGTACGAACGCCCGTGAACGAAGGCCGGGGCGGTTCATAGGTGTCCCAGTCGATCGGATAGCGGCCAGCGCGGGCGGTGTCGAACGAGACGAGATTACGGGCCCGTTTTCGCGCGAAACCGGCTCGTTCCTCTTCCTGCGACTTGTTCAGGGCTTCAAGAAACTCAGGTCGGACGTCGTCGCGAATGAGCTTGTCCACCACGCCCACGCACTTCGAAGCGTCCTTCACATGCACCACCGGGCCTTCGTAGGCCGGGGCGATCTTCACGGCCGTATGGCGCGGGCTGGTGGTGGCACCGCCGATCAGCAGAGGCATCGTGAAGCCTTCACGCTGCATTTCCGAGGCGACGTGCGTCATCTCTTCCAGGCTCGGTGTGATCAGGCCCGAAAGGCCGATCATGTCGACTTCGTGCTCCCTGGCCTTCTTGAGGATATGGTCGCACTGGCACATCACGCCAAGGTCGATGACGTCGTAGTCGTTGCAGCCGAGAACCACGCCCACGATGTTCTTGCCGATGTCGTGCACGTCGCCCTTGACGGTCGCCATGAGGATCTTGCCGCGAGCCTTGCGTTCGCCGGCCCCGGCTTTCTCGGCTTCCATGTAGGGCATGAGATAGGCCACGGCCTTTTTCATGACCCGTGCGGATTTGACGACCTGCGGCAGGAACATCTGACCTGCGCCGAAGCGGTCGCCGACGATGTTCATGGCGTCCATCAGCGGCCCTTCGATGATCGAAAGGGTCGGCTTGTATTTCGTCAGGGCTTCGGCCAGGTCGGTGTCCAGGTGGTCGCCAAGGCCATGGATCACCGCATGGGCCAGGCGTTCTTCAAGCGTGCCCGAACGCCAGGCTTCGTCCTTCACCTTTTCCTTTTTGCCTGTACCCTTGAGGGTTTCAGCGAACTCGATCAGCCGGTCCGAAGCGTCGGGGCGGCGGTCGAAGAGGACGTCCTCGACCTTTTCCAGCAGTTCCGGCGGGATGTCCTGATAGACCATCAACTGGGTCGGGTTGATGATCGCCATGTCCAGGCCGGCCTGAATGGCATGATAGAGGAAGGCCGAGTTCATCGCCTCTCGGACGATATCGTTGCCCCGGAACGAGAACGACACGTTCGAAACGCCGCCGGAGGTGCGTGCCCCCGGGCAGACCGTCTTGATCTGCCGCACGGCTTCGAAGAAGTTCAGGGCGTAACGGTTGTGCTCTTCGATCCCGGTACCGACGGTCAGGATGTTCGAATCGAAGATGATGTCGGAGGGGTAATAACCGGCTTTTTCGATCAGCAGGTCGTATGCCCGCTTGCAGATGGCGACCTTGTTTTCGACTTCCGTCGCCTGGCCGACCTCGTCGAAAGCCATCACGACCACGGCGGCACCGTAGCGTTTGACCAGCCGGGCCTGTTCCAGGAACTTCTCTTCGCCTTCCTTCAGGCTGATGGAATTGACGATCGAACGGCCCTGAACGCACTTCAGACCGGCTTCGATGACGTCAAAACGGGAGCTGTCGATCATGACCGGCACGCGGGCGATGTCCGGCTCGGCCGCGATCAGGTTGAGGAAGCGGGTCATCGCGGCCACGCCGTCGATGAGGCCTTCGTCCATATTCACGTCGATGACATTCGCGCCGCCGTCCACCTGGTCGCGGGCGATCGAAACGGCCTGGTCGTAATTGCCTTCGCGGATCAGCCGGGCGAACTTGCGTGAACCGGTGATGTTCGTTCGCTCGCCGACATTGAGAAACGTGATCCCTTCCTGGAATCCGATCGGCTCCAGGCCCGAGTAGCTGGCCAGGGGCTGCCAGGTCGGCTTCGGCCGGGGGGCGTAATCCTTCACGGCGGCCGCGATCTGGCGGATGTAATCCGGATTCGTGCCGCAGCAGCCGCCGACGATGTTCAGCCAGCCATTGCGGGCGAATTCGCCGATGACCTTGGCCATGTGTTCGGGGGGATCGTCGAAGTTGCCGAAACCGTCCGGCAGGCCAGCGTTCGGGTGGCAGCTGATGCCGCAGGTGGCCACCTTGGCCAGCGTTTCCAGGTAGGGCCGCATGTCCTCGGCACCGAGGGCACAATTGATGCCGACGGTCATCATCGGGAAGTGGCGGATCGATTCCCAAAAGGCCTCAGCCGTCTGCCCGGACAGGGTCCGGCCCGATTTGTCGGTGATCGTCACCGAGATCATGACCGGAAGACGCTTGCCCGTCCGGTCGAAATGGCGCGAAATCGCGAACAGACAGGCTTTCAGGTTGAGCGTATCGAACGTCGTCTCAGGGAAGAGAATGTCCACCCCCGCTTCGACGAGCGCATCGACTTGTTCACCATAAACTTCGACGAGTTCGTCGAACGTCACGGCACGATAGCCGGGATCGGCCACATTGGGTGAAATCGAGGCCGTCTTGGTCGTCGGTCCGATGGAACCGGCGACGAACCGGGGCCTGGCCGGATTTCTGGCCGTATAGTCATCCGCGGCACGACGAGCGACAGCCACCGCCGCGAAGTTCAGCTCGCGAACCAGATGCTGCATGTCGTAGTCGGCCATGCCGATCTTCGTGGCATTGAACGTATTGGTTTCGATAATGTCCGCACCGGCTTCGAGATACGCCCGGTGGACTTCCTCGATAATTTCGGGACGCGTGATCGACAGCAGGTCGTTGAAACCGCGTAAAGGCGTTTTGTGATCGGCGAAACGCTCGCCGTGAAAGTCTTTGTCCGTCAGACCGTAAGTCTGAAGCATCGTTCCCATCGCGCCATCAAGGATGAGAATCCGTTGCTGAATCAATGACTCGACAGACGACCTGGGTGAATTCGGCATGGCGCTCGATCGATTCCTGTACGGTTCAGGCAGGAAATTTGCCCGAATCGAACGATTTCAGAGTTGTGTCGGCGTTCCGGGACCGTTCGGACAGCCCGCGAATCACCTTAGGACAAATGGTTCCGCACCTGCGTTCCAAGACCATTATCCGTGCCGAAAGCCGGACGTGTCAAGCTGAGCGAAGCGGGAGAAAGCCTTGATCAGACGCTTCCGATTCGTTTAGGCTGAAACGGATGACCCTGCGGCCACCTACTTCCGCAGACCGCTCGATCGACCTGCCCCGGGAGCACCACAACCCACATGAGCACCGCCCCTCGTATTCTCATCATGGACGACGACGCCGAGATCATCGAATCTCTGCAGGCGATCCTCGAATCACGTGGCTACAGAGTCGTGACCGCGCGCGATGGCTCAACAGGTCTGGAACTCGCAGAAGCCGACCCGCCAGACCTGCTGATCCTCGACATGATGATGCCGAAAAAAAGTGGCTTCCTGGTGCTCGAAAAACTCCGCACCCGGCCTGAAGGTCTGATCCCGACCATCATGATGACCGGCAACGAAGGCAGCCGACACCGGGCCTATGCCGAAATGCTCGGCGTCAAGGACTATCTCCGCAAGCCTTTTCCACTGGACAAGTTACTCAAGGCCATCCGTGAAGCATTGACCGAAGCCGGTCACACTCTGCCTGAAGCCGACGTGACCACGACGAGCACTCCGGAAGAAGAAGACGAGCTGATCTGAAGCCCGTGGTTCGAGCCGGAGAGAGACCATCACCGACAGCTGTCGAGGGACGATTCGACCGATGGTACCGCCGATCGCCCAAGCCACGAACCCGCTGTTCGATACACTCACCGACGCGGTTCTCGGCATCGAGTTGCGTCGATTCTCCTGCGTCGATCTTGTCGCCGATTGCCTGCGGCGGATCGACGCCCTTGAGCCTCTGATCCATGCCTGGGTTTCGGTCGATCCCGTTGGAGCGATCGCCGCGGCCAGTGCGGCTGATGCTCGCCGGGCGGCCGGTTCGCCATTGAGCCGGCTCGATGGAATCCCTTTCGGCGTCAAAGATATAATCGATGTCGCCGGATGGCCGACCGTGGCGGGATTCTCCCCCTGGAATGGCAGGATCGCCTCAGCGGATGCCGCGATCGTGGCCGAAATGAATCGCATCGGCATGATCCCTCTGGGCAAGACGGTTACGACCCAGTTCGCTTCGATCGATCCGCCTGTGACTCGCAATCCGTGGAATCTCGAACGGACTCCGGGCGGCTCTTCCAGCGGATCGTGTGCGGCCGTCGCCTGCCGAATGGTGCCTGTCGCCCTCGGCTCACAAACCGGCGGTTCGATCAACCGCCCGGCAAGCTTCTGCGGCGTCGCAGGACTGAAACTCGCTTTCGGCGATTGGCCGGTCGACGGTGTCGTGCCATGCGCGGACCGGCTCGATACCCTCGGCCCGATCGTTCCCGATTGCCAGGATCTACGGCTTCTGCTTGCAACAATTTTCCCAAGGTCCCTGCATGAATCGGCTTCGACGCACGATCGTCAGCACGGTAAATTCCGGATTCTGAACGTCGTCGGGCGTTTTCGCGACCTTGCGGACCCGGCGATGAACGAAGCCGTCGCTCAAGCGACCGATCGTCTTACTTCCGCTGGTCATCAGGTAGATACGAACGATTGCCGCGACTTTTTCGACGAGGCGCTCTGGGAAACCCACAGGGTCGTCATGATGAGTGGCTGCTATCGCACCCACCGTGACTGGTTCGCCGAACATCCAGGCGATTATCGACCCAAAATCCGGAGCTGGGTCGAGTCAGGCGAAGATCTGTTACGGAATCAGCCTGAAGCGGTCAAATCCTCCGGGAACTCACAAAACGCTCTTAAGCAGGAATTTAAGCGACGGTTCGGCGGATTCGAAGCCCTGCTCGTTCCTGCGGCTCGCGGGACTGCCCCGACACCCGAAACCACCGGCGACCCGGTCATGAACGCTCCTTGGACGCTGCTGGGCGTTCCGAGTATGACCGTTCCAGTGACGGTCAGCGAAGATGGACTTCCCCTGGGCGTCCAGTTGATCGCCACAAGCCGTGAACGTGGTGCGATAGACCGTATGATTCGAGCAGCCAGAGACTTACGTTAAGCTGTTCGAACCTGAGCGGTATCGATTGGTTCGATACCGGCACAGATCCGCTGGTGGATCGGTCAGGCCATGCCGGCGACGGAAGGCCCGAAACCGAACATATCGCGATATTTCGCCAGGAAGCCTTCGAGCTTTCGGATGGCTTTGTACTTTTCATCCGAGACCTGGGGCACTTTCAGACCGATTTCGCCAGCGATTTCGGCGATCCCCGCGCCGTGCGACCAGAGTTCGATGATCCTGTCCTGACGCGGCGTCAGAACTTTCTCTCTCGCGGTGCGCAGAAGGTCGGCAATGGCATAGCGTTCCGTCGGATCCGCTTCCACCGCGGCTGGGGAGCCGGGGGAGTCGAGGACCTCGTCCAGCGGCAGATATCGCTTCAGACGCTGGGCCTTCTTGCGAACGGCATCGACCACGCGGATCAGCTCACGCCGTTCCGGGCTTTCGACTCCGGATTCGCTTTCGAGCATGCTGGACCAGTTCAGGCCATTACGGACTTTCTCAAGAAGCCGAACGCAGACTTCCTGCGTACAGTCTTCCCAAAGCCCCGGGTCAATCCTGGCGTTGGACCAGCAGGTGGTGCAGTAACGCTGGATCGAACGGATCTGGTCAAGGTCGACGATCGTCGAGAACACGACCAGACCACAAATGAGGTTGACAGCGGCGGGAGCGAGTCGGCGGCCCATCAGAGACGAATCGGCGACACTCTCGCTGAGAGAGGAATTGTCGATCAAGGTTCTGGCTTCGTTGGACATGAATTCGAAAAGCGAGGCAGGGCCAGGAATGAGACGGCATGTCAACACTTGATAATGGTGACGGGACGGGAGTCGCAAGTCAACCCGGAAAAAGGGAAATTCCTTCAAGATTCCGGAAACGGGACGGGCGGCCGAAGCCGCCCTGCCCCACTGAACCATGTCGAGACGTCGCAAGAGGTTCAGACGACGTCCGGAACTTCGAAACCTTTACGGTATTCGCGGGTCAGCATCTGATCGGCTTCGCTGTCGTTGATGAACGACTCGCTCGCCGGGTTGATCGCCAGCTTGCGGCCCAGGCGATAGGAAATGTTGCCCAGATGGCAATAGGCCGAGCTGAGGTGCCCTTCCTCGATGTCGGCGTTGAGCAGCTTGTGATCGCGGGCCTTGACGGCATCGACGAAGTTGCGGTAGTGGTCGCCGCCGCCCGAGCCCTTGGCGCCCGGTTCGAGCTTGTTGCCCATGAAGGCCTGCCAGTTGGTGTAGCTGGTGATGGCCAGAACGCCCTCGGTGCCATAGAAAATGTCGCCGACGCGGACGCCGAGTTCGTCGTTCGTGTCGCGGCCGCGGACTTCGAACTGAAGCAGGGCGTCAGGGAATTCGAAGGCCACGAACTGGGTGTTCGGCGTTTCGGCCTGATCCTTGTAGCCCAGACGGCCGCCGGAGGACATCACCGTGCGGGGGAATTCCCGCTTGTTCAGGCCCCAGCGGGCAAGATCCATCTGGTGAATGCCCTGGTTGCCGAGGTCGCCGTTGCCGGTGTTCCAGTACCAGTGCCAGTTATAGTGCAAACGGTTGGCGTTGAAGGGTTTCATCTCGGCCGGGCCGGTCCACAGGTCATAATTCAGGCTTTCCGGAACGGCGCTGTCTTCCTTGAAGCCGATCGAATCGCGGCGCTTGTAGCACAGGCCCTTGGCCAGGAAAACCTGCCCCAGCTTGCCGGAATGGAGGAAGTCCATGGCTTCATGGATGCCCTTGTGGCTGCGGCACTGGGTGCCGGTCTGGACGATCCGGCCATACTTGCGGGCCGCTTCGACCATGCGGCGGCCTTCAAGCACGTTGTGGCTGACCGGTTTTTCGACGTAAACGTCCTTACCGGCCTGGCAGGCCCAGATCGTGGCAAGGGAGTGCCAGTGGTTCGGCGTGGCGATGCTGACGATATCGATCTCTTTGTCTTCCAGAACCTTGCGCAAGTCCTGAACGACCTTCGGTGCGGTGCCGTACTTGGCCGTGATGGCTTTTTCGGCCTTGCCTGTGACACTCAGGTCGGCGTCGCAGATGGTGGTGATGCGGCAGTCCGGCTGGTTGAGGAAGCCGCCGACGTGATCCATGCCACGGCCGCGAACGCCGATCACGGCGACGCGAAGGATGTCATTGGCGCCGGTTTTCTTGCCGGGGCTGGCGGCGGGACTTTTTTCGTCCTGGGCTTTCAGGCGGGCCCCTTCGGCGGCGACTCCGGCCAGGGCGGCGGAAAGTGCGGCCGAGTTTTTCAGGAAGTCACGTCGATCGAGCGGGTTCGATGGCGTCATCGGTATCGGATCTCCCGGAGTGCGTTTCTTACGAAACGGGCTTTTTCGATGGTCATGAGGAGGGTTGGAGACGTGGTCGCCGGGCAATGCGGCGGACCGATCGCCGCAGCCGAACGACCGATACGGATCGCGGAAATGACGGCATTTCGGACGAAAGGGGGCGGTTCGAGGCGATGCGGGCGCGGGACTGAATACATATCTAATCACAGGAAGCGCGGCCCCGCAAGGAATCGCCGGGGCGAAGTCGTCGGGATGTGGGGGGCGACCGGTCCGTGGAAAGGTGGCGAGGGGGGGGAAATCGGCGTGTCCGAAGTCAATCCGAAATGTTGCCCGGGCCTCGCGAAATTGTTAGTATGCCACACGTAACGCGTCCCGCGGAACGGAAACGAACGCGGACGAGGGAACAGAACGATCGAGCGGCGTGCCGATAGAAGTATGGCATGGCGATTTTCGTTGTCGCGAATCGCGTGAGGCTCGAGCGATTGCGGCGGACGGCCGACGTGGCCCCGCCGGAGTATCGAAGCCCTGCAAGAACCCAGGAGCGAACCTAGTAAGATGGCCGATTCCACCAAGTACGTTTATTCCTTCGGCGGCGGCAAGTCCGACGGCGACGGCAAAATGAAGGCTCTGCTCGGCGGCAAAGGTGCGAACCTGGCCGAAATGTCCCGAATCGGCCTGCCGGTGCCTCCCGGCTTCACCATCACGACCGAGGTTTGCACCTACTACTACGATCACGGCCGTACGTATCCTGAGTCGCTGCAGGCCCAGGTGGAAGACGGTGTCGCCAAGGTCGAGGCGATCATGGGCACGAAATTCGGCGCGACCGATTCGATGCCTCTTCTGGTGGCCGTACGTTCGGGTGCCCGCGACTCGATGCCGGGCATGATGGACACGATCCTCAACCTCGGCCTGAACGACCAGACGGTCGAAGCCCTGGTGAAGGCCACGAACAACGAGCGTTTCGCCTGGGACTGCTATCGCCGGTTCGTGCAGATGTACGGCGACGTCGTCCTCGGCGTGCAGAAGCGCGAAGGCGAAGACCACGAGCCGTTCGAAGTGGTGATCGAAAAGCTCAAGGAAGAGCGTTACCACGACCACAACATGGAAGACACCAAGCTTTCCGTGGCTGACCTCAAGGAACTGGTCTCCCGCTTCAAGAAGCTGGTGAAGGACCGCACGGGCCACGACTTCCCGGCCAATCCCTGGGATCAGCTCAAGGGTGCCGTCGGCGCTGTTTTCGGCTCGTGGATGAACGACCGGGCGATCGTCTATCGCCGCAAGTACAACATCCCGACCGAGTGGGGCACCGCCGTCAACGTGCAGGCGATGGTCTTCGGCAACACGGGCGAGAAGTCCGGTTCCGGCGTGGCCTTCACCCGAAACCCGGCCAACGGGGCCAACGAATTCTACGGCGAATTCCTGATGAACGCTCAGGGTGAGGACGTCGTCGCCGGCGTTCGCACACCTGACCCGGTGGCCGACCTCAACAAGGTCATGCCTTCGGCTTACGAAGAACTCGACCGGATCCGCGGCGTGCTGGAAAAGCACTTCAAGGACGTCCAGGACTTCGAGTTCACGATTCAGGACAGCAAGGTCTTCATGCTCCAGACGCGGAACGGCAAGCGTACGGCCATGGCCGCGCTGAAGTTCGCCATGGACATGCACAAGGAAGGCCTGATCGACTGGAAGACGGCCGTTCTGCGGAACCCGGCCGACCAGCTCGAACAACTTCTGGCCCCGGTCTTCGACGCCGCTGAAGTGAAGAAGGCCACGGTGATCGCCACCGGCCTGCCCGCCGGCCCCGGCGCCGCCACCGGCAAGATTTACCTGAACGCCGAACGTGCCGTGATCGCGGCCGAGCGAGGCGAACGCGTGCTGCTGGTGCGGGTGGAAACCTCGCCGGAAGACCTTCGCGGGATGATCGCGGCCGAAGGCATCCTGACGGCCCGGGGCGGCGTTTCGTCGCACGCGGCGCTGGTCGCCCGCCAGATGGGCAAGGTGTGCATCTGCGGCGCGGCGGCTCTGGAAGTCAACTACGAAGCCAAGACGGTCAAGGTCGGCGACAAGGTCTATCACGAAGGTGATTATCTGTCGATCGACGGGACCTCGGGCCAGGTGTATGCCGGCCAGGTGAAGACGGCTCCTTCGGAGATCGTCGCGGGCCTGCTCAACGGCGACAAGGAAGCCCAGAAGACCGAGAAGTTCCAGTCGTTCAAGCAGTTGATGGACTGGTGCTCGGAAGCTTCGCGGATGACCGTCCGCACCAACGCCGACACGCCGGAACAGACGGCCAACGCCATCGCCTTCGGCGCCACGGGCATCGGCCTGTGCCGTACGGAGCACATGTTCTTCGAAGGCGACCGCATCGACGCCATGCGGGAGATGATCCTCTCCACCGACCTGGCCGACCGCGAAACCGCCCTGGCGAAGCTCCTGCCCTACCAGCGGTCTGACTTCTACGGCATCTTCAAGGCCCTTGGCGGCCTGCCGGCGACGATCCGCTTCCTGGATCCCCCGCTGCACGAGTTCCTGCCCCACACGAAGGAACAGCAGATGGACCTCTCCCGCAAGATCGGCGTGCCGGTCGAGCGGATCATGGCCCGCGTGCACGAACTTCACGAATTCAACCCGATGCTCGGCTTCCGCGGCTGCCGCCTGGGGATCAAGTTCCCGGAAATCACCCGCATGCAGGCCCGCGCGGTGTTCGAAGCGGCCGCCCAGTGCGCCGCCGAGAAGATCCCGTGCAAGCCTGAGATCATGATCCCGCTGGTCGGGTTCAAGAAGGAACTCGAACTGCAGGTCGCGATCGTCCACGAAACGGCCAAACAGGTCGAAGCCGAAAAGGGCGTGAAGCTGTCCTATCAGGTCGGCACGATGATCGAAGTGCCCCGCGGCGCTCTGACAGCTGACGAAATCGCCGACTCGGCCGAATTCTTCAGCTTCGGCACCAACGACCTGACGCAAACGACCATGGGCATGAGCCGCGACGACAGCGGTTCGTTCCTCGGGCCTTATCAGGAAGCCGAAATCCTCAAGAAGAACCCGTTCGCCTCGATCGACCAGACGGGCGTAGGTCAACTGATGGAAATCGCCATCGCCAAGGGTCGCAAGACCCGCCCGAACATCAAGCTGGGCATCTGCGGCGAACACGGCGGCGATCCGGATTCGGTCGTGTTCTGCCACAAGATCGGGCTGGATTACGTGTCCTGCTCACCCTACCGCGTGCCGGTCGCCCGCCTGGCGGCCGCACAGGCAGCGATCGGCTGAGCCTGATCTGAGTTCGCTCTGATCCATTCGCACGGATCCGGCCGCCACAAGTCGCCGGATCCGTTTTTTTCGTTGCGATCGATTCAGTCGTCAATTACATGAGTTATTTTCGCAATCGTCATATTTTGTTGTTTCGATAATTTCATGCGAACCATAACTTGTGCAGTCGCCGCACGTTCGCACTTGTATCCCTTCTCCTGACAGAGAAAGCACTTTCCATGCGCGGGTCCCGCCCAAGCCGCTCCTCCTTGCGCCATCAACGATACGCATCGTCCAGGCATTTACGCACGATTCCGCATGCGATGCAGCTGGAAAGCCGTTGCCTGCTCGCGGCCCCGGGCGATCTGGTACCGGGCACGCTTTACACGGATGCCGCCTGGTACGACTCTAATGGCGACACGGTCGAGGTACAGGTGATCGGCGGCCCAGGCGGTTTCACGATCGCGCTGGAAGGCGGGGCCGTGAACCATGCCGACGCGGACCTGATCAACCTGATCGGCCTTTCGGCCGACAGCAGCCTGATCATCACGGTCACGCCCAATGAGCTGGATATCGCCGCAGGCGCGCCGTTCAACCACATGTTCACGAGCGGCTACACGAACGTCCGCCAGATTGCCGCGGTGGCGGACCCCGATCATCCGGCCGCGCCCATGACGCAATTGAACGGCATTCAGATGAGCGCCGCAGTCGTGTCCCGGATCGAACTGCCGGCGGTGACGATCGGAAACGTGTCGCTCGATACCGGCATGGCACCCTTCGTGGACCGCGTCAACACCACGACGATCAATCAGACGCTCGAATCGGGCATGTACCTGCCGGTGACGGGCCTGATCGGCATGGGCAACTTGTTCGCGAAGAACGTCGACTCGATCGTGATCGACGGCGTGATCAGCGCCAAGACGGGCAATCCGAACGATCCCGCGCAAACGAACAACTTCAATGGCGTGATCGACGTCTCGGGCTCGATCGGCTCGATCGTCGGCCTGCGCAGCGGGTTGAACGGCTCGATTCGAGCTTCGTCGATCGGTCGGGTGAATGTCGCCGCGATCGCGGGCGAGATCGCCACGCAAAGCGATCTCACGATCGCCCTTCCCCTGGCGTTCGCGGGTTTCGTCAATGTCGGCGGGCACTTGAACGCCGGCTTCCCGATCGCGGACGGCAAGAAGATGACCGGCCAGATCACGGCCGGTGGCGGCATTTCGGGGTTCGAGCCTTCGGAAACCGATCCTCTGCAGATTCCCGACGGATTCGCCGGGGTGATCATCGACACCAGCTCGACCAAAGGCATCGCCAATATCGCCATCAACGGCGTCGCGGCCATGCGGCTCATCAGTGCCTCAAGCATCGGCGACATCACGGCGAACGAATTCACGAAAGCCTTCATCGCCGAAGCTGGCACGTCGATCGGTAATCTCGAGTCGTACATCGCCGATCTGGCCGGATCGATCCGTGCGGGAACGGATATCGGCAACATCAAGTCGGCCCTGGGGATCAAGGCGGATCTGATCGCGGGCCGGAACATCGGCTTCCTTACGGGCGTCACTGGCGGAATCGGATCGAAGTTCATTCTGGCAGGTGGTGACCTTGCCGGTATCGACGTCGTTCAAATTGATCCTGCTCAAACCGCAATCACGATCGCTGGCGATCTGGGAGACGTTCACGTCCGCTCGGGCGGTTGGAACGCTTTGACGAAGGCCAGAAAAATCGGGAACATCACATTAGATGACGGTAGTCTTATCGGCGCCAATTTCGTTTCGGCGACGAGTATCGGAAACGTGTACGTATCGAGAGCCAGCCAGCCGTCAATTCAAGGCGGCTCTTTAATCGCCGGCGGCGATATCGGTTTTGTCGAATGTTACGTCCAAATCGGCACGTGCATGTATGGGAATTTGATTCAGGCGGGTGGCCGCATCGCAGGCGTCAAAGCCGTTTCCTACGGAAACATGGCGATTCCGCCTCTTCCTCCCAGTCCCGATCCGCCTCCCATCGTGGGGACGTCCTTCGGCATGACGGGCGTTCAGATCATCGGAGGATCGGTCGGCTCCGTGGTTGGAATCTCGTACATGGGCGCTGGCATTGTTGACACTCTGATCACCAGCTCTTCCTGGGATATCGATTCGGTCTCGGGCTTCGGAAACGTCAATGGAATGACGAACGTCAAAGTGATCGCGGCCGAAAACATCGGCCTTATCGAAGGCCGTGTCTGGGCGGCCGGCGACGCAATCTCCATGTCGCTGATTTCGACCGATTACGGCAATGTCGGTAGCGTCATCGCCGAAGCTGGCCCCGCTGGCGGCACAGCGATCAACAATACGATCTTCGACGTTGCGGGAACCATCGGCACGATCGCCGCGTTTACGCATGCCGACGGGATCGCTCTCGTTACGGCCGATGCGGGCGGCTACGGCGATATCACGGTCATGGTCAAAACGACCGAAATGGGGTCGGGCATTTCCGGCTCCAAATTCAAGTCCTACACCGGCGGATTCGGCGACATCAACGTCGACAGCAAATCACTCGCGGGTTCCGCGATCGACACATCGACGTTCGACTCCGCCGCCGGCATCGAGAAAGTCATCGTCCGGAGCTATGCCGGACCGGCGATCACGGGTGGTACCTTCTCCGCCGTCGGTGACATCGGCCAAGTCTGGGGCGAGTCGCGAAAGTCCGGGCCTGGCCTGGATAAGTCGAAATTCGCTTCGAAAACCGGCTCGATCGGCAAGGCCGGCGGGATTACGGCGATCGCCGGAGGCGGCGACCCAATTGCCGACGCGCTCACGGGGTCGGAATTCCGGGCCGCGGTCGATATCGGTCCGATCACGGCCACGGCCGCCGGTGGCGGCGCGATTACGAGTTCCGCGTTCCTGGCGGACTCGGACAACGACAACATCGGTCGATTCGATTCGATCATCGCCCGGGCGAATGGCCGCAACCTGACTTTGTCTTCCGGGATCGTCGGTTCGACGTTCGTCGGCACGGCATTCGGCGCGATCGACGTCGCCGTCACGACGGTCGAAGGTGGCTCGGGCATCGTCAGCTCGATGTTCACGGCCAGGACGGCCAATTACGACGGTGTCGGCGATTTCGACAATAAGGGCCTGATCGGCAACATCACGGTTTCGAACGCCTCGATGACCGGTAACGGCAACGGGATCGAGACTAGTGAATTCCATGCCGGCTCGGCGGGTTCGATCGGCAACGTGCGAGTGACCGTCGACCTCGGGGTTGCGATTTTCAATTCCACGTTCGACGCGACCGTCAGCGACCTCGACCAGAACCTGTTCACGTCCACGATCGGGACCATCTCGGTACTTACCAGCCGGTCGACGGAATTCACCAAGAACGTGGCCGGGATCGAAATGTCGACATTCAAGTCGAATGCCGGGATCGCCGCGATCGTCGTGAACACCGTCGGCACCGGCATAAACGGCAGCACCTTCAACGCCGACGCCGATCATGGCCTTTTGGGCGACATCCCCGGGCCGCTCGGCGACATTCGCGTGAGCGTGCCAGGCCGCAACGCTTCGGGCGTGGTCATGTCCACGTTCGCCGGGTCGTCGATCGGCAACATCGTCGTGAAGCTCGAAGCCAACGCCACGACCGCGATGGACGCCATCGCCGGATCGACTTTCACGGCCCTGGTCAGCTCCATCGGCGATATCACGGTCGTCGACGCTGGCCTCGGCTATGCCATCGCGGACAGCACGTTCGTGGCAGTCCACGCGATCGGCAATATCAACGTGACGGGTGATATCATCAACACCCAGTTCATCGTGACGAACTCGACGATCGGCAATGTCTATGTGCAGGGCAAGCTTGATCAGAGCCTTTCGATGCAGGCCGAATACTTCGGCAATATCACTTTCGAGATGCTCGCGGCGGCCAGGGTGACGCTCGCTCTGCCGAAAGTCATCACGATGGGCAATCTGACCGTCACAGCCACCGGCTCGCTTCTCGCCAATCTCGCACTGACGGCGACGCCCCTGGTTCAGGCCGGGAATGTGTTCGTCGACGGCCAGCTGGCACTGGCGAACAGCTTGACGAGCGTCACGAATCTCGGCTCGTTCCAGGTCGGTTCGCTGGCGGCGACTTCGGGCAATATCGGTCTGACGATCGGTTCGACGAGCACGACATCGCAAATCGGGGCGATCGTCATCGGGCAAGCCCCCACGGGCAAAGCCCAGCATACGTTCCGGTTCGGGGCTTTCGGAGGCAATCCGGATGCCGTCGTCGGCTCGGCATCGGGCAACGCGAAACCGGGCCAGGGTGCCCTGATCGGCAATGTGCGATTCATCCTCAATCAGGGGGCGAAAACGGCTGCCACGCAAACGAAGAAACCTGCGACGAAGCTAGCGAAGGCGGTCGTCAAGACCCTCCCACGCAGCGCAGGCAAGCGGAAATGAGCCTGAGAAGGCGAAACCGCGGAACCGGTGTCTACGAGCGGGAACGGGAACAGGCCTGGCGAGATCGCCAGGCCTGTTCCATTCAAGAATCGATTTGATTTCGTCCGATTCGAAACAGCGGCATGAACTTCGAAGCGATCGAACGAACCGGTTTCAATCGGCGTTGATGGAATAGACGATCGCCGGGCCACGTTTCAGCGTTCCTGAGAATTCGTACCAGCGGCTTTCCGAACCGCGTCGTGGCGGTTTGGGCATATCGACAGAGTTCAAATTCACTTCGTCGTAAGGGCTGCCCCAGAAGCCGTGAAGGTCCACGTAAGCACCGCGCGATATCGAAACGCGGGACTGGCCGTCGTCGACTTCGAAATCGAACAATTCGCGGTCCGGGGCCGGGCTCTGCGACATGACGATCGAAAGCCGGCCAGTGTTCCCGAAATTGACGATACTGCTCGATGCGTTCAACCCGTCTTCCGTCGGGTAGGAGACGATCAGACTGACCATGGAAATCGATGAATTCGTGACGTCGAAGCCGTCGTCGCCGGAGAAGTCGCTCTGGACGGCTTTCACGTTCCACTCGGTCTGGCCCATGCCGAGAATCGAAATGCCATCGATATCGTCGAACATATTGTCGTTGCCGTCGCCGCCTCGCGGGTCGACGCGGCCCAGGTAGCTCATGACGATCGAATCGGCCGTGAAGTTCGATTTGCCGACCGATTTCGAAGTATCGACCGAGACACCGTCTTTCGACGCATTGCGATAAGTGCCGAGGAAGAACACCCCGCCGTTGTCGGCGAGCGTCGTCGCCCGGCCCAGTCTGTCGGCCGCCTGGAAGTAGACCGTCTTCGCTTTCAATTTCGAACCGCTGTCGAAGATCAGGGCCGAGGTATCCAGCAGTCGGCCCGTAGTGCGACCGTTGGTGATCAGTACGGTCACGCCGTCCTCGATAGTCAGAGTGACACCGGCCGCGACATGCACTTCACCCTTGATGATATAAGTCGTCCCCTGCCGGAATGTCGTGTTGCGGACGATATCGGCTGAGACTGTGACGACCGGTGATGGCGTCGTCACCGGCGGAGCGGGCGGCAACGGAGTCGCAGTGGTCGTCGGAAGGCTCAGAATGGCAGTTTTGCCGCCCTGGGTGACGAGATTGCCCCCGGCAGGCAGGCGGATCGAATCGCCCAGGCGAATGAACGACGCGGATTTGTCCTGGCGGGTCGGGGTGTAGACGAAGCTCAGCGACGTCACATTCGTGCGGGGCGTGTCGCGTTCGAGATCCGCCATGCGCTGGACGCCGTCGAACAGAATCGGCAGTTGCGGAGTGCGGCCCGTAACGCTCACAGGGTCGGAATACTGCACGTTCACCCGAATGAACGGCTGGCCGGGACCATCCGGCGAGACGTATTGCGTAGCGACCGCGACGATCGCCGCCGGGCGGCTTGCCGGTGCTTCGAAGGCCCGCACGGCCGCGTCGAGCGCCGCTTCGGGAACATTGCCGAGCCGGAACACGAAAGTGACAGGCACGGAATCGCGCACGCCGGACGCGTTACGGACCGTCCAGAGCGCCGAGAATGCATAAATGCCGGGCGTTCCGCCGGGTCGCGAGAAATTGTCCTGAGTGCCGCCGGAACCGATCGTGACGAACATTTGCCGAGAAAGAGGCCGTGTGTCCGAAACGCCGATCGCCAGCGTCTGCCTGATGAACCCGCCCCGGGGATTCGTGCTCTGGTCCGTTCTGGCACCGACACGCAGATTCTGGCCGAAGACGTTCAGATTGACTTCCTGCGTGCCGCGAACCGGTGCGAACGACGGCACGCCCCGGCCGTTCCAGTAAGTCAGGCCCGTCAGCACCTGCATTTCCAGAATGGAACCCGCCGGAATTTCGAATGCGTCGATATTGACCGTGGCACCGACCTGTCGGCCGATGGGGGCAAAATCGTAGCCGAAGGCCCGATGATCGGTGCTCAGTACGGAACTGTAGCCGTAAAACGGGTTCGAATCGCGCACGACCGAGACGATCGCCGTGGATTCCGCCCGGGGTGCGGCGGGCAACGTGGCCGGGTGTATGACGGCTGCGTTCGAAAGCGATAATGTCTGCGCTGCAGCTATCTCAGCCGAAGATGCAACGAGCACCGAAGCGGCGAGCAATTGACGGGATTCGAGCGGTTCGGCCTGAAATGAGGCAAGGCGGACCCGGGTTCGACGACGATGATTCATACGAATGCTCCTGACGACGGCCCCGGATCCGCGACGAACCGATCCTGATTCCGCGATACACCTGGACTGCTGTTTCGAAATACGGCCCGCGAGGTTATTCAGTTCGATCGGACCTTGCGGCCGGCGATTTTCGACACCTTCGGAAGTGCCTTCGCCTTCGGAGCTTTGCCGGCTTTTGCGGCCGTCGTTCTGCCGGACGAAGTCAGTACGAACCTTACGTTACCGATGACGGCGCCATGGCCCGTGCGGGCATTGCCCGAAGCCGTGCCGACGACGGCGTTCGGCTGACCAGCGTAACTGCCGAACCGGAACGAATTCTGGGCCTTGCCGGTGGGAGCCTGGCCAATCCGCACGGCACCGATCGAGGAGCTGGCTGTGCCGGAGCCGATCGTCCGCCCGGCATTGCCGGTCGCGGGCGCCAGTGAACCGACGACAAAATTGCCGATCGTCGACAGACTCGTCATATTCGAAACCGGCGTGAGCATGCCGCTGACGTTCACATTGCCGGCCTGCACCAGCGTCGGTGCGTTCCAGTTGAGTCCGGCCGTGCCGCCGAGAGGCCCGCTGACGGTCAAGTCTCCCATCTTCACGGCATTCGGCATGCTGAGCATGGCCGTGCCGCCGGATGTCAGAATCAGCTCGATCGAGCCGTAATTCTGGGCCTGGAAGAAGAGGTTCGAAATCTGACTGCCGACGATGCGGATATTGCCGATCGTGGAGTTGAAAATGATGAACTGCGTATTCGAAACCGCGCCGGTGATGTTCACGGCTCCGATCGTGGAAGCTGCCCGGAAAATGGTATCGACGGTCGCATAACCGATGCCGGTATTGACGACCGTGATATTTCCGATGGAATTTCGCAGTGCGGTGAATTCGCTGCCGCGGATGGCGTCCTGAGCCGTCAGTGCATCGTCAGCCAGACGTACGGAGATATTGCCGATGCTGCCACCGGTGAAGGTGGAATTGACGACGCCGTTGGCATTTCGGCCAGGCACGGTCACTCGAATGAAACCGATGTCGCCGGGAATGTCGCCCAGGCCGAGGTAATCGGAATCGGCATTGAAAGTCGAATCGGAAATCGCCCCGCCGACGGAATTGACCGTGATCGAAGCGATCCCGGCGTTCGATTCGAACGTGCTGCCCGCGATTCCGGCCATGTTTGCGGTGGCGTTGTCGTATCGCACCGTCGTGACGCTGATGGCCCCGATCGTCGACGTGAAGAGGTTCTGGTCGGCGTCGGCCGTCGTCGCCCGGAAATTGCTGTTGCGGATCGCCACGCCGCCTTCGGTCGAAACCGTGATCGCCCCGATGCCGCCCGCGGCCCCGGCTTCGAACGTCGAGCCGTCAATCCCGTGGAGGGTGCCGGAGACGCTCGTCACCGTGATCGCGCCGATCCGGCCCTTGTTGTCGAAGTTGCCGAAGCCGTCGTAGAAATCGCTCTTCGCGGTGAAAGTGGACGATTCGATCGCCGTGCCACCTTCGACCGTAGTGATTTCGACCTCGATCGGGCCGATCTCCACGCCAGTGAATGTCGAGTCGTAAATGCCCCGCGAACTGTCGAGATTACGGCCTGCGGCAGTCGCGTCGATCGTTTCGATCGTGCCGGTGTTGTCCAGGTCGGAGTCGGCAGTGAAGGTGGACGACTGAATCGCCGTGCCGCCATTGCTCGAAGCTTCGATGAACCCGATCGATCCCGTGGCCTTGAAAGTTGAGCTGAGAATACCGGTGGCCGAGGCGTCGGTTCCGCCCGTAAAGGCCTGAATCTTCGCTCCGGAGGCGATCGATCCGTTGGGGGCGGTGAAGGTCGAGTTATCGATGCCGTTGCCGCCCTTGCGGGCTTCAGCCGCGATTGGCCCGAAGTTGCCGCGGGAGGTGAAATCGCTCTGGTAAATGGCCGTGTTGGCGAAACTGACGACCCGGATCAGTTCGATATCGCCCGAGGAACGGACTGTCGTACCCAGGATACCAATGCCGTTGACGGACCTGACATCGACGTCGAGCGACGCGATCGGTCCCCAGAAGGTGCGAATCTCGGATGAGTCGATCCCGTTGGCGTCAACGCCGCCGAAGGCCGTGACGAACACGTGCCCGAGGCTGGCCGCGTAGATCGTCGCCGCGGAGATTCCGCCCTGCCCGTTGGCGTTGGCCGTCACGGTGATATCGCCGATACCGCCGTTGAAACGGTCCGTGGACTGGAATCGCGTGCCGTCGATGCCGTAGCCGGCCTTCGCGCCGCCCGCGGCCGTGATCGAACCGATGTTGCCGTAGTTGGCGTCGAACGAGCCGCCCGAGAAGCCGCTGCCTTCGACCGTGGCCTTGCCGACGATCGAACCGATGCCCCACTGGGCCACGGCGGTGACGTCGAGCATGCCGTCCAGCCAGCCGTCGCCGGTGAGTGCATCGATCGAGCCGGTTTTCGTCACGAAGACGGAAGACTCGATCCCCGTTCCGCCGACAGACCGGCCCAGAATCGGGCCCATCGAATCAGCGACGAAGTGCGACTCAAGAATGCCCGAACCGTCCAGCTCACCGAATTCGCCGTAGGAAATGGCCGTAACGCCAGCAAGACGCCTGCCCGCTTCGATCTTCACCTCTTCCATGGCATAGCCGGTGTGCGCACGGGCGTCGATCGCGGCGATATCCCGCCCGGCGACCAGGCTGACGTCCGACATGCCGAAACCAGCGATGCTGCCGAAAACGGAAATCGGACCGATGTCCTGCGAAGCCACGAAAGAACTGGTTTCGAAGCTGCCGTCGACCACCTTGATGCCTGCGATATTGGCGGCCCGAATGTACGAAAGCGATACGCCGCCTACGGGGATCTGAATCAGGCCCAGATTGTTTCCTGCGACGATCGACGTGGCCAGCATGCCGAGATAGATCGACATCGGGCCGATATCGCGGCCTGCCTGGATCGAAAGCGATTCCAGCGAACCGTTCACGACCGTGATCGAACCGATGTCGCGGCCAGCGATCATCGTGCCTGCGATGCCGCCCGTGGTCTTGATCGAGCCGATGTCCGTGCCGGCCTGCAGGTGCCCTTCCAGGATACCGGAACTGGCCAGGATATCGCCGATCGACGTGGCCGATTCGACAAGAAAATCACCGCCGAAGGCATTCGCCGAAATGTTGCTGACGAATGACGCCGAGTAGAGCGAAAGCGTGGCGATGCCGTCGACTTCGATATTGGCGATCCCTTCCGTCGTGCTGGTATTCGTCAGCGAGTTGGCGAAGCCGCCCGGGATATAAATCGTGTCAGTCTGCGAGGTTTTGTCGAGCCCGGAAATGCCGCCGCCGGCGCTGATCTGCCCGGTGATGAGCGCCGCACCGCTCATCGGGAAACCGATATTCAGGTGCCCTGCCACATCGATGAAACCGCTCATGGACGATGGCATATTGATATTGAAAGGCTCGGCGGCATTTTTCGTGTGAATGACGCCCGAAATCGATGCGACCCGAACCGTGCCGATACTGTCGGCGTAGACGGTCGCGCCCATGTTGCTGCGCAGGCCCAGGATCGATCCGATCCGGCCCGACACGTTGATCACGCTCTTGAAATCGTTCGTCACGGAGACGTCGTAAGGATTGCCGGTCAGTGCACTGATCGCACCGTCGATGACCAGCGTATCGATACTGGCGGCCTCGATTCCGCCGAGGTCGATCAGGCCCGTCACCGGCTTGTACATCGTCGAATCCAGGCTCTGCTGGTTGTTCGTCGAGTTGATCCGGTCCACGTACGGAGCCTGACCGGGGTCGAGCGTGATGTTACCGATCTCGATACCCGGCAGGTTGATTTTATGCACGATCGCGGCACTGAGCTGAACGCCGCCCAGGGCCGTCATCGGGGCGACAGGATGCCCCGAAACCGGTGCGGCGTTCAATTCGAAAACGTTCGTATAACCGGCGCTGTAAATCGCATTGAAATTCGGGCCGGCGTTCGGCTGAAGCACGGGCGTCACGACGATCTGGAGGCCGTTGTCAGCACCCAGGCCGAGCATGTCCACGTATGTGGCGTCGGCGTTATCGGTGGCCAGCCCGGCGAGTTCGACTGTGAAGCCCTGATTGAGCGGATCGGCGACGGCTCCCGTGACCGAAATGCGGACGAGGTCGCCGTCGGCATCGGTCCAGGAAACGTCCTGATAGACTTGCCCGGGCACGATCGCCAGCAATTCGCGGGTTTCCAGATTCTCCAAACCCGCCAGGGCAAACTTGAGTGATTGTCGCTTCCGGAAGCTGGACCTGGGAGAGGCCGATATGGACCGGAGACTACGTGGACCGAGATCACGAATGCGCATGGCGAAAGCCTTGAGGCGTAGCTGGAGAAAGGGCGGAGTTCGAATTCACGGAAGAACCCGAAGCTGTGAATCTGGTGAATCTGGATAATTTGTAGCGGACTGTAAGATCCTGTGTCAATGTCAGACCCCTGATTCCCGGACCAATTCGGACGCTCTGTTCCGATTTTCCGGTTCGTGTCGTACCACGATACGATCGGTTACTTTATCGATAAGCGTGGCGGCCCGATAATGCACTGACGAATCGACCCTTGAACGAACCGGGCGAAATCATGGCGGAACCGAACCTGACCGAACCGGCCGATGCGAACGAATCGCGGCCCCGACTGTTATTGGTCGAGGACGACGAGGAAATCTGCCTGCTGCTCGAAGAGTATCTGGATGAACACGGATTTCACGTCCGTTCGGTTCAGGATGGGCTGGCGGCGATGCGCAAGCTCGAGCGCGAACGCTGGGACGTCGTGCTTCTGGACATCATGCTGCCGGGGCTGACTGGGCTTGAGGTGTTGGAGAGATTCCGCCGGACCGACCAGACGCCCGTGATTCTGCTGACGGCTCTGGGTGAGGAAACGGACCGGGTGACGGGGCTGGATCGCGGGGCGGACGATTACGTCGTCAAACCGTTTTCGCCCCGGGAGCTGCTGGCACGCATCGAGAGCCTGCTGCGGCGCAGCGGCCTGCGCCGGTCGGTGCGGCCCAACCGCATCGAATGCGGGCCGCTCACGCTCGACTGCGACCGCCGCGACCTGGCTGTCGAAGGCCGGAAAGTCGAACTGACCGACCAGGAATTCGACACCCTGATGATGCTCGTGCGCAATCTTGGCCGGGTCGTTTCACGCGATGACATGACTCGAGTACTGCTGGGCAGGAACCCACGCCCGTTCGACCGCGCCATCGATCTGCGAATGAGCCGATTGAGACAGAAAATCGAACCCTTCGGCGATTGCATTCGATCGGTTCGCGGCATCGGTTACGAATTCGTGCCGCCCGGCTCCGAAAGCCCGAACGGAGAACCTGCCGAATGAACACGCTGGCATTCCGCCTGGGTGCGACGCTGCTGGCTTCGCTGGCGATCGGCTTCGCCCTGCTCGTCTGGTGGAATCACTGGGCGTTTCGGGAACATGGCCCGGAACGATTCCACCAGAGCACCATGCGCTTCATCGCGGACGAGGCCGAAGACATCTGGGCGGACCAGGGCACGCCGGGAATGCTTCGGTTCTTCGAAGAGCTCAAGACGTATTTCCCCGGCGAATTCGGCTGGTATGACCCCCAGGGCCATGATCTTCTGGGTGGGCCCGATCGACCTGAGCTGGCACTGCCGAACCTGCCTGCCCCGGATCAGCCGCTGGAAAAGGTCGCGATCGAGAAAGGCAAGGGACGCGACCGTTTTCCTGAAGGCAAATCCTTCAGCCGAATGGGGAACCGTCGGCATGGCCGTGGCGACCGGTCCATCGACAGGCCGCCGAGCCCGCCAGTACGTATGGAAAACGGACTGATGGCGTTTCTGATTCCCTCGGAAACGGGGAAATTCAGGCTCGTCCAATTCATCCCCGCACCTCCTCCGCTCCATTTGCCTTACGGCCCGGCATTGGCACTGGCAGGTGTGCTCGCCATGCTCGGATTCGTCATCTCCCGGCAGATCGCCCAGCCGATCCGGGCACTCAAGCAAAGCGTCGAAAGCTTCGGTCAGGGAGATTTGAGCCACCGCAGCCCGATTGACCGGAGCGACGAAATCGGCGACCTTTCGCGCACGTTCAACCGCATGGCCGACCAGATCGCCGGCATCGTGGAACGGGAACGGGGCCTTGTGCGTAGCGTGGCTCACGAAGTGCGCGGCCCGCTGACCCGCATGAAACTGCTGCTGGAACGGCTGCGGGAAGAACGCGATTCGGCCCGCACGCTCAACCGGCTCGACTCCGAAATCGCCACCTTGAGCCGGATTCCCGACACCCTGCTGCACCTGGCCCGGATCGAGACCGGCCATTTCGAAGCCAACCCCGAACCGACGGAGATCGGCCTTTTTCTTCGGAAAATGCGGGACCGCTTCGAACCTCTTGCGGACAAGATGGACGTCCAGGTCGAAACCGAAGCTGGCGACGTCGAAAATCGATCGTTCGAAATCGACACGGCCCTGCTCGAAAGGGCCCTGGAAAACATTCTGGAAAATGCTATGCGGCACTCACCGCCGGGCTCGACGGTGCACGTACAGGCCCGGTATGACGACGATCGAATCGTCCTGAGCGTCCGGGACCATGGCCCGGGCGTGCCGGCCGAAGACCTGGACGCCATCTTCCAGCCGTTTTTCCGCTCCGACCGGTCACGCAATCGCGGCACGGGGGGTGTCGGCCTGGGTCTGGCGATCGCGCGAGCCAGTGTGGCCGCCATGGGTGGCAACATCCAGGCATCGATCGCTGAACCTGGCCTGTGCGTGACGATGCGATTTCCCGCTCAGGCATCGGCCGCAACCACACCATCCGCGTGAATCGGCTTCGAAACTATTCGCTTGCCGTTTCGCCGGAATCGTTGCGGGAATTCGAACTTCTGGTCGCTGCGGCAACTCGTCGTTTCAAAAGCTTTGCGCAGGCATCGGTCACTTCGGCTCGAACCGACGGCGATCGCCCGGCCTGAAGCGTCAATAACGCCGCTTTCGAATCCGCCAGGTCGAACCGGCACTGGTCAAGAATCGCCGCAAGCCGCTCCAGGTCGCCCCCGAACCGGCACGATTCCAGCAGTTCGAAAATGTCGCGAGCGTCGGCTTTGCGACGTGCCATCGGACTCGGATTCTGAATGACGAATTGAACGGGGAAGTCGCCCGGCCCGCGAAACGCAGGCCGGGGTCATCGAATCCAACGGGCTCGATCAGCTCAGTTCGAGCACTTTCTTCATAAGAGTGGCGATGTCGGCCAGTACTTCCCGGCCGCCGCCACCGACTTCGGAAGTCGCGAAGCCGTCATAACCCACTTCGGCCAGAGCGTCGAGGATGTCGGACCAGTCTTCGGTGCCCTCGCCGATCTTGACCCAAGGGTTCTTCCCTTCCTTGAAGTTGTTCATGTTGAAGCCCTTGAAGTCGAACTTCACCAGCCGCTTGCCCAGCTTGCGGATCCACGTGGCCGAAGGAACGCCATACTTGAGCATGTTCGAGCAGTCGAAATAGGCCCCGACCCAGGGCGAGTCGAACTGGTCGACATAGGCGATCATCTGCTCAGGCGAGGTGATGAAATCGTTCCACACCGTTTCGATGCCGATGATGACCTTCAGCTTTTCGGCCAGCGGCAGCACCTTGCGAACCTCGGCGGCCGAACGGTCGAAACACTCCTGATAGGTCACGCCGTCGCGGGCCACGCCCGGCACCAGCAGCGCCGTCGGAGCGCCGAAGTAATTGGCTTCGAGGACCGCCGTCGTGAGGCCCTTGAGACCTTCGAAGCGGACGTCCGGATCGGGGCTCGAAAGCGGCATCTTCCAGTGCACCGAGTCGATCGTGCCATGCACGACGATGCCCGTTTTCTCCGACGCTTTCTTGAGCGCAGGCAAGTCGATCTTCGAAGGGCTGTCGATTTCGACCCCTTCGAAGCCCAGGCTTTTGACCAGCTCCAGCTTCTCCAGAGGCGTCGCCCCTTCCCCGATCATGCCGTATTTGACGGCCAGCCTGAGCTTCGGCCGCTTCTTGTCAGCGGCCATGGTGGAGGCTGGCAAAGCGGCGGCGATCGCGGCGGCTGAGGCGGATTTCACGAAATCCCGGCGATTTGGCGGTGTCATGCGGAAGTTCCTTTGCGGAGAGTCAGTTCGGAAGATGGCTTGAGTATAAAGGTTGCGGAAGGAAAACGCCTCGCACCGAGAGTGTCGATGGCGAGGCGTATTCCATTTCAGTTGTCGTAATGACGCGCGCCGCCGGATCAGGCCTGTTCGATGGGCGTGATGCCGGGAATGGCGACAGGGGCGACCGGGTAAGGGCCGAATTCCAGCTTGGCCGGGAAGAGATTCTCAGGCGAGTTCATCACCTGATCCCACGTCACTTCCTTACCGCTGTAGGTCGCGATGCGGCCCATGATCGCCATGAGCGTGCTCTTGCACATGTAGTCGCTGTTGTCGATCGTCTTGCCGGCACGGATCGCGGCGAACAGCTCGTTATGCTCGTTCTGATACATGTCGTCCTTCAGGCCGGCGGGCTTGCGATAACGCCAGTCCTTGCCGTCGGCCTTGCCCTTGATCCGGTGCTTGAAGACGTCGCAGACGCCCTTCGTGCCGTAGATCCAGTCCGACACGTCATTGGCCGTGCCGGCCTGCTGGCGGCAAAGGCTGTAAAGCCGCACGCCGTTGGCATATTCGTAAACCACGGCATGGTGGTCGTAGATGTTGCCGAAGTCGGCTTCCGTACGCTGCTGGCGGCCACCCAGGCCGACGGCCTTGACCGGCGTTTCGTCCTTCATGGCCCAGGCCATCTTGTCGAGCGAGTGAATGTGCTGCTCGACGTTATGGTCGCCCGAAAGCCAGGTGAAGTACAGCCAGTTGCGCATCTGCCATTCCATGTCGCTCCAGTTCTGCTCTTTCTTCTCCTTGAGCGACTTGTACCAGAGCGGGCCGGTGTTGTAAGTGCACTGCATGGTGAGGATTTCGCCCACGCCGCCGTCGTGCACGGCCTTGAACGTTTCCCGCATGCCGTTGTGGTAGCGCCAGCAAAGACCTGAAACCATGTTCAGGTTCTTTTCCTTCGCCTTGCGGCAAGATTCCATCACGCTGCGAACGCCGGCCGGGTCGGTGGCCACAGGCTTTTCGGCGAAGATGTGCTTGCCCTTCTCCACGGCATAGGCCAGGTGTTGCGGGCGGAAGCCGGGAGGGCCGGCCAGCAGGACGACGTCCACGCCCGAGTCGACCACCTGCTTGTAGTTGTCGAAGCCGGTGAAGCAGCGTTCCGGAGTGACGTCCACCCGGCTCGAAAGTTCGGTCTGGTTCCGCAGCGTGTTCAGGCAGCCTTCCAGGCGATCCTTAAATGCGTCGCCCAGGGCCGTGATACGCACGCCAGGGTCAGCCGACAAGGCCTGCACGGCGGCACCGGTGCCACGGCCGCCGCAGCCGATCAGGCCGACGCGGAGCACATCGCTGCCGGCGGCGTGAGCGCGGGAAGAAAACGAACCGGCCAGACCAGCCGTCAACGCGGCCGCGGCCGATGCCTGTGCGAATTCCCGGCGATTGGGTTTGCCCGCCTGGTTCATGATCGAGACTCCGATGAGGATGAAAACTGTCGATTTCGGCGTGGGGAACGCCCGGCTGGGGGTGCGATCGCGGCAGGTTGGGTGAGCTTTTCGCGCACGATCGCAATATCTAGAGGTTATCCGAAAAGTATGCCTTCCGCAATCAGGAATTCGGAGATCCGGGAGATCGGCAGCCGCATCTTCGTAGCTCCTCGCGAGATTCTGGCATGCGGCAGTCATCGCGACCTTTCGCAAAGTCTTTCACGACAAAGCATAATAAAGGCAAGCGACAAATTTCCTTCCCCCTCGAACTGACTCCTTGATTCGGATACGGATTCGAAGTCTGATGGATGAGGGGCGAATGTCTTATCAATAGACGACTTTTCTGACGAAGCGGTTTCGAAACGAGATTTGCAGCCATGCGCCTGATGTTCATTTCGATCGGATGCGTCTGGATATCCCTCGTCTTCATTTTCGTGGGCGCGCATCAGCGGAATCTGTCGCCACGATTTCAGTCCTACGAACGCAGCCTGATCGCTGACTTTCAAGATTCGGAGATGGATAGCCCAGGAATTGGTGTCGCCTTTACGACCGATCCGCTTTTCGAAACGAGTCTGGCTTTCCAGATTGCGATGGTCTTCACTGTGGGGGTGATCATCCGCCGATCGCTCGTTCGGCTGGGCTGGTGGCTGACGATTATTATTCCTGTCACATTTGGCATCGGCTGTCTGGCCGGGGCGGTCGTGTCGATCGTCGCGGGTTTTCAGGATGGCATTTTATGGCGATTCGTCATCCTCGGGCTTGGCGAGTGGCTGGCGGCGATGTGACTCGCCGGCGGGGCGGCAGTCATCTGGAATGAATTATCGATTCGGAGAAATGAAACAGGCAGTCGATGGCTTCGAAAGATCACTTCATTTGCGAATGGCAGAACCAGTTCGCATTGAAGCCAGCTTCCATGGTCAATTCGGCTTTTCCTGATGCATTTCGCCCGCTTCGATGCGAAGTTTCAGGACATTCCGCTTCGGCGGCAGCGGGCAGGTCGTGCATTGGGAAAAGGCACAGGGAGGGTTATATGCCTTGTTGAAATCGAGCAGAAATGTCGCATTGGGCTCGGGGGTTTTCTCGACATCCAGAAACCGGGCCGCCCGATAAGTCGTGTCGCCGGCGGTGGCGTCGCGGAAGATGAAGAACAGGCCGTCGCCCTCCTGGATCGCATCCAGCCGGACGACCTCGCCGCCCAGCCGAAACTCGGCATAACCTGGACACGGCTGTTCGGAGACCTCGTCAATGATGTTCACGATCGAAAGCATTTTCGTTTCCGGATAGCGCACGAATTTCGCCTGAACCGCGAACGTCTCGTCAGGCGGATACCATTTGCAGCCGGGGAAATTGAGTCGCAGAGGCGACGCATTGTCTGCCAGCCGCAGAAAATATCGACCGCCACGTTCGATGATGTGCATGCTCATTCGGCCGAGGCTGACCCAGTCCCGCTTGTCGACGGCCGTGCTTAGCTTCGTTTCGCCTGAGAAAGACTGCCCTGCCCGGTTCATCGCCACGCCATCAGTCAATTTCAATGTCACCGTTTTTCGTTCGGAGTCGACGACGATTTCACCGAGCCGTTCCGGGCCGACACCTTCGAGAGAATCCGGAAAAATGACATCGTTGTCATTCCCGGAACCGATTGAATTGACACCCTCTTTCAAAGGGTATCGCCCAACCAGAGAAAGCCAGCCGTTTTCAGATCTCAGGCTACGCTCACGATCGGCCCGCCATTTCGAAAGTTCTTGTTCGTATGTGTTTTCGCATGCGAATACCGGAATCATCATCGTCAAAATGACGACCGGAAGAATTCGAAATGGAATCATCTTTTGCATCAATGTCTTCCTGGAATGCGATGAATTCGAGGCCAGAACTGGGAAGAATCGCTCATTTCCGAATAGTCTCGAAAGAACCGGCTGAAACACCCCTCAGGATCATTCATGCAAGAATATCCCGCATCACCTCGCCATGCACATTCGTGAGTCGCCGTTCGATCCCATTGTGATAATACGTCAGCCGTGTGTGGTCGATGCCGAACAGGCGCAGAACCGTGGCGTGAAAATCATGCCAGGTGGAAGGCTTTTCCACGGCTTTCCAGCCGATGTCGTCGGTGGAACCGTAAGTGACTCCCGGCTTCAGACCGCCGCCGGCCATCCACAGGCTGAAGCCATAGCGATTATGGTCGCGGCCCGGGCCTGCGACGTTGCCTTCGCTCTGGGCGAAGGGCGTGCGGCCGAATTCGGTGGTGAAGAGGATCAGCGTGTCGTCGAGAAGGCCGCGGCGGTGGCAGTCTGCCAGCAGGGCGGCGACAGGTTTGTCGATGCGGACGGCCTCAGCGCCGTGGTTTTGCGAGACATTTTCGTGGGCGTCCCAACTGGCCCGGGGGCTGCCGGCGATCGGTCCGCCGGAGAAAAGCTGGATGAACCGGACTCCCCGTTCGGCCAGCCGCCTGGCCAGCAGGCAGCGGCGGCCGAATTCGGCGCAGCGGGGGTCGTTCAGGCCATAAAGTTCGCGGGTTTCGTCAGTTTCGCCGTCGATGGCAGCGGTTTCGGGCACGGAGAGCTGCATGCGGGCCGCCAGGGCATAGCTGCGCATGCGGGCTTCCAGCAAGCTGTCGCCCGCTCCGCTGGCGGCATGGCGGCGATTGACGGAGTCGATAAAGCCGAGGATTTCCCCTTCAGCCGAACGGCCTTCGGGCGTGGGCGCGAAAAGTTCGCGGACAGGTTCGGCTCCACCGTGAAAGACGACCCCCTGGTGTTCGGCGGGCAGAAAGCCGGAAGACCAGTTCGAAGCACCGCCATTGGGGCCGCCGCGCTGGTCGGGGAGGACGACGAAGGCCGGCAGGTCGTCGGACTCATTGCCCAGGCCGAACGAAAGCCAGCTGCCCAGCGATGGGAAACCGTTGAACTGAAAGCCGCTGTTGGCATAGAAAAGTGCGGGCGTGTGGTTGGCCGATTCGGACGTCATCGAACGGACGACTGTGATCAGATCGGCCTGACGGGCGATGTGAGGGAACAACTCGCTGACCATCAGCCCGCTTTGCCCGCGAGGGGCGAATCGCCAGTCGGGCTTGCGCAACAGGCCGATTTTGCCATTGAAGGTGTCGGGCGTTTCGTCAGTGACGAGCGACTTGCCGTGCCGGGCGATCAGTTCCGGGCGATAATCGAACGAATCGACGTGACTGAGGCCGCCGACCAGGTTGATGTGTATGGCCCGCTTGACTTTCGGCAGAAGCGGATGAGGCTCTTCCGGTGCGGGCCGGGAACGGTCCGCCGCTCGGGAATCGCGGCTCATCAGGTCGATGATCGCCGTGGCGGCCAGTCCCTGGATTCCCCAGTGAGTCAGCCACTGGCGGCGGCTCAACCCAAGGTTCGCAGCGTTCGCCGGTTCGTTTCCGCTCATGGTACCACCACGAATTCGTTGGCGTTGAACAGGCCCAGGCACACGGCCCAGAGGCCATGACGTTCGAGGAGTTTTCTTGACATCTCCGCTTCGACACTGTCAGGCGATCGCTGCAGGATCAGGCTCCAGGCCCTGGCGAGCTGTTCTTCGACACCCGGCAGTCTTTCGGCTTCGATTCGGCGGGCGGTTTCGCGGGCCATCCGCACGGTGAAATCGCCATGCAGGAGGCTAAGGGCCTGCAGGGGCGTTGTCGTCACGTTGCGTCGCGGGCTCGTCGTGGCGGAGTCAGGGCAGTCGAACGTGTCCAGCAGCGTGCTGCGGCCGCCCCGGGGGCTGAACCGGTAAACAGTGCGGCGTTGCAGTTCCTGATCGTCGGAATCGATCGGCTCGTAATAGGTCGTGCCATTATTGGGCGTGACGCTCACATCGACGAACCCGGGCCCGCCCATGGCCGGGTTCGCGGTGCCTGAGATGGCCAGCATGGCGTCGCGAATGGCTTCGCCTTCGAGACGGCTGGGGGCATGGCGCCAAAGGAACCGACCGGCGGCATCGGTGGCGGAGTTCACGGGATTCGGATCGGAAGATCGCATGTAGGCTTCGGACGTGACGATCAGCCGATGGATCGGCTTGAGCCTGTAGCCTTCGTCAATGAGCTTTCGGGCCAGGAAGTCGAGCAATTCGGGATGGCTGGGCCGGCCGCCGTTGAAGCCGAAATCGTTGGGCGTTTCCACGATGCCCGTGCCGAAATGGTGGTGCCACAAGCGGTTGACGATCACACGGGGAAAGGCCGGATTGTCCTTCGAAGTAATCCATGCGGCGAGGCGGGTGCGACGGTCGCGGTCGGGGGCGTCGGGCGTCAGGCCCCAATCGGAACTGGCTCCAAGGGCTTTCAGACCGGCTGGGGCGACTTCAGGGCCGAATTCGTTGATGTCGCCACGAACGTGCACCCGCATCTTTTCCGGCTGGGCGTTGGCCTGAACGGCGTAGATTTTCGGCTTGGGTGCGGCGACGACCCTGGCCAGTTCTTCGGCAAGCCCCTGCCGCTGGCGCCTCAATTCGCCATGCTGGCGGGCGGCTTCAGGGCCAAGCCGGGCTGCCAGTTCTTCGGGGCTGACGAAGCCCGACTCACGCGCGGCCGAACGTTCGATCTCAGCAGGTTTGAGGGCCCGGTCGTAGACTGCGGCCCGCAGCACGCGCCCGCGGAACATGCGATTGCCGCCTGCGGGCAAATGGCGCAGGCCAATGGCCAGGTGGGTGTCGTTGAGCGGAAACTTGGCCGGAACGGTTTTGTACGGGGTGCCGTATGGCATTCCGTCGCGATAGGCCGAAACGACGCCGTCCTTGTCCCACACGATCGCCACATGCACAGGCCTGGTTTTGGCTTCGGTCTCTTCCTGGCCGCGGAATGAGGCGGTACGGGAAAAGCCGTCGCTGCCGGCCATCCAGCGGCGTGTCTCCTGCTCGCCGAACACGATCGCGTCGAAAATGCCGCCGTCGTTCGACTGAAGGCTGATCACGCCCCCGCCCCGCTGGTCGAGGTCGTCGGTCATGACCCAGGCTTCGAACGTTTTGATGCCCAGATATTTCTTGAGCGTGGGAGTGCGAAACCAGGCGGAGACGCCGTCGAGCACGAGGGCTCCGGATTCGATCCTGGCGCCGCCGACGAGCTGCCCGTGCAGGTTGCCGGCTTCGTCTTCGGGGCCGTTATCGAACGACCACATGGCGTATGGAACCGGCAGGTCTTTCCGTTTCGGTTCGGGCCGACGCGATTCGGCTACCGGCGCGCTGGCACGGGCCCGCGCTTCGAGTGCGGCGATACGGGCGGAAACGGATTCGAAACGGGATTCGAGATCAGCCCGGCGCACCTGGGCGTCAAGATTCTCGAAAACGCGTTCGCCGTGCTGAACGCCGTCGATCGCGGCAATCATTCCGTAATATTCACGGCTTGAGATCGGGTCGAATTTATGGTCGTGGCAGCGGGCACATTGGACGGTCAGCCCGAGAAAGGCCTGGCCGAGCGTGCCGATGGTCTCTTCGAGTTCGTCCTGCCGCGCCAGCAGACGCATGCGGCGGCTTACGCCGATGACGGTGTTATGCACGCCCGCGACGAGAAATGCCGATGCCGCCGCACCTTCCTGGCCGGGATTTTCCAGGTCGCCCGCGATCTGCATGCGGGCGAATCGGTCGAAGGGCATGTCGTCGTTGATGGCCTTGATGACCCAGTCGCGATAGGGCCAGATCGTAAAGTTCGGCTCGTTTCGTTCGAAGCCGGTGCTTTCTCCATAGCGGACGACGTCCAGCCAGTGGCGGGCCCAGCGCTCACCGAAGCGGGGGCTGGCCAGCATGGTGTCGACGATTCGCAGGTAATGGGCCTGTGATGGGTCGGCCTCGAACGCCCGCACCAGTTCAGGCGAAGGCGGCAATCCGGTCAGGTCGAACGAAAGCCGGCGGATCAGGTCTCGCGGCCGGGAGCGAGGGTTGGGCTTGAGGTCGTTGCGAGCCAGTTCGCGGTCCACGAAGGTGTCAACGGGATTGGCACCCGGCGTTTTCGTATCGGCAATTTCCGGAAAGACCGAACGAACAGGGCGAAACGACCACCAGTCGTAACCTGCCGAACGCGCTGTGCTGCGGCGAAACGGGTCGATCGGCTGATCGGGCCAGGCGGCACCGGAGTCGATCCATGCGGCCAGGATGCGTTTCTCGTCGTCAGGCAGGGGCGATTTGGGCGGCATTTCGTCGTCCGCGACACGCTGCCACATCAGGCTATCTTCGGAATTCGCAGGTGCGAACGACGGGCCGTTCTTGCCGCCTTTGAGGGCCGCGATCCGCGTGGAAAGGTCAAGCCCGCCTTTGGCTTCATCACCGGCATGGCAGCGAATGCAGCGTGCGACGATCAGAGATTCGGCCTTGCCGGCAAGTACCGGGCCTTGATCCTGACCAGCGGCTGGCACCATGCCGAACGCCAGCACGACAATGTAGACCACCGATTTCAGGATAAGTCGAAGAGATGCCATGGGACCGCCGATCGGTCATGAATGCCAGGATGAAAATTGGACGACTGAGGTACGTGCGGGAAGAGGCAGGAATTTCAGTATGACACGCATCCGGACGTGAAACAAGCCTGGAAGTGCATCGAAACGTGTGAGCCGCGGCTCGATTCGGACAGGAACGACAAGGGCGTGCCGGATGAACGGCACGCCCCTGATCGCATCAAGAGAGAGGTATCGAACTGGTCGCCGGTCAATAGGCGTCGGCCGAGATCACTTCGCCACCCTTGGTGGTGGAAAGGCCACGGAACACGATCTGATTGACGGTGTCTTTCATGAACTTCACGGAACCGTCAGCCATGCCGACGTTCACGCCGCCGGGGTGCTTGGAGCGGGGCCCGATGATGACGAGATTGTTCGGGCCGCCGATGCAGGGCGGGTTCGAACGGATCGCCGGATAGTTGCAATAACCGGAGGACTGCATCCAGTCCGGCAGTTTGGAGTTCGGCGTACGCAGACCGGAGAAGTTCGCGGCATAGGCCCAGTGGGAGAAGCCGCGGAGGTCGAGCGACGCGCCGCTCTGGCCGACCAGGGTTTCGGACGTGATCATCGTGTTGGAGAGACCGTCCGGAATCATGCCGAAGGTCACGACGCCACCGACCGCCCCTTGCCCTGCACCCGCGGAGATGTCAGGCCGCGGCGATCCGACGTCGCCGAAGGGCGCGCCACCGAAGGGAATCTGAAGATTGCCGTTATCGGGATCGATAAAGTAGTTGACGAACGATCCACCGACGATGCTGCCCTGCTGCATCGTGATATTGCCGAAGTTGACGACGTAGTTCTGACTGGTCACGTCGAAACGCTGCGTTCCGAGAGTCTGACCGATCCCTGTCTTGAGCAGGTTGTTCGGGTCGGACGGACACATGAAGGCATTCACACGGGCCGAGGTTACCGTGATGTTGCAAACACCCGCATAACGCAGCTGGCCGTCAAAAGTTCCGGCGGCACCTGAGTTATTGCCCATGGCGTTCCAGGCGTTGAACAGCTGAACCTGTTCGACGTATGGCAGAATGGTGATCAGCCACGAGCCCCAGCAGCAGCCACGCATGCCTTGCGGCAGGCAGCCGTTGCTGGATTCGTAGTTATGCATGCCCAGACCGATCTGCTTGAGATTGTTCACGCACTGAGCGCGGCGGGCCGCTTCACGTGCGGACTGAACAGCAGGCAGGAGGAGAGAAATCAGAACGGCGATGATGGCGATCACCACCAGCAGTTCGATCAGGGTGAAACCCTTGCGGGTACGAGTTCTATCATATCGCATAGCGAGCACGTTCCTTTCCGGTAAAGACGCGAGGTACGGAAGTATGAGGCAGATTCCGTGACGTCGTTCGCAGCGAACGTCCCGATCCGAATCGATCGACACAATATCGTCACGTTTACGTTCCTTGTAGGGACGTACGGGAACCCGACGCCGCCGGAGATCGCATTTCGAGTCGAACACCCGAAGAAGCGGATCTCAGCGAAGCCTCAGGCCAGCTGAAACGAATTGTGCGATGTGGTCCGGAAGGGACGATGTCGATTTCTAACACATGCCTAAGAAGGAGTCACCCGGGAAGCGGCAAAAAATTCGAAAAATTATCGACTGTCGTAACGATTCCGACCGCCGCAACGAAACTCGGGGCCTTCGCGCAACAATCCGGCACCTAATTAAGCCTGATTTCGAGACATTCGTACAGGCACATCAATGCAGGCCCGCGTTTTGCGGACGCGGGCCTGCGAAAGAAACGACGTGCGGGAAGAGGTCAACGCAGATTCTTCGCCTCATCGGCGATCTGCCTGGCCTTGTCTTCCTTAAGATCGCCCTTGGTGAAGGCATGATTGACCTTCACCTTCGTGCCCGCCCACATCATGACGGTCACGTCGGCTTCTTTGGCGATGTCGTATCCTTCCGGGCCTTTCGGATCGGTGAAGACCGTCAAAGGCACGTTCTCGATACCGGCGGATTTGGCCAGTTTTTCGAGTTCGGCGGCGGCCGCGGCCCCATCCGAATTCACGTAAACGACGAAAGATTTCAGTTTTTTGTTATCGGCGATGGCCGAATCCACGGCTTTGACCAAACTGGTCAAAGGCCCATCGATCGTTCGCGTCACGATGCAAACGACTGGGCTGCTTCCGTACCGTCAGCGATAGCAGAGGGTCTTGCCCTTATTGGGCCCCGTGATGTCCTTCACGTCGAACGGGGCGGCGAAATCGCCGACCTGTACGCCCGACTGAAGATCCGCGGCATTGCCCCGGGACGCGACTTTCGCCACGCACAGGGAAGCCAACGTCATCACCCACCCGCGTCTTGACAACTGCATGGGGTTGACTCCGTTTCGAAAGGATCGAACGATTCCGACACGATTTCCGGAACCGATGCCCCGCGCCATTCGCGCGCGGCACACCTGACATCTTGCCACCTGAAAGCCCATGGTTCAACACGATTTCGTTCGACGCGGCGAATCGCTGAGCACTTGCGGATCCCGTCCGTTTTCGGCAATCTGATGTACGTCCTCCTGAAGAAGGGCATCCTGCACTTCATCGCACGCGATTCGCTCAGGATCCCGCCCTTCGACACCATCCTTCGCACCACGCGAATCACTTGCGAGCAACCGGAGAATCTCTCATGACGGACCGACGCCGTTTCATCAAGACGGGCGCCCTGGGCCTGGCTGCGGCCTCTATCGCAGGCATCGACACGAAGGCCGCCCTGGCTGGCAAAAAGGTGCTTTTCTTCACGAAAAGTTCTGGATTCGAGCATTCGGTGATCAAGCTGGGGCCCAACGGAGAGCCTTCGCACGCTGACAAGATCTTCACGGAAATCGGCAAAAAGCTCGGCCTGGAAGTGACATGCAGCAAGGACGGCCGCCTGTTCGAACCCGACCAGATCGGCGAATGGGACGCCTTCGCTTTCGAAACCACCGGCGACCTCACCAAAACAGGCACCGACAAGCAGCCGGCCATGTCAGACAAGGGCGAAAAGGCCCTGTACGAAGCCATTTCCGGCGGCAAGGGCTTCATGGGCATGCACTGCGCCACCGACACCTTCGGCCATCACCGGGGCCGCGGCAAGGACGACCCCTTCATCGCCATGATCGGTGGCGAATTCATCTCGCACGGCCCGCAACAGGTCGCGAAACTCAAGGTGCACGACGCCTCCTTCCCCGGAGCCAGCGGCTTCGGCGACAAGGAATTCACGATCAACGACGAATGGTATTCGCTCATCAACCTGGCCGATGACCTGCACGTGATCTACTCGCAAGTCACCAACGGCATGAACGGCTGGGAATACCACCGCCCCGACTTCCCACAGACCTGGTCGCGCCAGCACGGCAAGGGCCGCGTGTTCTACACGTCCATGGGCCACCGGGAAGATGTCTGGGCCAACGATCACTACAAGGCCCTGCTCTCGGGCGGCCTGAAGTTCATCCTTGGCGAGGCGAACGGCTCGACCGAGCCGAATGTCGGCAAGGTGTTGCCAGGCTACGATGTCGTGCCCAAACGGCCCGAAAAGAAGGCCTGATCCGGAAACGTAAGGTTCATCGAATCCGGGACGAAGGCCGTTCGCCTTCGTCCCGTTCGTTTTCGTCGGGGCCGAATCGGAGCCCCGCCCGTAACCGCTTTAACGGACCGTGCCCGCATCCGGCACGATCGCCATTCGTACGATACGGCCATCGAGCCGGCCGACTTCCTGCCAGACATGACCGGCGAGCCGCTCGACCCGCTGGCGGACGTCGGTCAAATCACCCTGACGCATCGCCGCGAGTTCTTCCTGTACGTACTTCGTCAGTTCGAAATAAGTTTCGCGCTGGGCGCGTTCGCCATCACGCCGTATCTCCTGCATACGTCGCTCGATACGCTCATTGGCGAACTGCACGCGAGTCAGACCTTCGATCACGGCGGAATCGAGCCCCGCGATGGAATCGGCCTGCTGGCGGACCTTGTTCTCCGTGTCACGCGCCGCCGTTTCGATCGACTGGATACGCCGTGCCACGGCAGCCTGCTCGTCAGCAATGCGTTCGGAATTCTCAGCCAGTTTTTCCAGGCTCGCTGTCATCGATCTTCGCAGCGATTCGCCCTGATCGATCAGCGAATTCTGGATTTCGGCGGTACGCGTCAGTTCGATCACGCGGGCCTGGGCCTGGGCAAGGCTCGATTCAAGCTCCGCAAGCCGAGTTTCGCTGGCCTGTAACCGTTCCATCAGTTTCGCCTGATGCTGCTGCGGGCCGAATCCTGGCACCGTCCAGACGACCCAGGTCGAGCCCATCGCGATAACGACCGTAAGCACGAGCGAACTGAGTTTCCGCAGGGTTTTCGCACCGCGGCGCGGGTTGCGGTCGTCGTTGTCGTCGAAGAGATAGCGATAGCCGGGATCGTCGGGGCCTGATCCGATCGCCGTTTCGAGCCGCTCGGAATAGATTGCGGAAGGCCGGCTCCGCGACTTGCGCGTGCGATCCATGTCGATGACTTCGGCCTTGAGCGGTTTGTCGTCGAAACGGTCGTTCATTGGGACGCCCCTTCCCTGGGTTCCGCAACTGCCCTTCCTTGAATATCTTTTTCATCGACACATCGGAGGATGCACGATCATCGGCATCTTGTCAGGATTCCACGCGACTTTGACACCTGATCCGGTCGTAGGGATTCTGCAGCCCGAATTCTACAATTTCGGTGCAGGCAGAAACGAATCGGCCATGGATGACCTTGCGGCGCGTCAGAAATCGCCGGGTGGCCGCATCGGCCGCCGGGGTGCCCCGGGCTGGCCGGGTTGGGGCGGAGCCCCGGAATGCTGAGCTCCGGATGGCGGATAACTTTGGACCGACGGCGGCTGGCTGACGACCGGAGGCATCGCCGGCCCGCCGATCGCAGGTGCCACGGTCGGCTTTTTGGGGCGTGGCTTGTGTTCCTTGTTGCCGAAACGGGAAATGACGTAAGTGCCACTGCGCGGAGACACTTCGATATCGATCAGGGCCTTGTTGTCGGCGTCTTCCAGCAGGTTGTTGAAGTTGCGGTAACCGTAATACGATTCGTCGAACGACGGCTTCTTGCGTTTCATCGTGTCCTTGATGAGCGATGCGTACAGAACTTCGTGGTTTTCCCGCACCAGGGCGTTGCACGCTTCGATCAGCAGCGAGAAGGCCTCACGCTTGCGTTCCGGCAGGTCGGCCTGGATGTTGGCAGTCATTTTCTGTTCGTCTTCTTCGATCCGTTCGAGATCCTCGTAATAAATGAACTCGTCGCAGTTGTCGCGGAGCAGCTCGCTTGTCGAGCCTTTCATACCCATGCCAATCACGTGGCGGCCGTTTTCCTTCAGTTTCGAAACCAGGGGCGAAAAATCGCTGTCGCCAGAAACGATCACGAAAGTGTCGATGTGCGGTTTCGACCAGGCAAGATCCATGGCATCCACCACCAGGCGGATATCGGCCGAATTCTTGCCGGTCTGGCTACGGCGGGGAATTTCGATCAGTTCGATCGCCGCCTCGTGAAACGGCGCGGTGTAAGCCTGATACCTGTTCCAGTCGGCATAGGCCTTTTTGACGATCAGTTTGCCCTTTTCCAGAAGGCGTTCGAGCACCTTGAGAATTTCGAATCGGGTCTTCTTCTGATTGACGTAGCCCTGGGCGAGATTCTCGAGGTCGATGAATACCGCCAGGTTATGTTCACGCGTCGACGAGCCGGAATGGGGCAGAGACATGGCAAATCTCGGAAGCTGCGTTCATATCAGGGATGGCGGCATCGTCGTCCTTCAGGTCGCCCGATCGCACGCGATCATCGTAATTCCGCGACCATGGGAACGCAAGTTTTCGCATTCGTCGCAGACGTAACTCACACAGACGGATCCATGAGCACGCTTGCCGATGCCGGGTTGCATTTCCGTTCCGGGGATCCCAGAATGGACAACCGGCACTGTCCCGGTGAGACCCTCGCCCGATGTCGTCCGCTGACGTGCCCGAGCCCCGCCCTGCCCGATTCCTTCCGGCTCGCCTTTGCCTGAATCTCGACACGGCACGGCCATCCTGCATCCATCTCGCTTCGGAGTCAACCAAGCCATGAATCTGCTGACCACGATCGACGGTTCTTTGATGCAGGGATTCTTCCCCAAAGGCTGGGATCTCGCTCGAATCGATGCGTGCTGCTCGCATCCGCCGACCGCGATTCATGATCGCCAGCCCTGGTGGCACGAGAACTTCGAACTGGTGGAATGCGGCACGATCGAAGACTTCGACGTGAAAATGGGCCATGAAATCGCCCAGACGATCCGCACGGCACGCATCGAAGGCCGCAAGCTCGCGATGATCCTGCCCGTCGGCCCGATGGGCATGTACCGCTGGGCCGTGTATTTCCTCAAAGAATGGGGCGTGAAATGCGACCACGTGCATGGCTTCAACATGGACGAATGGTCCGACGCGGCCGGCAACACCCTCCCTTCCACGAACCCCGGCGCGTTTCAGAACGCCATGGAACAGGCCTTTTATGGCCCCCTGGGCAACCTGACGGTCCCGCAGGGCCAGCGCCATTTCGCCACTCCAGACAGCCTGCCGCACTATGGGGCCAAAATCGCTGATCTCAAGGCCGCCGGGGCGCACCTGGTCGTGATCTTCGGCATCGGGCGGGTTTGCCATATCGCGTTCTGGGAGCCTCACTTCGCTGGCGAATATGACTCCCTCGAAGCCTGGAAGGCACAAACGCACCGGATCGGCGCCAAACTGCACCCCCTTACGATCGAACAGAATGCCCTGACGAGCTTCAAAAGCCGAACGACCCTGGTCCCCGCCTATGCCAACACGATCGGCCCAGGGCTGTTCCTGGCTGCCGACAAAATCATCGGCGGTGCCGAAGGCCAGTTCGGCCGGGGCATGCAGTGGCAGGGCATGAGCCTGTGGATGACACTGCGATACGGCCCGGATCCGTGGATTCCGTCCACGTTCATGCCGACCCAGGCCGGGCGGCTGTTCTTCACCAGCGAGCTGGCTGGTCCACTGGAACCGGAAATGAACTGATCCGCCGAAACGGAAGCGGGCTCGGCGATCGCAATTTGACTCTCGAGAAGGTCATTTCCTCGATGTCGGAATCCGAGCCAACTCGTCGAGTCTCGGATTCCCTTCCGATCAAGGTCATCGCCTGCCCGCATTGCCAGCAGCTCACCCGGTATTTCCAGACGCGCTGGGGCTCGCCGGACTGGGACCTGTTCACTGATCTGGCCAGGGTATCCAGGTCCACGGCCGAACCGCACCCGATCGCCAAATGCCCCCATTGCCGCAAGTGCTTCTGGCGGGGCGAAGCTGTCACTCAAGGGTATCTCCACCCCGACCGGATGCACGCATGCCAGGAACTGTTCGGTGTCGAGCGAATCCCGGCCACGGAAACGCCCTATGCCACCGACCTGGAACGGGCCCTGCTCGATGGCCTGCCCCGCACCCGGCACGAAATCTGGCGCATTCACCTGATGGCCTGGCGCCGTCTCAACGACGGCCTCAGGTTCGAATCACCGACCGCATGCTCCGCCGCGGCCATGGACAAACCCGTGCGGGCGTACATTGCGGACGCCCTGCTGAAGGACATGCCCAATCGCCACCCACTGACGCGCCTGCTGCGTATCGACATTCTCCGCCAGATGGGTCGATTCGCCGTTGCACGAAAATCGGCCACGACCATGGCGAACGGGCTGGGAATCGTCAAAAATCTGGGTGAGGCAGAATCGCTTTACAGGAATGGTCTTTACCAGGGCCTGATCCAGCGCCAGCTCGAACTCGTCGAGCGGGGCGATCGTCTGCCACGCCGGTTCGTCATCACGCACTATCACAAAGCGACATTCCATACCATTTCCAAAGAATCTCACTTACGTCGAGGCGAGGATGTGAGGATCCGGCCGGGCGTCGATGCCTGGCACCAGCTATGGCAGCGCGTAGAGCGTACCGGGTGGACGTGCCATAACTGTGGCCGCGGCGGACGGGCAGGCGAAGACTTCACTTATGACGGCCGAGTCGTCTGCCGGCACTGCGGCTGGCCACAATGATCGAAATGCGATAAGTTACGTACGAATCGACGGAACGACACGACCGGAAAGGAGTTCGCGATGGGCGCCAGAGACTTCGATCGCACACGGGACAAAAGCCTGAAACGACGATACCTGACCAGGCCTCGAGTGATCGTGGCGGTGTCTTTCCTCGCCGTTCTAATTGGCCTGTGTCTCGCCGGCCGGCTCCCGTGGGGCGTCCTGGGCGTTTATGCCACCACAAGCGCGATCGCTTTCGGAACCTACGGTTATGACAAGTTTTCGGCGAAAACCGGTCGCTGGCGGACGCCTGAGAAGACTTTGCTTACGCTTGGGCTGATCGGCGGCTGGCCAGGCGCACTCCTGGCGCAGGAATGGATCCGGCATAAGTCGTCGAAGATGTCGTTTCAGATCGTCTTCTGGGTGACAGTGGCCGTGAATTGTGCCGTGCTCACCTGGCTCGTCGTTCAGGCGCCGGAACGTGTCGAAGCCCTGATGCGCAATCTGGTGAAGCAATTCACTTGAGATGCCTGGCTGAAACGGCTTTCTCTGCTCATTCGCCGAACGCGGCGACGATCGCCATGATTCCGACACCCGCCAGCAGTGCGACCGAAAGCTTGCCCCGGTCGTGGCTGTGAAAGTGCAGTTCAGGCAATAAATCACTCAGAGCGATGCAGAGAAACGTCCCGGCAGAAAACGCCAGAGCGGCCCCGGTGAACGATTCGATCGTCCCGAAAGGCAAGGCGTTCAGGCTCGATTCGCCGAGAACGAACACAAGCGCCCCCAGCGGAATCATCATCGAAAAAAGGAAATTCACGAGGTGCGAGACACCCGGCCGCACGCCGCCACGCCGCATGAGGCTCGTGATCGTGAGAGCGTCCGCGGGTTTATGCAGCAGCGTCGCCAGAAAGACGCCGCCGGAAATCGCCCAGGAACCTGGTGCTGTCGCCATCTCGGCCGAGGCTAGAGCCACACCCCCTAAAAGCGAATGCAGTGCCAGGCCGACCGTCGCCGCCTTCCAGTGGTATCTTGCCGTATCCACATGAGGGCGATGCAATTGCGCGTGGTTCGAGTGATCAGCAGCATGATGCACATGTTCTGCGGCGCATATGTGATCGTGCCCGGAATGTCTGGCTTCTACGTTTGCGTTTTCGGTTTCTTCAGGTTCGAATTCGTGATGGTGATAGCTGAAGAACCGTTCGATCATGAACAAAGTCAGCAGCCCGGGAAGTGACCACGCGACGACACCTGGGCCACCGATCTCGGCCGATTCAGGCAACATGTGCAACAACGCCGAGCCAAGCATGACACCGGCGGCGAAGCTCAAATAGACCTGCATGCGCACATGGGTGATGACACGCACAAGAGGCACGAGCCCGCCGCAGACGCTGGCGCATACCACCAGAATGCAATAGCCGATCAGCCGCTGACTCATGGGATGCGGAATCCATACGAAAAAAACGGACCGCTCAGGCGAAAACGCCTCTCTTCAGGAGAGAAGATTCGCCAGAGCGGTTCGTTCGATGTACCGTCAGGTCGAAGACGCCTGCGGGAAAGCCTGGATCAGCCTTCGCGCTTCGGGCCGGACTGGCCGAGAGCCAGCTTACGATATTTGGTCTTCGGAACGTTGTAGACACCCTTTTCGGCTGTCCATTTGCCGTCTTCCTGAAGCAGCGCGAGCCGCTCGGCACGACGCAGAACGTTACGAACACGAGCCAGACCACCACCACTCTTGAGACTCTTGTCGATCGACATTCTTCGATTCTTCCGAAAGTTCTGAAGCTATCCACCCGGCGAGCACGGTCGTCCGACTCGCTTCGATGGATGAAATATCCCATGAAACAGGGGCATTTGTCAAGCGATCCATGTCACGCTTGACGCTCGAGACCGGCGATCTGCCGCTTCGGAGCCTTTCGAGGGGCTCGTCAGACAAGATCCAGCCGACGCCTTTGACGCGACGACTTCCGGCTGCATTCCGAACAGACACCTTCGACGACGAACCGGTGACTTTCCGCACGGAAGCCATGCTCGGCGGCCACCTGATCCCGAATCCGCCGTATTTCCTCGTTCCGGAATTCCACGATCGCATCGCACTGGGTGCAGTGCATGTGATCATGCGACGGATAACCGAAATCGTGCTCGTAAACCGTCCGGTTGGCCAGCCGGAATTCACGCAGAAGGCCGCTGTCGACCAGCAGACGTAGCGTCCGGTAAACCGTCGAACGACTGACGTTGGACTCGGTCAGGCGTAAGTCGGCGACCAGTTCGTCGGCATCGAAATGCTTGTGAGAACTGAACACGTGCCGCACCAGAACCCGCCTGGGTGTCGTGAGCTTCTCGCCACGAATTTCGAGAAACTCGCGGAATTTCTCCTCAGCGGACTGAGGCGAAGCCGGTGCGGCGAGATCCGCCTCGTCATTGGCAGCGACCTGTTCGGGATCCCGGGTCGTCGTCGTATCCAAATCCAATTCCCTCAGGCTCAGCCTGCTGGCGACCCGCTTCGACGCGGATCGAGTCGAATCCTCATAAGTTCGGCGAATAACTCTTGTACCAGAATCCGAAGCCTGACACCAGAATTTCCACCGAATTCCTCGATTTCGAGAATTGTCGGCGGCGGTCCCTGCGAAGGCGTCGAACGGCACGAATCGTTGATTCTCCGAACTCGCGACGAATCCCCCAGGCCCAAACCTGGATTCGCAAGATCGTGCCCTGCGAAAGCCAGGCGAGCCCCGTCGCAAATCACCTTGGCGGAGCAAGTTCCGGCAAACCTCCACCACCCGGAGCGAAGGGCGACGGGGCCGAAGCGGACGGCAGGCGGGGCACCACGGCACCACCAGTGGATGGCACGTTCGGAGCGGTCACGATGGCCGGGTTCGTAATGGTCGTCGGTTCGGGAGTGACGACCTGATTCGGAATCTCGCTCCGGATCGGCTCCTCGGCGATCACCGTGCGGCCGCTGACGACCGGCCCGGTATGGATCTCGACTGCTCCGCCGGAATTCGCCGATGTCGAGAATTCCGCCGATTCGCCTGACCGGTTCGATGACAATTTCATGATCAGCTCGTCGACCGCCTTGTGCAGGTGAGCGACGCTCGGGTCGCAGCCTTTCGGATCGCCGGCATAAGAAAAGGCATGTGCCCTCAACCGTCCCATCGCGCGATCGTAAACGACCATCTGCACGTTTTCGATGAAATCGGCAGAAGGTTGGCCGCAGTGTCCGCGAATTCGCGAGAAATCATGCCCGCGAATGACAGAAAGGATCGGCTTGATCTGAGCCAGGGGGAGTCGGTGCACGCCTTCGGTATCGATGACGGTGCCGTCGGCGTAAACCTGGAGAAACAGGGCAAAACTGTTGCCGCTATCGGCCCGGGCGATACCGACGCGAGTGAGAACAGGATCGGCTTCGGTGACGGGTCCGACATGCTTGGGTCGGGCCGTGATCCGCGAAGCCGACGATTCGCCGAAGCCGGGCGAAGTGACGGCGGGCTGAAATGTCGTGGCCGGGCCGGCAGGGGCGGCGTCCTGAACCCGAAAGTTGCTGCGTTCCGAAGGCACGCTGGCGATATCGAGCGCGTCTTCGTCGTCATCAGCTTCTTGGCGATGAGGCTTCGGAGCGGGCTTCGACGTCTGTCGTGAATTGCCCAGGCGGAAAAGCCGCGAAAGGCCAAAGCCGCGGGGTTCGTCGTCGGCGATGGCGACGGCCGTGACCGTGAGAATCGGCACGGCGAACAGCGGCACGATCATTAATCGGCGAAACGCGGAACCGAACGAACGATATCGGGCGAGCATGCCAGGGACCTCCGTGTCCGATTTGCGAAGGCAGCCCCCGGCCAATCGTATTCGCTCCGGAGCCTTACGGCGTAATCCGAAGCGCTTCGTCCAGGGACGTGATGCCTCCTCTGACAAGATCGGCAACGGAGGTTTTCAAGGTTTGCATTCCCCGCGCTTCCGCGGCTTGCCTAATCTGATCTTTCGGACTTTTCCGCATGATCAGTTCCCGGATCTCCTCGTCGATTTCGAGAATTTCGAACGCGCCGGTCCGGCCCAGATATCCCGTGTGAAAGCACGCCGGACAACCCTGACCGTAAACGACTTGCGCGGATTCGGCTTCATCCTCCGGCAGCCCCAGCGTCTGCCATTTGACCCGGTCCGGATTCTGCTGCGTGCGGCAATAAGGGCAAACCTTGCGGACGAGCCGCTGCCCGACGATACCGATCAGCCCTCCTGCGAGCATGAAGCTCGGAACGTTGAAGTTATGCAGGTTGGAGATGGTCGTCGAAGCGTCGCCGGCGTGCGTCGTACTGAAAACGAGAACACCCGTAAGAGCTGCTCGCAGGCCGATTTGAGCGGTTTCATGGTCGCGAATTTCGCCGATCATGATGACATCCGGATCCTGCCTCAGCATAGCCCGGAGGCCTTCGGAGAAGCCCATCTCAGCACGGCTGTCGACCTGCACCTGGTTGACGCCGTCGAGGCGGTATTCGATCGGGTCCTCGATGCTCATCACGTTGCGATAGGGTGAATTGACGCTGCCCAGAAAGCTGTAGAGCGTGGTCGTCTTGCCTGAACCGACGGGACCGCTCACAAGGATCATGCCGTTGGGCCTGCGGAGCATCTTTTCCAGGATGGTGGCCTGTTTCTCGAAGAGGCCGAGTTGGTTGAGGCCGATCAATTCGGCGATTGCGTCATGGATCCGCACGACGATCTTCTCGCCATAGCCGGACGGCATGGTGGATACGCGCAGGTCATGCCGCCGGGCATTGTACGAGTGGCTGATCCGGCCGTCCTGCGGCTGCCTGCGTTCGACGATATCCATGTTGCACAGCAGCTTGATGCGGCTGACGACCGAAATCGCCTGATCGTAGGGGATTGTGGTGATATCGTGGAGCAGGCCGTCGACCCGGAAGCGAACGCGGTAGTCGTCATCGCGAGGGTCGAAGTGCACGTCCGTCGCGCGGCAGTCGATCGCACGATTGAAGATCGCTTCAGCCAGATCCGGCACGTCGCCATCTTCGACCGCTTCCCGTAGCGACTGCCGCACTTCCACTTCGTGCAGCTCCTGATTCGCCCGGTTCGGTACGGCCGTGCGCCCGCTTGTCGCAAAGCTCGGCAATGGATTACGGGGGATTTCGAACCCGGTTGTGGACGCGAATCCCTGGGCCTGCATCGGTGGATTTTCGGCCTGAGGGCGAGCGCCGCCGCCGAACAGATTACCGAGAAAACCACCCAGCCCGCCGGTGCCCTGCTCGATCGGCGCAACTCTTGAATTATGCTCAAGTTGGCCACCTGGCATGGACACCCCTGACGGCAGAAATCGAAGCTCGATCAAGGCATCCCGCAGAGTGACGCCACGCTCCTGCCCGTGACGCACAGCCTTGATCAACTGATCGGCCGTGATCACGCCGGCTTGAACCAGCCAGCTGCCGACGACGAGATCATCCATTTCCGGTTCGGACGGATTTCGCTGTGATCTGGGATCCACGGAAAGCCTCAATGATTCGTGACGGGATGGGAGCTGGTGACTGTCGTCGCCGGGTGAAAGTGAGAATCGGCCGAACGGCCGCATCACCCGAACAGACTCTGCATATCTTGTATCCTGAACCGAGACATGACGCCAGAGAGATGCGCACGGCTCACTCCGAATTTTCCGGAGTCTCTCCGGGACATTGACTTATCGACTCTCCCCTGCATCCTGGCCGGCCCGGTTCCAGGCTGCCTTTCGATTGAATGCCGCCCGAAATTCCGCTAAAACGACCATATGCCCTGAAGGACCTCGAAGAGCACCCTGGCCTTGCCGCCGATTCGCTCCATCATCCGTTCGCCGAACCCCAGGAGAATCGACCCATGCCGAAACGACGACCGGTCTGCAGGACACTGGCCCTGGCGGTGTTCATGATCAGCTTCAGCATCAACTTCAGCGAGTTCGCGAACGCTCAGCCCGATAAACGGCCGAACGTGCTCTTCCTTTTCGCCGACGACATGCGGGCCGATACCATTGCCGCCCTGGGCGACCCGGCCGCCGTCACGCCGAATCTCGACGCACTCTTCCGACGAGGCTTTCGGCTGACCTCGGCCTACTGCATGGGCGGCAACAGCGGTGCCGTCTGCACGCCTTCACGCAATATGCTTCTGTCGGGCAATGCGTATTTCCGTTGGAAAAATTTTCAGCCCCCGAAAGGCCCCAGAGGCCTTTGGTCCCCTGGTGACGGACCGAACTTCCCGGTTTCGATGAAAGCCGCCGGATACGAGACCTTTCATCATGGGAAGAAGGGCAATACCGCACCACTGATTCAGGCCCGTTTCGATCACGACCTTTATCTCAAGAACGATGAAGCCGACCGAACCTCCGGCGAACCAGGCAGGGAGATCGCCGACTCCGCCATCGATTTCCTCAAGAACCGCAAGCCTGATTCCCCTTTCTTCATGTATCTGGCGTTCGGCAATCCGCACGACCCGCGTGTCGCCGCCAAACACTACATGGACGCCATCGACGCATCGAAGATCGTCATCCCTGCCAATTTTCTGCCGGAGCATCCCTTCGACAACGGCGAACTCGACGTTCGCGACGAAAAGCTCGCGCCCCGGCCCCGGCCGATCGACGTCATCAAAAAGCAGTGGCACGAATACTATGCCGTGCAGATGGCACTGGACCGCCACATGGGGCGTGTGATCGATCAATTGAAATCGACCGGCGAGCTGGAGCGTACGATCGTCATTTTCTCTGCCGACCAGGGCGTGGCACTGGGAAGCCATGGGCTACTGGGCAAACAGAACCTCTATGACCCCAGCATGCGGGTGCCGCTGGTTTTCGCCGGACCAGGGATCGAAGCCGGGTCGAGCGACGCCCTGCTCTACCTGTTCGACGTCTATCCGACTGTGTGCGAACTGGTCGGTGCCGATGCTCCGAAAGGCATCGACGGCAAGTCGTTCGAGGGGGTTCTGCACGGGAAGAAGAAGACGCATCGGGAGTCACTTCTGCTGGCGTATCGCGACGTACAGCGAGCGATCGTTACCCCCCACGACAAACTGATTCACTATCCGAAAGCCGGAAAGTCGCAGCTTTTCAACCGACGTACGGACAGCAATGAACTCTGGAACCTGTTCGACGATCCCAGCGAATTCGAATTGCGGAACGCCCTGTTTCGGAAGATGAGGGTCCTGCAGGAAGAATTCGGGGACGGCCTTGAGCTGAAAGCCCCGGGAAACTGAGCGGCCGATACGACAGGCTCACGAATACGGCAGATCCGAAAACGACTTGCTGGAAAGGCATGGCTTCGGATGAAATTTCTGATCATCGCATTGATCGGAGTCTCGGTATCGATTATCGGTACGAATGCAGATGAGTTCGTGACCGTCCCCCTTGAGCGGAAGATCACGAAAGTCGCCCCTATGACCGGAATCGTATTCTGGGACACATCGCCTCATAATGGTTCCGATGCGATCAGCCTCGAATTTTTCTATGCCGGTTATGCGGATATCGCGACGGCGGATGGCCGACTGGACTGGACCGGCTTCGATCGCCGACTCGATGCCATCGCTTCGCGAGGGCATCAGGCGATCGTAAGATTTCAGGACACCTATCCAGGGCGTGAAACCACAGTACCTGCATTCCTGAAATCGAAACCGGATTATCGTGAAACGCGTGCCGCCAGCGAAGGCAAGCCGACTTCATTTCCGGACTGGAGCCATCCGGAGTGGAAAGCGTTTCATTCGAAATTCTTCGAAGAATTCGTGAAACGCTATGACCGCGATCCCCGGCTGGCATTTCTCGAAGTCGGGTTCGGCCTCTGGGCCGAGTATCACATTTACGACGGACCGTTCGAACCGGGGAAAACGTTTCCGGATTTCGAATATCAGAAGGTGTTTCTCGAGAAAATGAACCGATGGGCGACGGACTTGCCCTGGATGATTTCCGTGGACACCGCGGAAGCCAAGAATGCACCGTTTCGCGGTAAGCTGGTTTCGAAGTCGCTGGGGTTCGGAGTGTTCGATGACTCCCTGATGTGCCAGCAACATGCTGAAGTGAACGAGAAGAACTGGGACTTCTTTGGCCGGGATCGTTATCGAAAGCACCCCGCCGGCGGCGAATTCAGCTTCTATACCGACGATGACCAGCGGCTTGCCCTGGCGAAAAACGGCCCTCACGGAGAATCGTTCGAAAAGGCCGCGGCCCGGTTTCATTTGACTTTCATCATGGGCGATACGCAGACACGTTTTCAGCCGATGGAGAGAATCAAGTCCGCCAGCATGGCTTGCGGCTATCGATTCCGAATCGAGAAATTCGAGACGAAGCCGGGCAGGTCGCGAGTGACGATCCGGAATGTGGGCATCGCCCCGATCTATCGAAGCGCATTTCCCGCCGTCAATGGCGTTCGTGGGTCGTTCGACCTGAAACGACTCTTGCCCGGCCAGTCGAAAACGGTCGAGATCGAAGTCGGCGGTCCGGCCCCGGTTTTCGCGATCGAATGTGATCACCTGGTCAAGGGACAGCAGATTCCGTTCGAGGCGGGAATCGATTGAAACGATTCGCTCGATGCGAAACCGAATGAATCGGATCCGGATTTCAGGCACGTGTTCGCCCGAGTGTCAGTCCACGAACTTTTCCAGTTCCGCGGCCATTTCCTTCGCCGAATGCCAGCGGTCCTGAGGCTGTTTTTCCAGCCCTTTGCGGAGGATCGCGTCGAACGCTTCAGGCAGTTCCGGGCGGCGGGCGCGAATCGGCAGCGGCGGATTTTCGAGAATGATCGCGTAGGATCGCGCGTCGTTGGGGTCGAAATTCAGGAAAGGGTATTGCCCGGTCAGCAGGAAATACAATGTCGCGGCAGCTCCGTAAATATCCGCAGGCTCCTTGACGTTCGTGAAATTGCGGATGTGGTCGGGTGAGAGGAAGCCGATCGAGCCGCCGATATCGCCCTGCATCGTCAACCCGCCGAGCCCGGAATTGTCACGAAAGTTCTTGGCCAGGCCGAAGTCGGAAAGTTTCAGGACGGGCCGTTTGGCGGCACCCGAGATCAGCAGGTTCGAAGGCTTGATGTCACGGTGCACGAAACCTCGCCGGTGGGCGTGCGAAAGAGCGGCCATCAGTTGCATGCCGATCTGGGCGGCTTCGGACAGGTCGAGCAGCTTGTCACGGTCCTTGATCAGGTCATAGGCGTTCGTTCCGTGCACGTATTCCATCATGATCTGAAAAGTGTATTTCGTCTCGTAGACGTCGTAAAAATCGACGATGTTCGGATGATGCAACTGCTTGAGAATTTCCATTTCCCTGCGGAAATACTCGCGCACTCGCGTCGAGCTGGCCGCGTTGGGGATCATCATCTTGATCGCAACCAGCCGGTTCGTGGCCAGTTCCCGGGCCAGGTACACGTGGCCCATACCGCCTTTGCCCAGGCACCGGTCGATAAGGTATCCGTCCGGCGGACTCGGAAACTGGCGTGCCCGGCGCACGCATTCGCCGCACATCCACTGCAGCGGGACATCGTCGCTTTCGGCGATGATGGCGGTGTCGCGCGTCGGGGCGGCGATCCCGCATCCGATGCAGCGGATCGTATCGAGATCCGTACGGCGGCCGAGATCGATCGCGACCTGAAATTTGCTGGCCCCTGCGGAAATCACATCTCCAGGATGAAGCTGTACGCAGCCGACGCGCTGGCCGTTCACCTTGGTGCCATTGCGGGAACCGAGATCCTTGATCAGGCAGATCGGCGGATTGACTTCGATCAGGAAGTGGTGACGCGAGAGGTAGCCGTCCTCAGGCACGGGGCAGTCCGCGGACGAGCTGCGCCCGAACACGAACGTGTCGTGTTTGTCGAACGCATATCGCTGCCCACTTTGGGGACCATCAGTCACGACCAGATTGATTTGCATCGAACGGACCAAGGCGGGGCATATTCGCCCCCCTCCGGAACGGATTTCTCAGGCACGAACACATGAGATCGATTTTACAGGATCTGCGCGGGCAATGTCACCCGAGAGCGTCCTCAGCGATCTTTTCGAGCGCTTTGTAGTCGGTCTTGCCGCTGCCGAGGATCGGAATCGCTTCGACTTCGACGAACGAGCGGCTGTCGGGGATCCACAGCTTCGACATGTTGGACTTGTTGAGCTTGTCCACGACTTCGCGGGGCCCGAGAGGCATCGGAATATGGCACACGACCAGTTTCTCGCCGCGTGTCTTGTCCATAAGCTTCACGACGGCGAGGGCATTCGGCTCGATATCGCAAGCGACGCGGATGGCGTCCTCGACACCCTTGAGCGGGACCATTTCGCCGCCGACCTTGGCGAACCGGGCGAGCCGGTCGGTGATGAAAATGAAACCGTCCGAGTCGATCCGGCCGATATCGCCCGTGATGTACCAGCCGTCGCGGATCGCATCGGCCGTAGCCTTTTCGTTGTGCAGATAGCCCTGCATGACTTGCGGCCCCTTGAAGGCCAGCAGGCCGGTTTCGCCTTCGGGCAGATCTTCGAACGTTTCCGGGTTCACGGTTTTGGACGCCGTGCCCGGGATCGGCCGGCCGACGCTGCCTTCACGAATGCCGTCGACTTTCGTGCCGTCGCCCTTGATCAATTCGTGGTCGACGTTGGCGCTGACGACGGGCGAAAGTTCGGTGCAGCCGTAGCCTTCAAGGGCCCGGATGCCAAGATCGGCCCGGATCCTGTCGGCTAGATCTCTGGGCAGCTTTTCGGCACCCAAAAGGACTTTCCGAACGTGGACGAACTGGCTTTTCTCGATGCGCTGAAGGTAATTGGTCATGAAAGTGGGCGTAGCGACCAGCATCGAGACCGGGTTTTGTTCCAGCAGTTTGCCGATCGTCTTGGCTTCCAGCGGGTTGTGGTGCAGGGCGACGACTTTGCCGAGGATCTGCGAAGCCCAGAGCGTGACGGTGAACCCGAATGAGTGAAAGAACGGGAGGATGCCGAGCATGCCGGTATCCTTTTCGAGTCCGATGTGGTTTTCGACCGCGAGGATGTTCGTAAGGATATTGTGGTGCGAAAGTACGACGCCCTTCGGGACGCCGGTGGAACCGCTGGTGAAGATGATGGTCGCGATGTTGTCGGGTTTCTCGTTGCGAAGGCCGGGGAGGAAGGCGGAACGCACGAAATTCGGGGCCAGCCGGGCCAGGAAAAAGCCGATGGCCTTATCCATCTTCGTGATGGCGGGGGGCAGTTTTTCCAGCATGACCAGTTTGCCGTCCGGCCTTGCGGGGAATTTCAGCAAGGCCTTTTCGGACGTGACCGTAACCTTGATTTCGGCGAGATTCATGCAGGCATCGAGAATGTCCTTACCCACGGTGTAATTGAGATTGACCGGGATCTTGCCAAGCAGCGTGACCGCATAATTCACGATCGCTGCAGGCGCGCAAGGCGGAAGAAGAATGCCGACGTACTTCTCGTCACCGATCTGCTTCTTCAACGCCTGAGCCAGGACCATCGTCCGCAGCAGGGTCTCACCATAATTGAGCTTGGCCCCTGTGCTATCGACCAGGCTCGGCTCCTTGCGCATGCGTGCATGGGTGGTGAGCATGGCCCGGCCGAGGCTCGTCCAGCCTTTGGGAAGCGGCGGCAGCGGAATGTCCGGTCGATCGGAAATGGTCGGCATGACGCGCTTGAGTCTCCAGCAGGTTCGATCTCGAATTTTTTGGTCGGGAGGGTTGTGGACCTTCCGAAGATGATGCCGGTTTGCCGTCCGGGTGTAAAGACCGTCGGCCCGGTGACGTGCCAGCGAAGCCGCTTCAGGGATGGCATTTCAGAGCCGAATCGCTAAACGAAAAGCGGGACGCTCCCTGGCAGGAACGTCCCACGTTCGAATCGCGATGGATGGCCCGGGGCGATCCGCCCAGGCCAGATCGGATCAATGTCCGGCGTAACCTTCCGAATCCTGATGATGGATCCGTTCGCCTTCGGGGTGCCGGCGCGGAGCGTGCGGGCCCCGGTAGGCCGGACCGGTCGGTCGGCTATGCTGCGAGTGCGGCCGGAGAGGCCCGCGACGCAACGGAGGTTCGCCATGAACGGGGCCCCGATGACCGATCCCGTAGGGGTTCGGCGCATGGTGGCCCGGGTAATTGGCATAATTGCCGGAGACCGGCATCGCGTTGTCCCAGTCACCGTCGTCGAAGTCGTCGTAACGGCTTACGTAGCCTGGCAATTTGGAGCGTTCCAACTCGTCGGCATAAGCAGCCAGAACAGCGGCTTGCAATTTTTCACGGCAACCGGAATTGATCGGGTGAGCGATGTCGGCATGCAGCTTGGCGCGACCTTCGGCGTCCCGAAGGGCACGAGATTCGTCGAGGCGGCTTCCGCACTGGTTGCAGAATCGGCTGCGAAGGTGATTCTTGGTGCCGCAGTGACCGCAACGGTCCGACAGCTTGCGGGAGGGCATGGCAACGAAAAAGCCTTTCGAGCCCTCGATGATTTTCAGGTCGCGGATGACGAACATGTCGTCCAACGTGATCGAGCAGAACGCCTGGAGGCGCTCGTTCGACCCTGAGTTGTCCTCCATGAGCTTGATCCGCACTTCGGTGATTTCCACAGCTGGTACTCCTTTACGACGCGTAGCGCAACTCAAGGTCCGCAAGTCAAGACACGGACGATTCCATGTCCGGGCCGGGTTAACTGATCCGCGGCGGCCTCGGCGGCCGCGCGGCTCTCGGCCAGGCCGAAATAGGCCGAGCCGCTGCCGGTCATCAACACGCCCAGCAAAGCCGGTTCGACGTCCCTCAACATCTTCGGAATCGCGCGCAACTCCGGTGCGAAAGACTCGGTCGCTTCCTGCAGGCGGTTGAACAGCCCCGCGGCAAGTGCTTGAGGAGAACCTTCCGCCAGAGCCCTGATCACCGGTGTCGCATCCATGAGATCACCGGTGCGCCGAACCCTGGAGAAAATCTCCGCCGTGCCGCAATGAACTGCTGGGCAGAAAAGTACGAAATGGAAGGATTCTGTCAAGCTCAACCCCGTGACGATTTCCCCCCGCCCCCGGCAAAGGGCCGCTGGTCCGTCGAAAAAGAAGGCCACGTCGCTCCCGACCCGCGCCCCCAGGCTGGCCATCGCCTCACGAGAGAGATTCGTGCCCCAGAGCCGGTCGAGGCCCATGATCGCCGTGGCTGCGTCGCTCGAGCCACCGCCCAGGCCCGATCCGTAAGGTACATGCTTTTCCAGATGGATGCGACAGCCTTCGGTAACGCCGAATTCGCGCCGAAACAGCTCCGCGGCTTTCACGACGAGATTTCGGCCGTCGGTCGGCAGGCTCGGGTCAGAGCATGTCAATTCGATCCCGGGCCGGTCCGAAGGTGCGAACCGGAGCCGGTCGGCGAAGTCCGTACGCAGCATCACGGTTTCCACTTCGTGATAGCCGTCCGGCCGCTTGCCGATCACTTCCATGAACACGTTGATCTTGGCCGGGGCGGCCAGTTCGAAGGTCGCGGTCGATTCCGCCATCGTCATGCCCCTTCACCACTGCCTTCGCCAGGCTTGGGCCGATCGGGCCGGGGCATCATCGGCCGTCTCTTTTTCGGCCCGGCAGCTGGTCGGGGTCGATTCCCTGGTGCCCCTCCCGGCCGCGGACCGGCGGACGACCGTATGGGGCCCGTAACCCCTGACCAGGTATCGATATGCTGCCGGACTTGCGCTGCCTTCGCACGCTCGCCTCGTTTCTCCAGAACGCGAAACAGGCCTTCGGCACAGGCGAGCGCCGTCCGGTTGATCCTGCGCGACTTGTCCATCGGCTCCAAATCCAGCGGCCCCAGCCACTTGAGCGTCAGTTCGAAGACGTAGCCGTAATGCCCCTGGGCCACAGCGAGATCCACGGGCTCCTGTTCCGCGATCCGCCCCAGAAGCTCATGCCCGGCCAGCAGTTCCTGACATTCTTCGAGCAAATACAGGACGGCATCGCGGGCCGACTCCGCATCCCCTTCCTTCAGAAGCATTTCGGCATCTTCCAGGTCAGGTTCGAGTTCGTTGGCGCAGTGCGGGGGAACGAGAGTCCATCCCCTGCCCGGTTCGTTACGGACCCGGGGCGGAATCGGCTTTTTCTGCGGCGGATTCGGACGCTTCGGCTGAGATCGGTCGCCGGGTTTCATGAAGGTCTCGTACAGTGAATGACATGGGATCGAACTTGGCGAACGGCCGATGAATCGTACAGAATATCCCCTGACGAGAAAATCGGTCAGATTCGGGCAATGTCTCAGAGGCCCGGCCTGCCGGCGAAACGATCAGGGGAAGAGACGCCACCAAAATGTCACAACACGATCATTTGCTCATCGCCAGCGTATCCGGGCTTCGCGGGCTTGTCGGTCGCGGGCTCGACCCCATCGTGGCCGCCCGATTCGCAGCGGCTTACGCCGCCGGACTGGAGCCAGGCGGTTCGGTCGTCCTCGGGCACGACGCACGGATTTCTCATCCCGTTTTCAGGCATGCGGTTACGGCATCCCTATTGGCTTCGGGCTTCGACGTGCTCGACGTCGGACCGATCGCGACGCCCACCCTGGGCCGGTACGTCCGCACCAGCGGTTCGGTAGGCGGAATCCAGATCTCGGCCAGCCATAACCCCAAAGAATATAATGGCTTGAAGTTCTTTCAGCCGGACGGTGCCGTACTTTCGCCGGAGTTGGGCAAGGCGATGCTCGAACGATTTCAGTCCGATACCGCCCGTTGGGCGAGCCTGGATGTCCTGGGACGGCACATTCCCGTAGCCGATGCCGACGAGGACCATATCGCCGCGGTTTGTGCCCTGGTGGATACGGACCGAATTGCGGCGAGAGGATTTCGCGTGTTGCTGGACGGCTGCCACGGAGGAGGCGGTCCGACACTCGAAAAGCTGTTGCGAAAGCTCGGTTGCGAAGTTCTGTCGATCGGCACGAAACCCGATGGCGTGTATGACCATACGCCTGAGCCGAACGTCGGCAACCTGCAATCGGTTTCGAGGCTCATGGCAGGTTCAGGCACGTTCGACATCGGCTTCGTGCTCGACCCTGACGCCGACCGGCTGGCACTGCTCGACGGCGCCGGAACCTTCATCGGTGAGGAATACACGCTGGTGATCGCGGCGGCCCAGAGGCTCAAGCATGGCGGCCCTGCGGGGCCGCTCGTGGCGAACCTGAGCACGTCGGCCATGATCGACGCCGTCGCGGCAGCGGCCGGGCGCACGGTCGAGCGTTCTCCCGTGGGCGAGTTCCACGTCGTCAATGCTTTACGAATGAACAACGGCATTTTCGGTGGCGAGGGTAATGGCGGCGTGATCGACCCCCGCGTCGGCTGGGTTCGCGACAGTCTTCTCGGAGCGGCCCTGGTGCTCGATGCTCTGGCCGAATCGAACGAACTGAAACTTCAGGATCTCATTCGCCCCTGGCCTGCTCTGGTCATGGTGAAAGACAAGATTGACTTACCGGCGGGGGGCACCGGGGCGGCGAACGCCGCTCTGAACGCGGTTGCCGAAGAACTCGGGCACATGTTCCCCGGAGCGAAGATCGACCGGCGCGACGGCCTTCATGCACGTCTGGACGACCGGACCTGGATCCATTTACGAGCGTCAAACACGGAGCCGATCGTGCGGATCCTGCTTGAGGCGACTGACGACCGAACTGCCGACGAACTGCGGCTGACGGGCAAAAAACTCGTGATGCAGGCGATCGAACGAGCATGAACTGGCCTGATTTTCCTGACAGACGCCCTGAAGTCTTCTTTCTTGACGTGGACGGTACGCTCCACCCTGGCACGACAGCATTTCTCGTCGCTCAGGAAATGAAGCGCCGGGGCATGGTACAGGGCTCGTTCCTGCTGCGAGGAGCCTGGTACGGTCTTCAACACCGTTTCGGGCGACTCGATTACGCCCGCCTGCTCGATCATGCCTTGGAGGCTCTCAAGCGTGTCCCGCTGATCGACTTCGAACGGCTCAGCTATGAGGTTTTCGCCAAGGACGTGAAGCCGAACCTTTATCCCGGCGTGCTCGACCACCTGGATGCGGTTCGCAAAAGCGGCTCGCGGCTTGTCCTCGTCTCCAGTTCACTCAAACAATCGCTGGAACCTCTGCGGATCTATCTGGGGGCGGAAGAGGTCATAGGTACGCCGATCATCGAACGCCGTGGCTATCTCGTTTCCCGCGGCCCCGGGCCCGTCTGCTATGGCCCGGGAAAGCTGCACTGGGCCGCTCAATGGTGCGAATCGCGCGGCGTGGACATGAAAAACTGCGCAGCCTATGGTGACAATTTTAGCGACCGGTTCCTGATGGAAGCCGCAGGAACGGCCGTAGCGGTAAGGCCAAAGGGCAATCTCAGGCGATACGCACGCAAGCGGGGCTGGCATGTGGTGCGGTGATGACCAGGCACTTCGACGACCTTGCGCCTGACATTGTCGTCCGAATGAATAGATAAAAACAACGGGAACACTCAATCCCGGATTTCTTACATCGATAATTTGAAGTTTTGAAATTTTCTCGATAGGTTATGAGACTTCCGGAACGGATTTCCTAAACCGGCTCATGCCGGACGGGTTCTTCCACTTCAACATCCGAACGAAGAGTGAGTTCATGGTCACGAATGATTGGTGTTTGATAACGCGATTGATCGCATTGGCGGTCTTCGCTTTCGCTGGAACAGGCGCCGATGCGAATGCCCTGGAAGTGTTGTTCGACAATCTTGCTCAATCGTCGAACGGATATTCCGGGGTCGAGAACACGGTGTGGCCTGCCCAGGCGTTTACGACGACTTCGACAGGTCATACTCTCAGCGAAGTTTCCGTAAGTTTATGGAACAACTCGGGGACGACCGGCGGTTTCCAGATTGAGATCTGGGACGCGACCGGTGCCGGCGGCATACCCGGGGCGCAGGTCGGGGACGCGATCTATAGCGGATTGGCGGAGGATCTCAGTTCTTCGTCCGGAAACTCGCTGACTGTATCTGGTCTGAACGTAACTCTAACGGCAAACATCACTTATTACGTGGTGGTTCGTGGCACGAGTCTGACGGGAATTCCTGAGCCTCCTTTCGGAGAAATACCTGGCGGACTCGCTTGGGACAGCTCGGGGACGGACACAACGGCGAAATACATAACATCTGATTCAGGATCGAGTTGGATCGGACCGTTCAACAATTCGAATCAGTACATGAGTGTAGTCGCCGTGCCGGAGCCTTCCACGTTGGCATTCGCCTGCCTCGGCGGGTTGACGCTGATCTGGGCCGGGCGTAAACCCGGCGTCAAAGCAGCCGCTTGATCGTCTCCAGCAAGTCTTCCTGCCGCAGGGCACCCTTGACGATGTGGGCGTCGGCTCCGGCGTCCACGCCTTCGGCACGCTCTTCGGGGCTGTCCAGAGAAGTCACAAGGACGACGGGCAAGTTCTTCGTTTTGGCGTCCTTGCGGATCATCCGGGTCAGTTCGAAGCCGTCCATGCGCGGCATCTGCACGTCGGTCACCACCAGTTTCACCGGTTCGGTCTGGAGGATGTTCCAGGCTTCGAGCCCGTCGGCGGCCTGTTTCGTCGGATAGCCGGCGGCTTCCACGATCGATTTGACGAGCGTCCGCGTGGTGAAGGAGTCGTCGACGCACAGGACGAGCGGCGGCTCCCACTTTTTCTTGTCTTTGGCGGCCTGTTCGCCTGAGGCGGCCCCCGCACCAGCCTGGCTGATCGACATGCCGAAGCCGGTGACGCTGGAGGATCGGATCAGGTCGGCGACGTTGATGACCATGACGACTTCGCCTGTGCCAAGGATCGTCGCCCCGGCGACACGACGCACGCGGTCGAGCGGTGGCAGAAGGCTCTTGACGACCACCTCCTGAGCACCGACGACGGCATCGACGACGAACGCATAACGTTTTTCGGCAGAGCCGACGATCAATGCCTGCTGGGCTTCGCTGGCGCTGTCGGATGCAGATGCATCGACAAGCCCAAGGGCGTCGGAAAGTCGCGTGAGAGCGATCGGCCGGCCTTCGAAATCGATGGCGGCCTTGCCCCGAAGCTGGCCGACTTTGTCCGGCTGAACCTGCGTGATCCGCAACACGTTGGTGACGGGCACGGCAAAGCGGCGTTCGCCGCATTCGACGATCATGACGAGCGTCGTCGCCACGCTCATCGGCAGGGTCAGCGTGAATGTCGTCCCCTTGCCGACTTCCGAACGGACGTCGATCATGCCACCGAGCCCTTCGACGTTTTCACGTACGACGTCGAGCCCGACACCTCGGCCGGATAGATCGGTCACGGTGGACTTCGTCGAAAAACCGGGCCGGAAGATCAGCCAGAGCGCTTCCTGATCGGACATCGCCGCAGCGGCTTCGGGCGAAAGCAGCCCCTTGCGCACGGCCGATTCACGGACCTTGTCGACCGGAATGCCGCCACCGTCTTCGGCCACTTCGACGATCAGATTCGCCCCACGCTGGGCCGCGGAAAGTCTCAGGGTGCCCTGCTTCGGCTTGCCGGCCGCGATGCGGGCCTCGGGCGATTCCATGCCGTGATCGACGGCATTTCGCAGCAGGTGCACAAGGGGTGCCTTGACTTGCTCGAGAATCGTGCGGTCGACTTCGTTTTCGCCACCGGTGATGACGAGATTCACGTCCTTATCGACGGATCTCGCAGTGTCCCGCACCAGGCGGGGAAAGGTTTCGAAGACCGTGGAAATCGGCAGCATGCGGATTCTGCGCACACCGTCCTGCAGGTCGGCCATGACCTGGGCCATACGGCGGCTGTCGGAATCGAAGCTGCGGACCAGTCCGGTGAGCTGAACCAGCGAGTTTTTGAGATGATCAGCGTTCGATTCGAGGAACGAGGCAAGATGCTGCATCGATCGTGATTCGGGCATGGCGACCGCAGCTCCGAATTCGGTGACGCGAGCGGACGCTCCGCCGCCAGCGGAACCGTTGATCAGCCCCACCCGCCACAATTCCGATCGGACGGCGCGCCACTGCAAGTCCCAGGACTCGACCCTTTCCAGCAATTCACGTACTTCGGTCAGCCGCTGCTCGGCATTGATCCTGGCCGTCTGCAACTCGGCGACTTGCTCCATCAAAATGTCGAGCTTGCCGGTGGAAACGCGGATCGATTCCTCCGGCGCCCGGGCCGCCTGGCCAGGGGCTGGAGCGACCGCGGGCGGAGCCGGCTTCCGAACGGGTTCGGGTTGCGGTTTCGCGGGCGGTTGCGGATGCACGGGAGGTTGCGCCGTCACAACGTTCGGCGTGCCCGTCGCTTCAGCCGGGGCTGCGGGTGCGGAAGCTGGCGCTTCGTCCTTCAGAATTCGATCCGTGCCCGGCGTTGGTTCCGGTTTCGGAATCGTCACAGGTTGTGGCGTAATTGGGGCGATCGATTCGCCCTTCGCCGCGACGGGTTCCGGCTCCGCAATTACCGTGGGCACTTGTTCCTGTAAGGCTGGCTCAAGTTTTGTTTCCGGAACTTTCTCCGAGACAGTACCCGCTACGGCAGGTGCGATTTCCTGGAAAGGTTCGACCGGTGCTGGTGCAATCGAGACCGATTCGGCAGGTGCCGGTGCCCTGGAGGGGGCAGATTCCGCTGGCGCCGGTGCGATCGACACGGATTCCGCCGGCATGGGCTGGTCGCTGCCGGCGGCTTCGCGGGCGTTTTTGGCGGATCGGGACCGAGGCTTGGGAATCGGAGCGGGCGGACGGCTCTTCTTCTTGGGGATGGCTGGTTCTGCGGCAGAGACCGGTTCCGTTTCGACCACCGGGACTTCGGCGGGGTTATCTGCGTGCTCGGGCTCGACCGGCTCGGTACTGGCCGTCGATTCTGCCCGAGCGGGTTCCGGGCCGGAATTGGCCGTCGCCTGCTCGAGTGCCGCGATCTCGGCCGATTGGCCTGTCTCCGCCAGTTCAGGAGGATGAGCCTCGGCAGGCGAAGTTCCGGTGAATTTGCCGACGTATTCGTTGAGAGCATCGACGAGCGGGCGCACGTCGACCGTATCGGGCAGGCCACGAGCCGACGATTTTGCCAGTTCGCCGATCGCATCGAGCGATTTGTAGATGATGTCGAAGAGTTCAGGCGAAGTGCCGAGTTCGCCTGACCTGATAAGGCCGAAGGCCGTTTCCATCGTGTGGCCAAGCCGTTCGATCGACTTCAGCCCGAGTCCGCCGGCGGTGCCCTTGAGCGTATGGGCTTCGCGGAAGATGACCTTGATCAGCTCCGAGCTTTCGGCCGGATCGGTCGACTGCTCGAGTGCCAGAGTGGCCTTGTTCAGTTCCTGCAGCCGCTCTTCGGCCTCACCTTCGAAGGCTTCGATGAGCTTGGCCATCAGGTCGCCGTAGTCGCCAGACATGCGTCAGCCCTCGAATCGGCAGTGCATCGTCGAATCGTCACGGCGCCGGTCGGCGGCACACGCGTATCGATGCGGAATATCGGTGAAGTGTTTCATATAGGGCCGGTTCATGCGGAAGACTCGGTCAGGCTGACGCGCGGGTCACCAGCTAGTTCGGAAAGATCAAGCACGCTGATCATATCGGAAGTGATGCCGCTGACGATTTCCCGTGCCTGACCGCCGGCATCCACGAGCGATGGCCGAATTTCGGCGTTCGCGATGCGCTGGACACCGAGCACGTCCTGCACCAGCAGCCCCATGTGATAGGCACCGACGGAAACGACGACGACGCGGCCGCTTTCGGAATAATCGGCCGTGACACGAATGCCGAGCACTCGGGCCATGTCCAGAACCGGCAGAAGGCGGCCCCGAAGGTTCACGACACCGCTCCAGACTTCGCCGGCACCAGGAACGGAGGTCAGACCTCTCAACGTCTGTATTTCCTGGATCGCCGGGATTTCCAGGGCGAATTTCTCAGGGCCGACGGTGACGATGATGAAATCGGTCAGCTCCTGCTCGACTTCGCCTTCGGTCATGCGGGCCAGTTGCTGGGCCCGTTCCTCAAGGATCTTGCGGACGCGTTCTTCACCCGAAACGCGGTTCCCGTTGGTTCGTGCCATGGCCTTTATGCTCCCCGTACCGCGTCAGGCGATCGCTTGAGGGACGCTCCGCTGGCGGCCCCCTCGGCCGGGCTCTTCTTGACCTCGGCGACCTGTTTGAGGCTGAGTGCCAGTTTTTCGAGTTCCTTGGCGGCGTCGCGGGCCTGGCGGGCACCGTCGACGAACGACCGGGTAGAATCGCTGATCTCGCGGATCGCCAGAGTGATCTGATCGATATCCATGCTCGTCTGGCGGCTCGAACCGAGATACTCTTCGATCTGGGACGTGGACTGGCCGACGGTGTCCGTCAGCTTGGCGATCACATCGCCGGCCCGTTCGGCCAGCGACATGCCAGCCTCCACGCCCTTCGTGCCCTGCTCCGTCGCAAGAACCGCCGTGTTCGTCGCCTTCTGGATATCACCAAGAATCTGACGAACCTTCGCGTTCGACATCTTCGACTGTTCCGCAAGGTTCCTCACCTCAGCCGCCACCACCGCGAAGCCCTTGCCCTGCTCGCCGGCCTTCGCAGCCTCGATCGTCGCGTTCAATGCCAACAGCTTCGACTGATCCGCAATGTCGTTCACTGCCGCCGTGATCTCGCCGATCTGCTGC